>JAHBUP010000001.1:2400000-3600000 GCA_019638015.1 Melioribacteraceae bacterium | reverse complement strand
GAGGTTGAGGCTGTTAAAAAAAGTGAACCGGATTTCGATTTGAAGGAAAGCGGCAGAATATTAACAGATCTAATACTTTCCAAAGTTGGATAATTTATTAATTAAAAATGAAAACTAACGCGGTACGCATTCTAGAATCAAAAAAAATAGATCACCAAACATTTGATTACGATGTAAGCGAAGATGAACTGGATGCTGTTTCCGTTGCAAAAAAAATAAATGCCGATCCGGAGTCAGTCTTTAAGACTCTTGTTACTAGAAATGAAAAAAATGAATTACTTGTTTTTGTGATCCCAGGAGACCAAGAATTAAATCTGAAGAAAGCTGCAATAGTCTCCTCTTCAAAAAAAATTGAGATGATAAAAGTGAAGGAGATTCAATCATTAACGGGTTATATTCGGGGCGGGTGTTCTCCAATTGGAATGAAGAAGCTTTTTCCAACATTTATTGATGAGACTTGTGAGATTTTCGATTTTATTTTTATAAGTGCCGGTGTGAGGGGAACGCAAATTAAAATAGCACCAGTAGATTTAAAACGCGTAATTGATGCTAAAACAGCAGATTTAATTTGATTTTAAAGCAAATAGCACAATAATTTTTATTTAAATCCTTTTTTCTATAAATTTGGGCTCAATTTTTAGGAGTATATGTAATGGCAAAACAACAATCATTTGGCGATAAAGCGAAGAAGAAAAGCCAAGTTTCCGGTGTTAATGTAAAATTCATCAAGACAATTAAAACTGCTGAAGGAAATTATAAATTCAATGAAAAGTTTGTTAAGCTTGATGATATAAGCAAAGTTACAGAGATTAAATAATTCTTTTGCTTAGTTTTTTATTGCGAGCCGGTTTAATGTCGGCTCGTTCAGTTTTAAAAATCGTATTTATAACCTTGACTTCTATCTAATTTTTCTTATTTTGTAATCACTTCAAGATTCACCGGGCAAAACTTCGCCCACTAAATTTCCTCTGCTGTCCATTATCTCAATAAAAAGGAGGTATCATGCATACCTACAAAAATTATACTCTCCGAAATTACATGGAGATTGACGCGCTAAAAAAACTCAGCAAAATTGACTATGACGCTATTGATATAGTCGGCAATGTTCTCCCTTTTAAAACCAACAACTATGTTGTTGAGAATTTAATTGACTGGTCGAATATCCCCGATGACCCGATTTTTACACTTACATTTCCGAGAAAGGAGATGCTTCAGAATCATCATTATTCTAAAGTGGAAAAAATGTTTAATGATGGGCATCAAATTGATGAGATGAAACCATTAATAAATGAGATTAGACATGAACTCAATCCCCACCCCGCGGGGCAAAAACACAATGTACCTTCAATTGATGGAATTGAATTGACGGGGATTCAGCATAAATATCGAGAAACAGTTCTTTTCTTCCCAAGTCAAGGACAAACTTGCCATGCGTATTGCACATTTTGTTTTAGATGGCCTCAATTTGTTGGAATGGCTGATATGAAATTTGCGATGAAAGAGGTTGAACTTCTCATAAAATATTTAAAGGCACATCGCGAAGTAACAGACGTTTTATTTACTGGCGGAGATCCATTAATTATGAGCACAAAAAGATTGGCTTTTTATATTGATGAGCTACTTGATGATGACCTCTATAATATTCAAACTATCCGTTTTGGTACAAAAGCGCTTGCTTATTGGCCCTATAGATTTACTAAAGATACAGATGCGGATGAGTTAATAAAACTGTTCGATAAAATTATTGCCAAAGGAAAAAACCTGGCAATAATGGCTCACTTTAATCATCCAATTGAGCTATCAACAGATGCGGTTAAGGAAGCAATTAAAAGAATTAGAGCCACCGGTGCGCAGATTAGAACACAATCGCCGGTTATGAAACATATAAATGATAAACCTGAAATTTGGAGTGAGATGTGGCGTAAGCAGGTTAATTTAAGCTGTATCCCATATTATATGTTTGTTGCGCGTGATACCGGTGCACAGCACTTTTTTGGTATGCCCTTAGTTGAGGCGTGGAATATTTTTAGAAAAGCTTACCAATCTGTGAGTGGTGTATGCAGAACTGTTCGAGGTCCCAGTATGAGTGCTACACCTGGTAAAATTCAAATGCTTGGAGTTAGTGAAGTTAACAAGCAAAAAATAATTGTAATGAGATTTTTACAGGGGAGAAATCCCGACTGGGTTGCTCGCCCATTTTTTGCAGATTACAATGAAGATGCAATTTGGCTCGATGAATTAAAACCGGCATTTGGTGAGGATAAATTTTTCTTCGAGGAAGAACTCGAGACAATATTTAATGAACATGTTTATGACGATGAATCACAGAATTTCGAATAAAAAAAAGCCGTTGAATTCAACGGCTTTCTTCTCAAAATAATAATTAAACTTATCCGGGTATTACTTCAATACTAGGGCTGACTTCTCTTCTCAATAAATTTTCAATTGCGACTAATGTACCTCGAATTGAACTTGGGCAGCTTCCGCAAGCTCCTTGATAACGTATTGAAAGAGTAGTTCCCTCTAATCCAATAACTTCCAATCCACCACCATCACCGGCCAATGCTGGACGAACTCTGGTATCCAATATTTCATTAATCTTTTTAAGAAGTTCGGTCTCTTCCTCAGATGACATTTGCGGCACTTCGACTTCTGCCGGAATTTGTGCTTTATCAAAATTTTTGATGAACTCAACAAATGGTCTCTGAATTTGACCCCATGCTGCTTTAGAATCCTTTTCAATGGTTATAAACTTATCCATATAAAAAACAGAAACTACTCCCTCAATTTCGAAGATACCTTTTGCTAAAGGATCGTTAATAGCTTGTTCTTTATTCTGGTAATTTCTGGTTTCTCTATTTAAAAGTTTTTCATTCAAAATGAATTTTAGCGCTTGGGGATTCGGTGTGAGATCCACATCCTGAACCTGTAACATATTTTCTCCAAGTTATTATATAATGTTTTTATTTGTCTGAAATCTAAGCAATTTAACCTCTACAATTCAATACAACATAGGATTAATAGAAATCGTTCTATTATTATAAATTAAGCGAATTGGATAAAACAATCATTCTTTTTTCTTATCTATTATTAATTAAAAGAACAAACTCACCTTTAAGTTTTTGTTCCTCCACTAATTTAAGGATAGCTTGGATTGTTCCTCTATAATATTTTTCGGTAGCAAGTGTCATATCGAATGAAACACAAATATGTGTGGTGGGATTAAATATCTTTTCGAGATCTGTCAATATAGTCTTTAATCGGTAGGGAGTTTCCATTATTACTATTAACTCCTTTATTGCTTTTAGGCGGATTAATTCTTTTTTGCGAATTTCTGTTTTCGGAGAAAGCCATCCGGCGTAATAAAACTTATCTAAACTAAATCCCGACCCAACGAGAGCCGGTAAAAGTGAATTAGCCCCCGGAATAGGTATTAAATCAATTTTTTCAGAAATACAGTTATGTATTAAATATTTACCCGGATCTGAAAATAGGGGAGTACCGCAATCCGATATTAAAGCCGCGGTTTCCCCCTTTTTTAATCGGGCAATTATTTCTTGGGAGGATTCCTCTTCATTATGTTCGTTAAGAGAGACAAGCTCTTTTTCAATTTGATATTGTGAGAGCAGTCTGCGGGCTTCTTTAAATTCTTCACAAATAATAAAATCAACTTCTTTTAAAACTTTTAACGCGCGTAATGTAATATCCTCATAATTACCGATTGGAGTAGAAACAATATGTAATTTGGATTTCATTAATCTTCCTACTATTTAGATCCCAAAACAAGTTCGGGATGACGGCTAAAAGAGCGATAACCATTGTCATGCTGAACTTGTTTCAGCATCAACTTGATTCAACATAACAAATTAAAAATGCTCTTGCAGTTGATTCAATAAATTATCTAATGCAATTACAATCTTGTTTCCCGTTTTACGGTTCTTCAGTTCAACTTTACCTTCTTTCAAATTCTTTTCCCCAACGATAACTTGAACCGGCATACCCAAAAGATCAGCGTCATTAAACTTAAATCCGGCACTTGCATCTGTGCGGTCATCAAACAAAACTTCGTAACCATCAGCTATTAAATCAAGATATACTTTTTCAGCAAATTTTGATACTTCGGCATTCTTCATATTTAAACCGATTAAATGAATATCGAACGGCTGAAGTGGTTCTTTCCAAATTAATCCTCTATCATCATAATTCTGTTCAATAAAACAAGCAAGTATTCTTTCTACACCAATACCATAGCTTCCCATAACAACCGGTTTTTCTTTTCCATTTTCATCAAGAAAATTTACACCAAGAGCTTCAGAATATTTAGTACCAAGCTTAAAGATATGCCCAAGCTCAATTGCTTTGAACACTTCAAGTGGAGATCCGCATCGAATACATTTTTCTCCGCTCTGTGCAATTCTTAAATCAAAATACTCAACTCCTGCCACATCGCGCGTTAAATCAATTCCACCTAAGTGATAATCATTTTTGTTTGCGCCGCTGTAAAGATTATTTGCGTTCTTTAAAAGATTATCCGCTAAAATTCTATGCTTAAATCCAATTGGTCCAATCGATCCTGCATCGGCACCACTTATCTCCTTTAATTCCTCAGGATGGCAAGGACGAACATTACCGCCCAATACATTACCAAGTTTTGTTTCGTTGACCTCATCGTTTCCATTCATTAAAACTAAAACGGGAGTACCTTCATGAATATATACTCTAGATTTGGCGGTTTCTTTTTCATTAATACTTAAAAAAGCGCAAAGTTCATCTATTGATTTTATGTTCGGCGTAGAAATTTCAAAGACAGTTTTGCTTTCATCATGTTTTTTTGCCGGTTCTGCAATTGACTGCGCAACTTCAGAGTTTGCCGCATACTGACACTTTTCACAATAAGCTACGGTATCTTCTCCGGCTTCACTCTTAACCATAAACTCTTCACTTTTACTTCCTCCCATCGCCCCGCTCGATGCTCCAACCACAAAATATTTTAACCCGCATCTATCAAAGATTGCCCTGTACGCTTTATCATGTAATGCATAACCAATATCAAGTCCCTCAAAATCTTTATCGAGAGTGTAAGCGTCTTTCATAATAAATTGTCTGCCTCGTATAACACCGCTTCGAGGTCTTGGTTCATTTCTAAATTTGGTTTGAATCTGATACCATATTTGAGGCATATCTTTATAAGAAACAATAGCTCCCTTCGCGTGATAGGCAACAATTTCTTCATGGGTAGGAGCCAGTACATAATCTCTATTTTTAATATGAAAAAGAATATCACCAAATGCTTCAACTCTTCCGGTTTGTTCCCAAATTTCTTTTGGATTTAGTGCTGGATAGTGAAATTCTTGCCCACCAATGGCATTCATCTCTTCACGAATAACATCCATTATTTTTCTTATAATTTTATAACCGAGCGGTAGCCATGAATAAATTCCTGCTGATAATTGTCGCACCAATCCAGCCCGTATCATCAAAATATGACTTGGAATTACTGCCTCTGAGGGAACTTCTTTTAAAGTAGGGATAAACGATTTGCTGATTCTCATATTATTAACTTATTATTATTAAATGTTGGGCAAAGATAAGAAATGAGGTGCTAAATGGAAAAAAGCTTTATTAAATTTTATACATCATTAATTATCTCTATTTTTGACTTGGCCAAATTAAATTACAATCACCGAGAATTATGAAAGATAATATGAACCTCAAAGAGTTTAATCCCATTTATGAAGACGCTCCACCGGATAAAAACTTTCCGGCAACTATGTCACCTTTAAAGTTTTTTAATGGCGAAAGTAAATTATTTGGAACAATGTTTATTGCATCGGGAGAGAGTATTAAGCCAACAGTGTTAATGCTGAATGGTTTTCCCGGCAATGAAAAAAATCACGACATTGCCCGAATGTTTCAGCGGTATGGATTTAATGTGATGGGGTTTAATTATAGTGGTTCATGGGGAAGTGATGGCAGCTACTCTTTTCAAAATATAGTTAGCGATACTAAAGCGGCCTTAGATTTTTTAGTTAGTGATATTTGCCTTGAAAAATTTCGTGTTGATCGAAAAAAAATTGTTATGCTAGGATATAGCATGGGAGGCTTTTCGGCACTGTACAGTTCAATAAATTACGATTATGTAAAAAATATCATCGCAATAGCTCCATTTAATGCCGGAATGTTTGGACAAATATTGGAATCTAATAAAGAAATAAAAAGTTATTCTGCTTCTCAAATGATTGACGCGATGAATTATGTTAACAATGAATCTGCCGAAAATTTATTAAATGAATTGATCGAAAATAAAGCTGATTGGAATTTATTAAACCATCTAAAATCATTTGCGAAAAAAAATATTTTATTGTTCGGAGCAAAATACGATTCAATTGCTCCGCTGCAAATCCATCATTATCCTTTATCCGAAAATTTATTGGAAGCCAATCCAAATACTGAAGTACATATTCTTGAAACAGGGCATTCATTTTCGGATAAACGGATTGAGCTTATGACTATAATTTATAATTGGATAAATAAAATTCAGTTTTAATATGAAAGAAAAAAATAATCTCGACATGCCCTCACCCGAGTTTAAAGAGGTGGGTTATAAACTAATTGATTGGTCTGCCAATTATCTCGATAATCTCGAAGCCCTTTCTGTATTGCCAAGTGTTACTCCCGGAGATATTAAAAATAAATTACCTCAGGAAGCACCGTCAGATCCGGAAAGTTTTAATGATATTATTGCAGACTTGAACAATATAATATTGCCCGGAATCACTCATTGGCAGCATCCAAAATTTATGGCTTACTTTGCTTCTACCGCTAGTGGACCCGGAATACTCGCAGATATCATAAGCTCAGCTTTCAATGTTAATGGAATGGTGTGGAAATCATCTCCTGCTCTAACAGAACTTGAACAGACAGTATTAATATGGTACCGAAAAATGCTTGCACTTCCGGAAAATTATTTGGGGATGATTTATGATACCGCGTCAATTAGTTCATTTCACGCATTGGCTTGTGCTCGGGAGTATTTGAATTTGGGAATTAGGGAAAAGGGAATGAGCGGAATCCCGAAACTTCGAGTTTATTGTTCCGAGCATGCCCACTCATCAATTGAAAAAAGCGCATTATCATTGGGAATAGGATTGGATGGAATCAAGAAAATTGAGTGCGATTCAAAATTTTCTATGATTGTTGAGAGACTTAAAGTTGCTATAGATGAAGATCGCAAATCCGGAATAGTGCCGATGTGTGTTGTTGCAACAATTGGTACAACATCGAGTACCTCAGTTGATCCAGTTGAGGAGATAGCAGAATTCTGCAATAAAGAAAATATATGGCTTCACGTTGACGCGGCGTATGCCGGTGTAACCGCTATGCTGCCGGAATGCAGACATTTTTTTAAAGGCTGGGATAAAGCTGATTCTATTGTTTCGAATCCTCATAAATGGTTATTTGTGCCAATCGATTTAAGTACTCTATTTATTAGAAAACCGGAAATATTAAAACGAGCATTTTCTCTAATACCAGAATACCTGAAGAGTAGCGAGGATTCGCAAGTAGAAAATTATATGGATTATGGGCTTCAACTGGGCAGAAGGTTTCGTGCGTTAAAACTTTGGTTTGTAATAAGATATTTTGGGATTGCCGGATTAAAAGAAAGAATTGCCGAGCACATCCGAATAGCAAATCGTTTTGCCAAATTTATTGATGAAGATAATAATTTTGAGTTGCTCGCTCCTGTAAATTTTAGTACTGTTTGTTTTAGGGCGGTAGTTGCTGACTTTGATGAATCTCAACTAAATACTTTTAATGAAAAACTATTATCACAAATCAATTCAACTGGTGAATTCTTTTTAACACACACAAAACTTAATGGGATTTTTACGATTCGGTTAGTAATTTCAGGTATAAGACAGGAGGAAAGACATATAATACGCGCATGGAATTGGGTTAACGAATGTTACCGCCACGTATTGAAAAACTAATATCAGTTTAAATTCCACATTTTAAATATTATTAGAGGGTTAATAATTCTCTAATATCATTTATTACCGGTACACCGCATGTTTCTAATGCTTCTCTGCTTTGATGACCGTTGGCTAGTAAAATACAATCAGCCCCAATTTCCATAGCTACTTCACAGTCATGAACCATATCACCAATCATTAATGATTCTCCTTTTTCAAGATTCAGTTCTTTCATTAAATCAATTCCCCGGTGCATCTTTCCTCCTGCGTAAATATTATCCAATCCTAAAATATGATCGAAGTAAGGAGAGAGTTGATAATGCTTTACAATATCTTCAAGTGTATTTTGCTTGTATCCTGATAAAACAGATTGCCCGATTCTAAGCGAGTTTATTCTCTTAATAATATCGGTTACACCATCATACAGACTGCAGCTCAATTTTCCTTTTTCATAATTATCTATCCACTTTTTACCAACAACTTCGAATGACTCAATAGAAAAATCAAAGCCGGCTTTAGCGTAATAATCTTTAACAGGAATTGTAAAAATACTTTTATACTTTTCGACAGTAAGGGAAGGTAAATTTCTCTCTATCAAAAGGTGATTAATCAATTCTACCGCGAACTCAACATCATTAAGAATTGTGCCATTCCAATCCCAGATTACGTGTTTGTATTTTTCAAGCATTAATTTCTCATTATTGTTAAAATTGCATGCACAAAATAAAAATAATTTTATTGTGAGGTTGAATAGTGGCATACTTTTCAAAAGATTTTGTAAAATTCTTTAAAGAACTTGAAAACAATAATAACAGAGAATGGTTTACAGAGAATGAACCCAGATATGAAAAGAATATCAAAGAACCATTCTTTAATCTTGTTGGTGAACTGCTCACTAGAATCAGTTTTGATGATCCATTAACTTTATCAGATCCCAAGGAGTGCATTTTCCGAATTTATAGGGATATCCGTTTCTCGAAAGACAAAACCCCTTACAAAACTTATTGCTCTGCGTTGGTTTCTCATGGTGGAAGAAAAGCTTTAAACGATCCCGGTTTTTATTTTGAATTGAATCATAAAGGGATAAATGTTTATACGGGATTATATAATGTTGATAAAGAGGGACTTGCAAAAATTAGGAGTAAAATAGCGGGTAATATCAAAGAGTTTAATAAAGTAATACTGAATAAAAGGTTTGTGGAGAAATTCGGTAATGAAATTTTAGGGACAAAATCGAAAAGGTTACCTCCGGATTTAACCGAAGCGGCAATTGTTCAGCCTTTAATTTATAATATGCAGTTCTATTCCCGTGCTGAATTAAATAAATCGTTAATTATGAGTGATGAGTTGAGCGATATTCTTTTCGATTATTACAATGCTGGGGTTCCTCTAACACAATATTTGGAAAACGCGCTTCATAATTCATGATGATAGCACAAAATGTTAAGAAAATAGTGTTGTTTACTATCCCCGATTTTCTGATAAAATGTGGGATAGGTTGCATATGGCATTCTACATTTGATTATAATGGTCTTAGAAAAGTTATACGTTAAACATTTTGAGGATTGTAACATGAAAAAAATTATTAGTCTATTATTTATAATTTTAATTTCAACTGAAGTCTTTCCCGCCGGCGTGAGTTATGAAAAACTTAAGGATGGAATAAAACTTCTACTTCCGGCATCTGTCTATGGAGCCGATCAAATTAAAATTCAAGTCTGCACCGATGAGATTATTCATGTTACCGCTGTTAAAGGTAATGATTTCTCCTCAAGAAAAAGTTTGATGGTTAGTAAAGAAAAGTGGGAAAAAACAAAATGGAACTTAAAAGAATTTCCGGATGAGCTGATTATTTCCACAAAAAAACTAGATGTTAAGATTGAAAAATCTACCGGCATAATTAAATATTATGATAAAAAGGGGAATGAAATTACATCAGAGAAAGAAAGAGAAATAAAAACTGCTGAAGTTTTTGGAGAAACAACTTTTAATGTTAGACAAATATTTAATAGTGCCGATGATGAGGCGTTTTATGGTTTGGGCGCCCATCAGAATGATTTTTTTAATTACAAAGGAAAAAATGTTGATTTATGGCAATACAATGTTATTGATATAATCCCATTCCTAACTTCGAGTAAAAATTATGGAATATTGTGGGATAATAACTCACGAACTAAATTCGGCGATGTGCGCGATTATGCTGAAATTAATCCTCTGTTAAATTCAAATCAAATAAAGGCTGAATACTTCCAGGATAGAAATTTCGAAGTACCACTAATTACAAGAAATGAAGATAATATTCCATATAACTTCATTGAAGATAAACCAAAACTTCCCGAGGGATTTGACTATAATAAAGGGAGTGCCAGATTTACTACAACATTATCTTCTCAAGAAGATGGTAATCATGAATTCAGATTTTACTCGAGCGGATACGCCTATTTTTATATTAATGATTCTTTGGTTGTAGAATCGTGGCGACAAGGTTGGATGCCCTGGACGAGAATTGTAAATCTAGATATGAAAAAGGGAATAGAATATAAAATAAGAATTGAATGGATTCCGGCTTTCGGTGAAGCTTTCCTAGGTTTGAAATATTTATCTCCCTCAAAAGAAGATTTTCAAAAAACTTTTTCATTATGGTCTGAAGTTGCTGATCAAATCGATTATTATTTTATTTATGGTGACAATCTTGATGAAGTAATAAACGGATACCGAACAATAACCGGCAAAGCTCCAATGATGCCGAAATGGGCTATGGGTTTTTGGCAGAGTCGAGAGCGTTATAAATCTCAAGATGAGCTGCTTGATGTAGTTCGTGAATATAGAAAGAGAAATATTCCAATAGATAATATTGTACAGGATTGGTTTTACTGGCCGGAAGATAAATGGGGAGATCATGATTTTGATTTGAACAGATTTCCGGATCCCCTCGCAATGAACAAAGAACTTCATGATAAATTAAATACTAATATCATGATTTCTGTCTGGCCGAAATTTTATGTAGGAACAGAAAACTATAATACCTTTAATGAGAAAGGCTGGCTATATAAACGTAATGTTGAAGTTGGGCAAAAAGATTGGGTGGGTCCAGGATATGTTTCAACTTTTTATGATGCTTACGATGAAGGCGCTAGAAAATTATTTTGGAATCAGATTGATGATAAATTATTTAGTAAAGGATTTGATGCATGGTGGCTCGACGCAACCGAACCGGATCTTCAAAGTAATCTATCAGATAATGAGAGAATATTAAGAATGGGACCAACTGCACTTGGCTCCGCATTCCGTTACGCGAATTCTTACTCATTAATGAACGCGAAAGGAATCTATGAAGGACAGAGAAAATCTGATCCGAACAAAAGAGTTTTTATTTTAACAAGATCTGCATTTGCCGGACAGCAAAGATATTCCGCGGCAACATGGAGTGGAGATATTGCATCAAGATGGTATGATCTAAAAGCACAAGTTAGCGCGGGTTTAAATTTTGCTCTGTCAGGTAATCCATATTGGACATTTGATATTGGTGGTTTTTCTGTTGAGCCAAGATTTGAAAATCAAACTGAAAAAGATACTGACGAATGGCGTGAATTAAATACCCGCTGGTTTCAGCTCGGAGCGTTTCTCCCATTGTTTCGCTCGCACGGACAGTTTCCATATCGGGAAATTTATAACATAGCTCCCGAAGATCATCCTGCTTATGAATCAATGGTTTATTATAATAAACTGCGGTATCGTTTAATGCCATACATTTATTCTCTTACCGGAATGGTGACTCAAAAGAACGGAACAATTATGCGTCCTCTCGTAATGGATTTCCCAAATGATAAAAATGTGTTGAATATTGGAACTCAATTTATGTTTGGTCCTTCTTTAATGATTAATCCCGTCACAGAATATAAATCGCGCGGGAGAGAAATCTATTTGCCAAAAGGGAATAATTGGTTTGAATTAAAAAGTGGAAAGTATTTTAAAGGCGGGGAGAGATTAAATGTTGATGCGCCTTATGAAGAAATTCCAATATTTGTTAAAGCCGGTTCAATAATTCCCTTTGGACCGGAAATAAAATATGTGACAGAAAAACCGGTAGACCCGATTGATTTATTAATTTACACCGGGCAAGATGCCGTGTTTGATTTATATGAAGATGAAAATGTGAATTTTAATTATGAAAAGGGAGCATTTTCTATTATTCGATTTGAATATTTAGAAAAGACAAAATCATTAACAATTGAAAAAAGAAAAGGTAGTTTTAAGGGAATGCTTCAAGAAAGAAATATCAGAATTCATTTTGTTAATCCTGAGGAGAATCAGTCGTTTAATTTATTGGCGGAACCGGATGCTGTCATAAAATATGCAGGCAAAAAATTAACAGTTGTTAGAAAATAATTAGTGAAATATTAAGCCGGATTTGGAATATCAAATCCGGCTATTTAAAATTGACCATATCTTTATTTTCAAATCTCTTTAATCATGCCTATTTTTTAAAAGAATAATATAAAATCAATCGAACATGAAAAAATTTATCCTTATCGTCCTTGTGATTTCATCACAAATCAATTCCCAAAATTTTACTGGGGGATTCAACTTTTATCTTCCTTCCACCGACACCACGACTCAAAAATTTTTACCAAAATTTCCAAAGCAGACCATTGGGGATAACGATTTTGTCTCAATTGATTCTGAAGGAAAATTTAGTGTTAATGGAAATAGAATACGGTTTTGGGGTACTAACAGTGGTGCCGATGCCGCGTTTCCTCCAAAAAATATTGCGGGATTACTAGCGGGCAGATTAAGAAAATATGGATTTAATCTTATCCGTCTTCATCATCTCGATAACCCCTGGTCTGATAGAAGTCTATTGGGAAAAACATATACACGTGAATTAAATTCAACCTATCTCGATCTTTTAGAAAATTATATTGCTGCACTGAAGCAGAATGGAATTTATATTAATATGAATCTTCATGTATCGCGGACATTTAGAATCTTTGATCAGGTTGCTAACTATGATTCTCTTCCCGAATTTGGAAAAGGAGTTAATTTCTTTGATCCCTATATAATATCCTTACACAAGGAATATGCGAGACAATTATTAACTCATGTAAATCCTTATACCGGAAAATCTCTCGTAAATGACCCGGTGATGGCTATGGTTGAAATTACAAATGAAAATTCTTTATATCGAATGTGGCGCGATAATCAGTTAAAGCCTATCAATAAAGGGGGAAAACTTCCGACAAGATATTCCAAAATGCTTGATAGTTTATTTAACAATTTTATTTCCCAGAAATATAACTCAACAACCGCTTTACAGTTAGCTTGGAGTAAGGGGGTAAAAAATAGCAGTTCATCAGAACAAATTAAAAACGGAAGCTTCGAAACAAACACTACAAATTGGATTTTAGAACAGCATTCTCCAGCAAGCGGAACAATTTCGGTTGATAACCAAAATACATTCAGAGGAACAGGCTCATGCAAAGTAACGGTTACAAATTCTTCGGGAATCGATTGGAATATTCAATTTAAACAGCAAACAATCACATTAAAAAGAGATTCACTCTATACGGTATCATTTGCAATTCGCGCAGATTCCCCAAAAGAGATAAATGTTTCTCTGATGAATGATCAGAGTCCTTGGAATTGGTATGGGGGAAAGTCATTTACTGTTGGCACTAATTGGGACGTTTTTACTTTTAGTGTTAAGGCTTCAGAAAATAATGCCGGGCATGCAAGACTTTCTTTTGCACTTGGAAAAAGTACCGGGAGTTTTTGGATCGACGAAGTGAGCGTTGCATATGCAAGTGTAGTTGGATTAAAGGAAAATGAACAAATTGAAAACAGAAATATAGCAAGATTGGACTATGCCGATTGTCCAGGATATTCTCCTCAAAGAGTGAGGGATATGTCGGAGTTTTATATTGAAGTTCAGCGGAATTATTTTAAGGAAATGTTAGCATATCTTAAAAATGAACTGGGTGTAAAAGTCCCTATTAATGGCTCGAACTGGAATGTTGGTCCTGCTGATTTAGCTTCAATGAGTGATGCCGATTATGTAGATAATCATTCTTATTGGGACCATCCGAGTTTTCCTAAAGAGCCCTGGTCATCAATTGATTGGACTGTAAATAATACTCCGATGGTTAAAAATTCCGAAGGAGGAACAATTCCGGCTTTATTTACGGGAGTGCCGGAAGTTGGAAAACCATTTACTGTTAGTGAATATCAGCATCCTTTCCCAAATCAATATCATATTGAATCTACAGTATTTTCACTCGGCTACTCGGCTTTCAACGATGCCGACGCGCTTATCTATTTTGCTTATGACGAACCATATGAGTGGAACATCGATAAAATTAATGGGTACTTTCAAGTTAACCGTAATTCAATTCTTATGGCGCAGTTTCCTTCTGTTTCCCACGCATTCAGAAGTGGATATATCAAACCTTCAGTAAGTCCCATTGAGCTTAGTTTTACTCGCGATACTCTATATTCAATTCCCGGGAATGATGCAGCTAATTGGAACGGGTATTCATTTTTTGATAGAAAGATTGGACTCAAACATGCAGTAAAAGTTAAAAAATATTTTTCTGGCTCAACTTCTAATTTTAACACTCTGCCTAAAGTAAGCGGTCCGATTTTCCAAACTGATACCGAAGAGATAATTTACAATACCACCGATGGAATGATTTCTCTAAATACTGATAAGTATATTGGAATTGCCGGTTATCTGGTCAACTCTAAAAATATTGCTAACACTAAGCTACAGATTCTCGATCTGAACAATTCTGATTTTGGTACGGTAAGCTGGATTAGTTTGGTTGATAAACCTCTCGAAGATTCAGAATTATCATTGATCACGATTGGGTCTAAAATTCAAAATACCGGCATGGTTTGGAATACTACCAATACTTCAATAAGCAATAAATGGGGAAGCGCGCCAACTCAGGTATATCCTCTAAAAGGAAAAGTGTTGGCAAATATTAATGCAGATTCGATATATGTTTACCCTCTCGATGAAAGAGGAGCAATAAAAAGTTCGTTGAAAATTAAACTTCTGCCAATTGCACCGAACAAATTCCAAATTTTGTTTGATCAGAGCAGAGATGTTACTTTATGGTATGGTATTGAAAAATTTGGCGATGGTACAGTCAGCAATTTAATTGGTGAAAAATCTTTACCGGATAAATTTGAACTTATGCAAAATTATCCAAATCCATTTAATCCCGAAACAGTAATTAGTTATGTAATACCAACAGGCGCAATTAATCATAAAAATTTCTCGTCAATATCATCTCACCGAAATGATAATGTTCATGTATCATTAAAAGTATATGATATTCTTGGGAGAGAAGTCGCAGACTTGGTGAATGAGGCACAGTCTCCAGGAACATATAGTGTGAAGTTCACAATTAGTTCATCTCTCTCTACCGGAATGTATTTTTATCGTTTGCAAGCGGGGGATTTTGTTTCGGTAAAAAAAATGATGCTTATGAAATAGCATGTTGATTGCCTTATTAATATTTATAAGAATTACGGCAAATCCTTTATCAAATCTATTTCAAAAGAGACTTGTGACATCGTCGGTCAATCCGATGTTTGTAATTTTTACAACCCACCTATTTTTAACCATTGCATTTATTCCAGGTTGGCTCCCTCTTTTTATGAGAGGTATTCCAGTTGAATTCTATTTTTATCTGACTCTTTGCTCCACCTTATCTGTATTAGCAAATGTATTGATTGTAAAAGCATTGGCAGTGGGACAACTATCTGTGCTGGGACCGATCAATTCATATAAATCGGTTGTAAGTATTTTTGTTTCATTTTTCTTAATTGGAGAACTGCCGGGTTTTTATGGATTTATTGGAATCATACTGATCGTGTTTGGAAGTCACTTTATTGCGGATAAAAATGCGAAAGGTTTTTCGTTAATAACTTTGTTTAAGGAGAAGAGTGTACAGTATAGAATTGGTGCATTAATTCTTTCCGCAACAGAAGCAGTGTTTCTCAAAAAAGCATTAATGCATGCCGACCCATTTTTAACTATGTCGGCGTGGAGTGCCGCCGGATTAATATTCTCATTAATAGGTTTATTAGTTCTATCAAATACAAGTATCGTTGAATTGAGAAGTTCATTAATTTCAAATAAATGGTATTTTGTTGTATTGTTTTTGAGTACCGGATTAATGCAATTAACCACACTTTTCATTTTTGAAAGAATGAATGTGAGTTATGCACTAGCATTGTTTCAAATATCATCATTAATAAGTGTTTGGATGGGTTATAAATATTTTGCAGAAACGAAAATAAAGCGAAAGTTTATAGGATCTATAATTATGATTGCTGGGGCAGTGTTAATCATTCTGTTTAATCATTAAAGAAGCAGAGACGCGTAATCTGCATCTCTGCCATCTCTATTTTAATCGATTTCGTTTTTAACTATTACTTCTTTTTTTCTTCCTTTAAGAAAAAGTGCAACAATTAATACCACAATTATTCCAATCAGTAGTATATATACCCAATTGAAAGCTCCACCCGGTGCAACTTCGGTTTTCCATCTACCAATTTTTGCGTCAATAGAATCTTTATTCGCTTCGCTCATCATACTGTTTTCAATTAGTATTGGAATCCAAATTGGCTCTACTGATTTGAAATAGACACTATCAATAAATGTGTTATAAACCCTTTCTGACTCAGAAGAACTTTTAACTTTTTGATTCTTAATTTCATCATCAATAAATGATGAAACACTATTGAAAAATTGTTCGCCGCTTTTGAATGGAAGCAACGCAAGTTGTTTTTCTCTGAATAATCGGTTTACCTGTCCCCACATTTCATCATTCAATCTCATATTCCAATCAAGAAACATATTGTCGATGTTGGCAATGTGAGAAGCCTTATCTCTTTTACTCATATAAATGTCGGCAAGCTTCGGCCCAACTTGTCGCCACACTTTATTAAAATCGCGGTACTGTTTTTTCATCTCAGAAAGATCTTCGGGAAGCAACTCGGTTACCTTCATAAATTGCACATTGTCGGCAATCGTTCTTTCTACATTATAAAAAAGATTTCCATTATCAACGCGTTCAAAGATTGATTGTTTTTCAACATCATTAAGTGTGGTTGGATATTTTACAAATTCGGCAAGTAGACTATCCACAATACCGCGAACTAATTCATCGCGCTGAGCTATATTAGCTTTTAACTGAGCAACGAGCTTAGTTAATGAAGCTATTGTTTGAGCATCTTTTGTGGCATTAATTTGTAGCAGCCTTATTTGAGAAATTAGTCCTTCATTCTTAATGCTTATTTCAGAGACTTTATCTCTCAATACTCCAACCTCAGTTCGAAGCTCAACAATCTGTCCAAAGTCGCCTCTTCTGATTCTTAAATTTTGTTCTATTCTAGCGAAAGAGGTAGACCAATCATCGGGATAAAGAGAATTATCAATTAATGTTCTAGATGGTGAGTATTCAGTCTTTAGTTTTATTATTTCATTTTCGACTATATCGCAATCTTCAATTGAAGCTGCATCTTTAATCGATTGTTCAATTAATGCTAATTTTGTTTTGAAATTTTGAATTTTCTCAAAATCGGACTGTGCGATTACCGATGAGATCGCAGCAAACATTAATACTGACAAAAACAGTTTCTTCATAATATTACCTCACAATTCCTTTGCTGTTCAGCAGATACTTCTTTGTACCATCTATAATTTCAATATTGGGGGATTTTTGATTTATTATTGGAGAATTTAGGCTTTGTTCAGATATTAAAATTTTATTTTCAAGTTTCAATCCCGATTCAACAGGAATAAAAACATACACATTTTTAAATCCGGCTCCAGTCATAAAATAAAATCCAGCTTTATCGCGAATTAATCTAACTTCTTTTCCGTTATAAGAATTCGAGTCGGCGAATTCCGCATAAAAAAGTTTTTTTACGTTGAGATTAAATGAATACCGTTTTTCCTCAACATTACCTTTTCCATCTACCTTAAGCACATTTTCGATTGGCCATGCAAAATCACCTGGTTGTAAAACCAATGATGAACAGGCGGCTAAAACAATAATACTTAGCAGACCAAGTGTAACCTTTAGCCTCATTTTTACTCTCCCAAACTTTTGTTACAAACTTAACTAATTGGAAAGTGATTTGCTTTAACCAAAACTTATCTTTACAATTATTTAAATATTTTTTGGCTTTAATGAATCCCTGGAGTTCACTTAGAAAAATACCACGGAATATTTGGTTAATATCATTTGCCACTCTTATTAATAGAAGCGGAACAATGGTATTACCCTATTTGGTTCTTTACTTAACCCGAAGTGAAGGAATAACCCCCTCAAAGGCTGGAATAGTTCTATCGTTATATGGAGCGGGAGCATTAATCACATCTCCATTTGTTGGAAGACTGAGCGATAAAATTGGCTCGATGCGTATTATGAAATTCTCTCTTCTATTTACTTCAATAACTCTAGTCTGCTATTCATTTGTTCATGAGTATATTTTATTCTTAATTATAACATTAATTTTGTCTGTAATTAGCGAAGCATTCCGCCCTGCAAATCTTTCTTACATTTCAATTGAATCTTCCCCGGATCAGAGAAAAACAGCATTTGCTCTAAATCGTCTTGCGATCAATCTTGGAATGAGCATTGGCCCGGTTATAGGTGGGCTTCTAGCTATGGTCGATTTTTCTTTACTGTTTTACGTTAATGGGTTTTCAACATTTACAGCATGGGTTTTTTTAATACTCGCTAAGTTTGAACCGCATGCTTCAATCAATAAAGAAATGAGTGAAAGCGTTACAAAGGAAGATGTAATAGAGAAAAATCACAGAAGTATATTAAAAGATAAAAACATACTTCTCTTTTATGTTGCGCTGGTTCCGGTTATGATTGTATTCTTCCAGCATATTGGCGCGTTCCCATTATATCTTGTTCATGAACTAAAACATACCGAAGTGATATTTGGATTATTGATGGCGGTTAATACAGTGCTTATAATTTTTATTGAAGTACCACTAAATAACGCGATGAGTAATTGGAGTGATAAAAAATCATTGGTACTTGGATCAATTTTGTGCGGTCTCGGTTATGGAGCTATGCTTATTTCTCCAGAATTATGGTGGATAATTATAACAATAGTAATTTGGACATTTGGAGAGATGATTTTCTTTCCAGCGAGCGCATCATATATTTCACTGGTATCGGATGAATCACGCAGAGGTGAATACATGGGATATTTTCAGATGACTTTCAGTTTCTCCTTTATGATGGGGCCTTGGTTCGGGACAATGCTTTTTGAGAACTATGGTGCGGGATCAGTATGGACAGTTTCGTTATTATTATCAATTATCTCCGGATTTATTTTCATGAGAATTCGGACTTCATAAATATTAATTAGATTTGATTCAAATATTTCTTAATTTCATCACGCACATCAATAACAATTTAGAAAGGTAATTCAATGAAAGTAATTAAGGGCACAATCACAATCCTTATACTTTTTTCATCAGTATTACTTATAGCTCAAGATCAAGCCGAAATGATGAAGAAATGGCAGGAAGCAATGAGTCCGGGGCCGATGCATCAATTATTGGCCAAAATGGTTGGCGATTGGAAAGTAACCACCAATATGCCTAACCCTATGACAGGCGAAGAAACGCCAACTATTGGGAGTGCGAAAATCGAATCTCTGCTTGGAGGCAGATATTTCAAGACAACCCAAAAAGGAGAAATGATGGGAATGCCATTTGAAGGTATTGGCATTGACGCTTATGATAATGTAGCAAAAGAATTTATTACAATTTGGATTGATAATATGGGTACTGGAATAACTACCATGAAGGGGAAGATGAATGAAACAACAAAGCATATCGAGTACAGTGGAGAAGGTTTAGACCCGATGACCGGTCAACAAATAAAATACCGATCAGTAAGTAGAATAATTAATGAAGATAATCTCGAATTTGATATGTTTCTATCTCAGGATGGTCAAGAAATGAAGATGTTCAATCAAAAATATGAGAGAGTAAAATAATTTTTTAATCTGGTTGATTGTAAACCGCATCAAAATTAAGCAGAGTTGATTAAAAATCGGCTCTGCTTTTATTTCTTTTTCTTCTCTTTCAAAAACCCATATTCTTTAATGTGCTTGTATGCGAGAAATCCAACAGCACCTACTTGAACCGCACCTAAAATTGCTTTTAACTCTTTAAGGTTCTGTGATTCAGCAAATTGCTGTTTAAGAGGATTTAGTACACTCATAGTAAAGTTGTTTTTGATCGGGTCGTTTTCTATTGAATTAGATATAAATAATTTTGCGGCAAGCAATGCGCTCGAAGAATCATAAATCATTGGATTATTAAAAATGCTATGGCGGGCAAATTCATCAAACTTCATCTGGTCTTCAGCATAGCTATTAAAAAATGAGGAAAACCCGTTTTTTATTTTGAGGGTATCTTTAATCGTTGGTTCATGCAACAATTTAATGTTTTGAGGAAAGAGTAAAACCGGAAAAACAAGTAAAAAGAATAAACTAAATATTGTTGTTTTCATCGACGTCAAAATCTTCATCTTCAAAAAGATCGGTTTCGTCAAAATCAAATTCCTCATCAATTTCCTTGGGATCAATATCTTCTGTGATATCCCCATCTTCATCACTTTTTGTGGGTTTTTCTTCTTCAACTGCAACATAACTTTCGGCAGGAGTATAGTAACTTCCCCCAGAGTAATTATCATCCATTCTATCCATAACTTGACCAAGAATTTCATTAGTCAAATCAGTTTTCATTTCAGCAGTATCGGGAGTTTGATCCATGTCCAACTTGTCCATTGCAACATCGGTACTTTCCCAAAGCTTTATAAAATCTTTTCTCTCAAGCTTGGATAACTGCTTTCCGATCTCATTTTCGATTACAAGAAGATCGGATTGATCCCACGTAGTTTCAGAGTAGAGCTGATCTTTTAAATAATCCCAGAAAGATTTCCCCTTTTTTTCTGGTGAAGGATGTTTCTTTAATGATGAGATAACTTCCCCGACAATTTTTTTCATTGATGCTGCCATAAGATATCCTAAAATTGTTGCTGCAATAAATTAGTAAATTTTAATTAAGTAAATAAGTATAAAATTAATTCTCCCTCATTATCGAAAGTATCAGATGATTTCTTAAATGATAATAAAATAAATAATTTTTATGATTACATTTAACTGTTAAAAAATGCCCCTGTATTTCAATGGATAGAATGCGAGCCTCCGGAGCTCGAGATGTGGGTTCGAATCCCGCCGGGGGTACTGCTTTAGAATTCATTATATTTTTTTTCTTATACTTTCGAGGGAATAATGATTAAAAAGTTTTTTATAACAACCATTATTGCAATATCATTTTACACAGAAACTTCAGCCCAATTTAAATTTCCATTTCAAAATCCAAACCTAACTATTAACGAAAGAGTTAGTGATTTGATTTCTCGAATGACTCTTGAAGAAAAAGTTTCGCAGATGATATATAATGCCCCCGCAATAGAAAGACTTGAAATTCCTGAGTACAATTGGTGGAATGAATGTCTTCATGGTGTAGCTCGGAATGGATTGGCAACTGTATTCCCTCAAGCTATTGGTTTAGCGGCAATGTGGGATATAGATTTAATGTATAGAATTGGAGTAGCAATTTCCGATGAAGCTCGCGCAAAACATAATATTGCATTGTCTCAAGGTAAAAGGGGAATTTACCAGGGTTTAACATTCTGGAGCCCTAATATTAATATTTTTAGAGATCCCCGCTGGGGAAGGGGTATGGAGACTTATGGAGAAGATCCCTATTTAACGGGACAACTGGCGATTCAATTCATTAAAGGATTACAAGGAAATGATCCTCGTTATTTGAAATTAGTTGCTACCGCAAAACATTTTGCTGTACACAGCGGTCCAGAACCGGAACGTCATTCTTTCGAAGTAAGTGTGAGTGATTATGATTTGTGGGAAACTTATTTACCGGCATTTAAAATGTCGGTCATTGATGCTAAAGTAGAAGCAATTATGTGTGCTTATAATAGTCTTTATGGAAATGCTTGTTGCAGTAACGATCCACTGCTAAATATTATTCTGCGAAAAGAGTGGGGATTTAAAGGTCATGTTGTTTCTGATTGCTGGGCAATCGCCGATATTTGGCAGCATCACAAACAGGCAAAAGACGCGGCTGAAGCATCTGCAAAAGCTGTGAAGGCTGGTACTGATTTAAATTGTGGAGTGTCATTTAAACATTTAGTTAAAGCAGTAAATGATGGTTTAATTAGGGAGGAAGAACTGAGCATTCCTTTACAAAGATTATTTGAAGATAGAATAAAATTAGGAATGTTTGATCCGCCAGAAATGGTCCCATATTCAAGTTACAATCGTAAACAACTTGATACTCAAGAAAATAAAAAATTAGCACTTGAAGCAGCGTATAAATCATTAGTGTTGCTTAAAAACGAAAATAATATACTTCCACTAAAGAAAGATATAAATACATTAGCAGTCATAGGTCCAAACGCTAATGACGAAGAAGTTCTTTATGGTAATTATAATGGATATCCATCGGATCCAGTAACCCCTTTGGAAGGTCTGAAAAGAAAATTCCCGGATAAAAATATTATTTATGAACCTGGCTGTTCTATAGCGGAAAATATTTACTCGTTCAATTTTATTCCTTCGAATTGTTTGTTCACTGATAATGATAAAATACAAAATGGATTAATTGGAGAATATTTTGATAATCTTGATTTCAATGGAGAGCCCTTATTTAGTCGTGTGGATAAAGAAATACATTTTAATTGGGGTGACGGATCACCATTGGAGAATTCTAATCAATTTTCTGTAAGGTGGAGTGGCTATTTAGTACCTGAGAAATCGGGGAAATATGCGCTCGGCGCGTCTGGATTAGATGGATTTCAGATAACATTCGAAGATTCAATTCTAGTAAAATTTGAAACCACCCATGGCGCTCATAAAGTTTATAAATTAATTGAACTGAATGCGGGGCAACTATATAATATTAAACTGGAATTCAAAGGATCGAACAGATATTCATTTATCCAGCTGCTATGGACCAATGTTGATGAAAATATAGAAGAGAGAGCATTAGAAGCAGTACGAAAATCAGATGTGGCAATTCTCTTCATGGGTTTATCTCCCCGGCTCGAAGGGGAAGAGATGGATGTGAAAGTAGATGGTTTTAGGGGGGGTGATAGATTAAATATTGATCTTCCAAAATCACAAGAAAATTTACTTAAAAAAATATATGAAATTGGAAAACCAGTAATTCTTGTTTTATTAAATGGAAGTGCTCTAAGTATAAACTGGGCAGATCAAAATATTCCGGCTATTCTCGAAAGTTGGTATGGTGGGCAGGCCGCAGGTACCGCTATTGCCGACGCTTTATTCGGCGATTATAATCCGGGAGGTAGATTACCAATCACATTTTATAAATCTGTTGATCAAATTCCTCCATTTATAGATTATAGTATGAAGGAAAGAACGTACCGCTATTTTACACAAGAACCTCTCTACCCATTTGGTTATGGACTGAGCTATACTTCATTCCAATATTTAAATCCAAGTCTAAATCAATCATCAATTAGTGATGGTGAAAGCGCGATTCTCTCAGTTGATGTCAAAAATATAGGCAAAGTTGACGGGGAGGAAGTTATTCAATTATATATTAGGGGAAGAGGAGTTGATAATAATAGTGCCATCAAAACATTAAAAGGATTTCAGCGTGTGCACATTAAAGCGGGGGAAGCAAAGAATATTAAGTTTGAGATAAACAAAGCAATGCTCGAGGAATTTAAAGAGGGTAAAGGATTCGCTGCCGATCCTGGCGTGTACCAAATTATGATTGGTTCCTCCTCGCGCGATGAAGATTTGAATATCGTAGATGTTGTTCTTAATTGAGCCGTAATATTTTATTGATGTGCATATGATAAAAAATACACATAGTTGATTATAATTTATCAAGAAAAATTAGTTAGATACTCAAGTGACTGGAAATTTTAAGGAATAAATTTTTTCATCATTTAAAGAAGTGGAAATTATTTCCGAAGTTAATGTAATTATAACAACAAGAATTATAAATAAACAAAAATTGTTATTAAATTGGGACTAATCCTTGGTATAGAGATTGCTGTATGATTCCATTAAATCCTTTTAAGTAAATGAAAATTATTACAGCAAGAGTTGGCAATCGGAATTTATTAGTTCAATATTCAGCGAACGTTAAAATCTCCGAGATCAAAAAAGATTTCCATGAAAAAAAGTTAAGCACTAAACAATCAACTAAATATTCCGGTTATCTATTCTTTACGCTAGATCAAAATGGGAGAAAAAGCATTTAGTTCACGCCACGTCAATTGTTCGCAAATTCATTTATTGAGTTAACTCAAATCACTAATAATTATTTTGCAATAACACTTATTTGTTATAATTTAAGCATCAGCAATCACAATATGTAATTATAGTTCATTCTTTAATTTCAGAGTTGGAGGGGTAAGTGGCACGAGAAATTAGACAAGATCAAATCTATTTAGACAAACTATTAAAATTAATTCCCAGCGAAATTATTGCAGCATACCTTTTTATTCAAAATTTAATTGCTGACCAACCGGTGGTAATTGGAAATATCGATTATCAAATTATAGTTCTGTGGCTAGTTGTGGGTGTGTTCATAATTGTTACGCCAGTATATTTAGTGAATGTACAGCATGTTTATAAGATGAATCAGATCGTTTTAAGCAGCATCGCATTTTTAATTTGGACTTATTCACTTGGCGGGCCATTTCGATTAGAAGGATGGTATAATCCACAAATTGCAGCAATATTGTTGGTGCTTTGGACTTTAATCACGCCAATATTTATTAAAACAACTCCGGCGCGAAAACCAAAACTGAGTAAATAGCAATCGAATATTTCGGTTTTCAACATAATCATTTTTAAATCCGGCAGAGGATCATATGAAAACAAATTTTTTTAGTAAATCATTCCTTCTTTTTATCATCATCTCTATTTCGGCATTTACTTTTTTTACTACTGAGTTAGTCAAGATCACCAAAAATGATATTCCTTTCGCCGAAAAAATTATTGGTCTCGAATTCAGCGATGCCGAGCGTGATTCGATGGCTGACGCTTTAAATGAAAACCTAGAAAGTTTTATTAAAAATCGTCAACTTTCCCTTACAAACGAAATACCTCCGGCAATCTCATTTAATCCCCTCCCAATTGGTTTTTCGATTTCACAAAAACAAAATAAACTGATTTTTAGTAATTATACTTCTGTAAAATTACCTGCCAACATTAATGAGCTTGCATTTTATTCTATCGGAGAACTCGCACAATTAATTAAAACCAGGAAAATATCATCGGTAAAATTAACCCGCTTCTTTATTGATAGACTGAAAAAATTCTCTCCAAATCTGTTTAATGTAATTACAATTACCGAAGAGAGAGCTTATGCTGAAGCAGAAAAAGCGGATTTAGAAATTAAATCGGGCAAATACAGAGGAATGCTGCATGGAATTCCATATGGCGTAAAAGATTTATTATCAACAAAAAATTATAAAACTACCTGGGGAGCTTCCCCATTTAAAGATCAACTAATAGATGAAGATGCTGAAGTAATAAAAAAATTAAGTAACTCGGGTGCTGTTTTAGTTGCTAAATTTTCGATGGGGGAACTTGCTTGGGGAGATGTATGGTTTGGAGGAATTACTAGAAATCCGTGGGATACTACAAAAGGATCGAGCGGCTCCTCAGCTGGTTCTGCATCGGCTGTATCGGCTGGATTGGTCCCATTTGCGATTGGCACCGAAACATGGGGCTCAATTGTTTCTCCTTCAACTGTATGCGGGGTAAGCGGACTGCGGCCAACTTATGGAAGAGTAAGCAGAACAGGTGCGATGGCATTAAGTTGGTCGATGGATAAAATTGGTACAATCTGCAGAAACGTGGAAGATCTCGCAATTGTTTTTAATTCCATTTATGGGAAAGATATAAAAGATCAAACATTAATAAACGCCCCATTTAATTATTCGCACAAAATTGATTTCAGCAAATTAAAAATTGGTTACCTAAAAAATGATTTTGACAAAAAGTATCCATTTCATTCTCAAGATTCTGTTGCCCTAAAACAATTGGAGAAATTAGGAGCTAAGTTAATACCTATTGAATTGCCAACGATAAGTAATTATGATATTTCTTTTATTCTGACTGCAGAAGCTGGTGCAGCTTTTGATGAGCTAACAAGGTCAAATAAAGATGATCAGTTAGTAAGGCAAATTAAAAACGCATGGCCGAATGTGTTTAGATCATCCAGGTTTATACCTGCGGTTGAATATATAAATGCGAATAGAATTAGATTTTTATTGATTCAGCAAATGAATGAAATGATTAAAGATTTGGATTTTTATGTTTCTCCATCATGGATAGGAAATAATTTATTAGTTACAAATTTAACCGGTCATCCGAGTGTAGTAGTTCCTACCGGTTTTTCAAAAGCAGGTACACCAACCAGTTTTACATTTATAGGTAAATTATTTGATGAAGGAACAATAATTGCGGCCGCGAAAAAATATCAGGATGAAACCGCGCATCATAAAAAACATCCTCCCTTATTCAGTAAATAATGGAATGATATGAGTGATGAAAAAATTAGTGACAAAATTTTTATCAGTTCTCTTACTAATTATTTATTCATGTAATGTAACAAGAGAACTGGAGCCGGAGCCAATCTTTAACCCGGATTTGGATCTCTTAGCTTATTGGCCCTTTACCGGAAATGCAAATGATATGAGCGGACATAATATACATGGTACAGTAAATGGAGCCATTTTTGTCGATGATCGGTTTAACAATCCATTCAGCGCATTCTATTTTGATGGACAAAGTTATTTGAAGTTTGATTTTAATCCTGAGCTGAGCTTTATTCATGAAAGTACTACAATTACACTTTGGGTTAAAGGAGATAATTTTGATAGAAGCGCAAAAATTATTAATAATGGTCAAACGATGTTTGCCTATCCGCCAAATACCGGTTACTCAATAAGAACAGTGAAGCAGCCTATGTATCAAACAATATCGGGTCAAACAGAGATTTGGTTTCACTTAATAGATATTAACGATAAGAGGGAGTATGTTGGATTTCCGATTAGTGAGCTTCCATTAAATAAATATTTTATGCTCACGGCAGTTTTTGAAAGATCAAAAGAATATTCCACCATGAAGATATTTCTAAATGAAAAATTAATGGATTCAAAGAAGGTGGTGTTGGGAAATATTGAGACATCACAGCCCGTCTCGATAGGAGCATTATACCGATACGAGCATTATCTTATTGATGATTCTTTTAAAGGTACTATTGATGATGTTAGAATTTACAATAAAGCTCTAACTCCAAATGAAATTATTCAACTGTATAAGTTGGTAAAATAAATTCTGATTTTTATTACACTTTTATTTACTTTTAAGCAGAAATATATCCCTTCCTCCATCCATCACAAACTATGGAGGCTGCAATGAAACACATGACGTCGTACGAAAAAGCGCGCGCCTATCTTCAAAAGCATTCTGAGTTCGAAGAATTACAAAACATCGTAAAAAAAAATCCGGGTCCGGTAGTAACAATATCCCGCGAAACTGGAGTGGGCGCACCTACAATTTGTAATAAGCTTTGTGAGTATTTAAATAGTTTTTCTGTTAAGCATTATAATCACTGGACTTACTTTGATAAAGATTTAATAAACCGTGTATTGGAGGATCATAATTTACCAATTCATTTCAAAAAGTTTTTAGAAAACGAGAAACCCCATACACTCGATTCTTGGTTTAATGAAATGCTTGGTATTAGTCCCTCAAAATTGGCTCTATTAAATAAAACTAAGCAGACTATACTGCATCTTGCTCATTATGGCTGCTCTGTTATAGTTGGGCGAGGTTCAAATATCATTCTTAAAGATTATCCTAAGGCTTTGCATGTACGATTAGTGGCCCCACTTCAATTTAGAATTGAAACCGCGATGAAATTGTATGAGATCGATCGCAAACAGGCAGCTGAATTTATTGTGAAGGAGGATGAAGCTCGAAAAATGTACCTTCTCAAATATTTTCATAAAGATATAGAAGATCCCCATTTGTATCATGCCGTAATTAATACAAACATGCTGGGTTTTGATGAGATTGCAGAGATGATTGGACATTGTGTGATGCGTCGATATGAGCATTATTTTGTCCAATCCCATCTACAGATTGAAAATGATTTAATGGATAGATAAAAATTAATTGCCCTAATGTACATAGCACATTATTTTAGCGATTAGATTTGGGATTAAGTTTTTAAAATTGTTAAGCTTAATCCCTTTTTCATTTTTAATAATATGGGAGTATATATGAGTTTTCGTAAAATCTTTGTTGGGATCTGTACTCTTCTTGTAATTATTTCAAGTCCTCTTCTACCACAGAAAAATCAGATCGAAAAAATTGACTCTTTTATTGTTAAGTCGATGGATGACTGGAAGATGCCTGGTTTTGCAGTTGCAGTCGTTAAGAATGATTCTGTTATTTTTTCAAGAGGATATGGATTTAAAGATTTGCGGAGTTCGGAAAGAGTTGATGAAAATACTCTTTTTATGATTGCTTCCTGTTCAAAGGCATTCACAACTGCGGCAATAGCTACTCTCGTTGATAGAAAACTAGTTAATTGGGATGACAAGGTAATTAAATACCTGCCCGATTTTCATATGTATGATCCATGGGTCACTAATGAAATTACTATAAGAGACCTTGTTACACACCGGAGCGGGCTTGAGACATTTAGCGGGGATATACTTTGGCTCGGTTCAAATTATGATTCAAAGGAAGTGATTAGAAGAGCACAATATCTTAAACCTACCTCAAGTTTTAGAAGTAAATATGGTTACCAAAATATAATGTACAGCGTGGCGGGAGAAGTAATTACAGCTATTACTGATACTTTGTGGAGTGACTTTATTAAAGCACATTTCTTTGTTCCATTAAATATGAATAGAAGTGTTACTTCATTAGCGGATATGAAAGTAAGGGGAAATTATGCTCAGCCCCACAAAATCAAAAATGGAAAAGTTGAAGCTTATCCTGAATTTTATTCTATAGAAACTGTAGCTCCCGCCGGTGCAATTGTTTCTTCTGTTGCAGATATGACTAATTGGATTCGACTTCAATTAAACAAAGGCAAAGTTGGTGATAAAACTGTATTTAGTGAAAAACAATCAGCCGAAATGTGGCTAAACCAAACTCCTGTAGGTACAAATAATTACGGATTGGGTTGGTTTATAAGATACTGGAATGGGAAAAAGTTATTTAACCATGGAGGAGGAATGCCGGGAATGATATCCGATGTAACTTTAATTCCTGAAGAAAAGATCGGAACTGTTATTCTTAGCAATTACGAAACCGGAATGGTGACAGCAGTAAGAAACTACATTCTTGAAGTACTGATTAATAAAGAACCGCAAGATTGGAATAAGATTATGCTCGAAAACTGGAAAAAAAGAGAAGAGAATTTTGAAAAAGAAAACTTGCGTCGTGAAGAAGTTAGAGTTAAAAACACAAAACCCTCTCTGGAATTAGAAAAATATACCGGTCTTTATGAAGATAAAATGTATGGTAAAGCTGAAATAAGGATTGAGAAGGAAAAGCTATTTATGCAATTTTTACCTTCCCCAACAATGAAGGGAGAACTGAAACATTATCATTACGATTCATTTTATATCGATTGGGAAGATGAATTTTTAACACGGGGTTGGATTAAATTTGATATGAATTTTGACGCATCTGTAAAAAGTTTTTCGATAGAAGTACCAAATTCACCCGATTTTATATTTACAGAATTACTTTTCCAAAAGGAAAAATGAAATGGATTTTATCCTTAAAATCCTATTCATAATTCTTGTTATAACCGTTACATTAAAATCTCAATCTTACTATTCCAGTTATGTATTGAAAGGTACTTCTCTGGATATAAATCCATCAACTCAGCAAATAGGAACCGGTGAGTCGAGTGTTGCTAATAATTTTGCGAGCGGGAGTTATTTCTCCAATCCCGCCGCGATTAATGGTAAAGAGGGAATCAATTTATTTTTTAATGAAAGAAAAAATGATTGGAATACGTTTTTCAAAAATATGGCTTTTCAATCTATAGGTGCTGAAATAAATACATCATTTGGTGCCGCTGTTTTAGCATACCACAAATATTCATCGGGCGATTTAGTATATACTTCTCCATTATGGTCTATTCCTTCGGAGACTCAAAAAGATATAAATAATACAATCATAATTGGTTTTGCCGGTTCTCCAATAAAAGGATTAAGTGTTGGCGCGTCCGCGAAAATATTCAACAAAAGAAGAACGAGCAGTTTTGGTGTTAGTAACTCATTGGAATCAAACAGTCCAATTTTATTTGATCTGGGAATTTTATATTCCTTCAATTCATTTATAAGTAGTGATAGTTATACGGATCAATTAAATATTGGCTGTGCATTTCAAAACTTTGGAACCGATTATGAGCAAAACGAACATATTTATAATCAAGGATTTGCTAAAGTAAAGCTCCCCCGATTTGCGAGAATTGGCTTCGTTTATAATGCAAATATGGTATTGGGGGCAAAAGTTAGAGCCAAGACAAATCTGATATTTTCTGGGGAGTATAAAAATTTATTAAATCCCGGAAGCTCTGAAGGGAGCAGGAGAGATTATTGGAGTTTTGGTGTTCAGGCGGGATTGTTTAAAACTGTATATCTTAGACTTGGTGCGGTGAACTCACCAGAAAAAAATATTCTTTACGATTCTAAAAAATTCCTCTTTAGATATGGAGCTGGAATTAATATACCATTTGTTGGTTCACTGTTTGGATTGCCAGTTGATATAGAATTTAATTATTCACTAATTGAAATAAATAACATTTCTATTTATAACCTTGATGGCACACAAAATAATGGGAAAAATTCCCTAGCTTCCTTTGGAGTTTCATTAAATATAAACAGAAGATTATTTTAATATTGTGATAAAGTCATTCCATTTTGCACTCAAATCTTTTTCGTAGATTCTATGTATTGCCTATATTAGTCTCAACTAATATTATTACATCATGAAACTAAAATATTTCGCCTTAAATATATTCATTCCTCTTTTTCTCATTTTTAATACTTCTCAACTTTTCTCTCAGTCAAAACAGAGCTGGCGGCTGTATGATGATACCGAAGTGATGATTATTAAAGTTACAATGAAAAGCGAAGACTACAGCTGGATGGTTTCCAATCCCAGAATTGATTCTTTGCATAATTGTTCAATTACAATAAAAAATAAATATATAGACACAACAGTTACCGATGTTGGGATTAGAGTAAGAGGAAATACTTCTCGTGATTCTAGAAAACTATCTTTCAAACTGTCATTTGACGATTTTATCCCGGGAAGAGAATTCCTTGGAGTCGATAAGCTTAATCTCAATGGGGAACATAACGATCCATCTATTTCAAGAGCGAAAATTGCGTGGGATATTTTTCAGATAGCTGGAATAACCGCGAGCCGGGCATCTCATACTGCCCTATATATAAATGATATTTATCAAGGTTTATATATTTCGATTGAGCATATCGATAGAGAATTTCTTAAAAAGAATTATGATGATGCATCAGGTAATTTGTTTAAATGTTTATATCCTGCCGATCTCGTATATCAACAGGGAATGACGGAAAACTCACTTAAGTATACTAAGTCATACCCGGCTTATGAATTAATGACCAACCAAGATGAGGATGATTATTCTCAACTTTTTCGATTGATCAAGATTGTTAACAGTAATACAACAAATTTTGCCGATTCAATTGATAATATACTTTTTGTTGATGAGTATCTAAAATATCAGGCAATGAATTTGCTGATGGGTTCGTGGGATGATTATTGGTCGCTGAATAATAATTATTATCTCTATTATGAACCGGCTTTTGGGAAGTTTAGATGGATACCTTATGATTATGACAATACTTTCGGAATTAGCTGGTGGCCTATTGATTGGGCAAATGCTAATCCTTATGATTTTCCAAAAGTTGTACAGGGTAAACGCCCGCTTGCAGAAAAATTAATGGCTCATCCGGAATACCGAAATCTTTATACTCACTATTTAGATTTTTACTCTAAGAATATTGTAAACATTACAAATCTTAATAAAAAGATTGACGATATTCGCAATTTAATTACACCATTTGCGTTAAATGATCAGTATCGAACATTGGATTACGGATTTTCGACCGCCGATTTTTTCAATTCATTTACTTCTCTTGAAAATCAACATGTTAGAACCGGAATTAAACAATTTATTGATTTACGCTCAAAATCAATTCAGTCTCAATTAAAGTATGTCAATTCAAAACCTGTTGTATATAAAATTCATACCGAGCCAGTAAATCCTTCACCGAACGATTCAATCACTGTTTATGTTTCAGCATTTGCGCATGAAGGATTAGCAAAAGTTGCGCTTGAGTACCATCCCGGAATGCTAACAGTTATTTATTTTCATGAAATGAAATACGCGCCAGTCCCCAATACTAAAATTGTTGACGAGGCTGATCGATATAAAGTAACACTTCCGCCATTGGGAAAAAATGGTTTTGGCAGATTTAAAATCTATGTTGAAAGTAATGGAGGAAGTTTTGCGAGATTCCCATTAAATAGTTTTGTTGAAGTTAAGAATTCAAGTGCACAGTTTACTACAGGGCTCGCCATCAACGAGATAATGGCAGATAATAAAACAAGCATTCAAGATCCCGCTGGGGATTATGATGATTGGATTGAAATTCATAACTATGGCACCACAGCAATAAATTTAACAGGTAAATATTTAACAGATAAAAAAGATAACCCGACAAAGTGGAAATTCAATCAAGAGGGTTTGTTAATAAATCCAGGGGAGTTTTTAATTATTTGGTGCGATGAAGATCAAGATAAAAACCAGGCAGGAATTCATACTAACTTTAAATTATCGGCTGATGGAGAATTTATTGGAATTGTTGAAGAGGATGGTGTTACATGGATTGACTCAATTTCGTTTCCCAAACTCGATGCGGACAAATCATATGCAAGAATTGTTGATGGAACCGGCAGCTGGGAAGTAGGTTCTCAAACGCCTGGCAGATCCAATAAAATTACAACAGTCAAAGATGAAAAATATATTCCTAGTAGATTTAGCTTTGATGTATTTCCAAATCCTTTCAATCCTGAAACAACAATCCGTTTTTATGCACCGGAACTTTCTGATATTCGTATTCATATTTTTGATATCTTAGGAAAACTTGTATTTAACAACACACTATACAATATTAATCCAGGTATGCATTCTCTGATTTGGAAAGCAAAAGATAACTACGGGAAAATGTTGCCATCAGGTAATTATTTTGTTAAACTCTCATCTACTAATTATTCTGAAATAAAAAAAATTGTTTTAATTAAATAGGTAATTCTAATGAAAAAACCGGCACAAGATGAATACTCAAGTTTTTATTCGGGGTACATTAATTCACTTCCCGAAACCGATATTCTAAAATTAATCGCTGATCAAAAAACAGAACTGATTGCCATTTCAAACAATATTAATGAAGAAAAATCAAAGTATAGGTATGCAGCCAATAAATGGAGCATCCGTGAATTGATTGGACATTTAATTGATTGCGAGAGGATTTTCAGCTATAGAATTTTGAGATTCTCGAGAGGGGATTTACAAAATGAGCTTCCCGGTTTTGATGAGAATGTTTACATAGCAAAATCTAAGTATCATGAAACAGAATTTGGTAAATTAGTTGAGGAACTTATATTACTGAGATCGGCAACTGTTATCCAATTGCAGTCATTAACCGAAGAAGAGGTTAATTTCTGGGGAGTAGCCAATAAAAATAAAATTACTGTCCGTGCACTAATTTATATAATTGCAGGACACACAAATCATCACATCTCAATTCTGAAAGAAAGATATTTATAGAGAAGGGGAAATATGTCGTTATTAGTAATTGCATATCCGGAAATTGAAAAAAGTGATTATGACTGGATTCAAAAAATAAGAGCTAAGGATGACGAAAAGTATTTCAATTTAGTAAAGCCACATTTCACAATAGTTTTCCCGGTAAAAAATATTTCCATTAATACTTTTGAAAACCATGTAAAGAAAGTAGCTCAACATTTTAATGAATTCTATTTTGTTTTAAGATGTGCCCAGATTGTAAAGGATTCATTTAGTGATTATACCGATGTGTTTTTAGTACCGGAGGAGGGATACCGTATTTTCTTAAGATTACACGATATGTTATACACAGAAATATTGGAAAAAGAATTGCGGTTTGATATTCCCTTCATACCACATCTTGGTATAGCCAACAGCCTCGACCCCATTCAATGCAGAGATCTCGCTGAAAGGTTAAACTCAAATGGAATTGAAATTGTAGGTAAAATATCAACTTTATCTATTGTAGAATATGATTTGAAATCAGTGCGGACTATCAAAGAAATTAGTTTATAACCCACACTTATTTGTAACTTAAACTGGTTCATTACGACTAAAGAGTAGAATTGTTAAGAATAAGAGATCCAAAAGTTGATTAAACAAATAAAAAATATTGATTTGGAATTACTATTCTGGGTTGGCGGGTTAATTTATCTCCTGCTTATAAATCCATTTGAAGAACAACTTTTTACGCTTTGTCCATTCCACAATCTTGGAATACCTTGCCCAGGATGTGGTTTGGGAAGGTCAATTTCATTTATTTATCATGGCAATTTTATTGATTCATTTAATGCACACCCGCTGGGATTTTTTGCTTTAACAATAATACTTTATAGAATTGTACAACTAGTTTCGAATTTATTTAATTCTTACAAAACTAAAAATGAGGTGAGTCATGGCTAATGTATTTGAACTACTGCCGGAAATAATGGGGGAAGAACAAATTTATATTTCTAATATTTTAAAAAACTTAGACGATAAACAGGCTTTTCAATTTGCGAACGTGTATAGAAGTAGAAGAAGAGATCCGCAAGTAATTCTTTTAGTAACATTAGTAGGCTTTCTCGGAATCGCAGGCATTCAAAGATTTTTGGTAGATCAGATTGGTCTTGGGATTGTGTATCTATTAACTGGCGGGCTCTGCCTAATTGGAACTATTGTGGATTTAGTTAATTACAAAAAAATAGCTTTTGAGTATAATCAAAAACAAGCAAACCAAATTGCTATGATGTTGAAAAATTTATAACGAATAATCTTCTTTTAATTATGTTTTGTTTGTAAGTTTGTCCAAGTAAACGACTATATTTAATCATGTGACAGTCATATTATATAATATCTTCGTTTATAATTATAGTACAATTTATTAAGGAGTTAGTTAATGGCAGAGCGAGAAAACGGAACCGTAAAATGGTTTAACGCCACCAAGGGTTTCGGTTTTATTGAGCGTGCACAGGGCGGCGATGTTTTTGTTCATTTTTCTTCTGTTAAACAGGAAGGTTTTCGCTCCCTTGAAAAAGGTCAAAAAGTGGAATTTTCGGTTGGTGACGGACCCAAAGGACCTCAGGCTCAAGATGTTGTAATTGTAAAATAAGGAATAATTATTTTACAAAATTACCCCGCTTTGCGGGGTTTACTTTTTTAAACAGCGCCCTTAATTATCTCTTGAATAATAGGTTTCAATCCACTAAACATCAATTCAACTGCTATAACCATTAGTATTAATCCCATTATTCTCATCAATACTTTATTCCCATTTTCACCTAATAAACTTAAAATTTTGCGGCTGCCAACAAGAAATAAAAATGTTATTAGCAGAACCAATATTACAATTCCGAAAAAGATAAATTTCTCGGTAACATTTTGTGTGTCATTAAAAAGTACAATGGTTACAGTAATTGCACCAGGTCCGCAAATAATCGGGATCCCGAGTGGTGTGATAGCAAAATCGTTTACAAATTCTGTAATACTTTGCCCCTCTTCCTTAATTCTGCTCATTTTTGCTTGAAGCATATCGTAACCCGACATAAAAAAAAGTATGCCTCCCACTATTCTTAATCCATTTACCGATATATGAAAAAACTCAAAGATAAAATTTCCTCCGAAAGCAAAAAGTGCAATTATTACAAATGCAGTGATTACTCCTTTACCGGCAATCTTTGCAACTTCCCCGGTGTTCATTTTTGCCGTGATAGTTGAAAATAGTGGTATAACGCCAAAAGGGGTAACCATCGTAAACAATGAGGTAAATGCAAGAAGTGAGAATTGTAATATTCTTTCCATTAATTATTCTTTCTAATAGTTGCAGTCCAATTAGTTATTTACATTGAAAATAAAAGTTTATACAATTGCGCTGTAAATTTTAACAAATAATGACAACTATCCAAATCTTACATATCGTGTCGCTTTGTGTTACTTACATGCCAGTGCAACTCAAATCGTATGATTGTTGTTGCTAATCTTATAAGTTCTGATCTGAATATTCTATAATAAAAATTTTTAGGGGTTTAACATGAAAGCAGATTTACCACATTTAGAAAGTAGTTTTGTTGAGAGATTTTTAGAAAAACGACAAACCCATTCATGCACAAATGCTTTACGTGAGGATTCTATTCATTTTCTTAAGGAATTAATTGATTTTCTTTTCCCTCATTTTTCGAGCAAAGTTTATCATTCCTCCGAAGATATAATGGCGAAAATGCAACTGCTGAAGAGAGATTTAATTAATCTATTAAAGGAACTCAATTCGAATTACTCGGGCAATCCATTGGATGATGCATCCGCGATAATTTCGAAAATCCCGGAAATTCATGAAAAACTTTGGAATGATGCCGAATTTATATTTAAAGGAGATCCTGCCGCCGAAAGTGTTGACGAAGTAATTTTGGCTTATCCTGGATTTATGGCAATTGTGATTTACAGAATTGCGCATGAAATGTACAAAATAGGCACTCCGATTCTTCCCCGAATACTTACTGAATATGCTCATGAAAAAACTGGAATTGATATTCATCCCGGAGCTAAAATTGGCACTCCTTTTTTTATTGACCATGGTACCGGAATAGTGATTGGTGAGACTACAATGATTGGGCAGAATGTTAAAATCTATCAAGGCGTTACATTGGGCGCGATGAGTGTTGATAAAAATTTGGCGGAGACCAAACGCCATCCAACAATTGAGGATGATGTCGTAATTTATTCTCAGGCTGTAATTTTAGGTGGTAATACTGTTGTAGGAAAAAATTCTGTTATAGGAGGTAATGCATGGATTACTCAGAGTATCCCTCCAAATTCCGTTGTATATAACAAAAGTGAAGTAAAAGTCAGAAGCAACCAATCATTTGAAAACACGATTGATTTTATAATTTAATTTAGAATATGCTTTGTTTTAATTAATCACCAATTTTCAATTTAATAACACTCAGTGGGTCAACTCTTTTTTGATACCATTGAACGCCAAGGTGAAGATGAGGTCCTGTAGATCTTCCTGTTGAACCAACAAAACCAAGGGGACTGCCCTTTTTAATAAACTCACCTGCTTTAACAACCGTCTTGCTTAAATGCAAATAGATACTGGTTAATCCCTGTCCATGATCAATCAAAACAAAATTTCCATTATAGTAAAAATCATCTCCTACAAAACGAATTATACCATCAGAGATTGCGCGGACGGTATCCGATTCCTTTCCTCCAAAATCAATTCCGTTATGAATATTTTGCGGTTTACCATTTAATATTCTTTGATTGCCAAATACTCCCGTTATTTTTGCGTTATCAACAGGATAGGTGAAACCGGAAGAGAAGTACGCATTACTATCAAGGCCAATATTCTTGCGCGCGAGCTTCATTAATTCTCTTTCTGATTCAATTCTGTCTAAAACATTTTTTGGTGGCTCAACATATTTACTTGCGATTTTTAATTTCTGAACGCTGTATTTATTTTTTTTAAGATTAATTTTTTGTGTGTGCGATTTTCCATTTAAAAAATTTACAGTAAGTGTAAATTCTCCATGATCGTCTCTATCAAAACCAAGAACAAAATAACCATTCTCATCAAACTGAATTTTTTTATCATCTAACAAAATACTTTGCGCGTTATCTGTCTTTCCTATTAAAATACTACCTTGTTTTGCATCACCAAAAAGTTTTACATCCTGAGAGAAGATAAAATTGCTGGTATAAATCAATAAAATGAGAATAAAAAATTTCATGCTACATCTCCGATATAGTGAATAGATAGAAATTTTACAAGACAGTCCAATAAGCCGAAATCTGTCCCGAAAAATATCTGTAACTCGATTGGTCACGTGAAGTTGTCCCCATTGCTAATCTAGCCGACAATGAAAATGTGGGGAACCATTGGTGGAATAACTCAAAATGTCCTTCCAAAGCCAAAAATTTATTTTGAGGTACTATTCCAATTTTACCTCCGATAAGCACTCGTAAATCTTTCTTTCTATCTAGATCTTGATCGACCCAAATGCTGTGAGATTCAAAATTGGTGGGAGAGTAATAATAGTCGGCTTTTATCTTAGAGTTAGAATAAGCGTATTCATAACCAACAATAAAATCTTTAGTAATATATCTTCCCAGCCGAAGCATTAAATCGTTGCTTTCGTTTCCATCCTCAACAGATACATATTGAAAATAACCTGAGATTTTAAATCCATTTTCATGAACAAAATAACCATCTGCTTTAAATAAGGAGGCGTATAATCTGTTATCAATTAAATAGGGGGAGTACAAAATAAGCGCTGCATCGGAGTACTGGTAGGTAAGCCCAACTGAAAAAGTGTCGGCTTTTTCCATTCTCATAAATGCGTCTTTCTCTTCACGCCTTAATATACCTTGGGCAATACTTGATCCAAATCCTGCACCGAGACTAAAAATTTTGGAAGGGCGCAACAATACATGTCCCTTGAAAGTTGTAAACTGCTTGCTGCCGGTAAAGGCAAACTCTTCAAGCAGTTCTTGATCAAGACTTTCGCCATTTGCCTTTACGTGCTGTTTCATAAAAGAAACACCGAGAGTCAGATAACCGGTTACTCCAAGTTCTAACCGGCTTCCATAATTTGTTAAACGAAAACTAGTGTTATCTGAATAGTGTGAAATTATTGGAGCTAATCCAACATAACTAGGAAATGTTTCAAGAATTGCGGCTAATCCGGTTATAGGGAGCCAGCCCTTCCTCAATTTTACCATTTCTAATTGTTCGGGATCGAGACTTTCCCACTCTAATAAATCATTATAAATATCTCTAGCGTCGCTGTTTTCTCCAAGTTTTGCGTAACTATCTGCTAAATATAGATTGGCTTCAAAATTGGAAGAATCTTTTTCTACCAGTTCCTTAAATTCTTTTGCCGCATTCACCGAGTCTCCCATTGCAAAATAGAGTTTCCCTCTATTCATTTGTGCGTCAAAATTTTCTCCCTGCTTCAGTACATCATTGTAAGCATCAAGAGCTCTTTGATAATCTTTTGCACAAAAAAGTACATCCCCATATTCTTTGGTTATAAGTACATTGGGCTCAGCTTTGGAAAGATATTCCTCATAAAATGGAAGCGCTCCGGGACAGTCCTCAGCAACTACTCTTTGTCTACCAGTTTCTAGAATCGCGTAAAGTTTTTCCTCCTCCGCACGTAATATCTGCCAGTCAATATTAGACTGTAGTTTAATTACGTCGTCATTATTAGGGTCAATTTCTTTAGCTCTATTGGCGAGTGTCTGGGCTTCCTCAAAATCTTGATCGAGCAGTTTGAGAGAAGCAAATGAAATAATTGCCTGCAGATCATTCGGTTTTGCTTTGAGAACATTTTCGAGATATTGACGCGCGAGAGTAAGGTCTCTATTAATCCAAACAGAAACTTGGGCTCGGAATAATTGATAATCTAAATTATTAGGATATTCTTTCAGTAACCCATCGGTTACATCAATAGCCCGGTCAAATTCACGGTTCCATGCTAATACTCTTCCAAATCTAAACCGCAATTGTTGATCTTTTTCATCCGGGAATTTTTCAAAATACTGACTTAACATTACTGCCGCGCTATCGTAATATTGAAGGTTCTCATAATTCTGCGCCAAAGTTTTGATTGATTCTTTATCGTCGGGATTTATCAATAAGGCTTGTTTGGCGGCTAGAATTTTTTCTTCATAATTTTTTAATCTGTATTGCGTAACAAGATTCATCTTCTCAATATAACGCTCATCATTCTGGTTATTGAGGCCAATGAATTCAAGTTGTTGAAAGGCTTCTTCATATCTTTCTACTTTCAATAATTCATCAACAAGTTTAAATCGAGTTTCAATATCACCCGGACTTCTTCTAATCATTCTATAATATCTATCAATATCATATTCCTTTTCAAAAGCGCGAGGATCTTGTTGAGTTAAGTATGCTTCTCTATTTACGATATCGAGCCCGTCCTGCGCTTCCTTAAAGAATGGTTTAAAACCAAGTGAGGTTTCGAAAGCTTTTTTGGCGATAGCAAATTTTGAAAGCCAAAGAGTAAAATACCCGTATCTGCTCCAAAGCCGCCAATCTTCCGGAAATCTTTCAACATACTTTTTAAGTATTCTTTCTCCCTTAACAATATTTTTAGTTTTGGCGAGAATTTCAGTATATCTGATTATTTCATCGGGGGAAGCGTTATCATCACGTTTCAAGTATTCATCGTACCACTGTTCTGCTTTGTCCCAAATCTCCATCAACTTATATGATTTACCAATCTCCAAATAGTTATATGCGTTATTTGGGTCTATTGCAATTTCTCGCAAATGACCATTAATTTTTTTTTCGAGTAGCGGGTACCAAATACTAATTAATCTGCTCAGGTTCTTCTCATACTCAGCACGCTTGTTTGCATCACGATTTTCAATAGCTATTGCTCGTCTATAATCTAGCCGGGCATACTCAAATTGAGATCTTTTCTCAAAGCAAATTGCTCGGTAGTTATAACCATCAGATATTTGAGGATTCTGAGATATGTATTTGTTTAACTGGTCAATTGCTTCACCATATCGGCCGGCTTGCATATGGCTGAGCGCAGTATTTTTTAATACTTCAGAATCAGCTTTTTTCTGCTGTGCTTGCATTACTACAGTAAATAGGCACAATACTATAATTAATTTGAATATTTTGTTTAATTCTGCGGTCAATTATATTTACCGTTAAATTAGATTAACAATTTTGAATTATAATTTATTAAAAATACTTATGAAATGTGTGTTCTTTAAGTTACGCCGAGCAAGTTAGTTGAAATACTAACTTTAATCAAAATCTCAATTTGAATAGGGAATTTCGATATATCTTTTCGCAAAAGTATGTGAATTATTTCTATCGTTATATTTCAACACCTCCTTATAAAACATTAATGCATTATTGCGATTTCCCAAGAGATCATTTAATTGTCCGGAGAATAGTAGTGTGTTAATTAAAAAACCGGAAGCCCCTTTTTTATCAATTTCCCGTGAGAGTTTTTCACAATCTTTAAAGTAGACTAATGCTGTATCAATCAAATTTTTTTGTTTATAATCCATTGCAATATAGTACGATGCTTCTCTTTTAAACCTTTTATTGTAACCGGGGTAATTCATTTCGCACTTACCCAGTATATCTTTAAAGTGGATTGCGGCTTCGGAATAATTATTATCTTTCACAAAGGTCAATCCGTAATACCGTTGAAAACTTGGGTTATTTGGAAAATCCATTAATAAGTACTTTCCCCACTTTCTCGATTCATAAGAGTTATCTTCAAATTGGAAATTGAGAGTTTGTAAAAAATAGCGTGATTCTAAACGAGCATATCTTCCATTAATTGCCACATTTTCAAGCTCCTTTATCCCTTTAGCTTTATCTCCTTTAGGAAAGAAAAGCAATAATGGCTTTACCGCCGGGTATCTTTGAGGAATCACATCTGCATAGTAATGATATATTCCAAACCCAAGCTGAATATCAATATTCTTTGGATTTGCTTCATAAGCTTTATAAACAATGTCCAATCCTTCTTTTCCATCTAAAGCCGCTTTTAACCATTTTTCTCTTATTGCCAGGAGTCTCCCTCTAAAACCTAAAGAGCCACCTTTAAAAAACAATGCGTCAATATTCTTTTTGTTCTTATCTAAAATATTATCACAGAGATCGATGCATTCTTCAAGTTGATTGAAGAAATGTTCATCCATACTTTCGTTATCAATGTCGAGTAAAATTCTCCACCACGTGATCATTGATTTGAAAAACTTACCTGATGGATGCGTTGAATATTCCTTTACAACTAGATCAAATGTATTTTCGGCTTTATCAAATTCAATTCCATAAATTTGATTTACACCTGCTTTTACAAGTGAATCATGACGCACCCAGTCGTATGATTGAGCAACAACTTTTATTTGGATAATCAACAGCAGAAAAAATATTCTTGTCAAAATTTAATTATCCTCATTTTTTTTGTTCCAACGTACTCACTCTTTTTGAATAATTCCAATCAAAAATTGAGGAACCGAATAAGTTTGATTAAGATTACAATACTCTTTACCTTTATGTCAACTAAAAATAAAGCAATTTTGGTAATCGTTCTTTATACAATGGTGCATTGTTCAAATCTCAACATTAATCAAATACAAGCATAACAAAATGATTTGAGGATTATTCAATAATTAATTGGAGGTTAAAATGCCGCTCAATAAGTTAAAAGAATATCTTGATAGCAACCAAATTAGGTATGTAACAATTAAACATTCTCTCGCATTCACAGCGCAGGAAATTGCAGCCTCAGCCCATATTAAAGGTAAAGATATCGCAAAAACGGTGATACTAAAAGTTGAAGGAAAATTAACAATGTTTGTTCTCCCAGGCTCTTATAAAGTTGATATTGAAAAGGTGAAAGAAGTACTTAATACTAGCAATGTGCGACTTGCCGATGAGATGGAATTTAAGGATAAATTTGCTGACTGCGAGATTGGGGCTTTTCCCCCTTTTGGCAATTTGTATGATATTGACGTTTATTGCGAAAACGCTCTACTGCAGGATGAAAATATTGCGTTTAATTCATGCTCTCATACACAATTATTTCAGATGAAGCTGCAAGATTATATAAACTTAGTTCATCCCATGATTTTGAACTTTGCGTATCCGACAAAATTATAATTGAATTGATGAATAGAAAATTGCAGTATCGTCTCCTGGCCTTATTATTATTTGCACTTTTACCTTCTCTTATTGATGCTCAAATTATATTGGTTTGCAAATATGTGAATAGTAATGGGGAGGCGGTTGATTTATATAATTACAATGATATACCATTAAATATTCCGGTGATAATTTTAATAAGAAAAAATTCAAACACTCCGGCTAATAGCTCCCTCTTTTTTTCGATTAATAGAATTGAAGGTAAGGATCTAGTTAATAACTTAGATAAAGTAATATCATTTACCGAAAAAGAATGGACTGAAATTAAATATACTTTTTTGCGGGCAGGACCTTACAATCTAATCATTAAGGATCGGTCAAAAAGAGCAATTAAATCAATTCCCCTTTTAGTAAAATCAAACAAAAGAGAAATTGCTGCCGATGAGAGTGAGGCGGTGAAATATCAGAGCGCTAAAGCAATATTTGCAAAAAAAATACTAGAAGAGAAGCCACAGTTGGTAACAAATTCAATATCAATTAATGAAGACAAAGGACAAGTTTACATTTATCTTGAAACAGGAATACCTCTAAATACAGACATTCTCAAAATAAAAGTATGGAAGAAATCGGATTATTCAGCTCAGTATGACGTGTTTGTAGAGTCCAAAAAATTTAGTGTAATTCCGACCTGGGAGAATACCTATTTCAAACTTGGATTTAAAGAGGCGGGGAGTTATAAGATTTTTATTTATGACCAGGAAGAATTATTGATAAAAACATTATTTTGTCAGGTAAGAAACTAAAGGAAAGATATGAAGGGAATAATTTTGGCGGGCGGCTCCGGCAGCAGGATGTACCCGATCTCTAAAGTTTATAGTAAACAGCTTACATTAATCTATGACAAACCTCTAATTTATTATCCTCTTTCTTTACTAATGCTCGGGGGAATTAATGAAGTATTAATTATTTCTAACGAGGAAACAATTCCACTATATGAAAAATTATTTGGGGACGGTTCTCAGCTCGGAATGAAAATTAAATATAAAATTCAACCAGCTCCCAATGGGATTGCTGAAGCATTTATTCTTGGAGAGGAATTTATTGGTGACGACAATGTTACTTTAGTTTTAGGTGATAATATATTTTATGGAAAATTAAATTTCTTTTACGACGCAATTAACAAGAATAAAAAAGGGGCTACAATTTTTGGTTATCAAGTTAATGATCCTGAACGATACGGCATAGTTGAATTTGATAGTACCGGCAAAGCTATAAGTATTGAGGAAAAACCAAAACTGCCAAAATCCAATTTTGCAGTTCCAGGGTTGTATGTTTACGACAATAAGGTTGTCGAGATATCAAAAAATCTTGAACCATCCCCCCGAGGCGAATTGGAAATAACCGATGTAAACAAAAAATATCTTGAACAAAATGAACTTCGGGTGGAAAAAATTGGGCGTGGTGTTGCCTGGTTAGATACCGGTACTCCTGAAGCTCTTTTAAAAGCATCTAACTTTTTTGGCGTTATTGAAGATAGGCAGGGATTAAAAGTAGCTTGCATTGAAGAAATCGCTTATCAGAAGAAATTTATTGATAGAGCAAATTTTAAAAAATTGATCGAATCGATACCGAAGTCATTTTACCGGGATTATCTCGAAAGGGTATTGAGGGAAGAGTGATCAATTTCTTAATAATTATTTATGGCAAATTTTGAGTTCAAAAAAAATTTATAAATACATCTTTATTGGCTTGGGATGGTTTTTTGTAGGATTGGGTATTGTCGGGATTGTTACACCGCTGTTGCCAACTACTGTTTTCTTTTTAATTGCTGCCTGGTTCTTTGCAAAGAGTTCGGACCATTTTTATTTGTGGCTGATAAATCACCCCAGATTTGGCAAATTCATCAAGGATTATAGAGAGAAGAGGGGAATGCCATTAAAGTCGAAGATTGTAGCGGTTATTATGCTGAACATTACAATCTTATCCTCAATAATGTTTTTTACACAGAATATTTATGTTAGAATTTTACTTGTGATTATCGCGGTTAGTGTATCAGCTTATATAATTTCTTTAAATACAATAAAAAATGAACCAAGTGATTAGGAGTAATATTTAAATCCATAATATTCCGTCTGAATAGTCAGCATTATTCTGAAAACCCAGTATGGTTGCTCTTTGAATAAAATAGGACTACATTTATTTTAATTTTATTATCTTTGATAAAAATATATTAACCCCCATATTGGAGAAAAATAGAGATGCCTTTTTTTTCATCGAAATCAAAAAATGAAATAGAAAAGTTGATCGAAGAAAATGATGAGCTTAAAAACACTCTCCATCAGATACTGCAGAAACAACAAAATCTTACCGAAATAGATGCTAAACTTGTTGAGTTAAGAAGAGAATACACAGACCTCTCCATCCGCAAAGATGAGGCTCAGAGTACCATTAGAACTTTCGAAGATGAGTATGAAGAAAAATCGAATAAGATTAAAGAACTCACCCAAACAATTGAAAATTTATTTGAGCAGAAAGCAGAACTTGAAGAGTCAATATCAGCTATTCAGACTTTAAATCAAGAGAGAGTTGATGCAGAGGTAGCCGAAAAACAAAAGACTGTATATGAACTCAATGAGGAGATAACAAAACTTAACTCACTCGCAGATTCTATAAGAGATGAATTTGCCGAGAAGGAGGTTTTGCTTAATAAATTTAATGAGGAAGTTGAAGCTCTTAAATCTCAAAAGCAGGAACTTAGTAACTCAATAGGTTCGTATGGAGATAATCTGGAAGACTCTATCCAGAAAATTAAAAGTCTTGAAATCGAGCTTTCAGAAAAAATAGAGAATCTTAAGTCGGAGGAATTAAAAAGAAATGCGCTTATTAAGTCACTCGACGATAAGATCTCATTAAATGAAGAAATAAAATCGAATCTTGAAACCTCACTTTCAGCAATAGTAAGTCAGCTTTCGGAAAAAGAAAAATTATATACAGAATTCGCCTCCAAAAGGGATTCCCTGCTTGAAGAAGTTAGATCAAAACAAAAAGAATATGATGAGTTTGATTCGAGATACAACTTTGCAAAAGATAACATTACTAAACTTGAAGAAAACATAGTTGAGCTTAATTCAAAAAAAGAATTGATTGATGAGGAAGTTAGGAAGTTTGAATCAGTAAAAAATGAGATGCAGAGCCGGGTATTACAATTGAAGGAAGAGGAGGAAAACCTCAATAAGTCAATTACTTCTAAACGTACATTAATGGAAGAAATTGAGAAGCGAAAATATGAGATTGAAGAAAGTCACTTAAAAGTAGAAAATAGTTTTTCATCGGTTCTGCAGAAGTTTAATGAGGAGCTAAGTGCATCTCAAAATAAAATGAATTTGATTAAACAGGAAACTTTAGATAAAGAAAAAGAGTTGGCAGCTAAAGAGAAAATTCTTTTAGAGAAGACATCTCAAGTAGCTGAATATGGAGGTTTAACAAAAGTACTACAGAGAGAAAGAGCCGCTTCGGAACAGCAAATCCAGAACTTGAAGGATGAACAGAATAATCTGAATGAAAGAATTTTATTACTGAAAGATCATGAAAATAAGTATAAATTATCAGTACAGCGGCTTTCATCAGAAATTAAGCAGCTCGAATCTAAAAAGACTCTATTCGAGAATGAATTGAATACCATTCTAGGAAATTCCCAAAACGATCTTACCCAATTGAGTGAAAAAAAGCAGAGCTTACAAAAGGAAATTGATGCGGGAGTTAATGAGCTGTCAGATATTAATTCTAAAATTGAAACTGCGCAAAGTGATTTGAGGAAATTAAAGGAAGAATTGAAGAGTGTTGAAACTCACAAAGAAGAATACACTTCTAAAATTTCGGAACTAATAGCTATGGAAAAAAATCTAAGGTTCAAAATTTCTGAAATGGAGAAAAAAATTGAAAGTCGCTTGCCATCTAATGAATCTTAATATAAATAAGAATTATGACAATGCCTCGTTTCCGGCTAATTTATTAATTACATGTTTTCTTTTCCTTTTTATGAGCTTCAATCTTTTCTCGCAAAATATGCCCGACTCGCTTCGTTACAAGACAAATAAAAATTATCAGCTGCAGACTGAGATGTATGAAGTATACAAAACGAAACAGGCTGATATAGTTATGCTGGGAAACTCCCTTACACACGGAGCAAATTGGAATGAATTACTTGGGCGCTCAAATGTTGTAGAAAGAGGAATTGTAAGTGATATCTTACCAGGTTTTAATGCCAGAATAAATGGTGTCATTAGGTTAAAACCTAAAATAGTTTTTATAATGGGAGGGCTTAATGATATTTATTCATGGTCGAATGTACCCGATATTTTTAAACAGTATGTTAAGCTTATTGAACTATTGAAGTCAAAAAATATTATACCTGTTATTCAGTCAACTACATTCGCGACAAAAGATTATGGCAAAGATTATGGCGGGACAGCTGAATCGAATTTAAGCCGTAATCAGGAAGTAGTAAAGTTGAATAAATTATTAGGAGAGTACGCACAAAAGAACAATATTGATTTTATTGACCTTACTTCACAAATATCAACCCGTGATGGGTTTTTAAGAAGTGATTTAACCTGGGATGGTATTCATTTTAAAGCCTCGGCATACAAAATTTGGGCTCGTGAGGTTGAGAAAATCCTCAATAAATATAAATTATAAAGCGAAGGAAATATGAAGAACCGAATAGCTGAATCATTCTATATAGTTGCTACCGCAATAATTATCTTATTCTTAACCTCTTTTATTCCAACTGAAAAAGAAATTGCGCCCAACTTTATATTAAGAAACATTGACATTTTTTCTGATATCAGAAATGTTGAAGAGAATGATGGATTAATTAATTATCTGCCCGAATTGAACCTTTCTAAGGCATCTATCCTTGGCGGATTAAATCTTCCAATATTTGATGGATTCTCAGAAGTTTTTTATAATGCTTCTACTCCCTATTTTCAAGGGAGAAAATCACCAATTGTAGGAAATAAAAAACAATTGAGCTTCTTTTTTGAAGCATTAAAAAGCGCAAAGACTAAGACTGTCCGCGTTGCCCATTATGGAGATTCAGCGATTGAGGGAGATTTGGTTACAGCTGATATTAGAGAAACATTACAGAAAAGATTTGGAGGAACTGGTGTTGGCTGGCTTGGAATTGTTTCACAAGATATAACTTTTAGAATGACCACTAAGCATTCCTTTTCAGATAATTGGGATGCAGCCGCTCTTTATTCTAGCAACCCTAAAAATTTTCGTTTAGGAATTAGTGGTGAAGTTAGCATTCCAAAAGGGAATTCGTGGGTTCAATACGAAGCAACACGCGCGAGATCATATCTTAACGGTTTCACAAATGTAAAAGTGTACTATTCAAACGCAAAAAATTCTCAATTGTCCTATTCTTTTAATGGCGGTACTGCACAAAGAATTGGATTAAAATCAGAGGCTGGACTTCAGGAATTAGTAGTCACCAACAACGCTAAGGCTAAATCCGTTAAGCTTGAATTCCCATTAGCACAACAAGCTGAGGTGTATGGTGTTTCTTTAGAAAATGAAGCTGGTGTATATGTAGATAATTTGCCGCTGCGTGGAAATTCAGGCGTTGATTTGGGGTCATTACAAGTTTCTATGCTTAAAGATTTTTCGAAATATTTAGATTATAAACTTATCATTCTTGAATTTGGATTGAACATAGCCGGTACCCGCACAGATTACTCTTGGTACGAGAGGGAAATGATAAAAGTAATTAATAATTTCAAATCAGCATTTCCAAAGTCTAGTATAATTCTTGTAAGTGTTCACGATAAAGCGATGAAAAAAGGAAATAGCTTTGTTACAGACCCTGCAATCCTTCAATTACATGCAGTGCAAAAAACTATAGCCGAAAAAGCTGACGTTGCATTTTGGAGTTTGTTTGATGCGATGGGAGGAGAAAACTCTATGGCTACTTGGGTTTCGGCAAATCCACCATTAGCATTTAAAGATTATATACATTTTAATGAACAAGGAGCAAAAAAAGTAGCTCAACTTTTTACCGAGGCTCTTCTCGATGAATTTGCAAAATTTAAATAGAAAAATTATTATTAACTGAATTGTTCGCCAATTAATTAGCAGGAGCGCATGAATTCATCAAAACCAAACACATTGTGGAATCGCTGGCAGGAAAATGCCGAGAAATTTCCCGATCGAAGTGCAATAATACATTGGGTAGCCGGCGAAGAACCAATAAGAATTTCATTTAAAGAACTTATTGAGACAGCTAAAAAATTCTCTATAATGATTCATAAGTCGGGAATTAAAAAAGGGGATGTTTGCGCTATAATTATTAAACACAATCCTCTCTTCTATCCACTGTATTTGGGAATTATTAGAACTGGAGTGCTTCCTTCTATTCTGGCATATCCTAATCCACGACTTCATCCAGAAAAATTTAGACAGGGTTTGGAAGGAATGGCTCAAAGATCAGGTTTGGATTATCTTCTTATTCAAAGTGACCTTGAACCTTTAGTAAAACCATTGGTAGAGAAAACAGGTAGCACAGTTAAATCAATATTTCATCCGCTTGAGTGGAATTTGGAGGATGAATTTGATTCAAAGATTGATGAGGAAATTGAAAATATAAGTCAAACTATAAACGAGAATGATGCTCTTTTATTACAACATTCATCCGGTACAACAGGTTTACAGAAACCAGTGGTACTTTCACACGCAGCAGTCTTAAAACATGTAAATAATTTTGGTAAAGCGCTTAAGTTCAACGACAAAGATATAATTTCAACTTGGTTGCCACTTTATCATGATATGGGATTGATTGGGGCATTCCATCTTCCTCTTGCATATGGAATTCCTTCAATTCAGATTGATCCATTTGAATGGGTTCTTGCCCCTATTATTCACCTCGAATCAATTTCAAAAGAGAAAGCAACCGTTGGATTTTTGCCCAACTTCGCTTACAACATTTACGCAGAAAAAATTCATGATGAGGAATTGGAAGAACTTGATTTATCGAGCTTAAGGTTATTAGTTAATGCAAGCGAGCCAATTAGACACGACTCACATCAAAAGTTTGCCGATAAGATGAAGAAGTATGGTTTTAATCCTTTAGCATTAACTGGAATGTATGGAATGGCGGAGATGACTCTTTCTGTAATACAAACAGAACCGGGCACAAAAATTAAGGAAGTTACCGTTGATAGAAATAAACTTTCTAATGGAATAGTAGAACTTGCTACAGAAAATTCAGTCCCACGTGTTTGCGTTTCTTCTGGCAAGTTGATCGATGGTTGCCAAATAAAAATTGTTGATGAAAATAGGAATATCATTCCTAAAAATATTGTTGGTGAAATTGCCGTTAAGTCTGTTTCTCAATTTGATGGATACAGAAATTATCCCGAAAAAACTGCCGAAGTTGTTGACCAGGAAGGATGGTACTATTCGGGTGATTATGGATTTGAATATGAAGGGGAATATTTTATAATTGGCAGAAAGAAAGATATTATAATTGTTGCCGGTAAAAATATTTATCCCGAAGATATCGAAGATGCGGTTAATCAGGTTAACGGTGTAATACCGGGAAGAGTAATTGCTTTCGGTGAAGATGATGCCGCAATGGGAACTGAATTTGTAAGTGTTGTTGCGGAAACCAAATATGAAACTGATGAGCAAAAGAATGAATTGAGAATTGCAATTTTAAGAGCTGGTATGAGTATCGACGTTGTGATTCACAAAGTTTACATTGTTCCCGCACGCTGGCTAATTAAAAGTTCCAGCGGAAAACCAAGCCGTAAAGCAAATAAAGAAAGACTAATAGAAGAAAATGATCCACTAGTATGGAGTAAATAATGATTTCAAAAGAACTCAAAAGCGTTATCCTCGATGTGCTTCATCTTGATGATTTTGATTTACATGATGAAACAATAGCTCCGGATGTACCGGGCTGGGATTCGCTTACACATATAAATATTATTTTGGCCGTTGAAAAAAAGTTTAGCATCAAATTCAAAAGTTATGAAGTCCTCCGTTTGAAAAATGTTGGGGATCTTCAAAAGTTGGTTGATCTTAAATTAGCCAAATAGCTTTTCGTTTGAAAAAAACATAAGATAAATGCTGATGCATCATCCGCCATTTATAATTACAACATGCCAGTTGGTATGGCTAAATCGAACTAATTTAATTCACAATCTAAAATAATTGTATGAACGGATATTTCAGTTTCGAAAAGCTAAAATCAATTTTAACCTATGTTGAAAACGACCCACTAATTTTCAGTACCTCCCTTTTTATGATTCTATTTGCTGGAGTGCTGTTAATTTATAACCTTCTTCATAAGAATAAAAACCTTCGAATTCTATTTCTGATTTTCTTCTCGCTATACTTTTATTACAAATCGGCAGGATACTATTTCGGGATTATTATTCTTTCTGCTTTCGCAAACTATTATATTGGAAAATTTATTGCGGCGACAGAGAATTTTTCCATAAAGCGAATTTGGCTTTGGGGAGGCATTGCCCTAAATGTTGGCTTGCTATCATACTTCAAATACACAAACTTCTTAATACAGATTTATAATGATATTTCAAATGGGACTATTGAGCCTCTCGCAATATTCCTTCCAATTGGAATTTCATTTTATACTTTTAAGTCGCTGAGCTATATTTTTGATGTTTATCTGGATTTAATGCCCACCGCAAAAAGTTTGAGAGATTTTTCATTATATGTATTCTTTTTCCCCAATATACTTGCTGGACCAATTGACAGAGCCGCAGATTTTATTCCTCAAATAGATAATGAACCAGTCATTTCCAATGAAGATTTGGGAAGAGCTGTTTTTCTTATTTCCCTTGGGTTAATTAAGAAGGTGGTAATCGCTGATTATATCAGCTTAAATTTTGTTGATCGTATTTTTGACTACCCATTACGATATACGGGAATGGAAAATTTGTTGGCATTGTATGGATACACACTTCAAGTGTACTGTGATTTTTCGGGCTACTCCGATATGGCAATAGGGATTGCGCTTTTTATGGGTTTTAAATTAATGGATAATTTCAACTCTCCATTTAAAGCAACAAGTGTGGCCGAATTTTGGCGTCGTTGGCATATTTCATTAAGTAAATGGTTATTAGATTATCTTTTTAAACCAATGCAATTTAGCTTAAGACAGATGCAAATATTTGGCAATATGATTTCTCTTACAACTACTTTTTTGATTTGTGGTATATGGCACGGAGCCGGCTGGAATTTTATTTATTGGGGATTGTTGCATGGTATTTATATGTCGGTTGGTATTCTCCTGCAAAAACCTAAAACATACATTTACAAAAAATTAAAAATTTATAACACTCCATTTCTAAAGTTTTTCCAGGTTCTAATAACATTTCATCTTGTTGTGTTTTCATTTTTAGTATTTAGAACTCCTGATACCCAGATAATTAAGGATGTGATGAGTCAGATATATGAGTTTTTGCACCCTGAAGTATTCTTCCAGTTTGTGGAAGAAATGCCTGTTGTTTTTGCATTATTTGTAATAGGATATCTTTTCCATTTTCTCCCTACTGTCGTTGAAAAAACAACTTTAAAAATGGTTACTTGGTTGCCCTGGATTGGTAAAGCTGTGCTCCTTGCTGCAGTGATATGGATTGCCGCTCAATTCAAATCGGCGGATATTCAACCATTCATTTACTTTCAGTTTTAGATTATTTAGTTGAGCGAACTGATTATTGTTTGGACATGTGGTGATAAAGAGTAATGTTTAGCAATCAAAGAGATTTTCTAATTGCTAAAGAAATATGACTAAAATTGAGTAGAGTTAAAAAGTGGTTGTAATTCCAAACCTGTGTAAAGCACCTACAGAACCAAGGGATGAAAAACCGTAATCTACTGTGTAGCCGCTAACTAAAAATCCAAGCCCTAAATTAAATCCGGCTAACCCAGCTCCGGATCCAAGCTTGAGTTCCCTTCTTTTTTGATTATCATAACCAAAACGAAGTCGTAAGCTTTTGCCAAGTTTAAATTCAGCTCCTGCGGTTATATTTTTAAAACGGGAAGTAAAATTATCCCCCTTTTCATTTAATTTATTGAAGGACCAGTAGAATCTTAAAGGCATTCGTTCGAGTTCTTTTGAGAATCCTAATCTAATATCAATTGGTAAATCTTCTTTTAGATCAATATAGCTCGATAATTGTGAACCAAGATTAAGTACAGAAAAACCAAAACTTAACCGGCTTTCGGCGATTGTATAATTTAAACCCAAATCAACAGCTAATGCAGTAGAAGAATATTCAGCGATACCCGAATAGATAAACTTAACATTGGCGCCATAATAAAAATTACTATCCAGCATATTACCGTAACCAAGATAAAGCGCCATCTCACCGGCACCAAATTCACCCAAATTTTTACCAAACTCATCGGCTTCTGTAAATGTGCCATAATTTATATAGTTAATCCCGGCGCTTAACCGTCCCCAATCCTCAATTTTTTTTGATACTGCCACAGATGCTGAATTAATATCCATCAAGTGATTGAGATAGGAAAATGAGACGGGAGTTCCCTCTAATAAATTTATACCGGCCGGATTATAAAACATTACATTGGGATCATCGTAATTAGCCACGAAACTACCCGCTAAAGCCGCAGCTCTGGGACTCACATCCACCCTCAGAAAATTATAAGTACTTTGAGCAAAAATAGTAGTACCGGCAAGTATTACAGAAAGAATTACAAATTTTATTCTTGAGAACATATTTTTCCTAAATTGGTGGGTCATTTTAAAGATTATCATTTTTAAAGGCAAGGTTATTAAAAAGTTACAATTTTTTTAATTAAAAGAACGCCCAATTTGGCTTTTTGCGATGAGATAGTGGCGATATTCTTATACACCTATTGTTCAACTACTAACGCAATTAATAGTGGAACATAATATTATCAAATTTTGTTAGATTGCAATATTATTAAATAAAGAAAATAAGGAGATATATAGAAATGAATGGATTTAAAACGGCAATACTAATGGCATTAATGATGGTATTGTTAATGATAATTGGTAATATTTTTGGCGGACAAACAGGTATGATGATAGCATTCTTTATTTCTCTGGCAATGAATTTTGGATCATATTGGTTCTCCGATAAAATAGTTCTTAAAATGTATGGCGCACAACAGGTTACAAGGAATGACTCTCCCCAGCTTTACGACATGGTTGAGAAACTTTCCAGCCGCGCTGAACTACCCATGCCTAAAGTATATATAATGAATAATCCGGCTCCAAACGCATTTGCCACCGGAAGAAATCCTCAAAATGGGGCAGTTGCGGTTACTTCTGGAATAATGAGTTTATTAAATAAAGATGAGCTCGAAGGGGTGATTGCCCATGAGTTGGCTCATATAAAAAATCGTGATATTCTTGTGGGAACCATCGCGGCAACAATAGCTGGAACAATTACATACATTGCGCATTTTGCTGGATTTTTTGGCGGAAGAAGTGATGATGATGAAGGGACAAATCCAATTGTTGCGATATTGATGATGATTTTGGCGCCAATTGCGGCAATGTTAATTCAGATGGCGATCTCGAGATCACGTGAATATATGGCCGATGAGGGAGGTGCTCAAATTTCGGGTAAGCCGCTAGCGCTTGCCGGTGCGTTAAATAAATTGCAATTTGGAAACCAGAGAATTCCAATGCAAAATGCGGGTCAATCCTCAGCGCATATGTTTATAGTTAATCCATTGACTGGGAAATCATTTACAAAATTGTTTTCAACTCATCCACCAATAGAAGAAAGAGTAAGCAGATTGCAAGAAATTGCGTCTGGTAGAAGATAATAATAAGATTTGTTACTATTCCGATTTCTAATGTTTTTTGATCATATAATATTGGAACAGTTTTTTGGAATTTAATCAGAAACAGTGGATTTCGGAATAGTAGTAATTAGTTGTTGAAATTGCTGAATTCAATAAATAACTTTCACCTAACTTTTCAGCAGCCCGACTATATAAATTGAAGACTAAAATAATATTCATATTCTATCTTTTTACTCTCACATCTGTCTTTCCTCAATCGATCTCAAATTATCAAATAATTACAAACTTAATAGACCAATCTTTATTTGAATCAGCAGACTCAACAGACCTGGATAAGGAATTATCTTTAAACATATATTTACCGCAACCACTAGAAATTCTAAAACCCTATATCACTCAAAAGATGATAAAATATGGGTATAAGTTAAAATCTGTAACATCAGAAAATTTACAGTTATCATATTCCATATCAGAAATTAAAGTTGAATATGGCGAAACATTTGGAAATTTCTTTGGGGAACTTAAAACGGAGAGAACTATTATTTTAAAAGGATCCTACACCAAAATTAAGGATGGTTATATTTTTGAGCCAAAGGCATTTAATATTAGTAGTATTGATACAATTGGGTTAAATGAGTTTCAAAACATCGAAAATCCCACTATTCCATTTACACGGGGGGTTCCTCCAAGTATCTCTGTATATACAAACTTATTGGAACCAATAATTGTCGTAGGAACTCTAATCGCCACTGTTATCTTATTATTTAGCGTAAGAAGCAAATAGTCATAAATCTAAATTATTTTTCAAACAATGCTCTGTGAGCCATTTTTTACTTATTTTTGCAACACTATTTCATGAGGTCAAATTGCAGTTTATAAAGAAATCGGTTTTTGTTTTTTTAATCACAATTTTTATTTGGAATTGTTCCGGCTCTGTAGATACAACAAAATTTAACGCCGAGGAATATTTTAATTATGCGATGGAACTTTATAATCAAGAAGATTATGAAAAAGCTGTATTGGAGTTTCAGAACATAATTCTTCAATATTCGGGCACAACATTTAATGATGACGCACAGTTTTATTTAGGTATGACTTACTACAAAAGAGAACAGTATTTATTAGCTGCCTATGAATTCAGTAAGTTAATTAGGAATACCCCGGCGAGCGAGTTTGTACCATCTTCTCAGTATATGCTGGCAGAATCTTATTATCAATTATCACCCCCATATCAATTAGATCAAACCTATACAAAAAAATCTATTGAAGAATTTCAGGCATTTGTTGATTTTTTTCCGGCAGATCCCAAAGTTGAAGAAGCTGAGGGAAAAATAAAAGCCATGACAGAAAAACTAGCCGAGAAGGAGTATCAAAGCGCAGTTATCTATGAAAAGATGGATTATTCAAAGGCCGCAATTAAATATTATGGTTTGGTAGCTGATAGTTATCACGATACCAAATTTGCGCCAATGGCTCTATATGATAAAATTAAACTGCAGTTGAGTAAAGGATATATAAATGATGTGCTTGCTGATATTAGTGTATTCTTGAGTAGATACCCTGATAATTCTGTTTCAAAAGAATTACAGCAAATTGAAGTATCATTGCTGAATAAAAATTAGATTAATGAGAAAAAGTAAAAAAGTATCCGAATCCATTATTACAATGACCGAGCTGGTTTTACCGAACCATACAAATCAACTTGGTAATTTACTTGGCGGACAATTAATGCATTGGATTGATATTTGCGGCGCACTGGCTTCAGCAAAGCATTCCAATAGAGTTTGTGTAACGGCTTCGGTTGATAGAATAGATTTTCATCACCCAATTAAAACGGGGAATGTTGTAACTCTGATCGCCTCTGTTAATTGTGCTTTTAAAACATCAATGGAAGTTGGAGTAAAAGTATTTGCCGAATCACATCTTGCTGGAACAAAAATTCATACAAATACGGCATATCTTACTTTTGTGAGCGTTGATGAAAATGGAAAACCGATTGAGACCAATGAAATTATTCCTGAAACCGAAGAGGAAAAAAGAAGATTTAATGAAGCAATTCAGAGAAGAAAAAACCGTCTTTCGGACAGACCTTCATCTTAAATTTTTATTAACGTTATTATTACTTCCGGTAAGCATATCCGCTCAAGTACCCATAAACGGATTTGTAAAAACTAGCATTATTAAGCTTTCCGGGAATTATACTTCCTTATTTGCTACCGATTTTAATAAAGATGGTTATAGAGATTTACTTGTATTTAACCAAAATACTAAGCAGTATATTCCTATCATAACTTCTTCCGAAAATAAATATGTCCCAAAATATCCTCGAAATTTTCAGCATCCTCTTCATTCTTTATTTTATAGTGAAGAAAAAGGAGCCGCAGGATCTCAAACTGTCTCAACTTCACTGCAAAACAAATCATTCCAGGTTATGGATGTTGATAAAAATGGCAATACCAGATTGATTAGAAGTGTGAGTTTTGATGGGAGCCCCCGATTTATTGATGCGGCGGATATAAATCTTGATGGTAGAATTGAGTTTTTAACAGGCGGAAATTCAATAAATGGCTTTAAGATTATTAAAGAGAGAAAGAAAAATTTAATAGCCGAGACTTATGGGGAATCTAAAATATTTAGTGCTGCGAGTTTTATAGATTTAGATTATGATGGTTATAAAGATGTTGTTGCCTTTAATCCACTATCGAATTCATTTATCTTTTTTTATAATGATATGACAGGCGGATTTGTTGAACAGAGATCAATTGGTCTTTGGGAAGAAGTAAAAAATTTTAAGGCGCTCGATATAAATTCAGATGGATTTACAGATCTAGTATATTCAAAATATAATGGGGTTGAAGCGATTTTGGGTGATTCTGTCTCCTCTTTTCAAAGAAAAATATTTATTGAAACTACCTCAGAACCGTTAAACTATGTGGTTGGAGATTTCAATAGCGATGGATTTAATGATTTAGCATACATCCTGGTAAGGGACCGTGTTCTTGAAATTTGTTATGGAAAAAATCAGAATCAGTTCCATCAACCAATAAATTACTTGAGAAATAGAAAACTTTCCGACATAAATTCTTTTGTGGATAGAGGCGGAAGTAAATTGGCCATACTGTCTGACGAAATGGAACTTATACTTTTTGAAAGAGCTGCCTATGGAGAAGAAAAATTTTCATCATCATTTTTAAGTGGTGTCTCGGCCGTAGCAGAATTTGATTACTTAAATGATGGTTTTAATGATTTTATCTTTTATGATCAATCAAACAAAGCTTTGTCACTATTTCTTAATGAAAGAAGAAACTTATTTAGAACATGTTATTCATTTCCTTTATTAAATGAAGTTGACAATATATTAGTTGATGATCTGGATCCCACCGAAAAAACATTTTTCTGCTATAAAAAAGGAAAACGGTCAATAGAAGTAGTACGGTTTAATTTTAATAATCAAAAAATTAGTTCTCAAGTTTTATTTACCAAAGGGGAGATCGTTCAACTTAAAATCTCGCATGACCGGCTAAAAGATAGGCAGTCAATTTTTGCGCTTATACAAATTGCAGATAAAATATATTTAGAACAACTTGAGTTCAAAAACTTCCGGTTTGTTTCTTCAGGCGAAATATATATTGATGCAGCTCCCTTATTTTCTGATTTAATGATTAATGTATTCTTAGAAGTTTATTACATTTCAGTAAAAAATAGTATGGCAGGCTTGTATAAATCAATAATAGAAAGAAACAAACCAAAACCTATACTTTTAAAGAACCTTACTTCAACAAACGATTTTAAAATATATTCATCAAAAACTGCCGACAGATTGATAAATAGAGCTAAACCATTTTTACTGCTGTTGAGTAAAAAAAATAAACCCGAACTGCAGATTCTACTTGATAATAAGTTTAAGACGTTTTACCCAAAATATATTCCAGAGGTCAATACTCCAATTTATTCAAGAATATTAGATATTAATGGTGAAATAATATCTTATTACAGAAGCGGGAAGAAGATTGTGGAAATAAGGTATAACACGAACAACCAAAAGTTTACGGAAAAGTCTATATTTGAAACAACTGATGAAGGGTTCTTTTATATCACCCAAAATATGAGTCCTAACAGTTTTCTTTTCAGTTCAAACAAAATTGAAGGCACTATAACTATTAAAAAGTTTTAATGAAAAAGTACATTTTTATAATCTTAATAAATACAATTCTAAACGCACAAAATTTGGATTCATTATTCAATGTGGTTGTATCGATGCATCCGAATAGTGGATTTATAAAAGCTCCTTCTATTCAGAACTTCGAGCAGACCAAGTGTAATTTTGGTGCTGTTAATTTTGTAAAGGCTAATTTAAATTTATTTAGTGCAGATCAAATCTCAATACTCAGTAAGATATTGCAGAGACCCTCAAGTGATACAAGTATTGTTTCGCCATCGGGAAAATTCCGGATACATTATAAAAAGAGTGGATTTGATGCTCCGGGTTATGATCTGAATGAAATTATGAAATCGGCAGATTCAGTTTATAATTATGAGGTAAATAAACTTGGATATCCTCCTCCGCCTAAAGATGGGGTTTCGGGGGGTGATGATAAATATGATATTTATATTTTAAATCTATCGAGTGGATTATATGGTTACACCGAGTTTGATACCCAAATCGGCGAGAATAAGTATACATCATTTACAGTAATTGATAATAATTATTCACAAGGTTATAATACTACTGGAATTGATGGAGCGAGAGTAACAATTGCGCACGAGTTTCATCACGCAATTCAAATTGGCAATTATGGATTTAGATCCGCCGACCAATATTATTACGAGATAACTTCAACTTCTATGGAAGAATTCGTTTATGATTCTATTAACGATTATTATCATGAAGCCGCTAATTATTTTCTCCGTCCTTTCAAGTCACTACCACTCAATAATGGTTATAATCTAGCTGTCTGGAATATATATTTAAAAGATAGGTTTGGCATCAATGTAATTAAAGAAATATGGGAACAAATTGAGACAAAGGGAGCGGCGGTTGCGATGAGCAACGTAATTGTTTCAAAGGGTTCTACTTTCAAAGAGGAATTTAATAAATTTGGTCTGTGGACATATTTTACAAACAGCAGAGCAGTCCCCGGAAAATATTTTGAAGAAGCGGCGAGCTATCCTTTATTAAGAACTAATATTGGCATTAGTTTAGGAAATACTGAACAAAGGGTTATGATTAATTCTGAACCAATATCAAATAACTTTATTCAAATTACTGATGATCTTGTTTCACCAAAAAACAATATTATTGCAATTATTACTAATTCGGATATTGAAAGTTCAATGAAGGATTCCAAACCCGGAATTGAGTTTAACTACAGAATTGCTCGAAATAATATTAATGGATTTAGAAAAATAGTTGATAGCTATTATTCCAAAATAGAAAGCCAGAATAATTCCTTCTTGGCTGAAACGAATATCTTTAATAATATTCCCGTTAATAACGGAGAAATTATCACAGACAAATTGGAATATGCTTTCCCTCAACCTTTCTATCATAGCAAGCACAGCGCAATCTATTTTCCAGTTCAGGAGAACAATTATAATTCCGCTGAATTAAGTGTTTTCACAATTGATATGAATCTTATTTTCAACTCGACCAGCATGATAATTGGTGGAGAAAAATTAGTATGCAGCTGGAATGCCCGCGATAATAATGGGGATCCGGTTAAATCGGGGGTTTATATTTATGTAACCAATGTTGATGGAAAAATATTAAAAGGAAAATTTGTTGTCTTTAACTAACAGCTATAATATTAGAACCGAAAAGTTGGTTAAATACTTTGGTCGAAGATTGATATTTAACGATCTCAATCTCGAATTCGACTCGGGTAATATTTATGGTGTTTCCGGACCCAACGGTTCTGGAAAATCTACCTTCGTTAAAATTATTTCAGATTTAATTTCACCCACACGCGGTAAAGTGCTACATATCTTGAATGACAAAAAAATAGTGTCGGAAAATATTCACACTCATCTGGGTTTTGTTTCCCCCTATTTATTTTTATATGATGAATTTACCGCCGAAGAGAATATTAGTCATTTTGCTAAAATTCGAGGTGTTGAGACTTATAAAGAGTACACAGACCAACTATTTAATGATTTTGGCTTGTTCGAGAGAAAAGGTGATTTAGTAAAAGGTTATTCGTCCGGAATGAAACAGAGGCTCAAATTTATTTTTGCTTTATTTCATAACCCTCAACTTCTGATATTTGATGAGCCCACATCTAATCTTGATAACTCAGGTAAAGATATAGTTTATAGAAAAATTACAGAAGCAGGTAAAAACTGTTTAGTAATTGTCGCATCAAATGAAGAAAACGATTTAGCTCTCTGCTCCACAATTATAGATTTAGAAAAATATAAAAAGATAAATTCTACAAAATGAAAAGCATTGCATTATTTCTCAAAGATTGGCAATCTGAACTTAGAACACGATATGCTATAAACGCGTTGGCTATGTTTATACTTGTAACAATAAGTGTAATAATGTTTTCTATCGGTAGCGAAAAAATTAACGAATATCTAACCGGCGGGTTATTTTGGATAGTAATTTTCTTTTCTGCGATGTCCGGTTTATCACGGGCATTTGTATCAGAGGAGGAGAGAGGAACAACATTAACACTGCAATTAATAGCATCCCCCTCAACAATCTTTTCGGGAAAGTTAATATTTAATCTTATTCTGGTGTTCATGATGAACCTGTCAATCACATTTTTATTTGTGATTTTATTTGAATCGTTTATAATTAAAAGCTGGGGATTATTTATACTCTCCCTAATTTTAGGAAATATCGGGATTGCGGTTTCCTCAACAATAATTGCGGCAATTATTGCAAAAGCCAGTTCGAAGGGTACATTATATCCGGTACTCTCCTTTCCAATCTTATTACCACTAATCTTAATACTTCTTGAGCTAACTAAATTTAGCTCTGATGGAGCTTCAATAAACTTTGCTTCCACAGAATTACTCGTACTGGTTTGTTACGATGTAATTATGGGAACAGCCTCATATCTACTATTCGATTTTATTTGGAAGGATTAATTCTCCTAAATATTCCTAAGGTTCAAATGCAGTTTGGGGTTATCTTCTTTAAATATGGTAAACCAAATTGCAATAAGTACCTGGAATAGTGTAGTAACTATAAAATAAATTAATGTGGTTTCTGAATTTTTGAATAAAATCGCAATTTTAGTAATAATTGTAATCTCATAAAACAAAAGTATCAAATGAAAAATATTAACTCTGGATGTTGCGGCAACAAAACGAAGAGTGTACAATAAGAATACAATTAAATTAAAAAACTTGCTTATAGCTATACAATGTAAAAAATATATATTTGGACCAAATAAAAGCAAAATATAAAGTAAGATCATTAATGATGCCAAGGCATAGAATATTTTTTTATTAACTACGATATACTTAAGAGAAAAGAAATTTAATATTGTAAAAAGAGCCAAAATTTCATTTGAACTTAATACTCTAAAATTTGCTAATAAAATAACCATAGGATCAGCGAGAGCTATAGTATAAAAGTAGAAAAATAACTTAGAATTAGCCTGCCGGATCATTGGCATCGCCCAGGCTATTATAGACATAAAAAGTATAATAATTACTATTTGTGGTTGGTTCATCTTAACATTTACAAATTATTTATCAAATATTTTTTTTGAATTTGTGAACTTGATTGCAAATGAAATAAGTTCCGGCAAAGTTCTGATGTCCAACTTAAGCATAATTTTTGATCTGTAATAGTCTATTGATTTTTTACTCAAGCCCACTAAAGTTGCAATCTCATTACTGGTTTTACCGGTGCTAAGGTATTCTAAAATCCTTTTTTCTTTGATAGTCAAATCTATAAGATTTTCGATGTCATCGGTAGCCATCATTCTATATTTCTTTTCCAATTCCTTTAGCTTATTAGTAGTGTAATTTTTCCCGAAATACTTTTCACCATTGTAAATAGTTTTAATGGCATATATCAGTTCCCCCTTAACAACATTTTTACCGAGAAGACCCTTTCCACCCACTTTTAAAGTCTGGTAAATATATTCCTCCCCTTCAAACATCGTTAAAAATAATGCTTTTACTTCTCTATCCTTTAGTTTAATTCTTCTGAATGCGTCGACGCCATTTAATTCGGGCATAGAAATATCAACAACAATCAGATCAGGTCGTTTGGAAAAATATTTCTCAATAAGTTCAACGCCATTTTTTGCCTCATCAATTATTAGTATGTCTGTAACATCGTCGAATAATGAGATAATCCCGCTTCTAAAAAGCTTATGATCATCTGCAATAATTACTGAGATAGGATTAGCTTGTTGCATATTTTAACTCTCTAATTGGTAGTTCTGCAATTATTAAAGTTCCAGTGTCGCTGGATGATTCAACTTTAAAAATTCCACCCAGAGCTTCAATTCGTTCCATCATATTAAATAAGCCCATTCCTTTTTCATTTCCTCTTTTTTTTATGACTTCTTTAAAGTCAAAACCAGTTCCATCATCAGCGATTATCAATTTCAAATGTAATGGTTCAAAAATCACCTGTACACTAAAATTAGACGCATTGGAATACTTGATCATATTGTTCAGTGCTTCCTGAACAACCCTAAAAACAGTTATCTCAAGTTTATTCTCTATTCTTACTTCTTTACCAACCACTTGAAACTCTGACTTCACGCCAGAATGGTAGGTGGTTCTATTTACTAAGTTGCTAATCGAAACACCTAATCCTAACTCTTCCAACAATTTTGGCTTTAATGAATAGGAAATGTTTTTTAATTCAGAAATAGCTTCTTCCAGACTAACAATCGCATCATCTATTTCATGATGTTCTAGTCCATTATCCCTATCCTTAAGTTTTAATAAATTTATCCGAAGTAGGGATAAATTTTGTCCAATACCATCATGTAAATTTCTCGCAATTCTTGTTCTTTCATCTTCAATTGACGATTGAATGTGATCAGATAACTCTCTTAATCGTTTTTGATAATGAGTCATTCTATCTTCAATTTCGACCAATCCAGTTATATCTCTAAAAAACAGTTGAGCAAATTTTAATTCCGCCTCCCCTCTAAGGAGAAGCAAATAATAACGGTCATTTAGTTTTGTGGTATGAGAAATATTACCATTTATATCTATGAATTTTTTAAGATCAAAATTAAAGAATGGAAGAAACTCGTCAATTTTTTTGAATTTCAATTCACTCTGTTGAAAAACTTTTAATGCAGCATTATTTGATTCTATTATCTTGCCATCAGAATCTATTCTTAAGAGGGGATCCGGATCAAGTTCAGCAAATTGAGCCATTAACTTTGCTGATCTTAATTCCAATTCCTCTTTTTCTTTGATTAACGTATTGGTTATAGGGTTTACAACTACTTTATAAGTGAGAACCAAAATTAAAATGAAAACCAAAATAACAGCCGCTGAAATATAAATTGGATTCCCGAGGCTCGAGAAGGAACTCCACAAATCTAATGATTGCCCCTGGAATAAAAGAATGGCACTGTTTATTGGTCCGATCAATGTTTTCATTCGCCCACATTTCTAGAACAAAACAAATATAATATAATTTAAGTTTGAATGCTCGCCTTCAATTTCCCCACATAAAGCAATCAAGCTATTGGTTTATTCACTCTTGTTTAGTTAAATTTGAACAGATAACCATTGATCATTAATTATAATTTAATTTTTTAGGAAGCTCAACTTGTTAAATTGGGATGTAAGCCCGGATATTTTTGCAATTGGTCCATTTGTGATTAGGTGGTATGGTTTACTTTTTGCTCTCTCATTTATGACTGGTTTCCAAATAATGAGTGTGATATTTAAGAAGGAGCAACGCTCCGATACTGATTTGAATGATTTGGTTTGGTATATGATTTTAGGAACTGTGCTTGGTGCCAGAATAGGGCATTGCATGTTTTATAACCCCGCCTACTATTTGAATCATCCCCTCGAAATTTTACAAGTCTGGAAGGGTGGACTTGCTAGCCACGGAGCGGCTATAGGTATAATAATAGCGATCTTGCTTTTTGTGAGTAGAAGAAAAAAATTCACTTTCTTATGGTTGATGGATAGAATTGTAATTACAGTTGCGCTTTCCGGCTTTTTTATAAGGATGGGTAATCTTTTTAATTCTGAAATAATTGGCAAACCAACTAATGCCGAGTGGGGATTCGTATTTACAGCAATTGATAATGTTCCCCGGCATCCGGCCCAGTTATATGAAGCAATTGCCTATCTGTTAATTTTTATTTTCTTAATTGTTATTTATCTTAAGAAATATCAAACTCTCAAAAACGGCTATTTGTTTGGCATTTTTCTGATCACCGTTTTTGGATTTAGATTTTTCGTTGAATTCATTAAAGAGAATCAAACTTATTTTGAGGAAGATTTAACATTAAATATGGGACAAATTTTGAGCATTCCTTTAATTATTTATGGGATTGTGCTGCTATTCATTAGTAATAGAAAAACGCTTAATCAATAATAGAAAGACTCACTATGTATCAATTCTCTAAAAGAACACTCATTTCACTTTTAATTTTTTTCTTCAGTATTCTTTTTGTTCAATGTAAATCCAACAATGTACCAAATGATTTGAATTCTAAAATGGATGATTCACTTCTATTTGCGGGTGAGACCAATTTCAAGAATATAAAACAACTTACTTTCGGTGGAAATAACGCAGAAGCATACTGGAGCTTCGATAATAAGCAGCTTATATTTCAGAGTGATTGGAGTAAGATAAATAACCAAGGATGTGACCAAATTTATATAATGAATGCTGATGGATCACCTGTAAATGATTCAACACAATATCAATTGGTATCTACCGGCAAGGGTAGAACAACATGCAGTTATTTTTTGCCTGACGGAAAAATAATTTTCGCTTCAACTCATGAGGGGGGACATTCATGCCCCGAATCTCAAATGTTTAGTGGCGGCAGATATGTGTGGCCATTATTTGATTCATATGATATTTATGTTGCGGATTCTGATGGAAAAAACACAAAAGTATTAATAGGGGGCAAAGGATACGATGCCGAAGCCACAGTTTCACCGGATGGTAAATTTGTTATTTTTACATCTACACGCTCGGGTGATATTGAATTATGGAGATATGAGATTTCGACTGGGAATTTGCTTCAATTAACAAATGAACTCGGTTATGATGGCGGAGCTTTTTTCTCACAAGATTCAAAGAAAATTGTATGGCGCGCAAGCCGTCCACAAGGCGAAGATGCTGACAATTATAAAAAATTATTAAAAGACGGATATGTTGAACCAAAAGCGTTGAATATATTTATTGCTGATATTGATGGCTCAAATGTAACGCAGGTAACAAATTTAGCTGGAGCTAACTGGGCGCCCTATTTTCATCCATCGGGTAATAAAATACTCTTTTGCTCAAATCATCATACAATTGATAAAGGGGGAAGAATTTTTAATATCTTTATTATCAATACTGATGGCTCTAATCTTAAACAAATTACTTTCTCGGATACATTTGATGCTTTCCCGATGTTTTCGCATGATGGCAAAAAAATAGTTTTTGCCTCAAACAGAAACACAAAAAAAATACCCTCTAGAGATACTAATGTTTTTATTGCGGACTGGGTTGATTAGTTAATTATTTCTTATTTGATAAATAAAGATGACAGAAAAAGAATTTGCGTCAAATTGGGTTGAAAAAATTAAAGAGGAATTAAAAGTATTCCCCGATGATTTTATGAGTAACTGGAAAACAGAAGAAGTAAAACTTCCGCCCAAAACTCTGTTTTTGCCCTCTCCATTATTTAACAGCTATCAAATAATTGATGATGCCGGAGAGACTTTTTTTTCAACAGATGAACACTTTAAAGCAAAATTTATAATGTATGCTAATAGATATAAGCCGAGTATTGTGAAAATTCCGGTTGAAGATTTACACGTCTATGAGGCAGTCCGTGATTATGAAAAGCATCTGGATTCCTTCCTAAAAAAAATGGAAATAGACTATAAGCAAAATTTTCAAAACCCAAAGGGATTTAAAAGAATATCCATTCAAATATTTAATACTCTAAATCTAATCCGCTATTAAATTGATTGAATTAAGCAGTAATATTAAAAATTACATTCTTGAAAATTTTGGAGAAGACTACCTTCAAAAGTATCAAGATTATTTTAACAGCAATTATAAAAGTTACCTCCGCATTTCACGATCTAAAAATTCAGACAGTTTAATAAGTTCGTTGCATGAATATGGAATTGAATTATCGGCTATACCAAACATTCCCGAAGCTTATAAAATAAATGTCGGCGAAAATATTGTAGGTAAAACCCTAGAGTTTGTTTTGGGTCAATATTACATACAAAGTCTCTCCTCAATGATTCCTGCATTGGTATTAAACCCCGCGGAAAATGATGTTACGTTAGATATGTGTGCGGCACCCGGTTCAAAAACAACGCAATTATCGGAGTTGATGAATAATAGAGGTACACTTGTAGCAAATGAGATTTCACTCGAGCGAATGAAAAGTTTGATTTTCAATCTAGATAAAATAAACGCAATGAATACAGGAGTTCTTAAAGGTAAAGGTGAACTTTTAAGCAAGATTTATGATAATTACTTTGACAAAATTTTAGTCGATGCGCCATGCAGTGCTTTGGGAATTGTTCAGAAAAAAGGGGAGGTGAGTAATTGGTGGGATGTTAAAAAGGCAGAAGCTCTCTCCGAACAACAAATTAGACTGCTTGTTGCCGCTATTAAGATGGCAAAGGTTGGAGGTGAAATTGTTTATTCAACATGTACCTTATCACTGGAAGAGAATGAATATGTGGTGAATAAAGTATTAAATAAATATCCAGTTGAATTGTTGGAGTTCGATCTTCCAATAAAATCAATTGATGGATTTACAAAATATGCGGGAGAGCACTTAAATGATGAACTCAAAAAAACTAGAAGAATTTTACCCTGGGATAATCACTCGGAAGGTTTCTTTGTTGCCAAGCTAGTTAAGACTGATGATACAGAGGCAAATCAAAAATACTCTCCCAAAGAAAAGAAGCATGAGTTTATAAGACATACCCAACCCAAAATTCAAATATACCTAAAGGAAATTTCGGAAAGATTTGCAATACCTTACCAGGTCTTCGAAAATTATAAGTACATAAATAAAAATGGTGATGTTTATTTTGTCGATAGAAATTGGAATGGGGGAATAATAGAAAATTTTATGAGAATTGGTTCAAAGCTTGGATCAATAGATAAAAGAGATAAGTTACAAATTCACACCGCGGCGGCACAGTTGCTGGGAAGTAGCGCACAAAATAATTGTGTTGAAATAGATAAGGAAGAATTGGAAATCTATTTTGGCGGCGGAATTATTCGCAAAGAATTTATGCCTTTTGGGCAAAAGATTGTTTTATATCGAAACCAGGTTATTGGAACTGCGTCTGCGTCTTCTGAGGGATTAAAAAGTCAATTTCCACGAGCTTTCCGAACACAAGAAATAATTTTCCCGAAATAAAAAAGCCCGGCGTAACCGGGCTTTACACTTCAAACAAACAACAACTAAATATCAAAGTACATTTCGTATTCAAAAGGTGTAGGTCGTAGAGCCGCAGGTTTTACTTCTCTTGCGGTTTTATAATTTATCCAGGTGCTAATTACATCTTTTGTAAATACGTCACCTTTCAATAAATACTCATGATCATCAGCGAGGGCTTGAAGCGCACTTGCTAATGAATCGGGTGTTGATGGAACGTCTTTTAACTCTTCTGGAGACATATCATAAATATCTTTATCGAGAGGATCACCGGGATCAATTCTATTTAGAACTCCGTCAATTCCCGCCATCAGAATTGCCGAGAATGCTAAATATGGATTGCTCGAAGGATCGGGGCATCGGAATTCAACACGTTTTGCTTTAGGATTATTTCCGTAAGGAATACGGATTGAAGCGCTTCTGTTATTTGATGAATAGGCTAAGTTAACTGGAGCTTCAAATCCCGGAACTAACCTTTTGTAAGAGTTTGTAGTTGGATTTGTTAAAGCTAATAATGATGGCGCATGTTTGAGTAATCCGCCAATAAAGTAGAGGGCCGTTTCACTTAATCCTGCGTAACCGCCGCCGGCAAATAAAGGTTTTCCCCCATTCCATAAACTAACATGAACGTGCATACCACTTCCGTTATCACCAAAAATTGGTTTAGGCATATAGGTAACCGTCTTTCCATTCTTTACCGCAGTATTTTTTACCACATACTTAAACATCAATAATTGATCTGCCGCTCTGAGTAATGGTTTATATTTCATATCAATTTCGCATTGACCACCGCTGGCTACTTCATGATGCTGGGCTTCAACTTCTATTCCGACACTAATAAGATTTTCAACCATCTCATTACGTAGGTCCATCAATTTATCAGTTGGGGGAACCGGGAAATAAGCTTCTTTGTAGCGAGGTTTGTAACCCAAGTTTGGTCCCTCTTCGCGTCCCGAATTCCATTTACCTTCAATTGAATCAACTTCAAAAAAAGCAAAGTTTGGACCTGAATCAAATTTAACATCATCAAAAACGAAAAATTCTGCTTCGGGACCGAAATAGGCTACATCAGCCAAACCAGTTGATTTTAAATATGCTTCCGCTTTCTGAACAATGTTACGGGGACATCTTGAATATTTTTCTTTTGTAGCGGGTTCATAAACATCGCAAATTAATGATAGTGTTGGGGAAGCAATAAAAGGATCAACAAACATTGTATTCGCATCTGGAATGATTAACATATCACTTTCATGAATATGCTTCCAACCGCGAATGGAAGATCCATCAAAGCCCAATCCATTCACAAAAGTATCTTCACTAAATTCTTGAACCGGAATTGTAAAATGCTGCCATTGTCCCGGAAAATCCATGAATTTGAAATCAATAAATTTTATGTTGTTTCCTTTTGCGAAGGCCACAACATCTTTGGGGGTTAATGCGCTCATTCTGACTCCTTTTTTGATTGTATATTTAAACTTGTCGTTTCTTTAATAACCGAGAGAACAAAACTTGTTACCGTACGTGTAACGCCCTGCCACGATTGAATTTTACTGAGAAGCGCCTCAAGTGTTTTTGTGTCTTTAGCTAACACTTTTAAAACGTGCGAACCTTCCCCAAGAGTGGAGTAGCATTCTAAAATTTCGGGAGATTTTTTGATATGTTCGGCAAACTTATCATAATATTTCGATGATTCCATAATCACAGTAACAAAAGCCATTAAATCATATCCAAAAGAGTGACGGTTAAGTTTTGTAAAATAGCCTTCAATAATTTTGTGTTCCTCAAGTTTTTTCAATCGATCGCTGAGTGAAGGAATTGAGAGTCCAATAGCTTCCGCCAATTCACTTCTCTTGGTTCTTCCATTTTCCTGGAGAATTCTTAAAATTGTCAAATCTAATTCGTCTAGCATGTTTTCACTTAATTTATTTAGGAAATTGTTATTTAATAACTCAAAATATAAGGTTGGTTGCTAATAAATGCAAATTTTTGATGAAAAATTATTTCATTTTCCATTTTAGTGAATTTAGGTAGATTTGACCTCGTTCATTATTCCAATAATCGATTCAAAACTTAGGTGAGCATAGGTATTCCCCCAAATACGTTCAACATTCATAAAAATAGTGATTGGGCAAATGAGAAAACTATTATTAAACTTTTATGTGATCGGCATTATTCTTTATTCTGTTGTCTATTCTCAAAATATAGATTACCGAGTCTACTCTGCAATTAATCAGGTTAATCAGGATACTTTAGTTGAAAATCTGAGAAAATTAACTGGAGAGGTACCAGTAACATTATTGGCAGGTCCCGTATTAATTAGTTCGCGCCACAGCTCAAATGTTGGGAATGCTTATGCCGCCGCTTGGTTAAGAAATAGAATGGTCGGATTAGGCTTAAATACCTATACTCAGGATTTTGAGAATAATGGACAAAATATATATGCAGTTCAACCCGGAAAGGAACTGCCCAACCAGCAGGTTATAATTTGTGCCCATTATGATAATATGCCATTTTCAAATATTGCGGCTGGGGCAGATGATAACGCAAGCGGTACTATTGCGGTTCTCGAAGCCGCGCGCATTCTTTCTAAATTTAAAACAAAGTACACAATTATTTATGCTTTTTTTGATCATGAAGAGCAAGGACTTTTAGGAAGTAAATATTATGCGCATCAAGCATACTTAAGAAAGGATAGTATAATAGCAGTAATCAATTTAGATATGATTGGATACGATGGAAATAATGATTCCAAAGCAGGGCTCCATGTAAGGAATTATGGTAAATCTATTGATTTGGGAGAGACGATTAAAACCGTGAATAAAAATTATAGTACCGGTTTAAATCTAATTTTAGAAAATCCCGGAAGTCTGGCAAGTGACCATGCTTCTTTTTGGGGTTATTTTATCACAGCAGTTATGCTTATTGAAGATTTGTACACTGATAGAAATCCTTGGTATCATACATCTGCGGATCTTATTGATAAAATGAATATACCCTATTATTTAAAGTGTACGAAACTTGCAATTGGATCGCTTGCAAAAATTGCTGAAGTATTATCTGAAACCCATGTTACAGCAGATATTCCAAAAAAATTCGAGTTGTATCAAAATTATCCAAATCCATTTAATCCAACTACAACAATTAAATATTCACTCGATGAAACAATGCAGGTTAAGCTTGTGGTTTATGATCAACTGTCGCAGGAATTAGCAGTTTTGGTAGATGCTCCTCAAAATTCCGGCAATTATGAAGTATCTTTCAGAACCGATAAATTAAATATTTCAAGCGGTATTTATTTTTACGCTTTGTACGCCAATAATTCTATTAGTGTTAAAAAAATGGTTGTTACTAAATAATATTAAAACGCAATTTCTCTAACTGTTCTTTAAAGTGATTATTGGTTTGATTTAGTTTAATTGTATAATTGTTAAACTCTCTTCTGACGCGATAATTTTTTCTTAGTAAATCAAAATGTTTTTTTCTTTCAAACTCAGTTTTATCAACAGCTTCAAATAGTAATTTGTGATCTTCGGCTATCGGGTAAATCTGATTAGTTACATAATTTAATAAATGTTCAAGAGAATCCATGTCACCAGAATCAATTATGGGATTTGCAATTTCTGGATATCTGGGTTCCCATCCAATTGGCACCCCTAAAAAATTGCACAACTTATCATAAACGTATTTGGTGCCGTTTAATTTACCTTCTAACGAATAACCAGCAATATGTGTAGTTCCTATATCAATATTGCTTAGAATTTCTGAATCAAAATCGGGTTCGAACTCCCAAACATCCAAAATGGTTGAATTATTATTTGTGGATATAAAATTTCTTAGTGAATTTGTCTCTACTACTTCCCCTCGTGCGGCATTAATAAAAATAACATTTTTCTTTAGTTTCGAAAATTCTGTTTCAGAAAACAAATGATGAGTTTTATCGATACCATTCATATTCAGCGGAACATGTAAGGTTATTATGTCACAATTTAGAATTTCCTCGAATGAATAATTCTGAAAATTTTTATCCCTTCTTGCCAGCGGTGGATCGTTACACAAAACATTAAAACCAATCGCTTTGGCAAACCGCGCAACTTTACTCCCCACATTGCCGCATCCTATTACGCCAAGGTTTTTATTCTTGAACCGTAAATTATTTTCAACAAATATTTTTGATAAAGCTGTGATAATATACTCGGCAACTGAATAAGCATTGCACCCGGCGGCATCATCAAACTTGATATTCAATTTTGCTAAACAATCTTTATCAACATGATCTGTTCCAGCAGTAGCCGTAGCAATATATTTAATTTTTGTCCCGGCTATAAGTTGTTCGGTTACTTTTGTAACTGAGCGAATCAATAAAACATCAACATCGTTTAACATCTCATTTGTAATTGATCTTCCAGCTACAAAGTTAACTTCGCCGAGAGATGAAAAAGCTTCCTTAGCCTGAGGTATGTTTTCGTCAACCAGAATTTTCATAGTAGTTAAAATTAGTTTTGGCAAATTTAGAAAAATGAATTTGTATTTCCTCAAAATTTGAATCACCATAATCATTTAACTATCTTTGCGCCTAAAACATTGAAGGAGAGTGGTAAAGAGATGAAGTTTAAGCGTAGAACACATACATGCGGCGAGTTGAGAGAATCCAATATTGGGCAATCGGTTGTTTTAAATGGTTGGGTAGCTATACGAAGAGATTTGGGCGGAGTAATTTTTATTGAGTTGCGTGATAGATATGGAATTACTCAGGTTGTCTTTGAACCCTCTTACAATGCCGATGCACATGAATTTGGTAAAAAGCTTAGAAGTGAATTCGTTGTATCTATTGAAGGGAAAGTTAGAAAAAGACCAGAAGGAACGGAAAATAATCTAGTCCCAACCGGAGCTATCGATGTAATGGTTGATAATCTAATAATTCTTAATCATGCAGAAACTCCGCCATTCCCAATTGAGGATAACATTGAAGCTAGCGAAGATTTACGACTGAAATACAGGTATCTCGATTTAAGAAGAGGGGAGATGCAAAAGAATTTACTTCTGCGTCATAAAATGTATTTAATAACCCGAAAATATTTTGATGCTCAAAATTTTGTTGAAGTCGAAACTCCCATATTAATGAAAAGTACACCCGAGGGTGCAAGAGATTTTCTCGTACCGAGCAGGATGCACAAAGGAAAATTTTATGCGCTTCCTCAATCGCCTCAAACCTATAAGCAAATTTTAATGGTCTCAGGTCTCGATAGATATTTTCAAATAGTAAAATGTTTTAGAGATGAGGATTTGCGAGCAGATCGACAATATGAGTTTACTCAAATTGATGTGGAAATGTCATTTGTAGATGTTGAGGATATTTTTGAGATGATGGAAGGATTGATGAAAGTATTCTTTAAAGAAATACTTGGCAGGGAATTACAGACACCAATAATGCGCCTTGGATTTGATGAGGCAATGGAGCGATTTGGAAGTGACAAACCAGATTTACGTTTTAACCTTGAAATGAAAACATTGAATAATGTATTCGCTAATTCGGACTTCAGAGTTTTCAAAGATTCATTAACAAATAATGGGGTAATAACCGGTATTGTAGCTGAAGGATGCGGAGACTATACCAGAAACCAATTAGATAACTTAACAGACTTTGTCAAAAAGCTCGGCTCTGGCGGTCTAATTTGGATGCGAGTGAAAGAAAATGAATTAGAAGCACCAATTTCCAAATTTTTAATAGATGAAGAGAAGAAAAATTTAATCTCTACTTTTAATGCAAAACCAGGTGATTTATTATTACTTCTAACTGGGCCCAAATTACGTACATTAAATATTATGGGTACTCTTAGATTAGAAATGGCAAAAAGGATGGAATTAATAAAGCCGGATGCGGATCCTAAATTATTATGGGTAACCGATTTCCCATTATTTGAATGGGATGAAGAGTCAAAACGGTTTTACGCAATGCATCATCCATTTACATCTCCAAAAGTTGAGCATATTCCGCTGATGGATACCGATCCTGGTCAAGTGAAAGCTCGTGCATACGATTTAGTTTTGAACGGAAATGAAATTGCTGGAGGAAGTATCAGAATTCATGACGCTGAATTGCAGGCAAAAATGTTCAAGGCTTTAGGTATAAGTGATGAAGAAGCCAAAGAAAAATTTGGATTCCTAATGGGTGCATTTAAGTATGGTGCACCGCCTCACGGTGGAATTGCGTTTGGATTCGACCGACTAGCAATGTTGTTTGCGGGAAGAACCTCAATTCGAGATGTGATCGCGTTTCCCAAAACCTCTAGCGGGATCTCATTAATGGATGAATGCCCCTCTTTTGTCGATGAAGCCCAATTAACCGAGCTTCATATCAAAGTTAAAAATTAACCTTTTTACATGTAAGTATTACAGCATTTGAAAAATCTTCCGGAATGGGAGATTTTTCTATTTGCTATTTCCTTAGAAATTCCTATTTTTCTCAAGATTTATATAATTCCGATGCTTTTTTTGTTCTGGTTTAATATTTGTCATCTAAATGTGAACAAATATTTTTTTTCAACTGGAAAAAATTACCGGCAAATAAAAAAGGAATTTTGTAGTGGGTCAACAGCAGCTTCTTCTTATCTTACTTGGAATAGTAATAGTTGGGATAGCAATATTTGCCGGAATCAATTTATTCAGATCAAACGCGATAGAAGCCAAAAGAACTAACATCACTAACGAGCTCGTAAATTTAGCAGCTCTCGCTCAACAATATTATTTAAAACCAGCATCGCTTGGCGGCGGCTCTCGTGCTTTTACCGGTTGGCAAATCCCCTCTGAATTAGGCACTACCGCCAATGGACATTTTGTTGCAGTTGTAACAGCCGATAGTGTTGTTTTAACGGCGACAGGCAATGAAGTGGTAACCAACAATGATTCGGTTAAAGTAAAAATGACAGTTTTACCAAACACATTCAGAACACAAATAATAAACTAAATTAGGAGAAACAGATGGGACAGCAACAATTATTATTAATCGTATTGGGTGTAATTATAGTTGGTATCGCAGTAGTAGTAGGAATCAACGTATTTACAGCTAGCAGTTCACAAGCCAATAGAGATGCGGTAATAAGTGATTTAACAAACTTAGCATCCTTATCACAACAATATTATAGAAAACCAAGTGCATTGGGTGGTGGAAACAATACATTTACAGGTTGGACAATTCCAGGTACACTAGATACAACAGGAAATGGAACTTATGCAGCCACAGTAGCCGCACAATCAGTAACCTTGGTTGGAACGGGAAATGAAACCGGAAACAATGGAACGAGCGCAGTTAAGGTAACAATGGTGGTTGGTCCGAATGCAATAACCTCAACTACAATCAATAATTAATTTTATATTAATTTTTGTTATTTTAGAGCCGGTAGTACCAAAATAAAATATTGGTAATGCCGGCTTTCTTTTTATACAAAACCGGATAATAAATGGTTGAAGTTCGTTTTAATGCACAACGCCCTAACGGACAAGTAATTACGGGGAACTTGACCGAAGAATCTTATTCGATAGCAAAAAGTAAAATTAATGCTCTAATTAAAAAGAACCAGCTTAAGCTCCAATCCATTGAAAAAAAATCTGCATATCTGTATAAGATTAGAAAAGGTAAAGAAAAGCCAATTGTTGGTGAACAACGCGCTTACAATAAAGATGAAGTTGCAAACGCACTTCGAAAACTAGGTTATGAAGTTGTATCCGTTAACCGCAAATTAATAGATATTAATTTTAAGCCCCCTCAACAAGATATTGTTTCGTTCGTTAAAATTAGTGCGGAATTGCTCGAACAAAAACTTCCTTTTAGTGAAATCTTAACTTTGCTTATCAACGACATTCAAAACAAAACTTTAAAGGAAACCTTAAAGCAAATTAATGCCGATTTGAAAAAAGGAGCCGATAGTGAAGCAGTCTTTTTGAGGTATCAAAGTGTGTTTGGAAAATTTACCTCATATATGCTCGGCTTAGCTTCCAAGAGCGGTAATATGGCGGAGATTTATAAAGCAACGGCAAAATTTTTAGAGAGGCAACAAGAATTTAGAAAAAATTTACGCTCCGCGCTTATTACTCCAATAGTAACATTGTTTGTACTTTTCTTAGCTGTAATTTTTTATGTAGGATATATTTTCCCCGAAACAGCAAAATTGTTTGTGAAATTTAAAATTGAACTTCCCCCCCTTACTGCCGCAACTCTACATTTTAGTGATTTTCTAATCGGCAATATTTGGCTTGTAATTATTGGTATGATAGCACCTCTAATTGCATTTTGGCAGTTTAGCAAAACAAGATCTGGAAAATTAATTATCGATAAATATATTTTAAAAATGCCGATAATGGGTTCGCTGATTCATAAAACCTTAATTGAAGTTTTTTGCCGAGTATTTTATACTCTTTATAGCGGCTCTGCAGAAAGCATTGATCCAATTAGAATTGCCGCGGAGGCAACCGATAACGCCTACTTCGAACAACAGATAAAAAATGTTTCGATTCCATTGATGATCAAACGAGGTATTGGTATTACTGAAGCATTCGAAGCATCTAAAGTATTTTCTGACACCGCACTTTCTAGATTCCACTCGGGAGAAGAGACGGGCACAATTAAAAATACAGCGCTTCAACTGGCAAATTATTACGAAAGCGAAACTGTTTATAGATTAAAAAATGTGATTGAATTGATACAGGTTGTTATTGCTATGGTTATTATGATTGTTATGATCGGCTTAACTTTAGTATCTGCAGAAACAGCTACAATAAGTCCAAAATCACCAGTACTGGGATAAATTATGCAAGATTCACAACTTGAAATGACCGACAAAATTGGTTACCTGCTTCTCAAAAAGGGAATAATCGATTACCAAATATTAGAGCAAGCACTAAAAATTAAAGATGCTGACCAGCATAAGCTTAAGAGAAATCTTGCGCAAATTCTGGTTGAAGAATTTAAATTTGATCATGATGTAATATTCCGTGAAGTTGCAATTCTATATGCATTCAAAGAATTAAACATTCATCCTGAAGAACTTTCGGATGAACGGATTGGCGAGATTAAAAACTTAATGAATAAGCAAGGAGATGATGTTCGTAAAATGCTCCTTGATTATAGAGTAATTCCTTTTAAATTTGACGAAAAGATAAAAGAAAAATTAATTCTTGCGGCAGTTGATCCTACTGATAGAAACTTACCAAAAGTAGCTTATACACTGAATGTTAAAAAATTTGAGATAAACTATTTACGAAAGAAAGAATACGATAAATTAATCTCGATGATTGTTACTTCCGAGAATGAGTTCTTAAAAATATTGAAAGATTCCAATGAAGAAATTCAAGTAGATACTGATGAACCTTCTTTGAATGAAGATGAACTTGATGCCGAAATAAATAAAAGCGCTCTAATTAATTTAATTGAAGCCGCATTAGTTGAAGGGACACGTAAAGGAGTTAGTGATATTCACATAATTCCACAATCGGGAAATAAAACCGAAATTCATTTTAGGTTAGATGGTAAACTTGCACTATGGCACACCCAAGAAAATACTTTGCCCGAAGCTGTTATGGCTGTTGTTAAAGATAGATCTAAAGGTATGGATCGTTTTGAAAGAGAGAAAGCGCAGGACGGATTTATTCAACGAGAAATTGATGGGCATACAATTCGTTTCCGTGTCTCGGTGCTTCCCACAGTTGGTACTGAGCTTAAAAATAAATTTGAAAGTATAGTAATAAGAATTCTTGATGATAGAAAAGTTATAAAAGATTTGGGAAAACTTGGATTAACCGGTTATGCAAATTCGGCATTTGTTAAAGCTATCAATCAGCCACAGGGAATGATTATTCTTACCGGACCTACTGGAAGCGGCAAATCTACAACATTGGTCGCTGCATTATATCAAGTAATTAATCCAACAAAAAACGTTTTAACTGTTGAAGATCCTGTAGAGTATGTTATTGAAGGCGCACGACAATTAAAGATTGGTCACAAAATGAATTTTGAGCAAGCCATCAGAGCCATTTTGCGTCACGATCCCGATATTGTTTTAGTTGGTGAAATGCGTGATAAAGAAACCGCTGAAACCGCTATTAAACTTGCTAATACCGGTCACTTAACTTTTTCAACTCTACATACAAATGATGCGCCAAGTGCTGTTGCTCGTTTATTTAAAATGGGTGTTGAGCCTTTTCTTATTGCCTATGCAATTAATATTATTGTTGCTCAACGCCTAATAAGAAGATTGTGCGGAGTTTGTAAGAAAAAAGTTACAAACTTAGAAGAGCATTTAGTCGGTTTAGGTCTCAATATTAAAGATTGGGCGGGTTCCGAAATTTATGAGGCTGTGGGTTGTGATAAATGTAATGGTTCTGGTTACAAAGGAAGATTAGCCATTCATGAAGCGCTCTATTTTACAAAAGAACTGAAAAGAATAATTGTTAAATCGGGTGAAGATGTTGATGAAGAAGCTGTGCGTGATCAATCCCGCAAAGATGGTACTTTAAATCTTCGGGAAGCTGGTTTTGAAAAAGTTAGACTCGGTTTCACTTCAATTCAAGAAGTGATTGGCGCGACAATGGAAGACTAATATTTCAATTCTATTATTTACTTAGGTTTAATTAAAGCATATATTTAAGTAACTAGTTGGAAGTGCTGATGTTATCAGAAGCTAAGCAAATTCTTTCAGCGTTCGCCTCAAGAATTCCATTAACTATTCTGGGTCCCGAACGCGTTAGGTATATTTCGGAAAACATACACCAATTACCCCAAGAACATCAGCTGATGCTCTATAACCTCATGAATCATATTCTTGCCTTGATGCTTGAAAGAAATGCCTCTGATATTGAGATTGGTGGTTATGGTGTTCAGGAAAGTGTTTGGTTTAGAATCTTCGGCAAGAAAGAGAGAGTTGCAGATATACCCCAATTTACAGAAGATGAAGCTTCAACTTTAATTTTAGCTTTATTAAATAAAAGTCAGATTCAACTTCTTCTGGAAAAACGAAATCTGGATTTTAGCTATACTTTTAAATACAACAAGATTAATAAGGATGTTAGATTTAGAGCTGATGCCTATTTTGATCTTGATAGTTTGGCGCTGAATATGCGCGCCATTCAAGCCTCTGTTAGACCTCTTGAAAGTTTAGAATTTCACCCATTTGCTGTTAAAACGATGAGCCACAATTATATAAAATTTGGGTTGTCGCTAATTACCGGAATTACCGGTTCAGGTAAATCAACAACTCTGGACGCAATAATTGACTTTCATAATGATTTTGATCCGTGCCATATAGTAATTATTGCGTCACCTGTTGAATATGTTCATCGTTCACGAAAATCATTAATTAAGCACCGAGAAGTTGGACGCGATGTTACTTCCTTTAAAGATGGTGTTACACAATCATTAAGACAGGATCCTGATATTATTGTTATTGGTGAAATGAGGGACCCCGAGACGATTTTATCCGCACTTGAAGTTACTGATACCGGCCATAAAGTATTTTCAACTCTCCATACTTCCTCGGCAGTTGAATCTATTGATCGTATTATAGCTGAGGTTCATCCCAATGAACAGGAGCGGGTTAGAAATAGACTTGCAGATGTTCTAATTTCAGTTGTTTCGCAAAAATTGGTACCAAGCTTGGATGGTAAGCGAGCAATGGCAAAAGAAGTTCTTCTGGTTACTCCAAGTGTAAAAGCGGCAATAAAAAACAATAATACCAGTGAAATTTACATGATGATTAACCAATCGGGCCCTCAGGGCATGGTTACTATGGAACAAGATTTGTTACGTTTATACGCTGAGAAAAAAATATCAAAGGAAAATGCACTGGCTTATTCCAACAACAAAACAAGAATGATGCAACTAATGAAGGGTTAGTTTGAAACAAATTGTCTGTTTATATTGTGAAGGCAACGATGCGAAATTAGCCGTTGTGGAAAAGGGAAAATCGGGAATGAAAATTCTCCGGTTAACTTCTATTTCTACCACACATAATGCCAATGTCGATTTTAATAAATCAGATCAACTTGATAATTTTGACTCGACCTTTGGGGAAGATTTATCTTTCGATTCGATCTCAGAACCCAGTCACAAAGATTTATCTGATGTAGCCGCTCTCAACTCGGTTTTATTTGATTTTAAAATTCCTACTCTTTCATTTATACCTATACTAACAGAACCCACGGTAAATTTTATTAATTACGAAGGTGTTCGCGATTCGAATCATAAAAAAATGATTCAGATGATTAAGAGTAGTCTGCTCGATTCCAAAGGAATTGTGGTTACAGCAGATAACATCGATGTAATGGAAATAAATGAGAAAACCAATCTTGGCGTTTACCTTGAAGGGGAGCTTCATTGTGTTGATATGATTGAGAGACTTGCGACTTTCAATAAAAGAAGATTTTTAAAAATACCCACAATTAAAACAGCAGAGCTTTCGTTAGCTTATTACATCTCTAAATCAAATAAATTTTTCCCTGAAGATTATTCTCTAATTGTTTATATCGGAAAAGAATATAGTAAACTAATCTTTTTGGAAGGCCAACAGCTCAAACATATTGGTACTACATTAGACATTGGTACAAAAAATCTTCACACTTATGATGTATATTTTTCTAAAATACTTTTAGAAATGGAAAATGGGGGAATACCAAAACTTGATAATATAATTTTATGCGGAGAAGACCGATCAGAAAACTTAATACTATCCTTCTTTGGTACATTTCCTGAAGCAAATGTTACAGAACTGCAATTTACATCTATTGACTCGTCAAATCTTAATGAAGAAGAGACTAAAAATTTAGCTTTGTACGCCATTCCACTTTCAGTTGGTGTTGAATATTTCGATGAATTAGATAAACTAACTACAGGCATTAATTTTCTCCCCCGAAGAATTCAAGAGAATCAGAAGCTACTGCAGTTTGGCTGGCACAGTTACGCACTTCTTGTGCTATTATTTGCAGCAGCATTCTACTTCACATTTTCTGCTCTATCGAATGTTAAGGATATAAGAGAGCTCGATTACGAAATCAATAATATGATTCTTAGGCAGAAACAAAACCAGGCGCTGGTTGATCAGATAACTCCTCTCGATGCCAAAATTAACTCGTTTGATGCGACTCAATCAATTCTTGATTCTGCTGTAGTTGGTGCAGGAATGTGGAATCAATCGATAAACAGAATAGCTGATTTCGTTGAAAGACGCAGAAGTTTTTGGGTATCTCGTTTGGAACCTGTAAGTGAAGAAGAAGTTCAGATTACCGGTTTTTCATTAAATAGAACTGTACTAACTGAATTTGCCGAGTTTAATAATGCGTCACTATTAAAAAATATTAATTATGAACCGCTCCGAGATAAAAATGCTTTTTCATATTCAATGAAATTTTCATTAATCCCTAAAACTGATTCCTTGAACGTTCAATGAATGTTAAAGTAAAAAATACCGTAATTATTGCTGTAATACTATTTCTGATTCTGATCGGTGGCGGGATATTTGTGTTCTATATTCAGAAGAATACAATTTCTGAAAAAGAAGCTAAAATAAATGAATTGAAATTATATCAGCTGGATACCGAAGCCTTGAATGAACAGCTATTCTTTTTAACTCAAAGAGTGGCGCAATTAGATTCTATACTCGCCAACCGTAAATATTCTATACCATACACAATATCTCAAACAAAATTTTTCGATTTTGTCAATCAAGTTACCTATAACTTTTCAAGCAATTCATTCGTGAATATTGAGTACGATAATACTGAAACCGGAACAACTTTTAATTTTCATAATTACATTTTAGTTGGAACGGCGGAGTTTAACGATTTATTTAGGTTAGTATATTCTATTGAGGAAAGTAAAGAATTAAAAAAAATTACAAATGTTGAGTTAGCTAACAATGTGAAAGTAGACAGCGATGGAATACCACATTACTTGGTGAATTTTAAATTCAACGTTAAAGTGTATTTTACTACCGATGAAAGATTTTACGTCAAGAATGTGAAAGAAAATTCATTAACTCCAAACTTTGCGTATGATTTTTTCTATCCTCTAATCCGAAATGAAATTCCTCCAAATACCAATAAACTTTTAGATGTTCAGACAGCAAAGCTTTTAGCCTTAATTCCCGATGGAGCCTTTTTATCTGACGCCAGCGGAAGTACATTTTTATTGTGGGAAGGCGACCAAGTTTATTTGGGTTACTTAACAAATATTAACTATCAACGTAATGAAGTGAATTTTGTTTTGAATAAGGGGGGCATCATAGAAAACGTTGCATTGAAACTTGAGAAAGAAAAAAATTAGAGTGAATAAAATGAGAAAATTATTATTTCTAATAATTACGTTTGCGATCTGCCAGATAATTACCGGGCAGATTGACCTTAAACAAAAATTGCAGGGCTATGTAAATCCAGAGGAATTAGTTTCTCTTTCTGAAGCAATACCTTTTAACCAGGCTATTGAAATTTTGAGTAAAGTAAGTGAAAAAACTAATGGCAAACGAATTGTTTCAAACGAAGTGAACGCTGATCCTATTGGATTTGAAATTGATAAAATGCAGTACAAAAAGGCTCTCCTAATAATTACTCAATCAAAAAACTTAATTTTAGAAGAACGTACCGATGTTATAGTTGTAAAGAGAAAAGAGGATACTCGTTCGGAGTTGACAAAAGATATTTACGTCCCTGTTGATGAAAGAGAAGTTAGAATTTCCGCATTGCTCTTTGAGGGTGACGTTAGTGAAATGGTTGAGAGGGGAGTTAACTGGCAGTTTTTATTGTCAAAAGGGGGGCTATCAATAGGAAGCAAACTAGTAACATTACAGGAGCAACAGCAAACTTCTAATCAAGATGTGGTGCAACAGCAGCCACCAGAATTTAATGTTAACACGGCTTCAAAGTTTACAATGGGTAGCTTTGATGGAGATGCCACCGCAATGTTTCGCTTTTTTGAAACAGAAAATCTTGGTAAAATTCTTGCCCGTCCAACAGTCTCCGTTATTAATGGAATTAAAGGAAGAACACAGGTTGGTTCCGATTATTCAATAAAGGAAAGAGACTTTGCTGGTAATCTAATTGACAAATTTTTTTCAACGGGTACTATTATTGAGGTAACCCCATATATTTATTCCGAAGAGGGTATTGACTATGTTTATCTAAATTTAATTGTTGAGCGAAGTTCAGCGTTGCCAGATGTTGTAAGTACCGAAATTAGAAAAACCACCGCGGCCACAAAAGTACTTCTCCTTAATGGAGAAGAAACTGCAATTGGAGGCCTATTTACAACAGAGGAAACCTTGGTTCGCAGGGGAATCCCATTTTTAAGGGATTTACCATGGTGGGTACTTGGCCTCCGGTACATTTTTGGTTATGATCAAAAAGAATTTAACACAAAGGAAATAATTATACTTATAAAAGCAGAGATCCTTCCATCACTTCGAGAGAGGGTATTGAACAGCAAGGATGAACTTAAATTAAAAATTGAGAGAGAAAAAAATAAGATTGATATAGAAAAATATAAAAAGCAGTTAGAGCTTGAGAAAAAAGAAGAATCAGAAAAAATAGACACAGAGTAGCAATCATAATAATACGCTGAAAAAGAGTTTTGAATATTTTATTTAAACCATATCATATGTGTAATGAAGCTAAGTGTAAAATTTATAATAATTACCTTTTTTATTGTTTTAACAATTTCTGTTACTTCTACAGTAATATTTTATTCTCTCGCTGCTAATGTCATTTCAAATCAGCAGTCTAAGTCACTTCTAAATTCTGCTAATGATTTTATTTTTTCACTTCAAAACGAAATACAATTATTTGAGGAAGATTTTCAATCCATATTACCCCAAACAAAGAATTATAGGACAATTAACTTAGATTCTACCGCTATAGATTTTATACTAACTGTTGAAAGTGATTCATTAATTAGAAAGGACGAATTCGTAATTAATAAGAAAGCTTTCATTAATTTCCGAGCAAACACAATTCAGAAGTTCTTTAATGATAATCCCAACATTCTCTTGAGGTATGAAAGAGTAAATAACGATAAAATAATTTTTTCGGGAATCTTAATTTCGACAGATCTGCTTGATAGAATTTCGGTTAAGATTAGAGCCGAAGTAGCGTTTATTTTGAATGGTACACTTTATGAAATTTCGAACAATGAGAAGAATCAAAAATTTGCGCTAAACATTATTGAAGCTGAAAAATATTTAAGGTATAAGAACAATTTTGATGTTCACACCCAGCAACTTGCTACTGAGGATTTTGTTGCTTCCACCTATACTCCAAAATCATTAATTATACCAGGGGGTAAAGTTGGTTTTATAATATTTAACACTTACAAAGATAGTTTCGAATTCAGTCAATCATTACGCTCGGTTGTGTTTTTACTAATTCTTGCCGGCAGTGCAATAACAATTTTATTGGTCCTTATCTCAACAGTAAAGTTGCGAAAACAATTAAAGCAATTAAGTGAAACCGCAGAGTTAACCGGTAAAGGCGATTTAACTCATCGGGTTATTATTGAATCCAAAGATGAAATTGGAATGCTTGGTATAGCTTTCAACAGAATGCTTGACGAGTTGGAAGAGAATAAGAAATCTGAAAAAGAATATACTGAGTTTATCCAGCTAATAAATCAAAATCCTTCTCTCAGCGAAATTTCGAATGCCGCACTGCTGAAAATTACCAATTCGACCCATATTTCCTTTGGCGTACTTTATTTAGTTGAGCAATCAAAATTAAGATTAATAGCATCACAGGGAATTGGAGAGGAAATTGAAATTCCACGCAATTCCTCCGACATTTATTCAAACGCAGTTGAAAAAAAGGAGAAAATTGAATTTAATTTTCAAGAAAATTACCCTGAAATAAAAGTTGGAATTACATCAGTAAAGATTAAATATTTATTGATTTATCCATTGATTTATAATAAAGAAACAGTTGCTGTACTAGAACTTGCTTCGGAGTCAGCACCAGCGGAAAGTATAATTTCATATTTGGATAATATTCATGAGCAGCTAGCAATTGGTTTGGTAAACGCAAAATCATTGGAGCAATTGGAAAATCTTGTTGATGAATTGCGTAAACTAAACGATGACTATCAAAAACAGAACGAATTTATTTCGAAACAGAATTTTGAATTAAAAGAGCTTCATCATCAAATTGCTGAAAAAGCCATGGAACTAGAAATGCAGACTCAAAAGGCAGTTGAGCTTTCAAAAGTTAAGTCGGAATTTTTAGCAAGCATGTCTCATGAACTTCGTACACCACTAATCTCAATTCTGGGTCTTACAGAACTTTTAATTAATGAAATGGAAGAAAAATCAATTGCAAAAGATCGTCTCCGAATTGTGCACAGAAATGGAAAAAAATTGCTTGGTTTAATTACAAACATTCTTGAATTTTCCAAATTTGAGAGTGGAAAGATTACGATTAACAAAGAAGCTTTTCTCCTTGATGAATTAGTATCAGAAGTTACCGAAACAGTAAGGCAAATGGCCATTGAAAAAAATCTTGAGTTCATAGTTACAGGAATAAACAGCAAGAATTATCTTGTAGAAACTGATAAAACAAAGCTTGAGCAAATATTATTAAATCTTCTAGTTAACTCTGTAAAATTTACAGATTCTGGAACTATAGCGTTAAATATTCTGGAAGCTGATAATGGAATTACTTTCTCGATTCTTGATACTGGAATCGGGATATCTGCTGAAAATCAGAAAGTAATTTTTGATGAATTTAAGCAAGCAGAAGGTGGCTCAACTCGTAAGTTTGGCGGAGCTGGATTGGGATTAGCAATATGCAAGAAATATGTGAACTTGCTTGATGGAGATATTTATGTCAAAAGTGAAGTTGGGCGAGGGTCAAATTTTATTTGCACAATTCCTAATATTATCCTTGAAAAACTTTATATAGATAATTCAGTTGAAAAGAGACCAACTCGATTTAATCAACCGTTGAAAATATTGGTTATCAATAAAAACGAGGAATCGCAAAAATTGATATACGATTATTTATTCTCCCACAATTACGAAACTCTGTTTTTGGAGAGTGTTGATGATATTAATGATCAACTAGAGAGTAATGATTATAGAGCAATTATACTCGATCCGTTCTATCCAAATATTAATATCTGGAAAATGATTGCAATTATAAAAAATAATCCACGCACAAAAAATATTCCAATCGTTCTTACTGTACTAATTGAGGAAGAAAGAGTGGGCTGGGAACCAAAAATATTTGATTTTATTACCGCGAATGATGATTTAAAAAGAGTTGAGGAGATTGCTGATGCTTTCTTTAAAGAAAGAAAAGTCCCATTAAAGATTGCCATCTTCGGGGAGGATGGAATATTAGTCTCAAGCAATGAGAAAAAGTTTGTTATCAATAACTTTAATAAGTTTAATGATTTTGTAACGGCTAATCAAGATCTGCATTACGATATAGCAGTAATTGATATTTCATCAATGGGCAATAAATTTTTGGATGTGGTTTATAGAATTTCAAAGGATAAAAATCTCAAAATGTTGCCTGTTATCGTAAAACTCCCCAGTTCATTTGACGATAATATTGTTGATTCCTTAAACTCAAAACTATATGAATTGACGGTGAAATTTAAATATCACCCTCTCGACATGTTGAAAGTATTAAGGGATAGACTAAATATAAAAATGGTAGGTCATCAAGCGGATAATAGTTTATTAGAGGTAAAGCAGGATATCAGATCATCTAATGAGAATGAATTTGAATCAAACAAAGAAATCAAACCCAAAATACTTGTAGTGGACGATGATAGTGATGCTCTATATACAATTGGTGAGATGTTGAAAATGATTGATTGCGATACCATATTCGCTCATAATGGACTTGAATGTTTATTGGTATTGAACCAGATAGAACCGGATTTAGTATTACTTGATATAATGATGCCGCAAATGGATGGATTTGAGACCATAAAAAAGATTAGAGAAAATAAAAAATTTAAAAATTTACCGGTAATTGCGTTAACCGCATACGCAATGCTAGAGAATAAAATTGTTATAGAAAAAAATGGTTTCGATGATTTGATCACCAAACCATTGGATTCAACCATTTTCTTCGCTAAGATTAAAAGTCAGATAACCAAGAAGACACGGAAAGAATGAAAAAGATATTAGTTATTGATGACTATCCAGATAATGTTTTTCTACTTCAAGATAGACTTGAGAATGAGGGATTTGAAGTAGTAAAAGCATACAATGGCAGAATGGGTATTCAAACAGCTCGAGATGAAAAACCCGATTTAATTTTACTTGATATTATGATGCCAGATATTACTGGCTATGAGGTTTGTAAAGAATTGATTCAAGGTGAAGACACAAAAATGATTCCAATTATCTTATTGACTGCGCTTACCGATGCAGAAAATCTCAAAGCTGGCTTGCAAGCCGGAGCTTTTGATTATATTAAAAAGCCCTTTAATAGAACTGAATTAGTTGCACGGATTAATTCAGCATTGCGGTTTAGTGAGCTAAACTCACTACTTCTGCAAATTGAAAAAGTTAAAACATATTCAGCTACAATTGTTACAGCAAATCATGAAATTAAACAGCCTCTAACCCTAATAAATCTTTCATCTGCGGCAATAAGGAGAGAAATATCCAAACCGGAGTTTGACTTAGAAGTGATTCAAAAAAGAATAGAAATAATTGAAAATGCGGCTAGAGATATAGTTAACATACTCGAAAAGTTTGAATCAATCAAAAACCCAGTAATAACACCTTATGTTAATAACTTGAATATAATTGATCTTAACAATAGTAAAGACTAAGAATTAAATAAGTATTTTATTAACATATTTAAGTAACATTTCGAAATCGAAAGGTTTGGGGAAATATTTAATTGGACCATCTTTATAATATTTATGAAAATCAATCTCGCCCGATCCACTTATAAAAATAATTTGAGTATCTAATTTTAACGTGCTAATCTTTTCTAAACATTCAAGCCCATTAATTATTGGCATATTTTTATCAATAATCACTAAATCAATTTTATTGTTATTTAATGCACTTAAAAATTCATCTCCATTATGAGTGTAGATCACATTAAAACCATAGGAGTTAAATAGTTCAGTGAGTAGTTCGCACAAAACTACTTCGTCATCACCTATTAGGATGGTTTTGGATGTTTCATTAACAAATTTTGAGACAATTCTTTTAATTGGTAACGTAACCCGGAATTCAGTACCAACACTATATTGACTTTTAACATTCAAGAAGCCGCTGTACTTGTCTATTAATGTCTTTACAATAAAAAGCCCGAGTCCAGAGTTAGAGCTTTTGTTTCTAGTAGAATAATTATTTTTGAAAATATCACTTAAATTTTCATTTTTAATACCAATTCCATTATCCTCAATAACTACTTCTATATATTCATTATTATTATAAAAAGTGTTTGCTGTTTTGATATTTATAACTGGGTCTGAATGCATCGCTTGAAGTGAATTATTCAATAAGTTGAAAAAAATTCTATAAAAATCAACGTATCTTCCGGTTATAAATTTGAGATTCTCATCCGCGTTAAAGTTTACTTTAATATTGTTAGGGGATATATTTTTTATTTCCCAAATCAAATCATCAAATAAATTATTGATGTTTATTTTATCAGAGGACTCTGTTTTTAATTTAATCGGGGAAATTGATTCATTAAGGATATCCTCACACAATTTAGTTGATAATTTAATTCTATCAAGAATTATATCGGTTTCCTGCTTGGTTAATTTATTTCTTCTAAGTAACTCAACGTTGAGTAGAGTTTGATTAAAAATATTTTTAAGGTCGTGAGCGAAATGCCTGAATGAGAGTTCGGTCTTTTCAGAATCCATTCTATTTTAGATTGTATTTTATAATTTTAGTGTAAAGTGTTTTTTGACTTATATCAAGTGCCCTTGCGGTATTTTCTCTGTTCCAATTAAAAAAATCCAATGCTTTTTTAATGTAAATTTTTTCCAGATCCTCAAGAGGCAAGATTTGTTCGTTCTCTATACTGAAATTGGTCCCAAAATTAAATTCATCTTTTGGCATATTTAAATCCTTAGGATGAATAAACTCCCCATCAGAAAAAATTACAGCTCTCTCAATCATGTGCTCCAATTCTCGAACATTCCCAGGAAAACTGTAACTTTGCAAAAGTTTTTGAGATTCGGGAGATAGTTTTTTTATGGCTCTAATAGGTGATTTCTTCTGAAGGAAATATTCTGCCAATGCAATAACATCATTTTCTCTTTCCCGCAATGGGGGAATAGTAAGCGTAATTACATTTAGCCTGAATAATAAATCACGTCTAAAATTTTTTTTCTCCGCTTCCTCCATCAGGTTTTTATTAGTCGCTCCTATAACACGCACATTTGAGTTTAAATTCGAAATTCCGCCAATTCTACGGAATTCACCGTTTTCAAGAAACCTTAGTAATTTTGGTTGAAGGGTAAGACTCAGTTCACCAATTTCATCAAGAAAAAGTGTACCTCCATTAGCAATTTCAACTAATCCTTGTTTTGAGGTTTTAGCATCCGTAAATGCTCCCCTCTCATAACCGAATAATTCACTTTCTAACAATTGATCTGGAAGGCTGGCGCAATTTATAGCAACAATTGGTTTATCTGCTCTGTTAGAATTTTTGTGAATGAATTCTGCAATTAATTCTTTACCGGTTCCGGTTTCCCCTTCCAATAAAATGTTGGATTCCGATTTTGCGGAACGTTCCGATAATCTTAAAATTTCCCTTAATTTTTCACTATCGCCAATTATAAGATTTTTGGTGTTTTGATCAATCTTAGTTGAAAGAATTTTATTCTTTATAAGAAGTTCTTTATGCTCAACTGCTCTTTCGATAGTAATACATAATTGACCAAATTCATAGGGTTTTGTTATGAAATCGTATGCCCCCTTTTTAATGCATTCGATTGCGGTACGAACATCTGACTTTGCTGTAAGAACAATTACTTGAAGCGAAGGATAATTTTCTTTAGTAAAATTTAATACCTCTTCCCCATGAATTTCTCTCATTTCCAGATCTAATAACAAAATATCATAGTATCTTCTTTTAAGTAAATCAATCGCATCTTTTCCATCGTAAACTATATCTACGATGTAACCTTCGCTTATTAACTCTTCCTTAAGTAAATAGCAGAGCGTTTCATCATCGTCGGCTATTAATATCCGATAATCCTTCATAGATACCCAAAATTTTAGTAAATATATAAAAAAACAGAACTAAATGATAAAACTCTGATTAACAATTGTTAAAGTTTAACATGAAAACAGACAATTATTTTGGTCTCAAAATTGGTTTTTAAATCAATTGATTTTATATTTGTGCTCTAAATTTTAATTGTATGGGCGCGTAGCTCAGGGGTAGAGCATTTGCCTTTTAAGCAAGAGGTCGGTGGTTCGAGCCCACCCGCGCTCACTCAATTTAGCCTCTTTTCAGTCCGAATTGAGGCTTTTTTGTTTTAAATAGTTAACCGAACTATTATTTTTAATACATTGTCTGATCTACTACTGCAGTTCAGCTCAATAATAACAGGCTCAATCAATATTAGTTATTTGAATTTCTCGCCCCGTGAATTTATTTTGAATTACAATTTAACAAATATGTGAAAACTGTATGGAAATATTATCGTTTGAGGAAGTTAGAATAATCGGAGCTTTAATTGAGAAAGAATATGCCACCCCTGAATATTATCCCCTGACAATTAATTCATTGACTAATGCATGCAATCAAAAATCAAGTAGAAACCCGGTTGTTTCTTTTGATGAAAATCTCGTAAAAATTGTTATTGAAAAATTGAGAGAAAAAGCCTTGGTAGCTAAAGTTACTGGTCCAGATTTTCGAGTCCCTAAATATCGCCAGCTGCTTGCTGATCATTACAATTTATTAAAACCTCAACTTGCGGTTTTATGCGTATTATTTTTGAGAGGTGCGCAGACAATTGGAGAAATAAAAAGTAGAAGTTATCGAGTGTATGAATTTAGGGATTTGGCTGAGACTGAAGAGACAATTGAAGGATTGATAAAAATTGAAAATGGTCCTTTTGTGATCAAACTTCCAAAGGAACAGGGGAGAGAAAATAGATACACCCATTTATTCAGCGGGGAACCGATAATTTCCGAACAAGTTAAAGAGCCAAGTATTACTGATCGTCTCGACTTTCTTGAGAACGAAGTTAGTATTCTCAAAGATTTGTATTCAAGATTGAACACCGAGCTTGAAAATTTCAAAAAATCATTTGACTAGTATTATTCTTGTTTTGATATAAGAGTTAAAAATTTTATTAGCCATAATTTGGTATCAGATTTAAATTGAATTTATAACTTAATTATATGACAGAAATTAGTTTTTGTATTCTAACAGACTATAGTATTCATCCACTTATTAAAATTAATGGAATAGCTGTACCATTTTGTTGGTTATTTATTTAACTTGAATCGTTAATGCTTGTTGCAAAAAAATCTTTATGCATAAAAATTGCCTTTAGTATGGAAAGAAAATAAATGGTGATCCGATTGTATGAATTCCCGATCAAGGCCCTGTCAAATATTAATCGTATTGTCTAATTGTGAGACCAGTTCTTCAACGGTTGGTAGTTAATTTCATTCCTTTTGAGTGGATTAATAAATGATCAATCTTATTGTACTATGATTATCACTCAATGCTAAATTCGTATTATTTTTAGACTGAATTAATCAGTAAAACACAAAGATAAAAGAATTCTACAAACCAATAAAAATTACTTGGTCCAAATGAAAATACTTAACCGCCGGAAGGGATTATCTTTTAAGATCATCACAATTATTTTTGCCAACGTAGTAATTATCAACTCGTTGATATTAGCCTACATCTATAAAGTTTCTCACGATACAATCTCGGATAACTTAAAAGAAAACTCTAAACTGCTTACTCAGTCAACTGTTAACGAAGTCGAAAAAATATTGACTGCCGTTCAGAAAATGCCCATTAATATTTCTAAGATTATTGAGAATGGAAATTATTCGTCAGCAGATCTGGAAAATATACTTAAAATTGGCGTGGGTAGTAACGAGGAAATTTTTGGTGCGGCAATAGCTTTTGAACCTGAATATTATGGTAAAGAAAAAGAGTACTCTGTTCTCTACGCATTTAAAGATAAAGGCAAGATTGAATTGAGTTATTTAACAAAACAAGATCACAGTTTTACTACACTCAATTGGTACTTAATACCTAAGGAACTTCAAAAACCAATATGGAGTGAGCCCTATTTCGATGAAGGTCTGGGTAACATTATAATGTCCACCTATTCTGTTCCGCTATATAAAGAGATTGCCGGGAAGAAAATATTTATTGGAGTGTTAACCGCAGATATCTCACTTGATTGGCTTCAAGATATTGTTTCCTCAATCAAGGTTTATGAAACCGGGTACGCTTTTATGGTTTCAAGAAATGGAAGCTTAGTAACTCATCCTAAAAAAGAAATGATTATGAATGAAACCATTTTCAGTATCGCTGAAAAAGGGAATTCTGAAGATCTCCGAAAAATTGGGAGTAGAATGATTGCCGGCGAATCAAGTTTTGCAGAGCTGGAATATCACAATGCCGCTACAGGTAAACTTAGCTGGATATCATACGCACCTGTAAAAATAAATGGTTGGTCACTCGGTATAGTCTATCCTGTAGATGAACTTACTGCACCTTTAAATAACTTATTTAAAATTGTGTTAATATTAGCGATTGCCGCATCAATTATTCTATTAATTGTTACAATACTAATTTCACGATCGATTACTAATCCAATAGAAAAACTTGCATTCGCAACGCAAAAAATTGCCGAGGGGAGATTTGATTATGAACTGCCCAAATTTAAAAGCAAAGATGAAATAAGTGAGCTTACTAAATCATTTTCATTGATGCAATTAGAACTAAAGCAAAACATTGAACAACTTAGAACCGCGAATATTGAACTAGAACAGTACAGTAAAACCCTTGAGGAAAAAGTGGAATTTAGAACTTCCGAATTAAGGGAAAAGAATTTACAATTAGACAAAGCCATCAAAAATATTAAAACACTTAGTGAAATTGGGCGGGAGATTATTTCAACTCTTAGTTTAGAATCTATATTTGCAATGGTTTATGAAAATGTGAATAAACTACTGGATGCCAGTACATTTTCAATAATGGTTTTGAATGAAAAAGAAGGACTGCTTGATTGTAAACTCGCAATTGAAAATGGGGAGAGACTTCCCGAATTCAGCTTTTCAACTTCAGACAAAAATCGCTTTGCTGTATGGTGTCTCGATAATAGAAAACCAATTTTTATTAATGATGTTGATAAAGAATATTCAAACTATATTGCGAGCAGGGCAAAACCAAAAGCGGGCAAATATGTTTCTTCACTGATTTACCTTCCTCTTACAATCAGCGAGAAAGTTATTGGAGTAATATCTGCGCAGAGTTATGTTAAAAATGCTTACACCGAAAATCATCTTGATATATTAAACAATATTGCTAACTATACAGCAATTGCCCTTGAAAACGCATATGCATATGAGAGTATTAACCATGCAAATAAAGAATTAAAAGAAGCGCAAAACCAATTAGTGCAAGCAGAAAAAATGGCATCACTGGGACAACTCACTGCGGGTATTGCTCATGAAATAAAGAATCCATTAAATTTTATAAACAACTTCTCCGAGTTATCAACAGAGCTTTCTGATGAATTGATAACCGAAATTGAAAATCAATTGGATAAGTTAGAACCAAAATCGGTTAAGATTATAAAAGAACTCTTAAAAGATATTAAGCATAATGTAACAAAGATTAATGAACATGGAAAAAGAGCCGATAGTATAGTGAAAGGAATGCTTCTACATTCGAGAGGTAAAAGCGGTGAGAGACAAAAAACTAATTTAAATGATCTACTGGCAGAGTATCTCAACCTTGCTTATCACGGTTTTCGCGCACAAGATTCATCCTTTAATGTTAAAATGGAAACCAACTATGACAAAACAATTGAACCTGTTAATGTTGTTCCTCAAAATATAAGTCGCGTGTTCCTAAATATTTTTAATAATGCATGTTATTCGGTTAACGAAAAGAAAAAAGAATTGAGGGATTCATTTAATCCTCTTCTTTCTGTCACGACAAAAAATCTCGGCGATAAAATTGAAATAACAATAAAGGATAATGGCAAAGGTATTCCGCATGATATTTTAAGCAAAATTTTTAACCCTTTCTTCACAACAAAACCAACAGGCAAAGGTACGGGGTTAGGGTTATCATTAAGTTATGATATTATTGTGCAGGAACATAATGGGGAATTAAAAGCAAATTCAGAACAGGGCGAGTATGCCGAATTTATCATAACAATTCCAAAAAATTTATAAAAAGGATTTTTATGATTAGAATAATGGTAGTTGATGACGAACTTGATGTAGAGCCTCTTTTTAATCAAAAGTTCAGGAAAGAAATTAGAGAGGGACTTCTCCATTTTCATTTTACTTTTTCTGCAGAAGATGCATTGGAATATTTAAAGAGTGCAACTGCCGCCGATCTTGTTTTAATTTTATCGGATATAAATATGCCCGGACTAAGCGGTATTGAGCTTCTGCGAATACTCAAAGAACAATATGCTTACTTAAAAGTTTTTATGGTTACAGCTTACGATGATAAAGAAAAGTATGAGCAGTCAATGAAATATGGTGCAGAGGAATATTTAACTAAACCAATAGATTTTGAAAAATTAAAAACAGAGATCCTTTCGCTAAAAAAAAGAGATTAACATGATTGAAAAAATGCTTGTAGTAGATGATGAACCAGATCTCGAATCAATGATCCGGCAAAAATTCAGAAAGAAAATAAATGAGGGTAGATACGAATTCGTTTTTGCGAGTAATGGATTGGAAGCTTTGAGCAGACTTCTTGAGCACAAAGATATTGGTATTGTTTTAAGCGATATAAACATGCCCGAAATGGATGGATTAACTCTTCTGGCTAAATTAAATGAATTGAGAAATCCTGCTCTTAGAACTGTGATCGTTTCTGCTTATGGTGACATGGATAATATTAGAACCGCAATGAATAGGGGCGCTTACGATTTTGTTACAAAGCCGATTGATTTTATTGACCTGGAAACTACAATTGAAAAAACTATCAAAGAACTTGAAACGATAAGAAGCGCAATAGCAGAACATGACAAACTAATTGCAATGCAAACTGATCTTGATACTGCTAGGAATATTCAATCTGCAATTCTGCCCAAAAAATTTCCACCATTCCCGGAAATTAAAGAATTTGAGATTTTTGCCGCGATGGAACCCGCAAAAGAAGTGGGTGGTGATTTATATGATTTTTTCCTGCTTGATAATAATCGGGTTGGATTTGTTATTGGCGATGTATCCGGGAAAGGGGTACCCGCAGCTATTTTTATGGCAGTAAGCCGAACATTAATCAGGGCAACCGCGTTGAAAGGAATTCCTCCGGAAGAGTGCCTAACCTATGTCAATCACTTGTTATGTAATGAAAGTGTAGCGTCAATGTTTGTTACCGTATTTTATGGAGTGCTCGATTATAAAAAAGGAACGCTCATCTATGCAAATGGAGGGCACAATCCACCATATATCTTATCGAAAGAGGGAGAATTAAAAGCTTTGGAATTAACCGGCGGACTTGCATTAGGTGTTGTTGATGGGATTGGATATAAAAGTAAATCGGTACAGATTGCAAATGGTGATTTAATTTACTTATATACCGATGGAGTGACAGAAGCCATGAACAAAGATTATGAACTATATTCTGATGAGCGCTTGGAATTGCTGATTAAAGAAAATTGCGGAATAAATGTAAATGATATTGTGAGCCGTACTCTTGATGATATTAAAATTCATGCAGATGGCGAGGTCCAATCGGATGATATTACAATATTGGCAGTTAAATATTTATAAACTGATTATGTCCTTCAATTAATACAATATTCAATGAAAGAAAATATAAAAGCGGAAGGTATAGAAATAATTGCTGATCGAGAAAATTTTTATCAGTTCATATTTTTTATTGAAAATTATTTAGCAAAAATTGAAATCACCAAAGAGGTAAAATCGAATATTCTTCTGGCAGCTGAAGAAATCATAATAAATATAATTTACTACGCCTACGAAAAAGAAAAAGGTACAATTGCAATTAATTTATGGCACGATGAAAACAGTATATACCTAAATTTTACTGATTATGGAAAGCCTTTTAATCCATTGGAGTTGCAGGAAACAGATGTTTCTCTACCGATCGATGAAAGGGGTGATGGTGGCTATGGGATTTTAATTGTAAAAAAAATTATGGATTCAGTTAATTACGAATATCGTAACGGTAAGAATTCAATCACTTTAATAAAGTATATCAATAAATAATTCAGCATCCGGATAATATCATGTTCAGAATAAAAGATAATAGAATTAAATATTTCACTTCAATAATACTTTTGTGCATACTCATTTCATGCAGTAGTAAAAATAAACAAATCACTAAACTTGATGACGCAGCAAATAGTAAAATTGGAGTTATGACCGGCACTACAGGCGAACAACTTGCAATTAAAAGATTTCCTAACGCAGAAGTTAAAAGTTTTGATGATATAATGGATGCGGTTGCGGCGTTAAAATCGGGACAGATAAATGCTGTAATTACAGGGTATCCCGCGGCAATGAACGTAAGCAAAAGAAATGATGATCTGTTTTATCTCGATGAAGCAGTTGATTATGAGAACACAGCCATCGCAATCAGAAAGGGAAATCCTGAATTACTGAATCAACTTAATAATTTTATAACTGAACTTAAAAATAACGGCACTCTCGCAGATATGAAGAGGAGATGGTTCAAAACCGATTTTTCTCCTTATGAAGTACCCAATATTGAAATTCCCGAAAAAGGGGAAGTGCTTAAAGTCGGTGTGAGCGCAACTAGAGAACCTTTCTGTTTTCTTGATGCCGATAAAAATGTTTCCGGACATGATGGTGAACTGGCTCGGAGAGTATCGGTTAAATTAAACAGACCAATTCAGTTTGTGGATATGAAATTCTCCGCGCTAATTACCGCACTCCAATCGGGTAAAATTGATATAATTATTACAGGAATGACGGCTACAGAAGAAAGAAGTAAATCTGTTGATTTCACTGAATCGTACTTCCTCAATTCTCAAGTAATGCTTGTTAAAAAAGGAGACGAAGACCAACTTAAGTATGACGAACAAATAAATAAATTAAGTTCTGTAAATGATGTAAAGGATAAAAAAATTGGAGTACTACTCGGCTCGGTTCATGATACCTATGCGATTAAAAATTATCCCAACGCAACAATATTGCAGTATAAAAGCCCTTCTGAAATTCTGCTTGCGGTAAAATCACAAAAAGTTGATGCGGCGTTTTATACAACCGAAACATTGAGAGAAATGATTCGATCCGATAACGAAATAAAAATATTGGGAGATACACTTTTTGCAGTTCCTATAGGGATGGGTTTTAATAAAGAGAATACCAAATTAAGAGAACAGTTTAATTCATTTCTTCGATTAATAAAGAGTAATGGCGAATATCAGGAGATGGTCAATCGTTGGCTTATTAATGGTGAATATGAAATGCCGGAACTCAAAAAAACTATAACTAGCGGTACCCTTGTTGTTGGTACGGTGAGCGATAAAGGATTGCCATTTACTGTAATTCAAGATGGAAAGATGATCGGGTTCGATATTGAATTGGTTGAAAGATTTGCATCACATATCGGGAAAGAATTAAAGCTAGTTGATATGGAATTCGGGAGTTTGATAATTGCGGCGGCATCAAAAAAAATAGATATGATTGCCAGTACTTTAATGATTACCGAGGAGAGAAAAAAGCAGATTGATTTTTCTGATGTTTACTATAAACTGGGGGCGAGCATTTTTGCATTATCAAAGAACATTAGTGAAAAAAGTATTCCCCGTCTAAAAACTCTTGATGATATTGCCGACAAGAAAGTTGGAGTATATGCGGGAACAGTCCACGATGGTTTTGTGATGGAAAAATATCCAAAGGCTGAAATTTTTAGATATAATAGTACGCCGGATATGATCCTCGCTTTAAAAACCGGTAAGATTGATGTCTCTTTCTTTGATTACTACAGCGCCGGTATAATATTGAAAGATAATGAAGAAATTGGAATTTTATCCGAAGAGGCGTTAGATCTCCCCCTCGGAATCGGATTCAGTAAAAACAAACCCGAGCTTACTAAAAAGTTTAATAATTTTTTAAAGATGGTGAAGGCAAACGGCAAATTTGATGAGATGTACAAAAAGTGGTTTCAGGATGATATTGAAAAAGCGAAGATGCCTGAGTTTCCCCAAAAACAATATTCGAACAAACTCACTTTAGGAGTATCTGTAGCTGATCTTCCCTATTCCGCTTTTGTTAATGGTGAATATGTTGGCTTTGATATTGAGTTGTTAAAGACATTTGCCGACCATGAAAATATTGAATTGAAAATTATTACTATGGATTTCTCTGCACTAGTTGCAGCACTTGCCGCGGGTAAAGTTGATATGATTGCCGATGGAATTAGCATTACCGAAGAACGAGCCAGGCAAGTTGATTTCTCCGATAAATACCTTGATTTCAGAACTGCTGTACTCGCATTAAAGAGCAATATGGGGCATGAAGTAAATTCAGAAAAATTAACTAATACTATTTCTTTCTTTGAATCGATAAGAAATAGTTTCACCAACAATATTATTGTAGAAAAGCGTTACCTGTTAATAATTGACGGTTTGCGAACCACGGCAATAATATCACTATTATCAATTCTCTTTGGATCAATTCTGGGAAGTTTTATTTGCTACATGCGAATGGCGAAAAAGAAAATTTTGCTTATTCCGGCTAAGATATATATATCACTCTTACGTGGAACCCCGGTTTTAGTTGTATTGATGATAATTTTCTATGTTGTATTTGCCTCAGTTGATATTGATCCGGTGATTGTTGCGGTCGTAGCATTTGGGATGAATTTTGCCGCATATGTCTCGGAAATGTTTAGAACCGGCATTGAAGGTGTTGATAGTGGACAATCTGAAGCTGGCATTGCAATGGGTTTTACAAAAATCGAAACGTTTATTTTTATAGTTCTGCCGCAAGCGGCGAGAAGAATTTTAACTGTTTATAAAGGAGAGGTAATTTCATTGGTGAAAATGACGTCAATTGTAGGTTACATCGCGGTTCAAGATTTAACCAAGGCAAGCGATATAATTAGAAGCAGAACTTTTGATGCGTTCTTTCCATTAATAATGGTTGCTGTACTATACTTTCTAATTTCATGGTTGCTTATGCTTGTACTCGGTTATGTTGAACGGTTGGCTGATCCGAAAACTAAACTAAGGCGGAGTTTATAATATGATTAAAGTTGAAAAACTCGGCAAAAAATTTGGCAATCTAACAGTGCTTAATGAAATCAACCTGGAAATTCACAAGGGGGAAGTAATTTCTATTATTGGTCCATCCGGTACCGGAAAAAGTACTTTCTTGAGATGTCTAAATTTGCTTGAAACTCCAACTCATGGAAAAATATTTATTGATAATGTAGATATCCTCAATAAAAGTACAAACGTTCCTAAACTGCGCCAAAAAATGGGAATGGTATTTCAATCGTTTAATTTATTTTCGCATTTAAGTGTCTTGGATAATCTAACTATAGGACCAATAAAACTTTTAAATAAAAGTAAGGAAGATGCGGAGGTTAAAGCAAAGGAACTGCTAAAGATGGTTGGACTGGCTGAAAAAGCATATAGTTTTGCCGATGAACTTTCGGGCGGTCAGAAGCAAAGAGTAGCTATCGCCAGATGTCTATCAATGGATCCGGAAATAATTCTTTTTGATGAGCCCACTTCGGCTCTAGATCCAACTATGGTGAGCGAGGTATTAGCCGTAATTAGAAGACTCGCAAAAGAGGGAATGACTTTGGCAATTGTTACTCATGAAATGGATTTCGCGCGCGATGTATCAAACCGGGTTCTATATATGGATGATGGTTTTATATATGAAGAAGGTTCACCAAAACAAATATTCGAAAATCCGCAGCGAGAAAAGACGAAAGCATTTATAAATAGAATAAGAAGTTTTAATTATCAAATCCGAAGTGCCGATTATGATCTTTATTCGATGAATGCTGAGATTCAGCAGTTCTGCGAAAAGCATGTGCTCTCAAAGAAAGTTATTAACAATGTTATTCTTCTTTTAGAAGAATTGCTTGCTGTAAATAATTCGGTATCCAAAGAGATAAATATTAACCTTACTTTATCCTATTCCGAAAAACATAATAGTTTAGAAATTACATTCGACTCTGGCGGTTGTGATAATAATATTCTAGAGGATTCAGCAGCAGACGAACTTAGCATATCAATTATTAAAGGAATAACACAATCAATAAATTATGACAGAATAAACGAGCGAAACATTCTCACTATTTCTATAAATGTGGGTTCATAGATTTTTATTAACCGAATGAAAGGAATTAAATGAATATTACTAAAACTAAAAACGGGTCTAATCTAGTTCTTTGTTTAACAGGCAGAATAGACACAATCACCTGTAATCTCTTGAATGAGGAGATTGATAATTTTTTCAATGAGAATTGCCAAAAACTGGTGTTGGATTTTTCTGAGGTAGATTATATAAGCAGTGCCGGATTAAGAGTAATCTTAGCCGCCCAGAAAAAAGTCTCATCGAGTAATCTGGAATTTGAACTGACGAACATGAGTGATGCGATAAAGAACATTTTTAATATTACAGGGTTTTCTCAAATAGTTAAAATAGTTTAATGATTCAACTCTCATCAAATTAGCGGAATTCCAAATGAGTAATTATGTTATTAGAAATATGACGATTGATGAAGTAAAAAATATTGCCGTTGAATGGGCGGCTGTCGAGGGATGGAATCCTGGGCTTTATGATTATTTGGCATTTTATAATTGTGACCCGAATGGATTCTTTGTTGGCCTACTAGATAATATTCCAATCGCTTGCATTTCCGCAATATCTTATGAAGGAAAGTTTGGATTCATCGGGTTTTATATTGTAAAACCGGAGTTTCGTGGAATGGGCTATGGGTTAAAAGTATGGAATAAAGGAATTGAATATTTGAGTAATCACAACATTGGACTCGATGGTGTTGTAGCTCAACAATCCAACTATGCAAAATCCGGATTCAAACTAGCCTACAGCAACATCCGTTATGAGGGAAGGGCGAACGCAATGAGTATAAAGAATAATAATATTTTCCCATTTACAAATGAACATTTTAATACACTCGTTGAATATGATAATAATTTTTTTCCGGTTCCAAGAAGAGATTTTCTAAAACACTGGTTCAATCTTACCGATTCAGCCACTTTTCTCTCCTTAGAAAATAATAAAATTACTGGCTGCGCAACTATAAGAAAATGTAGAGTTGGATATAAGGTGGGACCGTTATTTGCTGAAACTTATGAAATTGCGGAATCTTTATTCGCGGCATGCAATAATTTTGCTGAAGCAGGTTCACCAATATATCTTGATACTCCCGAAGTGAATTTTAGTGCTGTAAGCCTTGCGGAAGAAAATGATATGAAACAAGTTTTTGGAACCGCAAGGATGTACACCAAGGAAATTCCAAATATAAATATAGATCGGATATACGGAGTTACAACATTCGAGTTAGGATAGAAATAAAATACTATTGTGATTTTAACACTACATTCCAAGCTCGAATGTACCATTCGCTAATTAATCCATTAATCACATATGGATCATTTTTCGCAAATTCTTGAGGAATGGTTTCAGTCTCACAATTGAAAACTAATGCGGCTCCATCAACCGGATTATCGAAAGCACCAGCCATTATTAACTCGCCTCTTTTTACATATTCTTGAGCGTATGCTAAATGCATTACTCTAAAGGGTGCCCGCCTTTCAACATAATTCTCTACTGTTTTATAAAATAATATGTAGTGCATGATATTAATTTCTTAAAAAGATTTATTTATAAAAACGCTGTTACTTGTTTTCTTTGTTTTCCCATTTCTTGTTCAATTCCTCTTTTTGCTTTTTTAATTCTTCGATCTTGAGATCAGTTTTCTCTTCCTGCAGTTTTATCTCCTTTTCGAGTAATTCGTTTAATTCCTGGCGTAGCTTAATTTGATCCTCTTTCATCAAGACTAATTTCTCTTCAAGACTTTTAATTTCTTTTTCCAAATTTTGTTCACGGGCTATGAGAGAATTAATATTTGCAATATCAGGAGCTACTTGCACCTTTGGTTTTGGTTTGTACTTCTGGCGCGCGATCTCAATTGTTTTCTGAGATTGGGCGGAAATTGGCAGAGTTACAATTAGTAGGATAAAAAAGTATAGAAAATTCTTTTTCATTTTATCTCCAATTCAGTTGTAATCACAAAACTGCAAAGGTTGAAATCCCAAAATGCTTGGTATAAATTAGATTTTAATAATTAAGAAATCAAGGATGCTATTGTGTTACTTTTCGACAGTCGTGATGAAAGATTTTCTCTTTCTCAAAACTTAATATTTATTGTTATCTAGCTTTTCAAGCCAAATTGAGGTAAATGTGGTTTATATCTTAAATATATTTATCTTTACAAATAAAATTGAAGCGGGGAAACCTCTTAATGCGTAAAACTAAAGTTGTGGTGACCGGTGGAGCCGGTTTTATTGGAAGTCACATTGTTGAATATTGGCTGAGCGAAGGAGCCGAAGTGCACATAATTGATAATCTTCGGTCCGGATTTATCTCAAATGTTGTTCTTTTTCCAGATGCTGCATTTCACTATGGAAGTATTACTGATAAAAGTTTGGTTGATGAAGTATTTAAAGATGCCGATTATGTTCATCATCTTGCCGCATTAATTTCTGTTCCGGAATCGGTAGAAAGACCATATGAATGTATAGAAATTAATTTAATTGGTTTGTTGAATGTTTTAGAAGCGTCAAGAAAATTTGGTGTTAAAAAAATCGTACTCAGTAGTTCAGCCGCGGTTTATGGAGAAAATCCCGAATCACCAAAAACTACTAAAACCCTTCCCGCCCCAAAATCACCTTATGGTATTACAAAACTTGACGGTGAATATTATCTGAATATGTATAAAGAATTATATGGACTCGGCGCTGTATCTTTAAGATATTTTAATGTGTTTGGTCCGAGACAAGATCCCAAAAGCCAATACGCCGCCGCAGTCCCAATTTTTATCACAAAAGCGTTGAAGGATGACCCGATTACAATTTATGGCGATGGCGAACAAACTCGGGATTTTATTTTTGTTAAAGATGTAGTGCAGGCGAATATTTTGGCAGCTAAGAATGAAGATGTGAACGGAGTTTTTAATGTGGCTCTCGGAAATTCAACTTCGATTAAAACTCTCGCTGAAACGATTATTAGTTTAACAGAAAGCAAAAGCGATATTCATTTTCATTCTGAGAGAAAAGGGGATATTAAACATAGCCTTGCCGACATTCAAAAGATTAAAAAGGAATTAAATTTTAATCCTAATTTTGATTTAGAATCATCCCTTAAACTCACTATTGATTATTTTAAACAAATAGGGATCTGATTTCTCAAATCCCTATCGCTTTCCAAACTATTTTACTTGAGGTAATCTACCCGGTGTCCAAGGCGCATTTATTTTTTCTAATTCTGTTTCAATTGCCTTTAGATCATTCTCTTTAATCTTTTTAAGATTATCTAAAACCGGTTGAATTTCTTCTCTTAATACTTCATATGCCACTTTTTGATTCTTTGTAACATTAGATGTCGAACGGCTTTGAGTATAGAGTAAAGTGCTGAGTCTGCTATTGTAACTTGGAGTTGTTGGAGGTGTTTCTTCAGCACTTGCTTTTTGCGGAGGACCGGAGAACTTAAATTTAATATCGCGAAGTTCATCCGAAATTTTTTCCGTTCTGCTCAGTAAATCAAAATTGGCTAATGGCGCATTATTAATTGTTTGTTTGATTGTCTCAAATTTAATTATCAGTTCATCTGTTAATCTTCCAGCCCCTATTATTGTCCTTGCGAGTTCTGCTGCTTTTCTATGATAATTAACATATTCCTCTCTGTTAGCAGCGGGGAGTGTAGTATTGTTTAACGATTTCACTATAAATTCAGCACCACTTGCTAATACTTTTTCGGTTCCTCTACTAATTAATGATATATCAACTGAATACTTACCGGGCATAGCGAGGAAGCCGCTATTTTGTTTTGCTGAAGGATCAAATTTGTTATCCTTTACTGAAACCGGCATGTGACTCTCATATCGTAAGTCCCACGCAATTCTGTTTATTCCGGCGGAAGCCTTTTGAGTAATCTTCTTTACTACATATCCATCCGTATCTTTAATAGAGAAAATTAAATATGGTGGCTTTTCATTTTCTTCAGCTAACAATTCATCAGTCGATGGTTGCGGAATTGGTTTACCTGTTTTAAATAGTTCTTTTTCCTTTTCCTTCCTTTCGGCTTTCAGTGTTTTAGGAACTTCCTTTAAATAATATGTTAATGTTGCCCCATATTCGGGATTAGGTGCTTTATAATAAGTTGAACCTTGTCCATATCGTCCACCTTCAAAAATAAATTGCGACGCATCTTTAATTGTAAACAAATGAAATTCTTTTTCAGCCGCCTCTCTGGATATTTCTCTTAGTGGTGAATAATTATCAAGTACAAAAAATCCCCTACCAAATGAAGCAAGAACTAAATCATTCTCTCTTTTCTGAATTGCGATATCACAAATCTTTACTTTCGGTAATCCATTTTGAAGATTAATCCATTTTTCTCCTCCATCAATACTGAAATAAAAACCCCACTCAGTACCAACAAAAAGTAAATTTGGATTTATAAAATCCTGCTCGATAGTATTGACTGCGCCATCTATAGGCAAATTTGCCGCAATAGATTTCCATGTTTTTCCTTTATCAATGCTTTTCAATACATAAGGCTTAAAATCATCACGCTTGTGATTGTTAAATGTTATATATACTGTGCTCGCGTCAAATTTATCGGGAAGAATATCACTCACAAGTGTAAATTTAGGAACACCCGGAAATTCAGATACTTTTTGCCACGATTTTGCATCCTCACTAATCTGAAGCAGTCCATCATCGGTCCCGGCGAATAAAAGGTTTTCTTTTAGTGGAGATTCCGCAAATGCAACAACCAATCCAAACAATGAAGTACTTACATCTTTGGCAACCGCGTCAATACTCCAATATTTCCCCATAACAGGAAATGAGTTGCGGTCAGTCTGAGTTGATAAATCATCACTGATTACTGTCCAGCTGTCACCTCTGTCATCACTTCTGAATACTCTCTCGGCGGCAGTGTATAATCTGGTTGGAGAATGGGGACTAATAATTAAAGGAGTATCCCAGTACCATTTATAAGTCTTTTCACCTTTACCCGGCTCGGGTCTAATATCAACAGCTTCTCTACTTTTTTTGTCATACCTAACCATCCCACCATATTGAGATTCGGCGTATACAATATTAGGATCATTTGGATCTATAGCAGTCCAGAATCCGTCACCTCCATTGGTAACATACCAATCACTATTTACAATTCCATCGGCGTTTATTGTTTGAGAAGGGCCACCGAAACTATTGTTATCTTGTGTCCCACCATAAATATTATAGAATGGTTCTGCATTATCTACATTTACTCTATAAAATTGTGTTACAGGTAAATTTTCCTTAAAGTCAAAGTGTATTCCACTGTCAAAAGTTTCGTAAACTCCTCCGTCACCACCAATCAAAAAATGATTTGCATTATTGGGATTAATCCACATAGCGTGATCATCCACATGTCTCTGATTATTGCTTATCCTTCTCCATGTTTTACCAGCATCTTCAGTTACGTGGGAATAAGTTTCTACGGAATAAACTTTATCAACATTTACTGGATCGCAAAAAATTTCATTATAATATTGACCCGATTCATGATGATCGCTCATTTTTTCCCAGGAAGCTCCTCTGTTTACCGTTCTGTAAAATCCACTTCCATTTTCTGCGGCTTGAACAATTAAGTAAAGTACATCGGGATTAACAGGAGAAATAGCTATACCCATTCCTCCAATATCAGAGGAGGGAAGTCCTTTCATAATTTTATTCCAAGTAGTGCCTCCATCAACAGATTTGTAAACAGCCGATTCGGGTCCGCCTCCAATTTTGGTAAAGATGTGGCGTCTTCGTTGCTCAGATGTAGCATATAATACATTTGGATCCCGTGGATCCATAACAACATTATTTATCCCGGTATCTTCACTTATGTAAAGTGATTTAATCCAGGTTTTACCGCCGTCTATAGTTTTATATAAACCTCTATCGCCTCCGGAACCCCAGGCAGATCCTTCAGCAGCAACATAAACTATATCCGAATTTTTTGGATTGATAACAATTCCACCTATTTGGCGAGAATCTTTCAATCCCATAAAATTCCAACTTTGCCCACCATCAGTCGATTTATAAACCCCATTCCCGTAACCTAATGCGCGTTGATGATTATTTTCCCCGCTGCCAACCCAAACAACATTTGAGTTATTTGGATCCATAACTACAACACCAAGCGAATAGGGCAGTGTATCGGCAATCGCACTCCAGGTAATTCCAGCGTTTACTGTTTTCCATAAATGTCCACTTGAAGTGGCAACATAGTACTCGCTAAAATTATTTGGATTTACCGCGAAATCAGAAATTCTTCCGGATGTGAACGCCGGTCCAATACTCCTAAATTTCAAACCGCTAAAAATACTTTTTGAAATCAGCTCCTTTGGCTTTTTGTCGCTTTTATTCAAATCCTTTTGGGCAAAAAGATTTAAAAGTGGAAAAAGAGAAATAATCAGTAAAACACGTAACAACTTCATGTAAGTCTCCGTCTATTTAGTTGTTGAATTGTAAGTGTGTTGTGTATGAATTGAAAGTAAATAAATGTTTTTTTTGATATTTTGATATTATCATTGGCAAGCAATACTCTATTAATTTATCGAGTGTATGAACAAACCTATTAAAAAAATAATAATTATTCTATTAGCATTTTCAATTCTGCCGGTAATTTTTTGGGCAGTTCGAGATGCCGTGTCGCTTCGTGATGATGAACAGATGCTGCAATCTATATATAAGAATCAGCTAGAAACAATTTTGTTTTCTGTTAATCAATATTCCGATGATATTATAAGAAGCTGGGTATTAAAAATTGAATCTAGTATCTCGAATAGTGAGGAATCGATAATTAAAGAATTTATGGAAGAACATGCCTCTGTTAACTCAATTGTAATCACCGATACAAGCGGATTGAGTACTGTTGAGTGGACAAGTAAATCTGGTGTAATCATCTATAATAAAGTAATGGACAGAGCACTGATCGATAAAAACTCACAAACCATAGATTTACTGCTTCGAAATTTTAATTCCGGTTTCCAAAGAATAGCACCTATTGAAAGTGACTCGGCAGAATTACAGAATCTAATGATATTATTACAGAATAGACAAATCTGTATTATAGGACTGAGAAAAGAACAATTTGTTGATGAAATACTTGCGGCTAAAATTAGATTAATAGCACAAAGTAATATTTCGGCCTCGGTTTTTGATTCTAACACAAATAGAGTCGTTTTTTCTACTAACGGCAATAATACTGCTCCTCCCGAAGAATCAAATTTTTTATGGATCATTCCTTCATACAAAATAGGATTACAACTTACCGGTACATCCTTAAAGGAAATAATTGATGACCGTAATAAAGTTAATATAATTCTATTGATCACTCTTCTTGTTTTGATGATTGGAACTGCGGCATATCTTTATATCAATTTCAAAAAAGAAATAGAATTAGCCCAAATTAAAGCAGATTTTGTTGCTAATGTTTCGCACGAGCTTCGAACACCATTGTCATTGATTCAAATGTTTGCTGATACATTAGCACTTGGGAGAGTAAAGACTGAAGAGAAAAAATATGAGTATTATGAAATCTTAAGCAGGGAAACAGATAGACTAAGTAAAATTGTAAATAAGATTTTAAACTTTTCAAAAATTGAAGCCGGAAAGTGGAAATTTAATTTTGTTACTATCTCAATAAATGAAACGGTGCGAAATATTTATGATACCTATAAGTTTCATTTACAGAATAATGCTTGCACATTCTCAGTTAAATTCGGTGATGATCTGCCTCAAATATTAGGAGACAGTGAGGCCATATCTGAAGCAATAATTAACTTGATCGATAATGCCGTTAAGTTCAGTGGTGAGAATAAGCATATTGAAATAGAAACCGGCAGAGAGAATGAAAATATATTTGTTTCCGTTATTGATCATGGTATAGGAATCTCCGCAACTGACCAGAAAAAAATATTTGACAAATTTTTCAGAGTTTCTACCGGAAATGTTCATAATGTAAAAGGAACAGGGCTCGGTTTATCACTAGTAAAACACATTGTTGAAGCTCATAAAGGAAAAATAGAATTGAAAAGTGAAATTGGTAAGGGAACTACCATTAAGGTTCTTTTCCCAATAAAAATTAATGAGGTAAAAAAATGACAAAAATATTATTAGTTGAAGATGAACCAAATATGAGGTTGGGATTAAAAGATAATCTCGAGTTTGAGGGATATGAGGTTGATATTGCATGCGATGGGAAAGAAGGATACGATAAAGCTATTAATAATAAATATGACCTTATTCTGCTTGATGTAATGATGCCAAGGATGTCAGGGTTTGATGTTTGTAAAAACGCGAGATTAAATGGAATTAGAACCCCAATAATACTGCTAACAGCAAAAGGGGAAGAAGTTGATAAAATAATTGGACTTGAATTAGGAGCAGATGATTATATAACAAAACCATTTAGTATTAGAGAATTACTTGCACGAATTAAGGCTATTCTTAGAAGAACAACCCCAGATATATCTGAAGGAGTTATTAAAATTGGGCGGCTCGAAATTAATTTTTCATCATTTACTGCTTTTGATGAGGGCGTAGATATTTCATTATCACACCGTGAATTTGAGGTTCTAAAATACTTGTATGAAAATAAAAACCAGACTGTAAGCCGAGATAGTTTATTGAAAAATGTTTGGATGCAGGAAGCAACGACAACTCGTACGATTGATAACTTTATTTTAAAACTGCGTCAAAAAATCGAAACCGATCCAAATAATCCGAAGATAATTTTAACCGTTCACGGAATTGGTTATAAATTAATTCTTTAGTATAAAAAAATCTCCCTTTATGATTTGTGACATTTTGTGACAACTCTTTACTCGTCCATGACAACTTCACTTTAGCCAGCGCCGACTAATTATTTGAAGCTCAAAAAAAATAATTAGGAGACTAAAATGAAAACTACAATTAAAACATTGGCACAATATTTAACTGCTGGGTTTTTCTTATTTGTATTATTAACAAATTCAGCAAGTGCACAGGTAAACTGTCCTAAAAACTCAATCGAAACATTAAAGCTTGGTGTAGAAGAAGGTAATGAAGGTGTAATGAGGACTTGTGTTTATTATGCTGGTATTTACAAAATTGCTGAAGCTGTTCCTGTTCTAGCAAAAAGATTCAAAATGGAAAAGGATACTAATAATAAAATACTTATTGCATTAGCTCTTTACTCAATTGGCAACGAAGAATCTTTTGAGGTTATTCAAACAGCAGCCGCGAAGGAAAATGATATGAAAGTAAAAACCAGATGCATCCAGATGTATTTAGAACACACACAAAAACATCAATCACTTACTTCTGAATATGAAAAAATGTAATGGTGACAACTTTTTACAAATTGATGACTTCGCTAAACAATTTTATAAATAAGTTTGAATAGAAAATAAAGAAGATAATACAATGGCACGCAAAATATTTTTAATCATAATCCTTACCCTTTTCGCAGTAGTAATAAATCTCTATGGACAGGATATGGATAAAGTAATGTCATTTAAGGGAAGATGGAAATTTTCGATTGGAGATGACAAAAATTGGGCGAGTAAAAATTATAATGATTCTAATTGGGAATGGATAAGAGTGCCTAGCCAGTGGGAAGATCAGGGTTATAACGGATATAATGGATATGCATGGTATAGAACCAGAGTCAATATTCCGAGCAGACTTTCAGAATCAAATTTGTATTTAGGATTGGGAAGAATTGATGATGTTGATGAAGTATATTTTAACGGTACTTTGATAGGATCATCAGGCACTTTTCCTCCAAACTACAAAACAGCTTATAATTTTTGGCGTAATTACTTTATTCCCGCTGAACTAATTCAATTTAATAGAGAAAATACTATAGCAGTAAGGGTCTATGATTCTCAACTTGGCGGAGGTATTGTTGATGGAGATATTGGAATTTATGAATCGAGCTCTAGTCTTCGGCTCGATATTAATTTAGCAGGCTATTGGTTCTTCAATACCGGCGATGATATGCAATGGAAAAATGAAGTGGAGAGTAGTTGGAATCAAATTTTAGTACCTTCTTCGTGGGAATCTCAGGGTTATGAAAACTATGATGGATTTGCGTGGTATCAAAAATCATTTAAAATGCCTCAATCTTTAAATGGAAAAAAATTAGTTTTAGTATTGGGTAAGGTCGATGATATTGATGAAGTATATATAAATGGCAAATTAATTGGTTCAACCGGAAGTATGAAAGGAAATCCTGTACCGGAAAGATTTAATAAGGAAAATGAGTACCGTCAGCTTCGCGGGTATTATCTCCCGGATGGTGTACTTGAATTTGGTAAAGAAAATTTAATTTCGGTTAGAGTATACGATGGCTATAATGTTGGCGGAATTTATGAGGGACCAATTGGTATTACAGATCAAAGAAAATATGTGAAATTTTGGAATGATCAAAAGAGAAGTAAAAATATTCGCGAAAAAGATTTGTGGGATTGGATTTTTAATTGATATTGCTTCATAATGCCTCCTCTAAACTGAAAGAGCGGCTTACGCCGCTCTTTTAGTTAATCATCACTTTCATTAAAAAACTGTTTATCGTTTTTCATACGCTGGCTGCTTTGGCTCGGCATACGGAGCTTGTTTGAGAGAATTCAACATCTCTTCAATTGCACGATCAAGTTGAGGATCAATCCCTTTGGCTAATTTTGAAGGATCATCAACTACCTCAATATCAGGATCAACACCATGTCCTTCTTTAAACCATTTACCATCAGGATCATACATTCTGAAGGTTGGTACTGATATATTACCGCCATCAATAAGCGCCGGCATACCTGTAATTCCTATTAATCCTCCCCAGGTTCTTGTCCCAATTAAAGATCCAAGTCCAGCTTTTCTAAAATAGTCGGGGAACGCATCACCACCAGAACCACTCCATCCATTAATCAACATTACTTTTGGACCGAAATGAGCGGTTGGCGGCCATTGCCAATTTTTACCGTCACGCACTGCCCAATATGCAAGTGGCTTTCTATTTAATAATTCTATGAAACGATCCGGAATTTGTCCACCATTATTAAATCTTTCATCAATTATTAATGCTGATTTATCAAATTGAGCATAAAACATTCTTACCAGTTCATATTGTCCATCGCTCACACCTGTGCTTGGAACATAGATATATCCAACTTTGCCATTTGTTTTTTCCTCAACATATTTTCTATTTGATTCGATCCATGAAAGATTTCTCAACCGTGTTTCTGAGGATAATGCCGATACAATTATATTTTTAGCGCCATCAAATGTTGGTTTGTCATTAACTGTAAGTTCAACCGTTTTATCCGCCAATCCTTCGAAGGCACCCCATGGTGCTTTTAATATATCTAATGGCTGGCCATTCACTGATAAAATATAATCTCCCTCTTTTATTTTGAGTCCCGGCATCGAAAGAGGTGAACGAACCTCAGTATCCCAAATTGCACCAGTAAGAATTTTTTTAATTCGATAAGCACCATTTGCTATTTCCCAATCAATTCCAAGATAACCAACATTTCTAAAATCGGCTTCGTCAGTATCACCGCCCCCCCTATAAGTGTGGGAGGCATTCAATTCAGAAATAAGCTCACCAAGGATAAAATTTAAGTCCCAGCGAGTGACACAATAATCGACTAATTTTCCGTAACGATCTCTCATTTTATCCCAATTAACGCCATGCATATTTTTATCATAAAAGAAATCTCTTTGAAAACGCCATACATCATTAAATATTTGTTTCCATTCAGCTTTTGGATCAACAGTCATCTCCATCATCGTAGTTGGCATTTTTTTGTCGAGTTTTTGATTCTCAGCAATATCAACTACAGCAAATGATCCCGATTTCACAATGGCAATTTTTTTACCATTAGCCGAAACTTCAAATGCATCGGCGTCATCAATAATTTTTTTCTCTTCCCGCTTCTCCAAATCAAAATAATAGATAGGTTTAATCTTATCAGAAGAACCACTATTTGGAGTTCGGTGAAAAATTAACTTTCCGGTTACAGCCGCTAAGCGAGCAAAGTTACCTGGGATTGTTGGTAAAATGACTACTCTATTCTCGAAATTATCAAATACTATTTTGACCTCTTTTGTTGAATCCTTTTTGGCTTCAGTTTTCTTCCCATCTTTATTTTCCTCCTTTTTTACTTCTTCTTTTTTTATTGAAGTGGTATCATTTTTGGGGGCGAGAGGGGAAACTATATCATTAGTTAAAGGAACAAGTGCTAGGTTCGTAGAATTCGGATAGACGAAAGAATTTTCAAAATCGCTATAAACCGGTGCAAAATTTCTGTTTGTTAAAAAGTATAAGAATTTGCCGTCAGGATCAAAAACCGGTTCAGTATCACTATAAAAACCTGAAGTTGCCTGGATCGATTTTTTTTCTTTCGTATCATAAATAAAAATGGCACTGCTTCTATTCACTAAATCATTCTGATAGGCAAGCCACCTGCTGTCTGATGACCAGCTTGGTTTGAATTGCGCGAGAGCACCTTGATACCAATATTTTGCTTTATCAACTTTATAGGTTTTGTCATTCTCCATATCATAAATAATTATCTCCATTGCTTTATCAACGAATGCTAACATTTTGCTATTGGGAGACCAATATAAATTATATCTATACCCTTCTTTATATGAGGTTAATTTTTTTTCTTCACCCGGCTTTTGCATATCGCGGATTGTTAATTCATACTCGCCGGATTTATCGCTCCAATAGGCGATATATTTCCCATTTGGAGACCATGCAGGGTATCTTTCGGCAGTTCCAGAGCTTTTAGTTAGATTAATTACTGCCCCATTTTCGGCAGGCACATTAAATATTTCACCGCGTGCTTCAATTGCGCCTCTTTTGCCATCGGGGGAAAGTGAAAAGTTTTGAATAAGTTTATCAACTTTTTCATTCCTTGGCATTAGAGTAATAGCATCTGTTACAACATTTACTTTAACTTCACGATACTTCTCATCAGATAAATTTAATAAATATAATTTCCCTCCATTTTCAAATACTATTTCTGCTGGACCAAGCGAGGGAAAATGTATATCAAAATCGGTGAATTTAGTAATCTGTTTTAGTTCTTTTGTATCAATATTATATGACCAAATATTCATTCTTATTTCTGGTCCACGGTCAGAGATAAAATAAATTTTTCTTCCGCTCCACATTGGTAATTCATCGCCGGCGGGATTTTCAATAATATAATCAACGGTAAATTTTTCTAAATCAAAAAGCCAAATATCTGCCGCATCTCCGCCGCGGTATCTTTTCCATGTCCGGAATGATTCAGTTTTATTAGTATATGCAATCTGTTTACCATCCGGAGATAATGAAGCATGCTCGCCATAAGGGACAGGTAGTACCACCGGGAGTCCACCTTGAACCGAAACTTTGTAAAATTGACTGAACCGTTGCTTTCCACTGTGTTTAGATGATGCATAAAGTAAATTTTTCCCATCAGGATACCAATCAATAATTCGATCCGTCATCCCATGGTTTGTAACTCGTGTTGGAACTCCTCCTGTAGTTGGAACAACATATACATCAATATTACCATCATAATTTCCGCTAAAGGCTATTTGAGAACCATCAGGAGAAAATTTAGGAAATATTTCCTGTCCTTTGGGGGAACTCAATTTTAATGCAGTTCCACCTTCTTTAGGAACTGTCCATAAATCACCAGCATATGAAAATACAATATGAGTTTTGGATACGTCTGGATACTGAAGCATTGTTGCGTCAATTTGGGCGTAAATTGTTGCCGCAAATGAAAATAATAGGAATGTGAAAAAAAGTAGTTTTTTCATATATGTCCTTTTAATGGTGTGAGTGTAGTTATTGAAATTTCTGGTGTGAGCATTAATTAGCGGGCTTTCTTTTTGTTCTAATTTAGGGAATTGTTAGAATGGTTACAAAACTATTTTTTTTCTCTTTTTAAATGAGCGTTCGCTTGAATAAGAACCATTGGACTTAATTGCAGTCAGTAGTTACTCTTTAGTTTATTAAATAGAGAAATATTATACACGGAGACAGCGCCGTCCAGCTAAGTCCGGCGCACTGGCTTTTAACCAAGTCTCCAAATATTTAATGTGAATGGCATGTCCCATCTAACGAAACATCCAGCTCGCCATTACAATATGTTAATGCGGCAGTTTCAGCATCATTTTCTGAAGTGAAAATAACTTCAATTCCATTTTTTTTCAAATCCTCAACAACCCGCCATCCCGCGCTTGAGCAAATTAGGTGTGAGCAGTCATTTAGACCAGTTACCAAATTGGAATGACCATGAGAATGATTATGTGTTCCGTGATGATGATCCCCATCCAATTTATGATTTGTAAACACATTTTCTCTCTCTTCACGAGAAATTATCTGATTGTCTTCAATTTCATAAATTAGAAACCCATTACATCTTCCAATATGTCCAGTAACTGTAGAAAAATCATCTGTTGCAATTGCTAATTTCATTACGGTACCTCAATTATTTATTGTTATTATTTCGATTGCTTTACCATTTAGCAAAGCGTCAGCCACTTTAAAACGGGCGGTCTCTAAAATTCTGCCAAAGGTAGCCCTACTAATTTTCATTTTTGATGCTCCTTGTTCATGACTAAGCTTATCAAAATCGGCAAGTTTGATTGCTTCTAATTCATCCATATTAATTGGGGAAATTTTTAGATTGCTAAGGGGTACGGCTCTTGGTTTAAAATATATTGATGTAGGTGAACAGCAAATTCTTCTTTTTTTCTTAGGACGAGGCATCATTTCTCCATAAAAAAATAATGAGCATATGCTCATTACAAACCTATAAAAAATCCCTATCATAAGAAAATTTTAATAGGGATTTAATTAAGGTAAATTAGCTAGTAATTACACCGGTCTGTTAATATTTAGTCTCCGAATCCTTCACCGGAATCTTGAATGCCGCCATCACGATCCCGTCTGTCAGATTTATAATTGTTTATATTGAAGCGTAGGTTTAACATAACAATGGGGGATTCATGTTCTGAGTAACGGTAATTGTAGAAATCGAATGATTGGTTAACGGATTCAAATTTCGCAGTACCGAATAGATCACGAATCTGCAAAGTAGCGGTTAATAAATTTTCAAATAGCTCCTGTTTTACGGCTAGATTTGCATACACGAATCCCTCTCGTTTTCCTTGAGCAGAAACAGATGGACTATTATAATTTGTGTTAAATTGCAACTGAGTAGTTTCACCAATTTTAAAACTATTATTGAATCTTACATTCCAATTGAAACTATTTCGGCTAAAATCTTCACCATATAATTTGCCATCAATTGTATAATCAAAAATGTTTGCCATCAGATTCACGTTCCAATTATTAACCGGATCAAAGTTGAAAAACAATTCAGTACCTAATGCAAAATCTTTTCCAATGTTTTCGACTGATTGGAGTGTGACTTTATCAGAATATATTGACCGAATTCGCTCTATACGATTGTTGGTGATTCTATAATAGGCTTCCATTGAAAGAACACTTTTACCTAATAATGTTTGATAGCCAAACTCATACGAATCTATATACTCAGGAAGCAATGCCGGATTTCCAATTCGAAGATTGTACGAGTTCACCCATGTTTCAAAAGGCTCCAATTCCCAGCCTCTTGGGCGGTTAATTCTTCTTGTGTAACTGGTCATCATTTGATGGCCGGGGAAAAATTCATACGAAATATGAGCTGATGGGAAATAATCCCATTTATCAATTTCAAATAATTGATTTGTAGAATTCAGTTCAATCGAACGCCCGGTATGTTCGGTTCTAAAACCTAACTGATAGCCAAATTTATTAAACTTGCTTGCGAACATTGTATAAATAGCAATTTCCTGTTTATCGTAGGAAATATCCTTATCATAAAGTGGATCTCTATCAAACAACTGTGTGAGGGGATTAAAGTTTTGCAATCCGGTTTGTTCAGTATCGAACTCAAACTCACTTTGAAAACCCGCTTCAAATTTTGAATCAATACCTAATGGAAGAGTATAATCTAATTTTGCCTCAATCTCATTGCCGGGCCCATCCTCAGTCGAAATTTGTCCGCTTAAAATTTTATTTACATCAATTAAACGATGCACGTTTTCTTCATTCGAACTTCCGGATTGAAAGTTGAGCTCAGCACTTAGCTGATGCCCTTTAGTTTCAAATGGATGCTGATAGTTAGCGAATAAAGTGAAATTATTTCCCTTTCTGCTATCCTGTGAGTTACTAAGTAAATTAATCCTATTCAAGTTAGAGGAAGTCCATTCCGAGTAGTCTAAACTAGAATTGCCAAAATGAGATCTTCCACCAAATCTCCCACCGAACATTAATAATCTTTGACTCCCCATATCAAATGATAAAGAACCTCGAATGCCATAATGCTCCATTCCACGGCTAGAATTACCGCTGGAGTTATAATAGGAAATTTTGGAACCATCATTAGTCCAGTTGTTCTCACTTTCCGTACCACCAAAATTTCTATTATTATAATTGAGACCAATATTAGCTTGGAATGCTTCCTCTTTAATGTCGGTTATTATCTCGCCGCCATATTTATCCTTTAGTCCGCCATTTAATTCAAAAACACCACTAATACCCTGGTTTTTACTCTTTTTTAGAATCACGTTGATTATGCCTGAAGTACCCTCGGGATCATATTTTGCCGAAGGATTGGTAATGATTTCAATGTTTTCAATTGAACTAGCTGGTATTTGTTGAAGAGCATCTGCCGGATCTAGAATTGAGGGACGACCGTCGATTAACACTTTAAAATTGCCGCTGCCTCTTAAGCTAACATTTCCTTCGATATCTACTGTAACCGAAGGAATATTTTCCAGTATATCTACAGCAGTGCCGGAACTAGCAGAAAAATTCTCACTTACATTTATTACTTTCTTATCTATTTCGTAGGAAATTGGTGCTCTTTGGCCGCTAACAACAACATCATTAATACCAATTGATTTAGGTGCAAGATAAATTTTCCCAAAATCCAGATCATTATTCTGAATTATCAATCTGCTTGAGAAAAAATTATCGTATCCAATATAACTTGCGCGTAAAAAATAAGTACCCTTTTTAATTCCGGTTAAAACAAATTTCCCATCTCTATTTGTAACCGTACCATTCGCCTGCAGGGAATCTGATTCAGTAAAGAGAACAATGTTAGCAAATTCCATTGGTTTTGAAGTTGATAAATCGAATACCAATCCCTCAATACTATATGAATTATTAGAAGTTGATTGCTGACTAAAGTTAGTAGAAGTGCTAAGAGTTAAAAATAAAATAACTGCCGCGATACGTAAAAAGCTCATAATTTCCTTTCAAAGTTAGTTCATCATGCCCAGATATGACAATAAACATGAAAGTGAGGTTTAAAGTTTTCTGAGAAGAAAAAAATCTTGACACAGACACCATTCAATCGTATATTTACGATGAACGATTTAGGAAATTAGGATGGCGAAATCAAAATTGGATGAATTTACACAGGATGAAATTTGGATTGCTGATGTCGCAAAGGCATTATCCCATCCTGCGCGAGTCAGTATTCTAAAAATTTTGGCTCACAAAAATGTTTGCGTTTGCGGCGATATTGTTGAATTACTTCCACTCGCTCAATCAACGGTCTCTCAACACTTGAAAGAACTAAAACGAGTTGGATTAATTGAAGGGGAAATTGAAGGTCCAAAGGTTTGCTATTGTTTGAATAACAAAACGATGGAAAAAGCAAAAGAAGAACTAAATAAATTATTTAAAAAAGTATGCTGTTAAAGGAGTAGTTATGAAAAACGAAAACGAATTAAAACAAATTGTTAAAGAAAAATATGGGGAGATTGCTAAAAGGTCCTCATCCTGCTGTGCCCCCTCTGGTTGTTGCGGAGGAGATGATTCTAAAATAGTTGGCTACACAATCATGAAGGATGAATATGACCATCTTGATGGGTATGTAGCGGATGCGGATTTGGGGCTTGGCTGCGGATTGCCAACCGAATTCGCAAATATAAATGAGGGAAATACAGTAGTGGATTTGGGAAGCGGAGCCGGCAATGATGTCTTTGTTGCTCGAGCAATTGTTGGTGATTCAGGAAAAGTTATCGGAATTGATATGACTGAAGAGATGATAAATAAAGCTAATATCAATAATCGAAAACTTGGTTATAAAAATGTTGAATTTAAACTTGGTGAAATTGAAAACATGCCTCTCGAAAACTCAATAGCAGATGTTGTGGTTAGCAACTGTGTGTTAAATTTAGTCCCAAATAAAGAAAAAGCGTTTAGCGAGATTTATAGAATTCTAAAACCGGGTGCGCATTTTTGTGTTTCTGATATAGTAATTAAAGGAGAAATGACCCCCGAATTGCAGAAGTCTGCCGAGATGTATGCCGGATGTGTGTCGGGTGCTATTGAAGAAGATCAATATCTCAAGCTAATTTCTGATACCGGATTTAAAAATATCGAAATAAACAAAAGAAAAAAGATTGAGCTTCCGGATGAACTATTAACTGAATATTTATCTGCTCAAGCATTAAGCGAGTATCATGAAAATGTTAAGGGTATTTTTAGTATAACAGTTACTGCAAGTAAACCCTAATTAAAAGTGGTTGTTCGAAAAGTAGTTTATTTTTAAACCTACTTTTCGGGCAGCCAAATTTATTCATTTTCCATTTCGAGTGTTTGATCGTTGTGTTCAATACTGAAAAGAAATTTTGCTTTCGGATTTTTCTCTTTCGCGCGTTCAAGTGAATATGAAGATTCCGCGATGTAAACCAGGTTTTTATTCTTATCTAAAAATAGATTATTACTCCAAAGACTCATCAAACTATCAATATCGCTTTTGTTTTCATATTTAACCCAGCAAGCTTTAAATGAAGGATAGTTGATAAACTCGGCGCTGGCGCCAAACTCATGTAGCAGCCTAAACTTTATTACATCAAATTGTAGCACACCGACAACACCAATTACTTTTCTGTTGCCCTGGTTTTGTGTGAATAGTTGTGCTAATCCCTCGTCCGTTAATTGATTGACTCCTTTTTCGAGCTGCTTGGATTTAAAAGGATCGGTATTCCTAAGTTCACGGAATATTTCGGGTGAAAAACTCGGAATCCCTTTAAACATGAATGCTTCTCCCTCGGTGAGAGTATCACCAATTTTAAAGGTGCCGGAATCATATAAACCAATAACATCACCTGCATAAGCATCGTCAACAATACTTTTTGTTTGTCCCATAAATGTAGCGGGACTCGGGAATTTAATATCACGATCTAATCTAACATGATGATAGTATTTATTTCTCTCAAATTTCCCAGAACACACCCGCAAGAATGCGATTCGGTCTCTATGTTTAGGATCAATATTAGCGTGAATTTTAAATACGAAACCGCTAAATTTTTCATCGTCAGGACTAATCATTCCTTTAGTGGTATCTCTTGGAATTGGGGGCGGAGCAATTTCAATGAATGTATCGAGTAATTCTTTAACGCCGAAATTATTTAACGCACTGCCGAAAAATACCGGGGCTTGTTCCCCTTTTCTATATTTTTCAACATCAAAATCATCATAGATGCCATCCACCAACTCAATATCATGTTTAAGTTTGAGAGCATCATCACCAAATAAATTAATAAGCTCGGGATCATCAATTGAATTGAACATTTTTACTTCATCTTCAACGGTTTGTTTATTTGAGTGAAAGAATGCAAAACTATTTTTATAAATATTATAAACACCTCTAAAAGTATAGCCTTTACCCAAAGGCCAGCTTAACGGGCGAACCTTAATATCTAGTATACTCTCCAATTCATCAAGTAACTCAACCGATTCTTTACCTTCACGATCCATCTTATTAATGAAAACAATAACCGGAGTTTTGCGCATACGGCAAACATTCATAAGTTTTTCGGTTTGTTCCTCAACACCTTTAACACTATCAATAACCAGAATTACGCTGTCAACTGCTGTTAAAGTACGATAAGTATCTTCAGCAAAGTCCTTGTGACCCGGTGTATCCAGTAGGTTTATTATCGAATCTTTATAGTCGAATGACAATACTGAAGTAGCTACAGAAATGCCTCTCTGCTTTTCAATTTCAAGAAAATCAGAGGCAGCAGTTTTCTTAATTTTATTTGATTTTACCGCGCCTGCAATTTGAATGGCCCCACTGTATAAGAGCAGTTTTTCGGTTAATGTTGTTTTTCCGGCATCGGGGTGACTTATAATGCCAAATGTTTTTCTTCTTTCGATGTTCTTTTTAATACTCATAATAATTCTAATTAATACCTATTAAAGATTTTTATAAAATTGATTGTAACCTTGGATTGCTTGAATCTCAAAGCGGAAAGGCGATATGAAGTTATCTGAAAACCATGGCTCAAATATAAGCTATAATTGTTTCAGTAGAAACAGTCTTTTGATAAAGATAGATAAGAAACTTACGCCGGTGAATTTTTATGAGTGAGGATATTTGTGCCGCAAGCGCTTTGGTCCATACCAAAGCCAAAAACCGGTTATGGAAAAAATAAATAGTGCAATCCCCATTATGGAAGTATAGATCAATTTGAACTGTCCATCAGAAGTCCCTAAATAATAATCGGCAATTGAGGCATCATGTATTTTCTCGATAATATCTGAATATCTTCTTTGGATGTGAAGAAGTTTTCCGGTAGCTCCATCGAGCTGAATTTCCCAAAATCCATCTACAAATAGAAATTTAACCATTCCTTTATCTTTACGAATGTCGATGCGGTCAAGTTCGGTAGATAAATTATTGGAAACTGAATCACGAAGAATATTGCAAGCGGTTTTGTGCAATACATCTATTGATAACCAATTCTCAAGTTTCGCTGTAGTTCCCTTATAAGATTTTGGCAGAAGTAAGCCATCGGTATGTTTTTTCCAGCCCAATAAAAATCCAGAAATAGCAATTATTATCAAAAAGCAAAAAAGAAAAATTCCCGTTATTCTGTGAATTTTCCTCACGGTTCTTAGAAATGAAACCTGACTCTTACGTTTATTTGATTGTTCCATATTTGGATTCAAGACATTTTGCAATAGAATGTTTAAAGAAATTAATAGCTAGAAATAAAGTTATGGAGAAACCTTCCAAATTTTATCCGATATTTTTAGATACTCGGGAAGCGCTGCCGATCCGTACCAATCATATAATTCATAATCTAGCAACTTTTCTTTGATAGCTGGGTCGGTTTGTAGTAATTCTACGGCTTCATCTTGAGTAACCGAAGTAAGTATAAATATTCCCCGATATGCTTTATCATTTTTGGATAAAGGACCGGCAACAATTAATTTCCCTTCATCTACCAGCTTGTTAATATTATCTAAATGTCCGCGAAAACTTGAACTAATAAAATCTTTATCATCGGTTTTATTATCTCCGGTTTTAAGAATGACCAAGATATATTTCTTCATGCCATAATCATCGGCGCCCAGACTTTTTGCTAAAGTAGAATCATAACTTGGGTTGTTTGTTTGGGCGATTGCTGAACAAACTGATATTAAAAAAACTGATAAAATTAATAATGATTTCATGATAATAGTTAATCCTTTTTAAAATTTATTGTTATTGAGAATAGCAAAATCAATTATCATTTAATTCTGCAAATGTCAAATCTGTTAATGGATAATTCTTGTGTTCTAAAAAATCAAAGTGCCACCATTCATAAGGGTACTGCTTAAAACCGAAATGCTTCATAATATTGGTAAGCAGTGTACGGTTGCGAATAACTTCCTTCGGCAAATTCATATACTTCGGATGTGCTTTTTCGGAGAAGTCATCAAACTTTGTAGGCATGGCAATTTCTTTTTTTGTCCTCAAATCAACAAGTGAAATATCAACCGCGCAACCACGATTATGACGTGATCCAAATTTTGGATGCGCGACAAAAACAGTATCGGGGTAAACTTCAAAAAATTTGACAGTCGCAGAATAGGGGCGGTAAGCATCGTAAATTTTTAAACCTAAATTGTGATGTGATAGTGAATCCTGAACTTTTTTTAGTGCATCAGATACAGGCTTTCTCGCGTAAGCTTTGGGAGATGAATAAATAATTTCCCCGGTAAAATTATCTTTTGTGGCATAACGGATATCCAGCACAACACCAGGAATAGTTTTTTCCAGATCAATTAGCTCCATATTGGGATTATTGGAAACTAGTTTTTTATAATCGTCAATACAGTAAACTATATTCAGTTTATATTGATTTTTATAACCTTTACACTTATCAACCTGGAAACCAGAAAATATTATTACAGTCAGACTTAATAGAGGAAGAATTATTAAATATTTATTTCCTGATGAATTAAACATTAGGATTCTCACTAAACTTATAAAAAGTCAATTTACAACCAGAAGATATAAATAATCATTTAAAAATTATTGACATTTCTAGCCGTACAAATCCCGAAATACTTCACTGAAAGAATTGACAAACAGTGATCGCTTAATTATGTTTCGTTAGTTAACGAAATGAAAAAATGAAAAATGGAAGATAAAGTTAAATTTTTTAAAGCATTGTCTGATTCTAATAGGCTTCGGATTCTAAAAATGCTTCAAACCAAACCATTATGTGTTTGTGAAATTACAAATGTGCTGGGACTTGCAACCTCAACCGTATCTCAGCACTTAAAATTATTGAAGGAATCGGGCTTCATTATTGAGCAAAAAGAGGGGAAATGGGTGAATTATTATATTAATCCACGTCCAGCTGATTCTCGAGTTACATCAATTCTTACTTCTCTCGATTTCTGGATCGCAGATCATGACGCAATACTAAGTGATAAAAAGAAAGTAATTGAATCGGATAGAAATATAATCTGCTCTAAATAAAAACTTTTAATAAACATTTCGGCAAAAGACGAATTAGGCTAAATATGGAATGGAAAGAACAATACAAATCATTTTTATGGATACTCGGAGTTTTTATTTTCGCATACTTTATGCCAATTGAAGATGCATCCTTCTCCGCCGCAATAATAGCGGCATTTGATCTAGCCAAATGGTATGCCCAAGAGCATGTTCTTCTTTGTTTAATTCCGGCATTTTTTATCGCGGGAGTAATTGCTGTTTTTGTAAGTCAAGCGGCAGTAGTAAAATACTTTGGCGCAAAATCGAAGAAGTGGGTAGCTTATTCCGTAGCTGCGGTTTCCGGAACTATCCTCGCGGTCTGCTCATGCACAATACTTCCTCTTTTTTCTAGTATTCATAAACGTGGAGCGGGACTTGGACCTGCAATCGCATTCCTTTATTCAGGTCCGGCAATAAATATTTTAGCGATTATTCTGACGGCAAGAATTTTAGGTCTCGAACTTGGAATTGCAAGAGTGATAGGAGCCGTTTCATTTAGTGTAGTTATCGGATTAATTATGTCCTTCATTTATCGCAATGAAGAAAAGGAAAGGGCTATAACTCAACTGGCAATGCCGGATGTACCGGAAGTTAGACCGATTTGGCAAACCTCACTTCATTTTTTTATTCTTGTAGCAATTTTAGTTTTTGTTAATTGGGGAAAACCATCCGATGAAACCGAAGGTTTCTGGTATTTTCTCTTCGCTAATAAATGGTTTATCACAGCTCTATTCGGAATCGGGTTTACATTTTCAATGATCTACATTATCGGTGTTAAAAAACTTTTCGCGATACTCGGTGCCGCTGCTGTAATAATTTCATCCATAATCTTTTATAATAATCCCACAATACCGTTTATTACCGCTATTGTCGCAACAACCATCATCCTAACTTTTACAGATGGAGAAGCGAATCAATGGTTAGGTGAAACTTGGGGATTTGCAAAACAGATTATGCCTCTTCTTGGTGCGGGAGTTTTGGTTGCCGGATTTTTGCTCGGTTCAACAAATAACAATAATGGAATTATACCCAATGAATGGATTTCAAATTTGGTTGGAGGAAATTCATTATTCGCGAATTTCTTTGCTTCATTAACCGGTGCGTTTATGTATTTCGCAACTCTAACCGAAATTCCAATTCTTCAAGGATTAATTAACAGCGGAATGGGCAAAGGACCGGCGTTAGCATTATTACTCGCCGGACCCGCGTTATCATTACCTAATATGCTTGTTATAAGAGGAGTTATCGGTACCGAAAAAACAATTGTGTATGTTTCTCTTGTAGTTGTAATGGCAACGTTTAGCGGACTAATTTATGGATCATTATTCTAGAAAAATCAGTTAATAATAAATGTAAATCAGTTATACGAAAGGGATGTAAATGAAGAAAAAAATATTAATTCTATGTACCGGCAATAGCTGCCGAAGCCAAATGGCGGAAGGTTTTTTAAAATCGTTTGATACTGAGCTCGAGGTATTTTCTGCCGGAACAAAACCATCCAATCAAGTTCATCCTAAAGCGGTGCAAGTGATGAATGAATTAGGAATTGATTTAAGCGCAAATTATCCCAAACATTCAGATAATTTTATAAATGAAGAATTAGATTATGTTATTACGGTTTGTGATAACGCTAAAGAAGCTTGTCCCGTATTTCTCGGGAAAGTAGGGAAACAACTCCATATTGGTTTTGAAGATCCGGCCGACGCAACCGGTACAGAAGAAGAAGTTCTTTCTGTTTTTAGAAGAATTAGAGATGAAATTAAAATTGATTTCTATAAATTTTATGAGGAAGAACTTAAATGAGTTCACTAACTAAAAAACTATCCTTCCTGGATAGATACCTAACTCTATGGATTTTCCTCGCCATGTTTATTGGAGTTTTTTCCGGTTATTTATTTCCGGGAGTAGTTGATTTCTGGAATTCATTTCAGAGCGGGACAACTAACATTCCTATCGCAATCGGATTAATTCTTATGATGTATCCACCCCTCGCAAAAGTGAAATATGAAGAACTCGGTGATGTATTCAAAAATGTGAAAGTATTGGCGCTCTCCCTTATTCAAAACTGGATAATTGGACCGGTGCTAATGTTTGTACTTGCCGTAATCTTTCTGCCCGATTATCCAGAGTATATGGCGGGATTAATAATGATTGGGCTAGCGCGATGCATAGCTATGGTAATTGTGTGGAATGAATTGGCAAAAGGGGATACCGAATATGCCGCTGGTTTAGTAGCGTTCAATTCTATATTCCAAGTATTATTTTTCTCTATTTATGCTTATGTCTTTTTAACCATCCTGCCTTCATGGCTTGGACTTCAGACTTTTACGGTAGATATAACTATTGGGCAGATTGCGGAATCTGTGTTTATATATCTAGGAATACCATTCATAGCCGGAATGATAACTCGTTTCGTATTGCTGAAGCTGAAAAGTAAAGTATGGTATGAAAAGAAATTTATTCCTAAGATTTCCCCTATTACATTGATTGCGTTACTCTTTACAATTGTTGTAATGTTTTCACTTAAGGGGGAGTACATTGTAAAAATTCCGTTAGATGTTGTGCGAATAGCAATTCCGCTTTTACTCTACTTTGTGATAATGTTTTTAGTTTCTTTCTACATGGGAAAGAAAGTTGGGGCGGATTATTCCAAAACAGCTACGCTTTCATTTACCGCGGCAAGCAATAATTTTGAATTAGCAATTGCCGTAGCCATTGCGGTATTTGGAATTAACAGTGGTGAAGCATTTGCCGCAGTAATTGGACCTTTAGTCGAAGTGCCGGTTTTAATTGCATTGGTGAATGTTGCGTTATTCTTCCAAAAAAAGTACTTCGGAAAAGTTGAAGAAGGATCAATAAAAGCGCCGGATGTATGTCCTTAACACAATTAACAAAATAAAAATGAAGCAAAATTCTTAGAGGTTAATATGATTTCAGTAAAAATTCTTGGCACCGGTTGTAAAAAATGTCAAACTCTCGAACAAAAAGTTAAAGATGTAATCTCGCTCAATAATGTTGACGCGACACTTGAGAAAGTTACTGATATAAACGATATGATGAGTTATGGAATTATGATGACGCCCGGTCTCGTTGTAAACGAGAAAGTCGTGAGTACAGGAATTATTCCCAAAGATGAGCAAATATTAAATTGGTTAAAAGGAGTGTAGCATGAAGAAAATATTACTATCAATATTGGTGTATGTAATATTAGTTAATGTTAATCTAGCTCAAAGCCCTGAAGTAAAATCAGAAAAATTAAAAACCGCAAAACCTAAAGTTACATTTGTAGAACTCGGATCAGTAAACTGCATTCCATGCAAGCAAATGGTTCCGGTGATGAAAGCAATTGAAGAAAATTATGGTGAGCAAGTAAAAGTTATCTTTTACGATGTGTGGACAAAAGAGCAGAAAAAATATGCCTCTGATTACAAAATTAAACTGATTCCAACTCAAGTATTCCTCGATGAAAATGGAAAAGAATTTCACAGGCATGAAGGTTTTTATCCCGAATCGGAAATCGATAAAATACTTGCTTCGAAAGGATTAAAACCGAAAGGGAAATAAGCATACAACTCTTGTAAGGAGAATTAATGTTCGAAGGATTATTCACTTTTTTATATGAATCGATGATGGGAGCTTTTTGGCTTGCGGTCATTGCTTCTTTTGCATGGGGTGTTTTAAGTATAATCCTTTCACCATGTCATTTATCAAGTATTCCGCTTGTGGTAGGTTATATTAGTTCTCAAGGAAAAATTTCTATAGGAAGAACATTTAGTATTGCTCTTGTCTTCTCAATTGGTATATTAATCACAATTGCGTTAGTAGGAATAATAACAGCATCTCTTGGTAGGTTAATGGGCGATGTTGGAACTACCGGAAATTATCTTGTTGCCGGCATTTTCTTTGTAGTGGGGTTCTATCTCCTCGATATCATTAAATTTGATTGTAATTCATTTGGTTTAAAAAAGACAAATACAAAAGGGTTGATTTCCGCACTCGTTTTAGGATTACTATTTGGTGTTGCCCTTGGTCCGTGCACTTTTGCATATATGGCGCCGGTGCTTGGAGTTGTATTTCAAACCGCACAGACAGATTATCTATCCGCTATGATATTGCTCATCTCATTTGGAATTGGTCATTGCGCAGTAATTGTGGGAGCCGGAACACTTGTCGGTAAAGTTCAGAAATATCTTAACTGGAGTGAAGAATCGAAAGCCATTCTGTGGATAAAAAGAATATGCGGGATTTTAGTTATTCTGGGAGGAATTTATCTCATTGCAATAGTCTAATATTTTTTTCTTATCAAAAGAAACTCTCAAATTATCTCTTTAATTTTACATTCAAGAATAGTATTTGATAATCGAAAATTGCGAAATAAACTTTTTGCTAATTTTTCTTGTCTATATTAACTAATAAAATTATTCTGATTAATTGGTTTAAACTCAATCAACCTATAAACTTAATGAAGTAGGAAATCTAATGAAAAACGGAAAAAAGATTATCATTTGGAGTGCTATTACCGTTGTGTTGGCAATAATTATAATACCCAAAATTAATTTTAACAGCTCTAGTGAAGAAGATGAGACAGCACCAAAGCCCGGAATGAGACCGGTAAACGTAAATGGACTGATTGTTCAATATAAACCGCTACAAAATAAAATTACTTCAAACGGCACTTTATTAAGTAATGAAGAAGTTGAGTTAAGGAGTGAAATTTCCGGTAAAATAACTCAAATACTATTTGTCGAAGGCAAGAGAGTTAAAAAAGGTGATCTACTCGTAAAAATTAATGATTCTGAACTTCAAGCTACATTGAAGAAAAACAAATCACGTGAGAGCTTGGCCAAAGATAAAGAGTACCGTTACAAACAATTGCTAGAGAAGAATCTTACGAGTCAGCAGGAATATGATGTTGTGTTGAGTGAGTTGAATACAGTTTTAGCTGATGTTGAGTTTACCGAAGCCCAAATAGAAAAAACAGAAATTAGGGCTCCATTTGATGGAGTAATTGGATTAAGAACAGTTAGTATAGGTAGTTATATTTCCTCTCAAACAAGAATCGCAAATCTTCAAAGCATTAATCCCATTAAGGTAGATTTCTCAGTCCCTCAAAAATATTTTGGAATGATTAAAGAAGGTAAAACGATTTATGTGAAATTAACTTCCACCGGCAAACAATATTCCGGAAAAATTTATGCAGTTGAACCGAAAATAGATTTAAATACTAGGACGGTTCAAGTTAGGGCGATGATTCCTAATGAAAGAAATGAACTTACCCCAGGCTCTTATGTAGAAATTGATATTGTTCTTGAAGATATAAAACAAGCGATACTGGTAACTACTGATCTTATTGTGCCCGATATCGCAGGAGATAATCTTTTCGTTTATAAAAATGGAAAAGCTGTTCTGCAAAAAGTTACTTCAGGAATTCGAACCGAAAAAGAAATTCAAATAACTGCGGGATTAAATGTCGGCGATACAATTATAACTTCCGGAATAATTCAAATTCGCCCGAATGCTCCTGTTAAAATTAAATTATAAAAATTTTGGAATAGGAAAATATATTCATGAGTTTATCATCAGTAAGTATACGAAGACCCGTTCTGGCAATAGTTATGTCTATTACCATTGTTTTATTTGGTGTTATTGGATTTACCTACCTGGGCATACGTGAATATCCCAGTATTGACCCGCCGATAATAAATGTATCAACCGGATATGCGGGCGCAAACGCAGACGTTATAGAATCTCAGATTACTGAACCGCTCGAAGAACAGATTAATGGTATAGCCGGAATTCGATCACTCACCTCAACTAGTCGTGACGGAAGAAGTAATATTACAGTTGAGTTTGATGTGTCGGTTGATATGGAAGCCGCCGCAAATGATGTTAGAGACCGTGTCTCACGCGCTCAAAGAAATCTTCCCCCCGATGTTGATCCGCCAACTGTTTCAAAAGCAGATGCCGATGCTGTGCCGATAGTTTTCTTAAACGTACAAAGCAATAAAAAAAATCTACTTGAACTTTCAGATATTGGGCAAAATATTTTTAAGGAAAGATTGCAGACAATACCGGGCGTAAGTCAGGTTGCTATATGGGGTGAAAGACGATATTCGATGCGTCTGTGGATGGATCCGGCTAAATTAGCGGCTTACAGTGTAACCCCTCTAGATATACGAAATGCCCTCAACAGAGAAAACATTGAACTTCCTTCTGGGAGAATTGAAGGAAACAATACTGAATTAACAGTTCGAACTTTAGGCAGATTAACTACCGTAGAAGAATTTAATAATCTTATAATTAGAGAATCATCCGGAATAATTGTGCGATTTAGAGATGTGGGAACTGCTGAATTGTACCCCGAAAATGATCGATCAATTCTAAGACGAGACGGCATTCCAATGATTGGTATTGTGCTCATTCCACAACCCGGTGCTAATTTTATTCAAATAGCAGATGAATTTTATAAAAGAATTGAACAGATCAAAAAAGATTTACCTGAAGATGTTCAATTGGGAATTGGTTTTGATGTTACAAAGTATATTCGATCCTCAATTAAGGAAGTTCAGGAAACAATTCTGCTGGCATTTGCTCTCGTTATACTTATAATATTTCTTTTCTTACGCGATTGGAGAACAACATTAATTCCAATTATTGCTATTCCTGTATCATTAATCGGTACATTTTTTATAATGTATATTGCCGACTTCTCAATCAATGTACTTACATTACTTGGAATTGTATTGGCGATAGGGATAGTAGTGGATGACGCAATTGTGGTAATGGAAAATATTTATAAAAAAGTTGAAGCCGGGATGGCTCCGGTGGAAGCTAGCACAAAAGGAGCTTCTGAAATCTTTTTTGCGGTAATTTCCACTACTATTGCTCTCGCTGCGGTCTTTCTACCTATAATGTTTTTAGAGGGAATTACAGGGCAATTATTTGTTGAGTTTGGAGTTGTGATTGCCGGTTCAGTTATTATCTCTTCATTTGTGGCTCTTACATTAACACCAATGCTCAGTTCAAAAATTTTAAAGACTAAAGAAAAACATAGCTGGTTCTATTATAAAACCGAGCCATTCTTTTCCGGACTTGAAACTCAATATCAAAGAGCTCTAAATGCATTTATGGGAAAACGATGGCTTGCCTTTGTTATTATGGGTGCATCACTTCTATTTGCTTTTATTTTTGGATCCCAGCTTCAATCGGAATTAGCTCCGATTGAAGATAGAGGCGATATTAGAGTACAATCTACAATGCCTGAAGGGACTTCATTTGAGTTGATGGATAGATATTTATTGAATATGTCAGACATTCTGAAAAATGCTGTTAAAGAAACAGAATCGATGATAGCCGTAACAGCAGGAGGCGGTGGGGGAGGTTCTTCAAATAGTGGATTTGTTCGACTAATTTTAGTAGAGGTTGAGAAACGAACCCGATCACAGCAGGAGATTGCTGAGCAGGTTACCGGAATTACAAGAAAATTAAATGATGCCAGATCATTTGTTGTGCAGAGCCAATCAATTTCTACAAGACGAGGCGGACTTCCGGTTCAATATGTAATTCAAGCACCAGATATCGAAAGATTGAGAACCGCCGTTCCAAAATTTTTAGAGGAAGCTCAATTCGATCCCACTTTCGCAAATGTTGATATAAATCTAAAATTCAATAAACCTGAAATAGTCGTAGAAATTAATAGAACTAAAGCTAGAGAGTTAGGTGTATCTGCACTTGATATTTCTCAGACTCTTCAACTGGCATTCAGCGGACAGCGATTCGGGTTTTTTGTAATGAATGGAAAACAATATCAGGTTATTGGACAGGTAACACGGGAAAACAGAAATAAACCTATTGATCTTACGACCTTATTTGTTCGAAATACAAGAGGACAATTAATACAAATTGATAACCTCGTAACTCTTACCGAAAGAAGCAGTCCTCCTCAATTGTTTCGCTTCAACAGATATGCAAGCGCAACAGTATCTGCAAGTTTAGCCCCCGGCAAAACTATTGGCGATGGAATTAAAGCTATGGATAGAATTGCCGATAAGGTGCTGGATGATTCATATTCTACAACGCTTGAGGGAGCATCAAAGGATTTTGTGGAAAGTTCATCCAGTTTACTTTTCACTTTTGCATTGGCTTTGATACTGATTTATCTAACACTTGCAGCTCAATTTGAAAGTTTCCGCGATCCATTCATTATAATGTTCACTGTTCCTCTTGCTATTGCGGGTGCCATTATTTCACTTTGGTACTTTAATCAAACCCTCAATATTTTTAGTCAAATTGGGCAAATAATGTTAATCGGGCTGGTTACTAAAAACGGAATATTAATTGTAGAGTTCGCGAATCAGAAAAAAGCCCAAGGCTTATCTGTTATAGAAGCTGTAAAAGAAGCCGCAAGTTTGCGACTTCGTCCAATATTAATGACTAGCTTATCAACCATTCTTGGAACACTCCCGATAGCTCTGGCACTCGGTGCAGGTTCTGAAAGTCGTGTTTCAATGGGTATTGCGGTTATTGGCGGTTTAATTTTTTCTACCTCTTTAACATTATTTGTTATACCGGCTATCTACTCCTATTTTTCTGAAAAAACTAAGACTGTTAGTAATGTTGTTGCTGAAGAGAAAGAGAATGATTCAATTAATGTTGATGAAGGAGGAGTTGTTTCTGTTAAATAGAATTTAGTATAGGATTATATTTAAGAAACCCGATTTTGTCTCTAAAATTTTAGGGAGAGAATCGGGCTTTTTTATATATTTCCATCCAATATCTATTTCCCTTATTAATAATTACAATCAATTATCATGGAGCAATAATGGCTGACACTCCTACTAAAACTAACATTTTCAAATCCTTCTCAAAGAACTTTTGGACAGTAATAACAATGGAGTTTTTTGAACGGGGCTCATATTATGGAATGATGAGTATTCTATCGGTTTATATGGTTGATCAATTAAATTTTACCAAAGAGAGTGTGGGAGTAATTAAAAGCACAATTCAACCTCTTTTGTATATTCTTCCAATTCTATCTGGGGCTATTGGCGATAGATACGGCTATCGCAAAACGCTAACATTCGCGTTTATATTTTTAGGGCTCGGCTATTTTTTAACAAGTCAAACTACAGAATACGCAATGGTGTTTGCGAGTCTTATTATTATGGCCTTTGGAGCGGGCGCCTTTAAACCAATGATTTCCGGAACTATAGCTCGTGAGACAAATGAAAAAAACAGCACTGTTGGATTTGGAATTTTTTACTGGTCAATAAATCTTGGCGCATTTTTATTCCCATTAATCTTGGTCCCTTATATTAAAAATACTTTTGGGTGGGAATATGTAATGCTGGCTTCAGCTATTGGAACAGCATCGATGCTAATACCCAATTATTTTATTTATAAAGAACCAAAACGACCTGAGAGTACAAAAAAACTTTCCGAGGTATTAAATGGAATGGTTATGGTTCTTACTGATTTTAGATTTATTGGGCTTATTGTAATATACTCCGGTTTCTGGATTCTATATTTCCAAATGTTTGATTCGGTATTGTGGTATGTTCAATCATATGTTGATGCTACTTCACTCAACAATGCCGTGAATGGACTATTCGCCTTTTTTGGAATTAATCTGGGTTGGAAATTTGATGTTGAGCATGTTACCGTTATTAATGCCGGTACAATAATCTTGCTGCAAATTGTCGTTTCAAGTATTGTGAAAAATACAAAGGCACTTCCTACAATGATAACCGGAATTGCAATGGGAACAGCCGGAATGGCAATACTTGCTATCTCTTCTAATATATGGATATTTATGATTGGTATTATGATTTTTTCTATTGGTGAGATGACAGCCCACCCTAAATTCATTAGTTATGTTGGTTTGATTGCTCCCGAAGACAAAAAAGCGCTTTACCTTGGTTACTCATTTTTGTACGGTGTGATAGGTAGCGGAGTGGGAGGAATATTGGGTGCAAGTCTTTATGTTCATTTTGTTGATAATTTAAATAACCCTTCATTACTCTGGATAATTTTTAGTTGTATTGGATTGGCCACAATGATTGGTTTATTGCTATTTAATAAATTTCTTGCTCCGAAAAATTTGGATGTTTAGTAATGAAGTTGAATAAAATCTATTTACTTATCGGCATATTATTTTTTACTTCAGCTATAATTAATGCGCAGGTAGAAAATGTGCCTATAGATCATCAAGTATATAATTTTTTAAAGGAAATGAAAGTAAAAGGGGTTATCAATTCAATACATGACGATAATCCCTCTATGTCGGCTGAGGAAGTTCTAACTAAATTAAAATTGATTAATGAAAAGAGTAAAGAACTTAGTTCAACCGAATCGGCAATTCTGAAGAAGTATATTGATGAATTTAATATTTATAATCAAAATAAATTAAATACCTTTGAGTTATTTGGAAGCGGTGAACAATATTCAAATTCATTTTCAGAATTCTGGAGTGAGAAAAAAAAATATTCAATTATATACAAAGACAGCGCGCTAACTTTCTTCTTTAATATTTTAGGTAATATAAAATATGGACATCGATTTAGTCCATCTGCAACGGACGCTGAAATGTATGATATTGGAATAAGATTTAAAGGTACCCTGTTAAATAAATTCGGATATAGTCTTTCGGTTCAAAAAGGGGGGGTAAGCGGTTCAGAATCATTCGCTACCAAGATTGATCCGCGCCTTCTCTACAATTTTAAATTTGTTGAAGCGGTTGAGAATATCGGTAATTACGATTTCGCCGAGGGATATTTGAAATATCAAACTCAGCCGGTTGAAAATATGAATATCGATTTTCAGATTGGGCGCGAAAAAACTAAAATGGGTTATGGCTATGGATCAAAATTAATATTAAGCGGAGATCACGCTCTTCTCGATTTTGTTCGGTTTAATTTTAACTATGGCGTATTTAGTTTTACTTCAATGCATGCCTCAACTGTGGGTAGATTTATCTGGGAGCGAGAACAAAATTATACAAAACAAATTGCCATAAACCGATTTAAACTTAATTTTGAGGATGTACTTGAGTTTGGACTCGGTGAATCAATTATATATTCCGGCAGAGGTATCGATCTTGCATATCTAAATCCATTTATTTTCTACAAGTTTGTTGAGATGTCGTTGCAGGATAGAGATAATGGCGCGGTGTGGCTTGATCTGCAAACACACGCATTTAATAATTTGGAGTTTCAGTTCACTTTCTTTTTGGATGAAAATATATTATCTCATCTCGAAGAACTAAATTTATTTACAAATAAAACAGCATATCAAATCGGAGCATTCTGGTATTCCCCGCTCGGTGTTGATGATTTATCGTTGATAACAGAATACACCAGAATTCGACCCTACGTTTATGCCCATTACAATTTCAGAAATACTTATACATCGTGGGATCAGGTTCTTGGTCATAGAATTGGCCCGAACGCCGATGAAATTTTAGTGAAGGCAAATTATAATTATAACGAAAAGATGACGCTATATGGAGAATTCCGTGCAATTCGTTCGGGCGAGAACATTTATACACCAGATGGAAATTTACATTATAATGCCGGTGGTGATCCTTTTGTAATTCACAGAGATGGAATTGAAGCTCGATATATAGATTTCTTATCCGGGGAGAGAATTAATCATCAAATGATTTCTGCTGGCATCCGTTTCGAACCAATAAGAGATTTTATTTTCGATTTTAATTACCAGTATATTCGTGAAAATAAAATTACACGAGAATTAAAAAATAAAAATTCCCTCTTCACAGTAAAATTGTCATTTGAAATGTAAGATCTGGTCATTACTCAAATTCAGTAACAACTTCCTCAAAATTTTTTCGCTGGATGTTAGGTACGGTTGTATCCTGGGTTGGAAATCCTGCTACCAGTAATAAAAAGGGTTTCTCGTTCTTTGGTCGTTTAAGAATTGTGTTTAAAAAATTCATTGGGCTTGGAGTATGTGTTAAAGTAGCTATTCCGGCATTATGCAAAGCAGTAATTAAAATTCCACATGCAATTCCAACCGATTCCTTCGTATAGTAATATTTTTTCTTTTCACCCGTATCACTTATCTCATATTTCTTTTCAAAGATTGCAATTAGATAAGGAGCCGTTTCTAAAAATGGTTTTGAATAATCAGTTCCAAGAGGAGTTAATGCATCAAGCCATTCCTTAGGCGCCCGGCTATTATAAAACTCATATTCTTCTTTTTCAGCCGCAATTCTTATCTGTTTCTTTATTTCATTGTTTGAAATTATTACAAAATGCCATGGCTGCTGATTTGCACCGCTGGGTGAGTTGAGTGCGGCTTGAATGCAATTACGAATAATTTCTTTTGGAATTGTCTTTTCGGAAAAATTTCGAACAGTGCGTCTTCTTTTCATTAATGACGCGAACTCTTCTGAGAGAGTTTTCATTTCGTTAATTTCTTTTGTTTGGTAATTAAGAGGGATTTCGTTCCGGGAATTCATGCCGAATTTATTGGCTGCTCTTGATTAATGTAAAATAGAATGTAGTTCCAACATCAAGTGTACTTTCAACTCTGATTTGACCGCTATTTTTTTCAACAAACTCTTTACACAGGATTAATCCAAGCCCGGTACCGGCTTCATTCTCGGTGCCGAAAGAAGATTGAGTCATATCTATTCTAAATAACTTTTGCCGGGTTTCTTCATTCATTCCAATTCCATTGTCTGCTACTGAAACTTCAATTACATCCTCAATTCGTTTGCTGCCTATTTTAATTGTTCCGTTTCGCTTTGTAAACTTAATAGCATTTGAAATCAAATTACGAATTATTGTATTGAGCATATCTTCATCAGCAAAAACAAAGGTATCATCAGGTATCTTGCTCTCTAGTTTAATTTCTTTTCTTTCAGCAATGGCAGAAACTAAATCTAAGTTTTCACGAACAATATTTTGAAGATTGAGTGAAGTTGGATGGAAATCAATTCTCCCGGTTTGCGATCTGGACCATTGGAGCAGGTTTTGAAGAAGGTTATGTGATACTTCGGCTGCTTTTTTCATTTCTGTGAGATAGTAAATTTTTTCGTCGTCACTCATCTCAGTAAAATCACTTATCAACACATCAGAGAATCCAAGTATTGTTATGAATGGATTGCGAAGATCATGCGCAATAATTGAGAAAAATTTGTCTTTTGTTGAATTTAGCACCTCTAGCTCATCGGCAAATTTTTTAATTTCGATCGATTTTTTTTCGCGTTCAATAACTTGTGAAATCTGATCGCATACAAAAGAAAGAAGCTGCATTTCATCCTGCCCATAAGCTTTTTCATTCTCATAATCTTGAACAACTAATACGCCAATAACTTTGCCACTTACTTTTAAAGGAATACCCAGCCATATTGCTTGCGGGGCACCAATCAGATCAACCTCTCCGCTTCTTCGCAATTCCAGATCTTTATGAGCGTCAACTAGAGTTGGCTCTCCTACTCTAATTACATACTCAGTAAGACCTCTTCCCATTTGTTTTGTTTTTTGAGGGGGATCGATTTCATCAACGAAATAGGGGAATGATAACTCCTGCTTCTGATCATTATATAGAGCAATATAAAAATTTTTAGCAGGCATTAAATTAGAAATTGAGTTATGAATTTTCTTAAAGAATAACCCATAATCTTGAACAGAGAGAGCGGCTTCAGAAATTTTATAAATCACATTATTTATTCTTTCTCTCTTTTTCTTCTCGGTAATATCGCGCATTGTTGCATGTACTGTTATTTTCCCGCCGATAGTCATCGGGTTAAGAGAAATCTCAAAATCGAGCAAAGATCCGTCGCTTGCAACATGTTTCCATTCAAACCATTGCGGAATTCCTTTAAGAGTGTTTTCTATTTTATTTTTAGATGCCTCAGCAGAGAGAGTGCCATCTGGCTGAAATTCCGGTGAAATATCGGCTGGAGTTTTACCTACCAGCTCATCATGAGTAAATTTTAATTTCTCGCAAATTGCTTGGTTACAGTCAATAATTACCTCGGTCATTATAAACATTCCGTCGGGCGAATTTTCGAAAATAGAACGGTAAACTTTTTCACTCTCAAAAATTTTATCGTTGAGCAACTTTTTCTCGGTAATGTCGCGGGTAATACCAAATGTGCCAATTATTTTCCCGGCTCTACTATATAAAGGCATTTTTGAGGTAGATACCCAGGTAATTCTTCCGTCGTGCCAGGTTTCTTTTTCCTCAATACCAATTTTGGGAATACCGGTTCGAATTATTTCCTGTTCATCATTATATGCCTGTGTAGCATGTTCAATCCCAAACATATCAAAATCTGTTTTGCCAATTACATCATTTGGATCGTTAAAACCATGTTTAACAGCCATAGTTTTATTTACCTTGAGAAACCGGCTCTGTAAATCCTTAAAGTAAATTGTATCTGCGGTGTTTTCGAGCAGAGTATAAAATAGTGTCTGCTCTTTTGCAAGTTTTTCAGATACTTGCTTCTGCTCGGTTAAATTTTCGACAATTGAAATGAACTGAAATTTCTCGTTTGTAGATGACTTTATTTTAATTATTGTGAGCTTACCATAAACAACTTTTTCATCTTTTGTGAAATATCTTTTTTCAATGGTGTATCTATCTCTTTTTCCCTCAAGTATTTCATTAAATAGCGTTTGATCGGTTTTGAAGTCTTTAGGATGGCTGATGTCGGCAATATTTAGTTCGCTTAATTCATCTTGGGTATAACCGAGCATCTTTTGCAATGCTAAATTGGAAAACTGAATTTTTCGCGATGAGTTAATAAGAGCAATTCCAAAACTCGCATTATCTGAAATCAGCTCAAATATACATTTAAACATTGTCTCATCTTTAAGGGAGGAAAGGTTTTCAATTTCCTTCTTAAGGAGCTGATTCTGCTTTTCTAACTCGTCAATATTTTTTTCAGTGCTCATTTATTTTATCTAATGTTAAAAACATCATCTACACTATGAAAATATAGTAAAATAAATTCATAAGTAAAGAATGTAAAAGGCATCAGCAATTATAACTCATTTAATTTTATTTCGCTTAAGAATTATAATTTCTTTTATAATAATCGTGTTATTTGTTATTATTTTTAGGGGCAATCGTACAGCATTTTTTAGATTGAGTTGAATCTCGATTTTGATTAAATCTTAATTAATTAGCTCTCAGTAATTTGGATTAATTTATGAAAAATTCATTTATAACAGTTCTTCTTTCTCTTTTCTTATTTTGCCTCGGATGCAGTGAAAACATTCAAGAAAAGGGGAGTAAAAAATATTTAGCCGAGATTAATAATTGGCATTCTAAACGCACCGAGAATCTTAAAAAGGAAAACGGGTGGTTGAATCTTGTTGGTCTTTTTTGGCTAGAACAGGGAGAAAATACTTTTGGAACTAATGCTAAAAACAAGATGATTTTCCCCGCCGATCGGGGTTCTGATTTTATGGGAAAATTAATTCTTCTGGATTCGATTGTTACACTTGAACCTAATGAAAATGTAGATATAAAGGTTAATGGGAAGAATGCTGAACAGATGATATTAAAAGATGATATGAGCGGCTCTCCCGATATTATGGAGTTTGGGTCCCTTAAATGGTTTATCATTAAAAGGGGAGAAAAAATTGGAGTACGGTTGAGAGATTTGAATGCCCCATTACTCGCCCAATTTAAAGGGATTGAAAGATTTCCCATAAATTCGGATTGGAGAATTGAAGCCGAGTTTATTCCTTATAACCCTCCTAAAAAACTTTTAATTCCAACAGTTATTGGAACTATTGAAGAGGAGCTATCACCTGGGGCAGTTAAATTTGTGAAAGATGGAAAAGACTACAAATTTGATTTACAAGATGCCGGTAAACAATATTTTGCGGTATTCGCCGATTTAACTAGTGGTAAAGAAACTTATGGCGGTGGTAGATTTTTGTATATCGACAAACCGGATTCGACAGGAAAATTCTTTGTGGATTTTAATAAGACTTACAATCCCCCATGTGTATTTACGAAATATGCAACTTGTCCTTTGCCCACAAAAGATAATTATTTGAAATTGGAGATAACGGCAGGAGAAAAAAATTTTGGAGAAGGGCATTAATAAAATTGAGAGGCTGACTAAGTAAAGGTCAACCTCTCAATTAAAGATTTTATTCAACAATAAAAATATGAGAAGTGCCACCTTCAATATTTAATCTGTGTGAAGGGCTGATATTATAGTTAATCCCACTATCAACATTTGTGAGCTTTTTGCTGCCAGCGAGTACATTTTTATAATTGCTCAAATCTAAATCCTTACTTTCTTCATTATCATTAATAATTACCATTACCTTCTGATTATGTAAAACTCTGAAATAAACATAAAAGTTGTTGACAGGAGGGAAATGAATCAGCTTTCCATCAGTTAAAGCCGGCAATTTTTTTCTTGTTGAAATTAATTTTTTGATATGATTAAATATTTCATTTTCATTATCTGATCTTCCCAAAGGTTCAAAAGCATTTCTCTTGTCACCTGGAAATCCTCCCGGGAATGGTACTCTTAATTCACCATGATCGTCAGTTCCAACCAATCCAATTTCAGAACCATAAAACAGTTGGGGAATTCCTCTTGTAGTTAGTAAAATAGAATAAACATTTTTGGCTTTCATCAGATTTCCTTTAGCGTAAAACATTACTCTCGCTACATCATGGTTATCTGCAAACGTTACAAGATTGTTGGGATCTTTATATAAATAATCCTTGGAGAGTAATTCAAAAAAATGAAACAAATTATCCCTACCCTGTAAGTAACGAACAAAGACATCTCTCAAACCAAAATCGGTTAAAGAGGGAATATTCGTATTAATAGTGCGGGGTAAAAAAGTATCTTTTTGATAACCGGCTAAAAATGCGGGATCACCCGTCCATACCTCACCAACAATGTTCGTTGTTGGAAATTCATTCAAAACTGTCTTTGCCCATTTCGACATAAATTTTTGATTGTTGTAGGGATGAGTATCTTCTCTAATTCCATCAAGGTTGGCATACTCCATCCACCAAATTGTGTTTTGAATAATATAATTTGCAACAAAAGGATTTTCTTGATTCAAATCGGGCATTGTGCTAACAAACCATCCCCGCTCAACATGTTTGATTGTTGAACTGTCAGCGTACAAATCGGTAAAAATCATTTTGTTGTGATTGGCGTTCAAATGATTTTCTTTCGTTCCGTTAGTCCAATTTTTTGTAGGAGGATTTTTCATCCAGATGTGATCATCGCTAAAATGATTTGCCACATGATCTAAAATTACTTTTATATCACGCTTGTGAGCTTCCGAAACAAATTTTTTATAAAGTTCATTACTTCCCAATCGTGGATCAATTTTATAGAAATCGGTAGCGGCATAACCATGATACGATCTAAATGTGTTGTTCTCCACTAACGGGGTTGGCCATATCGCGGTAATACCCAAATCATGTAAGTAATCAATATGATTAATTAAGCCTTGTATGTCACCCCCGGCTCTCGCTTGGTTTGGTGTTTTGCTTAAATAATCGGAATAACCGGGGATGGAATCGTTAGTTGTATCTCCATTCGAAAATCGGTCAGCCATAACTAAATAAATAACATCTTTTGGGGAGAAGCCTTGAAATCTTTTCTCTTTAGTTTCTCTTTTAAGAATAGGGAAATTGATTGTCACACTTTGTTTATCTTTTTTCAGGACCAAGTTGTAATTTTTAGGTGAAGCATTTTTTCGAATCGATATATCAATTAACAAATATGATGGATTATCAGTCTTATATACTTTATCGACTTTCAAGGATGATTCTTTAAATGATGCCGATATACCATCCAAATTTTCACCATAAATCATAAGTTGAATTTTATTCAACTTCATTCCGCTCCACCAATTTGGGGGCTCAATTTTAGATACCGAGATTGTTTGTGCTTTTAGCAAGTTTCCAATAATTAATAAACTCAAAAAGAAATTTTTCATTATAAATCCTTTTTAAAATAATGGACTATTTATATCCACCGAAAAATTGTTGTTACCAAAATAATTTAGTTTCCATGTAAAATCGATACGGACCGGAAATATTGCCTGTCCTACACTAAACCCAAGTTCATAGAATGGATGTTTGTATTCAACAAATTGATGGGGCATAATATTTTTACTCTTTTCTGAAATTTGAGTAATGGCAGCTCCAAAGTGTACTCCAAAATTAAGCTGAAGTTTTCTAAATATCTCTAAATTTAACCAGCTAATTGGCAGGTCGCGTAACGATTGCTCCAAATTAATTGAAAGAACTCTATCACCATATACATCACCGGGCCGAAGTGTTCTATATATGAAATCTTGAGATGCAGATTCTGTACTTGCCGGTAATGAGTACATCATCTGAAAAGGTACTGGCCCGTTAGAATAAACACCTCTTAAAATAATATTTAGAGGATTTGATTCTATTGTTCGAAAGAAACTATTAATTGTAAAACGGTATAACTGAAAATCTAAACTGCTTTTTAGTAAAGAAGAATTGCTGATAATTGCATCCCCCGAAAAAATAGCATAAGCATCACCAAATGAGGAACGTCTTCTAAATTCACCATCTTCAATAAAATTTCTGAAATCGAGTCTCAAACTTGTGGTAAAAGCATTAATTCTGGTTTCGAATATATTTTTGTTTGGATTGTATGTTTTATGCTTGTTAAGAAATGAAAAATTTGAATTGTTCACCGCATTCTTATCTGTTCTATTTAATAACCCGAAACCAAGAAATAATACTTCAGATACTTCTCCAAAATATTTAATATTAAATCCCCGTGAATAATAATAATCACGTTCATCATACTTGCCAATCCAGCTTGTTAAAGTAGAAGTAAGCTTGCTGAACGCGACAGATTCATTGAATAAATCATTTAATGAGTTTTCAGCGGAAAATGAAATTGAATGGGTTCTGTATTCTCCCAATAAATATTGCGCTGCGATTCGAGATTTAAATTTTTTATCACTAAACCCATAACCTAAATCTAAATTTCCAGATAATCTTTTTTCTAACGCACGGGTTAAATTAACTCCAAAATTTACTCCGTGCCCCTCAACTCTATTGAATGAGTAAATCCTTAATGGACCGAATACAGAAAAGTAATCATTCAGTCGCCACGAAAAAGAAAGAAGGGAGAAATTATCTGCCATTGATCGTGGGACGGCTTCCAAACTATCGATACGTTTATAGGAAAACAATTCTTCCATTGAATTAGGAATTGTTTGAGTTGTTTTCCAGTAAGTAGAATCTTTTTTATCAGCATCGGGCATTACTTTTATCACAAGTCTGCCAAAAATATTATCATCAAGATTGGGATTAATTTGATAATCATAGAAAATGGAATTAAGCTCAAACCCGAATTTTGCCAATCCGAGAAAATTTCCTTCAACAAAAATTCGGTAATCAATCGGCATTGGAATATTGTGATCGTAACTGGAAAATTGTTGAAGAATATTAATCTTATTAAACAATCTGCCTGGATTAGCTGCATCCGTGAGGTGCAAATCCAGTTTTACAAGAGTAAATGAAGAATCAGCAATAAATACTTTTCCCCAAAAACCGGCATCCGAAGGATTAATTGGCTCGAATGATATCTGAAAAATGTTGCGATTATCAATTGCTAGAGTATCTTCAATAATATAATAGTAAAAATCGAGTGCGTCATCGGCAATAGGACTTAATAATGGTCTATCGAAAAATTGAATATCATCGGTATAAAAATTTTGAAGTAAGCGTCCGCCTGTTAATATATTTATGCTCGATGGCGTATTAGCCGTTTGTTTCCGCGCAATAATTTCATCTTTATATTGGTTAGGTTTTTTAAAATAACCTCTGCTCTCGTTTTCAATTATCCCCGTAATTTTAAGCGCTCCTGTATCCCTCGTCCCAATTGAAATTGAAGCTGAACCACCTGAAGATCTAAAATCTTGCGTTGTTTTAACTAATCCTTTTGTGAATGCGTTGAATACATATGATTCCAATTTCTCATTTCTTTCATGTTTCGAGATGATGGCTCGTCTTATTATCTCGAGTGCGGGATTTATGCCAGGTAAAACAGTTACTTCTGATAGCCTAATACTTATTTGTTCAAGAGCAAAATCTTTTGAAACATTTGAATTTAGATTTACCGAAAGAGTATCCGACTTATAACCCAATACCGAAGCAATAATTTTATAGTTACCTTGATCAAGCCGAAGCTCAAATGCTCCCTCAATGCTTGCTGCGGTTCCCAAAGTTGATTTATCAATTCTTATATTGGCAAAGCTCAATGGCTGGGAAGTGCCCGCATCGGTAACTTTCCCTTTTATAATATACTTTTGCGCATATGTGGCGTTAATTATGAGAAGGAGAAAAATTGAAATAAAAAATTTCATAAATAATCCTTATTTACGACTTAATTATAATAATCATATGTGAGTAATAAAAGTGATTTGGGTAGTTAATAAAAATGGATTTCAAACTTTTTTAACTCGACTGATGTTTCGACGAAATAAAACCGAGAAAGTGATATGAAAGTTGCAATAACCGGTGCCACCGGACTAATAGGGAAAAAAATTGTTAAAAAATTAGTTGATAGGGGAGACCAAGTACTTGTTCTTACTAGATCTGTTGAAAAAACTAAAGGTCTTTTCTCCGCAAATGTAGATCTTGTTGAATGGGATATAAAGTCAAAAGACCTTCAAACAAAGTTAGAGGGAGTTGATGCGATAATTCATCTGGCGGGGGAAAATGTTATGGGGAAAAGATGGAACGATGAACACAAAAATAAAATATTGGAGAGCCGGATTATAGGAACCCGATCTATTGTTGATGCGATTTACAAAATGGAAAATCGTCCAAAGGTATTAGTTGGAGCTTCAGCTGTAGGTTATTATGGCAATAGTGAAATTCAAGTTGATGAATTATCAAACGTTGGAACCGGTTTTCTCGCTGATGTAGTGAAGGCATGGGAAAATGAAACTGTAAAAGTTGAAATGCTAAATGTGCGTAGAGTTAATGTACGAATTGGAATTGTACTTGATAAAAATGAAGGAGCACTCGCTAAATTATTAACACCTTTTCGTTTGTTTGTAGGAGGGGCACTGGGTTCCGGTAATCAATGGTTCCCATGGGTTCATGTTGAGGATGTAGTAGATTTGTTTTTATTCTCTTTGGATAATAATATTAATGGAGTTGTTAATGCTGTATCGCCGGATATTGTAAGGATGAATGAATTCTGTAAAGTACTGGGAAAAATGATGAAGCGTCCCTCATATTTCAATGTACCGGAGTTTGTTCTGAAATTAGTAATTGGTGAGGCGGCTGAAGTAATATTAACCGGAGCAAATGTTTCTCCAAAACGTACAATTGAATTGGGATATAAGTTTATCTATCCAAATTTAAAATCTGCATTAAAGGAAATATTAGAATAAAACAGATTATTAATAAGGAGTATTTTGATTTGAAAACTGATTAGCAAAGAAAATAAGAGCAAATGCAAATATTGCTAATGAAAGCAGCATCAACACCAAAGAAATAATTATTAGTATTTTAATAATTCTAAAAAACTTTCCCTGGAATTCAAAACCGGATTTCATTGAATTCGACTCGCTGGTGGTCTGAAAAAAGGAAAAATGTTCTGCGGAGTTCTTCAGATGTATCCCGGCAAAAATTAATGGAATACCAACGATCATACCAACAATAGTAAGACAGTTGAGAACTCCATAAACTACCAAGAAAGTACCAACAAAATTCATGTTCCCGGTCATCTTATCAAACATAATTTGGAAGGGAGAAAAGGATTTTGGTCTCTCTGTCTTTACAGGTTCTTTAATGTTGAGTTCTTCAAAATCTGCCATTTTAATTCCTTAAAGTGGTAATGATTTGATATCTTTTTCAAAGGAATAACGATAAAACTTGAATTGAAGTTAATGCAGTTTATTAAAAAATCAAAATAAATTATAGAATTATTCCAGCCACGATACCACCTCGAATGAACCGCAACCTGGGAAGAATGGGGGATAACTTACTAGTAACCTTTCATCATAACGGTATCTTTTAGAAAATCCATTTGATATACCGCCCCCTCCAATAATTCCAACCGGGCCTCTTGTTTTTTGTGTAATTCCCCCATAAAGGTCAATTATTCCTGCATAGGGACGGGTGTCGTGATTTTGAGCGGTAAAAGAACCGGTTTCAGCATATACTGAAGCTTGTATAACAACATCACTATTATTTGCGGCATTATTTGTAATGATTACATTTCTTTTTGCTACTAATCCGAGCATATCAGTAGATGAAGGATTCGTTCTGGGATCGGTGTTATAGTAGATATTATCATCAATAAAAATTTGTCCGGTCGAACCTGATGTTCCGGAAACGGCCAACGAATATTGCCCTTTTACATTTCCTCTCACATGTACTTCAGCATCCTGAGCATAAATAACTCCATTTGGCGCAAATGTAGAAGCTAATTTATAAGTCCATGCGCTTGTTGTATTAAACCGATAACGGATACTGTCACCTCTAAAATCTAAATAGATTAAAGGCTTGCCGGTAAATATCGCGGAGGCTTCGGCATTACCGCCAACAGCAGTAACTCCATTTGTTGGAATAGCAATATTAATCCCTTTTTGAAAACCACCCAGGTACTTTGCTTTGCCAGAAACTTTTACCTCTTTACCTCCGACAGATACTTTGCCATGAAAAACGGGATAGCCATTAACTCTTAAATCACCATTTGTATGAAAGGGTCCCCATACAGTATCTGCGGTTGTCCAGTTAATATTAGTTCCCTCACTGTTTGAAAAGTATGCATATTTTGAAAAGAGACTTGGCTTTAGGACTATTCGAATTGTTTTTGTAGTATTGTTGAAAGTTCCTACAGCAAGAAGCTGTCTTATATTTTGATAGGCATTTATAGTTGATAGAGTAACAACGCAACTACCGGCATCGAAATTATAATTAAAAGTACCATCAACTTGGGCGGCATCAAGAAATAATTTATTAATTACCATATTAACGCCAGTATTTGCAATATAATTTGCTTTGGATTGATTATAGTATGACACAGCATTATCGGTTGTTTCGAGCGCCATTCTATGAAAGTGATTACCGGCAGTCATAAAAATTAAACTGAATCCAAGTATCAAAAATAAAGATGCTTTGCCGCCCATAATATTTTCCTTACCTAATCATAAAATTTCGTGATGCTAAACGAATTTGCCGCCAAATTACCTTGCGGTCAACCGAATAATCATTGCCATAAGCGGCTGGATTTTCAACCGCAATATCAAGTTGAATAGAAGCAATGCCAAATGGTGGAGCTTTAGGCATACTAGTAATTCTATCTCCAGAGGCATCAAAATATGTTAAGTTAAATTCAGTAACTCCCAGGTTAGAGCCCATTGCTTTTCCTGAACTAACTAATTTAGTTTGGTTTTCCAATCTGTAAAGAATCATATCATTAGGGTTTGGTGTTACGGTAAGGTCAGATTTATTACCAAGATAATAAGTTAAAGTATCAACGACTCCATCGCCATAAGGATTTGCGCTTGAAATAAAATCGGTTAAAAAAGTGATTCGGTTATTAGTTGCGGCAAGAATTACCATACTAGGGTCAGCTAACTTCGTCCAGTCGTAACAATAGCCAATTTTCCTGAAGTCATATTCAATCAACTTCACAATCTCAACCAGGTTTTGTTGTACAATTCTTTCGCCGCTATAGAGATAATTATTTTCTACAGCGGTGTCGTTCATTCTAAATAGAATTAAAAGAAGCAGTCCGCCAATTACAGTTGAACCTAGAATATCAATTAATGTACTAAATCCCATATCTTCTTATCCTACCTAAAATACCAATAACTATAAACTGTTGACATCGATATTGTATCCTGAAGACCCGGTGTAAAAACCTTTACAAGTATTCTTTTGTGATAAGTTGGAACGGTTGAAATGACTGAAGGATCATTTGCGCTAACATAATCAACACGAATTAGGGAGCTAAAAAATGCGGTTCTGTTAGTCCCCGAGTAGCTCACGGTATCAATTTTTGGATTAGTTTTGTAGCAATTATAATCATCAAAGTCGTTAAAATCCCCCGGCAAATTTCTACTCTCACCGGTTTCAATGCCCAATGCACTAACCGAAGTTAATGATGAGGGAGAGGTTACTGCGGCACCGTCAGTCTTATTATCGAATGGAAGTCTTATAGCTGCCTCAATGAGAGAAGTGGCGAGCGAGACTGACATAATATCGTATCTGTTTTGCATCATAGAGGAATCTGTAGTAAGGAATCCACGATTAACAGTTAATATAGTCATCGCTAACAGAAGCATTGCCCCGACTGTTAACATCATTTGTCCCGTTCCCATCTAGCGCTCAATAATTTTGGTGTAAAATAAAAATTTCATAACTCTGTTACTATTCAAAAATCGTGCAATAAATAAGATTGTGTTTTTCCTCATTTTCATAAAGATTACAAAACTTCCCCGGTTTTTCAGTAAATATTACATGTAACAAAATGAGATAGGCGCAGTTTTGCCCAACTCAATAAAACGTAAAGTTTGTATATTAACGCATAAAAATAACAGGTTGTATGAATGGATCCAATTAATCTGATTACTGCAATAAATCTTTTTGTGTCAATTAGTGCTAATTGGTCAGGTGCAAAAAAGGGGATAAAAACATCATTAACTAAATTAGTTGAGAGACCAAAAAGTTATTTGCAGAAGGTTCCCCCAAATATCTCGGCATTAATTTTAATAATTACAATACTGGGAATTTTTGATATTGGATCGCTCCCACAAAATATTAAGGAGGAGTATGCGAACTTAAGAATTATAGGATTACTAATGTTTATAATATTTTCGTGGGTACAGGTGTTATCATTTAAATCATTAAAGAGTTATTATTCGCAAGATGTTGTAATTCTAAAGGAACATAAGCTTATCACAAAAGGTATTTACGGCTTTGTTCGACATCCACAATATATTAGTCAAATTTTGAGTGATTTCGGTGCAGGTTTGGCCCTAATGAATTTTTTAATTATGCCGTTAGCCATATTTGTTGAGCTTCCTTTATTTATGCTGCGAGCAAAACTTGAAGAGAAGATGCTCGCCGATCATTTCGGTGAGGAGTTCAAATTATTTAAGAAAAAGAGCGGTTTTATTTTCCCATTTATCGGTTAGCTAGTGAACAAATCTAAAATTTTAATATTGATTTTTTTTATCTCCTCCTTATTACAGGCGCAGAGATTATATAAGGTAACCGTAGATAATGAAGGAGTACCATCGAATCTTTCTTTTATTACAAGAAATGGTGTGGATTATGTATCTTCTCGAGAACTTACTGTATTGATGGGAGCTTCTATATTTTATAATGAGGAAACCGCGAAAGTTGAATTAAAATTTTCCGATTATATAATTAAATTTACGGCAAAAAGTAATTTTATAGTCATAACGAATAGAACAGATAAATCGTTTAATACCTTTCAAATTTTTACAGCTCCCTTGTTATTAAAGGATGATATTTTTATTCCCCTCAATGCTTCGTTAGAATATCTTGCTGCTGTGCATGGGAAAATGCTGGACTATAATGACAGAACAAAAAAGCTAACCTTAACTAAAAATATAGTAAACTACTCATCGCTATTTACAAAATCTCAGCCCGACCAACCAAATAAAAAGGATTCTGCTCCTGTTAAATCAGCAAGTTCTTTCTCTAAGTATGATATCGAAAATATACTTATTGAGGAAAAAAGTAATGGTACTTTAATCCGATTTAAGACAAATAAAAAATTGAATATTCCTCGCAATTCAATTGGCAATGGTATACTTTTCGTTTTTTTTCCTAACATAAGTGTTATACCGGGGCTAGCCGAAAAGGTAATTCCAGCCGGATTAGTAAAAAGTGTTAAACAGACTCTAATGCCCCAAAATATTACTCAACTTGAATTTTTATTAAACGAGGGCTACTCTGGAGCCGATTCGTTCATTGAACCTGAATCAAACGATATTGTTATTACTTTAAGAAATCAGTTATTTGTTGGAAGTAAAGAAACCACCGATCAAAAAAAGAAATGGCTTTTTGATGTAATTGTAATTGATGCCGGGCATGGCGGTAAAGACCCCGGTGCAATTGGTGTTACAGGCGTTCGAGAAAAAGATATTAATCTGGCAATAGCCCTAAAATTAGGGGGATTAATTCAGCAAAACTTACCCGAAGTAAAAGTAGTTTATACAAGGAAGACCGACCAATTTGTTGAGTTATATAAAAGAGGAAAAATTGCCAATGAAAACGAGGGTAAACTATTTATCTCAATTCATTGTAATTCAACTGTACAAAAAGATATTGCGCATCGTGGTTTTGAAGTATATTTGCTTAGACCGGGAAGAACTGAAAGTGCCATTAAAATTGCTGAATTTGAAAATAGTGTAATTAAGTATGAAGAAAATCCTGATAGGTATCAAAAATTGACAGATGAGAATTTTATTCTTGTGAGTATGGCACATTCTCAATATATGAGGTTTTCGGAAAAGTTTTCGGATTTATTAAATAGTGATTGGAAAAAATATACTTCAATACCAAGTTTAGGAATTAAACAGGCTGGTTTTTATGTTTTAGTTGGTGCTTCGATGCCGAGTGTTTTAATTGAAACCGGCTTTCTCTCAAATAGGAAAGATGAAACCTATTTGGCCAGCACAAAAGGTCAAAATGAAATTGCGACTGCTATCTACAAAGCAATTGCACGTTATAAAGAATATTATGATAAAGAGATAACTCTTCAATAAATTAGGTACGGTAATTTTAATTAATTAATCATTTGTAAAAAAATAAAGGATAACATGACTAACGCACAAAAATGGATTGCGGCATTTCTCGGATTATTTTTACTACTTTTTATTTTAGGTAGAGTAACTAAAAAAGAGGATGATTACGCTACTCTTCCTGAAAACTATACCAATGAACCCGCTGCCCAATCACAAGAACTAGATGGGTTGGCACTTATTAAAAAAAATAATTGCACAACTTGTCATGGCGGGGAATTACAAGGTACTAAGATGGGTCCGGCCCTTGCCAATTTACAGGAAAATTGGTCGAGAGACAATTTGATAAATTACTTGCGTAATCCATCTTCATATAGCGGGGATAGCCGATTTAAAGAATATAAAATCACTTACAAAAATATTATGATGCCCTCTTATGGGAATTTGGATGTTAAAGATTTAGGTAAGATGACTGATTATCTGCTCAGTAAATAATCAGGTTATAATTTGTAATGTTGTAGAGACGCCATATATGGCGTCTCTACGGCTATTATTTGTTTACAGTTTTAATTCATCGAGAATATTTTGAGCTCCGGAAAATTTGTCGATAACCCATAATACATAACGAACATCAACCCCAATCGATCGGCTGTATGATTCACTCCATGCAAAATCATTTATAGTGGCTTCAAAAGCACGGTCGAAATTGACTCCAATAAATCTTCCGTAAGCATCTAAAATAGGACTACCTGAATTACCGCCGGTTGTATCCATATTGTACAACATCGCAATCGGCAGTTTACCACTCTTCTTGCTGGTATATTGTCCAAATTCTTTCTGATTATATAACGCTCTTAATTTGTCCGGAATCGCAAATTCCTCATTTTCAGGATAGATAGAATTTTTTTCAATAATCCCTCCAATTGATGTAAATGGCTCACTATAAAGCGCATCTACTGGATTATATCCTTTTATATAACCGTAGGTTAACCGCAAAGTACTATTTGCATCAGGAATAAAATTTTGATTTTTCCATAACATTTTAACATCTACTAAATCGGCATAAAGCTTATTTAACGTACCTTCACTTCTTTCATTTTCATTATTAACCAATTTCTGCTGAGTATTAAATTTACGAGCAAATGCAAAAACATTCGATTTCAAATTCCTAATTTCTTCGGGCGTTTTGGCTAAATAAATCTCCAAATTATTTTTGTCTGTTAATTTTAATTCCTTTAGTTCATCAATAAACTCAACAACAAGAGATTCATCCAGATCTCCATTCGAACCAAAAATGTTGTCGACCGCAGTTATTCTGGAATTCTCCGGAAAACCATTTGCCTCATCAACCATTTTTTTGAATAGAATTTCTTCAAACTCACTATTAAATGAAGCTATGCTTCTGGTTAACATCGACTTCGTTCTTTCGATATTATTTTTTTGAAATGCCGGCATCCGCTCATTTTCCGGTTTCTGCATTTCCTCTGTATAGCTTATAATATAGTTAGCAACAGCAATAGAAGGGCTCATATTCATCATTTGTCTAATCCATAAATCGGAATAAGCCAAATCATTTATATTTTTATATACATCGCCAATTTTTGATAATAGCGAGCCATACTTGTTTTTTAATTCCGGATTTGAGTTAATAAACTTTTGCAGTTCTGCCTCTTCACCAATTTTGGATTTAACAAGATCAATTCTTTTTAATCCTCTCAGCTTGCCCTGATAATTTTTCATTGTATTTGCTAAACCTTTAATTCTCGGGGCAAATTCAAGTTTAAGTTTTTGGTTCCCTTCACTAATCTTGTGCATAGTCTCAATGGCATATCCATAAATATTGGAGATGAAAGGGAGGAGAAAATCCTGTTGATATTTTATAAACTGTGATGGGCGGTGACGGAATGTTCTACCCGGATAACCTAATATAAAGACAAAATCATTTTCTTCCACACCCGCAGGATTAATCTCAAGGAATTTTTTTGGTTTGAAAGGAATATTATCTTTTGAATATGGAACAGCTTTCCCATCTACAGAAACATATGCGCGCATCAATGAAAAATCACCTGTATGACGAGGCCATACCCAATTATCGGTCTCCCCGCCAAAATTACCAATCGATTGTGGGGGAGCGTAAACTAATCTCACATCTCTAATAATTCTATATTTAAATAAAATATAAGATTTACCTGCAAACATTTCGGAAACTTCTGCGGTTATTGATTCTTTTTCATTTGTTGCCGCATCGGCCAACTCTCTCATTTTAGCCGAAATTTTTTGAACTCGCTGAGCCGGATCCTGTACATTGGCGACTGCCGAAAGTATTAATTCAGATACATCTTGGTAAGATTCTGTTATTCTGCAAGTATAACCTGGAGCGGGGATTTCTTCCCCCAAATTGGAAGCGTGAAATCCATTTTCCAAATAATTTTTTTCAACTGTACTTGAATTTGCAATGGCGCTAAAGGCACAATGATGATTTGTAATTATTAATCCTTTGTCCGAAATAAAAGAACCTGTACACCCGCTTAAATTTACAAGTGCGTCTATTAAACTAACTCCATCAGGATTATAAATTTCTTTTTGATTAATCTTTAAACCGGCTTTAACCAAATCCACTTTGTGAATTTCGCTCAGCGGAAACATTCCCTCTTCCGGGGATGCCGGAACCATTCCCAAAACAAAGGAGAGAATGAGGGTAAAAAATAAAAGCTTGATTTTACGAATGAAAAATGATTGCATGTCAATCCTCAAAAAATTGTGTTACTAACATAATAATTGTTACGATTTTTTGAGCGAGAATTGAAATAGGGGGAAGAAAATATTTATTGCGATAATTTATGGGGGAGAGAAAATGTGAAGATTGAGCCTTCACCTTCTATACTAGAAACCCAAATTGTACCTTCAATTTTTTCAATAAATTCTTTGCATAATATTAATCCTAATCCTGTACCTTTTTCACCTTTTGTCCCTCTTTCGGAGATAAGATTTTTAAGGTCGAACAAACCTTCCACAATTTCAGGACTCATTCCAACACCAGCATCAATAACCGATATCTCGACTCTATCATTTTTTTCCACAGCCAAAACTCTAACTGTCCCGCTCAAATAACTGAATTTAATTGCATTTGAAATTAGGTTTCTCAAAACAACCGATAAAATATCAAAATCTGTTTTTAGTTTAATATGGTGCGATACATCGCAAATTAATTTTACTTTTTTCAAACTAGCCTGTACGTAAAGAGTATCAAATATCTGATCGACCAATCTTTCGAGATTGATCTCCTCTTCATAAATTTTTATTCGGTTGGTTTGGAGTCGTGCCCAATTTAACAGATTATCCAATAATTGCTGTGTCTTTTTGCTGATATTAAGGATACCCTCAATAATTTCTTTTTTTTCCTCTACTGTATAAGTATCAAATTCCTCTTTCAACATTTGGGCGTACCCGAGCAACGACTGAAATGGATTTTTAAGATCATGCGAAATAATCGAGAAAAATTTATCTTTAATTCTGTTTAACTCTATAAGTTCAAGCTGACTTTTTTTGATTGCTTCTTCACTCTTCTTCCGGGTAGTTATATCCCTAAAAGTATAAACTGAACCAATCTCTTTTCCCTTTTTATCGGTGATAGGAGAACTTATTATTTCGAAAGTCTTACCTTTAATTTCAATTTCATTATTAATCAAATTATGATCACCGGTTAATCTTTTAAGAGCTCTAATTTGTGGGAATGCGTCACGTAATTTTTTACCATAGGCGTTACCGCTTTTTAATAAATTAATTGCCGCCGGATTTTGATCAATAATCCGGTCCATTTTATCTAATACAAGCACGCAATCTTCCATCGATTCAATAATTCTATCTCTTGCCGCTGGAATGATTTCTAATAAACCATGTTTATAAATCGCAATTCCTAATACAATTACCGCAATAACAAAAGATGATGAAGTGTAGTTTATACTAGTGATATTTAAAACATGCATTAATGAAAATAAAGCGGGAGCGAAAGAAGAAATCACTAAATATATTTTTTGTTTTGTCAGAAAATTATCACTGCCCCGCTGAACCCATAAAACATATACACTTGTAACTGCTATCATTGAATATGAATAAAATACATGAACCCAAAACCAGGCTCCTTGCTGAGGTTTTATTAGTAAGAATTGCCCATATTCAATCAATGAAAAGTTGATGTACATTAAATGATGAAAAATGTTTGTAGCCATCAGAAATACTGTTATGATAGGAACAACCATAATCAGCACAACAAATCTTCTGGAAGGTTTAATTCCGAGAGTGATAAATCGTAGAACACCAATCGACCAGAGCGCAGGCAAAATCGGAATTGCTAAATATGAGAGGGTTAATCCAAATACTTTTGTTTCGAAATCCTGTGATAATACTTCAATAGCATTACCAATAATCCAAAAAATATTAAAGAGCCCGAGAAGGAAAAAAGCAAATGCCCCATTGACATTCCTCTTCCTTAAAAAAAGAATGCAAACGTATATCGAAAAAAGGAATGCTATTCCTTTTTGTATTAGGAAAAACTGATACTCAAGCTCCATAAATCCAGTGTTTTTGAATTATTATCGGGGGAAAAGGGGAATAGTTTAATTATAAAATATCGTTTTTTCATTTATTAAATAACGGATAGAACGTACTCTATAGTTCATTTATATTTTAAAAATCGCTTATAAAACTAATTCAACTCCTTGCAAAAAAAATATATCATCAAAGAAGACAATTGAGTACATTATTGTGTAATTCAAAAGTTTGAGGCTATTCAAATTTTATAAGCTACTGGAACTATAAGAATTCAATTACGGTTTCGATTATAAATTATGAGTAAAATGAAAACAGCATTAATTATTGGATCGGGATTAGGTGGACTTTCTACCGCGCTTCGACTTTCGAGCAAAGGTTACCAGGTAACTATTCTCGAGAAGCATTCCACTCCAGGGGGTAGGATGAATAAACTGGAGATGGAGGGTTTCCGTTTTGATTTGGGTCCCTCATTTATGAGTATGACTTATGAATTTGAGGAATTATACAAATCGATTGGAATTTCAAATCCGGTTGAGTTTGAGGAATTAGATCCTCTTTACCAGGTATTTTTTGAAGGCAAAGATAAACCACGCAGAATATTTAAAGATCTTAAAAAACTTGAAGATGAGTTTGTCGATGTGGAGCCCGATCTTGCTATCAAAGCTGAAAAGTATTTAAAGCGCGCGGGTGAATTTTGGCATGATACAGAAAACATTGTTGTTAAATCCAATTTCGATAACAAACTTGAATATTTATTAAAGCTCTCGCGTGTACCTTGGAAACATATTCCTTATTTGTACAGAACGATGTGGGATGAGGTAGAAAAAAACTTTTCCTCCGAAGAAGTTAGAATAATTTTTTCTTTAGTCGCTTTCTTTTTAGGCGCTACACCTTTCCAAACACCCGCAATATATTCCCTTCTTAATTACACTGAAATGAAGCATAACGGGTATTGGCGCATCAAAGGCGGAATGTACAAAATGGTGGAGGAGTTTGTTAAAATATTGGAAAACCGGAATGTAAAATTTTATTACAATACTGAAGTAAAATCGATCGGCTCAAATAATGGTAAACTTTATGAAGTAATTGACCAGAATGGCAAAAGATGGAGCGCCGATATTTTTATCTCGAATGCGGACGCGGCTTCTTTCCGGGGTGAGATATTAAAGAGAGATTCTTTTTCCGAAAAGAAACTTGATAAAATGCACTGGACGCTAGCTCCATTTACAATTTACCTTGGCGTTAAAGGAAAAATTGAAAATCTTGAACATCATAATTATTTTTTAGGAAGTAACTTCCGCGGTTATGCCGATACAATTTTTACATCTTCAATATCTCCCCAAAAACCATATTACTATGTAAATGTTCTTTCAAAGTCGGATCCTACTTGTGCTCCCGAAGGTTGTGAAAATGTATTTATTTTATGTCCGGTACCCGATCTGAGATTTAAGAAAAATTGGGATGATAAAGAGGAGTTAGCAAAAAACATTATTGACGATTTAAGCAGACGAACAGGTTTTGATATAGAAAAAAATATTATCACAAAAAAAATATTATCTCCGGAAGAGTGGGCAAGTACATTAAACTTGTATAAAGGTTCTGGCTTGGGTTTGGCTCATGATATGGATCAGGTGGGTGCATTCAGGCCAAAAAATAAAGATGAACATTACAGTAATTTATATTATGTAGGGGCTTCAACAACTCCCGGTACAGGTTTGCCAATGGTGGTGATAAGTTCAAGATTAGTAATGGAGAGAATTGAAAATGATACAGCTATATCATAAGGTATCCTTTGAGTTGAGCAAAAAGCTCACGAAGTCATACAGCACATCATTCAGTTTAGGAATACGCGCTTTCTCTGAAGAATTCCGTAATCCGATATATGCCATTTATGGTTATGTAAGAGCCGCTGATGAAATTGTTGATTCTTTTCATGGTTATGATAAATCGGCTTTAATGAAGGAGTTTAAAGAAGAAACTTATAGAGCAATTGAGAGAGGAATTTCCACCAACCCAATTATTCATTCTTTCCAGGTAGTAGTAAATAAATATAATATTGATAAAAACTTAATTGAAGCTTTTTTAACAAGTATGGAAATGGATTTAGATAAATCATCCTACCAGAGAAGTACTTATGATCATTATATTTATGGATCGGCAGAGGTGGTTGGACTAATGTGCTTAAAAGTTTTTGTAAATGGTAATGATGAAAAATATAATGAATTATTGCACCCTGCAAAAATGCTCGGCTCAGCTTTTCAAAAAGTTAATTTTTTGCGCGATATAAAAAGTGATATTGATGAAAGAGGAAGAATTTATCTCCCCGATGTGCACTCAAATGAAGGAATTGATAATTCAAATAAAAAAAGGTTAGAAGAGGAAGTAGAGAAAGAATTTTCGGAAGCACTTGAGGGAATACAAAAACTTCCTCATGGTGTAAAGTTGGGGGTTTACTCGGCATATCTTTATTACTATGTATTATTTAAAAAAATAAAAAGTCTGGATGTGAAAGAATTGCTGACTAAAAGAGTAAGGATTTCAAATGCTACCAAACTAATCCTTCTGCTTAAATCTGTTTTTGAAGTAAGAGTATTAAAAAGTACATGAAAAATATATCCTCTTTAATATTAATTTTTTTGTTCCTAACGATTGACTCGGTAGTAGCTTCATTCGCTGTAGATAAGAATTCTGTGGTGAATCCCGAGAATTTAAAGCAGTTGCGTGAAAAGTATTATGCCGCAGTTGAAGAGGAAGATAATCTTGTAGAATATGAATCTTATCTTAAAACCTTTAATGGTCAAAAAGATAACGCGATTATTGTTGCTTATTATGCAGGTGTTGAGGCAATAAAATCTAAACATGCATTTTGGCCGATGACTAAGGTAAAACATCTCAATAATTCGCTCGAGTTATTACAGAAAGCTATCAAACTGGATCAGCAAAATCTTGAGATACGATTTATGCGATTTTCTATGTTGCATTATGTGCCCGATTTTCTTGGCTATGGTGATTTAAAAAAGGAAGATTCAGTTATAATTTTAAAAGAATTATTTAAAAGAGACTTTTCATTAATTGATGAAGAAACTCAAACCGGAATTGCCGAATTCATGATAAATAGTAAACGGATTACAGAAGCACAAACATTAATGCTGAAAAAAACTTACCCGGTTAAATTAGCTCATGAGTGAATATCTTATAATTAATATTGCTACAGTAATAGTTCCTTTAATTATGAGTTTTGAGGAAAAACTAAGATTCTACAGATTTTATCTCCCTTTGGTCATTTCAATAATTCTTGTAGGTTTACTGTTTATTATTTGGGACCACCAAGCCACGGTGAGAGGTGATTGGAGTTTTAACGAAAAGTATATTCTCGGAATTCTACTGTTCGAACTACCACTAGAAGAAGTTTTATTTTTTGTAACTGTTCCATACTCAATCATTTTTCTTTATGAAACCATGCATGTTTATCTCCCGGATAAAAGAATTAAGATTCCCAAAACAATTCTCTATATCATTGTTGTATTATTTTTGGGTTCCAGCTTAATGTTTGTTAATCAATATTACACATTCACAGTTTTAATTTTTGCTGGTACAAGTTTGTTTTTACTAATTCTGGAAAATCAGTTGATCAACTCACGCAACTTTCTGTTTTTCATAGTATTCACTTATCTCCCTTTTTTTGTTGTGAACTACTTTTTAACTTCAATGCCAATAGTTTCATATTCACCCAATGCTATTTGGGGAGCTAGAATTATTACAATTCCAGTAGAAGATTTTTTCTATTCATTTTCTCTTTTATCCCTTTATCTATTAACTTACCTTAAAGCAAAACAAATCTTAATTAAATGAAAAAAGCTGTTGTAATTGGTGCTGGAATAGGTGGATTGAGCGCAGCCGCTAGACTTGCTAATTACGGTTTTGAGGTTGAGGTTTTTGAAGCAAACAGCAGACCGGGGGGAAAGGCAAACCAAATTATTGGATCAGGATTTAGATTTGATTCCGGTCCTTCACTAATAACTATGCCGTTTGTTATTGAAAATCTTTTTGCTGAATTGGGCGAGGATTTAAACAGTTATCTTAAAATTGAACCACTGGATATTCTGTGCAGGTATCACTTTGATGATGGAAAAATTCTGGACGCACATAGCAATATCGAAATGCTGAAAAAGGAGTTTGCAGATAAGTTAAATGTCGATTCTACTGCACTTCAAGGGTATCTGGACTATTCAAAAACTATTTACGATTTAACCGCCGATTTATTTATGTTCAGCGATTTCTCAAACTGGAAAAATTTTTTGAATCGGAAATCACTGAATACTTTAATAAATATTAATAAAATTGACCCATTCAGAACAATGCATGAGGCTAACCATTCATTTTTTAGTGAAGCAACCGCTGTTCAAATATTTGATAGATATGCAACATACAATGGTTCAAACCCCTTCAAAGCACCGGCAACACTCAATATTATTCAGCATGTGGAGTATAATCTTGGTGGATATACAATTAAAAATGGAATTTATGAATTGCCAAATGCTTTATTTAAGTTATGCTCAAAAAAAGGGGTAAAGTTTAATTTTGAATGCAAGGTAATATCAATTAATTACTCTAGAAAGAGAGTTGACGGTATCACTTATGAAAAGAACAATGAGAGGGTTGAAGTTGGATGCAATATAGTATTGTCAAACTCAGATGTAAATTACACTTATCAAAAATTATTACCTGAGCTGGTTTCACGAAGCAAGAATAAATATTCAAAACTTGAACCCTCTTCATCAGCAGTGGTTTTTTATTGGGGGGTAAAAGGTACATATCCCAACTTGAAGACTCACAATATTTTGTTTTCAAATAACTACGAAAGTGAATTCTCTGATTTATTTGATAGAAAAATTATTCATAATGATCCAACCATATATGTTTATATTTCTTCAAAGAATAATTCAACAGATGCACCACCTGAGCATGAAAATTGGTTTGTAATGGTCAACGCTCCTTATAATTCGGGGCAAAATTGGGATGATGAACTAATAAGACTAAAGGGAATATTAATAGAAAAGATTAGGTTGATAACCGGAATTTGTTTGAGTGATAAAATAGTATTTGAGAAAACTTTAACTCCTTTAGAAATTGAAGAACAGACTTCGAGCAGTAGAGGAAGTTTATATGGAATTTCATCGAATAATAAATATTCTGCATTTTTTAGGCAGAAAAATAGATCAACTGATTTGCAAGGTTTATATTTTTGCGGTGGCAGTGCTCATCCCGGCGGTGGTATTCCATTAGTGATTCTTTCTGGTAAAATTGCTACAGATTTAATTAAAAGAGATTATGCTTAAAACCCAACACAATAGAATTGCCCGAATACTTTTCGAATATTATATCACTCGTTTGTTGAAGAAAAATTTTTCCAACTTTTATTTATGCAATGAAATTCCGAATATACCCGATAGCACATGTTTAATTATAACCCCAAATCATATTAGCTGGTGGGATGGTTTTTTTATTGATCTATTAATGAAAAAAAAATCAAACAGACTAATCCATTTGATGATGCTTGAAACACAGTTGAAAAGATTCTGGTTTTTTCAGAAAGTCGGTGCTTACTCTATCCATCCCGATAATCCTAAAAGTATATTGGAATCGTTTAACTATACAATGGAAGTTGTGAGTAATCCCAAAAATTTTGCCGTTATTTATCCGCAAGGAAAGATTGAACCGTTTGAAAAAAGACCTCTTGAAATAAAAAAGGGAATTTCAGTTTTGGCAAAAAAGATTTCGACTTCTGTAAATGTTCTTCCGGTAGCATTTAAAATTCAATATGCAGATGAGAAAAATCCATTCGTAGCCGTAAGATTTGGCAATTTGCTTACAGGACAATCGCTAATTAATGATGATTCACTATTCGAGAAAGAATTTTACTCAAACTTGGATGAGTTAAATAATTCAGTTTATGCAAATGGTTTTATTGAAGATATTTTTAAGAAATGATTATGGCTGAAGAAATTGTATTCGTACTTATATTAATTATTTCGGTGATTTCAACTGTTGTTGTGATTTATAACTTTGTTACAAAACCGGTGTTCGTTGAGAATGTGGAATGCAAGGTACAGTCCAAAGTTTCCATATTAATCCCGATGAGAAATGAAGAATCAAACATTACAGAATGTTTAAACTCGATTGTTAATCAAACATATTCTAATTATGAAATCATTGTACTTGATGATCATTCTGAAGATTCATCTGTAGAGATGGTCAAATCAATACAAAATTGCTCAAGTAAAATTAGATTATTTAGCGGTGAGGAACTTCCTGCGGGGTGGCTTGGAAAGAACTGGGCATGTCATCAATTATCACGACATGCAACCGGAGATTATCTTTTATTTATTGATGCCGACGTTACAATTACAAACCGAGTAGTGCAATCGGCTATAGGCATAATGAAGAAATACAACCTGAATATGTTAACAGTATTTCCATCACAAAAAATTGATAACTGGCGAGTATTATTAATCATCCCAATGATGAACTGGTTGTTACTTTCATTTTTACCAATCCGTAAAGTTTTTACTTCAAACAATAAATCATTTATCGCCGCTAATGGGCAATTTATTTTGTTCAAAAAGGAAGACTATGAAAAGATTGGTGGGCATAGTTCTGTTAAGTCGAAGGTAGTTGAAGATATGGAATTAGCCCGTTTGATTAAAGGAAACAGTTTTAAGATGATGACACTTCTGGGTGGTGAACATATCTCATGTAAAATGTATTCTACTTTCACTGAAGCATTTAATGGGTTCTCTAAAAACTATTATGCCGGATTTAACACAAATCCAGTCTTCTTCCTTTTTCTCATGCTATTATTTCAACTGGTTTTTACAATACCTTTTTTGAGTTGGGCTTTGATGCCGCAATACAATATTGTGGTGTTGTTAATTTTATTTTCTCGAGCACTAATGAGCATCCTGAGTAAGCAAAATTTAATTTTAAATATATTGCTGCACCCATTTCAGATGATAGTATCATTCCTAATTGGTATTAACTCCGTTCTTATTTACAATACAAAGAGAGGAATATGGAAGGGAAGAAACATAGGCTAGAAAATTATATAAAAATATTTCTTGTAATCATGTTCTCTGTGGGGATCGCAGGGCATTTATTAGATAATTTTTACGATTTGTTCTTAATTCTTACCCCATATACGCTTCTGCTTCTAGGAACCATTGTTTTTCATACTGAAGCTAAAGGGAATAGCAAATTAATTTTATGGGGAGTGCTGGTATTTCTAATTACTTTTATTCTGGAAGTAGTTGGTGTATCTACAAAGTTGATTTTCGGAAATTATAATTATGGGGATGTACTCGGTGTTAAATTATTTGATGTTCCACTAATAATTGGATTTAACTGGGTCCTGGTTATTCTTGGTGCTATAAATATTTCTTCGCTGCTAAAAAATGATTGCGCAAAGGTAATTACAGCCTCTTTACTTGCGGTCCTGTTCGATATTTTACTTGAACCGGTTGCTATTAAGTTAGGTTACTGGAATTGGGCGGGAAATACAATCCCGATTCAAAACTATATTGTTTGGTTTATAATTGCATTGGTATCATCATATTTCTTTATTCTTCTGAAGCTTCAATTTAGATATGGGATTACAAAATTTTATTTATTCGTTCAGGCTATATTCTTTTTAGCAATCTTATTATTTAAATAGGATAATTATGGGCGTGATAATTGCGTTAACAATATTATTAGTATGGTTTGTTCATCTCTGTTATTTACTGATTTACGCGGAGTTTAGTTTTGCCTCACCATTTTTCTATTTGGGGATTATACTTCAGACTTATTTTTATACCGGACTCTTTATCACAGCACACGACGCGATGCATAAAACTGTCAGCCGCATAAAGTGGTTGAATAAAACAATTGGATATTTAGCCACATTTCTCTACGCAGGAATGTCCTACAATCGTTTAATTAAAAATCATTTTTTGCATCATAAAATGCCGGGGACAAACGAAGACCCCGATTTTAATGTTAAGTCGCAAAACTTTTTTGTATGGTGGGGTACATTTATGATAAGATACACCACTATTACCCAGTTAATAATTATGGGCACGGTGTTTAATATATTAAAATTGTGGGTACCTGAATTAAAGCTGTGGTTTTATTGGGTAGTGCCGGCGCTCTTTAGTTCATTACAGTTGTTCTTTTTTGGAACATACCTCCCACACCGCAAACCTCATTCACATGATATGGAACCTCATAAAGCCCGTACTCAAAAGAAGAATCATATCTGGGCAATGATATCATGCTACTTTTTCGGTTATCATTTTGAGCATCATGAATTACCGAATACACCCTGGTGGAAATTGTATCAAATTAAATCTTGATTTATAAAGGAATACTTACAGTAAATATTGTTCCCGTTTTCTCATTTGATATAAAACTTACTTTTCCTTTTAAATACTGCTCCACAATTAATTTTACACTATAAAGCCCAATTCCCCTTCCAGTTTTTTGCTTTGTGCTGAATGATCGTTGAAACAGCTGCAGCTGTATATTTTCGGGAATAACCCGCTGGTTATAAACATTAAATGAAACTGCGTCACCATTTAATGATGCATATAATTTAACCGTATCTCCCGGTATTGAAGCCTCAATAGCATTTTTCAATAAATTGCCAAGAGATCGAATCAACAAAGTTTTATCAGAAATAAATTTTACATCATCCTGCAAAAACTCCCCAATAATCTTCTGTTCATTAACCAAAGGATGATTCTTATAAAGATTTATAACTTTTTCGACAATACTATTTACTGAAATATTTTCTAAAATTGGTTCAAGATTACCATCTTCAGCGTGTCTTAATTCTCTCTGAGCTTTTATTTCTTCAATTAGCTGTTGGGTAGAATTTTGTAATATGCTTACTAATTCATCCTCTTCCGTCTCCTCGTCAATTTCCGGAAGCATTTGGGCAATTCCATTTACAACTCCTGCCGTATTTAGAACATCATGAAAAAATATACGTTCAAGTGCTGCCCTTCTTTTTTGATCTGAAATATCATCGATAGCAAATAGTGTATAAATTTGATTATTCACATTTATGGGGCGGGTATGTACCATAAAATCATATGCGGTTTCAGCGTTATTATCATTTGATATAATTCTGCATTCCTCTTTGGACTCAAGCAGTTTAGAGGTTGTGTTTCTTATTGCATTAGCCGCGCCGCATTCTTTACAAAACTGTGAAGTACCGCATCCCGCCTCATTCTCTTCTTTGTGGATACAGCTTAAAGCCTCTCCAACCCTCATCCCAATAATTTTGAGATAATCCTCTGCATTAAAAACTTTTAGTGCTTTTGAGTTAAAAGCCACAATTTGACGATTTTTATTGAGAAGCACTGCAAGCTGGGGAAATCCTTCCAATAACTGCATCAAAAGAATATTTTGTTTAAAGTTCAATATTTCCTTTAATACCTCATCATCATTACTTCTTTCCGGCGTATCAAAAAATGTTTTCAGACTACTGTTACCTTCTAGCATGGCAATTCTCCCAAAAGATACATTTATAACTATTATTATCGTAATTTCTTAAGTTTGTTTAACTACTTAATTTTATTGAGGGCATAGATGAACAATCACACTGACGAAACATTATCAAATCTCTTAAAATCATATTCCACACAATTTGAGCATAACAACAAAAATACAGCAATAATTCTTGCAGCGGGGCACGGGAAAAGAATCAAATCAAATACTTCAAAAATGCTGCATAAAATTTGGGAAGTTCCAACTGTTGAAAGAGTTGCCAATGCATGCCTTCTAGGTTTTTCGGATGTGAATATTATTATTGTTGTCGGAATCAAAGCCCACGAGGTTATTAAAACTCTCGGCAAGAAAAAATCGCAATCATTCGCATATCAGGAAGTACAGCATGGAACTGGGCACGCGGTTCAAATAGGATTATTAAATATTAGTGAAAATTATGATGGACATGTTTATGTGTTCCCTGGGGATATGGGTTTAATTGATAAAGATTCAATCAGATTTTTCCATGATGAATTTAATAATTCAAATTCTGATATGATGGTGCTTACAGGAATTTTTGAGGGAGCTGTTGAGGATAACTATTATGGTAGAATAATTAGAGTTAAGGAAAATGATAAGAATGGAAATCCATCTCCAGATTCGGGTAGAGTAATCGAAATTAAAGAATTCAAAGATATTCTCAGCCTGGATGAAAACACTCCATATTTGGCTGAGTTTAACGAAAGAGTGTATGCGTTTACAAAATCTGAATTGATAAACAATAGAGAATATAATTCGGGAGTGTTTGCTTTTAAGTGTAAACCCCTTAATGAATTGATCAATAAATTAGGCAGTAATAATGTTCAGAATGAGATTTACCTGACTGATCTTATTGATATTTTTAATAAACATAATTATAGCGTGGGAGCGGTTAGCCCATTAAAACAATATGTCGTTATGGGTTTTAATAATAAATCTGTATTGCTGGAAATGAATGAGATTGTGAAGAAAAACGTCTATGAAAAATTGAAGGATATAATTACAATAGATGACCCGAATGATTTTTTTATTCATGAGGATGTTGTTGAAGAATTAGTTCTGAAGGATGCTGAAGGGACTGTACTTGATGTAATTATTGGTAAGGGAGTGTATGTAGGTAAATATGTTAAACTAGAACCCGGGGTAAAAATTAAGAGAAATACCAGAATAGAGGGAAATGTTGAAATTAAAGAAAATTCGATAATACATGAAAATTGTAATATTTCATGTTACTATGGGCAAAGAATTATCATTAATAAAAATTGTGAAATCTATAGCGGTAATTCTATAACCGGTAATGTTGAGATAGGAGAAAATTCGATTGTTGGCAGTTTGGTGAAAATTTCTGGAAGCGATACATATCCAACCAAAATTAATGATAACTGTAAAATTAAAGGGATCTCAAATATTTTCGGCTCAATAATTGACTCTAACTTCGATATAGAAAACTCTGTTATTTGTAAAAAAAATCTGTTAAAACCAACTAATTATAAAGGGGAAAGATTTTCCGTTAAGAATTTTGCCGAAATTATGGAGGGGACTGAAGCAATTAGAGAAAAATAAAAAAGCAGTCGTTACGACTGCCTTTTTGTACAATTATTTTGCCGCTGTTAATTTATTTACGTGACGGGTTAGTGCTGATTTTTTTCTTGCAACGTTATTTTTATGAATTCTTCCTTTACCTGCAGTTTTATCTAAAAATGAAACCGCTTCTTTCAAAGTAACTTTAGCTTGTTCTGGTTCTTCGGTAGCATATACTTTTTTAATAAGTGTCTTAACTTTCGATAATGCCGCTTTATTTCTAACTGCTTTTTTTGCGTTAGTTCTTACTCTTTTTTTAGCTGATTTGTGATTAGCCATTAAATAGACCTTAATTTGTTAAAAATTGACCGTAAATATAGAATTATCAGTCATTGGAATCAAATCAATTTTGGGAAGGGAATATCTCTGTTGGTTGGGCAATCATTAAAACCGGTGACAGGTTTGAACTGTTACCCGCAAAATGTTTTAATTTTAAGCTAAAAAGAGATGTTGGAACCTCCACCGAACACTGCACCTTTGATTCTCTAAAACCAAACTAACAATTATTTAATCAAAACAATTACTATTTTTGCACCCTCACAATAAGTATATAATTGATAAAAATTAATGAAATATATAAATCAATTCAGGGGGAAAGCTCAAAAGCCGGGTTACCCTGCACTTTTGTACGATTAACCTATTGTAATCTCCGTTGCACTTATTGCGATTCCGAGTATGCTTTTTATGAGGGGAAGGAGATGCAAATTTCTGAAATTATTGATGAAGTTAAAAAGTATGATTGTAAGTTGGTTGAAATCACCGGCGGCGAGCCACTTTTCCAAGCCGAATCACTAGAATTAATGAAACAACTTTGCGATCAAGGATATGATGTGATGCTCGAAACCGGGGGCAGTTTACCAATTAAAGAAATAGATAAAAGAGTTATGATTATTCTTGATCTGAAATGTCCTTCAAGTAAAATGATGAAAAAAAACCTTTATGATAATCTTGAATACATAAAACCAACTGATGAAGTTAAATTTGTGATCGGCACAAGAGAAGATTATGATTGGACTAAAAGTATAATTGAAAAATATAACTTAACCAGAAAATACCCGGTTTTGTTTTCCGTTGTCTTTGGGAAGTTGGAACCGGTTACGCTGATTAATTGGATTTTAGAAGATAATTTAAATGTACGATTCCAACTACAAATGCATAAGTATATTTGGGATCCTAAAAAGAAGGGTGTCTAATGAAAATTGCGAAAGAATATAATTGGGAAATGGGGCATAGACTTCCATTTCATGAAGGTAAGTGCAAAAATTTGCATGGCCACTCATACAAATGTATGGTTGAATTAACCGGTGAGCCAGATAAAAATGGTATGGTACTCGATTACTATGATATGAAGACAATAATTCAACCCATTATTGATGAACTCGATCACTCATTCATGGTATTTTCCAAAGATACCGAAGTAATTGAATTTTTAGATAAAATAAATTCACGTAAAGTTATTGTTGATTTTCAATCAACCGCAGAGAATATCTGCATTTATCTGCTAAAGAAAATCAAGGAATCTAGTCTGCCCGGCAATATTACTACCATTAAAGTAAAAGTACTTGAAACGGAAAACACATATGCTGAAGAGGAAATTAATATTAATATAGATTAATCGAATTGTTGTAATATATAAAGTTTGTCATTTCCCGCTTGAAGAGAAATAACTTCAATCCAAATCTCTACTAAAAGACCACTGAGAATTAACAATTATAAAATATTCTTTAATTAATAAAAAAAATGATATTTAAGATTAAACAAACCCAAGATCCTTCCGATTATATACTGTGAAAAATCACTTTATAATAACCGAAGTAAAAGAAATAATTGGTTGCTATAAAACTGCTCTGGATACTGTTACCTAAAAATTTAACAGACAGAAGCCACAACAATATAAAGCAAACAATTTAATTTTTGAGGCATATATGAAGCTGTCTATTTCCAAAAAAGTGGGGATCATAATTTCTGCGAGTTTGATAGTAACACTCACCATTATGATCACAATTTTGTTAGTATTACAAAGCAGATCTCAATCAGAGACTGTAGAGGAAGAACTTCACAATTTGAGTTCAACAATGATCAAATCTGTATCATTCGCAATGGAGTTGGGTGCGGATGATATAAGCCCGTACATTGAAAAAGTTAAAGATACCGAAAGCTTACTCGAACTTCGTATCACAGCTACCGATAAAATAAAAAGTGGCTCTGAAGCGAAATTAGATCAAGAAGAACTTGCGGTTCTTAAATCAAAAAAAGGAAGTTTGTCTGAAGGGATATTCAAAGATCAAGAAAACCTCAGAAGCATCGAACCGATCCTATCAAGTGAAAGCTGCAGCAGTTGTCATGAGAGCAATGATGGGGATCCACTTGCAATTGTTAGTATTCGTTACTCCCTGGAAAAAATGCATGCTGATTTAGCTTCTCAAAGATTAATAGCAATACTGCTCGCCTTAGCTACAATAGTGTTCGCATATCTTATGTCAATGTTCTTCCTTAAAAAGAATATTGTTACCGATCTTGAAAAATCAGTTGATAATATTGAAAAGTTATCCTTCGGCGAAATCACTGATGTTGAGAGATCGGAAAGAGGTGATGAGATTGGAAAACTAAATAATGCACTGGTTAATCTTCAAATAAGTATGAAAGAGAGAGCGAATTTGGGCGCACACTTTGCTGAAGGGAATTTTTCCGAAGATATTGTTTTGTTATCTGACAAAGATGTTCTTGGAAATTCATTTCAAACTATAAAAAATAGTTTAAAAAGACTTGTTGAAGATTTAAGAACACTAACAAATGCCGCCCTTCAAGGTGATTTAAACAAGAGAGCTGACAGTAATAAACATAGCGGTGATTTTAAGGAAATTGTTGTTGGTGTTAATTCAACTTTAGAAGCGGTAATTGGACCAATTCATGAATCGAGTGTAGTGCTTAAAAATATTTCTGAAGGAGATTTAACCGCAAGGATGGATGGAAAATATTCCGGTGATTTTGCGATAATTAAGGAAAGTATAAATGGATTAGCCGCAAGTTTCGCAAGCGCGATGTCGGAAGTTAATGGGGCAATACAGGCAACAGCGAGCGCCAGCAATCAAATTTCTAGCAGCAGTGAAGAGATGGCAGCGGGCGCGCAGGAACAGAGCAGTCAGACTAATGAAGTTGCAAGCGCAGTTGAAGAAATGACCCGCACAATTTTAGATACAACAAGAAATTCGGCACTTGCCGCCGAGGCCGCAAAAAACGCTGGTAATATTGCTAAGGAAGGAGGAAATGTAGTTAATCAAACTATTGAAGAGATGAATAAAGTTGCACAGGTGGTTCAACAATCAGCTGTAACTGTTGAAGCTCTCGGCGAAAGCAGTCACAAAATCGGTGAGATAATTCAAGTAATTGATGATATTGCTGATCAGACAAATTTATTAGCACTTAATGCTGCAATTGAAGCCGCAAGAGCCGGTGAGCAAGGAAGAGGATTTGCTGTTGTTGCCGATGAAGTTAGAAAACTTGCTGAACGAACAACAAAGGCTACAAAAGAAATTGCCTCAATGATTAATCAAATTCAAAAAGAAACCCAGAATGCCGTTGTATCTATTAAAGAAGGTACCCGGGAAGTTGAAAAGGGAAAAGCATTTGCTGATAAAGCGGGGCAATCGCTAGCATTAATAATTCAAGGTTCAGATGAAGTTGTTGATCTGGTAACACGAGTTGCCGCCGCAAGCGAGGAAGAGAGTGCAACAGCAGAGCAGATTAGTAGAAATATTGAAGGGATTAATAATGTTGCCCAGGAAAGCTCCGCTGGAATTCAACAGATTGCTCGTGCTTCCGAAGATTTAAGCAGATTAACGATTAATCTACAAGAATTAATTTCGAGATTTAAAATTGGAGAAAGTTCCGCGATTGCGAAAAAAGGTTCAAAAAACATTTTAAATCAACATTATTAACATGATAGATTTTATCGTGGGATGAAGATATTAAACTCTCCTAATTTAAATTAGATAAATAAAAAACCGGGACAGATTTTCACCATCCCGGTTTTTATTAATAAACTACAATTTTAGTTTATTGGAAAAAGAACACCAGCGCCAACGGAGAAAAACCCAGCACCGCTTGCTACATATTTAACTTCTCCAAACAGTTCCAGCTTATCTCCCATTTTTTTGCGGGCACCGGCACCAATATTAATTCCAGTATCTGTTCCGGAAGTCTCTACTTTTCCAAGAAAACCTAAATCTAAAGAAAGGTTCCACATTGTCATATTTAAGCCGGCTAATCCGTACACAATCATATCATCTTGTTTAAGGAAATTATATTGACCATTAATATCAAAAACAAACCAGGAAAGACCATCTTTTTCTAAATAATATGTAGCGGTAGCTCCAGCTGCAATATCTTTATTTATTGAATAAACTCCATCAACACGCAAGCCGATACTATTAATATCATTTGCGTATGAAAGACCGCCACCCACTTTAATTCCCTGTGCGCTGGTAATACCAACTGTTAATAAAACAAACGCTAATACTGCGATGAATCTTCTCATATTGTACTCCTTTGGTTAATTGAATTGATTTTTTATGAAAAAAGTTTGTTGCAGATTAAACTGTGAAAAACAAAGAATTACCACTACTGTCTTTGTTATTAAATTGATTTTTTTGACTTGAGCGTTAAAAGGATTAGAATAAGTTGGTCTTAATAAATTAGGGAGAGGAAAAGAGAATAAGCGCATAAGAGTAAATAAGAATTATTAGTAGAAAAATTATGGCTCAAAGATAATATACTTTTACCAATATTCTATATCTGTAAGAAAACTTTAAATTGGGATAAAAAACTTTATTATACATGAATGAGCATTAAAAAATTATTGAATTATGCTAACTAGCTGGGGTAAAATTTCTCCTGCTTTTCCATATATCGAATAATCTGCATAGGGGGATAATTCTGTAGGTTCAATATTGATCTCTACTAAATAAGAACCCGCTCTCTTTGCTTGCTGGGGAATATATGCTGCGGGATATACAACTGCGCTTGTACCAACTACAAAACAAATATCGCTCCACTCAGCCGCAATTTCACTCGCGCTAAATTGATCTTGTGGCAAATTCTCACCAAACCAAACAACATCGGGCCTAATCATTCCACCGCACTTTGAGCAGATAGGGACGTTTTGTGAATTTTCAAAATTAATATCATAATAAAATGTTTTGCAATGAACACAAAAGTTTCTTTCAATGTTGCCATGAAGCTCATAAATTTTTTTACTACCGGCTCTGGCGTGTAAATTGTCTACATTTTGAGTTACCACTGTTACATCAAAAAATTTTTCCAGCTCTGCAATTGCAGAATGCCCGGCATTTGGCTCTACTTTATGAATTATATCTCTTCGATGTTGATACCACTGCCAAACTAAGTCTGGATTTTTCATGAAAGCATCAAAACTTGCGAGTTCCTCCGGTTTCATTTTATTCCATATTCCATCTGCACCGCGGAATGTAGCGATACCGCTTTCGGCGGAAATTCCCGCTCCGGTAAAGAAGACAAGTTTCTTAGCGCTTTTTAACTTTTCAACGAATTCGGTTTTGAAATTCATTACAATACTTCTTTTTGGATAGGTTCTATTTATCAAGAAATGAGAAGCCGCCATAATTTAATGTTTAATATGACGGCTTCAACTCAACTATTTATTTTTAATTTCAGCTAATAACTTTTTAGCTTCTGCTAATCTTTTCTCATCGTCCTGGTGCTGAAATTGACAAGTCAATGCTTTGTTTAACATTTGTCTTGCAGTATCATATTCATCTTCACGAATTAGTGAAAGAGCGTAATCAACATAAAACATCATATAACCGGGATAAATTTCAATTGCCTTTTTGAATTCTTTAAGCGCAATTTCATTATCTGCCCAACCTAATCCTAGAACTGAACGAGCAGGTTTCCATTTTTCACTGGTTCTGGCATGAGTTCTTGCAAGTACATAGTGGGCAACACCTTGAACAAAATTGCCACCATTATTTAATTGAATTGCCTTTTCAACATCCGCTTTTACAGAATTAACAACTCCCGCAACGGAGAATACTCCTTTAAAGAGTGCTATCTTCCCATTAGCGATTGCCCGGCGTAACAATCCAGCTGATTTTGAACCATCTTTTTTAACTGCTTTCTCGGCATATTCTAAAGCTGTCTCAAACATCTTGCTCTGTGCTTTTTCCTGTTCACTCGTGCTTGTTGGCAATTTATCTGCAATATCTACATATGTTCTTGATAGCAACCAGAGTACATCAAAATTGTTGGCATCAATTGATTCAGCTTTTTTAAGCACCTCAAGAGCTTTTTCATTATTAAATTCTTTGTAGAATTTTTCAGCATCTTCAATATATTTTTCAACTGTTTGAGAGAATGAATTACTTACTAATGCAATGAGGAATAGGGCAATAATGTAAAGAATGTTTTTTTTCATTTTACTTCCTCTTTTAGTTGTTGTTTTGAATATTTATTTCTCCGATGGGATAAAAAGGGAGGTGTTGGCAAGTGGTAAAAATTTGGTCCAGTTGCTTCCCTTATTTTTCTCTGATTCAATCGCCGATTTGTAGGCATTTGTCTTTGCACTTAATTCATCCGCTTGATAAAGTACAATAGCTTCTAAAGTTTTTGGTTCAACTGGGGATGCAAATTCCAATTTGCCTTGATGACTCAGTACAAGATGAATAATATGATCTTTTATATCAGAAGGGAAATTTTCAATTTTTTCGACTGCTTTCTCAATCTCAATGGCACAAATAACTATATGTCCTATAAGCTTTCCCTTATCTGTATAGTCAAATTTTGTATCACTACTCAACTCAACTGTTTTACCGAAATCATGAAGAAGCGCACCGGTAATTAAAATATCATAATTAATCTCGGGATGAATCTTACACATTAGTTCGCAGATTTTCGTAATCTCGAGAGTGTGCTCGAGTAATCCATGTACATATGCATGATGCCATGATTTACCCGCCGGGGTTCTTATATAACTTTGAAGGTTATCCCCCTCAAAAAAGTATTTTAATAAGGTAACGCAAAATTGATTTTGAACCGAATCAATAAAATAATTTAGTTCCGATAGCATTTCATCTAAACTTCGAGTTGATTTTGGCAGAAAATCTTCAGAATTAACATTATCCTCTTCGGTGGCTGGTCTTATCCTATCAATTTTAATCTGTGGCGAATTATTATATTCATCTATTTGTCCGGCTACTTTTACTATAGAGCCTTCAGAAATACTTTTTGAATAAGAATCTATATTATCCCAAATTTTTGCAGGAAGAACCGCTGATCTGTCTCGAAGCTCAAGATTAATAAATGCTTTTCCACTTTTGGCTTCCTTTATTTCAATTTTATTCACTACCAGAAACAAAGTAATTTTATCTCCGGTGTAAAATTCCTTTAAGTCTTTTTGCTGAAGCATAAATCCGGCTTAATTATTTGATAGTTAATTTAGCAATTTTATATAGAGGGTAAAAGCTACTTCTCAATAATCTTTATTATACTTTCCTTCGGGAGCTTAACGGAAACCGATCTATGCAGCATATCTACCGAAACCGACAAATAATTTTCTCCATTAATAGAGCTAACAATACCAATAACGTCTTTAAATAAGCCATCCACAATTCTAACTTTTGTACCGGTGCTTATTAAGTCGGTTACAACTAAATCGTTTGAATGCTCAATGAAAGATTTTAAATTTTGAATTTCCCAATCGGGTACAACAGCGGGCTTTCCAAGAAATGTTACACATCTTACAATTTCCTTAAATTCCATTGAATTTATTCTCTCTTTTTCATTAGCATAAATAAAGATGTAGCTTTTAAATATTGGCTCAGTAATTTTTTTCTTTCGATCGCTCCAACGTTTGGTAATTGTTACTGTAGGGAGATAATATTCAACACCAATGTTTTCAATCTGAATGGCGGCTTTTAGCTCATGTTTTGGTTTAGTGTATAATACAAACCATTTCTTTTCTGTAAGGCTCAACTGTACAATCCTGCATGAGTAAAGAAAATATAAATTAATTTAATAACTGTTTAACCGTCTGAAGCAAAAAATCATCATTGAGTGGTTTTACTATCAAGGAATTAATGCCTAAGCTTTCATATCTGTCATTTAATGTATCGCTATAATCTGCAATTGTAACAATAATAGGTACCGGCTTATTATTTTCTTTTTTATTTATTGCTTCAACAAACTGAATCCCGTTCATTAAAGGCATTACATGATCAATAATAATGATAGAGGGTAAAACTGATTTATAGATGCTAATTGCGTCATAACCATTTTTAGCGAACCTTAATTCATAATGGTTGGAAATCGCACTTAGCATTCGTTTATAATCGTCTTGTATATTTTGTTTTTCTTCTACAATTAAAATCAAGTTTTTAGCTTCATGAACTGTAAAGTGAAATTCGGTTCCTTCACCAACTTGTGAATAAAACCAAATATCGCTCCCATGTTTTTCAATAATTTCCTTAACCAGAGTTAATCCTAAACCGCTTCCTTTCTCTCCGCTTGTTCCTGGTAGAGAAAATTTCTGGTCAATCTTAAAAAGTTTGTGATGATTTTCTTCGGAAATTCCAACACCTTCATCCTTTATAATTATCTCAATCATTCCCTCTTTAAATTTTGAGGCCGAGATAAAAACATTTTTTCCCTCATTTGAATATTTTATTCCATTGTTGATAAGATGCATTAATGCCTGGTTTATTAGTCTATCATCAGCATTCATATATAAATCTGGGGGTATATCTATTTTTAAGTCGATATTCTTTCTAACTGCTTCACCTGTGAGTTGCGCAATTACATTAGAAATTACTGTGCGTACATTCAATCTTTCCGGCTCAATTTTTACTCGACCTGTTTGAAGTCTAGACCAGTCAAGCAGACAGTTAATCATGCTGAGCTGATTTTTGGAAGATTCATATATGTATTGTATGTATTCGTTTTTTTCCTCTTCAGAAATATCTTTTTCATTAAGAAGAATTTCAGAAAAACCCAGCAGTGTTGTAAATGGAGCTCTTAAATCGTGAGATATTATCGAAATAAATTTATCTTTCGAAGAATTAATTTCCACCAATTCTTCTTTCGATTTTATCAAAAGTTCTTCGTTAATTTTAAGTGAGGTAACATCAACACAAGTTGATTTTTTCGATATAATAATCCCATTTTCTTTATTTCTATCAACATCAATTATTTCATGAATCCACTTTATATCTTTAGAACGAGTGAATATTCTATAATCAATCTCGGTACAATTTTTTGAACTGTCTTTCTCAAATTTAGTGATCGACTCACGAAAGAGAGATAAATCAGAATCTATTATTAGAGAATGATACAATTCAGGGAATGATAAAACTTCTGAAACTGAGTAACCGGTAACAAAAGTTACTGAGTCGGAAATAAATAAATTAGTATCCTCATCTCTGGTTTGAGATGAGAAGAATATTTTTTTATTGGAAAACTCGCTAAGTACTTTTTCTTCCAAATTTTGTATTTCCAAAGTCGTTTGTCTTTTCTTAATTATAAATATAATAAAATAAACCAAATAGGGCAGATTTTGTGTTTGCATTATTGTAAAGGAAACTAATTAATTTTAATGTGTGTTTCAAAATGAAAAAGGGAAAAATGAAAATAATGAGATATTTTTTATTGATACTATTATTTACGGTCTCAATCTCAACAGCGCAAAATAGTAGGGGATCGATAGTAGGAAAGGTAACAGATGCGGTTACAAAAGAGGTGATACCCGGGGTAAACATCATAGTGCTTGGAACCGATATTGGCGCTGCAACTGATGAGCAGGGAAATTTTAAAATTGTTGGAATTTCGGTAGGAACATATCAAGTGAGAGCATCATCAATTGGTTTTGTCCCGGTAACTAAATCTGATATTGTTGTCAATACGGCGCGTCCAACAGATTTACTTTTCGAATTACAGCCTTCTGTGATTGAATTAGGAGGGGTTACTGTAAAATCGGACTATTTTTATATGGACCCAAGTGAAATTGGAAGTACAAAAAGTTTTAGTTATGAAGAAATTAGAAGATCTCCAGGAGGTTTCGAAGATGTTGTTCGCGCACTTTCGGTATTACCTGGAGTAGCGCAGGCTAGCGCCGGAAGAAATGATTTAATAGTTAGAGGAGGAGCTCCTTCTGAAAATCTTTATGTTATTGATGGGTTTGTTGTTCCTAACATTAATCACTTTGGGACTCAAGGGGCAACAGGAGGACCATTAAGTTTTATTAATCTCGACTTTGTGCGGGAGACAACTTTTTCTAGCGGAGGATTCTCGGCTAATTACGGCGATAAACTTTCCTCTGTACTAACTCTTGATCTTCGCGAAGGCAGATCTGACAGATTTGGCGGTAAAGGTACAATTTCTGCAAGTCAGTTTGGATTAAATTTGGAAGGACCCATCGGAAATAATAATAGCTTCCTTTTTTCAGCACGAAGAAGTTATCTCGATTTTATTTTTAATGCCGCCGGATTTAATTTTGTGCCGGAATACTATGATGTTCTTTCAAAGTTTACTTTTAATCTAGATCAGAAGAAAAGAATATCTTTTCTATTTATCGGTGCATTTGATAAGGTAAAATTTAACAATAAAGATTCAGACGATTTATACGAGAATTCCCAGATACTTGGATCGGATCAAAATACTTATGTGGCGGGTTTGTCTTATCGACAATTATTTGATAAAGGTTTTTATAATATTTCTATAAGTAGAAATTTTACCGATTTTAATTCTTCACAGCGTGATACTTTACTTAACCCAATTTTTCTTAATAAATCACGTGAGGGGGAGAATGAAATCAAAGGAGATATAGTTTTTAAAATCAGCAATAGTTCAGAATTAAACTTTGGAGCTTACATTAAGGATATTAAATTTTCATCTGATTTAAAACTCCCCTCCTTCAAAACTTCGTTTGGTGAAACTCTTGAAATTAACTCATTGAATTCGGCAAGTAGATTTACCAAGCTGGGTTTCTATTCTCAATACTCTATTTCAACTTCACAGAATATGCGATTTAGTCTTGGATTAAGAGGTGATTATTTTAGTGAGATTACAAAAGGTTTTTATATAAGTCCAAGAGCGGCGTTTTCCTATATGTTAAATGATGCAACTAATATTAATTTAAGCGCTGGAGTGTACTATCAAAACCCATCCTATATTTGGTTATCATCATATGAGTCGAACAAAGATTTACGCGCTGTTAGGGTAAATCAATATATTGTTGGTATTGAACATTTATTACGGTCAGATATAAGAATGAAACTTGAGGGGTTTTATAAAGATTATTCAGGGTACCCAACCAGCAAACTGCGCCCGTATTTGGTACTAGCTAATACCGGTGCAGGGTATGGAGGTGGTGTTGATAATTTTTCCTCATTTGGATTAGAGCCTTTAGTATCAGAGGGAACTGGAGAAACTCATGGGGTGGAATTTTCACTTCAAAAAAAATCATCTGATGTTCCTCATTATGGAATTTTAAGTGTTACTTACAGTGAATCATTTTTTACTTCATTGGATGGAATTCGAAGACCTGGCAGTTATGATCAGAAGTGGATTGTAAATTTGAGTGCCGGTTACATATTTAATAGAAAATGGGAAGCATCTGTTAAATTCCGTTTTGCTACCGGTAGTCCATACACACCATTTAATTTCGATGGTTCACAAAGTCCTCTAAATTATAATTCGCAAAGATTCAAGCCTCTTCACTCTTTAGATCTTCGGTTTGATAGACGTTGGGATTCCGAAAGATGGGCTCTTATTACTTATCTGGATATTCAAAACATTTACAATAATAAAAATAGCAGTTCAATTAGATGGGATTACCGGAAAATGGAAATTGATAATCAATCATCTATTGGAATTCTTCCATCAATCGGAATTAGTTTGGAGTTTTAGATTTTTATCTGGGATTAATAAAAAAGTCACGATTTAGTATTAATCGTGACTTTTCTTTTTTCGGCAATTTGTAATAATTAGTTGTTAACGACTCTCTCAAATTAATTACTGTTTTTAGAATCAGTAAAATTTTGTAGAAAGACAATTAAGAACATCAAAACAAATCCTACCATCGAGAGCAAAACATCCTCATTGTCAATCACGAATTTAGTATTGGGTGTAAGCCAAGATGATAAAAATTTCATAAAAGCCAGAAGCGAAAGAAAAAGTAAAAACCCTCCTAAACCGGAAGCTACCGGTTTGATAAAAAAGCACTTAGCTTTTCTGGATATGCCCTCCATAGAGCCCCTCTTTTAATTTGTTTAAAAACAGAAGAACATAGCATAAACATCTTTTCATGCTAATAAGAATTTGATTATTTTTTTATCCGTTGCGGATACCCTCAAAGAAAGGAACTGCGTAAACTTTCAAAAAATAGTTTTAAAAGACAAGCTTATTCTTCAAAATCACCCTGCGATTTAGTTGGGATATTAAGCTCATCCATTTTTCTGTAAAGTGAGGAAAGGCCAATTTCGAGAGCTTTTGCGGCTTCATCCTTACTATAATTAAATTTTTTGATTGTCTTGAGAATGTGTTCCCGCTCAAAACTCTGAATAGCGTCTCGAAGAGGATCGGGATATCCATGAATCAAAGTGCCGCCTCTAACATAATCGGGTAAATTTTCGGGAGTTATTTTTTCGCTTGAAGAAAATATTACTGACCTCTCAATCACATTTTCAAGTTCCCGAACGCCACCACGCCATTCATGAGAGGTAAGGATTTTTAAAGTATCATTATCAACCCCAATAATTTTTTTACCCATTTCGTTACAATACTTCTCTATAAAATGATTTATTAACAACGGAATATCATCTTTTCTCTCATTCAATGTGGGTAAATGTATTTCCACAACATTTATTCTGAAAAAGAGATCTTCCCTAAATTCACCGGTTTTTATTTTTTCATGAAGATTTTGATTTGTTGCTGCAATAATTCTGACATTTGTACTTACCGATTTTACGCCGCCGACTGGAATAAATTCTTTATCCTCAATAGCGCGCAGTAATTTTACTTGTAGATTTAAAGGTAGCTCACCAATTTCATCCAAAAATAAAGTGCCCCCATCGGCCACTTTAAATAATCCCATTTTATCTTCAGAGGCTCCCGTGAATGATCCTTTTTTATGACCGAATAATTCACTTTCAATTAAATTTTCGCTTATGGCACCGCAGTTAATCGGTAAAAATATTTTGTCTTTTCTGTTACTGTGATAATGAATTGCCTTTGCTACTAATTCTTTCCCGGTTCCGCTTTTACCAAAAATAAGCACGCTACTGTTTGTGGGCGCAACCTGAGTAACTATTGAAAATACTTTTTTAATGGCGGGGCTATTTCCAATTAAATTTGAAAAACCGGCATCAGAAGAAATCCGTTGCCTCAACGCCTTATTTTCAAAAGCTAAGGTTTTATAATCCATCAATCTCTTAATTCTAATTATCACATCATCAAACTCAACTGGTTTAATTAAATAGTCGTAAGCACCATTTCTGAGCGCGTCAATTGCAGTTTTTACAGAGGCATATGCAGTCATAATAATAAAAAAAGTGTCGGGTGAAATTTTTGAAGCCGCTTCTAAAAGTTGAATCCCATCAAGCCTTGGCATTTTTATATCTGTAATTACCGCATCAAAGTTTGTAGCTTCAATTTTCTGAAGTGCCTCTTCTCCATCCTGCGCGACATCTGTGCTATATCCTTCTTCTTCTAAAATCATCTTTAATGAATCACGTATCGCTTTTTCGTCATCCACTATTAATATATTAGCTTTCATTTATTCTCCTTAATTAATAAATACCTGGAAGCATTACCGAAAAAGTGCTTCCTTCATTCAATTTGCTTGTTACAGTTATTTCGCCACCAAATTTTTTAATGATGCCATAACTTACAGATAAACCTAATCCGGTTCCTTTTCCAACTTCTTTAGTTGTAAAAAACGGATCAAATATTTTTGATAAAACTGTTTCGTCCATCCCGCATCCATTATCGGTGATATCAACTAATACTTTTTCTTCATGATGATATGATTTTACAGTGATAGTTCCCTCCCCATCAACGGCATCAAGAGCATTGAAAAGAATATTAACAAATACTTGTAAAAGCTGATCAGCAGCTACAGTAACAAAGGGAAGTTCGCTTTCCAGGTTGGTTTCGAAATTAACCTTACGGACTCTCTTATCATATTTAACTATGCCTAGAGCAGTTTTTATAATTGAAGTTATATCGTGAGATTTTGTTTCATAACTTGGTGGACGTGAGAAATCCACCAGCTCCCGCACAATTTTGGAAATTCTATCAATATTTTCTTTGATCATTACAAGCTGTTCAGTCATAAATTCATCTTTTGATCTGCGCTGCAGAATTTGAACTAATGAAGATATTGCGGTTAAAGGATTTCCAATTTCGTGGGCAACTCCCGCGGCAAGCTGTCCAATCACAGCTAACTTTTCAGATTGATCAATTTGAGCTTGTAGTCTTTTATACTCGGTATAATCTTTTATAATAATTGATCTTCCGGCATACTCATTATTTATATCGGGCAGTTTATTAACATTTAATCGTACACTTAAAATTTCCCCTTTTTTAGTTTTGCGTTCGGTATCAACAATTTTTATTTGATCGTTCCGCATAACCTCATTTTGAATCCAGTTCAACTCATTAAGATATTTTACATCATCCGGAAGCAGCAATGTTGAAGATCTTCCAAGCACTTCTTCTTCAGTATATCCGAAAAGTCTCTCCGCACCTTTATTCCACGCAATAAATTGTTCATTTTTATCAACCACCATAATTGCGGAGTCAGAATCTTTGAGAATACTTTTAAGATATTGCTGATTTAATTCAAGTTTGGAGGCGAGTCTGTCCCGGTCAACTATCAACTCTTTCATTTTTGTTTCTTGATGAAGCACGCCATACCTCGCATAAATCTGTTCAATTAAGTCATCAAAAAATCCAAGCAGTATTACAGGATCATTCTCCGTCGAAGCTTCTTTTTCAATAAAATTTAAGATAGCAAATCTACCATGACTGAACAATTGACTAATCTCGAGCAAATTTAAATTCGCGGTTGAAAACAAATTATATATGTCAATAAGATATTGATCGGCAATCTTATAATCTCCCGATTCAATAACCTCAATAAAAGTAGATAAACTGTTCTGAACAAAAGTAGAGGCTTGATGTTCTGACATCTTTCGGCTCATTGTGGGAATTAATCTAGCTACCCAACTCTCAATAATCTCATTTAAATATTTTCTTAAAAGCTCAATTAATAGTTTTTTCATCTTTGATATAGATAATCCTTAAATTCGGTTACTTAAAATAAACAAAGCATCCGTTTATAGAAAATTTGAATCCGGGTAAATCGCATGTAATATTAAAGGAACTGAAAAAGATAGATTAAGTATAACCAAAGTTTATAATTTGGAGTAGATATGAAAAATAATAGCATTTTTGTTTTGTTAATTTCGGTAATCTTCTCTTCTGTAATTGGTGCCGCTGAAATAAAAGTAACTCCAGAACCTTCTAAAATAAAGGTTTTTTTACGGGGCGCTCAAATGGAGTATGAGTTCTCCAAAAAAATAGAAAGGGGTGAGCATCTTCTAATTATTTCGGGATTGGCAAATAATATCGAAGAAAATAGTATAAATGTTTCTGCTAAGGGAGATTTAATAATCTTATCAACCAGTAAGAGGTATGATTTCTTGAACAGCGGTGAAATAGATGCTCCAACCAAAAAGTTGCACGATTCTCTAAAAATACTTAAACATAAAATTGACTTAAATAATAATGAATCTGATGCATATTTAGCGGAATTAGAACTATTAAGGGCAAATCAAAAAATTGGGAATGAAAGAACTGGAGCAACCGTTTTGGAAATTCAAAAGATGGGGGAATTTTTCCGAAAGAGGATTATAGAGATAAAATCAGAATTATTAGGATTAGCAGAAGCAAAGCAAAAAATTCAGAAGGATATTGAAAGAATTCAAAAACAGATTAATGAAATAAATACAATACAATCAAAACCGATTAGTCAAATTGTAGTTCAGATAAATGCCAAAAAAGAGACCACTGCAGAATTTAGGTTAAGTTATTATACCACCGATGCTGGATGGAATCCGGCTTACGATATTTATGCCGAATCGATAAATGCTCCGGTAAAGTTTAATTATAAAGCCGAGCTATGGCAGAAAACCGGCATCAACTGGGAGAAAGGAGAAATAATACTCTCTACTCGAAATCCAAATGTGAATAATCAGAAACCGATTTTGAGTCCATGGTTCATCGATTTTGAAAGGTATGAATTGATGAAAAGAGGAGAGATGAATTTAGCTCCTATGATGAATCAAAAGGCCCTATCAGTTCAAGCAGAAAATATAGCTGAAGATGCGGAATCATTTGCTGACTATATAGAAGTTGCCAATACTCAGCTTTCTATTGAGTTTGTACCAAAAGTTAAAATTAATATTCCATCTGATGGCAAGAGGCATTCAGTCCTGCTGCAAGAATATTCAATTGATGCCGAATATAAATATTACGCCGCGCCAAAGTTGGATAATAACGCGTTCTTGACCGTAAGCTTAAGTAAATGGAATGAGTTTAACCTATTGCCCGGTAATGCAAATATTTTCTTTGAAAATAGTTTTGTTGGTAAGACTTTTATAAATCCATCAATCTCATCTGATACACTTACAATTTCATTGGGAAGAGATCAAAATATTGTTGTTGATAAAATAGTAATGAAAGATTTTACCGAAGATAAATTTTTAAGCAGTGATGTTGAACGAATATTTGCGTTTGAAATAAGGGTGAAGAATAACAAGAGAGAGAAAATATCACTTACCATAGAAGACCAGCTGCCAATTTCGGGAAACGAAGATATTATGGTAGAGCAGAAAGATATTTCGGGGGGTAAAGTTAATAGTGAAACTAAAATTATTTCATGGAATGTTGATGTTGACGCTGGTAAATCGATAGATAAAAAAATGATTTATTCGGTTAGATATCCGAAGGGTTCAAGAATAAATGGATTATAGATATTAGTTGATTTAATAAAAAAGGTAATCAAATTTTATTCTGATTACCTTTTTTATGTTTGATTAAATTAGATACTTCTACTTCACTGTGCTAATTACCGCGTCAAATGCCGGTTTGGGCTGATTGTTTTTGTCGAACAAAAGCGGGTAGGCGCTTCTCCCAAATACCGGCCAATAATTTCTCCACGATTGTGCATCATTAATGCCCCAAAGTGTCACTCTCGAAATACTTTCTCTATATTTATTAAAAAGATTAAAAAATTCAGCATACCTTTTAGCTTGCACAACATGCATAGAATCTGGAAGGAAATCGGGCCAAGGATTTAGCTCTTTGCTGTATTTAGCTGTTTTAGCAACATCAGCACTGATATCCCATGCACTCGGAAGAATATCCATATCAAGCTCGGTTATCATCACTTTTAATCCGGTCTCTGAATATGCTTTGATCGCATCATCAGCTTCACTAATAACTGGATAATCCAAACCCCAATGCCCTTGCATACCAATACCGTCAATTCTAATTCCTTTCGCTTTTAGGTCATTAACCATCTTTACAATTCTATCTCTTTTTTTTGGATACCACTCATTGTAATCATTATAATATAATTCAACATCCGGATCTGCGGCATGTGCAAATTGAAAAGCTTTTTCGATATAATCTTCACCAATAATTTTAAACCATTTGCTCTCTCTATAGCTTCCATCTTCATTGAAGGCTTCATTAACCACGTCCCATCCATGAATTTTACCTCTATATCTTCCAACCACAGTTGAAATATGATTCTCCAATCTGTCGAGCATTGCTTCTCGTGAAAGTAGATTTCCATTTTCATCCTCAAACACCCAATTTGGAGTTTGGCTGTGCCATAATAATGTATGTCCTACAATATGAAGATTGTTGGCAACTGCAAACTCAATAATTTTATCAGCCGGTTCAAAATTAAAATTATTTAAAGTAGGGTGAACCCTTTCCCACTTTAATTCATTTTCAGGAGTAATACTGTTAAAATGTTTTTTCACAATCTCAAATAATTGTTCATCGGCTCGGCGAATCTGCATATTATTAATAGCTGTTCCAATTAAGTAGTGATCCTTAAATACTTCCTTTAATGATTGCTGTGAATTAATATCGGATGCAACCATAAAGAAAAACAAAATCAGCAAAGTAAAATGATACTTAAATACTTTTTTAATAGTAAGCGACATTGTAACCTCTCTAATTTCTTATTAAAACAAAACGAACGTAAAAATTTGTGAATTGAATTTAAAATAAAGAGGCAAGAATTAAAAGGGAAAAGGTGTAAAAATTACGCTTTAATAATCCGGGCCTAAAATGAACTGGCTTTTTTTCGAGATGAGACCCCGTTAATGTACCTCTCTCTTTTTTCTTCTTTAATGAGATCTATATTGACTAAGATCAAACCGTCAACGCAGTTTTCAAAATCGGGATCAACACTAAAATCGAGAAATTTTACTCCACCATCGTAGCATAAATCAGAGTAATGTTTATAGAGAACCGGAATTGTGAATCCGTATGGTTTTAACATGTTTTTAAGAATCTTGTAGTCTTCTTTAAGAGTAGTGCCGAAAAATATCGAGTCCATTTCTGCTTTAATCTTCCGCTGAAAATAAAGGGACGCTTCGAACTTGCACGGTTTAATTCATCACCAAACCACTTTGAAAAATAGTAAATTATCATTCGTTTTGTTTGCTCGGGATAATTATTGCTGATACTCACTCCACCAAATAAATACTTTACTTGTTCATAATTTTCGATGTAGGCACCAATTCCTTGCCATAAATAATTTAGCGCATTAGAATTCCAATACTTTTTTTGTACAAAACTTCTTCCTAACTCAATAGAATGCGTGAGATATTGTTCAGAAAACTCTTGTGAATAATTAAATAATGTTGAAGTATAAAAACCGGCATTCCCCATCTTCTCCAAAATATCCCGCCCTACACCTATTCTATAAGACCCCACTATCTCAAGTTCTTTTTCGTCCCATACAATCAAATGTTTGTAGTGATTATCAAAATAATCTAGATCGTATCGGTTGCCGGTGCCTTCGCCTACTTTTCTGAATGTAATTTCTCTGAGTCTCGCAATTTCTGTTAATGCGTTTGGTGATTCTTCGAGAGTAGTTAATATAATTTTGAAATCGTCTTTAGTAACTCCAAGAATTTGTGATCGCATCAACTCATTCTTAAGCGATTTTCTATCAACGGGATGAATTATATTTTTTTCAGTTGCATAAATTCCCTTTTTGTCCTTTGCCAAAAGATAAACATGCTTCTTTAATAGTTTTGTTTGAACAGCATCGTCAATAAAAGAATTAGTAAATGCATTTGCTGGAATAGGATTCCCTATCTTCATCCAAATGCTCTTATCTTTTTTATTAAATAGTTCATGGGCTAATAACAGGCGTGATATATTTTTATTTAATATTGAAACAAAATAAAACAAAAATGAATTTTTAGCTTTAATGTAAATTGGAAGAATTGGCACGTTTAATTTTTTCGAAAAGTAAATTACGCCTTTGTTCCACTTTGAATCGTGAATCTTCAAAAAGCGAAGTCGAGATACTTCCGCTGCGGGAAACATTAGGACTGCTTGTTCCTGCCCAAGTGCTTCGTTAATTGCCAAAATGTTTTTTTTCTGTGCCGAAATACTTTCAATATTATATGGAAGAAATAGAGAGCGTAAATTTTCAATATTGTATAAAATATCGTTGGCAATAATTTTAACATCCTGGCGTACATCATACACAACTTTCAGCAGTGCAAGACTGTCTAAACTTCCAATCGGGTGATTGGCAACTATTAGGAGTTTCCCTTCAAATGGAATTTTTTGCCGGTCTTTATCTAATATTAAATATGAAAAATTAAGTGTGTGAAATAACTCATTAATTAACGCCACACCTGTCAAGTGGCTATTCTTCAGCAAGAAATTGTTAATCTCCTTTTCATAAAGAATTTATTTCAGTATAAATAATACTAATTTTTTTAGTATAACAGGCTTGTTTGATAGGAAATGTGGATATCTATTTTCAATCAGCTTTTCGATTTCTATTTGGAACATTTAACCCACAATTAAATTCTTACAAAAGAAATCTACTTCGCAAATAATACCAGAGCTAATTATAAAATCATTAAGGATTTGTTAAGGAAAGGTTAAGGCAACAAAAAGTTAATCTTATTTAGTTTTAAAATTGCGGAACGCAAAAAGGAACTGCTTAAAATAATTATCGGGAAAATAAGTTTTTAGTCCATATTCATTTGCTTTCTCCTCCGGTAGAAATGCAGTTCCGAAAAGCCAATCCCAGATTGCCAATTTCGTTGCGAAATTTCTATTTCTACCTTTGCCGGTTGTGTGATGAATACGGTGCATTTCTGGTCCGTTAATTATTTTTTGTAGCCATCCGGTTTTCACATCAATATTTGAATGAATGTACATGCCCCATACTCCGCTTATTAATCCTTTGTAAGCGGCAACTTCGGGAGGTGAGCCGAGGAGTACAATTGGTAGAAACTCAATTGTTTGATTGATTAAAATTTCAAACGCGTGAGAGCGAGAACCGGAGAGCCAATCAATTTTTTTAGGGGAATGATGAGCTTCATGCAGGCGCCATAAATATTTATTGCCATGCTGCCATCTGTGCATCCAGTAAATATAAATATCATGTGTGATTGTAAAGAAAATTAACTGCAACCAAATTGGTACATTGGCAAAAAACTGAAATCGTGAAAGCTGGGTTGAATCATCAATAAATTTAATTATGAATACAAAAATAAATATCCCCAGTATATAACTTTGTGCAATTGTATAGAGAGCAAAGTCGTTAAAAAATCCCTCCCTAAAGATTTTTTGCCCACGGTTATAGGGGAAAATTCTTTCGAGAATAATTAATAATACTGCCGCGGCTATTAGTACTGAATAAGAAATTATTTCGTATGACTTCATTAAAATCCAATTATCTGAAATAAATGAACAGTTATATCACAAAACTTTTTCAGTTTTTACTCTTCTTAACTTTTTAATGCTTCCCAGTTCACTATCGTAAACTTTCTTAATCCCATCGCCTAATGATTTCTCAATATCACGAATATCCTTTACTAATCGTTGAAGCCCAATAATTTCCACAGAAGCCGCCTGATCGGTTCCCCACATAGCTCTATCAAGCGTAATATGTCTTTCAATAAAAGTTGCCCCTAATGCAACCGCCGCCAATGTTGGAGCTAAACCGGTCTCGTGTCCAGAATAACCAATGGGAACATCAGGAAACATTTCTTTATAGGTTTTTATTACACTCAAATTTAATTCCTCTAACTTACATGGATAAGTTGAAGTAGATTGAGCAAGTAATAAATTATCGGTGCCAACTAACTTGACTGCTGATTCAACTTCTTCAATTGTCGACATTCCAGTAGAAAGCATTAATGGTCGATGTGTTGATTTTATTTTATTCAACAGTAAAGTATCGGTTAATGATGCCGAAGCAAGTTTATACATAACCGGGCGAAACGCCTCGAGAAATGAAACAGCCTCTTCATCCCACGGTGAAGCAAACCAGTCAATTCCTTTTCTTCTGCAATAATCATCAATCTGTTCATATTCATTAAATCCAAATTCAACTTTATGGCGATAATCTATGTATGTTATTCTACCCCATGGTGTATCTCTTTCAATGTTCCATTGATCTTTAGGAACGCACAGTTCTGGAGTTCTTTTTTGAAATTTGACCGCATCGCACCCTGCGAGAGCGGCACCGTCAATTAATTTTTTTGCGAGATCTAATGAACCATTGTGATTTATTCCTATTTCTCCGATAATATATACCGGCTCGCCATCACCAATGAACCTATCTCTAATTTGTATTTTTGCACGACTCATATTTAGCCCTTTCAATTCTTTTTAGTTTTTTGTTTAGCTTCGATTATTAATTCTGCTAAATCGCGAAATGCTCCATTACCCCCTTTATTTGGGCAAATAAAATCGACACTACTTTTTACAATTTGCAACGCATCTTTTGGCGCGGCGCTCAACCCCACTATCTTTAATACTTCAATGTCAATGATGTCATCACCGATATATGCCACCTCTCCCGGCGAAAGATTTTTGGCTTTTAAAATTTCCTCAAAAGTCTGCAACTTATTTAGTGAGCCCATATGAAGATCGGTAATCTTTAGTTTTGTCGCTCGGGAACTAACAATCTTTGTGTTTTCTCTGGTGAGTATTCCGGTCTCAATATTTGCTTCGGTGCGTAATCGTTCAACTCCCATTCCGTCACGGATTGAATAACGTTTTAATTCTTCTCCATTAACGGAATAATAAACACCTGTATCAGTAAGGACTCCATCAACATCGGCTAATACAAATTTTATTTTAGATGCTTTCTTTGTTAACTGCTTTTTTGTGAGTTTTGATTTCATGATAATTCCAGTTGCTAAAGTTGAATTGAGTATATAGAAACGTATAAAGTAATTATTGTAATTAGTAGTTATTCATGGTCATTCATTGATTACAATATCTTTCCACTTAAAATTAATAACCTTGCAAAATGACTACAAATAACGCGAAGCAAATGACAATGAATAATCTATGACCTTATCCTACCTCACCAAGCTGTCCATCCGCCATCAACTACTAAATTAGCGCCAGTCATATAACTCGACGCATCACTGGCCAAAAATATTAATGCGCCTTTGTAATCGGTCGGCTTTGCCATTCTACCGAGTTGAGTTTTTGCAGAATATTTCTGAATAAAAAATTCATCTTGGTTATTTTCAACACCGCCGGGGGTTAATGTATTAACTCTAACATTTTCTTTCCCCCAATACGCCGCAAGATAACGCGTGAACATTATAACCGCGCCTTTTGTGGCTGAATAAGCTGGAGGTTTATAAAATGCCTGCGATCCATCTTCTTTGATATATAATGATTGATCTGGCGCAGAAATTCCATATGTAGATGCAACATTAATAATGCTTCCCGATTTCTGCTTCGCCATTTCATTACCAAGTAACTGTGAGCATAAAAATACTCCGGTTAAATTTACATCAACAGATTTTTGCCACAATTCGAGTGGATAGTTCTCAAACTTGGATTGCTCTGAAGCGGCTTTCGGATTCTCAAACATATCATTTATTGCGGCATTGTTGACCAGTATATCAATGTGTCCGAATTTTTCTAATACAATATCCCGCAATTTTTCAATGGATTTTTTACTTGTTACATCAAGTCCACAACCAATTGACTGAGTTTGTAAAGTATCGGCAAATTTTTCACATTCTTGGGGGTTAATATCCGCAACGACAACATTTGCGCCGGCTTCACTTAATGCACGGCAATGTTCTTTCCCAATTAAACCGAGTGCACCGGTAACAATTGCTGTTTTATTCTGTAATGAAAAAATTTGCATAACTATTAAAAAATAAAGTTTAGTGAGATAATTTTATTTCTTGGCAATTTTACCCATGCCTGTAATTGAACTAGATACTGTTTGCGGATTTCCATCAAAAGTTATATTCCCGGTCCCAGTTATTGATGCAATCAGCTCTTTTAAAACGTTAATTTCACAATTACCAACTCCATTAATTAATGCAGTACATTTTAGCACTATAAAATTAAAAGCATTAATATTTCCGGCTCCATTAATTGTGCATGTCATTTCATCTGCCGCGCCTTTTAATGAAATATTGCCTGTACCATTTATAGCACATTGTATTTTCCCGGTATTGATTGGTTTCTCAACCACAATATTCCCGGCTCCTTCTATTAAAAGTTTTTCTATGATAGGAGAAGAAACATAAACATGAACGGTAATATTAGAATAACTTTTGTTAGCCAAACTAATTACCAGTGAACCATTCTCAACTTTTGTAGTAACATCCTTAATGATATTATCATCAGCTTCAACTTTGATTGAAGGAGAGTTTTCCTGAGTGACAAAAACATTACCAATATTTTTAATCAGAACTCCTGTAAAACTGCCAATCGATCGGTTTTCTATAGAAATTCTACCTGAGCCAACCACTCTTTCATTTGAATCAAAATCTGCTTCTGTCGAATTTTCACAATTAGTCATGATCAACAGAGAAATAATTATAACAAGGTATTTTACATTTTTTTGTTTCATTTGTATCTCAAGTAAATAATAAACTCTGCGACAAACTTGTCGATCTAGAGGGTAAAATACAACACTATTTTTTTACCGGCTTCATATTAAAATTATCAACCTTTCTGAATACCGGTTGGACTGGTTCTCCCTTCAGCATCTCTTTTAATTTATTCTCCACAACTGCTTTTTTCAAAATGATGAGTGATTCCTCGAGAGCTTGTAATGTGTAATTAACATCAGCATCAGAATGAGAGAAACACATATTATGGAAACCCTGCCACAGGACACCTCGTTTTATCATTTCCTGCTGCATTAAAGATTTTTGAACTAATGGATCTCCTGCTGTTGCATCAAATGTAGCCATTGAACGCCAATTGTATCCTATTGCTTTTGTGAAATTCATTCCAAGACTTTGTGCTAATTCATTGTATCCATCTTTTAATTTTTTCCCTTGCTCGTGCAAATATTTCGGAACATTTTTTTCACGAATTTCATTAACTGTAGCTTTAACCGCGGCAAGTGAAAGCGCTTCTCCTCCGAAAGTTGTATAAAAGAAAATTGTTTCATCGGCGAGATCCATAATTTTTCTTTTACCGGTTAGAATTGATATTGGCATTCCATTAGCAACAGCTTTCGAATATGTCGCGAGATCTGGGGTGATTCCGAAATATTCCTGCGCTCCACCTAAAGCCATTCTGAAACCGGTCCACATCTCATCAAAGATTAATACAATTCCTTTCTCATGGCAAAGCTGTGCTAAGTTTTCAAGAAAATTATTTTTTGGTTCTTCGAAAACAACAGGTTCAAGAATTATTGCGGCTGTATCGTCATCAACTGAATTTCTGAGTGCGTCAATATCATTATAATTAAAGGTAAATGAGATAGATTGCACAGCTTCGGGAATTCCATAATTACGAGCTGTTACTGCTATGTACCAATCGTGCCATCCATGATAACCGCAGCATAAAATTTTATTTTTGCCAGTGTAAGCGCGTGCGAGACGAACAGCAGCGCTCGTTGCATCGGCTCCGGTTTTACTATAACGAACTGCCTCGGCATTCGGAATAATCTCGCGCATTAATTCTGCTACTTCAACTTCAAGTGGGTGCATCATAGAAAAAGTAATTCCATCTTCAAGCTGAGCTTTAATTGCCTCATCAATTTTGGGGTAAGCATAACCAAGTGAAAGGGGACCAACCCCCATCATATAATCGATGTATTCATTACCATCCACATCCCAAACATGCGAACCTTTACCTTTAACTAAATATTTGGGTGCAATGCCTTTTACCCACTGGGCTGGACCTTTGGCAAGTGTTTGCGTTACTGATGGAATTAATCCAAGCGCACGATTATAGAGCTCATCAGATTTTGTGATTGTTGGGAAATTGTTTTGTAGTGAAATTTTGTTAGGCATTCATTTACTCCTGATGTTAGCATTTAGCAATTAGCTAGTGTAAATTTTTATTAAAAGTACATTCAGCATTTTTTTTATTTCGGTAATCTCGTTAATCATCTCATTCGAAAGTGAATCATCAAGATATTTTAAGTCCTTTGATAATATCAATAAATATTCTGCTTCGCTAGTTGATCCAGCGGCTATACTTATATAACGAGCAAAATCTTTCTCTGTATGTTTGCCACAACCCTCTGCAATATTAGTAGGAATTGAAGCTGCAGCTCTTCTCAATTGAGATGTTACACCATAACGCTCTTCTTGAGGGAATAAGCTAGTTATCTTATAAATCTTAAGCGTAAACTTATGTCCCCTTTCCAAAATTTTAAGTTTTTTAAAATCTCTCATAATTCCCTCCCAATTATTTAAAAAAAACTAATAGCTAACAAATAATAGTTAATCACTTATGGCTAAATGTTAATAGCCATTAGCTTATTGCTGATAGCCTCAGTCATTTGTTCTGCCGTAAATCCCTCATATTTAAGTACATCATTTAATAAAGCGGGTTTGAACCACCTATCCATCAACGCAAAGGGAAGTACCTCGGCAGTTTTTTTATTCCGCAGAAGAACTTCGGCGAAAATTGTATAAAGTCCGCCTGTTATAAAATGATCTTCCACTGTAACAATCAATTTGCATTCATCAACCGATTTGAGAATTGTATCTTCATCAATTGGTTTGGGAGTACGTATATTAATTAATCTAACAGAATGACCTTTTGATTCCAACATTTCTTTGGCCTTAAAGGCCTCATTGAATAAAAATCCATATACCAGAATCGCAATATCAGTTCCAGTACCAAATGTTTCGGCTTTACCAATTTCAACAGGTGAATGCTCGATCAAAGCTTTTGTTGGATTATAGCGCATATAAAAGGGTGATGGATAAGTGATCATCGCTCTTAATCCTTTGAGCATGTCATCTTCATCGGCAGGGCAAAACACATTCATATTTGGAATACCTCTCATTATCGAAACATCTTCCAACGCCTGGTGAGTTGGTCCATTTCCATCAGATAAAAATCCGGGCACTGCACCTACGAGTTTTACCGGGAGGTTTGCTATTCCCACATCTGTACGTGTGAATTCAAAAGCCCGCATAGTTAAAAAGGTAGCCAGCGCATGAACTACAGGGACTCTTCCACGCAATGCCAATCCAGCCGCCATTCCAATCATAGTTTGTTCTGTAATACCTGTGTCAATAAAATTATTCGGGATTAGTGGAGGCAGTGAACGAAATGCCGCTCTGTTCTCCGATGTCATGATCATATAGCGATCATCTTCATTAATTAATTCAAGTACAATATCTGCGTATGTCATTTTATCTCGCCACAATAGTTTCTGAAGTTAATTTTGTTTTTTTCTTGCTGTGAAGTTCGGATAACAATCCTTCAATCTCTTCCGGTTTAAAGTTGACGAACCATCTATCAGCTCTCTTCTCAATACTCGGTAATCCTTTTCCCCTTACCGTCTCGGCAATCACAACCGAAACTTTCCCTTTTTGAAATGGGAATTCAGAAAACGCCTCATCCATTTTATTAAAGTTATGACCATTAATTTTTTTTACAGAACACCCGAAAGCTTCAAATTTTTTCTTTAATGGATTAAGAGGGATTAATTCTTCAGTTGGCATATTTGCCTGAAATTGATTCCGGTCAACAACAATAATCATGTTATCAAGTTTGTATGCTGAGGCAACCAATAATCCTTCCCATATCGAACCTTCATTCAACTCGCCATCGCCAACAACTACAACAATTTTATTTTTTAGCTTTCTCAATTTGCAATCCATAGCAACACCCATCGCAACAGAGAGATTATGCCCAAGCGAACCGGAGTGAAATTCTATTCCGTCAATATTTCTATTTGGATGCCAGTAAATGTTATCGTTTGTTTTAAGATGATTTTGCAGTCTCTCAACTTCAAGCCATCCAAGTTCTACATAAGTTCCATAAAGTGCGGGAACGTCATGCCCCTTCGATAGAAAAAAATAATCCCGCTCCGGATCATCAAAATTGATAGGAGATACATTTAAAAATTCTTTGTAGAGATAAACAATAATATCTGCGCATGATAAAGATGCGCCAATAAAACAGCCGCCATTTCCGCTCATACCAATTATATGCTCACGGACCCGCAATGCCATTTTTTCGAGGTTTTGTTTTTTAGATTTCTTCATTTGTCTTGAATTTGTTTTTGTATTCGTTGATGTGATTTAGTTCTTCAAGGTGATTTTGATACCAATATTTCCCATAATGTGCCGAATTTATTTCGGCGATTTCCGGTTTTTGCTTCAGCAAGTTTAATATATCATTTAATCCAAAGTTATGTTTATTACTGTAGAGTTCTTCATAAACTCTTCTGATAAACTCATAATCCTCAGCATAGTCAATTGTCCATCTATGAGAAGTCGAATAATCCAAACCTGTTTCCCACTCTACATTGCCAATGCTGAATAATTCTGGATTTTCCCAAATAAAGGGAGTAGTATGCTCCCGTTCATAATCTTTTTTAGCTTCTTTCCATGCACATTCCAAAGCGGCAAATGACATAATTTCTACATCATTACCATCGGGATATGTGGCCGGGTGTAAATTACTCACGTAATCAAAATGATCTGAGTCAATAAATTTTGATATTACTTTATCAATAATTTCGGGATCAATCAGCGGGCAGTCGGATGGTATTTTGACTATCGCATCCGCTTTATATTCTACTGCAAGTTGATAATGGCGGTCAAGCAGGTCGGTTAAATGTCCCCTAAAAAAATTGTAACCTTCAACTTTGCAAAAGTCTGTAATTTCATCATCATTGGGATCAGTCGAAGTGGCAACAACAAGAATACCGGATTGCTTTGCGGCTTTAACTCTTTCAAGCATTCTTGCGAGGAGAGGTTTGTGAAGGATTGGCAACATAACTTTTTGGGGTAAACGTGATGAAGTCATCCTTGCCTGAACTACAGTTACAGTTTTCATTTGTGTTAATAATTATGATAAAGCTGATTTTAATTGGTTTATATCATTAATTTCTATTCTTGAATTCGCAGAATCTAATAACCTTAAACCAACTCTGGCAATTCTTTCGGCGGATGTTCCATTATTCTGAATAGGCGTCATCTTTATTAGATCGGCCAAATTAAAATATGAATGCACCTCTTTACCGAGCGCAATTCCAATATATACTACCGACGAATATTTTGTAATTAGTACATCGCAGTTAGCGATCATGTGATTTGTATTTCCTGCCGAGTACACTAGAGCATCCGGAGCGATAGTATTTATTTCTTTAGTTGCCCTTTCAATATTTTCGTTAGGATGAAGTTTAAAAATAATTTGTTTACCACCCGCCATTGCCACGCACTCTTTAATAAACTTTACACGATTCTCATATTTGAATGTTTCTCTGGCGTCCGAAGTGCAAACAAGAACAAAATTTTTGTGAGGAAAGTCGTTATCTAAAAATTGTTTGGCGTTATCAAAGTTGGGAATACCTGTAACAATAAGTTTTTCCGGCTTAACACCTTTGCGAATAAAATGTTCTTTATATCCCTCCGATGCAACGCAGAAATAATCAAATAGATCAGAAAGCCCATTCATTGAAGTACTCGCGAGCCAGCGGGGTAGTTTTAAATATCTAACAATGTAATAAATAAAATTCTCGGGATCAGTCATTCCCTCCTGCACCAATATCACTTTTTTATCACGAATGTTTTTAGGAATGATCAGGTCAGCGCATGTATAAACTAAATCATAATTATTATTTTCTCCGCGGTAATCTACCTTTAAATTATACTCTTTGAAGTAGTTTTCGGTGTTCTTCCTAAATTTGCCCCCGAGGATTGAGAAATCTAAAAACCCCGATTGTGCCGCTCTATTTATTATTCCGTCGCCATAATAAGAAGTGAACCAGCTTTCATCATTTTCAAAATACTTTGATATTTGATGCATCATTGTAGTTTGGTTCAATGAGCCGCAGATAAATAATATTTTTCTCATTTTCATCTTTTTCAAATTGTAACCGTAAAAATGGCGAATAGGTATTAATGGATCGTTAACAGGATATTAATTAATTATTAAGTCTATGCAAATTTTGCAAATAAATCATTAAAAGAGAAGAGGATAAAAATCGGGGTTATATAAAAACCGGTTTTGATATCGACACATCTTTATGCGTAACCCACCATTTTTTAATGATTTATTAATATCTACATCATATTGGGTTAATAAAGATACCATAATTTTGCGCCAGTGAAATTAAAAAGGGACAAATGCGGATAGCTCACATTTCAGATCTTCACTTCTGTTTTAAGTATAAGCGGGGCAACATTCTCAAAACGCAAGAGTTAATTAAACGTTCGGTAGAACTTGGCGCTGATCATTTAATTATTACCGGCGATATTTCGGATAATTCAGAAGAAAGAGATTTTGAATTATTAGCAAGAATTCTTGAAATCAATGGCCTCTTCTCAAGTGAGAAGACTTCAATTATCATTGGAAATCATGATATTTATGGGGGAGTTCAAACAGCTACCGATATTATAACTTTTCCTTCTAAATGTTTATCAACCGATTTTAATGAAAAGGTGAAAACATTTTATAAATACTTTGGTGAGTTGTTCAAGAATTGCTCATTTCTGGTTGAAAATAATCCATTCCCTTTTGTGAAGAAGCTGGGCAATTATCTAATTCTCGGTATAAACTCCATTGATGAATATTCAAGAATTAAAAATCCATTTGCCTCAAATGGCAAAATTCATAAAAAAGAGAGAAAGCTTATTAGCAATTTCTTTGAGGATGTTTTATTGAGTGAAATTAGAAGAATTGCCGCGGTACACCATCACTTTTATTTGGATAGCGATGAATCTAAAAGTAGTGAAACCTATTTATGGAATAAAATTGAAAACTTTACAATGAAGTTACGAGGGAAGAAAAAGCTGATAAAACTGTTTCTTGAAAATAAGTTCGAATGTGTTTTCCATGGGCATAGTCATGAAATGAAAGAGTATTTTAGAAAAGGTATTCGATTTATAAATGCTGCTGCTTCTGTTGATAATGGAACCGAGGATGAAGCTCATCTATTTTTGGTCGATTTTTTTAATTCATTTAGTCAAAGCACTATTGAATCAGTAAAGATTGAAACGGTAGAAGAAGCGGAATTTATCAAAAGAGAAGCTATAGCAGTTTAACTTTTCAAAACATCATGTCTTAATATTCTCAATAATCTTCCCGATTTTTTCATAGTTGAAAAATAACTACCCCGCTAAATGAATTTTTAGCTCTATTATTCGAAAAACGCTTAAAAATGCAGAAATTGAATATGAATTAAAATCAAAACGTGGCATATTTCCTGCCATTGATAGGTGCTATCAATAATTGCATGGTTGGTATGAAAATCCTACATCATTCAAAAACCTTCGCAGGCGGTATTCATCCCTCAGAACAAAAAGAATTAACAGAAGACAAAGCGTTTGAATTAATGCCTGCTCCAAAACAAATTATTCTCCCATTAAATCAGCATCTCGGAAAATTTCCCAAACCCTTGGTAAAAAAGGGTAGTGAGGTTAAAATTGGTGAATTGATAGCTGAACAGGATGGATTCATCTCCTCGCCAATTCACTCACCGGTATGCGGTAAAGTTTCTAAAATAACTGTAGGCGCTAATGTTAGCGGGTTTCCAAAAGATGAAATAATTATTGATGTTTCCGATAGCGACGAATCGATTTTAATGGAACCATTGGATGCTGTAACTATTACTCAAGAACAGATTCGGGAAAGAGTTAAGAATGCCGGTGTTGTTGGACAGGGAGGAGCCGCATTTCCTACATATGTTAAATTAACTCCACCAGAAGGTAAAAAAATTGATGTTGTTATATTAAATGGTTGTGAGTGCGAACCTTACTTAACCCGCGATTACCGTTTTATGATTGAGCGTACGAACGATATAATTGCCGGCTTAAAATTAATAATGAAAGCTCTCGGTGTTGAAAAGGGAGCAATTGGAATTGAAGATAATAAACCACTTGCCATTGAAAAATTAAAACTGGCAGTAAAAAATAATCCCGATATCCAAATAGTTGCTCTAAAAACTAAATATCCGCAAGGTGCAGAAAAAATGCTTATTAAAGCGGTAACAGGAAAAGAGGTGCCTCCCGGAAAACTTCCTTTTGATGCCGGAGCCGCAATTCAAAATATTGGAACTGCATTGGCAATTTATGACGCGATTGTAAAAGGAGAAACTCAAACAACCGCGGCATTAACTGTCTCCGGATTGGGTATTAAAGAACAAAAAAATATAATTGCAAAAGTAGGCACTCCACTTATGGATGTATTGGAATATTGCGGCGGATTGACAGATGAAGCGGTCAAAGTTGTGGTTGGCGGACCTATGATGGGTATTGCTCAATATGATTTTAGTGCGCCAATTATGAAAGCCACTTCGGGAATATTAATTCTCACCAAAAATGAAATCAATGATCATGAAGAAACCCCTTGCTTAAGATGCGGTAAATGTGTGGATGCTTGTCCACTAAATTTAATTCCCACAAGGTTGTCACGATTAACACAAATGGAAAAGTATGATGAAGCAGAAAAATTAAATATTACACTTTGTATGGAATGTGGTACTTGTACATATACCTGCCCAGCAAATATTCCGCTGGTTCAATGGATACGGCTTGGCAAAAAACAAGTTAATGTTATTCAAAAAGCAAGAGTGTGAACAGAATAAGAATTACTGCTATTGAATTAATTCACAAAATATAGAATAAGTAATGGAACAGAATCCGACTTACAAATTAGATTTGACCAGCTCTCCGCATGTGCATTCCCGATGGTCAGCTAAAAACGCGATGTGGCTAGTTGTCGCCAGTTTAATCCCGGTTATAATATCGGCAGTAATCTTCTTTGGGATATATCAACTCGTGATAATCGGGACCAGCGTTTTGTTTTGTATGCTAACAGAATTGGCAATTAAAAAGATCAGGAAAAGAAAAGTAACGATTGATGATGGCAGCGCTATAATTACAGGACTATTACTAGGCTTAATTTTACCACCTAATTTTTCTATTTCGGCTACAGCTATTGGCGCAGTATTTTCTATCGCGATAGGTAAAGAAGTATTTGGCGGACTCGGGTACAATATTTTCAATCCAGCGCTTGCGGGCAGAGCATTTTTGCAGGCAGCATTTCCTGTTGGAATGACCACCTGGCACAAACCAAATTTTGCTGTAGATACTGTTTCATCTGCTACGCCACTTTCCGCGTTTAAGTTTGATAAAGTGATTAGCGATACCGCAAGTATGTTTTGGGGAAATATTGGCGGCTCTATTGGTGAAACTTCTGCACTGGCAATACTTATTGGTGGACTATTATTAATAATTATTGGCGTTGTTAATTGGAGAATTCCTTCTGCAATGATTGTGGGAATGCTAGTCTTTGCTTCTATATTCTGGTTCATCGATCCGGTAAAATATCCTAATCCATTATTTCAACTCTTATCGGGTGGTTTTTTGTTTGGGACATTTTTTATGGCAACAGATTGGGTAACTTCTCCAATAACTAAATTAGGTATGTTGATTTATGGATTCGCTATTTCCTTTCTAGTTGTTATGATTAGAATATTTGGCGGTTTACCAGAAGGTGTTATGTATGCAATTTTAATAATGAATGCTCTTGCACCAACAATAAATAAACTTACTCAGCCAAAAGCATTCGGGGTGAAGGTATGAAAACAGTAATTAGAATGTTATCTACATTAACTTTAATTGGAATTCTATCCGGTGGATTGCTGGCGTTTGTTAATGGCTGGGCAGATCCATTAATTAAAGCTAATCAAAAAGCTGAAACTGAAAAGGCGATCTATCTCGTAAATCCTGAAGGGAAGAACTATTCAAAAATTGATTCTAAATTACTTGAGGCCTATAAAGTAGTTGATGGAACTGATAAATTAATTGGTTATTCTATTGCTAGAGAGGGAAATGGCTTTCAGGGAAAAATTAGGATTATGATTGGCGTTTCGGATGATTTGGAATCAATAAATTCAATAGAAATTCTAGAACAAACTGAAACACCTGGACTCGGCACAAAAGTAACTGAAGAACCGTTTACTTCTCAATTTAAAGGTTTACCTCCTTCTCCGGTTGTTGAATGGGTGAAAGGTATTCCGCCATCAAAACCCAACGAAATTCAAGCCGTCACCGGCGCTACAATCTCTTCTAAAGCAGTAGTTGAAATAATTAATGATGGACTGACTGTAGCACGAGAACTTAAAAAGAAGGGGGATTTGTGAGTAAGAATAAATCTCTAAGTTATGAATTTATAAAAGGATTGTGGGAGACCAATCCGGTTTTTAGGCAAGTACTCGGAATGTGTCCAACTCTCGCGGTTACTGTCTCCGTGGTTAACGGAGTTGCAATGGCTCTTGCTACTACATTTGTATTAGTGTTTTCAAGTGTGCTTATTTCTAGTGTCCGCAAGTTGATTCCTGCTCAGGTTAGAATTGCCGCTTACATTGTAGTAATTGCAACATTTGTTACAATAACTGATTTAGTAATGAAAGCTCAATTTCCTCCATTAAGTAAAGCGCTTGGTCCTTTCATCCCTCTTATAGTTGTAAATTGCATAATCTTAGGACGTGCTGAGGCATTCGCTTCAAAAAATACCCCCTTCCGCTCATTTATTGATGCGCTTGGTAATGGTGTTGGATTTTTAATCGCTCTTACAGTAATGAGTTCGGTGAGAGAATTATTTGGATCAAGAACATTGTTAGGTTATCAAGTTTTACCCCAAAATTATGAACCAATGCTTGTTATGATTTTACCCGCCGGGGCATTTTTAACTCTTGGATTATTGATGGGAATTGCAAACGCCTATACACAGCATAAGAAAAAGTCAGAGCATGATTCGATAGTCGCTAAATATAAAGAAGCCAAAATTTCCTCATCGATAAAAGTAGAGGAGGCATAAATGGATTTATTGATAATATTTATCTCCGCTTCGGTAGTTAATAATTTTGTTCTTTCCTATTTTTTAGGGATTTGCCCTTTTATCGGGGTTTCCAACAAAACAAGTTCTGCTCTTTCAATGGGAATGGCTACCACATTTGTGATGGTATTGACCGCGATGGTTAGCTGGATTTTGTTTTTTCTAGTATTAATTCCGTACCACCTCGAGTTTCTTCAAATACCATCTTTTATTTTAGTAATTGCTTCACTCGTTCAATTTGTTGAAATGGTAATTAAAAAAGTTAGTCAGCCATTATATCGTGCGTTAGGAATATTTTTACCACTAATTACAACTAACTGCGCAATACTCGGATTGGCGCTTTTGCTTTCTATGAGAAATTACTCCTTTATTCAGAGTATAGTTTTTGGATTAGGCGCCGGAGCTGGATTTACACTGGCACTCTTAATTATGTCGGGCATCAGAGAAGAACTAGAGTTGACTGATGTGCCTCAGCCTTTCCGTGGCGCACCAATAACATTAATCACAGCCGGCTTATTGGCATTGGCTTTTATGGGTTTTGCTGGGATGATTTAAAACTATTATGAAGAATATTTTCACATACATATTGCTTGCTATCTTTTCTATTTCATGCACAGGTGACGGAGATAATGTTGTTAGCCGATCATCAATAGTAATGGGCTCTTCCATTGAAGTGCAAATCCGTGGGGTTAACAGTGTAAAAGCAAATAAGGCAATTGATCTTGCGTTTTCTGAAGCTAGAAGAATTGATACATTATTTTCTACATATCTCCCAGGTAATCCGATGTGGGAAATAAATAATTCTTTAGCCGATCAAATAATAATTAATAATGAGTTTTTTGATCTACTTGAACAATGCGATACACTTTGGAAAATTTCTAATGGTGCTTTCGATCCCGCCATTGGTAATTTAATTGAATTAATCGGTTTTGATAAAAATAATCCTAAACTGCCTAATGAATCTGATGTAAAAAAAGTACTTGAATCCATCGGGTGGAAAAAAATAAAATTAGTTAAACCCAATATTTTAATAAAACCGGCGGAAGTGAAATTATCATTTAACGCTTGTGTTCCAGGTTATGCCGCGGATAATATAGCCAACCTTCTTTATAACTATGGTATTAAAGAATTTTTAGTAAATGTTGGAGGGGAAATATTTGCCAGTGGTAATAATTGGAAAGTTGGCATCCAACATCCAAGAAATGAAAATGAAATACTAATGGTGGTTAAACCGGATAAATATGCGGTCGCTACTTCGGGGGATTATCAGCAATATTTTACTGAAGATGGAAAGCGATTCACGCACATTTTTGATCCGATTACGGGTAAATCATCTAGTGAGTGTTCCTCTGTTTCAATAATATCTAAAAACACAATGTGGGCAGACGCTCTTTCAACTGCGGTGTTTGTGCTTGGTGTTCAAAAGGGCCTTGAACTAATTGAACAATTGGAAAATGTTGAAGGCATTATAATCGATAATAAAGGAAATCTACATAAGTCATCAAATTTTGAAGAGTTTATTCAGAGGTAAATATGGAATTGACAATTATTATTGCAATAATTACAATGGGTGGGCTTGGATTTATTTTTGCTGGAGGTTTAGCATATGCCGATAGGAAGCTTAGAGTAGAGGAAAATCCATTAATCGCTCAAGTTAATGAATCATTGCCGAATGCAAATTGCGGAGGATGTGGTTTTGCCGGTTGTTATGATTTTGCTGTAAATGTTGTAGAAGGGAAAACATCCCCTAACGGCTGTCCGGTTGGCGGTGAAGAAACGGCAAAACAAATCGCCTTGCTTCTTGGAATTGAAGTTGGCGACTCAGTTAAAAATTATCCCGTTTTACTTTGCCGTGGCGGTAATAGTGAAGCGGTAAAAAAAATGGTTTCATATTATGGCCCGTTAAGCTGTAAAGCGATGCACATCGTTTCCGGTGGAGATAAATTATGTTATTATGGCTGTTTGGGAGGGGGCGATTGTGTATCCGTATGCCCTTTTAATGCGATGATTATGAATGAAAATGGTTTACCCGAAGTAATTGAAGAATTGTGTACCGGTTGCGGAATTTGTGTTAAATCTTGTCCCAGAAATGTGCTCGAAATGCATCCTGTTTCTCACAATGTATTTGTGTTCTGCAAAAATCAAGATGATCCAAAACGTTCTAAAGAGGTTTGTTCCGTATCCTGTTTAGGATGTGGAATTTGCGCCCGCAAATCGGATGGCGGAATTGAAATGGTTAATAATCTCGGTATTATTAATTATGATAAACTTGATGATTCAAAAATTCCCTTTGATAAGTGTTCAACCGGTGCAATCGCCTATAAAAATAAATTGATTAATTGATGCTGAATGAGTCATTTATAGAAAGTGGCACTATACTTAAAATCGATGATGATTTTACCGATGTGTTGATCCATTCAAAAAATGAATGTGAGGAATGCTCCGCTAAAATATTTTGTACTCCAACCTCCGCGAATTTAAATGTTCTTAGAATCCAGAAGTTAGCAGGGAAAAATGTTGGTGATGATATTAAGATTGAGATTAATTCAAAAAGTATAGTTAGCCAAGCGTTAATAATTTACTTATTACCGCTTATTATTTTACTCATAGTTGTAGCTTTAACCTATAACCTGTTTAGTGCATCAAACAATAAAGAGCTCCTTGCTTTTACGGGTGCGATTATATCGTTGGTAGTTTATTTCTTCCTCCTTAATTTAAAGAGAAAATTTTTCCCCTCCGATCAACGGAGCATCGTTAATATACTTAACTAGGTCCATTAAAAATTTAACAGTTAAATTCAGCGGTATTGTTGAATGATTAACATTTATTAATTATACTCGCTTCCCAAAAGTAAACTCTTAATCACAATACTTGTAATTCGTTTGGGTCCACTTAATGATAATTCCAGAAACCAATTATCTAATTGCCTTCTTAATTCTATTAATTCCAACTCTCTTCATTTTTCAGTATGTAGTGATGGGTAGGAAAGAACGACAGTTATCCATTTTAAAAAATGAGTTAAGAAAGAAAAATGATAATATTAATGCCAATGAATCTCTCTATCGTCAAATGTTTCAGGATAATATTTCCATTATGCTTTTGCTCGATAAGGAGAGTATGGAAATTATTGACGCTAATAATGCGGCGGTGAAATTTTATGGTTACTCACACAACTTATTGATCAATAAAAAGTATTATGAAATATGTCCAGATTCGACTCATCTCAATTTTAATGTAACTAAAACAAACATTACCGGGACAAATCAACTTATAATTTCAAATCACATCTTAGCTGATGGTACAAATAAATTTGTTGAAGTGGCGTTCAGTTTTTTGGAGGCAAAAGAGAGAGAAATAGTTTACGCCATAATCCATGATATTTCTGAAAGAATTATAGCTCAAAAGGAATTGGTGGAATCTGAGAAAAAGTATCGTGCTTTATTCGATAATATACAAGATGGTATTTTTATAATTCAAGATGCCAAATTTGTATTATGTAATAACGCATTGGCAGATATGCTTGGCTATAAAGTTGAAGAATTGATTGGTGAACCATTCGGACGAGTAATTGCTCCGGAGGATTTTGATCTGGTTGTCGGACGTTATAAACACAGGTTAGAAGGACTTGATGTACCAAATAGTTACGAATTTAGAGCATGTCATAAAGATCCATCAATAAATGTTTATCTGCAACTTCATGTGGGAGTAACTGAATTTAATGGCAAGCCGACATCCATCGGCACTGTAAAAAATATTACAGGTAAAAAGGATGCTGATAAAAAGTTGAGAGAGCTTTCGGAGATCATCCGCCAAACGCAATCAACAGTAATATTGACCGATGTACAAGGTAAAATTGTATATGTAAATAATGCCTTCACAGAATTAACCGGTTATACATCCGAGGAAGTTATTGGGCAATCACCCAATATTTTAAAATGGGATAACACATGCAGAAATATTTTTACTCAACTTTGGGATCATATTTTAAAAGGAAGAAGCTGGAGAGGAGAACTCTTAAATAAAAAGAAAGATGGTACCAAGTTTTGGGTTAAAGTTTCGATTTCTCCAATCATGGATGAAAAAGGAACAATAATTAATTTTGTTGCAATAGAGGATGATATAACATTTGAAAAGTATGCACGAGAAGAAATTCATAAAAATGAAAAACTTTTAAGTACCGTTCTAAATAATGCTCCAATTGTTTTATTTATTATTGATAATAATGAAACTGTGAAATTTGCGCGAGGCAGCTTGCTGGCTGAGCTTAATATTAATCCTGATAACACCGTCGGGAGAAATATTAAAGAATTTTTGGTCGGTTTTGATGAATTATATTCTGATTTGAAATTAGCACTTACTGGTAAAACATTCTCAGCAAACTATAAAATAGGAAATTTGGTAGTTGAAAATTCTTACTCGCCATTTCTCGGTTCTGATGGATCAGTGATTGGTACTTTTGGATTATCTACAAATGTAACCGCACGATTCGAAACTGAGCAAAAATTAATTGACGCCAAAGAAGATGCGCTGAAATCAAGCAAATTAAAAACAGATTTTTTGGCCCAGATGTCACACGAAATTAGAACTCCGGTGAGCACAATATTAAATTATACAACCTTGATTGAGGAGGCTTTGATAGATAAAATAGTGGATCACGATCTTAAAAACGCATTCGCTTCAATTGAAAGCGGAGGACGGAGATTGATAAGAACAATTGATATGATACTAAATATGTCTCAATTTCAGAGTGGTACATTTAGACCTCTATTTGAATATTTTGATCTGAATGAAATTTTAAAACAAGTTACTTCAGAGTTAAGCCGACAGGCAGAAATAAAAAATATTTTACTACAATATAATTCGGCTGATAAAAAATATATTATTCAGGCAGATCATATAAGTGTAACACAGATTTTTATTAATCTTATCGATAACGCTATTAAATATACTCATCATGGTACAGTAACTGTGAGACTTGAAGAATCAGAAAATCATTATTGTGTTACAGTAAAGGATACAGGAATCGGCATGTCAAAAGAATATTTGCAGAATATTTTCACTCCATTTTCACAAGAAGAGACAGGCTACACAAGGAAATTTGAAGGCACCGGTTTGGGATTGGCACTTGTAAAAAAATATGTTGAAGTTAACAATGCAACAATAAAAGTTGATAGCGTTAAAGATACAGGTACCACTTTTTCAATCTTATTTAAAAAAGATGTAAGTTGAATTTAAAATCAAAACTTATCAGTGAATAATAAACTAATGATATATGGTGCAAATGGTTATTCGGCAAAGCTGATAATCCATGAAGCACTTTCTTGTGGAATAAAACCGGTTCTTGCCGGAAGAAATTCAAAGGAAATTAAAAAAGTAGCAGAAGCTTTTGATTTGCCATACAAAGTATTCAATCTCGAAGATGAATCTACAATAAATGATAACCTTAACGAAATCCATACCATCCTAAATTGTGCCGGACCATTTAAACATACCGCCAAAGAATTAATTGAAGGATGTTTAAGAAATAAAGTTAATTATCTCGATATTACCGGTGAGATGCCGGTTTTTTATTTAGCCTATTCTAAAGATTCTGAAGCTCAAACAGCGGGTATTACTATTTTACCCGGAGCTGGATTTGATATTATTCCCACCGATTGTTTGGCAAAAAGATTAGCCTCATTGCTGCCGGATGCTACTAACTTAAAATTAGGTTTTATGAATTACGGGGGAAAGATATCCCGGGGTACTTTATTAACATCATTAGATTTTATCGGCGGCACAGGTAAAATTAGAAGAGGGGGCAAAGTTATTAATTCTCCAATTGGTGAATATAAAGTTGAAGTAGATTTACCAAATTTTAAAATGTCCGGATTTTCAATTCCATGGGGAGATGTATTCACTTCATTTATCTCTACCGGTATAGAAAATTCCGAGGTGTATCTTGGAACAAAATATAGAATTCTAACGAACTCAACTATGTTGAAATTAACGGTGAAACTATTGGGCTTTGAGCCGGTCAAAAAAGTTGCTCAAAGATTTATTTCCAGCAGAATAACCGGACCAACGGCTCAAGAAAGAGTCAGAGCAAAAACTTTTATCTGGGGAAAAGTTACCAATAAAAAGGGGGAATCTGTTGAGCATGTTTACAGAATAATGGAGGGGTATAATTTAACAGCTAAGGGGGCAGTGCTGTGTGCAAAAAAAGTTCTTGAAGGAGAATCTAAACCTGGCAGTTTTACTCCATCAAATTTATTTGGAGATAAGTTTCTCGATAATTTTACTCTTGAAAGAGTATTCTAATTCTTAAGTAATCCATCTATAAATTCACCCTCAAAAACAACACCCCTCTCCGAATTAAATGATTGAACCTTCCCATTTAATAAATTGTCTTTATAATTAAAAAGTTCAATCATCTCCCCAGCTTCGTTATAGTATGTAGCTACTCCGTTTTTTGAACCGTTTACGAAGTATTCCTCCCCTTTTATTTTTCCAGTGGAGTAATAGTGCGTTACTTTGCCTTCAATAAGATTACTCCGGTAAATTAATTCCGATTTTACTTCTCCCGATTCGTAAAAATATTTTGCACTGCCTTCTCTAATTCCATCTACATAAAATTCCTCGGAGTAGAGGATCCCATTAGTATCATATTTTTTTGATATTCCGTCTCTTCCATTCGCGAAAAAATTAACATTCTCGGCGAGTGTACCATTATCATGATAAAATATTGCCGGGCCATCAATTCTTCCGTTTTTATAAATTAACTCAGCTTTTAAATATCCGTTGGAGTGATATTCTCTAATTACTCCTTCTTTTTTCCCCTCTCTAAATTTCAACTCAGCTTTCATAAATCCATCATCATAGAAATCATCGAAACTTTCCTCTACCTTATCAAATTTACCACTGATATCGTACCGAATACGTTTTACAATTTGGCCATTGTTGTAAGTATCCACAACTTTTATAGAACCGTCAGGATAATAAAAATAAGAATTGCCATCTAATCTGTCATTTCTATAATTAGCTTCGAGGGCAATATTTCCATAATCATAATAGACTTTACTAATACCTTCAAGTTTATCATCAATATAGTTTCTTTCTACTTCAAGCTTCCCATTCTCGAAAAATATTTTTGAGATGCCGTTAAGTTTACCATTTCTATAACTCCATATTGCTTGAAGCACTCCGCTTTTATAATAAGTATTTGAGAATCCATCCTGAATATCATCTCTATAATTTGGCTCTGCCCAAAGCTCGCCGGTCTCGTAAAACCATTTAGAGATTCCTTGAAGTTTTCCTCTTTCATAATTCCACTTCATACTTATTGTGCCATCTTCAAAATACCAGGTAGAAAGCCCCTCCTCCTTGCCATTTTCAAAATACCATTCCTTCCAAATTTTCCCGCTCTCGTAAAACTCTTTATAAATTCCCACTTTGGTACCGTTGGAAAATATACCTTCGCTTTTAACTTTGCCGTTTTTATAATACTCTCTTTTAATTTCGCCAATTATTTGCGCGTAATTATTTGTTGAGAAAAAGAGAATTAGTAAAAAAATATTTTTGATAAATGATCTCATAAGTGAAACGCAAATTATAAAAAGTTTGCCAAATAATAGATGCTTTTAATTACCGCTTAGGATAGAAATATCCGATTGATTAAATTTCAGAAGAAAATGGAGAAAAAATGTTTACCACAAAAGTTAAAGTTTATTTTTATGATGCCGATCCGGCAGGAATAATATTCTACGCAAGCCTTTTCAAATATGTTCATGCGGCTTATGAAGAATTTATGAGGAGTCTGCATACCGAACGAAATTTCTTTTTTGATAAGGATTATGTTCTCCCCATAATTCACGCCGACGCTGATTATATAAAACCAATAAAAGTAGGAGATGAGCTCGAAATTGAGTTGATGGTAAGTTTACTTAAAAAATCCTCATTCGAACTGACTTATAGATTTTATAAAAATAATAGGGAATTTAGCGCTATCGCAAAAACTGTTCACGTTTGTGTATTGAAAGAAGAATTTAAAAAGATTGAACTACCTGATGATTTTTTTAACAAATTAAAAACTAATCTTTAAACAGTTTTACTAACGCTTCATAATTAGTTTTTCCGAGTTCACTTCTCGGAATTGATTTTACAAATATTATCTTCTTTGGAATTTTATGCGGGGCTAGTAGTCTCTTTAATTCATGTCTGACCTCAATTTCGTCCCATTCTGTAGAGTCTTTTATTATTATTGCGGCAGCTACCGCAGTACCCCAAATTACATCAGGTATTCCAACGACTGCTGCATCACTAATTTTATCTATGGATTTTATACAGTTTTCGATTTCTATTGGTGAGATGTTTTCGCCGCCGGATACAATAATATTATCAACTCGCCCCGTAATATAGAGGAAACCCTCCGCATCAAAATATCCCGCATCACCCGATTTGTAGTATCCATCTTTAAATGCTTGTTGTGTCGAAGATTTATCGTTGTAATATTCCTCGAAAATGGAATTTGTTTTTATAAGAATTTCTCCCAGACTTGCAGATTCCTGTGATTTATTTTTATCAATAATTATTTCAGTGTTGCCGATTGGCTTACCAACTGAATTAATTTTATCATTCGAGTAATTGCCGGTTAAAGCGCAAATCATTGAAGAAGTTTCGGTACTGCCATAAACTTTTGTAATTGGATATCCCAAATTTTTCGCCAAATTAAAAATACTGGCATCTCCGGGGCCACCACCGACAAATATATTTTTAATCGACTTATTGGGTTTATAATTCTCTCTATTCATCCGCTGAAGTGTTGTTGGAACAATTGAACAGTGTGTTATTGGTTGATTGGTCAAGGCATCCATTATTTCGGAATGACTAGAATTAGTTGGAATGAATAATTTAGCATTACTTAGAAGTGCCCTGATGAAAATCATGAATCCACCAATATGATAAAGAGGAAGCGATAATAACCACAAATCATTTTCTTCAAAATTGAAAAGTGAGTTTGATTGGAAATAATTCTCTTGTAATGAATGAAAAGTATGAACCACTAATTTTCTATCACCCGTTGAACCGGAGGTAAATAAGCAAACCGCTTTTTGGGAAAGCTGAAAAATTGGTAAACCGGTAATGTCCAATGATCCGTGATAATTAAAAATCTGATCCATGAAAATGAAATTCATATTATCTTTTGAAAAAGAATCGAAATCATTTTTATCAGTGATTATAAATTTAGATTTACTTTTTAGTGCCATATCCGGCAGATCGGATTGTAAAATTTTGGTGTGAAATAGAATTGGTACCGATCCAATAAACCATAATGCTTGAACTACTACGAGATACTCCCATTTATTATCACAATAAATAGCTACATGGTCCCCTTCGCTTATATTTCTATTTGAAAGATAATTAGCTGCAGATAATGATTTAATTAAAAAATCGTCTCTCGTTATTTTAATATTCTCACCAATAATGAATAATTCATGCATTGGTTTTGCATGAGCTTCAAACACCCAATGATTTAAATTATTTGAATTGCTGATCATAAAATTTGTGATAAAATATTTAAGTGAAAATTAATTTTACCATTTTTTATAGGGAAGATGTCATTAACAATTGTAGCGGGAAAATATTCCATAGTGTCTAATCCATGTGCGTGGTTATGATTAGTTAATGAAGCAAGCATCACAAGCATTCTTTTTCCTATCGGACCTTCAAACGATGAAGAAATTATAACTTGCTTATTTGTTTCGTTTGCCAGTTTAATAATTCTTGCTGTTTCCCTTATTCCGCCAATAATAGAAGGTTTAATCACTAGAAATTCTATCGGAGAATTTGTTAATATATTTATGGCTTCCGAAATGGAATTTATTGATTCATCAACTGCAATTGGGATAATATTAGATTTAGCAAGTTCCACAAGCTCATCCAACCTTTTTACGGGCTGCTCTATATATTCAATACTAAATTTGGAAAGTCGATTTATATATTCAACAGCTTGTTCAAAATCCCAGGCACAATTAGCATCAAGTCTTATTATAATTTTATTTTGAAAACGCGCATGTATAAGTTCTAATAAATTAAGATCATCAGTAAAATCATTCTTCCCAATCTTTATCTTAAAAGTTTGATACCCCAAACTTACTTTCGATTCTATTATTGATATTATCTCATCAGATTTCCCGAATGGAATAACTGCGTTAACATTAATTATTTCCCGGGGATTAAAGTCGGAGAATATTGAGTAATCTTTGTTTTTGAATAATATTGAAAATAATGCCTGCTCAATTCCGAAAATAACAGAACAAGGCATATTTGAAGAATACAGTTTACTGAACAGATCTGGAATAGTGCATGCGCCGGATGAGTTCACAACAAAATTAATTAATCCATTTAATGACTTAATGCATTCATCAATAGATTCAAGGCTCAAACCAGGTAGCGGGGCAACTTCTCCCTTACCAATAATACCTGTACTTGTTTTTATCTGTACGAGTAAAATATTTCTTTCAGTAATATGAATTGAATTAGATACAAAATGTTTTTTCAGTTTTATCTGTTGAGGAGAAAATTGTAGTTCATTAATAATCATATAATGATACCCACGGCAAATAACAACCCATATATTGCCGAAAGTTTTGCGGTCAATTCAAGTGTTTTGTTTAGTTCTTTTCCATGAAGTGTTAAAATCATTTTTATAAGTTTGATAGAAATCGGCATGGAGAGAAGGGGAAGAAATACATAAATGCTTTTCTTAAATGTAAAGTAAACAAGAAATAAGATTGCGTAGGATATGATCATAAAAAAGATAAATTGAAATCGCGCAAACTTTTCACCGAATACTACTGCGAGTGTATTTTTCCCATTTGATTGATCTTCTTCCCGATCTCGATAGTTATTTACAACTAAAATATTTGTTATTAGGGAGCCAACTGGAATTGAAGCCCAAAAAACAAAAGCTGTAATTTCTCCAGATTGAACATAGTAGGTACCAACAGTACCAATTAACCCGAAAAAAATAAATGAAGCAACGTCTCCCAATCCATTGTAAGCTAACGGAAATGGTCCGGCTGTATAAATTATCCCGGCAATGATTGAAAGAATTCCAATCAGTAAAATCACCCAACCGCTTAAATAAACAAGATAAAGTCCAAGAATAAAACTAATCCCAAATACAATCGTTGTACCTATCTTCATTTCTTTAACCGAAAGCAAACCTGATGCGGCGGCACGCTGAGGTCCTATCCTGTTTTTAGTATCCTTCCCTTGAAGAAAATCAAAAAGGTCGTTGGCGAAATTGGTACCTATTTGGATTAATATAGAACAGATCAATGCGGTTATAGCTGCTGGGGCAAAGAATTTATTATCATAAACAGCTATTGATGTACCAACAAAAACGGGTACAACGGCGGCTAGCAATGTTCTTGGTCGTGATGCTAAAATCCAGGCATCAAATTTTGATATTTTATTTATACCCACTTGATCCATAAACATTAGTTATGGTAAACGGGGAAATTTGCTAAAGTCTGGTTTTCGCTTTTCATTATAAGCGTTTTTACCTTCTTGTGCCTCTTCGCTCATATAATAAAGAAGAGTTGCGTTTCCTGCTAATTCCTGTATTCCGGCTTGTCCATCAAGTTCGGCATTGAACGCTGATTTTAATAATCGAATTGATAACGGACTCTTCTCCAATATTTCATTTGCCCATTGAACACCTTCTTCTTCAAGTTTTTCAATAGGAACTACTTTATTAACCAAACCCATTTCATAGGCTTCTTGCGCGTTGTATTGACGGCATAAATACCAGATTTCCCTAGCTTTTTTTTGCCCGACAATTCTAGCTAAATAACTTGAACCGAAACCTCCATCAAAACTGCCTACCTTGGGACCAGTTTGACCGAAGATCGCATTATCGGCGGCAATTGTTAAATCGCAAACTACATGAAGAACATGTCCTCCTCCAATTGCATAACCAGCAACTAATGCAATTACCGGTTTGGGAATGCTTCTAATTTGTTTTTGAACATCAAGAATATTTAATCGAGGGATCCCATCTTTTCCAACGTAGCCTTTATCTCCGCGGATTGATTGATCACCTCCTGAACAAAAAGAATATTTTCCATCTTTTGCAGGGCCTGCACCGGTTAATAATACAACGCCTATACTGCTCTCTTCGCGGCAATAATTAAATGCATCAAATAATTCTTTTGTGGTGTCTGGTCTGAAGGCGTTTCTTTTCTCTGGACGGTTAATTGAAATTTTGGCTATTCCGCCAAGTTGTTCAAATAAAATATCATCATACTTTTTTATTGTTTTCCAGTTGAAGTTCATTATTAATTTCCAAGTTGTTCAAAAAGTCGAGAACCAATTTAGTAAAAACATCAGGCATTTCTAAGTGAACATTGTGCCCTGCTTCTTTAATTATTTTATGTTGAGAATGCACTAGTTTTGCTGCAAGATTCTGGTTAATCCCGCAATATTTAGGATCATTTTCCCCGCTGATTAATAAAACCTGTGAATTAATTGCTCCCAATTTATCCCAGCAGCTTTGCATTAATCCCGTACTAAAACCAGCAATCATGTTTGATAAACCAATAACACTATTTTGCTGGCGTTTGTTCTTTAATTGGTTAAACTCACTTAAATTTTTTAATCTCTCAAACAAAGGAGTTTGAAACCAAAAATCCATAAAAGAATTGATTCCCTCACTCTTTATTTTATCAGCCAACAGATAATCGAGCTCAACTCTTTCCTTTTTATCTTCAATTGATTCGATACCAGCTGTTGAACTTTCTAATATAGCAGCAATAACTTTATTTGGAAATTTGCACATATAGGAAATTGCCGCTCTACCTCCTAATGAATAACCACATATAATAAATTTTTCAAAGTTTAGTTGTTCGGTGATATTGTTAATTTGATTCACTATTGAGCAGGCAGTGTAAAATTTTGAATCTTCGGGGGATTCTGTGAATCCGTGACCAATTAAATCAATTGCTATAGGAAGGAAATTAGAAGGTATTTTATTGATTAGAAATTCCCAATCATCGGAGCAGCCGCTAAATCCATGCAATAATAATAATGGTATTTTTGCTGAATTTAAATCAGCTTCATTAATTCGAATAAAGAAATCAATTCCGTCAACTCTTAATATCATCTATTAACAAATCAATTTGTTTCGATATCATTAACCAGAAATCGCGGCGCATTTCGGCAGAATATTTTGCGTCTGTCCTTAATTCAAAAACGGATAGAGAGGATTTATCGTCAATTGAATTTACTTTTCTTTTTAATTCTTTACAATCTTTTATTTTATGATATGAACCGCCGTAGCCTTCAACAATCTTTTTGAAATTTATATCGAGAGGTGTTAAAAACAAATCATTAAAATGTTCCCGGAATTTTGAAATTGGTAATGATTCGAAAATCCCTCCGCCCGAATTATTTATAAGTAGTACGATTAGAGGTATCTTGAATTTAACCGCATTATGAAGACCATTAAAATCATGATAAAATGCGAGATCTCCGGTTAGCAGGTAGGTTGGTTCTTTCGAAATTGAGGCGATAGCAAGTGCGGTTGAATTAATTCCATCAATGCCGCTGGCTCCTCTATTCGTAAATATCTTAATTTTCTTTTTTGAGGTTGAAGAGAAGAAATCAATATCGCGGATGGGCATCGAATTAGAAATCATCAGATTAGATCTTTCTGGTAAAATGTCAATCAAATCATACGCAAATTTTGATTCGGATCGGGTATCATCTCTTAAAAAATATTTCTTTTTTTTCTCTTTAATATACTTGTCGAGCTGTAGAGTTGTTTTAACTAATGAACTAACTGAATGTTTTTTGTTAGATAGTATTATTAGTAAATTACTAATGAACTCATTTGGTTGAATTGAAGGTGCTTTTTTGAAGGTAAGTGAGGGATCATTTGAATCGCCATATTCATTTATGGCTACTTTTATTGCACTACTATTTTTTAAGAAATCCAAAACAATATTTGAAGTCGGCGCACCTCCAAATTGAATAATTAAATCGGGCTTAAATATTTTTACAAATTTCTCTGATCTTAGCAACGATGTTAAATTCTCAATAATTCTTTCTTTTGAAAAGTTTCCGTATCGTAGTCCCGATGCGCCATCAGCATAAATTAAAACATTATTTCGTTTTGCGAGATTTATTAATTGGGAACTAAAGTCATTATTAAATTCACCATATCCTACAATAACCAACACATTCTTTTTTTCTTTAAAGTATTGAGCAATGTTTATAACAAAAGCAGGAAATTTTTTTGAATTATATTCAATAGAAAAATTTCTTCTATTGAATGAGGAGTCAAGTAATTTTAAATCAACCTTATCTGCTTTATTATCGGGTTCAAATGGTTTTTCAAAAGGTAAATTAATGTGAACAGGACCGCGATTCGTAAAATATGCGGTGCGTACCGCTTCCTCTGCAATGTCTATAATTGAATTGATTTTTTGAATGTCTGGTAAACCCGCATCAATAAATAATCGGATATGATTTTTATAAATATTCTGTTGATTTATGGTTTGGTTTGCACCTGCATTTTTTAAATAGTGGGGTCTATCTGCTGTACATATAATTAGAGGAATACGCTGATAGTATGCTTCAATAATTGCAGGATATAATTCAGCAACCGCGGTTCCTGAAGTAGTTAAAACTAGCACCGGGGACTGTGATTTTTTGGCTAAGCCCAGAGCAAAAAACGCAGAAGATCTTTCATCAACAATAGGGAAAATTTTAATTCCTTTATTATCAGCCAGTGCCAAAGCCAAAGATGTACTTCTCGAACCGGGAGATACGCATGCAAATTTTACACCTAATTCAGTGAGTCTGCTTACAAATAGATCGCACCATAAAGTGTTTCTATTAATTGATATTTTCATTTTCGAATAATGAGATAATAGTTTTAAACTTTAGTTCAGTTTCTAGAAATTCCGACTCGGCTTCACTCTCTTTTATAATTCCGCATCCTGCGAAAGCCCGTAATTTTTTATCTTTATAAAATGCTGAACGAATAGCCACAGCAAATTCTGCTTCACGTTCTGGAGAAATCCAGCCTAATATTCCAGCATAAAGACCTCTATCATAATTTTCGAGATTTTCTATTATCTCTAGAGCGCGCTTTTGAGGGTAACCGCAAACGGCAGGCGTAGGAAATAGTCTTTCAATAATTTCAATAATTGAAACACCGGGTTTCAATGGGGCTTCAATTTTAGAAATCAAATGTTGAATGTTCCTCAACTTTTTTATATTGGGCGTATTCTCATATACTAATTTATCAGAAATATCCTCTAATCGGGAAACTAAAAATTTAAGTACACTGTCTTGCTCCAGTACATTCTTCGAACTGTTCAATAATTGATTAGCTAATTTTTTATCTTCAAATTCATTCTCGCCTCTACGAATGCTTCCAGCCACCGCCTCAGTTTTGAGAATATTATTTTTTAGTGAAAATAATTTTTCCGGGGTTGCTCCAAAGAAAAGTGCGTTATTGCTTTTTATCGCATAAGTTATACTGTTACTTTGTCTCTCCGTTAACTTAAGAAGGTGGTAACCGATATCAATTTCTGATGAAAATTCCAGATCGCAATATCTGCCCAGTACTACTTTTTCAATTTCACCCGATACAATATGGTTTATTGAATTGGCAATCATCTTATCCCATTCTTCGCGCTGGGGGTACTTCAAAGCTTTCAATAATTCTGGATTCGAAACTACTTTGCTCTTTCCCGGTGCGAAGGTATCAATTAGTCTGCGAATGATTATCTCAATGTCTGAATGTGAACTATCCAACTCTCCATATGAAGTAAAAAAATATTTATTGTTAAGATTTGAGATTACGTATTGAGGGATGAACCAATCATTACGTTTAAAAGTACTCCAAAAATTGCTTTGTTCCTTCGTGGGAAATTTTTGCACGCTGAAAATAAATGGAATCTCGGATGAAGTTTTCTCTAAGTTGGCCTCATCAATAATATTATTTAGAACTAGATTCAGTTCTGAGCCGCTCAACGATTCTTCAATTGTAAATAATCTGCCGAAAGTAGAAAACGTTTTATTATTTGGTTTATCTCCCCAGAAAAAAAACTCGTCTTGATTCAAAAAAACTTTCAATAAGGTATTGAAGTCGGAATTGGATATTTCGATCGAGCGGCTAAAAAAAGTATGTGAGAGAATTTTACTTATATAAGTGTTCAAAATATTTAAAAGTGAAACTTTAGTTGTTAACAATTTGTTTTGTATATCATAATGAAATATAAATCATATCAGAAAAGTTTCAAAAGGAGTATATTCAAAGAGTTAATATAATTAAAGCTCTTTTTTTTGGACTAAAAAAGGTTTATTTTTCATTTAGCGAGTATGCAATACTCCAAATTAGGAGGGTTTTGAGGGATTCAACAGAAACGCAATAAACATAAGGGGCACTTATGAGCACAGAAAAGAAACAACAGGTACTGGAACTATGGGATAAATTATCTAAAGCTTACGACAAAGTTAAAAGACTTCAGTCGAAGCAGATGTTCCAGGAAAAACTTACCACACCTCAATTTGGTGTACTCGAAATCCTTCTTAAAAACGGTCCAATACCACTAAAAAAAATTAGTGATGAAATGATGGTTACCGGAGCAAACATCACATGTGTGGTAGATAATCTTGAAAAAGAAGGTTTTGTAAGAAGAATTCACTCAAAAGAGGATAGAAGAGTGATTCTTGCAGATTTAACAGATGAAGGCAGAGCTAAAATTAACAGTATTATGCCATCTTATGCAGATAATATGGCAACTGCACTCAGCGTTTTAAATGATGGTGAAATGAAAGAATTAAAACGCATTCTTGAAAAATTTAGCTTCTAATTGTGAATACTAAAGCACACCACTCATCTTCTTCCATTTTTTCAAGTAATTGGAAGTTTTTGGGAAGGTAGCAATCTAAAATATCATCTACATCTGAAATTAAAAGACCGGAAAGAATTAATACTCCGGTCTTTTTTATTTTTTCCTTAATTAAATCAGCGATCTCTAAAAGTATATGCCGATTGATATTTGCCAATATCAGATCAAATTCAGTTTCTTCAATACTACCAATTTCAGCAAGACGAACTTCCACCTTATCTTGTAGGTTATTGGCAGCTACATTTTCATCACCATTTAATTTGCACCATTCATCATTATCAATTGCCAAAGCTGTTGAGGCGCCCAGTAAAACTGAAGCAATCGCGAGTACACCGGTTCCCGTTCCTACGTCTAGTACCCTGCTATTCGGTATTACATTTTTTTCAAGTAGTTTTAATATTAATCGAGTTGTTGCATGTTCACCGGTTCCAAAAGACATCTTGGGATCTATTTCAATAATCACTTGTCCCGGTCTTGGTGAATACTCTTTAAATGAAGGTTTTATTACCAACTTATCAGTTACTTCTATAACTCTAACCTTCTTCTCATATTCCTCATTCCAATTTTTATCCTCAAAACTTTTTTCATCTAATGAGTATGAATTGATAATATCTTCATTAACAGCACGGTCTAATATGTTTTTGATCTCCTCTATAGACACACTCTTAGCTTCTTCAATAAAAACAGAAACACCATTATCATTTTCAACAATTCCGGAAATATCTGCTTGCCATAACAATCCGCTTACCATTTCAATTTTTGATGGATCAATTATGATTTTTATTTCTCTGAATGTTTTCATTTTCGTTTTTCTATTAATAATGTTTATAAATTAAGCGGACTATCTCGTCAATTAGATTTTTAGGCTTGCTCTGGTTACCGGTAAAATTCTGAATAAAAATCGAAAACGCTATATTCTTGTCTGTTTCAGTTTGTAAATATCCGCTCAATGTTGTAGTCCCCCGTAACGATCCAGTTTTGCCTCTTACTTTTCCCCTTAGCTCGCTGCTGTTCAATCTATTTCTCAATGTACCATCAATTCCAGAAACAGATAGTGAATTATAAAATAGGGAATAAGACTCCGGCGATGAATAGTACATATGTTGAAGCAATTTTCCTGTTAAAGCGGTTGAAGTTAAATTGTAATAAGAAAGACCGGAACCATCCACAATTGAGTAGCTCTCTGGATTTTCATCAAGGAAACTGATTAATCTTTCAACGTATTTTTTCCCGTCTACCGCTCCAGATTTGTCTCCCGTTTTATGATAGGGTATTGAGCGGAGCAGTAATTCCGCACTAAGATTATCGCTAGTCTTATTAACATTGTTTATTATTTTATCAATCTTGCACTCATGGTTAGCCAACTCCCATACGTTAACTGGTGTTTTGAGAGTATCCAACTTGCCGCTAATTGTGATGCCTGCGGATATGCATCTTTCTTTAAATAATTCTAAGAAGTATAAAGTTGGATTAAAAATATTAACTGTAGTGGAATAATTTTTTGCTCGAACCCCAATAGAACCTCTAATAGTAATTTTGTTGGATCTGTTTAGCCATTTACGGGAAACAGATAATCTATTTTTGTAACCTCTATTAACAGTTGCTGAGTTTTGTATCTCAAGAATTTCAGTTTCAGGATCGGTTCGCACTAAAGGTTTTTTTCCTACCTTAATTGGTTCAACAATAATTTTTATTGAATTGTCGTTAATAGAGAGTGGAGAAAAGTAAGCGGCAAATGAGTATGGATCATCATCCCACATCCACCCTTCACCCCAGAAGAGTGAGTCCATCATTGAAACATCTGCGTAGATATTGCCAGTAATTCTAGTTATACCTGATGAAAATAGCTGGGCAATTAGTGTATCAAGATTATTTGTATTAAAATCGGGATCGAAACCCCCTTTGATAAAAAGGTTTCCGGTAAGTGTTTTATTCTGCAGAGTTCCATCTGTGTATACCGCGGTTTTAAATTTTCTTTCGGTGCCTAAAAATTTTATTGCGGCAGCAGTAGTAAATAATTTTTGCACACTCGCCGGTCTGAATAATTTTTGACTATTGAAAGAATAAATTTCCTCTCCAGTCAAAAGATCAATAGCGTTTATTGAGATTTGAGCGCGATTAAAAAATTTATTTTGTAATACTGCATCAATTGATTTTTGAAGTTGATTATTTTGTGCTGAGATCTCAGCGAAACCAAAAATGCAACAAAATAATGAAATGAAGGTGATTAGTTTTTTCACTCTGTTCTCTTAAAAATACTCACGTTCACGGAAATCTACCCCGACTTCCTCAGTCACAAACTTTTTTGCCGCTCCGGTATCAATCTCATTTAATCCAACAATTGACAGCACAACATGTGTATAGTTTTTGGCTTTACGGGCAAAGTCGATCATCTCTTTATGTAGCGAGGGATCTACTCTCATTAATTTCCCATATTGTTCGGGATCGGTTGAATTTAGTGAGATGGAGACTGTATCTATCAATCCACTAAGCTCTGGGGTAATATCTTTTTTATTAATAAAATTGCCATGTCCATCGGTATTCATTCTGGTGCGGCCGCCATTATCTTTCACAAATTTGGCAACTTGTTTTACCACATCCCATCTTATGGTTGGTTCGCCATATCCGCAAAACACAACTTCTTTATATTGTTTGGGATCTCCCATTTCATTTATATAAACTTCTACATTGGGCTCTTGAGCTTTGGTCATCTTTAAACTATATCCATTAATAACGGCTTCCCCTTTTCTATCGCAGAAAATACAATCGGCATTGCATCGGTTTGTAACATTAATGTAAAGTGAATTTCCAATTTTGTAAGTAAAGCTTAAATCCGGTTTCATCCCAATCCCAAAAAGTTTATATGCGTTGTACGATGTAGTTCTCGCAATATCTTCAGTAGTTAAATTATGAATTGCCGCAATTTGATCGGCAACTAATTTTATATAAGAAGGTTCATTTCTTTCGCCCCGATGCGGGATTGGTGTCATGAATGGGGAATCAGTTTCAAGTAAAAGATTTTCCGGGGCAATGCGACTAACTATTTTTCTTAGAGTATCTGCCTTTTTATAAGTGATATTTCCAGTAAAAGAAATATAATGTCTCATCTCTACAAGTTCACGCGCATCCTCAACAGTCCCCGCAAAACAGTGAAATTGAGCCCGCAGTCCGCTGTCTTTATATTTTCTAATAATACTCATAACATCGGTATCAGCTTCTCTATTATGAATTATTACGGGGAGTTTTAATTTAAGGGCAAGTTCTATCTGAGCTTCGAATGCTTTTATTTGAATTTCCTTTGGAGAAAAATCATAATAGTAATCTAATCCAATTTCACCAATGGCAACTACTTTTTCATTTTTAGCGAGTTGTTCAATCTTATCTATTAAGGAGTCATTCCACTCTTTTGTATCGTGTGGATGAATACCAACAGACGCATATACCATTTCATATTTTTTTGAAAGTTCTATTGCTTGAACTGATGAAGCTAAATCGGTGCCGGGAACTATTATGTAATCAACTCCCGCATCTCTAGCGTTCTTCAATATATTATCAATCTCACCATTAAAATTTGGGTAAAAAAGATGGGCATGAGTATCTATAAACATTTTTACTTTCGGCTATTGTTTTAAATTATCAACTTTATATTAACTAAAGAATACGATGAATTCAGTCTAAATAATCTCCCCAATGACAATTGCTTTCTCATTTATTGTATTACAAATCGAAATAGCTTTTTCTACATCCGTTGGGGAGATTACCGCGATTAATCCAATACCAAGATTGAAAGCTTTTCTCATCTCCTCATCAGAAATATTTCCTGTCTTCTGAATTAAATCAAAAATTGGTAATGTATCCCATGCTTTCCAGTCAATATTAATAGATAAATCTTTTGGCACAACGCGTTTTGTATTCCCGATTATTCCGCCGCCGGTAATATGTGAAAATGCTCGCACTTCTAACTTTTCTTTCAACAATGAGATGATATGAAAATAAGATTTGTGAATGCTTAATAATTCCTCACCAATCGATTTATCAAATCCTTCCGGTTTATCATTAACGCTAAATTTTTCAAGTAAAACTTTTCTTGCCAGTGAATATCCATTTGTATGCAATCCTGTTGAAGGAAATCCAATAAGCACATCTCCCCGTTGAACATTTTTTCCATCAATTATCTTATCTCGTTCAACAATACCCACTATAGTCCCGGAAATATCATATTCATCTTCCGTATATAAGCCGGGCATCTCGGCAGTTTCTCCCCCAATAAGAGCAACGCCATTTTCTCGGCAGGCTATCGAAAATCCTTTAATAATCTGTTCTGCCTTTTCGGGTATTAATTTTCCAAACGCCAGATAATCCATAAAGTATTGAGGTTCGGCTCCGCATACAGCAATATCATTAATGCAGTGGTTTACCAAACATTGACCAACGGTATCATGTTTATCGAGTTTAAAGGCTATTTTCAATTTTGTACCAACACCATCAACGCTGGAAACCAGAACAGGATTTTTCCACTTTTTTAAGTCAATTTGGTAGAAAGCCCCAAAGTGTCCAATTCCTGAAAGGACATTATTATTAAAAGTAGATTTCGCATGAACTTTAATTCTCTCAACTGTTTCGTCTCCCGCTTGAATATCAACGCCGGCAGATTTGTAAGTATTGTCCAAATTTACTCCTAATTCAAATATTGAGTGCAAATATAAAAATAAATAAGCTTTTTATCGGTTCTCATCGTATGTTGGTTAAGAAACCTGCAGATAAATTTTTATGTTCAACATCTTGTTTTAATTCAAAAATGAAATTTTTGTGGGATTTTAATACCTTTGGGTTCAAAATTTTAAAAAATGATGTAATGATAGAGTATCAATTAAAAGATCGTGAGAAAGCAATACTGCGGTTTGTGATTCATCAATTCATTCTTACCGCAAATCCGGTAGGTTCCCGTAATATTTCCAAGAAGTTTGATATTGGATTATCGCCGGCATCCATCCGCAATATTATGTCCGATCTAGAAGATATGGGACTCCTCAACCATCCTCACACTTCAGCCGGAAGAATTCCAACTGATAAAGGGTACCGTTTCTATGTTGATTCTTTAATGGATCCTCCTAAGATCGATGAAAAAACAAAACAGCTAATTGATAATAATATTGAAAAAGGGATCTCCTCCGATACCGAAGATCTGTTAAAACTTACATCAGCCATATTAAGTAATTTAACAAACCAAATTGCGTTAGTTACTTATCCAAAATTTGAACAGGCTATTTTAGAAAAAATACAAATTGTACAACTCTCCTCATCTCGTATTTTAGTAATTGTAAGCGTAAAATCGGGACCGGTTAGGACTATAACACTTGAGATTGACGCGGAAGTTAGTGAACAATTAATTCTCTCGGTACAGCAGTTCTTAAATGAAAAATTGAGCGGTCTCAGGTTTGTTGAAATTAGAAATACTTTTGGGGAAAGAATAAAAGATTTTAATCATGAAGCATCACGTCCAATTGTTAGAGTATTTCTCGATTCGGTTGATAAAATTTTTACCGATCAAACTCAGAATGACGCAATAATTTCGGGGACTAAAAACTTATTAAGTCAACCCGAGTTTGAGCATATTAGTCAATTCGAGAGCATTATTGAATTGGTTGAAAACAAAGATATTATTATTCACATCCTTGACGATAAAAAAAAGAATGATCTTACTATTACTATTGGGAATGAACACAATGAGGAAAAGTTGAATGAGTATAGTCTTGTTCAAAAAGAATATAAGATTGGAGATTTAACTGGAATATTAGGAATTATGGGACCCAAACGTATGGATTATTCCCGTGTGGTTGCCGCGCTGGTATATATCGCCGAACAATTAAATAAAGAATTAACAAAGCAAATATAAATTAATGGAACAAGCAGGAAGCAATATGAACGAAGAATTAAATGATAAAGAAAAATCAGAAAATAAAGACACTAAAATTCCTATAGAGGGAATTGATGATTTAGCTAACGAAGATGTGATTGAGGAACCAAATGATAAATCAGCCTCAAACGAAACTGCAGCAAAAATTGAAGAACTAGAAAAACTTAATTTTGAGTTAAAAGATACATTGCTGCGGAAAGTAGCAGAGTTCGAAAACTACAAGAGAAGAACTGAAAACGATCAACTCAATCTTTTAAAATACGCGGCTGAATCTTTTATCAAAAACATGCTTCCAATTTATGATGATTTGGAAAGAACTGTTGCGCATGTTGATGATGAAAATAATTTTGAGCAGACTAAAAAAGGAATATTGTTGTTGTTTGAAAAATTTGGCAAAGCTCTAGAAAACCAAGGTGTAAAAAGAATTGAAGCCAAAGGAACAAAATTCGACGTAGCTCTTCATGAAGCGTTGATGCAGCAAAATGTTGAAGGTGCAGAGCCGCATACTGTCCTGGATGTCATTGAGCAAGGATATATTTATAAAGATAAAGTAATTCGTCATGCTAAGGTAATTGTAAGCGGCGATTAATTTTTTCAGAGTTGATAATAAAATATAATAAATCGAATATATAAAATGCAGCAAGCGTCATTATTCGAGCGAAACAATAAGGAAGGTTGAAGATGAGTAAACGGGATTATTATGAAATTTTAGGGGTATCCAAAACAGCATCCCAAGATGAAATAAAAAAGTCGTACCGAAAATTAGCAATGCAATTTCATCCTGATAGAAATCCAGGTGATAAAGCCGCGGAAGATAAATTTAAAGAAGCGGCTGAAGCGTATGAAGTATTGAGTAATGATGAAAAAAGATCAAAATATGATAAATATGGGCACAGCGGTTTGCGCGGCGGCCAGGATTTCCACGGTTTTAATGATGTTAATGATATCTTTAGCCATTTCTCTGATATTTTTGGAGGAGCATTCGGCGGCTCATCAATTTTTGATGATTTTTTCGGCGGCTCAACATCATCTAAAAGATCGAGACAACGCGCTACAGGTACACCAGGCAACGATTTAAAAATTACAATTAAATTAACATTGGAAGAGATCGCATCGGGTACAACCAAAAAAGTAAAAATTAAAAAATATAATAAATGCTCAACTTGTAATGGAAGCGGCGCAAAAAGCGCTTCAGCATTTAAAACTTGTTCGGTATGTAACGGAACTGGTGAATTGCGACAGGTCTCAAAATCTATCTTTGGTCAATTTGTTAATATTGCTCCTTGTAATAATTGTAGCGGGACAGGCAAAATTATTTCGGACCCTTGTTCCGATTGTTCTGGCGACGGTAGAAAAAATGATGAATCAACTATCAAAATTAATGTACCCGCTGGCGTAATGGATGGAAATTATATGACGCTTCGTGGTGAAGGTAATGCGGGTAAACATGGCGGTCCGGCTGGAGATATAATTGTACTCTTTGAAGAATTGCCTCACGATTATTTTAGGCGTGAAAATGATGACATTATTTATGATCTGTTTATAAGTTTTCCAGAAGCTGTTTTGGGCACCGAAGTCGAAGTTCCTACTTTAAATGGAAAAGCCAAACTCAAAATTGAACAGGGCACTCAATCGGGCAAATTCCTAAAAATGAGGGAAAAAGGAATTCAACACCTTAACAGCCATGGTGCAGGAGATCAACTTGTTAAAATAAATATTCATGTTCCTAAAAATGTTAACTCAAAAGAGAAAGAACTTTTAAAAGAATTACAGAAGCAAAATAATATTAAAGTTGAAAAGTAATTTTTAGCACTTGTTTCTTGTTTAATGTAAAAGGGGGGCTGCATGAAAACAAATTTTAAATTATTGAAAAAAATTGGATTTACTGATTTAGAGGCAAAAACTGTTTTAGTTTTAATTGTACTTTTATTGATTGGCATAGCAGTTAAGCATTTCAAAAATAGGCCTGGAAATTTTAGCAAGCTAGAATTTGATTATTCAAAAGAGGAGAGCTTATTTGAAAGATCAATGAATTTGGAAGGTGATGCTGATAGTACCTTTTTTTTTGTTGAAAAAAGTATTGATTCTAAGCATGAACTTTTGGATTTTAGACAGCACGAAAATAAGCAAAAAACCGGGTCAATAAATAAAATTGATGTTCCAATTAATATTAACGATGCCTCAATTGAAGAATTGGTTCATTTACCCGGGATTGGTGAAAAAACAGCTCTTTCTATTTTTAATTACCGGATAAAAAAGGGCAAATTTAATAAGATTGAAGAGCTCCTAAATATTAAAGGGATCGGAAAAGCAAAATTTGATAAGATTAAAAATCTTATTACGATCTAAATGAAATTTTAACACTGGAGGAATAAATGAAGAACAAAGGCGAAGCTTGGTACATCCATTCTATATTATATGTTATAATCGCCATTTTAGTTGTGGTCTTAATTAAAGTTGCGTACATAGACCCTAGTGAAGTGATAGAGCAGGAAAAAACTTACAAGCAAGAATCTCGTTTGAGAATGGAAAATATCCGCGAAGTTCAAAAACTATGGCAGCTTAAATTTGGGAAATATACCGATAACCTCGATAGTTTAATAACATTCGCTAAGACAGATCCAAGCATCGAAAAAATTAAAACCGGTGTTGATACTCTTACCGGTAGATCTACTAATCCTTTCCGTAATCTTTTGGTCGGTTCATTTGTCCCAGATTCACTCTATTTCTCACCCAAATCGCATAAGTCCTACTTATTGCAGGTAGATTCTTCTGAACAGGCAGATACAATTATTGACAGAAGAGGTAAAATTCTAAAAATAGAAACCGTTAAAACCACCGGCAAACGATATTATATCGCATGCCCTGATGGATACGGAACAATTGGTGATGTTGATAACGATGCTCTTAAAAACACCGCATCCTGGGAATAGAGTTTAAACAGCTGTGTTCAATAATCACGCTGGTATAAATTTAGCTGAAACCAAACTGCAAATTGTTGAGATAACGTATAAGACAAATTCTTTTTACTTGGAGAATGTTGATCAAACATTTCACACAGAGAAGCTAGATCCTTCTGTGTCAGAATCGAAGATGATCAGCATTCTTCAAGAATCTTTCAAACGCATCTCCAAAAAAAAATCTCTTATCTCTAAAAATATTTCCTTTGCAATCCCTAATAATTTCTTTAAAATTTTTGAAGTCCCTTATGATGACAGCCTCGTAAAAAAGGATTTATATGATCATTTTAGGTGGGAAATTTCAATTCTATTCCCCGATTGTGATCCTGATAATTTTTATATTCAACATATCCAGGTAGATAAGACGGAAATACGTAAGGAAAAATGCGCTGTAATATTCGCAATAGATAAAACTATTGTATCTGTAATAAATAAATTTTGTCTCTACAATAATCTAACTCTAAAATACATCGACAATGCACATTTAGCATCTAATGCATTTTTATATCTCGATAAAAAAAATGAAGAGAGAGAGTTATCCTTAAGTATCTATATCGATCAAAATTATTCCTCGATCGCCGCTCTCGAAGGGGTGCATCCATTCTATTTTGATGTTATTAGACCCCCCGTTCAAAATATTTTTGATTCCTTGATTTCGTCTATTTCTAAAATTGAGGCATTCAATCTTTCAATTGCAGATTTCTCCAGTGTCTTCTTTTATGGGCAGGATTTAACCGAGGAATTTGAATCAAAAATGAGAAGTCACTTCAATATCCCTATTAAAAAGATTGATCCATTCGAAAGATTAAAAGTTGATGAAGCGGTATACAACAATACATTTTATAAAGTTAAATCCAACTCATTTACCGCTGCCGCGGGGATAGCTATAAGAATAATTTAATAAATGAGAATAATTGCTGGAATATATAAGGGGCGAACAATCAAATTCCCTAAATCTAACCTAGTGAGGCCAACTACAGATAAGGTGAAAGAATCCCTATTTAATTTTTTGATAAATAGAGTGGATTTTGAAGGATTAGTTGTTTGTGATATTTATGCCGGTTCCGGTTCTTTAGGATTGGAAGCGTTAAGCAGAGGAGCCGCGCAAATTCACTTTGTTGAAAAAGATTATCATGTTTCTAAAATGCTCCAAGAAAATATTAACTCGCTTAATGCCGCGGAAGAATGCACAATATTTAAAATGGATTCAATTCGATTCTCGAAATTAGCCAATCATATTAAATATGATATCATTTTTGCCGATCCCCCATTTTTTAAGTATGATATTCATGAAGCTGTAAAAAATATTTTACAGAATGATTTTTTGAATGATGAGGGAATGATAATTGTTGAGAGGTCTATTCAAACACAGAAGGAAGATGTTGAAGCCTTTGGGATTGAACCTTTTAGAAGGATTGGAGATAGCCTGATTTTTATCTTCACAAAATGATAATTTGGAAAATTTGGGATTGTTGACAATATTTAATTATTAAAGGGAGAATAAAATGGCAATTGTAATCTATCCCGGAACATTTGATCCGGTAACTAATGGTCATATAGATATTGTAAATAGAGCAGTAGAATTGTTTGAAAAAGTGATTGTTACTGTTGCCCGTAATCCTGGTAAAACTCCATTATTTACCGTTGAGGAGAGAGTTGAAATGCTCAATGAGAGCTTAAAAGAGTTCTCAAGAGTAGAGGTCGATTCATTTGATGGTTTAGTAGTTGATCATGCGAGACATCTTGGAGCGGTGGGAATAATAAGAGGTTTACGCGCTGTAAGTGATTTTGAATATGAATTTCAGATGGCGTTAATGAACAGGAAATTAGCCGGTGAAATAACTACAATTTTACTTATGCCACATGCAAGATATACGTACCTTAACTCAACTATTGTTAGAAATTTAGCTCAGTTTAAAGGTAATGTGTCGGAATTTGTTCCCCCATTAGTTGTAGAAAAATTAAATAAGAAATTTGGTTCATAATTTAGAAGTAATTCAGAACTGAATGAAATAAAGCATAAAAAATACCCGGAATTTATAATTAAAATTCCGGGTATTTAAAGATTACATTTCTTTTTCGGCAGTAAGGTATCTACCCTCAACAAATTGACTATTCGTCAAATGTTCTTTATTCAGATAAACAACACCATCCTCTTCGTGAGGTTCGCCATAAACTGTATGAATAGATTTCAATCCACCTAAGTACCATCTTGCGTCACAAAGATAAACTAAATCACCAGGTTCAGCTTCCATTTTCTCCATATCTTTCTTGGAGAAATTTGCTGTATCTGAGTCATCACTTTTCTTTCGCCAAATAATTTTTATTGTTTCACCCTCTTTTTCATTGAGTTTTCTACCCTTAAACATTTCTTTAGCTCTGTGAATTGACCATGCGGTTAAACCCTCAGTTCGAGCAGCCGGATCATACTTTATGTAATATGTGGAAATTAAGCCAATCAAAAATGTCATTATTAATGTAAGAGGAAGAGAAACCACCAATGGGGCAATATTTCCAATAACCATAACAACAACTAAAACTGTATATACAATTGTAGAGATTATCATAGCTTTATGGTTTTGCATTTTCTTCATGCGGGTTGAGATTTTTGAGAAGGGTTTCTGCAAAAGAGTAACAGTTACGCCCACAAAGAGACATACGAAAATATTATAAAGCGCACCGATATAAGTATATGGATGAACCGGGTCCATTGGGGTCCCATGATCGAATGGAGAAATTAAAATTCCCGGATAATAAGCGCCCAAAATCATTAATGATGAACCGCCCAGAACGGTTGCAATTACACCAGCCGGTGTAAATTTTTTCCAGAATACTCCTAGGAAGATAGCAATGACTAATGGAGGTGTTAATGTTGAATGGAAAAATCCATGCGCTTCATAAACTGTTGGATAAGAATTAAAGGGTATAACCGCCAACACGCCAAGTACTGTAAAGAATGCTGTGGCTACTCTGGCTATAAAGAGAAGTTTTTTCTCATCAATTTTAGTTTCTTTTTTTCTATTTGAGAGCCATCCCTTTAATGGTCGGTGAACATCATTTACATATACTGCGGCGCAAGCATTCAACAATGTATTAATAGTAGACATAAGCGCCGCGGTTAAAGCGGCTATTACAAATCCAAAAACACCGGGACCAGTAATTATGCTTGAGACAACTACAAAAATATAATCTGGTTCTGTATTTGCTGGTAATGGTGATGAACTTAACCCGGACATTGCTTTTGCTATCCATCCGCCTCCGCTTACAACAATAGCCGAAATTGGAAGCATAAATAATATATTAAAAGTTGCGGCTTTTCTTCCCTCATCAACACTTTTAGCCGACATAAATCTCATTATCAAGCCCATGTTCATGAAGAGAAATCCAATTGAGCCGGCAATTCCATCCTGCCAAAAAATACCCACAAAATTAAAATCGGATGGTTTATTAAAATGAGCTAGAGGTAATTTCCAATCAACTGGAAGAAGGTTCCAGAATATATGCCATCCGCCCACATAATCAATACCTAATACAAATACTAAAAGTCCGGCAAATAAAAGCATCATTCCCTGAACTAAATCTGTAAATAAAACAGCTATTTGTCCGCCAAAAGTTGTATAGGTGCCGGTTATGAATGCGATTACGATTATCAATCCCATTAAAGTAACTTCAATTTCAAAACCAAAAATGGAAAGTGTGTGAGGCATTAATGGATAGATAGCTTTTCCCATAGTTAATAAACCGATTCCGATATATCCAACCAAGTAAAGGAGCTGAAGAATCGTTACAAAAAAACGGGCGGAAGGGCTGAATCTCCTTTCAAAATATTCGGGTACGGATCTGATTTTTGAATAAACAACAATTGGAAGCCAGCCGAATAAAAAGAAAGGGACAAAAAACCAGTCATTCATATAAGCCATTGATGAGGAAAATCCATATTCCCATGCTTTGGCAGAATATTTAACAAAACTATGACTGCTTACGCCGGTTGCCACAATTGAAAAAGCAATCAACCACCATGCGAATCGTCTGCCACCAAAAAAGAAATCGTTTGTGTTGTGATTATACTTGCCGAAATAACTTCCAAATAAAAGAATAGCAACTAAATACACCACCATTACAACCCAGTCGGTCTGGGTACCCATTACTTGAATTTTATCCATAAATTATTCTCATAAATAAAGTGCGGCAATAATTAAAAAGGCGTGAATAGCCATAAAATAAAAGAGACCAAACCACATCACTTTCCACCAAAAGCGGTGCCGTTTTAATCTCATATCAATTCCTTTGGATTTCCTAATAATTACCATTCCGGCTATAAAACAGAGCCCGCCAACACCATAAAGGTAGATATAAGGAAGCCAAGTATCGAAGAAACCAGGCATAATAATAAATTCCTAAAAAGTTCATGCCAAGTTATTAGCATCACGGCGAATTTGCAAATTATTTCGATTTAGTTGGAGTGAAACGTTAAAAATTGATCCTACCCAAAAAAAACATCAAAATTAAAGTGTTGTATTAAATTGCATTTAAGAGCCTGTCTATCTATTTTAAGCGCCTAAAATTTTATTATTTCTTAAACGGAGGTTGTATTTTATGGCTACAATGGCCAAGATGAGGAGTTTAGCTCCGTGGTTTATGTTTCTAGTTGGCGGTGTTTTTGTTCTTTTTATGGTGTTGTCAGATTCAAATTTATCTGAATACTTTGGGAGTCAAAGACAAAATATAGGATCTGTTAACGGGGAACCGATATCTTATCAAGAATTTTCTACGTTGCTCGATCAGTTTCAAAAGCAGCAAGAGCAACAGACAGGTCAGCCTATAGAAGAATCACAATTAGATTTTTTTAGAGAACAAGTTTGGGATTATCTTGTTTCACAAAAACTTTTAGCAAAGAAGCGTGATGAGTTTGGAATTACTGTCACTGATGAAGAAGTAAGAGATTATATATTAGGTCCCAACCCTCCCGAATTTTTACGCCAACAGTTTGTTGATTCAACAGGCAACTTTAATAGAGAATTATACGAGACTACTCTTAGAGACCCGCGTAATAAAGAAATTGTGATTTCAGTTGAAAATCAGATTAGAGATCAATTAATTCAGGAAAAGTTAGTACAATATATAGGCGCCAGCGTAGTTGCAAGTGATGATGAAGCTCGTGAACGTTTTATTGAGCGTAATATTAAAATGAAAGCTAAATATGTTTTCGTTGATATTAACACTATCCCCGAAGCCGAATTAAAAATTACAGATGATGAAATAAAAAATTATTATAACTCAAATCCTGATGAATTTAAAGTTGAGGAAACACGCAAATTAAAATATGTTTTGTTTAATCGCGCGGCTACTTTGGCTGATACACAGTCAATAGTAAAAAATCTTGAATCGATTGTAGCAAAAATTAAAAATGACACAGCTTCATTCAAGAGCTATGTAGATATCTATTCTGATCTTCCATTTACAAAAGATACTCTTTCCTTAACCGATTTTGCAGGACCTGAAAGAAACACTTTAAATGCGGCCAATGTTGGAGATGTTGTTGGGCCAATTCTTGGTAAAGATGGGGCATCTGTATTCAAATTAATAGCTAAGGTAAAAGCTAAAAATGATAAAGTTAGAGCTTCCCATATTTTAGTTAGATCAACAGGCGATGATAAAAAAGATTTAGAAAAAATTAATTCTATTTATAACGAAGTAACAAAAAGCAACGACTTTGCATCTGTTGCCAAAGCTAAATCGGAAGATGGCAGCGCGCCAAATGGCGGTGATTTAGGTTGGTTCGGCAAAGGGCAAATGGTTAAAGAATTTGAAGAGGCTTCATTTAAGGGACAGGTTGGAGTAATTCAAAAACCAATTAAAACTGCTTTTGGCTATCACATAATAAAAGTTACTGATAAATCGAACCAGGATATTGTTGTTGAAAGAATTGTAAATAAAATTGAGCCATCGGCAACAACACTCGATAAACTATATACCAACGCTGAAGATTTTGCCTTCATTGCCAAAGAAAATGGATTTGAAAGTGAAGCTAAAGTAATGAAATATCAAGTTGTTGAAACACCACCAATAACAGAGGCTGGCAGATTTATCCCAGGAGTTGGAGCTAATTCCTCATTAATTAAATTTGCGTTCACCGAGAGCGTTGGTGCAATAAGTGAGGTTCATAAAATTCCTACAGGGTACATTGTTGCAATGATTTCTGACGCGGTTAAAGCTGGAGTAAGAAATTTTGAAGAAGCAAAAGATTTAGCCAAAAATTCTGTATTGAAAGAAAAACGATTGAAAAAATCATTTGAAATTATTTCTAATATCAAAAAGAAAATTGACGCAACCGGAAATGTTGAGGATGCAAAATCAGTTTTTGCTGCAGCCAGAATTGATACTACTACTGAGTTCACGAGTCAAGGTAATGTGCCGGGTGTTGGCAGAGATTTTGGGTTTACAAACTATGCATTAACAGCCGAACTAAACAAATGGTCGGCACCGGTTAGAGGAAGCTTGGGTTCATATTTGATTAATGTGACTTATAGAACCAAATTTGATGAGGAAATTTTTAACTTCGAAAAATCTCCATTAAAAAGAGAGATCATTTCACAGAAAAAGAATCGTGTATTTTCTCAGTGGGTTCAAGATCTCAAAAAAGAAGCCGATATAGAGGACAACCGGCATCTCTTCTTCCGCTAATAAGTATTCATATCTATTATAAAGAGGCTGAAAATTCAGCCTCTTTTTTTTGCCTGTTAAAATTAATTCAACTTCGTATATTGCCATAAGTATGATAAGAAAAACTAATTATTTCATATTTATGTTTCTCTTCTGTGGCATTGCATACTCTCAAATCGAAACCTCGAAATATGCAATCTCCATTAATGGAAACTATACCACAACTTCTAGGCTCTATCTTAATCCAAATTCAAATGATATTTTATTGCGTAACTCATATGAGAGTTTGGATGATATCTATAATTATTCCATAGAAATTAGATATAAAATTGGCACAAATTTATTTTTAGCCGCTGGTTCTGAGATAATTCAAAAGAAACATGTGAATAGTTCATATAATCTCGCCGGTGTTAAAGCAATACTAACTGATGGATTTCAATTAATCCCGGTTGAGATTACATTCTATTATGAGCTGCCGTTTTCGAGTGACCGGATTAAAATATTTATGGGTGGGGGCGGGGGATTTTATTTTGGAAAACATATTAGAGAGATTGGAGATGTATCGGTAAAATCATCTATCGATAAAAGTGCGTTCGGTATTCATGTTACTGCAGGTGTCGACTATTTTATAAATGAAAAACTTAGTTTGAGAACGCAGATGCGATTCCGCGATCCGGAGATTAATTTTAAAAATGAATACGATAGGCCAACAGTAAATATTAATGGAAGAAGTATACTCCTGCCCACTTCAAGTTTTCATACCAAAGTAAATGTTGATGGGATTACATTCACTTTAGGCGCCTCATATAATTTTAACCTTCCTTTTTAAGAATTATAATATTCACCTTCAATTTTTTATATTAGTCCATAAATCTTAATAATTAAATGGCTGATATAAGAATATATTTGACCGGTTTTATGACCAGTGGTAAAAGTACTATCGGACCAATCCTTGCTAATGTACTTGGACTTGAGTTTGTTGACTTGGATACAGTGATCGAGGCAAAAGAATCAAAAACTATTGTTCAAATTTTTGAAACTAAAGGAGAAGATTATTTTCGTGATTTAGAAACTAGATGTCTTCAAGAAATTTCAGGTCGGGAGAAAATTATTGTTTCGTTGGGCGGGGGAACAATGACGAGTGAAATAAATTTAAAAATATTAAAAGACTCTGGGAAAATTATCTACTTAAAAGTCTCTCCCGATGCTCTTTACAAACGGTTGAAGAATAAAATTGATCGTCCTCTGTTTAAAGATTTGGTGCTCAATAACAGTTCGGAAAAAGATTTTGTTGAGAGAATATCGGAGATGTTGGAAAAAAGAGAGATATATTACAACCAAGCTGATTTAGTTATTAGAACAGATATTACTCCCATAGGAATAACGGTTGATAAGATCGCAAAAAAAATTAGGGATATACTCCATGAAAAGTATTAATATAAAAATACCGGGCAAAAATTATCCGGTTATAATTGGCAAGGAGGCGTTTTCTGAATTATTATCTCTTCTTGAGAAACGCAAAATGTACAAAAACCTTTTTTTTCTAATTGACCAAAACGTGTTTAAATATCACAAAAAGACAATAGAGAAATTCACAAATGGATATAAGGGGAAACTGTATGTACACCTTTATAATGTTTCCGAAAAAAATAAGAACTATTCGGCTATTCAAAAAATTCATAATGCTTTAATTGCGAACGGATTTGGAAGAGATACCACCCTTGTTGCGGTGGGTGGAGGAATCCCCGGCGATGTTGGTGGGTTTGCCGCATCTACTTATGCACGTGGAATTAATTTTGTGCAGGTGCCAACAACATTGTTATCGGCTGTCGATAGTTCAGTAGGAGGGAAAACCGGAATTAATTTTGGCGGGACAAAAAATATTATTGGCACCTTTTATCAACCCGGTTTTGTTCTTGTTGATTTAAAATTCTTAAATACACTTTCTCGTTCTGATATTGTTTGTGGCGCCGGTGAAATTCTAAAATATGGATTGATGACCGACGAAATAAAATTTTACGACCTGCTCGATAATTACGAAAAGCTTATCAATTTAGATGAAAAGTATATTCAGAATATTCTGGAACTCTGTATTGAGTTCAAAGGGGGAATTGTTGCAGAAGATGAGAAAGAATCGGGTTTGAGGAAAGTATTAAATCTGGGACATACTTTTGCCCACGCGATCGAAGTTGAACAAAATCATAAGATTAAACATGGGCAGGCGGTGGCAGTTGGTTTGGCAGCCGCAATTGAGCTCTCTCACAAATTAAATTTAATTGATAGTAATGATAAAGATGAATTTATGCGGCTACCGTTGCTGCTCCGAGATGAAATTAAAATTAATAAATATTCCGCCTCAAAAATTTATGAAGCTATGAAGAGAGACAAAAAAGGAAGAGACCAAAAAATTAAATTTGTATTGATCGGCGGAATCGGTAAAATTATTCTTGATGTAGAAGCCGAAAAGAAAGATGTAATTGGCTCGATCAATTATGCCTTAAAATTGTTTGGCAAATAATTTAATTATGAAAAACCTGGTCATATTATATCTTATTCTTTCATTTTCTGTATATGCTCAAGTTGATCGCGAGACAAGAGCTGTTTGGCTTACTACCAATTTTAGGCTTGATTGGCCTCCGCCAACATTTGATCAGGAAAAGCAGAAACAATCTTTAATAGAAATTTTCGATGATATCAAATCAAAGAATTTAAATACAGTTTTTTTCCAGGTTAGAACTAATGGAGTTGTTTTCTTCAAATCTTCCTTTGAGCCATTAACCCAATACATTACCGGAGAAGTTGACGGTGAAGCTACCTACGATCCTCTTGAATTTGCAATTGAACAGGCTCATAAAAGGGGATTGGAAATTCATGCATGGCTAAATATTGTTAGATGCTTTACCGGTAATGAGTCAATTATTCTGAATGATCCAAATCATATTAGCAAACGCAAACCGGAATGGGTAGTAAGCGATACACGGGATGGACAAAAATCACTTTGGCTCGATCCTGGTTTGCCTGAAGTAAGGGAGTATATTTCAAACCTCATTATGGAGATGACCGAAAATTATAATATTGATGGGGTGCATTTAGATTTCATCCGTTATCCCGGGAGAAATTTTGATGATGACTTCTCATATAGTATTTATGGGAGTGGATACACCAGAGACGATTGGAGGAGAAATAATATTACAGAGTTAATTTCGCTTATCCACCGGAATATTAAAAGTATAAAACCGAAAATTAAATTTGGTGCGGCGCCAATCGGAATTTACAAAAATTTAAAGGGAATGAATGGGTGGGAAGGATATAGCGAAATTTATCAAGATACACGCGAATGGCTGAAGAGGGGAATAGTAGATTATTTAGCTCCTCAAATTTATTGGGGTTTTGATGAAAAAACACGATTCGATTTATTGGCAAAAGATTGGGTCCAAAATTCATTTGGCAGATCTGTATTTCTTGGAATTGCTGCTTATAAAGATAATGTCAAATCTCAAATGGAGAGCATGATAAATTTTTCGAGAACAATTAATGCTGATGGTGTTGCTTTTTTTAGGTATGAAAATATTAAGGATATTTCTTTTTCCTCATTCGAACATAAAACCTTTCCCTCGGCAATGGCATGGATGGATAAGTTGTACCCCGATCCCCCCTTAAATTTCAAAAGTGAAAAATCAGGTGAAAAAAATCATTTCAATCTTAGCTGGGATACACAGAATAAAAATGAGGATAGTGTGAGATATTTTGCATTATATAATCTTCCGTTCAGCGATTCTGAAATATTGCCAGAATACCTATTTGAAATAATTCCCGCAGATAAAAATCTTATTTCCATCGCGATTGATAAGCCAAAAAAAATCAATTATTATTTTACTCTTAAGAGTGTTTCGCAATTGTGGAATGAGAGTATTGAATCATCAAATATTGTCAGAATTAACATACCTGAACTAGCTTCGAAATTGACTGAAAACGATTATTCAACGAGTCCAATATTAGTAAAAGATCCAAATCTAAATTCTAAACTGTTGATTTACGCATCTCAAAAAGAAAAAATTGTTTTACAGGGAGTTGTGAATACCAGAATTGATGAACTATTCAGTTTGGAATTATTTCCAGGTAAAAATATAATAAATATTGCTCACGATATATCCACATATCCAATTATTAAGATTGTAAATAAAACTAGCGGTAAAGAGTACCAATTAAAGCTATAGTACTTTTTAAAAAGTATAATTAGCGGATAAATACTTAGTGAACCATCCCTTTCTATATTGATCTACCTCTTTTCGGTGTCCTTTCAAGAAATGATCCCCTTCTTCGAATAGAATCAATCTAAAAGGAAAATTCAAATTCAATAGCTTGGAAGCCAAATCAATTGAATCATGCGGTAGCACTCTTGTGTCTTTATTCCCATGTAAAATCAAGATTGGAGTAGTAGCACAAAGTTTTTCCGGGAAATTGATGATCGACCTTTCGCTACACATTTTTTTTATTTGCACTTCATCATTACCAACCACTCTTTCGTACAAGTGATGCATGAATTTGCTTTCATTTGCGTTACAGCCCAAGTTTGCAATACCACCGCTAATAACCGCACACTTGAAAAAATCTAACCGTGTTAAAGCAAGATAGGTCATCATTCCGCCACGGCTCCATCCTTCAATTCCCCATAAATTAGTATCAGCGAATTCTAATTCATTGGCCGCGGGAATTAAATTCAGAATATCATTTAAATCAGCGCCGCCAAATTCATCTTTTCCTTCACTTCCAGCATTACCCCTATATTGAGATGAAAAAACTACATAACCCCAGCTTGCAATTTGTCCAAAAATTCCACGAGCGTTAAATTCATCAATTGCTCCGGCGTTGCCAAATCCTCCGCGGCACCAAATAATACAAGGATATTTTTTAGAAGTATCCTTTGGATACGCTAAATAACCATTCACTTTTAAGTCATCTGATATGTAGGTAATTTTTTCAACCACACTATTTTCTACACATTCTGTCCCCCAACCGCTCGATATCATTTTCAATTGTGTTTCGCCTAGGTTAATTGTTTTTCGGTCAATTATTTTTGAGTTCATAATTTATTCTATAAAATTCTTAACTTTGGTTACATTAATTATTGCTTAAAATAAGAATTCTAATTATGTCAAAACAAAAAATTAATCTAAGAGAGAAAAGAAAAAAGCTTTTTATTCAGTTAGCTGTGGTAGTAATGGTAATCTCTTTTCTTACTTTAATCATCTTTTCAAATTTTGTTGGAACCGATTCGCCAAAAAATAATGAATTGGAAAATGCGATGAACTCAAAAACTACATTCGTTTTTAAGAAACAAGGGGAGTTAGCATTTACTGATCAGAATGAATCTGTAAAGTCTATTATAGACATAGAAGTGGCGGATGATTTCCAGAAGCGCGCAACCGGGTTGATGTTTAGAGAAAAAATGGAAGAGAACCAGGGGATGTTATTTTTATTTGAGCTTGAAGAACCACAATCGTTTTGGATGAGAAACACTATACTTTCGTTAGATATACTTTATGTAAATTCTCAAAAAGAGATTGTGAAAATCTACAAAAATGCCCGCCCTTATTCAGATGATGGGCTCCCCTCAATCAAACCCGCCAAATATGTTGTTGAAGTGATTGCTGGTTATACTGATAAATATAAAATTGTGGAGGGGGACAAAGTGAATTGGAGAATCCAGTAAAGCATTACTTTGCGGTTATGTATTATTTTTAATGTTTTTAATTTTTTCTTGACATTTTGTTTAGAATTGGTGAATTTGTTCTGCGTGAAAGTCAGCGGTAAAGTAAAATATTTATTTACTTTATTGATTAATTAAAATTCTAAAACAAAATTGATAGAAAAATGAAAGTGAGAGCAATTACCTTAAATGATATCGCCGCAAAACTGAATGTTTCCACAGTGACGGTATCCAAGGCATTAAGAAATCATCCCGATATTTCTCCAGCTACTACGAAACTTATTAAGAGCATAGCCGATGAACTGGGCTACACTCCTAATATTATGGCTCGAAATCTTTCCGCCAGAAAATCTAACACAATTGGGGTGGTCGTCCCCAAAATAGCCCATTTCTTTTTCAGTTCTCTAATAGAGAATATTTACAGCTTTGCATTCTCTCACAATTATGAAATTATATTAACAGTCTCAGCCGAAAATGCTGAGAGAGAAAAGAAGCATATTCAAACACTTATGGCAATGAAAGTTGATGGAATTATTGTTTCGATATCGCAAGAAACAAAGGACTTTTCAGTATTTGATACAGTGAATAAAAGAGGTATTCCTCTAGTCTTTGTTGATCGCGTCCCTCAAATGCAGCATAATTGTTCGGTTACAGTAAAAGATCGTGATGGTTCATTCAAAGCAATTGAACACGCTATAAAACTTGGTTACAGAAAAATAGGCCATTTTGCGGGTTATACTGATATTAATATTGGCAGAGAAAGACTCGAAGGTTTTAAACAAGCCATGAATCAATATGATGTTCCGATTAATCCCGATTGGGTAATTGAGGGAGGATTCGGAGAAGATTTTGGGTATCAAACTTTTATGAAACTTTACCGTGAAAATAATTTGCCCGATTTAATTTTTACCGTTACTTATCCGGTTGCACTCGGGGTTTATATGGCCGCTGCTGAAGTGGGGCTTAAAATTCCAAATGATGTTGATGTTATTTGTTTCGGTAATGCAAAAATTCAAAAATTTCTTTCTCCTCCTTTGAGTTGCATAGATCAATCCACGGAACTATTAGGTCAAAATGCAATGCAGTTAATTTTAGACCGCTTGAATAATCCCGATAACAACATATGTAATTCTATTGAGATTGATTGTGATCTTATATTGAGGGGTACATGTATTTCATTCAATAGAAACAATGACATTGTGATCTAACAAAGGGACTTAATTTAGTTGAGATTTGAAAAAACAGAAATATTAGTTGTTCTCTTTTTAATATTCTCAAATACTATTTTTACCCAAGCTCAGATTGATAGAGATACTTCTTTTACACTCAAGGATACATACTTAAAAGTTGTAAAAGAATTTCCATACACGGCTATCCCGATGATTCCTGACAGTTCAACATTCACCAAATACGAAAATCAAATCTACGATAATACCTTTCGTGATTTACACATAGATATATACAGCCCAAAAAATGTTTGTGCACCAATTCCATTAATTATTATAATTCATGGAGGAGGATGGCGATCCGGTTCAAAGGAAATGGAGCGACCATTAGCAAAAAATTTGACGCAACATGGATTATGCACGGCAACTGTTGAATACAGGCTTTCTCCCGAAGCAAAATATCCGGCAGGGGTGGTTGACTTAAAAAAGGCAATTAAATGGATTAAGAAAAACTCTACCGGTTATGGAATTGATTCATCGAAAATTATTTTACTCGGAGGTTCGGCAGGCGGTACATTGGCTGCTCTGTTGGGTGTGACTGCAAATCATAAAATTTTTGATGGTATGAATTATTATCCGGAAATATCAACCGGCGTTTGCGGAATAATTAATATCGATGGAATTGTAGACTTTTCGGATCCCGCAGAAAGTGGGAAAGATACTATTCCCGCTAAACCCTCTGCCGGAAAATTATGGTTTGGTGCATCTTACTCGGAAAATCCAAATATATGGAATGAAGCTTCACCGTTAAATTATGTTGATAAGCAAACTCCTCCAATATTATTTATTAACAGCGCCCAAAAAAGATTTCGTGCCGGTCGCGATGAGTTCATAAAAAAGTTAAATGTATTGAATAAATATTCTCAGGTAGTAGAGATAGATAATTCCCCACACCCATTCTGGTTATTCGAGCCCTGGTTTTCCACCAATATCAAATTAATTACTGATTTCGTAAAAAAAATAACTGCACGCGCGTAAAATCCGGCAGTTGAACAGGCAATTTTGGATATTTTATAGTTATCAATAAAGTAATTGATAAAATTGACTAAATATCAAGTTTCTATAGAAAAAAATAAAATTTTAAATCTCAAGATTAATGGTGATGAATTAACTTGACTTTTGTGACAAATTTAATAAGATTTAGTAAGCAATAAAGTAAACTATTAAGTCATCTTTGTCGTTGATAAATTTTAGATGCTGATTGATGGTAAAGTAAACCTTAAATTCTTCGATAATCTTTTACCATCAACTAAACAATTAATTGCAATTTGGAGGCACTTATGAAAAAGAATTCATTAATAGTATTAATGAATTTATTACTATTAGTAACTGCGGGTTCATTATTCGCTCAGGGGACAATTCGTGGAGTTATAAAAGATTCTTTAACTGCTGAAACTCTTGTTGGCGCAAATGTTTTTTTGGAAGGAACTTCTCTTGGTTCGGCAACAGATATTGAAGGTGAATACCGAATTCCACGAGTTCCAGCGGGTAACTACAGATTAAGAATTTCTTACATCGGTTATAAATCTAGAACTGTAGATGTATCTGTTGCAGACAACCGAACTGTAGTTGTCAATGAATCATTATCCCCCGATTTCATAGAATCTTCAACAATTGTGGTTTCTGCCCAAGCATTGGGACAAGCCGCGGCAATTAACCAGCAGAAATCTTCGAATACCATAATCAATGTTGTGTCGGAAGAAAAAATTAAAGAATTGCCCGACGCGAACGCCGCAGAAGCAATTGGGCGACTTCCTGGCGTTTCTCTTTTAAGATCAGGTGGCGAAGCTAATAAAGTTATTTTACGTGGATTGAGTGATAAATATGCAAATGTTACTATCGATGGAGTTCGTATTGCGTCTACTGATGCTGAAAGCAGAGGGTTAGATTTAAGTACAATCTCTCAAAGCTCTCTTGCCGGAATTGAGCTTTATAAAGCATTAACTTCGGATAAGGATGCAGACGCAATTGCTGGTAGTATTAATCTTGTAACTAAAAAAGCTCCTTCAATAAGAGAAATCAGTGGATTATTCAAAGGTAGTTACAATGATGTAATGAGTTCAGGTAAACAATACGATCTCTCACTTAAATATGGCGAACGATTTTTTGACGACATTTTAGGATTGCAATTATCTGGCAACCTGGAAAACAGAATTAGAAGTAATGAAAGAACTAACCTTGATTATGATCAGACGATTAATAACCAAACTGACTATGTTATAAATAATTTATCTATTGAGTTCACAGATGAAATTAGAAAAAGAAATGGATTTAGTGTATTATTAGATTTTAATACCCCCGACGAAGGTACAATTAAGTTTAATAATGTATTTAATTTTACAAGTCGTGATTATATAACTCATAGCCGTGATTATCCTGCTGGTGGCGGTACTGGTGGTGCTGTTACTTATCAGTTTAATGACAGAGAACGAGATATTCAAACTTATAATAGCTCAATAACTGGTGATAATAATTTACTAGATATGAAATTTAATTGGGGACTTTCTTTCTCACAATCAAAAGCTAATTATCCTTATAATTATGAAATAAACTTTTTAGAACCATCAAACTCCAATATCTCCGGTATGAAGGGAGGAGCTCCTCGATTAAAGGATAGCCCAGAAAAAATAATTCCTTTTGCGCATAATAACTTTTTAGCGGCTACTCTTTATGAGGCATTTTATAGAAGCCAAGAAAACTATGAGAAAGAAAAATCTGCTTATTTAAATATTACAAAGCCCTACACCCTAACCAATAATATTTCAGGTGAATTAAAAGCGGGTGGTAAGTACAAAACAAAATTGCGAACTAATAATAGTACAATGCTTTATGCTCCATACTATTTAGGTTATTGGCAGCCTTACACAATGACTGATGGAGGAGCTGTTTTAAAAGATTTGAGCGGAACTATGTTCGATGCATTTTTTAAGCGTTATCAGCAAAACCCTCTTAATAATACTTTGGCTTTTCAGGAATTCTTAAAGAGTCCTGCAGAGTCAAGAGACGTGTATGATTTATATAAATTATACCCGCTTATTGACAGGGATAAATTAAGAGAGTGGTATTCATTAAATAAAAACGGAGTTGATAGAAACGGTAGAAATCCAGAATACAGTTTTGATCCTTCAGAGAAAGCAAACTTCTATGATGTTACTGAATCAATTTCTTCAGCTTATTTAATGAACACATTAAATATTGGCCAAGAGTTAGTATTTATTGCAGGGTTGAGATTAGAACATGAAGACAATTTTTATAAATCAAAATACTCTCCAATTCAAACTGGTGGATTTCCTATTCCTCCAGATGCATCACGTGATACTTCTGCTACGTTTAAACAAACAATTGTTTTGCCTAACTTTCACTTAAATTTCAAACCAACAGACTTTTTAAATATTCGACTTGCCGTTTATAAAGCTCTAGCTCGTCCAGATTTCAACAACAGATTAAATACATATTTTGCGTGGAGACCTGCCGCAACTGGTGCCACTAAACAATTAATAATAGGAAATCCAACACTAAGAACTGCACAAGCATGGAATTATGAAATTAATACTTCATTCTATGGGAATGAAATTGGATTAATATCTATATCTGGTTTCTATAAGCAAATTGACGATATGTATCATATGCTTAGTGGATTAAATACAGAAGGTAATACAATGATCCAAAGTGTTGGGCTGGATTGGAAAACTCTTCATACCGGTACATATGCTTTAACTGTTCCATATAATTCACCTAAACCTACTAAAGTTTGGGGAATTGAATTTGAGCATCAGATGAATTTTGGATTTTTACCGGGATTACTTAAAAATATTGTGCTGAGTTATAATATATCGGCGGTTAGATCAGAAACTTGGATAATTGCTTCAAGAATTGATACCGTTCAATATTTCCAACCCCCATTTCCTTTCCCATTCTATCGATATGTTGAAGTGCCAATTCATGTTAAACGACAGCTTGAAAATCAACCAAAATTATTTGGTAATATTTCATTGGGCTATGATATTGGCGGATTCTCAGGCAGAATATCCCTTTTCCATCAATCAGAATATAACTTATCATTCTCACCTAGCGGAAGAGGAGATGCTATCATCAACCCATATACAAGGCTCGATCTGGCACTAAAACAAAAGGTTACCGATTATTTATCAGTGATGCTCAACATCAGTAATCTTACAAATATTAAGGAAGAAAATTCTATTTATAACAGAGTAAATGAATATAAAATTTTAAATACAAGCGAACGTTATGGATTAACAGCAGATTTTGGAGTTAAGATCGACTTTTAATAATGCAATTAACGGGAAAATCTTAAATAGAATAAAGGTTTTCCCTAATACAATTAATCTCTAGGGAGATAATTTAAAAACAAAACAAGGAGGCCTCATGCTGAAAAGAAGAATCTACATACTATCTTTACTTACAGCATTTTTATTCACATCAGTAGCTTTCGGGCAAAGCGTTGTAAAATTGAAAGCTTATGATGGAACACCAGGATCACTATTGATCGCTCAAATTAAAGCTGACACTCTTGCAAACAAAGGTATTCCTGCCGGTAGAGTTTATGAACTCGAAGCTGGGAAAATTTATTTAAGCACCGAACTTTTTAACGTTGCCGCAAAATATACTCTTAGATTACGTGGTGCTGAAGGCAAAAAAGCTATTATTTACCTATACCCAACTGGTACAGGCGCTAATCCACAAAGACCTCCAGGAAACTTATTTGTACTTTTAGGTGGAAATCTTGAATTAACGAATCTTGCAATTGCAGGATATTTTGAACCTGATCCATCAGGATTGGATAATGTTCAGGGTGGTTTGGTTAACACCACTGCTGCCGGCTCATCCATAATTGTTGATAAATGCGTCCTATCCAATATTAATGGGCAACATATTAGAACCGGCAGTGCAACAAAAGTAGTAAAGGTTACAAATACAATACTCGCGAATGCAGGTGCATTAACAACTTCAAACTTTGGCGCTGGAAAAGGATTGGATTTACGTGAAGCTTCATGCGATTCCTTAATTCTCTTAAATAACACTTTTGTAAATTATCAAGATCGTCCTATTCGTCACTACAATTTTGCTAATCCATTAGCAGGTACCGGCGGTTTAAAATATGTACGAATTGAACATAACAGCTTTGTAAATGGTATGGGTTTCCATGGATTATTATCACTAGGAAATGTTGGTAAAGAAGTAATCATTAGTAATAACTTATTTGTTGACGCATTTGCTTCAGGAGAAGATTCAAGCGATGGCACAAGAGCGGCAGAATGGGCAAATACAGGTGAGAAATATCCAAGCGGTAAAAACAGAATGAGTTGGATTTTTACAGCTCCAAATGATACAACAGTTTGGAAAGTTAAAAACAATTACTATAGTATCTCGGCTGCCGGTCAAAAGTTTTTTGACGATAACAAAAATGTTCCAATAACAGAAGGAAAACCCCTTTCTTGGCATATAAATAAAAGATTAGGTGCAGATTCTGTTACAGCGTTCAAAAAACAGAATGTTGCGTTAAAAAATATTCCAAACCTAATGATAAATATGATGAATTGGTATTTAAGTCCTGCCGGCGGTAATAAGACAAAGAATACACCATCCAACCTTTGGGATAAAAATTTACACGACTTTGACAGAAGAGATCTTAATTATTACCTGAATGATTACAATGGTGGTTATGCTACTACAAGTCCTCTTTATATGGCTGCCGAAAAAGGATTTCCGGTTGGCGATTTAAATTGGTTCCCAACAGAAAAACAAATTTGGGATAATGGTGGTTCAATTGTGAGTGTTGCCGGAAATGAAGTTATACCAAATGAATTTACATTAGATCAGAATTACCCAAATCCATTTAACCCGAGCACTACCATTGCTTATGCACTTCCAAAAGCATCGAGCGTTTCATTAGTTGTATTTAATGCTCTTGGTCAAAAAGTGGCAGAACTTGTAAATGCTGAACAAGCTGCGGGTTCATACACAGTTAATTGGAATGGAAAAGATTTATCAGGTAAAAATGTATCGAGCGGTATTTATTTCTATCAAATAAAAACTGCTGATGTTTCGATGACAAAGAAAATGATGTTGTTGAAGTAATCTCTTTACTTATTACTATTATGCGGCGGCCTTAAATAAGCTGCCGCATTTTTTTTAGCCTCTATTTGTTTATAATATTTTTTGATAAATAAGGAATGTTAAGATGCTCGAAAAAATTTCAAAATTAATATTAATTCTATTTCTCTTTTCTATAAGTGGATGCGCGCAGACAAGTCAAATTTCGGATTCAAACGATAAAGCTCAAAAAATTACCGCACAATTTATCGCTGAATCATTTTTAGCCCAGCATCCCGGTGGTGTTACTCACGATAAGTATATGACAAAGGAAGACTGGAATTATGAACAGGGCTTGATGCTGGAAGCTCTTTATCAAATGTATAGAAAAACCGGTGACGAGAAATATTTTGATTTCATTAAAACGAATATTGACTTATATGTTGATGATGATGGTAAAATTAAAACTTACGAGTTCGACACATTTAATATTGATAACATTCCCCCAGGGCGCGCGTTATTAATGTTGTATCAAAAAACAAAAATTGAAAAGTATAAAAAAGCCGCTGATACTTTAAGAAAACAATTAGCTCACCATCCCAAAACTGAAAGCAATGGTTTTTGGCATAAAAAGATATATCCAAACCAAATCTGGCTTGATGGACTTTATATGGGACAACCATTTTACGCGGAGTATTCCAATCTTTTTAATCAATCGAAAGATCTCGATCATGTATTACATCATTATGAATTAATCGATCAAAAAGCTTGGAACCCTACTGCAAAACTTCATTATCATGCGTGGGATGAAAGCAAAAAAATGCCATGGGCTAATCCCGAGACCGGTACTTCACCTAATTTTTGGAGCAGAGCAATTGGCTGGTATTGTATGGCAATTGTTGATGTACTTGATTTTATTCCTGAAAATCATCCCAAAAGAGATTTTCTGATACAATTATTAAATAAAATTTCAGATGGACTTCTACAATATCAAGATGATGAAAGTAAATTATGGCGGCAGGTTACAGATCAGGGTAAAAGAGAGGGGAATTATCTTGAAACCTCTGCATCGGCAATGTTTGCATATACTTTTGCAAAGGGAGTGAGGAAAGGATATCTCGACAAAAAATATTTTGATATTGCTAAAGGTGTTCATGAGGGGATTATCAAAACTTATGTTAGATTTGATGAGAACGGTTATCTTGAATTAGATGGTACATGCAGAAGCGCTGGTTTAGGAGGTAATCCTTATCGTGATGGAAGTTATGAATATTATATTAGTGAGCCATTTAGAATTAATGACTTTAAAGGTTATGGCCCATTTTTATTGACAGCTATAGAGTTAGAGATAGCTAAATAAATTTATAATTATGGCAAGACTAAGATGGAACATTATTCTATTCTCTCTATTTGTTTTTTTGATTTGCAGAACATTCGAAGCACAGAATAATACTCTTCATAAAAAATCAGTTAAAGAGTCCATAGAAAGAGCCGTAAAATATTTTGATGAAAATTTGTCAGTTAATGGGGGATATGTTTGGACATATTCAAAGGATTTAACAAGGCGCTGGGGTGAGTTAGAGGCTTACCCCGGCATGATTTGGGTGCAGGGTCCCGGCACAATTAAAATGGGGCACACATTCCTCGATATCTACGAAAAACTAAACGATCCCTATTATTTAAATCTCGCACGTAAAGCGGGATTAGCGCTCGCAAAAGGGCAAATGGAGTGTGGCGGGTGGAATTACTTTATAAACTTTGATGATGAGGCAATTACAAAAGAGTGGTACAATACAATTGGCAAGAACGCATGGAGGTTGGAAGAGTTTCATCATTATTACGGAAACGCAACATTTGATGATAATACTACAACAGGGGCTGCCGATTTTTTATTAAGGTTGTCTTTCCATTCTGACGATGAGAGAATAAAATCATCGCTCAATAAATCAATTCAACTCATATTGGAGAGTCAGTATGAGATTGGGGGTTGGCCTCAGAGATATCCCATAAAAGATAAATATGAGAAGGAGGGAAATCCCGATTACACTTCATTCCTCACCTTTAATGATGGCGTTACGCTAGACAATACAATTTTCCTAATCAAGCTTAAGTTGATCTTTGATGATCCATCACTTAATGATCCAATTAAAAGGGCAATTGATTTCTTTAAAATATCGCAACACGCTAATCCACAGGCCGGATGGGGAATGCAATATAACCTTGAATTGCAACCAGAGGGCGCACGAACCTATGAACCAAAATCTTTATGCCCTGGATACACACTCCAGAATGTTCATGCATTAATGAAATTTTATGAATTAACCGGGGATTCAAGTTTAATAAGGCGAATTCCGGATGCATTCAATTGGCTTAAATCCATTAGAGTTAATTCAGATGATGAAAATATTTTTCTTGTCCCAACTTTTGTTGAATTAGAAACGAACAAGACTCTCTATCTCCATCGTATTGGCTCTAATGTTAAGCATGGTAAGTACTTCTTCGATTATAATAATGAAAAATTGATAAAGCATTATAATTCACTTCGAATCATTGGGTTCGATCAGGTTTTTGAAAAATTTGAGGATTTGAAAAAAAACAATCTTACAAATAAAGGCAATATTATTTCACTGGAATACAAGATTAAAGATCTTCCAAATACTCAAAAATATCATAGTATCAACTCATTTTTTAGTTTTGATTACAATTCTACAGATTGGAAAATAAATGAAGAATTGGCAGGAAAAATTATAGCCGAGCAGGACGAGAAGGGTAGATGGCTCACTCGAAACGCATTTATATCCCACCCTAATGCAGGGGATTCAAAGTTGGGTGATGAATATACTTTTGAGTTTTCAACAACCATGGTAGGCGATAAATATGATACTTCAACGTTTGAGAATACAACAGATCAAAAGTTTATATCCACGGCACTATTTATCCGTAATGTGAAAGCATTGTTACAATTTTTATCACAAAAATAATTTTTCAAGCGAATATCTGCTAACATCATCTGTAATTTGGTTGATGAATTAATTTGACTTAGTGTAAATAATTGTACATTTTTGAATAGCGATTAAGTAAACGTTAAAATTCTCTTTTTTCGCAATATTTTAACAATTTTATAAAACCGGAGATACTAAATGGCTCTCGAAAATGAAAAAGTTGGTAAGTACCGATGGGTGATTGTTGTTCTTGTTTTTTTTGCAACTACAGTCAACTATATGGACCGGCAAGTTATAGGTATTTTAGCGCCTATTCTGGAAAAAGAAATTGGTTGGAATGAAATTGAGTATTCGAATATTGTGATTGCCTTTCAAGCTGCTTACGCGATCGGACTTTTATTGGCTGGACGTTTAATGGATAAGGTTGGAACAAAAATTGGTTACGCTGTTGCTCTGGTTGGCTGGAGTATTTTTGCAATTGCACATGCCGGTGCAAAAAGTGTGATGGGATTTGCCGCCGCTCGGTTTGGACTTGGTCTTTTTGAAGCTGGTAACTTTCCGGCTGCAATTAAAACTGTTGCTGAGTGGTTTCCGAAAAAAGAGAGAGCTTTAGCAACAGGTATCTTTAATGCGGGTTCTAATGTAGGGGCAATTATTGCTCCGCTAATTGTTCCTTGGCTTGCAATAACATATGGCTGGCAGGAAGCGTTTATAGTTACCGGCGCGATTGGTTTATTATGGTTGGTTTTTTGGTTCACCTTTTACGATAAACCTGAAGTTCATAAAAAACTATCAAAACAGGAACTTGCTTACATTCAGTCAGATCCACCTGACACACAAATAAAAATTCCTTGGTTAAGTCTTTTAAAGTACAAACAAACATGGGCATTTGTTTTAGGAAAATTTTTAACCGACCCTATTTGGTGGTTTTATTTATACTGGGTACCGAAATTTCTATTCAAAAATTATGGACTTACCCTCGATAAAATTGGTCTCCCCCTTATTATAATTTACTTAATGGCCGATGTTGGCAGCGTTGCTGGAGGATGGCTTTCATCTTTCTTTATTAAGAAAGGATGGACAGTTAACAAAGGAAGAAAAACCGCAATGTTAATTTGCGCACTTACAATTCTTCCAATTGTATTTGCTTCACAGGTAACTGAATTGTGGGAAGCTGTTTTGATACTTAGCCTCGCTACAGCTGGTCATCAAGGATGGTCAGCAAATTTATTCACTACTGTTTCGGACGTATTCCCTAGAAAAGCCGTTGGCTCAGTTGTTGGCATTGGCGGTTTTGCAGGTGCTGTTGGGGGAATGTTGATTGCCTCAATTACCGGTTTTGTTCTTCAGTTCACCGGAAGTTATTTATCAATATTTATTATTGCCGGTTCAGTATATCTAATTGCTTATTTCCTTATTAATAGACTGATGCCAAATTTAGATGCGATTGAAATTAAAGAAGCTGTTTAGTATTAAATGTAAAATTCAGTTTTAGGGTCTCTTAATGGGTGGCTGAAATGAAGCCTGTTTCTGCCATCCAATAATTAAATGGTGTAACAAACATTAACAGGTAGGTTATGAAAGTAAAAAATATCTTTTTGATTTTATTAGTACCGGCGTTGTTATTGGCACAGAGTGCTGTCTCTAAATCGGTAAAATTGAAACTCAAAAACCAGATAAGTCTTGAGAGAATTGATGAAGCTGTTTGCATACCGGTGGCAAAGCTTAAAAAAATGAGAAAAGATTTTGATGAGACCTCATTTCAAGTAATGGATGGTAAAAGCGAAATACCATATCAGATTACTAAAAATTCTAATGGGGAATCAAAAATTTTATTAGTTCTCAACTTTAAACCCAAAGAAACTAAAACAATTGTAATTAATTATGGAAATGTTGAGAGCAAGACTTTCGCTAATAGAACTTATGCCGAATTAGTTAAGAAAAAAGGGGATGTTTTTTCTGAAAAAAGATACCGAGGGACCGAATGGGAAAAAGTTACCAGATACAAAGTTCCGGCAACTCATATTGATCATGATGGGCTTTTCAAATATGAGGGCCCGGGATGGGAATCGGAATTGATTGGTTATAGATTTTATCTTGATTGGAGAAACTCCACAGATATTTTCGGAAAAAAAGAATATAAATTGGTTTTATCAGAAGTCGGTAAACATGATACAGTTGCTAGCAATGATTCATACCATAATATGCAAGATTGGGGAATGGATGTATTTAAAGTTGGTACCTCCCTAGGTATTGGAACAATTGGAATGATGGGTAAAGAAGGGGTAAATAAAGTTTCGAAAACTGACAGCGTTATTTGTGAAATTAAAAGCGAGGGACCACTTAAAGCGGAAATTCAAACCGAATATTATGGCTGGCTGGTTGATGATAAAAAATATGATCTAATCGCTAATCTCTCTATTAATGCCGGAAGCAGACTATCTAAGTATGAATTGAGTATTAAGGATGCGAAGAATATAGTAACTGGATTGGCAAAATTTCCGGGTACTAGTTTTGTTAAAGGAACTTCCAAAGGAAATTGGCAATACATCTCATTATGGGGTAAGCAATCTTTAGCCAATGATGAACTTGGTATTGCATTATTTTATAAAAAGAATACTTTGATTGAACATACCGATGATAAGTTCAGTCACATTGTAAAATTAAAACCGGTAAATGATAAGGTTGAGTATTATTTCTGCGCCAACTGGGTTCAGGAACCTAATTCAATTAAAAATGAAAAAGAGTTTTTATTAGCTCTTGAAACAATTCTCGATAAGCTTAACAATCCAATAATAGTAGAGTAATATGAGTATTAAAACAAATCGTTCGTACATCAATATAATCATTAGAACATCTATTCTATTGTTTCTAATCATTATTCTTGGTGCGTGCAGCCAAGATAAAAAAATAACTAGAATTAAAATTGCACATAGTCTTAATGAGTCCCACACGGTTCATAAAGCCATGGAGTACCTTGCAAAAAGAGCTTTCGAAAAATCAAATGGCACAATTGAGATGAAAATATATCCGAGTGCTCAGTTGGGAACCGAAAGGGAATGCTTAGAATTACTTCAGATTGGAAGTATCGGGATGACAAAAGTATCTGCTTCTGTTTTGGAAGGATTCGCTCCCGATTTCAAAGTAATGTCGCTGCCCTACATTTTTAGGGATAGTGATCATCAATCAAAGTTCTTTGAAAGCGAACTTGGTAAAAACCTTCTTCACAGTACAGAAAAATTTTGGCTGAGAGGATTATGTTATTACGACGCAGGCAGCAGAAGTTTTTATACTAAATCAAAACCGATTCTTACACCGGATGATCTGAAAGGTTTGAAAATAAGGACACAGGAAAGTCCAACTTCCGTTAAAATGGTTAAATCGTTGGGCGGCTCTGCTACTCCGATCGCATGGGGTGAATTATATACAGCCTTGCAGCAGGGAGTTGTAGACGGTGCCGAAAATAATCCTCCAAGTTTTTATCTCTCCCGCCACTATGAAGTATGCAAGCATTATTCATTGAATGAACATACTATGGTGCCTGATGTATTAATAATTAGTACTGAAATTTGGAACGATTTATCGAAACAGGAAAAGCAATGGATTCAAGAAGCCGCCGATGAATCATACAAATATCAGAGAGAATTATGGAGAGAAGCTACTAAAGAAGCGCTTCACGAGGTTGAAAAAGCAGGTGTTAAAATTTATTATCCTGATAAAGAGCCTTTCGACAAAAAAGTTGTGCCACTATTGGAGCAATATAAAAATGAGCCTGCTGTTTATGAATTGATTCAAAAAATTAGAGCGGTGCAATAATGTTTACAAAAATAAAAACAGTTCTCGACTCAATCCTCAAGTGGGTTTTGGTTACTATAATGTCGATCATGACAATTAATGTATTGTGGCAGGTTTTTTCCCGTTTTATTCTATCTACACCAAGTTCAATTACAGAAGAGTTGGCTCGCTACTCATTAGTATGGCTCGGAATATTAGGCGCAAGTTATGTTGCCGGACAAAAATTACATCTTGCTATCGATTTACTTCTTATAAAACTTAAAGGTAGAAAAAAGTCGTATCTAGAAATATTTATACAGGTGTGCATATTTATTTTTGCATTCTTTGTAATGTTTATTGGCGGGATTAGACTTGTAACTATCACACTCACTCTAAATCAAATTTCAGCGGCATTGCAAATTCCACTCGGGTACGTTTATCTTGTTCTCCCAATTAGCGGTTTAGTAATCGCATTTTATTCGATTTACTTTATAATCGAGGAAGTAAAAAAAATTAAAACAGCACAAAATTTTTAATCACCTTATAAATTAAAAGAATAAAAAATTATGGAATATCTCGAAATAATTGTTTTAGTAGCTACATTTGTATTGCTTCTCTCCGCAGGGGTTCCAATCTCTTTTAGTATTGGAATCGCTACTCTTGCAACAATGTTGATGAGTATACACACAATTCCATCATTAACTACTGTTGCCCAAAGAATGTCAACCGGGCTGGATAGTTTTGCGTTATTGGCAATTCCATTTTTTATTTTGGCCGGACAGTTAATGAACAGTGGAGGTATTGCCAGAAGATTAATTGATTTTGCGAAAATTCTTGTTGGTAAATTGCCTGGCGGGCTCGCGTTTGTTAATATTTTGGCAGCAATGTTATTTGGTGCTATGTCTGGTTCAGCCGCCGCTGCCGCATCAGCTATTGGTGGGTTTATGGCTCCCGTTATGAAAAAAGAAGGATATGATCCCGGCTTTTCTGCCGCCGTAAATATTACTTCCTCAACGACCGGATTAATAATACCCCCAAGTAATATTTTAATAGTTTATTCCTTAGCAAGTGGAGGAGTGTCAATAGCCGCCCTATTTTTGGCAGGTTACATTCCGGGAATTCTACTTGGATTATCATTAATGATTGTTGCGGCAATTCATGCAAAAAAAAATAAATATAAAGTATCTATCGATTTTAAATGGGGCGAGGCTTTTAAAAAATTTTTTGATGCGCTTCCAAGTTTACTTTTAGTAATTATTGTTATTGGCGGAATTGTTGCCGGTTATTTTACTGCCACCGAAGCTTCTGCGATTGCTGTTCTATACGCATTTATTTTATCTGTAGTTATTTATAGAGAGATTAAAATAAAAGATTTACCTCAAATATTATTAAGCAGTGTAATCACAACTGCAGTTGTGATGCTTCTGGTTGGCACTTCAATGGCCATGTCGTGGGTCATGGCATACGAAAATATCCCGCAGAATGTAGCCGAAGGCCTAATCTCATTGTCCAGTAATAAAATTTTAATCCTCATTATCATAAATTTACTTCTGCTTTTTGTTGGTACTTTTATGGATATGACACCAGCAGTTTTAATTTTTACACCAATATTTTTGCCGGTTGTCACTCATCTTGGAGTTGACCCCATTCATTTCGGTATAATTATGGTAATGAATTTGAGCATAGGATTATGCACTCCACCGGTTGGAAGTATATTGTTTATCGGTTGCTCTGTTGCAGAATTGCCAATTACTAAAGTTATTAAACCATTGATTCCTATGTTCATAGCTATGTTTGTTACTTTGATGCTGATAACCTATATCCCCGATTTAACCTTGGTAATTCCAAAACTCTTTGGTTACTAAAAAATACTGATATTGTAAATAAATTAGGTACACACTAAATGAATGATTTTAAGTTACACGAAGACAGATTTTTCGATCCTAACTCTGAGATTCGTAAATATGCCAGAGAAATTTATAACAGCATTAAAGATTTGCCGATCATTAGTCCTCATGGGCATGTTGATCCGCAAATTTTTGTAGCTAATAATCCATTTCCCAATCCAACAGAACTATTCTTAATTCCCGATCATTATGTTTTTAGAATGCTCTACTCTCAAGGAATAAAATTGGAATCATTGGGAATCCCAACCATTGATGGTTCTCCGGTTGAAACAGACCCAAGAAAGTGCTGGCAATTATTTGCCGAAAATTATTATCTATTCAACGGCACTCCATCCGGTATTTGGCTCGATTATGAGTTTAGTATAGTCTTCGGGATAAATGAAAAACTTAATAAATCAAACGCGCAAAAAATTTATGATGAATTGAGTGAAAAGTTAAATACTAAAGAGTATTTGCCTCGAACTCTATTCGATAAATTCAAAATAGAAGTTCTATCTACTACGGATGCTCCATTCGATACGCTTTATCAGCATAAGTTTATTAAAGAATCCGATTGGCCTAGAAGAATTCTCCCGGCATTTAGACCGGATGGTGTTACAGATTTTTCAAATCCATCATGGAAAAAAAATATTGAAAAACTAGGTTCAATTGTTGGATATGAAATTGATTCCTATAAAAAATTAATTAATTCTCTTCAGGAAAGAAGAAGTTTCTTCAAATCACTTGGTGCTACATCCACCGATCATGGTGTTATGACTGCACGCGCTCATGATCTTGGCGATTCTACCGCCGAGCGATTATTTCAAAAAGCTCTCACTGGAAAAAGTACTCTCGAAGATGCCTCCGATTTTACAGCGCACATGTTGATTAAAATGGCAGACATGAGTGTTGAAGATGGTCTTGTAATGCAGATTCATGCCGGGGCCTATAGAAATCACAATTATGAAATCTATAATAAATATGGCGTCGACAAGGGCGCTGATATTCCAATGCAATGTGAGTATGTTAAAAATATGCAAGAATTATTAAACCGGCATGGTAACAATCCTAACTTCACTGTAATTGTATTTACTTTGGATGAAACCACTTATTCAAGAGAATTGGCTCCTTTAGCAGGGCATTATCCTGCCATGAAGCTTGGTCCGGCATGGTGGTTTCATGATAGTATTGAGGGTATGACAAGGTTCAGACGAAATATGACCGAGACGGGAGGATTCTATAATACCGTGGGATTTATTGATGATACAAGAGCATTTGTTTCAATTCCTGCCCGTCACGATGTTGCACGCAGAGTAGACTCAAATTATTTAGGTGAATTGGTCGCCAAGCATATGATTAGTCTTGATGAAGCATTAATTATCGCAAAGGACTTAACATATAATCTCGCTAAAAAAGCATATAAATTATAAATAAAGGTACTATATGAATGTTGATTTATTAAAAGATAAAATTTCACAAGGAAATATATCAGGCAATGTGTTATTTGAATTTAAGATCCAACCCGATTTGAATTTGCAAGTTTATCATAATTCAATTATTGAGAAGGATGAAGCAATTTATTTTATCGCAAAAATTTACAATGAAAAATCTCTTTTTATTATTTCTAATAATGATAACTCTCTATCTTCTTTTTTGGGAGAGATGATTTCAGATAATCTTAAGAAATGTCCCTTCACTACCGAAAATAGAAAGGCTATTCAAAATTTATTTCCATTTACGGTTTCTGTTTGTCTAGGTGTTCAGGATTCATTTGGGCTGGGAGATAGAATAGGATTGGCAAACGCTGGACATATCCGCTCAGTTATTGGGAGCAGATTTAAACCTATTCTAGCTCAGCAATCAATTAGAGAATTAACAAGAACACAGCGGAAGCCGGAAGAAGTAATGGATGCCGCTGTTTGGGCTGTTCTCCAGGAAGGGTACAAAGATGGATTTGGATCTGATGCGGATCATTTAAAAACTCCAGAGGATATTGATCTGATGCTTGATGCGGGTTTTACAATGTTTACATTCGACCCCGGTGAACATGTTGATAATGAGGCTGATCATTACGATGAAGAAAATTTATTTAAAATTGTTTCGGCTCTGCCATGGAGTGAACTTAACGATGCGTTCCCTTCGGCTGAAAGAAGATATGTGAAAAAGCAAATTGTTATCGCAAATAAATTTACGCTTGATGTTTCAACTATGGACTTCCTGCGCGCTTATGCTAAATATGGAAAAGCAATAGCCCATATCAAAAAAATGTATGATCATATTGCATCAAAGTGTGCCGCTGATAAATTTGAAATTGAAATATCAGTGGATGAAACAGAATCTGTGACTTCAATCTTTGAACATTTCTTCTTCGCCAATGAATTAAACAGATTAGGCGTTAAATATGTAAGTCTTGCGCCCCGCTTTATCGGTGATTTTGAAAAGGGAATAGATTATAAAGGCGACTTAAATATTTTTAAAGCTGAATATGAAAAACATCTGTCGATCACAAAACATTTTGGCAATTATAAAATTAGTCTTCACTCTGGCAGCGATAAGTTTTCCGTATACAAGGTTATAGGTTCCCTGCATGATGCATTTACTCATGTAAAAACAGCCGGAACAAGTTATCTGGAAGCTTTAAAAGTTTCTGCATTAAAAGACAAACCACTTTTTAGAGAGATACTCGATTATTGTACTGGTCTGTATGAAAATGAAAAAAAATCATATCATGTCTCCGGTGATATTACTAAAGTTAAAAAGGCAGGAGAATATAATGATGAAGAATTAGTGCAGTTATTTGATTCTAATGATGTTCGCCAGGTATTGCACGTTACTTTTGGAAAAGTTTTGACTGACAAGGACGGATCGGGAAATTACATATTCAAACACCGCTTGCTTGAATGCTTGAGAACAAATGAAGATACTCATTACGAATTAATTGTTAAACATTTTCACAAGCACATTGAACCATTTAATCAATAAAGTTTGAGAGGTATAAAATGAATTTATCGTTCGAAGATTTAAAAGGAAAAGTATGTGCTATTACCGGTGGCGGAGGTGTAATAGGAACCTCATTTGCTCTTGGATTAGCAGAAGTGGGAGTTAAAGTAGCAATCTTAGATTTTAAAAAGGAAAATTCTGATGCGGTAGCAGCAAAGGTAAATGAAAAATTTCCTGGAAGCGCAATAAGCGTTTTCGCTAACGTGTTGGATAAAGAAACTCTAATTGCGGCAAAAAAAGAGATCAATGAAAAATTTGGTAAAGTAGATATTCTCATTAATGGCGCAGGCGGAAATGCCCCTACAGCTACTACTCAATTTGAATTTTTAAGTAATGATAATTTGGATGAATTATCAAAAGGATTTTTTGGATTGGATATTGAAGGATTTCGAAGAGTTTTTGATCTAAATTTTTTAGGAACAGTGCTTCCGACAATGGTGCTTGCTGAAGATATGGCCGGCAGAGGTGGATCAATATTAAATATTTCGTCGATGAATGCTTTCCGTCCATTAACAAAAATTCCTGCCTATTCAGCAGCTAAAGCGGGCATTAATAATTTAACAGAATGGCTAGCCGTACATTTTGCTAAAATGGGAATCAGAGTTAACGCTATTGCTCCTGGATTTTTCTTAACAGATCAAAATAGATTTTTGTTAACTGATAAAGAAACCGGAGAACTTACAGCGCGGGGTCATAAAATTATTGATGGTACTCCAATGGGAAGATTCGGTGAACCCGACGAACTTATTGGCACATTACTTTATTTATTGTCGGATGTATCTAAATTTGTTACCGGTGTTATTATTCCGGTTGATGGTGGATTTAATGCTTACAGTGGTGTGTAAATTTTTAATCGATCATTAGAATTAAGGAGAATAAAATAATTGGCAGGTATGGAACAAACATGGCGTTGGTATGGCCCAAGCGATCCTGTAACATTAACAGATATTAGACAAGCCGGTGCTTCAGGTATTGTTCATGCACTTCATGAAATTCCAATTGGAGAAGTATGGACCGTTGAAGAAATTGAAAAAAGAAAGAGAATGATTGAATGGGATTTTACTAAAAATCCTCCACGCAAAAGAGGATTGACATGGAGCGTTGTTGAGAGTATTCCTGTTCACGAAGATATTAAACTTGGAAAACCAACTCGAGATCAATGGATAGAAAAATATCAACAGAGTATCCAAAATGTTGGATGGGTAGGAATAAATACAATATGTTATAATTTTATGCCCGTTGTTGATTGGACAAGAACTAATCTTGATTTAGAATTAGAAGATGGGGCCCGAGCTCTGGCTTTTGATTTCCCCGACTTTGTTGCTTTTGATGTATTTATCTTAAAACGTACAAATGCCGAAAAAGAGTACAGTCAGGAATTATTAGAAACAGCTAAAGAGCGCATAGAATCAATGTCTCATGAAAGAAGGTATATACTTCAAAAAAATATTATCGCGGGATTGCCGGGAGGACAAGAAGGATATACTCTCGAGCAGTTCCAGCAGAAACTTGATGAATATAAAAATATTACAAAGGAAATTTACAGAGAGAACTTAGCTTATTTCTTAAAAGCGATTATCCCAGTAGCAGAGGCCTCGGGAGTCAAAATGGCAATTCATCCCGATGATCCGCCAGTTCCCCTTTTCGGATTACCAAGAATAGTCAGCACGGAAGAAGATTTGGCCTGGCTTTTAAATGTTTATGATTCAATCTATAACGGATACACGATGTGTACAGGTTCCTACGGCGTTCGTCCCGATAATGATTTGGTTGGAATGATTGAGCGCTGGGGAAGTAAATTAAATTTCGCTCATTTACGAAGTACACAAAGAGATGGTAAAGGAAGTTTCCATGAAGCCGGTCATTTACGTGGCGATGTTGATATGTACAATGTAATTGTGGCGATTCTTCGTGAACAGAAGAAGCGGCATTCTGCGCACCGCCACGATGAAGTAATACCTATGCGCGCCGATCATGGTCATACAATTCTTGATGACCTGAAAAAGAAAACTAATCCCGGTTACTCTGCGATTGGTTTATTAAGAGGTATGGCTGAATTAAGAGGGCTGGAAATGGGAATTATTAAAAGCGGTTTGAAGAAAAAATAATCACTAATAAAAGTTTATTAAAAATTAATTGAGGAATAATATATGAGCAGCGGATTGAAAATTAAATCGGAAGGGGCTATTGATCTCCTTTCTCTTGGAGCGTTGGTTAACAGATTAGACCCGGGAATTATCCCATTCCGGAAAGCAACCGAATGCCAGATTCATGTGAGTGGTGGTGAGTTTAATGTTGCTGCGAATTTATCCGACTGCTTCAAAATGAATACCGCGATTGCCACCGCAATGGTAAATTATCCAATCGGAGATTTAATTAGAGAACGTGTTCGCGCGATGGGAGTAAAACCATTCTATAAAGAAATGAAACACAATGGTGTTAATGGTCCAAATATGGCTACAGTTTATAGCGATCGCGGACTTGGTTCCCGCGCTCCAGTTGTTTTTTATAATAGAGCTAATGAAGGAGCCGCTCAATTAAAGCCAGGTGATTTCGATTGGAATGCGATTCATGCTCAAGGAGTAAGATGGTTCCATAGCGGCGGAATTTTTGCGGCGCTTTCAGAAACAACCGGACAAACAATTATAGAAGGTATGAAAGCGGCTAAAGCCGCCGGCGCAATCACAAGTTTTGATCTTAATTATAGAGCAAAATTATGGAATATATGGGGCGGAGAACAGAAAGCCGCAGAAATTATTGATGGAATTGTAAAGCATGTTGATGTACTCGTTGGAAACGAAGAAGATTTGCAAAAAGGATTGGGAATTCCCGGGCCAGAGGTAGGCGCTAAATCTAAACTTGACCCTACAGTTTTCTTCTCGATGATAGATAATGTGGTAAAAAAATATCCTCAAGTTAAAGTTGTTGCAACAACATTGCGCGAAGTTCATTCAACAAATAAGCATAGCTGGAGCGCGGTTGCGTGGGTTAATGGTCAAACTTTTCAGGCTCCAACCGCGGAACTCGATGTTCTAGATCGTGTTGGCGGTGGCGATGGTTTTGCCGCGGGATTTATTTATGGATTATTAACAGGCGAATCTCCGGAAGAAGCTGTAAAGCTGGGCTGGGCTCATGGCGCGTTATTAACTACATTCCCCGGCGATACAACAATGGCAACTGTGGAAGATGTTAAAGCGTTTGCGCAAGGCGGTTCAGCAAGAATTCAGCGCTAATATTGTTTATCATATAATTAATTGTTTTTGAATGTACCGAAGCTCGAAATAAAAGAAAGTAAATAGGAATATTATGTTACTATTTTCAAAAGGATCGGCAACAACAGTTTTAACAGAATCGGATATCAGAGAAGGTCTTTATTCGGCTCTGGAAAAACTTGGTGAAAGAAAAAAAGTTCTTGCGATACCTCCCGATTTCACCCGATTTCATTCACGTGCCGGTGAAATTACACGATACGCGTATCAATTCTATAAAGAAAAGATGACCGATATTCTTCCAGCTCTCGGTACCCATTTTGAAATGACTGATAAAGAAATTGGGGAGATGTTTGGAGATGTACCTAAGGAATTATTTCGCGTTCACAGGTGGAAAGAAGATTTACACACGCTCGGTGAAGTGCCATCTGAATTTGTCAATAAGGTATCGGAAGGAAAACTAAATTACATATGGCCGGCACAAGTAAATAAATTATTGGTTAATGGGGGCTTCGATTTAATTCTATCAATTGGACAGGTGGTTCCTCATGAAGTAATTGGAATGGCTAACTACAATAAAAATATTTTTGTTGGAACAGGCGGACGTGAAGGAATAAACAAAAGTCATTTTCTCGGTGCTGTTTATGGAATGGAAAGAATTATGGGGCGGGCTGATTCAGCGGTTCGTAAAGTTTTGAATTACGCTTCCGATAATTTCGCCAAACATTTGCCAATAATTTATGTGCAGACTGTAATCAGTAAAGATGAGTCGGGAAATCTTGTAATGCGAGGACTATTTATTGGCGATGATTTCGAATGCTTCAAACTTGCGGCAGATTTATCCCTTGAAGTAAATTTTATTATGCTTGAAAAACCGCTGCAAAAAGTTGTTGTTTATCTAGATCCTCATGAATTTAAAAGCACCTGGCTCGGAAATAAAAGTGTTTACCGTACCAGAATGGCTATTGATGATGGAGGCGAGTTAATTGTATTAGCTCCGGGACTTAGGGAATTCGGTGAAGATAAAGATATCGATAAGCTGATTAGAAAATATGGATATGTTACAACCCCCGAAGTATTAAAAGCAGTTGAAGATAATGATGATCTCAAAAATAATTTAAGTGCCGCTGCGCACTTGATTCATGGCTCTTCAGAAAACAGATTTACAATTACTTATTGTCCCGGTAATATTTCCAGAGAAGAAATTGAAAGCGTAAATTTTAAATATGCTGAGCTCGCATTGATGATGGGAAAATATAATCCGGAAATATTAAAAGACGGTTTTAATACAATGCCGGATGGTGAAGAAATATTTTATATATCAAATCCAGCGCTTGGATTGTGGGCTTACAGAGAAAGATTTAAAGATTAAAAAAATATAGGAGAATCAAAATGAGTAAAGCTGATATTGGTCTTGTTGGTCTTGCGGTTATGGGTGAAAATTTAGTGCTTAATATGGAAAGTCATGGATTTACCGTTGCTGTGTATAACCGGACCGTAGCAAAGGTTGATGATTTTGTTAATGGTAGAGGTAAAGGGAAAAATATTATTGGTACGCATTCAATCGAGGATTTAGTTACGAACCTAAAAGCTCCCCGTAAAATTATGTTGATGGTGAAAGCCGGAAAAGCAGTTGATGATTTTATTGATCTATTAATTCCTCATCTTGATAAAGGAGATATAATTATCGACGGCGGTAACTCACATTTTCCCGATTCAATTAGAAGAGCAAAATACTGCGAAGATAAAGGTATGCTGTTCATTGGAACCGGAGTTTCGGGTGGAGAAGAGGGCGCTTTAAAAGGTCCATCAATTATGCCGGGTGGTTCAGCTGCCGCATGGCCTCATGTAAAACCAATATTTCAGGCAATTGCCGCTAAAGTTGATGACGGCACTCCTTGCTGCGATTGGGTTGGCGAAAATGGCGCGGGGCATTTTGTTAAAATGGTTCACAATGGTATTGAATATGGCGATATGCAGTTGATATGTGAAGCTTACCAGATTATGAAAGATCTATTGGGCATGAGCGCTCAGGAAATGCATGAAGTATTTAAGGAATGGAATGAGGGTGAATTAGACAGCTACCTTATAGAAATTACCCGCGATATCCTTGCGTATAAAGATGAGGATGGATCAGCGCTTGTTGATAAAATCCTTGATACCGCTGGTCAGAAAGGTACTGGTAAGTGGACAATGCTCGCTTCGCTTGATACTGGAACTCCATTAACATTGATTGGTGAAGCGGTTTATGCGAGAACTCTCTCTGCAATGAAAGATGATAGAGTGGAAGCGTCGAAAGTATTAAACGGCCCAACACCGAAATTCGAAGGAGATAAAAAAGCGTTTATTAATGATATTATGAAAGCATTATACGCTTCAAAAATAGTTTCTTACGCTCAGGGTTATGTATTGATGCGTTACGCGGCAAAAGAATATGGCTGGAATTTGAATAATGGCGGTATTGCTTTAATGTGGCGCGGCGGATGTATCATCCGTTCAGTGTTCCTTGGAAAAATTAAAGATGCTTTCGATAAAGATCCTAATTTAACTAATCTTCTTCTCGATCCGTTCTTCAAGGAAAAAGTTTTATCGTCACAAGATTCCTGGAGAAAAGTAGTTTCAACTGCTATTATGAATGGCATCTGGGTTCCAACTTTAGCCACAGCATTAAATTATTTTGATGGATACAGAAACGGCAGACTCCCGGCGAATTTATTGCAAGCTCAGCGCGATTATTTCGGCGCTCATACTTATGAAAGAGTTGATAAACCTCGAGGCGAATTCTTCCATACAAATTGGACAGGCCGCGGCGGAACAACTGCTTCAACAACTTATACAGTTTAGCTTTTGTCATTTCGAAGAAGTCCCGATATTTTATCGGGACGACTGAGAAATCTAATCATGGACTTTAATTAGTCTTTAGGTGTTTTTATTACACTTATTATTTAAAATTTCATAACAATCGAACTGAAAAAAGGTTATTTTTAACTCGTTTAATTCAAGAAAAAACGAGGAATCTAATTATGGCAAATGAAGTAAATATCAAAAAATTAGCGGCAAATACAATTCGTATTTTAGCTGCAGAAGGTGTGCAGAAAGCAAATTCGGGGCATCCCGGAATGCCCATGGGTATGGCTGATGTTGCCGCGATTTTATGGACAGAATTTCTAAAACATAATCCCGACGATCCAAATTGGATAGCTCGTGACAGATTTGTTTTGTCTGCCGGTCACGGCTCAATGCTGATCTACTCAATGCTTCATCTCACTGGTTATGATGTAACAATGGAAGATTTAAAATCATTTCGTCAATGGGGAAGCAGAACTGCCGGGCATCCAGAGTATGGACATCTCCCGGGTGTGGAAACTACCACCGGTCCATTAGGACAAGGTTTTGGAAATGGTGTTGGGATGGCAATTGCCTCAAAAATGATGAGCGCGAGATTTGGTGAAGATTTATTCGGTGGAAATTATGTTTACGCCATTGCCGGTGATGGTTGTTTGATGGAAGGTGTTAGTTCAGAAGCCGCTTCATTAGCCGGGCATTTGAAACTTGGTAACTTGATCTATTTTTATGATGACAATACCATCACTATTGAAGGACATACTGATTTAACATTCAGCGAAAATGTTGAACAGAGATTTTTAGCTTATGGATGGCATGTTGTGCACGCTGACGCTTATGATCATGATAGTATTAGAAATGCAATTGTTGCGGGGCAAAATGAAAAAGAGAAACCAACACTTATTATTACAAAATCATTAATTGGTTATGGAAGCCCGAACAAAGCGAATACACACGATGTTCATGGTTCTCCTCTCGGCAAAGAAGAATTGATCGCTACAAAGCAAAATATTGGCTGGCCGGTTGAAAAAGAATTTTACGTCCCCGAAGAAGTTGCTAAAATATTTGCCGACCGCAAATCTGAAATGAAAAAGAAATATGATGATTGGAACGCTGAATATGTAAAGTGGCAGAAAAATAATTCAGACAAAGCAGAGCAGTATGAGAAATATATAACTCAATGGCTGCCGGAAAACCTGGAAGAAGAATTGCTTGCGGCTGCTCCAAAAGAACCAAATGCTACTCGTACATTATCGAGCAAAGTAATTCAAAAAATAGCGCAGATCGTTCCCAATGTTGTTGGCGGGTCTGCTGATTTGGCTCCATCAACAAATACATACATGAATGGGTTCGCCTCGATTGCTCCAAATAAGTTTGAAGGAAAAAATTTCCATTTCGGAATTCGTGAACATGGAATGGGCGCAATTTTAAATGGAATAATTTTGTATGGTGGTTTTCGCGCTTTCGGTGCTACGTTTTTTGTGTTCAGTGATTATATGCGCCCAACCATTCGTTTAGCCGCAATAATGAATGTGCCCGCAATTTATGTGTTTACTCACGATTCTATATTTGTTGGTGAAGATGGACCAACACATCAACCCGTTGAACATTTGGCTGTGTTGCGTGCAATTCCAAATTCAACTGTATTTCGTCCGGCGGATGGAGTTGAAACTGCTATGGCCTGGTCTTTTGCGTTGAAAAATTCAGGCGGACCTGTTTCATTAATTTTAACCCGACAAAAAATAGAAGCATTTGACAGAGCCGCTGATTTTGATCCGAAAGAAGTTTTAAAAGGCGCTTACATTACATCAAAAGAAAAAGATGGAAAGTTAGATTTGGTAATTGCCGCCAGCGGATCGGAAGTTCCGGTTGCGGATGAAGCTAAAAAATTATTAACCGATTTAAATATTCGTGTAGTTTCTATCCCATGCCGTGAATTATTTGAAAAACAAAGTGAGGATTATAAATCAAAAATCTTCCCGGCTGATGTACCTGTGGCTATAATTGAAGCTGCATCAATGACCGGATGGGGAGATTTATTCAGACAAAAATTATTAATGATCGGAATGACAACATTTGGCGCCTCGGGTCCTTATAAAACTCTCGCTGAGAAGTTTGGATTTACCGGTGCTCAAGTTGCGAGTAAAATTAAAGCTTGGATGTAATTTTTAATAAATAGTTTTAATTGTCATTCCGTTCTCAGTTCTGAGATAGAAAAGATTTTTAGTAACATCTTTTCTACGGTTGTTAATTCAACCCGGAATGACGATTTCTTTTTAAAGTATAATAATGAATAAAGAGGTGAAAATGGAAGTAAGATATTCTCCTGATAAAAATGGTTTCAAAAAAATGGACACTACTGAATTGCGTGAATCATTTTTAATTGAATCTCTCTTTAAAGTTAATGAAATACCGATGGTTTACTCGGATGTTGATAGATCAATCACAGGTTCAGCGGTTCCTTCGGGCAAATCATTAAAACTGGCGGCATCTAAAAAAGAAATGGCCGCCGAGTATTTCGCAGAACGAAGAGAGATAGGTGTAATTAATATTGGTAATAAAGGCTCAATTATTCTTGATGGAAAAGAATATTCTATGGATAACAAAGACGCACTGTATATTGGACGAGGAACTAAGCAGATAGAATTTTTAAGTGATGTATCAAATGAACCGGCACATTTTTATTTTGTTAGCTATCCCGCACATAAAGAATATCCTTCAAAACATATTAAATATAACGATGCTATTCATCGTCATCTAGGTTCTATCGAAACGTCAAATAAAAGAACAATACATCAATACATTCTTCCGGATATTCTTCCTACTTGTCAACTCGTGATGGGATTAACAGAGCTTGAAGATGGAAGCGTATGGAATACGATGCCGTGCCATACTCATCAACGCCGATCCGAAGTTTATATGTATTTCAATTTAAAACCGGAAGCGTTTGTAATGCATATGCTTGGCGCACATGATGAAACCAGACATATTATTATTCGAGATAGACAAGCTGTATTATCAACGAGCTGGTCGTTACACGCCGGAGCCGGAACACAAAGCTATTCGTTCATTTGGGCAATGGGTGGCGAAAATCAAGTGTTTGATGATATGGATCATATCGCAATGAGTGAAATGAAATAAAAATTATTAAAAGAGGAAAACATGATTCTCGATAAATTTAGTTTAAAAGGAAAAACCGCAATTGTAACCGGAGCTAACAAAGGCATCGGTCAATACTACGCCTTAGCATTAGCAGAAGCCGGTGCAGATGTAATTATAAGTGCTTCGTATGAGCAAGATTTTTCGGAAACGGAAAAATTGATTACTGATCGTGGAAGTAAGTTTAAGGGATATGTTTGTGATTTTTCCGACCGAAACGCGCTCTATGAATTTATTAATCAAGTTAAAGCGGAATTTCCGAAAGTAGATATACTGGTAAATAATGCCGGAACTATTCTTCGCAAGCCAATTGCTGAACATCCCGATGAATATTGGGATAAAGTAATTGAAATTAATCTCTCTGCTCAATTTATTCTAACAAGAGAATTTGGAAGAGATATGGTTGAGCGAGGTTATGGCAAAGTTGTATTTATTGCTTCTCTGCTATCATTCCAGGGTGGAATTACAGTACCTGGGTATGCCGCATCGAAAGGTGGTATAAAACAATTAACGATGGCTTTCGCGAATGAATGGGCAGGAAAAGGCGTAACTATTAACGCGATTGCGCCAGGTTATATTGCTACAGATAATACAAAACCGCTGAGAGAAGATAAAGTTCGCAATGAAGCAATTCTTGCAAGAATACCAGCCGCAAGATGGGGAACCCCTGAAGATTTAATGGGCACAGTTGTATTCCTCTGTTCGGATGCTTCAAGTTATTTAAATGGAAGTGTTGTTACAGTTGATGGCGGATGGATGGGAAGATAAATGAAAGGTATAAATATGAAAAAATATAGTTTGATTGCACTGCTATTTCTTTTCGCAGTATCAATGAAAGCTCAGAGTGAAGTAACAAAATATAATATTGATAATTGTGTGTCAGAGTTTTCAAAAGAGAAAACTGAACCTACAAAAGTAGGATACCAATTTTGGTTTGCGGACAAAAATTTTGCTGATGGTAAAACCTTAAAAATGAGTGTTGTAGCGCCAGGCAAAGCTACACATCCACCACACAAACATTCAGAAGATGAATTCTTTTTTGTGCTTGAAGGTACTGCAGAGTTTTATTTAGATGGCAAAACAAGAACTGCCGGGCCAATGACAAGTTTTTATTGTCCTACCGGATCGGAACATGGAATTAGAAACGTGGGTGATACTGAATTAAAATATTTAGTAATCAAGAAATATGAGCAGAAATAAAATCTGCTCATATTAAATTTTTAATTCTTTTTGAATTTTCTCTGCAAGATCTTCCATAGTTTTTGTGAATGCATTTTCTAAATCTACTTTATAAAGATTCGCAATTACCAATACCGACCATAAGCAGTCGGATAATTCATGTGCTAATTTCTTTTTTGCATCAGGTATTTTGCGAAGATTACTCTCAGCCATTACAAGTTTCATCAAGTCTCCAACATCTCCCACAAAGCCCATCATTATTTCCTTCTCACCCCACTCATCAAAATTGTTTTTCTTGTTTAAATTCTTATATAAGCGAAAAATGTTCATCGCCTTATTAGTCAATTCGACTGTTTCCATTATTTACTCTTCCACTAGTGATTATAATTGAAATATAATAATATTCTCTTTGTTCTTCGTGGATACTCAGCGCTCTCTGCGTTAAATCTTGAGGTTTTTTCTGCCAGAAATTTTACTCTTCCGTTGATACCATTTCTAACTCTTCCAACCCCAAGTGGTGCATCTTTATTAATTATGGAGAATTCAGCATAGCACTATCACTCAGCTGAAAATGAATGTCTTCAATCAATTGACTTAAATATGAATTAGATTATATTTGTCCTAACTTTTAACAACTCCTAAAAGAAATGAAAACATCCGATCGAAGTCTAACCAAAACTATCATAGCTCTATTTTTTGTAATGACTGGAGCTACCGGATTAGTCTATCAAATTGTTTGGTTCAAATATTTAGCGTTATTTCTCGGTAACACAACCTACGCTCAAATGATCGTTCTCTCAACTTTTTTAGGTGGATTAGCACTTGGCAATTATTTCTTTGGGAGGAAAGCTGATTACTACAAGAATCATTTAATGGCATATGCTATTCTTGAACTATTTATTGGGCTATACTGTATTCTATATCCATTTATAACTTCATTTTGGGGAGATGTATTTATTTCAACCGCGTCGAACTACAACTATGATGGAAGAAATTTTGTCTTCAATTTTTTGAGGTTCGTATCAAGTGCTACTCTTTTGCTTCTACCAACTATTGCAATGGGAGGTACTCTTCCAATTCTAAGTAAATATTTTGTAGAAAACCTTAATAATACGAGGAAGGATGTAGCTACATTATATTTTTTAAATTCATTTGGTGCCGTGTGGGGAATACTGATTGCGGGATTTCAATTAATACCGGGGTTTGGATTACAGCCGACAATAATTGCCGCGGCTATAGTTAATATTTTTGTGGGTTTATTTGCATTGTTAATTTCAAAGTTTAATACTGCGACTGATAAGTTGTTAGATGAAAAATCAGATGAGCTAATTATCGAAGAGACAGAAACCGCTCAATCAGGAGATTCAAGTTTGATTGGTACAATATTGATTATTGCAGCTGGTTTATCCGGAATGGCAGCTTTACTATATGAAATGGTATGGACAAGATTATTCATTACAATATTCGGTTCTTCAACCTACGCATTTTCTCTGATGTTGATCGCTTTTATAAGTGGAATTACAATTGGGAGCTTTTTAATCACACTTAAATTTTTTATGAGATTTAATAAAATAAAGATGGTAGCACTGTTGCAGGTTTTAATTGCCACAAGTACCGGGTTAATCCTAATATTTTATGAACGATTTGCATATATACTTTGGCAATTAGCGTCTCTATTCACTAAAAACGATACAACTTTTTCACTATTTCTTGTTGTTCAGTTTTCACTCTGTTTTTTGGTACTGGTTATCCCAACAATTTTTATGGGAATGACGTTGCCTGCAATTGTGGATATAATTGCGGCAAAAAATAGATTGATCGGAAAAACAGTTGGGACTGTATTTTCAGTTAATACTTTAGGAACTGTTGCGGGAGTTGTACTAACAGGGTTGGTTTTTATACCTATGTTCGGAATTAAATCCACGTTTGAGATAGGAATAGCGATAAATTTATTTGCCGCAATTATAATTACAATGTCATACAAATCTATTATGATTCAAAAGAAAATAGGTTATGTAATATCTGCGGTTGCTATTTATATTCTATATGTTTTTATGTCACCGGCATGGGATGTTAACATTTCAATAGGAGGTGTGTTTAGAGCGCTAAAAGAGGATGCTCCTCCAAGTTATGCCGACTACAAAAATTATGTTGCCAATTATAAAGTTCTATTTTACAAAGAGGGAACAAATGCTAACGTGGCTGTAACACTTACCCCTCCTCCATTGATCCAAAAACGACTCGTAATAAATGGCAAACCGGACGCCAGCAGTGTAACCGATATGCCTACTCAAAAGCTTATTGCGCAAATTCCCATGATCCTCCATGAAAATCCTAAAAATGTATTTGTCGTAGGATTTGGCAGCGGAGCAACTATTGGTTCTGTATTAACTCACCCTATAAACAAAGTTGACTGCGCGGAAATATCGGTCGAAGTTATTGAGGCGGGTAAATATTTTAAAGAGGAAAATGGTGATTGTTTAAATAATGACAAGCTAAATCTATATAATGAAGACGCGTTAACTCTGCTCAAACTATCTAAAGAAAAATATGATGTAATAATTTCGGAACCTTCAAATCCTTGGATAGCCGGTATCGGTAATTTGTTTTCAGTAGAGTATTTCAATCTATGTAAATCAAAATTGGCCGATAATGGAATTATGGTTCAGTGGTTCCATATGTATGAATCGGATGACCAAATTGTGAAACTTGTATTAAATACATTTCGATCTGTATTCCCAAATTCTACAGTCTGGCAGGGTGTTAGTACCGATTTAATTATAGTTGGGTTTAAAAATCAGTTCACTCCCAATTTTACAAATATTGATAAGAAGATAAATATTCCTTCAGTTAAAAAAGATTTGGCAAGTATAGGGGTTAACAATACTCTGACTTTATTGACAAGTCAGTCATTATCACGCAGGGGAATTTTTCTTGCCGCAGATGCAAAGGAAATAAATTCTGAATTTCATCCACGGTTAGAATTCTTAGCTCCAAAATCATTTTATGTGGGGAATACTTCTCAGCTTATTTACAAATTCGATGAAAAGTTTGATACATTAAATAAGAATTTATTCATATTTGATTTTGTACGGAGTGCAAAACCTAGTGCTAAAGATATTTACGAAACCGCGCTTTATCATAACACTACAACAAAAAATTTACGGCTTACGTTTGGATTATCGAAATACCTTCTTGATAACAACTTCAATAATTATGAAGTGCAAAAACTTTATACCGATGTTTATAAGGCGCTTCAAATTGATGATCCCAGAAAATATCATTATAAAGAAATTATTGAACAGTATCCCGATTCATTCTACCTGAGACGCGAATACCTGAATATGACAATGCTCGAAAAAATTAACCAAACTAACTTTCTGCAGATTCAATCGGTTAAAAAAGATGCGGATGATTTTATTAAATATTCGGCTAAAGATGCCCCTACTCAGGCAAAGTTATTAATTAAGCTGGCTAGCAATTATTTACTTAATAATGAACTCAATGAAGCAAAAGCAACGTGCCTAAAAATCTCAGAACTTCTTGTCGCTAATCCCAACTTAAAAAAACAAATTCCATTGGAAGAGTTTCACTATACTAATGCTTTGGTTTCTCTTTATCTGGATGACCCACAAACTACATTCGAAAATTATTATGCTTTGATTCAAGAAAACAGTGCCTTCGATAAACTTCCGCTTTTAAGAAGAATAGTAGAGTGGAAGCTGAGAGAAGCAAACCAATTACTGAAGGTGGATGTGAAATAATGGCGGAGTAACTTAATAATGAGAACTCTGCGTTAATACCTAAACGCAGAGTTCTCAAAGTTCACGCAGAGATTGAGCAGAATGTGAAAAGTCGTAAATCAAATGCGATTCTTTTATAGTGAATAACTAACTCCTGCGTAAAAAGTTCTCTTTAAAGTCCCGTAAAAAAGCACTTCTTCATATTCTTTATTAAATAAATTTTCGATGCGTGCGTTTAATGAAATATTATTAAATATTTTATAACGAGCCGATAAATCTAAAATACTATAACTTGGCATAGTAACACGTGCGGCGGGAAATGCTGAGAAATCTTTATCGTCACGTTCTCCAACAAATCTATATTCTGTTCCGACAGAGAGGTCAATATTAAAAATATAATATGTTGAAATTGAGAATTGATGCTTGGGTCTTCTTAATAATTGCTGATTATAATCGGAGCTTAGGGAGTGCTCATCCTTTGATTTATTATATGTATATGATGACGTAATATTTAGTCCTCTAACATTTTTTAATGATAAGAAAAACTCCAATCCATTTGATGAAGCTTCGGCAATATTTACTGTTTTATAATTAGCATCGAACCCAAACATGTTTTTTAGTTTGAGAGAGAAGTAATTCACACCGAAAGAATATTTACCCGATGCAAAAAATTGTTCAATTCCAAAATCATAACCATTGCTCTTCTCCGGTTTTAAATCACGATTGCCGAACATCGGATCAAATAAGTAAAATAATGAAGGAGCTTTAAATCCTGTGCCGTAGGTAAACTTTAGTTTTGTATTTGTAGAACTGACATAGTATGATGGAGCTATTCGGTATGTGATGATATTTCCGAATTTCTGATTATCGTCATAGCGGAAACCTGCAGTAACAAAAAATTGATTGCTGACATTTAATTGGTTTTGGACATATATTCCAAGCGTCCTCATAGATTCCTCCGGAAAAACACTTTCGTAAGGACCCCACAAACTTGTTGAATTATAACTTGTGTGAGCTTTTTCAGTCTGACTTTCTAAACCAATAGTCAATAGATTCATTTTGCCTAGATTGAAATTATTCTGGAAATCAAATTTTATCCTATTACCGCGAGCATAATTATCGAGATAATCATTTGGCCTTACTATATCAGGTTCATCCAACGAACGACTGTAGCGTTTAGTAACGGATGCCGAAAATTGCGGTTTCCAAATACCATTCAACAGTTCAGCAGATGCATCAAATTTTAGCAATTGTTCTTCAGTCTTGTAATTAAAATTTGGATCATCACCGAGTTTTTCACTTTGATCCAATCCTGCTTCTGAATATGAAAATTTATATTGTAGTCCAATTTTTAATTGAGGCACTATATTAATTGCGATATTAGAAGTTAAAGCATTTGTAATAAAATTGTCTTTTTCACTATTCCCATAAATACTATTAGCGGCTGATATTCCCTCGGTACTTAATCGTGTTGAAGAAATATTATATGAAATGGAATTATAACTTCCCGAAGCACTCAAAATACCTTTATAAAAAGTGTTTGAACCTCCCTCAATGGAAGCATAATATCCCGGTTTTTCTGATCCGTTTTTAGTAATAATATTAATAACTCCCGCTATTGCGTCAGAACCATATAATGTGCTTTGTGCACCTCTAACAATTTCAATTTTATCGATATCATAAGTATTCATTGTCCCAAAATCGAATGCGTTATTTGGAGAGGAGGGATCATTTACTTTTACTCCATCAATAATAACTAAAGTATGCTCGGAATTTGCCCCCCGCATAAATACACGGGTTAACTTCCCTAATCCGCCTTGCTGTATAACATTGATCCCGGGAACAGTGCGAAGTATTTCGGCAACCGAACTTTTCCCGCTTGTTAAAATTTCTTTGGAATCAATTACTGTAACAGAGCTGGCGATAGATAAATACTGGCTTTCTGTTTTTGTGGCGGTTACAATTACATTTTCGAGAGTAGCCTTAAGTGTATCCTGAGAATATAACCGCAGATTAAAAATTAGAATTAATAGAAATGAAAATAGTATTTTCATTGAAGTTACTCCTATGAATAAATATTAGAAGAATAACTTCGTGGGCAGTAAATAAATTGGAATGATGTAAAGATCATCAAAACCTCTCCCGCGAAGGTTTGCCGATTTTCGGCTATTGATTAATGATATTTACGGCAGGTCTCCTGGCTTGAAACATCGTAAAACGCCTTCCCGATTCGAGTGTAGAGTATTGAGTATCGAGTGATGAGTATTGAGTAATGAGTGTAGAGTATATAGCTTTTACTCTATATTCTTCACTCTAAACTCTACACTGCTTTTCAGTGGCTTTGTGTTAAACGACTTTTTTCGTTTCTTACAGTTGCGCGTCAGCACCGGATTTTAACCGGTTTCCCTATTGAGTCTGAACGACACCGCAAATAATTTTAAAGAACTGATGGAAAAGTATCAAATAAATTTGATAATTGAAAAAGGATTTATTAGTGATTAGAGTTACATGAACATTTTCGGCATATTTCAAATTTATTCTTTGAAATAAATCATTAATACACTTAATTTAAGTCACATAATATGATAAACTTCACTTTGACTAGAATAATAAAAAATCTAATTCATGAAGCAAATCTTTTATCATTTCCTAAAATCCATCTAAAATAGGAGAAATTTAATGAGCTGGTTTTGGAAAAGTATCAATTCATCAATCGGCAAAAAGTTGGTTATGGCAATAACCGGCATTTGTCTGATTTTGTTTTTAAAAATACATTTGTTCAATAATCTTACACTGTTTGCCGGTCCGGATGTATTTAATACTGTTGTAAAAAGTTTAGATGGTATTAAACCTTTAATCCGTATTATTGAAGTTATTTTAGCGACTATTTTTATTCTTCACATTTTTAACGGCTTCAAACTGTATTTGGAAAATAAAAAAGCTCGTCCGGTTGAATATACAATCAGCGGGGCTTCAAAAAACTCCACAATATTTTCAAGAACAATGATTCACTCCGGTTCAATTATTCTAATATTTCTGGTAGTTCATTTAAGAACAATGTGGGTATCATTTAATTTTGATGCGCAGATACATGAAAATCATACTTACTACGAAACAGTATCAGCGGCATTTCAAAATCCCATTTATGCGAGCTTCTATATACTCTCGATGTTCGTTCTGGGATTTCATCTTAATCATGGTTTCCAAAGCGCGTTTCAAACATTTGGCTGGAATAACAATAAATACTTTCCCATAATTAAAATTATTGGAACTGTATATTCGGTTTTGGTTGCTTTATTGTTCGCTTCAATTCCGGTTTACTTTTTATTTTTCTTCGGAGGTAACTAATGATAAAATTAGATTCTAAAATTCCGGAAGGGCCAATTCAAGATAAATGGACAAATCATAAGTTCAATATGAAACTTGTGAATCCGGCAAATAAAAGAAAATTTGATATAATAGTTGTAGGCACTGGATTAGCAGGAGCTTCTGCCGCCGCAAGTTTGGGAGAACTGGGCTACAATGTAAAAGCATTTACTTATCACGATAGTCCCCGCCGCGCTCATAGTATTGCCGCGCAGGGTGGAATTAATGCCGCAAAAAATTATCAGAATGATGGCGATTCCGTATATAGATTATTTTATGATACCGTTAAAGGGGGCGATTTCCGCGCCCGCGAGGCTAATGTTTATAGACTGGCAGAAGTTAGCAATAATATTATTGATCAATGCGTCGCACAAGGTGTTCCATTTGCACGTGAGTATGGGGGATTGCTCGATAACCGCTCATTCGGCGGCGCGCTTGTTTCGAGAACTTTTTACGCTAAAGGACAAACAGGACAGCAATTGTTACTTGGTGCTTATAGTGCAATGAATCGTCAGATAAATACAGGCAAAGTTAAGTTATTCAACAGAAGAGAAATGCTTGATTTAGTTGTAGTGGATGGCGTTGCTAAAGGAATAGTTGTTAGGAATTTGTTAACAGGAGAAATTGAGAAGCACTCAGCACATGCGGTTATACTTGCCACGGGTGGATACGCTAACGTTTTCTTCTTATCAACCAACGCAATGTTGTGCAATACTACCGCTATATGGCGCGCTCATCGAAGAGGTGCCGCTTTTGCAAATCCATGCTATACACAAATACATCCTACATGTCTTCCAGTTCATGGTGAAAACCAATCTAAACTTACTTTAATGAGTGAGAGTCTTCGTAATGATGGCAGAATATGGGTTTCAAAAATTAAAAATGATATGCGTAAGCCGAATGATATTCCTGAAGAGGAAAGAGATTATTATCTCGAAAGAAAATATCCTACTTATGGAAATCTTTCACCTCGCGATATTTCATCCCGTGCGGCAAAAGAAGCGTTTGATGATGGTCGCGGCGCTCAAGGACAGGAAGCTGTTTATCTCGATTTTAAAGATGCTATTAATCGGCTTGGTCAAAAATTAATTGAAGAACGTTACGGCAACTTATTTGAGATCTATCAAACTATTACGGGGGAAAATCCTTATCAAGTGCCAATGAAAATATATCCCGCACCCCATTATACTATGGGAGGATTATGGGTAGATTATAATTTGATGAGCACAATTCCAGGCTTATTTGTTGCTGGTGAGGCCAACTTTTCCGATCATGGTGCAAACCGGCTTGGAGCAAGCGCATTAATGCAGGGTTTAGCGGATGGCTATTTTGTAATTCCATACACTATCGGAAACTATCTAGCCGGTGATAAACCTAGTTTGGTTAAAACAGATCATCCTGAATTTGATAAAGTTAAAAATGAAGCGGAAGAAAACACGAAAAAACTTCTCTCAATTAAAGGAAAGAAAACGGTTGATGAGATTCATAAAAAGCTTGGCAGAGTAATGTGGAATAAAGTTGGAATGGCTAGAAATGAAAAGGGATTGAAAGAAGCTATTCAGGAAATAAAAGCGATTCGAGAGGATTTCTGGAAAGATGTGAATGTGGTTGGAGAAAATAATGATGTTAATCAATGCCTCGAACGCGCGCTTCGTGTTGCCGATTTTCTTGAGCTTGGTGAATTAATGGCTGTTGACGCTCTCGATAGAAATGAATCGTGCGGCGGTCATTTTAGAGAAGAATATCAAACAGAAGAGGGGGAAGCTAAACGTGACGATGAAAATTATACTTACGTAGCTGCCTGGGAATTTGAGAATGCGGGTAAATGGAATCTTCACAAAGAAAACCTTGAATTTGAAAATGTAAAACTAGCGCAAAGGAGTTATAAATAATGAGCGCAAATAAATTGAATCTGACTCTAAAAATTTGGCGGCAAAAAAGCATTAACTCGCCTGGAAGTTTTGTTGAATATAAAATTAGTGTCTCTCCAGATTCATCTTTTCTTGAAATGCTGGATGATCTGAATAATGAATTAGAAAGTAAAAATCTTGAACCCGTTGCTTTTGAAAGCGATTGCCGTGAGGGTATTTGCGGAACCTGCGATTTAGTAATACAGGGTCAACCGCACGGACCTGTTCCTAAAATTGCAACATGCCAGCTTCACATGCGTAACTTTAAAGATGGCGAGACAATTTGGATTGAGCCATTCCGCGCAAAGGCATTTCCAATTATAAAGGATTTAATCGTCGATAGAACCGCGCTTGACAAAATTCAGCAGGCCGGAGGATTTATTTCTGTTAATACAGGCAGTGTGCCCGATGGAAACGCAATTCCAATTCATAAAGATATTGCGTCGGAAGCAATGGATGCCGCCGCATGCATTGGATGCGGGGCTTGTGTTGCAGCGTGTAAAAACGCTTCAGCAATGTTGTTTGTTAGCGCTAAGGTTTCTCAATTTGCTCTTCTTCCGCAAGGAAAACCGGAACGTTATCAGCGAGTTGAGGCAATGGTAAAGGTTATGGATGAAATGGGTTTTGGAAGCTGTTCAAATACTTACGCGTGTGAAGCCGAATGCCCAAAAGGTATCTCGGTTAAAAATATTGCCCGAATGAATAGAGAATACTTTATGGCAAAAGTGAAATAGTTAATTTGAAATACTTCATATTAGACACTATAGTTCTTAAAGAATTCTCATAATAAACTTAAATTCTACTTACCAACGCCCCCTATGGGGCGTTTCTTTATTATAAAGTGTTCCTAAAATAGTAGTAAAGAAACATCCATTCATTTTATTTGATTTAATATAATTTTTTCACATTTTCGCACCACACTAAAGATGTTATCTCTGAATTTCAATTCGGGCATAGAATGATAAAGACTATCGATTTATTTCCCTATTACCCACCAAAATTTTTCAATCTGGTTTATATAATTACTTTTCTTTTCTGCTTTACAATTCTAGAGGCGGCATCAAAAGATAGTTTGAACACACAAAAAGGAATTCAAAATCAAAATTATCAAAGCATTGTGGAATCTAATCCTATTCCACAAAAAGTTAAGGTGGGATTTTACGCCCAGAATATTTATGAATTAGACCCGGCGAGCAATACTTTTTACATGGACTTTTATGTTTGGTTTATTTGGAAAGGTGATATTGATCCAACTGAAAAAGTTGAATTTATGAATGGCGTTGAAGATTGGGGGATGACAAAAGTAAACGTCTATGATGTCCCCAAAATGTTGGCTGATAGTAGTTTTTATCAAGCTATAAGAGTTGAAGGAAGGTTCAGGGAGAATTTTAGATTTGAGCGTTTTCCACTTGATGAGCAAAGACTTGGTGTGATAATAGAAAATTCTGTTCATACAACCGATGAAATAATATATTATGCCGATACTCTCGAATCTGGATATGCGACAGATCTTGAAATACCAGGATGGGAATTTAAGAATTATCAAATTTCAGGCTCTACACATACCTATTCAACAAACTTTGGTGATCCGGATGCAGATAAGAAAATTTCAAATTACTCCGCATTGCGTTTTGAACTTAAGGTTTCACGGCCTGCAAACTACTTTATATGGAAATTACTTCTACCTCTAATAATTGTTCTGCTCGCAAGCTGGGGTGCGCTTCTACTTGATCCAAGAAGAGTAGATTCCCGCATTCTACTGCCAATTACCACACTGCTTACAGCTGTATTCCTTCAACAAAATTATTCCGATTCCCTACCCGCTGTTAGTTATTTGGTACTCCTCGATAAGATTTATGTTCTAGCTTACCTAACTATTATAATTGCTATTATGGCAACAATATATACCGCCGGGATTGTAAAAGAGGATAATCAAAAATCAGTTAACCGAGTTAAGAAAATAGATCGGATATTTTTAGGGATCAAAATTGTCATCTTTATAACAGGTTTAGTTTTTTTGCTTTTGATCTGAAATTGATTTTATAATCGTTCGCCTCAATTTATTTATAAGTGTGATATTCAAGAAATTATGCTTTACCGGTTTTATTCTTACAATCTCTTCTGCGGTTATTTCTCTTGTATTTGGTGGATTCAGTAAATAGGAGGAAGCAAAAATATCCTCAATTTTAGTACTCAGTAGATACACAGTTGGAATAATTGTTTTCGTAATATCCTCCTAATTGTATTAAGGGGAAGTATGATGAGTGGTCTCGAAGAACCCTTTCTACCTGCATTATTTGATTTAATATAATTTTTTCACATCTTCGTGCCACAATAAAGAGATTATTTCTTTGTTTTAAACCAAGTTTAGTTTAAAAAACATTTGTATCTTTTATGAAGTTTGTATTAGATAATTTTTAATAAAATGAAAAGGAGTTAGTATGAATTGTCCAGTTTGTAAAGAGGTTAAGTTGGTTATTTCAGACCGCCAGGGAATTGAAATTGATTATTGTCCTGAATGCCGAGGAGTGTGGCTTGATAGAGGTGAACTTGATAAAATCATCGATAAATCAGCCCAATCACTACCTGTTAATAATCAACAAAGGGAGTCATATAACAAAAGCTATGATGATGATTATAATAAGTATGGATATAAGAAAAAGAAACGTGAGGGTTTTTTAGGGGACCTTTTTGATTTTTAGAAATTATTTTTTGCCGTATAACCTTTTCAATAATATAATTTTGGCGGATAATTATTAACGGTAAAAGCCAAAGAAAATTATAAATATGGTTGAATATGTAGTAGTCTCTTTAGTCGCGTTAATTGCTTCGGCTCTTACTTTTTTCTCTGGATTTGGACTTGGGACAATACTCGTTCCAGTGTTTGCGCTATTTTTTCCAATTCAATATGCTATTACGCTTACTGCCATAGTTCATTTTTTAAACAACATATTCAAACTATTTCTTGTCGGTAAAAATATTAATAAATCCATAACTCTAAAATTCGGTGTGCCGGCAATTCTATTTTCTTTTTTTGGAGCTTTAATATTAACACTAGTTACAGAAATGAAACCAATAATTACCTATTCTGCATTCGGTTCAGAATTTGTAATTATGCCGGTTAAATTGTTAATATCGGTTTTATTGGCATTTTTTGCGTTATTCGATATTATCCCGTTTTTCACGAGAATAAATTTTGATAAAAAATATTTACCGATTGGTGGAATTCTCAGCGGCTTCTTCGGCGGACTTTCAGGTAACCAGGGTGCGCTGAGATCGGCGTTTTTAATAAAACTAAATTTGACGAAAGAAGAGTTTATTGCAACAGGAGTAATAATTTCCGTTATGATTGACATATCAAGATTATCTGTATACATGAAAGATATTTTATTGATAGGCAGTAATATCGATTATGCATTAATTGTAACGGCTACTCTTTCAGCATTTATAGGTGCGTTCTTTGGTAATAAACTTCTAAAGAAAATGACAATAAAAACGCTGCAAGTTACCGTTGCAATATTCCTTCTTCTTTTTTCATTACTATTGGGAGCCGGTATTATCTAAATAATGTAATTCTAATTTTACAAAACATTATTATGTTCATAATCATCAATTCTGTTAAAGGAATATTCATATTGGTAGCTCATAGGCACGATTTCATTATATTCATCAATTGTTGCATTCGATAGACATGCATCAATAATGCGTTTACCTGTATGCAGCAAATCTTCTTTTAAGTATTTCTGCAATTCGGATTTAAAGAAAGCTTTCAGTATTTCTGCGCCGGCGTCATAACCTTCAAATCCAACTTCAGTTTGGTTATAAACTTTCAAAAATCTTGAAGGAATTTTTGAACCTTCAATAGTAAGATAATTCAACTCATAACCTAATAAAGGGCAGCGTGCCGGCTGATACTGATCAGTTCGGAGACGGGCGGCACCTCTGCGTGTAAGATATTCTCTCATTAAAAGTTGAGGTTTGAACCCAACTTTCCAAACGCCAATACTTTGGTTTGGTACTAATGTGAAGGTTGTTCTTGGCGTATCAATTAACTGTTTGAGAAGCATATTGGCATGTGGAACCCGTTTACCTGTGGCAAATGGCCAGTAAGATCCAACCCCCTCACTTTCCATTCCTCCCGTACTTACAATACTTGGATTATTGTGTCCGCGCGGAGCAACTAACCTCCACAACCAAGCAAGTGCTGGGGGTAATATATGGAACAAGCCAACAATACCGTATGATGGATTTTCTTTGGTACAGATTGGTGTACGAATTCCGAAACTTCTAATATCAACCGATACAGGTTTTTTAACAACATTAGGGACTGATCTTCGGGGAATAATTACTCTAGGATTGGGGCATGATTTCCCCGGTTCATCCTGAATATGATTCCAAATTAATGCTGTTGCATTGGGTTGGGTTTCGATATTTAAAAACAGTAATGGAAGGGAAGGGTTAATTGTTAGTTTTTCGAGAGTGGGATCTTCTCCATATTCTTTTACACTGTCAACCCTAACAAACCACGCGTTTTCAGCATCAATAATTCTAAGCTTACCATCCTTTTTCTGAACGGATGGATGGCAAAAAGCCATATCATCAGCAACAGAATTGAAAGAACAGAAACGGGGAATTGTAATAAATCTTTCTTCAGAAGTTACACTATTTCGTCCTAAAAGAACCCGTCCATCGGGTTCTCTAATAATATGCTGATGCATTTCACTTTTACCGCCGCCGCTTGCGCCTTCATGCATGAAGGTGGTTAGATTATCATAAGGACTTATAGATTGCACGGCCGAACAGTGAGCAATTATCCAATCCTCTTTTTCGGCTTGTGTTAGCATAACGCCGTAAAGACCTTTTTTGGCGCTAGGTCCGGGATATAAATTATATGAATACAATTCGTGTATCGATTCTGTTCGGTTATGAACCACAACCTGTTTACCGTTAAAATGAGTATGCCTAAAAATTGGAGCTACAAATATTACCGATTTTATTTCTGCATTATCTTTCAATTCATCTATGGCTACCATTTCTTGCAGCATTGATAATCCTAGAGCAAAAAACGCCGCATTAGCCGGTGCGATAGCAATTCCTAAAGAACCGATATTTTCTCTTCCTGCAAAGTAGAAGAAAACCGCCAAATCTTGTTTTTTTAACCAATCGAATGTTTCCATCTGTAATTTTGAGAATTCGTAACCATATTTTTCCAAAAACCTTTTTTTATCTGTAGGATGGTCATCGGCTATAACCATTGTTCCGGGATCCCTTCGGCGCATATATGCTTCTGTATAGTTAGCGGAAATCCCATTTTTAACTCGTTGTACAATTGCTTCAACATAATTACCTTTGCCCGGTACATCATACGCTACTTCGAACTCGGAGTTTTCTTTTCCGTTTGTAGAAGCTTCTGCCAACTCTTCATTGGTATTAAAGACTGTGTAACTTTTAGAATCCGATAATAATTCTGCAATATTATCGGGTAGGATAATATTCTTCTCCTTTAGTAATGTTAAAAGATTTTTCATAGTTAACTCTTCCTTATATATTTATTTTTGTTTGCGCTTAATATTTAATATGTAGTTAGAATGATCGGTCACCATCCAAGCATTTTTACTTAAATTTTTCATAATCTTTTCATTTTCAAAGAATTGAGTGTCTTTGACTCAAAATTGATCATTTTGGGGGCAAATATAATACTTTTGCTTAGAAAATAAAGAATGGTGAAGCTTAAATGAAAATAATTAATGAATATTACGCGTTTTTACCTTAATAATTTCTGATTTTTTTTCTGATAACGAATATTACAAAATGGTACTGTCCCTTGATCGGGCAGTAGTCGGATTCGGGAGAGCCATTCAGGTTATTGTAATTGTGTGGGGGATTGTCATTTCAAGTTAAAACGCTATTACATATTGCTTTCGAGATATTTTATAACATATCAGCCTACTATCAATCAGTATACGGACTGGGGAAAACATGACTGGGATTCAAATGGAATCGTAAAATCTGCGCAAGAAAGATTAGAGGAAGAATAATACACTCTTATTACCAATAAAATAATTAGAATCAATATCAGATTCAGCCCAACGCACCTATCTAATTAAAATCGTATATTTGCCACAAATTTAATTAATCTAAGAAGTATAACTTGTTAAAGAAAATCGCATCAAAACTAAAAACTATTTTTGGCAAAAAGCCAAAATCAACTGTATCAATAACAGAAGCAAAAGTAAAAGAGAGCCACACAGTTCCACGAAATAAAAAAGTTTATTCAAAAGAGAAAGGGGAACAGCTGGCAGCTTCGCAGGTAAATACAGACAAACCAAAACCCGCGCGTAGACCTTTTAAAAAAGAAACTAGAGAAGAATATCAGAAGCGGCATGAAAAACGGGCACTCAACGGAAAGAAAACTGATAAGCAGGATCAGGTTATCTCTACTGAACCATGGGATAAATCTGTTTTTAATGTTCCGGCTGAGCCGGGTAAAACACGGTTTCATGATTTGAATATCTCTGAAAATATTTTACACGCTGTGTACGATCTTGGCTTTAAATACTGCACACAGGTCCAAGAGGAAACACTAGCAAAATCATTAACTGGACTTGATGTTACAGCTCAAGCGCAAACAGGAACCGGAAAAACCGCGGCGTTCCTTATTACAATATTTAATCATATTGTTTCTAATCCAATAGATAAAAAGAGAAAGCATGGAGTGCCGCGAGCGTTAATTTTAGCCCCTACACGAGAACTTGTTCTGCAGATTGAAAAGGACGCGAGAGGACTCGGGAAATATATTCCATGCACTATACTTTCACTACTCGGAGGAGTTGACTACCAGAAACAACAGAGTATCTTGCGAAATAATGAGATTGATATTTTGATTTGTACCCCCGGGCGTTTAATTGATTTTATGGAAAAAAATATAGTTGATCTGGGAAAAATTGAAATCTTAATTATTGATGAAGCCGACCGTATGCTCGATATGGGATTTATTCCCGCTGTTAAGAAAATTGTTTCATCTACTCCCCCGAAATCAAAAAGGCAAACCATGTTTTTCAGTGCTACACTAAATGGTGATGTAAAACGACTTGCTGAATCGTGGACGAAGGATGCTTTTGAAGTGATTGTAAAACCGGAAGAGATTACTGTTGAAGCAGTTGAACAAATTATATATATAACTACAATTAAAGAAAAACCAACTCTTCTTTATAATTTAATTATGAATAAAAACCTTGAACGTGTGTTGGTTTTCGTAAACCGTAAGTATGAAGCTAAAAGGGTTAAAGATACTTTTGAAGCTTATGGAATTAAATGCGCATTGCTTTCTGGTGATGTTGAACAGAGTCAGCGTATTAAGCGTCTCGAAAGTTTTCGTGAAGGGAAGGTACGTGTACTTGTTGCCACCGATGTTGCCTCTCGCGGAATTCATGTTGAGGCAATTTCTCATGTTATTAATTATAATATTCCGCAAGATGTTGAGGAGTATGTACATAGAATTGGTAGAACCGGACGCGCCGGCGCAAAAGGTATCTCTATAAGTTTTGCCGATGAAAATGATGGGCATGAAATTTCCCGATTAGAAAAATATTTGGGTAAAAAAATTGAGTGTGTGTTTCCTGAAGATAATTTGCTTGTGCCTATTCCGGAAATTCACCAGAAGAAAAATTTGCCTAGAAAACCTAGAATAGATATTAAAAAGAGAAGTAGTTCCGGAGAACAAAGTTCTAGAAATAGAAATAATAGATACCGGGGAAAAAAATAGTAAATCTCTTATAGTATGAATCACTTAGAAAAACTTGGCTTCGATAAATGGTTTCAAGATAGAATTGAAACTGAAAAATTAAATAATCTGCAAATAGCGAGAGTAATCAGCGTAAACAAGAATAGTTTTGTGGTATCAAACGGTACAAGTGAGATCTACGCTGAACTAACCGGAAAATTTTTGTTCAATACCGATTCATCTCTGGATTTACCAACTGTCGGCGATTGGGTGTACATTCAATTACTCGATGAGGAAACCTTAGCTATAATTCGTGATATATTTCCCCGCAAAACTTTATTAAAAAGAAAGACTTCTGGCAAGGATATAGATTACCAGTTGATGGGTGCAAATGTAGATTATGCAATTATTATGCAGTCGCTCGATGCGAATTTTAACTTGAGAAGACTTGAACGCTATTTAGTAGTGATAAATGAGGGGAATATTACTCCCATAATATTTTTAAGTAAAAGTGATCTTTTAAGCAGCAACGAAATTGAGAGTAAGATAAATGATATCTATAAAATATTTGCTGATATTAAAATAGTTGCATTCAGCAATAACAGCAGAGCCGATATTGAAAATATTAAAATGTACTTTAACTCTGCTGAAACCTATTGTTTACTTGGCTCGTCGGGTGTTGGTAAAACTACATTATTGAATAATTTGATAAATGAAGAATTATATAAAACCCAACCAATTAGGGAAAAGGATGGACGGGGTAAACATACTACTACGAGACGAGAATTAATAGTGCTAGACAATGGCGCGATAGTAATCGATAGTCCCGGAATGCGTGAACTTGGTATTATGTCAGCCGATTCTGGGCTTGATGATACATTTAATGAAATTAGCGAGCTTTCGAAAGAGTGCCGGTTCTCAGATTGTACTCACACAGTTGAAAAGGGGTGTGCAATTCTTAATGCTGTAGAAAGTGGAGAATTAACTATAGAGCGATATAATAATTACATTAAAATTTATAAAGAATCATTGTATCTCGAAATGTCCTATCTAGAAAAGAGGCAGAAGGATAAAAAATTTGGAAAGTTTATGCATAACTATCAAAAGAATAATAAGAATTCTAAATAGGAAAACTGTTATTCGAGTTGCTCATTTTTGTTATGACGATTGTCAATGATAAATAATATTAAATTGACAGATTAAAATACTTTTCTCAAGATATATAATATCAATAATCCAAACACAGCAGTTCTAATTCTAACCTGATCACTTATGAACCAAATATAATTGAATTGGGCTTTTTTAATCGTTTTTTTGTATTATTCGTATAAGACAATCCGATAATTGAAAGTAGAAATGTTCGAACGCGAAATAAAATTTATATACGATTTTAACCTCAATAAAGTAAACCGGCTTGGTCCCTATTTTACATTCGAGCAATTATCTCAAGTTGACCTCCATCCCGCAATTCTTCAATACATTTCGGCAGAAATAGATTATTTGATATTTGAGGACCGCCAGAAATTACTTCGTAAGTCGGTATTCGATTATTCTGGTGAAAAAATTACCGGCTATTTCAATTTAATTGCCGATGAGGTAAAATCAACAAAAAGGTTTACACAAGAATATGTTGCAAAACTAATTTTACATGCCACTTCTTTCACAATTAATTACCTTATTCAGCCCCGCTGGACTTTATTAAAATTTGTGTTCGATGAATCCAATCACAAAACGACTAATGAAATTAAGCAGATTCTCAAGTATGTTTATTACTATCGACATTCGGTTAAAATTATAATAGAATATATTAATTCAAAAAAAATACTTTCTATGAATGATACCGAATTTGAGGAGTTGTTGATAAAAAGTGATCTATTAGCTGTCGATTCTTATTTGAATGCGGTTTATCATTCCGCTCTGAATTCAATGGCTGAATTTTTAAACATTGGGGAAGTGCAAAAAAACAAAATATCGTTAGGCGCTATTATTACATTTCTTGAGGAAAAGGGGCAGAAGAAACATACGCTAAAACTCAAAAGTGTGTTTGGAGATGATGAAAATATAAAACTAAAGATTGCTGATATTAGTAGAATCCTAAATTCTGTTGTGATAGAAAAAACTGAGAGTATTCCGGAAATCGAATCTCAAGAGGAGATACGTTTTGAAGATAAAGTTGAAAATATTGTAGCTGAACCAGTTGAAATGAATGAACCGGTTGATGAAGATGAAACAAATGCACCTGAAATTGAGGAGGAGTTATCAATAAAAGAACCTCTCGCCGAATCTTCTTTTGATCTCAGTGATCTATTATTGGAAATAGAAGAAAAGAAAGAGGAAGATACCCAACCATTCGAAGAAGTAGTTAAAGCAGAATTATCTGAGGAGCTGGTAACGCCAGTCGAGACAGATTACAACTTCAATTTCCTTGATGAAGAAATAGATACCCTTGAAAATGCTAAAGACGCAGCAGAGGATTTAAATCTCGAGATACCCGAACAAACTAATAATGAGAATGAAGATTTAGTTGTCCCCGCGAAAGATGATCTGATTGAGATTAAGGGAATAGGGGAAAACATTAATGATGAAAATTATGTTCATACATTTGGATTTGTGTTTGAAGATGAAAAAGTGGAAGAAAATAATGACAATCTGCCAACCACGATAAATAATGCATTGCCTAAATTTGAAATTGGCAAAGAGGATAATGATGAAGAAATTGTTAATAATGAAGTTGATCAACAGGCAGAAGTTAAGGATGAAATTGATATAAGCGATTATGAGCAGATACAAAAAATTGAAGAGGAAAAACTTGGTTTTATTAATGAATTTGATTTGGAAGATGATGAAGAGGTTAAAAGTTTGGATACAGAATTAGTTAATGATAAAGAGGAAAATGCTATAATTGAACAAAATTCATTTTTCAGCTCGGTTCCTCCTGAGATGGAAGCTAAAAATAAAATTGATATTAACGATCTTCTCGAACAGAAAGATATGACGAAAATAATTGAAATAGTTTTTGATTACGATATTGAGGATTTCGCTACAACAATTGAGGAGATTTCAGCGTGTAAAAATGTTGATGATGCCCATTTTGTAATAAATGAAACGCTCAAAAAAAGGGGCGTGGCAACAAATTCAAAGGAAGCTCAGATTTTTAGGGGCATTATTTCACAATCATTTGAGAGTTAAATGTTTATAGATTATACAAAAGTATATATTAAAGCGGGAGATGGCGGCAATGGAGCTATTGCGTTTCGCCGTGAAAAATATATTCCCAAAGGGGGCCCTTCTGGAGGTAATGGTGGGAACGGTGGTAATGTTATTTTTTTAGCTGACCGAAATCTTAATACACTAATTAATTTTCAGTATAAGAGAAGATTTATTGCCGATAATGGTGATAATGGTGGTACATCTCTCAAAGATGGTAAAACCGGCGAAGATATAATTATAAAGGTTCCGGTTGGTACAATTGTTAAAGATGCGGAGACGGAGGAGATTCTATTCGACTTAAAAGAGGATGGTGAAGAAGCGGTTGCAGCTAAAGGGGGAAAAGGGGGTAAGGGAAATAGTAATTTTGCTACCCCTACCAAACAAACTCCAAGGTTCGCTGAAAGTGGAAAACCGGGAGAAGAATACAATTTGATTCTTGAATTAAAACTTATTGCAGATATTGGATTGGTTGGATTCCCTAATGCGGGCAAATCAACTCTTATATCAACAATATCGGCGGCTAAACCAAAAATTGCCGATTATCCCTTTACAACACTTGAACCTAACCTTGGTATTGTCAAATATAAAGATTTCAGCAGTTTTATCGTTGCCGACATCCCGGGAATAATTGAAGGTGCACATCAGGGCAAAGGATTAGGTATAAAATTCTTGAGGCATATAGAAAGAACAAAAATATTATTGATACTAATTGATTGCTCCTCCGAAAATTTTGTGGCCGATTATAAAACACTTTTAAATGAACTCAACAGTTATTCGGAAATTCTTGCTAAGAAGAAAAAAATTGTTGCATTAACAAAAACAGATCTAATTGAGAAAGCCGAATTAAAAAAACTACTTGCAAAAAAAATAAGAGGTTACTCAGGTAAATTAATCTCTTTTTCAGCCGCGACTCAGAATGGCATTCCTGAACTATTGGATTTGTTATGGAAAGAATTGAACGATTAAATCGAAAAAATTTTACTATCATAATAATATCACTATTCATCTCATCGTGTATTGTTTTTTTTATCGGATTATCCGCAGGTTCTACTAATGTTTCCTTAAGTGAAATTATTCAAATTTTATTTGGATCCGGGAGCGGACCAAATGAACAGATTATATTGGATATTCGTTTACCGCGAGTAATTTACGCAATGCTGGTTGGGGGCGGTCTATCAATTGCCGGTGCGGTATTTCAAGCAATACTTTTAAATCCATTAGCCGAACCATATATATTGGGAATTTCCAGTGGCGGCACTTTTGGCGCTGTACTTTCAATGCTGCTCGGATTTTCCATATGGGGCACTCAACTATTTGCATTTGGGGGTACTCTAATTGTAATGCTGCTTGTATTCCTTGTTGGTAAAAAATATGGAGAACTTGAACCTAATGTACTTCTTCTTTCCGGAGTAATGATTGGAGCATTCTTTTCTGCGGCAATTCTTTTTATGATGACAATATTAAATGATTCACTAAGAACGGCGGTTTTCTGGTTGATAGGAAATTTATCTTTAGCCAGAAAGGAATCGCTGCCATTTATATTTGTGATAGTCATTAGCATCTCATTTTTTCTTATAATTAATTCTTACAAGTTAAATTTATTAAGTCTCGGAAACGATTCGGCAAAACAGCTTGGGTTAAATACAAACCGATTGAAGATTATAATTTATCTGCTAACAAGTTTAATGATTGGTGCTATTGTCTCGGTGAGCGGCATTATTGGATTTGTGGGGCTAATAATTCCTCATATATGCCGGATGCTTTTAGGCGTTGATAATAGAATGGTTTTACCCGCATCATTTTTTATAGGATCATCCTATTTGATACTTGCTGATTCGCTTTCAAGAATTATAATAGCGCCATCCGAAATGCCGGTAGGAGCAATTACAGCAATGCTGGGTGCGCCAATATTTATTTATCTTTTAAGGAAAAGATTTCAATCAATAATTTAAAGGTGATACCATGTTCTTAAAAAAATGGAAGCTTTCATCCTTCTTACTGGTCTTAGTAGTTGCCGCATGCTCGGCTGGTTTAAATATTTTTACTGATCGTGATGAAGTAACCATGGGACAGCAGTTTGATCAGGAGTTGAGGAAAAATGTTAAAGAGTACCCAATCTATACTAAAAATCCAGACGTAAAAGATTATATCAACAATAAGATATTTAGAGAAATTCTTAATTCACCAGAAGTTAAAAAATCGACGAGCTACAATTATCAACTTGAAATAATTGAGAATGATACTACATTAAATGCATTCGCAGTTCCGGGAGGATACGTTTATCTCTATACCGGAATATTAAAATATCTGGATTCTGAAGCAGCGCTAGCGGGGGTAATTGGGCACGAAATTGCTCACGTTGAGAGAAGGCATGCCACTCAAAGAATGACTTCTGCATACGGCATTCAATTTTTGTTGGGGCTTGCTTTAGGTAGCAATCCCTCTCAAACAGCCGAAATTGTGGCAAATCTATTTTCTGGTTTAACATTATTGGCTAATAGCAGAGCCAATGAAGAAGAAAGTGATCAGTTCTCAATTAAATATTTATCGAGCACAAGGTTTTATCCCGGAAGTGTAAAATTCTTCTTTGAAAAAATGAGGGATGATGGAAAAGTATCGAGTGGTGGGGGAGGTTTAGCAACATTTTTATCGACCCACCCGGATCCGGTTGCCAGAATTACGAGTACAGAAAAGAGTATTCAGGCTCTTGGGCTGCAGGTTAAAACTTACAAAGATTCCGGTACCGGGATTTTTAAAGATGAGTACAAAAAGAACATTCTGGCCAAATTGAAATAAAATCCCATTTATTCAATTAACTTGAAGTTTGAGAGTTGATGGTTTATATTTACCGTCCGTTTTTTAAGTAATGATGGCGAGGTAGCTCAGTCGGTTAGAGCAGTGGAATCATAATCCACGTGTCGGGGGTTCAAATCCCTCCCTCGCTACTATAAGTCATGGAGTTATTATGTATACAATATTAATGATGCTTTCAATAATAGTTGCGGTTTTACTTGTAATAATGGTTTTATTGCAATCAAGTAAAGGTGGTGGATTAGCCGGTTCATTTGGTGGATCAGGTCAATTTGGTACTGTATTTGGTACCAGGAGAACTGCCGACTTTCTAAGTAAGGCGACTTGGTGGTTGGGTGGATCTTTGCTGATTCTTGCTATCGTTATTAATTTATTCTTTTTGCCGGGGCAATCAACAAGCGATTCCCGTGAGAGTATAATTCAGAGTGGCAGTCAACAAGTACCAGCAAAACCAGTATTACCAACCACTACTCAGCAACCGGCGCAGTCAAAATAAAATTAAAAACCCCTTCCAAGGGGTTTTTTTATCTCAATGAGAACTTACCTTAAGCTAAATGGTGAACTATGAAAAAAATTGAAAAACCGGTTAAAGCCTATAAGAATTTGGAGTTTTTAGGATCCGCCGAAGCAAGAACCGTACGCATTCTTTCAGAGTTTTATGAACCTAAATCCCGATTCGAAAAACATAAAGTATATGATACTATTGTGTTTTTTGGGTCTGCTAGAATTAAATCCAGAAAAGAAGCATTGAAATTATTGAACGAAGCTAAAAAAGATAAGAGTTCAAGAGGTAAAGCCAAATTTGAAAAGGCACTAAAGAATCTTGAAATGTCTCAATATTATGAAGATGCAGTTGAACTGGCTAAAAAGTTTACCGAATGGACTAAGCAAATCCCGGGTGATTATAAGCGATTTATGATTTGCAGCGGCGGCGGCCCCGGTATAATGGAAGCCGCTAACAAAGGCGCATTTCTAGCTAAAGGCCAGTCGGTGGGACTTAATATTTCAATTCCATTTGAACAGTTTGTTAATAAATATGTCGATCCAGATCTTGCATTCGAATTTCACTACTTTTTTATGCGCAAATTGTGGTTTCTATACAAAGCTAAAGCGCTGGTTGCTTTCCCTGGTGGATTTGGCACGATGGATGAACTTATGGAAGTCTTAACCTTAATACAGACGAAAAAGGTAACAAAGCCAATTAAAGTTATATTGTTCGGTGAAAATTATTGGCGCGAATTAATAAATTTTGAAGCGTTGATTGAGCATGGAATGATATGCAAAGAGGATTTAAAACTGTTCGAATTTGTAAGTACCGTGGATGAGGCATTTGATAGTATCACAAATCATTTTAAAAAACACTTTTTGAAAAAGACAACGAAGAAATAAAGAAAAACCCCCTTAATGGGGGTTTTTTATTAACCTTTTCTATCACGCATTGCCTGCTCGCGTGAGGCTCTTCTTTTCGCCTTAATCGTATTCATTCTTTTTTCAATAGAAGGTTTAACGAAAAAGGTTCTTTTTTTAAATTCTTTGAGAATACCAGAACGTTCATATTTTTTCTTGAAGCGCTTTAGTGCTTTATCAATATTCTCATTTTCTTGAACTGTAATACCTACCAACTAATATCACCTGCCTTCTTGTTGGAAATTTTTTAGCGGCGTAAAATTATTAAACTAAATTTTAAGAATCAAATATTTAGAGATTCAAAATGGGGGAATCGGGGAACTATCTATTTTTTCGAAAATAATCTACTATTGGGCAATGTAGAGTTTTTGTATTCATAAAACGGGTTGTAAGTAGATTTTTGATTGATTTCTGAATAACGTACTCTTGTCTCATTTCTTGATCGCAATCTATCAATCTTTTCATTTTTAATGCGATATATTTATCATTCAACTGACCATCCACAAAGGATGTAATTTCCTCTTGTAATTCCATTATTTCTTACTTTTTTTATTTTTGAAATAGCCCCGGTCTTCAGCATAATCATACAAAGTTGAATAGAGCATTTTTCTGGCTCTATGAAGTCTCGACCTCACGGTTCCTACCGGAACATCCACAAAATCAGCAATTTCCTCATATGTAAAACCTTCAATATCACTCAGGATGATTACAGTCCTAAAATCTTCTGGCAGTTGTGAAATTGCCTTAGTAATCTCATCATCCATTAAAGTATTGAACGCATCATACTCGATATGCTGGGTTTCTACCTCTTCGGACTTAATATTCTCATAAAAGTTCTGAACATCCTCATAATCAACTTTGTTAGGAGTTTTAATCTCTTTCCGATACTCATTAATAAATGAGTTCTTCAATATTCTAAAGAGCCATGCCTTGCAATTAGTTCCTTTCTCGAACTTATCAAAGAACCGAAATGCTTTCAAAAAAGTTTCCTGAACCAGATCATCGGCATCAGTTTCATTCCCGGTGATTCTGAGTGCATAATTATATACGGCATCCATATGGGGAACTGCCTCAAGTTCAAATTCCGCATATCGTTCCTTGAGTTGTTCATCAGATAATATGGTTTTTATAGCACGCATTAATTATTTCGAATCTTAGTTAAGATAAATTTAATGAATTATTATTCCATTTTTTACATTATTAAAGCTAATCTTATTTTCACCGGCAAAACTAACAAAATACCCATTCAATACTACAGCTTCGGTTATATTATTCTTTGTCAATCGTAAATTAGCATAGTTTTTAATGCTAACTGAATTATCAATCTTTTTGATTTGGTCAGCTAAATTAATAGGTAAGTTAATGTATTTTTGATTGTAATCAAGAGCGGAAACCACAAGGTAGCCAATTCCTTTCTTTAGTAATATTTCAAAGTCTAGTTTATTTAAATCACTTATACTTTCAAAAACTTGATCTAAAATAGTAAGGGGTTCCGCATAAAATCCATCCAAATCAAATTCCTCATTTCCACGAAATATGGAAAGGTCTCCAATTTCAAAGATTTCTGAAAAGGTATAAAATTTATGTTCGACCCTATCATATTTTTTATTTCGATTAATTCCAATATCTACTTTGTAATCGCAATTATTGAAATTAACAAAAACATTACGCAGGATAATATCATATAGTTGGCGCTCATTTTCTGGAATAGAAAAATAATCTTGATAATTAATGCGAGCGTAGCTGTCGATTATAATTTGATTAAAAGCAGAGAGAAGTGAAATAAAATTTAACTTTCTAAGAAAATTATTATTAACATCTCCGGGATAAAAACCGGATTCAATTAATATTGAGGATACATTTTTTTCTATTAGTTTATCACCGAAAGCACGTGGTTCATAATCATCTGAGTAACGAGCAATATGTCCGGGTATATAATTATTCAGCAAATTGAAGATTGCGCAAATAATCTGCATACTTTTAATCCGGGTTTCAGAAATAGTTTTTTCGTAATTGCATGGGGGGCATAATAGTGATATAGCCGATGATTTTCCTCCATTTCCTGCGCTGTAATAACTATTCTGATCATGCATATTGAATGCGAATTCCGGTTTAAAATAATCAACATATTTCCAAAATATTCTGGATTCGGGAGTAACCTGTCTTTGGGCATCGCGATTAATATCAATACCTAACTTATTTTCTCGGGTAAAATTTTGAGCCCCATCAGGATTTAGCATTGGAATAAATGAAATTGTGAGATTTGTGGAGATATGTTTTACAAAATCTGAGTTATGATTTTTATTTAGGAAATTTAAAACATCGAATAATGCCCCCGTGGCTGTGGGTTCATCACCGTGCATCTGGGACCAAATTAAAATCCTTTTGCTGCCGGTTCCAAATTTGATACAAAAAATAGATTGCCCTTCAATCGAGTTTCCAAGTTCTTTTAAAGAAAATGAAGGAATTACCTTTAATTTTTCCATATACTCAACTAGTTGATGATAATGGATGAAACCACTATCAATATTGTGTTCCAAGTAATTCTCATACTCGATAAATGCGGTTTCTAAAATATTATTCATTTATCCCGATTAAATGTTACAATTTCTATCTTAAAATAATAAATTTGAGTTAGTTAAAATAATTTGAAGGAATAATAGAATGGCAACAGAAAAATTAAAACTTGGATCTTCAATGCCCATATTTGAACTACTTTCTGTGAATGGAAAAAAGGTAAATGTCAAAGAAGCTGAAGGAACGAAACTTATGCTCGTGATTTTTAGCTGTAATCATTGTCCATATGTTCAAGCGTATGAAGAGAGAATTAAGAAAATTACATCAGATTACAAAGATAATTTAGTTGTTATTGCCATCAATTCTAATGATGAAAATAATTACCCTGAAGATTCATTTACCAACATGAAATTAAGAGCCGAAGAAAAAGGATTTAATTTCCATTACTTGCGGGATGAAACACAGGAAGTTGCAAAGTTATTCGGCGCCACACACACGCCGGAAGTTTTTCTTTTTAATGAAAAAAGAGAATTAGTTTTTCATGGTAAGATAGATGATAATTGGCAAGACGAATCGAGAGTTAATTCGAATTATTTAAGAAATGCAATTAATGAATTGCTCTCCGGTAAAGAAATATCTATCCCGGAGACTTTCACTATAGGCTGCACAATAAAGTGGAAATAGTAAAACCGGGAATTAGTACATTACGCCGAGATTGAGTGATATATAGAAATGACCAAAGTTATTTCGCACAACATCTTTCAAGTTTTCGATACCATCGCCAAAAATATAGGTGTGATAATAGCGGACATTTATTCCAACAAGATTTGATTTACTTATCCCAAAATTTGCTCCAAAACCAATATAACCACCTGCCGCATATTTAATTTTAGCGTATGCTAAATCGCTAAAAACATCTTCAAGATAGGGAGCATAAATTACAAGCGTTGGACCAACACCCGCAGTTATGTATGGGCGCAAATTATCGGTTAATGTTTCTGAAAGTATTCTATACTGAGCTCCAAAATTTATTGGCAGGAGATATGATCTATTTATTTTGTTTGGAGAAAAGGTATTCCCGAAATAGTCGATGTATTCTATCTCTCGTTCATCTTTGGTTTCAGACAAAGATAAATCAACAAAACCGGATAGATTATTGGTGAATGAATGTCTTAAAAATGTGCCGAGACCGAATCCTCCCTCTCCAAACATTACATCAACACCCCAACTATTTTGGGGAAATATTTCCGGTTGTTTCTCCGGAGCTAATTGTCCAATTCCCTGTGCTGAAATACAGAGGGTAGTGAACATCATTAACAAAATTATTTTTTTCATATTTACCTCGGCTTATAGCTTCTCAAAGATATTTATTATTATTTTAAAATCAACTGGATAAAATTTGTATCTTAAACAAGAATTTTACATCAAAGGTTGCATATGCCGGTAAATTTAGAAATTAAACTTCCTATAAAATCAATTAACACTATTGAAAATAAGTTGAGTTTGTTAGGGGCCCAAAGTAAGGGAGTACTCAATCAAAAAGATTTTTATTTTAAGATTAAGAAGGGATTGCTAAAACTCCGCAAGAATAATGAAAGCTATGAACTTATAAAATACAATCGAGACGAGAAGGGAACCCGATGGAGTGACTATAAAATTTTGACTATTACAGGTAAAGCTCCACAGGACTATCTAAAGACATTCTTGAATTTTGAAATATTGGTTGAAAAGAGAAGGATTTTATATGTTTATAAGAATACCAGAATCCATCTGGATAAAGTGAAAAAACTAGGGCAATTTTTAGAATTAGAAACCCTGCTTACAAAAAATAAACGTACTGCAATAAGACAATTTAATCATGTTATTAAGGTTTTAAATCTCGATACAACAAAACAAATAAGAGCTTCGTACAGAGATTTATTATTAAAGAAAAATGATAATAAGCAGTAACTTTTCGAAAAACCCAAATCCAAAACTATTACTGGAAAATGCGGTAAAGCTAAATAGTTTGGATAATATTTTGTTGATTGTTCCAACCAATCGGAAAGCTAGATCTCTTAAAAAAGATTTAATCGAAAAACTTCCAAATTTTGCGAGCTCTAAAATAAACATTGAGACTCTTGCCACACTTTCTTCTAAATTATTAGCACAATCGAAAGTATTTACAGAAATGAGCGAAGCGGCATCTACAATACTGATTAAACAGTGTGCCGACTCTGTGAAGTTGAATTACTTCTCGAAGTTTCATAATGAACTGCCTTATGGTACTCTTGAAAGAATTAAAAATTTATTTACTGAATATAAGTATCATGGCATTAGTCCAAATTATCTCAAAGAAGATTGTCATAAATTAGCTGGTTCGGCAAAGCTAAAATCGCTCGATATTATTTCATTATATGAAGAGTATACCGGTAAATGCCGACAGCTAAACTCGTTTGAGGTTGGTGATGTATACAACGAATTATTAAATCTTGATGATGATAAGATTAGAGCAGGATTTGAAACTGTTTTTGAACAAGTCAAAACTGTGCTTATCGAAGGCTTTCAAACATTTAATTCCCCCGAAATTGAATTATTATCAATATTAAAAAAAATAGATTCTTTAGAGCTTTATATCAATATTGATTATAATAAATCAAACAAAAAATTATTCGGACACTTAGAAAATGTAATTGAGAAGTTTGATAATAATGGTTTCTTTTTGGGGGAAGTTGCAGCAAAAAATCAAGATTCATTCCGCGAATATCTCGTTAATAATTTTTACATGAATAAACTAAAGAGGAAGAGAAAAACCAATACTATAAATATAATTGAAGCCACCGATGAAGAAACGGAAATAGAACTTATAGCTCAAGAAATAAAACAGCTGATAGTTTATGAGAGTGTTGAGCCTTCAAATATCTGCGTAGTATTTAATTTAATTCAAAATTATGCACCCATTATTAGGGATATTTTTCATAAGTACAAAATTCCCTTTAATCTAACTGACAGAATTCTTCTCGCCAACACAGTGCCAATAACTGCAATTGTTAGTACGCTCGAAATTCTAGAGAATGATTTTTACTACAAAAATGTATTCAGATCGCTCGGAAGTGGATTTTGGGAAACAATGAATATCGATTCTCATAATCTTTTAAGAGTTTCGGAACAGCTAAAAATTGTTACAGGATATCAAAACTGGGTGAACTCAATTCAAAATGAAATTAGCTCACTTCGCTTTAGTAATTCTAATGAGGATTCCCCCGAAATTGATAAGCTAGAAAAAGCAATTATAGATATTGAGAAAATTAACAATGTAGTTGAACCTTTTAAAAAACCTAATACCTACGATGAATTTTATAAATTATTAGAAGAACTGATAGTAAAGTTAAAAATCCCAATTGCACTATTAAAATCACCTTTTAATCAGGAAAAAAATATCAGATCGATTGGAAAATTTTTAGAAACGATTTCTGAAGTTTTTAGTTTGTTGGAAATTCAAGAGGGGGAAAAAAAGAAACATTCATTCAGTTTTATGCTGGAACAATTACGCACAATATGCAGTTGGGCACGATATAATGTTAAGGAAAAATCAAATTATGGAGTGCAGGTAACTTCATTTGATGAAATAAAGGGATTTGAATATGAGTATTTGTTTGTTCCCGGGTTAATTGACGGTCAATTGCCAACCAAGTATTCCCCCGAGATATTTAAAACTGAATCATTTAAGAAAAGTGCCGAGATGCATCAATGCGAAGATCGATATAAATTTTTCAGCGCATTTATGTCGTTTAAAAAGAAAATTTATATTTCATATCCCAAGACATGGGAGGGAAGGGAGACAGTTAAATCTTCATTCCTAAATGAACTCGATTTAATATTTGAAATTGATTCTGTTAAACCAACCACAGATATTTTGTTTGATGAAGAGGATTATCAAATATTTATTGGTAGTAATTTTGAAAAAAGAGAACAGTTCAATTTTGAAATCTCAAACAAGCCGGAAATTGAACGCTCGATATTAATAGATAAAATGAGAGTCGGGGAGATCAGAACTTCCTCAACATACAATGGCTTTCTAAAACAGGATAATCAAGAATTAGATACAGAAGTAAATGAACTTCTTAGATCATTTAAGGAGAAACAATTTTCTGTTACTCAATTAGAGACTTACGCTAAATGCCCATTTAAGTTTTACATAGAGAGGGTTTTGAATATTGAGGAACTCGAGGAACCAAGTGAAGATATTGAAGCGATTGAAATGGGAAGACTTCTTCATGAAATATTATTTCGATTTTATGAAAAAATTAGGGAGAAGGAGATTTTAATAGCAGGGTGTACCCAACCCATTTTTAGTAAAGCCCTAAAAATTATTTTTTCGGTTGCAGAAGAGGAATTTGATAAGATTAATTTTAAATCGACCCTATCTTTTTTTGAAAAGGAAAAATTAATGGGATTAAATGGAAATCCTGAAGATTCTATTTTATATAAGTTTGTTGAAAAGGAAAGAGAGCAAGATCCCACTTTTGTGCCCTCATTTTTTGAGGTGAGCTTCGGTAAGTTAAAAAGTGATAATTCAGACAAATCTCTAATAAATAATTCAGCGGTTGATGTAAATGGGGTAAAGCTACGTGGCAAAATTGATAGGATAGATATCAATCATAAGTTAAAGACATTTAACATTATTGACTACAAATTAAGCGGGACAAAACCAAAAGCGGTTGAATTGAAGAATGGAATTTCGCTGCAATTGCCTATATATATGCTTGCTGCTCAGCAACTTTTGAAGGAAAAATTAAATTTAGATTATTCACCTGGTGATATGATTATTTATTCTCTAAAATATTCTGAGGATAGCTTTAAACCAATTGTTGTTTCATTAAAAGAAAAAGGGGAAAGAGAATCTGTCACAGTTTCTCAGATTATTGAAATTAGTAAAAACTACATTGCCGATTATGTTAATTTAATTTCAGAAGGTGTATTTCCATTGTCGATGCATGAAAACAGAGAAGAACTGGTATGCCGATACTGCAATTTTCGAAAAATTTGCAGGGTTGATGAAGTGAATACGACGAGGAATTAGATATTGGAATGGGAAGCAATTATATTGAAAAACAAAGTGAATTTTTATAAGTTTGGGCTGCCGCTAATAAAAGAGCGGCAATTTTTTTTATTGTTTAAAATTAAAGCGAAAAACACTTCGCTTTTTTTAATAACTAAAAGGAGTTAAACCGTGTCAAATTTTGTATATCTAACCAAAGAAAGAATTCGTGAATTAGAGAAGGAATTAACTGATCTGAAGACGAATGGGCGGAAGTCGATGGCTGATAGAATCTCGGAAGCTAGATCTCACGGTGATCTTTCAGAAAATGCTGAATATGATGCGGCGAAAGAGGAACAAGGCTTATTGGAATTAAAAATTAGTAAACTGGAAGAACTACTTTCAAAAGCTCAAATTGTTGATACTTCAAACCTCCCGAAGGATCATACACAAATTCTATCCACTCTTTCGGTAAAGAATTTAAATAATAATAAGGTTTTTAAATACACACTAGTTTCCCCTGAAGAAGCTGACCTCGAAAAGGGCAAAATTGCTATTTCATCTCCTGTTGGTCAATCTTTATTGGGAGTAAAAGTGGGACAAATAGTACAAGCCAAAGTACCTGCCGGAATTATCAAATTTGAAGTGCTTTCTATTGAATAAGCCAAGGATATAATCCCAGATCATTTTATAAAATGAAAAAGACAGAGCAAACAGTAATTTCATTTATCAAAAGACATGATCTTATTCAAGACGGTGATAAAATACTGGTAGCGTTTAGCGGCGGACCCGATTCAGTATTCGCCCTCAATTTTTTAAATAAATTCAAAAAAAAATATAATATTCAACTAATCGCGCTTCATTTTAATCATCAGCTTAGGGGGAATGATTCCATATTAGATGAAAAATTTTCAAAAATATTTTGTGATTCATTGGACATTAAATTCTTCTCGAAAAAATTAAACGTTATTGAGGAAGCGAAATTAAATAAACAATCAATTGAAGAAGCCGCACGCGAGCTTCGCTATAAGTACCTTACTAGTTTTGCCCACAAATATAAATGCAACAAAATAATAACTGCGCATAATCAAAGCGATAATACCGAGACTGTCTTGTTAAACCTTTGTTCAGGTTCAGGTGTGGCGGGTATCTCGGGAATACCGATCAGAAGGGGAAATATCATTCGTCCCTTTTTATGTTTAAGTAAAAACGAAATTATTACTTACTTAAAAAAGCACTCAATTGAGTATTGTAGTGATTTATCGAATAATTCCTCAGAATTTAAGCGTAATTTTTTGAGAAATGAGATTATCCCAAAATTAAAGGATAATTTGAATCCTTCTCTCGATGCCGCCGTTTTTCGTACCACCAATTTTTTGTTGAATGTAAATGGAATTCTAAATCAAGTTGCTGCGTTTATTATACGGAAAGAGATAACTTATTCTAAAAATAATTTTGATTTTCCGGTGCGGTTAATTTCAGATTTTGATCAGGTTACTGGCGGATTGTTGTTACGTGAAGCAATAAAAAAAATTGGTGTGGAGATATCCTCTGCGGAAATTGATAGATTATTAAAGCTTGCTGTAAGTCAAAAAGGGAAAAGGGTTTTATTATCAGGTAAGTTGATTGCTTTTAGGGAAGAGGATCGAATTGCTTTTTCAAAAACTGATTCAAGGGATGAAAATACTGTTGACGTAATTGTTGGCATGGAAGCGCAAATTAATAGTATTAAGCTGAAAATTGAGGAAATTGCAAATAATAAAAATAAAGTTACCAGAGGTCGAAACGAAGAATTAGTTGATGCATCTAAACTAAATCAAAAATTTATTGTGAGACCTTGGCGAGATGGTGATTTCTTCTATCCTTTGGGAATGAAAAATAAAAAAAAGGTGTCCGATTTTTTAACTGATCAGAAGATTGCTGCTGCAAAAAAAAAAGAATCTTTGGTTTTACTGAATGGCGATAATATTGTTTGGGTTGTTGGTTTTAGAATTGATGACAGGTTTAAAATTACCGATCAAACAGAAAAAATTTATAAACTTAGAATTGGTTGAAAATGGAAAAACAAAATGAAATACTTATAGGAACGGAAAAGTTTGTGCAATATTTAACAGAAGAAACTATCCAGGCCAGAATTAAAGAACTTAGCAAACAAATTTCGGAAGAATATAAAACTAAACTTCCAATTATTATTGGTGTACTAAATGGCTCTTTTATGTTCATGGCCGATTTAGTCAAGAATCTGGATATAAATTGTGAGATGGATTTCTTTAAACTTTCAAGTTACGGTGACGAAAAGATTTCATCTGGCGATGTAAAGCTGCTAAAGGATTTGAATGCGGATATTTCGGATAGGCATCTTATAATTGTTGAAGATATTGTTGATACCGGGTTATCAATTAATTATATAGAAAAATTACTAAAGCAGCATAACCCGGCCAGCGTAAAAATTGTAACCCTTCTGTTCAAGCCTGAGAAGCTGAAATATGACCTCAAAATTGATTATATTGGCTTCGAAATTCCAAATAAATTTGTGATTGGATACGGCCTCGATTATGCCCAGAAGTACCGTAATTTAAAGTCCATTTATGTTTTAAGCGATTAAGGGAGTTATAAAAAAATGTCCAATATTAATGGAAAGTGGTTTATGGCGGAGAATGATAAGAATTCAAATCAAGATAAGAAAAAAAGAGGTTTCGGGGATGGTCCGAAACAAGATGGAGATTTCGATTGGAGTAAAATAATTAAGACTGTTTTTAGCTGGGGCGCTGTTATTATTGCCGCCGTTATTATTATGCAATTAATGAAAACAGGTACTCCAACTTCAGTTGAGATAACTTATGATATCTACTCCTCGCTTCTCGATTCTAATAAAATTGCAGAAGCAAAAATTATTAAATCAGATATTAATGATTACCGATTAGAAGGCGTTCTTAAAGAAAATGAAAAATTGATGATAAAAGGTCGTTACGAAAATCTTAAAAATTTTACTGTTACCCTTGTAGCTGAAGATTTGGCCGATCAGAAAAAGATCTGGGATGAAAAAAATGTAAAATATACATTCGCAAAAGAATCTAATGAATGGATGACAATTCTTATTGGTTTTATTCCTTGGATACTTCTGATTGTTATTTGGGTTTTCTTTTTTAGAAGAATGCAGGGGGGAGGTGCAGGTGGTACTCGAGGCATTTTTAATTTTGGTAAGAGTAAAGCCAAGTTAATATCCGAATCATCAATTAAGGTAACATTTAAAGATGTTGCCGGTGCAGATGAAGCAAAAGTAGAACTTCAGGAAATTATAGAATTTTTGCGGGAACCTTCAAAATTTCAAAAACTTGGCGGTAAAATTCCAAGGGGCGTATTGCTATTGGGCCCTCCAGGAACAGGAAAAACTTTATTGGCCCGTGCCGTTGCTGGTGAAGCTGGCGTTCCGTTTTTCTCAATTTCTGGCGCCGATTTCGTTGAAATGTTTGTTGGTGTAGGTGCCAGCCGTGTACGTGATTTATTTGAGCAGGGGAAACGAAGCGCACCATGTATTATTTTTATTGACGAAATTGACGCTGTTGGGCGTCATCGTGGTGCTGGTTTGGGTGGTGGACATGATGAGAGAGAACAGACTCTAAATCAACTTCTTGTTGAAATGGATGGCTTTGAACAAAATAGTGGTGTAATAATTATTGCTGCTACTAACAGACCTGATGTTCTCGATCCTGCATTATTACGCCCAGGCAGATTCGACAGACAAGTAGTTGTTGACCGCCCCGATGTTAAAGGAAGAGAAGGTATTTTGAAAGTTCATACTAGGAAAATTCCTCTCGATACCGATGTTGATCTTTCAGTTTTAGCTAAAGGAACACCAGGATTAGCCGGTGCAGAATTGGCTAATCTTGTCAATGAAGCCGCATTGCTTGCCGCCCGTAAGAATAAAAAGAAAGTTATGATGGAGGATTTTGAGGAAGCCAAAGATAAAGTAATGATGGGAATGGAGAGGAAAAGTTTAATAATCTCCGAAGATGAAAAAAGAATTACTGCATATCATGAAATAGGTCACGTTTTAGTTGCAAAAATGATTCCAGAATCTGATCCGGTTCACAAAGTTACAATTATTCCAAGAGGCAGAGCGTTGGGTGTTACTACTTACCTTCCTGTTGATGAAAAGCATACATATTCTAAAAATTATTTAGAGGCTATGATAACCTATGCTATGGGAGGAAGAGCTGCCGAAAAATTAATATTTAACCGTTTTACTACCGGTGCAGGTAATGATATTGAAAAATCTACAAGTATCGCTCGTAAAATGGTTTGTGAATGGGGTATGAGTGAAAAATTGGGTCCACTTGCTTATGGAACAAAGGAAGAAGAAATCTTTTTAGGCAGAGAAATTACCAAGCATAAAGATTACAGTGAACAAATTGCTCAGCAAATTGATGAAGAAGTGAAAAAAATTGTTGTTTCATGTATGGATAGAGCCGAAAAAATTCTCTCTGAAAATGTGGAGATGCTTCATAAACTATCAAAAGAATTACTCGAAAGAGAAATTCTGGATAGCGAGGAAATAGATAAGATAATGCATGGTATCGAATTGCCTCCGGTTAAGAAAAATGGTACCGAAACTCCAGTGGCTGATGAACTACCTGAGCATGTTAAAGATTTAATTGAGGAAAAGAAAAAAAGAGAAACTGAAAATAGTACCGATAGTGTAAATGACAACTAGTGAAAGAGCAACCATTGATTATAAAAGCGAGATTCTTAGAAAGTTAGTGCATCTCTGTTCGCTTTCAATTCCTATTGGCTACTATTTCCTTACTAAGGAAACAACACTTAGTATTTTGTTCCCAATGGCTCTTCTCTCATTAATGATCGATTATGGACGGTACTACTCAAAACCGCTACAGGGTTTTATTGATAAAATCTTTGGATTTATGATGCGTAATCATGAGAAAGATTCAAAGAAAAAAAATCTAAGTGGTGCGACTTACGTTTTAATTTCTGCGGTTTTAGTGATCTTTTTATTCCCTAAAATTTTTGCAATTGCCGGCTTTGCGGTTTTAATTGTCGGCGATATGGCAGCGGCTTTGATCGGTAGAAGATTTGGAAGAACAAAATTCCTTTTTAAAAGTTTAGAGGGGACTCTAGCGTTTTTCGTTTTTTCTTGTGCGGTGATTCTTTTTACACCAAAAATTTCCGGTTCTTTTCAAGAATATCTTATAGGATTTATTGCAGTTGGAATTGGCGCACTTGCCGAAAATATTTCGGGTAGCTGGGCAGATGACAATGTTACCATCCCAGTATCAATTGGAATTGTAATGTGGCTGCTATATTCACTATGGCTCCCTGATCTGAATTTGGTTTTACCTTACGTACCAAATTGATTTTAATTAAAAATAGAACAAATGAAAATGTACTATAAGAAAATCTTTGTATTTACAATTCTTATCTCAGTAAGTGGATTTTTATTTCTATCATGTGGGGGCGAGAATAAAAATGCGTGGGGCTCTGATGATGAGATAATTGTTTTTGCGGATTCATCAGATTTTTATGAACTCGAAGCTTCACTCTTAACGGTTTTTAATAAAGTCATATATACTCCTCAAGCCGAGGTCTTGTTTAATCTGGTACGAAAAGACGTTTCACAATTTGAACAATATAGAAAATTTAAAAATATTCTTTTTATTGCCCCATTAGATACTCTTCACCAAGTTTCTAAAATAGTTGGTAACATGCTCACCGAAGATGTCAGGTTACTGGTAATGAATGATTCTGTTTCTGTAATCAATAAACATGATGTTTGGGCAAAAAATCAGCTAGTAATGATTCTTACTTCTCCTAATCTCGAAAAACTTAAAAATAATATTCTGAATTCTCATCAAGATTTGATTTATTATTTCCAAAAAGCTTCTGATAAAAGACTTTTTGCAAGTTTATATAATGAAAAGTATGAACGTAAAGATATTGAAGCACAGCTGTTAAAAGATTATGGCTGGATGATCTATGTTCAAGCCGATTTTTCTATTGCCTTAAATAAAAAGGAAGACAATTTTGTTTGGCTGAGAAGAGGTGCGGGTACAGAAGTTGAGAGATGGATTTTTGTGCATTGGATAGAAAACGCTTCACCATCATTGTTTCACAAAGATTCTATTAATGCTATTAGAAATAGATTAACTCAGAAATACTATCGAACTTCGGATGATTCCGGCTTTGTTAGAATCGCTGATGATTATTACTCTATTCAAGAGACTAATTTCTTGAAAAGATATGCGCTGATGACTCAAGGTTTGTGGGTAATGTCGGATGCTACAATGGGTGGACCATTTGTTAATTATACATTCTATGATAACGATACTAAAAGATTATATATGCTTGATGGTTCGGTTTATGCCCCAAAATTTTTTAAGAAAAAAATTATTCAGCAGGTTGACGTAACTCTGCAATCATTTTTAACTGATAAGGAAATAACTCCAGATCGTAAGAAAGCTCTCTTTGAAACGTTAGATTAATAAATTGTCTGGTTAATTTTTTGTAAAAGATCATTTGGGATATTTATTTCGGGGAATTCCTTTCTAACCTTTTGTATGTATTTTTTAGCTTGAGCAATATTATTAAACTGAATTTCATACATCGAACGGTAAATTAGCATTCCTGCAATAGTATTTCTAATAAACTCTGTATATCTGTCATTTTTTTCAATAAATCTGATGCTAAAATTGGGATCGGGTGCGGGTAAATATTCTCCTTCTTTAATTACCTTAAATAAAAATAAGTGAGGAGCCACGGTATACCCTTCAGGTAAATTAAACTCACCCCTACTCATTTCATTCTGAATTAATTCAATTCCTATATAAGAATTTGGAAGTCGTGACTCGACAATCTTAGTCATTAATCTTCTATAATTCTGTTCTATCAATTCAGCATTAAACGGTTCACCAGCTTCAAATGGTTTTAGAGATTTTATGAAAGGTCTTTGTACCTTTTCTATTTGTGAGGATAATTCTGGATAATTATTTTCTAATTGGTTTAAATACCATGATCTTCTGAGTAGTTCTTTATCAATTACAATAACGTCATTTCTATAGTTCTCAACTTTTTGAAAGTAATAGGAGGGGGAAATAAAATAATCCCACTGGTATGAAAATATTAATGAGTTTGGCTCAACACTATTTAATATGAGTTTTGTATAGTCTTCAAATACATAATTACTGCGCTGGTTAACCGCGTTATAATTAGTTAATTGGGGAAGAATTGCAAAAGATAAAATCAAAGAGATAGTTGCGGTTTCGTTTTTTATCTTGTTAAATAAAAAAATAAATAAATAAACCAATCCGAATGAAACAAAAAGGGAAAAAATCATAAACGAAAAAAGGAAGTAAGAATCAATATCTGCTATATCATAATTGATGGTATAAAGAATTGAAATCAAAAATGTGCTTATTAAAATCATTGCAAGCTTAAAATTCAGAATAGCAATTCTTACAATTCCCGTTAATCCAATTATGATTCCGGTATAAACAAATTCATTTCTAAAATTTGATACGTAAAAACTAAACTGTTTTTGGGCCGATTCGAATGAACTGAATAGCCAAATCTGGTACTGTTTACCGGAGATATGACGCAAGAAATTCTCAAAATTAATTGGGTTCCCCCAATTAAAATAGGGCTGGAAAACTGACCGTAATGGTAAATAGGAGTAAAAGAGTCCGGCAGTTAAGATAACAATGACGATAAAAAATAATAACTTATTCAATTTCTTCCCAATGTGATTAGTCTGAATATACCAGAGACCAATAACAAGGGGTAATGTAAGAATAGTTGTCATATGGTTTGAGAAGGAAAGCCCAATAACAAAAGCGCATATAATCCAACAGTTCTTGTCAACTGTATTTGAAAATCCTCTAAATGAAAAGAGCAGAATCAAACTAAATAAAAAGGTTTGAAGTGAATAAACCTCAACAGAAGTAGACTGCATCCAAAAAGTTTTGCCCAATCCCATTATTAATGCTGAGCCAACCGATATAAATATTAATACTGTTTGATTTATAGTAGTCTCTTTTGACTTTTCCCGTTTATTTACTGACTGCTTCGACAACACATATTTTAGTACATCAAATACAAATACTGAAAACGTAGCAACAGCCAGTGCAGACCAAACAGAGGAAAGTAGATTCAATTTATAAATTGTTGTAACCGGTATTGGAATCAATTGAAACAAAAAACCTAGAACAGTGAAGAGTGGATAACCGGTTGGATGCGCGATGCCAAGTGTAGCTTGAACAGCCGCGAGTTCACCCGAATCAATCTGAATAACTGAAGGCGCGAGTGTAAATAGATAAATAATAAATACCAATAATCCGCTTGCTAAAGGAAATAATTTCGGTAAATCTATTCTCTTAATTGACATATTTATCAAAAAGTAAATTATTATGTTTAGTTATGCGGGCAATATCATCAACAAGTATTTGCGAGTTATTAAGCTTTAATGACTTTGAAATAATGCTCCTTTTATCTGCATCCTGTGGGATCAAGGTATTGTCGAGATTAAATAAATTCTGAATCACGATCTCTATCTTTTTAAGGTATTTGTAATGAGCATATAAAGTTTTAACATCAGCCTCTGAGGTAACTCTCTTTATTTTATTAAATACTGAAGGAGTACTTTTGCCAATAACATCTTTTAAAATTGCTTTGTTTTTAAAGATCAGAGATTGAACAATGAAATCGATTGTCATTAATGTGCCGCGATCTTTTTTGATATTTACACCTGAGCCGCTCGTTTTTATTTGCTGTGATTGGATAAGTTTGTACATACTTAACATTTCTCTGGAAATATGATTACTCTCGAATCTGTTAAAATGTTTTCTAATCAACTTATTAAGTTTGGTATAAAGTTCTTTATCGCCATCCACAAATCTCAATTTAATTAGAGATTGAAATTCCCACAATCTTGCCCTTTCCGACAAATAACTATCGTAATTGGAAATATCGATTACCAAAGGGGATTTATTTCCTTCTGGGCGAAGCCTAAAATCAACTTGAAATGGGAACAACAGCTTTTTTATTTCATTAAGAAAATTTTGAAAATCAGACTGGATTAGAGGAAATCCTTCCACGGTTTCGGCTACAACAACTAAATCAATATCTGATGAGAAACTCAAACTTGATGTTCCATAGCTTCCCATTGCGCCTATAAAATATTTGCAATAATCGGGTTTATTACATTGCTTGATTTTGCTGTCAACAAACAAACCAAGCCAATTGGATAATTTTTGCTGTGAAATTAAACCCAAACCAAATTGAAAACTGCACAAGAATATAATTTCGGAAGATGAATAATTAGGAATCTCATCCTCAGGATACTTTTGGTAGGCATTTCCGGAAAGAAAAAATTCTTCTACCAATTTATTGGTTGATAAAAGATCAATTGCTTTTTGACTGAATTCACAAGTGCGCAAAAAATCATTAAATATTTTAGAGGATCTGAATTCACTATACCAGATACCAACAAATTTTGTAGAGCGAATCACTTTTACTAGATTTTCTAATACTTTATCTGGTGATGCAGATTTAGTTAAATATTTTATTAAAGATTTTTCAAGCATTAAAAATGATTCGATTGTACGAGAATCAAATTCTTTACGATCAATTATTCCAATTCCCGTTCGGAGAAATCTAAAATTCTTATCGGCTTTTATTCTGTCTTTAAATTGGATCGATTCGATACTGCTCTTATTAACTTCGCTATCATTTGAAAGAATGGCATCATAAATCATTCTTACTTTTTTGCGGTAGAGTTCCAGCTGGGAAATAAATTCATCTTCATTAATAAAATTGGTATAGAGAGAGATTTTTCTAATTAAATCTTTGTTCTCGGGAATTAGATGGGTCTGTGTATCATTCATTAGTTGTAGAAAGTGTTCAATCTTTCTATAAAATGAATACGCGTTTATGAAAGTATCCTGCTCATCTGTTTTCAATAGCTTAAATTGTGTGAGCTTTCGCATAGCTTCAATTGTATTCCCTGTTCGAAGAACAGGATTTTTACCGCCATTTAAAAGTTGGAGCGCCTGAACAGTAAATTCGATATCCCTAATTCCTCCACTAAATGTCTTAATGTTTCCTTTATCCGGATTATGTCGCTCAATATTCTGCTTCATCAGCCGGATTTTTTCTTTAATTGAAGAGGAAAAACTGGAGGGATAAATATAGGGCGTTATAAAGTCGTAAAATTTATTGTATAGTTTTCTGTCACCGCAAATAAAATTTAATTTGATCAGCATCTGTCTTTCCCAATCTTCGCCTCTCGATTCATAATACCTCATGTAATCAAAAATCGATTTACAAAGAGGGGAAAATTTCCCATCGGGTCTGAGCCGAAAATCAACACGATAAATAAATCCACGATCCGTAACTGCGGTAGATGATTTTATATACAATTCTGCAGCTTCTATGAGTAATTCATGATATTCTTTTTTTATGGAGGCAAAATTAGTGTTGTGGTCATAAAACAAAATAAGATCAATATCTGAACTGTAATTAAGTTCATTTCCGCCTAATTTACCGAGGGAGCAAAGTGCGTAACTATTCGATACAAATTTTAATCCATACTTGTTGAGTACTTCATCATAACATAATGAAAACAGTTTTGCGTTAATAGCATTTGCCACTGCAGAAATGCTTGAAGTAATTTGATTGATATCTAAAATGCCAAGAATATCGGCTATTCCAATCTTTAAAGTAGTACGTTTTTTAAATTGTCGTAAAAAATTTAATTGAGCAGAGAACGAGTTGAACTTCTCGATCCCCTCTTTTATTTCAAATTCGATATTGCCGGATGTCACTGTCTCGGTCAAATATTTCCGTTCAAATACCTGATACAGATATTCGGGATTTCGAACCACAATGTCGGTTAAATAATTACTGCTCGATGCTATAGCTGTCAAAATTTCTATTTGATGTGGGTACTTAATCAAATCGGATAGAAACGAAGTAATATCAAAAATGGAATTAAATATTCTTATGAGATTGGCTTCGGCGGAAGAATCAAAATGAAATTTTGAAGTCTCGTATTCCAACGAATCAATTAGCAATTCGAGATTATCTGGAGAGATTTTCCCCTCTGATAATTCAATCAATTTTCGAACTAAATTATTGGATAACTCAGCTTTAGATTCAGGCAAAAGGCTCTCATTTATAATTCGAGAGTAAAAATAAACCTACTTTAACTAAAATGCACAATTGAGATAAATTAGATTAAATTTAGAAACAATTAATCTGTAATTAAGTAAAAACGGCCAGTAATGTAATTAGGTGATAATTTACTTTCATTGCATTTCAAAACCCATATTTATAACTTTCTACCCCGAAAAAGTTGGAGAAATTGATGTTTGGTTCCTTATTAAAGAAGATTTTTGGTGATAAAAACGAGAGCGCATTAAAGAATTTTTGGCCAATTGTAAGTCAAATAAATGAAGTTAATGCAACTCTTGCCCTCCTTTCTGATGAACAGCTTAAAGCTAAAACTGTCGAATTTAAAGAGGTCATTCGTGATTCTGTTAGAGATATTTTAGAACCATTGAATGAGCTAAAAGCAAAATTGCGTGATAATGCGATCCAGGAAGATAAAAATTCAATACACGAAAAGATTGACCAGTTGGAAAAAGAGCTTGATGCTAAATATGAAGAAGTGTTGGATGATTTAATGGTTGATGCTTTTGCTGTTGTTAAAGATACATGTCGGCGACTTGTGGGCAAATCTTGGGATGCTGCGGGCAATAAAATAAATTGGGATATGGTTCCCTACGATGTTCAGCTAATTGGCGGAATGGTGCTTCATAAAGGTAAAATTGCTGAAATGGCCACTGGTGAAGGAAAAACCCTCGTTGCTACACTGCCTATTTATCTAAATGCGCTAACCGGTCGTGGTGTACATATCGTAACCGTGAACGATTATTTAGCAAAACGAGATAGTGAGTGGATGGGAGAGGTTTTTAAGTTTCATGGCCTCACCGTTGGCTGCATACTTAATACTATGGATTCAGAGGAACGCAAAAAAGTATATAACTGCGATATTGTGTATGGTACTAATAATGAATTTGGTTTTGATTATCTCCGCGATAATATGGCAAGCGATTTAGCTTATTGTGTTCAGAGAGGACATAACTACGCTATTGTTGATGAGGTGGATTCTGTTCTTATTGACGAAGCTAGAACTCCTCTTATTATCTCAGGTCCTGTTGGTTCTACCGATCACAAATTTGATGAGATGAAACCTCGTGTTGAAAGATTATTCAGAAAACAAGCAAACTTAGTTGCTCAAATTGTTAAAGAAGCAGAAACACTTCTTCAAAGCCAGGATGGAAAAGATAGAGAGAAAGCAGGTATTCTTTTATTGAGAGCAAATAGAGGATTCCCTAAAAGCAAAGCATTAATGAAATTGCTATCCGAACCAGAGAATAAAAAATTAATGCAATCAACAGAATTGGATTTCCTTCGAGAAAACGCCAAGAGAATGCCTGAAATTGATGAGGAGCTTTATTACTCTATTGAAGAAAAAAATAATCAAATGGATTTAACTGAAAAGGGAAGGGAAGAACTAGCAACCGGTTCTGCCGAAGGAAAAGATTTCTTTGTGCTTCCCGATCTTGGTACCGAAATTAGTAGGATCGAAAATGAAATTACTGATGAAGAATTAAGATTAAAAAGGAAGGATGAACTTTATCATATATATGCTGAACGCTCAGATAGAATTCATACCATTAATCAGCTTTTAAAAGCATATACACTATTTGAAAAAGATGATGAGTATGTAGTTACAGAAGATGGAAAGATTGCTATTGTTGATGAGTTTACTGGAAGAATTTTACCGGGAAGAAGATATTCTGACGGTCTTCATCAAGCAATTGAAGCAAAGGAAAATGTAAAGGTTGAAAGAGATACTCAAACTCTTGCTACTATTACTCTTCAGAATTATTTCCGCCTATATAAAAAATTAGCAGGAATGACCGGAACCGCAGAAACTGAAGAGGGTGAATTTTTCCAAATATATAAGCTTGAAGTAAATGTAATCCCAACGAATAAACCAATTACCCGTGACGATGACGATGACGCCATCTATCGTACCAAGCGTGAAAAGTATAATGCCGTGCTCGAAAAAATTAAAGAGTTGAAAGAACAAAAACGCCCCGTATTAGTTGGTACAACCAGTGTCGAAGTCTCTGAAACTTTAAGCAGAATGCTGAAACGCCAGGGCGTGGCTCATAACGTTTTAAATGCTAAACAGCATCAACGTGAAGCAGAAATTGTTGCATTCGCGGGGCAACCGGGGGCAGTTACAATTGCAACTAATATGGCAGGTAGAGGTACAGATATTAAATTGGGCGCAGGTGTAAAAGACGCAGGCGGTTTATATATTCTTGGAACCGAGCGCCATGAATCAAGAAGAATTGATCGCCAACTTAGAGGTCGGTCTGGCCGACAAGGAGATCCCGGTACTTCAAAGTTTTATATCTCACTTGAAGATGATTTGATGAGATTGTTTGGTACAGATAGAATTACGAGTGTAATGAGTAAAATAGGAATGGAAGAGGGGGAGGCAATTCAGCATCCATTAATTACGAAATCGGTTAGCCGCGCTCAAAAAAAGGTTGAAGAAAATAACTTTGCAATTAGAAAACGTCTTTTAGAGTTTGATAATGTTATGAATCAGCAGCGCGAGGTTATTTATTCAAAAAGAAAAAAAGCTTTAGAGGGAGAAAGATTAAAGGGGGAAGTATTAGAATATTTAGAAGAGTATATAGAAAATACCATTGAAAAGTATTATGAGAATGGAGAGATTGAACTCATTCATTCAGCACTATTACAAAATTTATTACTGGATATAAAATTAGAACCTCAGGTAATAGTTGATCTTGGTAAAGAAGGATACAGAGATAAATTAATTGAAGCGGCAAATGAGTTTTATACCCGCAAAGAGGAGATGTTAAGCAGTGACTTGATGGCTAGATTAGAAAGATATGCTTTCTTAAGTGTTATCGATGAAAAATGGAAAGAACATCTTAGAGAAATGGATGACCTAAAAGAGGGTATTGGTTTGCGAGCCTACGGTCAAAAAGATCCTTTGCTGGAATATAAAGGTGAAGCATATAACCTCTTCATTACATTATTAGATGAAATTAGAGATGAAGTTGTATCATTCTGCTTTAAATTTTGGCCGCAAGCTCCTTCCGAAGTTCAAGAGAGAAGAATCGCTCCGGCTCAAAGACTTAGAGCTATAAAAGATGATACCGATAATTTAGGTTACAAATCTTCTTCTGGAATGGGTGAAGGGGCTGCTTCGGCGAAACATCAGCCCGTTCGAGTTGAAAAGCAAGTAGGTAGAAATGAGCCCTGTCCCTGCGGCAGTGGTAAAAAATACAAGCACTGTCACGGCGTTTAAATTTTATTGAGGATATTTTGAAAAAAATTGAAGCTATCATTCGCCCATTTAAATTGGATGAGGTAAAAGAATCTTTACTGGAATTAGGGGTTCGTGGAATGACCATTACAGAAGTTAGGGGTTATGGCAGGCAAAAAGGGCATAAGGAAACTTACAGGGGAAATGAGTACGAGATTGAGTTTGTTCCTAAAATAAAAATTGAGTTGGTAGTGGAAGACAATATTGCTGAAAAATCAATTGAAGCAATATTAAAAATTGCGAAAACTGGACAGGTTGGGGATGGTAAAATATTTGTTTCAGAAATTTCAGACGCAATACGCATCAGAACTGATGAATCTGGCATCGAAGCACTTTAAATAAGGAGGAACTTATAATAGTTTATACTTTTTACTAACATTAAATTGAAAATTATGAAAGCTACAATCATTCAAAAACTATTTTTGTTCTCATCCTTTATTGTTGTTTCTTTAATTATGACAGGTTGTGGTATGTGGCGGGATTTCACTACTTACTTCAACACTTACTACAATGCCAAATCATTATTTGATCAAACAGAAGAAGAAATCCTTAAAAACAAAACCGATATATTTGCCTTTAGGGAAGATCAAACAACAAACAGAAATACTTCACAAAACTTAAATCCAACTTTACAACAGCAACAACAGAGACAGATGGGAATGCAAGGGCAAGGCGCTGGTTATCAACAGCAATTTGCTAGTCAACCTGGTGTAATGACTGGAAGCGTAGCTGAAAATCTCAAAAAAGTTATTGAAAAATGTTCAAAGATTTTACAGTATGATCAAGAATCCTCATTCTTCGTTAACGCCTTATTCATGACAGGGAAAGCTCTTTATTATCAACAGGAATATGCGCGAGCGCAAAGAAAGTTTATTGAACTTTCTGGTTTAGGCGAAAATGATTTCTCCGATCAAAATAAAATATGGCTCGCTAAAACACATCTTCAGCTCAGAGAATTTGATATTGGCATTAAACTTTTAGATGAAGTTAAAACGAAAGCGCTTGAAATTGAAGATGATGAACTATTTAATGAAGCAGTGATAACCAAAATAAGTTTTTATTTATTTAGAAATGAATACTCTAATGCGATCACTGAATCTAATAATTATTTAGAGCACACGGATGATGATGAGATGCGTGCGCTGGTGTACTTCCAATTAGGAAATATTTATCAAAAAATTAATGAGAACGATCTAGCTCTCAATTCATATAAAAAAGTACTTGATTATTCACCTACTTTTGAAACGGAATATAGAAGCAGGTTAGAATATGCTAAATTGTTAAAACAACTTGATAGAGTAGATGATAGTAAAAAAGAATTTGTTCAATTGAGCAATGAGGGAAAGTTTGTAAATTATTTGGATGAAATTTTAATTGAACTAGGGCAGATTTACATTGAAACCGAGGAGTATGAAACCGCATTCAAATTATTTGTGGAGGTTGACTCGGTCTATAAAAACAAACCTACAGGAGGAATTGCTTCATCCAAAATTGGGGAGATTTATGAAAAGTATTACCGTGATTATGATAGCACCTTAAAGTATTACAATAAAGCTGTCTTGTCACTTATCCCGGCAGAACAAAAAGCCGAAGTGATTAAAAGAGTAAGAAATTTTGAAAAGTTTACCACAGTTCATACAAAAATAAATGCGAGTTTTTTACAACTTGAGTATAATGTAAATCCTGATCGTTTCATTCGCGATTCAATTGATTATGCTTTTGCTTACAGGGAATACCAGGCCGAACAGGAAAAAATTGCCGAACAGCAGAAAAATCAAGCACAACAATTCCAGCAGAACCCTCAACAGCAGATGTCTCAATTACAGATCGATCCAAAGGATAAAAACACCGTTCTGACACCAGCACAACAAATTGCACTAGGATTACTAAAGCAACCCGCTAAATTAAACTACTCGGTTGACACATTGAAGTACTTTATAGCACAAGATTATTACGATTTGGGTAATCTGTTTTTCTCTGAACTGGAAGTTTTAGATTCGGCATACTATTATTTCAACAAAACCATCACAGATTATGCCGATAAACCGGCCATGGTACAAGCTTTATTTGCGCTTGGTACCTATTATGAAACATTGGATGATAGTGTAAAAGCGGATAGTCTTTATCAAATTATATATGATAAATATGAAAAACATCCTTTGTGGTCGGCTGCTGGAGAAAAACTTGGTTTATTAAAAAAGGAAGAGAAGAAAATATTATCTCAAGATACGGATCCTGCTGAGAGAGCATACAGCAAAGCTGAGGAAATTTATTATAATGGAAATTATCAGGCGGCGATAGATGAGTATAGAAAATTAATTGCTGATAATCCCTCCTCACCTTTAGTACCCAAAGCTTTAATGCACATAGGAGTTATATTCGAAAATGATTTGAAACAGTATGATTCAGCCGCGGTTGCATATGGTAAATTAGTTGATGGATTTAAAACTACTAATTATGCCAAGGCTGTTTCTGATAAGTACACTAATTATCAGTCAGAAGTTGAAAAAAGGAAAAAGCAAGAAGAAGAAAAATTAAAAGCTGAAGAACAGAAATTGATTGAGGAGAAAAAAGTCGTAGCTAATGATGATTCAACACAAACGAAAACGACTCTTCTCGATGAAGAAGCCTTTCCCGATAGTATTGCAATTCAAAGACGAATTTTGCAGGCCAAAAGGAGAGAGGCGTACCTAGATAGTTTAAAGACCAGAAAGGATACGGTTTTAATAAACAACCAAATAGATGATGATGTTGCTTTCCCTGACAGTATCACTAATAAAAGAAAAAATTCACAATTGCCCAAAAAAGAAGTTTTCGTTGATAGTTTGAAAACGAAGAAAGATACTTTGGCTGCGCCCGCCAAATTTATAAAAGACCCTTAGATGTATGATAACCCGAAAAAAAATTATTCAGATGATTGAGCATGGAGAGAATATTACAATAGAGTTTAAGCAGAGATTTTCTTCACATGAAAAAATAGCCAAGGAAATGATTGCCTTTGCAAATACGAGAGGTGGTTATATACTCTTTGGAGTTGAGGATGATGGATCGATTTACGGATTAGAAAGTGAAAGATCGGATATTGAGCTTATCAAAGAAACAGCCGAAAGGTATTGTGAACCTGCAGTTCAATATAAGCTAGAGTCCATAGAAATTGAAAAAAAAGATTTGATTGCTGTTCAAGTATTCGAGTCTGAATTCAAACCAAATAGAATGCAAGATTATAAAAAAGAAATGGATTTGAATTCGGCACAGGTTTATGTTAGAATTAATGATAAAAGCGTACTTGCCTCGAAAGAGATGATCAAAATTTTGCAAACCCAGAGCAGAGATTCGAAACTGGTAAACTATACGGTTGGGAGTTTGGAAAAAATTGTGTTTGAGTATTTGGATAAGAATGAAACTATAACTGTGAAGCAGCTTGGGAAAATTGCAAATGTTTCAGATCGTAGAGCTTCAAGGACATTAATAAAATTGGTTAGAGCAGACTTGCTTATCATTCATCAAAAGGAAAATGGTGAGAGCTATTTTTCTTATTCTGGAAATTAAAACTATGTATCAAATATCCTTCTCATTTCAAATATAGAAATTCCATACGCTACAGCAACATTTAATGACTGCTTAATTCCATATTGTGGTATTTCTATTGAATGATCACACAAATCTATTAATTCTTGAGACACGCCGGTAATCTCGTTACCAATTATTAATACGCATGGGAACCATTCTTTAGAAAGAGAATAGTGGGGAACGCTTTTATCAGTTAATTCTAAGGCAATAATTTTTAATCCTTCCTTTTTCAGCTTTGAAACAATATCGCTAGCATTTTCAACATATTCCCAAGCAATACTATTTTGAGAACCAAGTGAAGTTTTTAGAACATCTTTATTCTCCGGCGTTGGAGTGTAACCGCAGAGATATATTTTTTCTACCATGGCTCCATCAGAAGTTCTAAAGATTGATCCGACATTGTAACTACTTCTTATGCTATTTAGAACAACATGAACCGGTAATTTTTTTACTGAGTCTAAAGTTTCTAATGTACTTCTGTTTTGTGAAATTTGTTCGTGCGAAAGTTTTTTCATCAGCATCAGGCGGCTTTGTAGGTTAGTTTTAATCCTATGATACCAATTACAATAAAAAAGATGAACATTATTCTGAGAAGATCTTTTGGTTCATCAAAAAACAGCATACCATAAAAAGCGGTTCCAACGGCTCCAATCCCTGTCCATACGGCATAAGCTGTTCCTATCGGTAAAGTTTTTACTCCAAGTGCTAGAAAAATATAACTTAATATCATGGTGATCACAGTAAAAATGGATGCTTTTAAATTTGTAAATCCATTACTGTATTTCAAACCGACTGCCCAGGATATTTCAAAAATGGAAGCAATAAGAATATATAACCATGCCATATTATTCAAACGACATTTTGGCCACAGAAAGATAATTTTCGAATGTGACATTATTGACAAAAATGTTTATTCTTTTAAGTTCGGGGAATTGCTTTGCAGTTGAATAAACTTGCTCTTGGATTCGGGGAATATCACAAACTCCGGAAATATCAAAATCACCTTTGAAGTAAACATCAGCAACCATATTGGCTACTGTTACTTGAGCGAGAATTAATCCAGGACCACGCACAAAATTTTTTAATGATTCGCTGCTTTTTTCATTCATCAATGCAGTAAGTACGGCTTCTAATCCGGAGCGGGTAATTTTCAGCTCTTTTTCGATGGGAACAAGCACATCATTACATCCTATTATTTGTCCTTTTGCCTCGGTTCCTTCAAGTGCAATTAGGTAGATATTTAGTTTTTGATCTTTGATATTATTGGATGATTCAGAGCATCCTAAAACTAAAATTGTAAGGAAACCAATTAAGATTATCTTAAATACTAGTTTATTCATTTAACAAATATTTTTTATAATTGATGGTATAAGATAATAAAAAGTAAGCTACTTTTTAACAGTTAAATATACCGTATCAGCAATAGCTGATCCAAATACGCCAATACCATCTCCTGTAAAATTCAATCGAGGTTCATGAAAGTTACCATCAAATTCCTGAACTGAACGATAAGTTTGAAAGTACAGCCTGTAGTTTTCGTCAACGGCATAAACAACTAAACGGTGATTCCCATAGAACCACAAATCGAGCCAAGGAATTTCATATTCGATATTTCCACCGAATGAGTTGATATTTGGAAGTTGATTAGCCTGCAGTCTATATCGATCAAAATCTTTATTAAGATCCTCTTTTTTAATTTCAAAATATGGATTATCATAAACGAAAGTTTTATCACTAGCGTCAAGGGCTAAAAGTGATATTAAATAAAACTTAGTACCCGGCGATGGAGCAAAATTCAAAACAAAACTTTTGGGATTACCTGACTCATCTGGTTCCCTATAAAACATTGGATCAAATTTCGATAATTCTCTATTAATCTTGAATCCCTTTTGAGGTACTTTAGTTGTTGAACTAGCGGATAACTTTTTCCCATCAACATAGGCACTAACATTTAATTGATATTCTCTTCCATAATTTATTGTAAGATCATTCCCTTTATATTCAAAAGAGAAAGACTGGGGGTTATATGTTAATCTAAATTCTCTACCACTTTCAATTTCTTTAATGGAAACATCTGCATTGGATAAAATCAGGTTGGAAACTTGAATTGAACTATTTAGTGGAAAATTTCTAGTCACTCTTATATTCGCAACATTTTGATTGGCAAATAAGTAACCCTCAACAACAATTTTAGGCGAGTAGGTGTTCTCCCCAATCTCCACTAAATTTTCGGTACAACTCACAAAAATAATAATAAGAATAACCATACTTAAAAGTTTTACTACCTTCATTCACTACTCCTAAAAATTTATTGTAACCCCAATGCTCGGAAGTATAGGGAACATTGTAACATTGTTGATTTTTTGATTTATACTGCTTGCTTTTATCTCATTCTCATATTCAATAAACCAAACATTTTTTCTGTTTAACAGATTAAAGATTTGTAAATATGGCATCATCGACCAATTTTTATACTTGATTTCATAGTTAATACTTAAATCTAATCGGGCATAAGAAGGGAGGCGGAAGGCATTAATCTCTGATGGATAAACTGCTACAGAGTTTTGATTGATCGGCCAATCGGGGAATGGATTGGCTAAATAAATTGATCCTGGTAATGTTATTGGCTGACCAGTAAGATAGGAAAAGCTTAATCCTATCGACCATTTTTTTTCTGAGTCAATGTAGGGTCTGCCTGTAAATTCATTAACTAAATTATTAAGATCAGCATTAGCTACAATGTTAATTGTTTGTGTTCGGTCATGTCTCGGCGAAAAAGAGTTACCTCTGTTAATTTTATCTATTGTATATTCAGTTCGAGCTAATGAATATGCAACCCATCCAGTTAATGCTCCAACGTCTTTCCGGAGCAAAAATTCAATTCCATAAGATTTGCCGGATGCTTTATCAAATAATCCTTTAGAATTATTATAAACCGGGTAATTATTTTTATCGTATGAAGAGGGCTCTACGTCGGCTAAAAAAGTTTGATTGTAGGAATAGAGATTTTTATAATCTTTATAGTAAGCCTCAACTTCCAATTCAAATTTTGAGGCTATTTCCCGTTGATAGCCAAGAACAAAATGTGTTGATTGAGAACCTTGAATGTACTCATCGGCAGTAGTCCAGATGCTCACAAAAAATAATCTTGGAATCCTGTTTGCGTACTGGTGGTAAACACCAGTCGAAAATTTTAAATTTTCTATTTCACTTAATCTGTATTTGATACTTAACCGGGGGTCTAAATTTTTATAGTCTACATCCGAATCAAAAAAGTCGGCACGCAGTCCTGCTTGAATATCCCACAAAGTATTTGGCTTCCAAGTAGTATTCAGGTAAAGGGTATAAAGTCTGCGATGTTTGGAAACATCAACATTAGCTCGGGTAAATTGTTGAATTAACTTTCCGCTAATATTTTTGTTTTCGAAGCCGAACTTAATATCAAATTTATCATTAGCAAAGTATTCAAGATTTCCTTTAAGAGTGAAATCCCGAATTAAATTGTGCTCAAATAGTTCAACGGCATCTAAATCGAAATAAGAGTAAAAACGGCTTCCTGTAATCCAGAAATTGCCGAAAAGTTTAGGCGATAATATAGTTCGCCAATTAACGCTACCGGTATTATTTCCCCATACGTAATCAAATCCGAATGATTGAGCTCTCTCTTTATCCAATATAAAATCTAAATCATCTCTGCTTCCAAAGTAGCTAATAATTAATTTATTTGATTTATCCAGATCTAAAAAAGCTTTCAAGTTTCCATCAATAAAATAGTAGTCGGGCACCTCATCAACCCATTTGGCAATTGTTTGATCGAGATAAGTTCTTCGTACTGAGCCGGATAACGAACCAATTGAACCTAGCGGCATTTGAAGTGTGGTATTTAATGAGAGAAGACTAAGTGAAACCTTACCTTGAAAATTATTTCTATTCCCATCGTTATTAGTCACATTAACTACTGAAGAAAGCCTGCCGCCAAATTCAGCGCCGAAACCACCTTTGTAAATTTCAACTTTTTTAATAGCGTCGGTATTAAAAGTGGAGAATATTCCAAATGCATGTTCGGGATTATAAACATCGGCACCATCAACCATAAATAAATTTTGATCCGGAGTGCCACCTCTCACATATATTGCTGAAGAAAAATCAGAGAGAGGTACAATTCCAGGGAGGGATTGAAGTGTTCGTAATAAATCAGCTTCAATTGCTTGTGGAACTTTGCCAATTTGTTTTAAAGTAAGCTCAATTTTAGATACCGGCTTATTAAATAGTCGGTCTATAATTCTAACTGAATCTGCTGATACAACTATTTCCTTTCCAAGAATTACCTCGGGGACGAGCTGGATATCAAGCCGTAAATCTTGACTGTTTACTAAATTAACTTTTTGAGTGAATGTTTTGTAACCAACAAAACTAACCTTTAGAATATACTCGCCCTTAGATAAACCGGGAATTACATAATAACCGCTATTGTTTGATGCGGCTCCTCTCATAATTTCGGGCAAATATACATTTGCACCAAGAAGTACCTCCCCGTTGCTTGCGTCAAATATAAATCCGCTAACACTGGATTCCCCATTTTGTGCTTTAATTGATTCAATCGATATAATTACAATCATTAAAAGAAGTATGCGAGAGTAGAATTTCATAAACCTCCAAAAATTCATATAAATCTTTAATTAGGACGTATCGGCCCGGTTAAATGTTTAAAATAAATGATTAATAAATTGCTAAGCTTTATTTGTTTCTATAAACAATTTTTGTGTATAAGAGTTTCTTTTCGGTCTCAAAATTCTGCTCGACTTTAACGATATATTTATTGAAGGGGAGCGATTGAATTTTTGATTCAATTAAATAATTACAAATGCAGCGACAAAGATTTTGGGCTGTATCGGCTAAGCTGATATTGATTGTATCTGCATATATTCTATGTGAGAATTTAAATCTGTTTGAATCGGGGCAGCAATTACCCACCACACAAAAATTAATTTCTAATTCTTTACCGAATTTATAATTAAAACATGTATCGATGCTTGATTTATTCAAGCTGAAGCCACCACATCCCGGTTTTTGAGAAATTGATACAAGTGGCTCAATATAATCGGGTTCGTTAGTGCAGTAAAATAATAGCGCAACTAACATTAATAATGTAAGTGAAATAAATTTACTCATTGTTTCGACCTATAAAATTAAAATTCCATGTTAAGTTAATCCAAGGTATAAAGGGCATTGAGTTAGAACTCCAATTTGTTGTTCTAGCTAGCGCAACATCCCCCGAAATTCTCTCGTTGTAAAATCTCAATCCAATAAAGAAAATTGCGAAATCGTTGCTTGGAGCAATCCAACATTCAGCCATAAATTTTGATGAGCCGCTAATTTGAGAATCACCACCAATAATAATTATGGGACTGTCCACAATATTATCACCATTAAATCCCCAACCTAGCCCCCCTGTAAAGCTGTATTTTTCATCTCCAATCGTTGCCATTGAATAGGTAATACCAACACCATTATCTGAGTGTTTAGATAATGGCATCAAATAAAAAACACCTCCAGCAATACTAAAATTCTTATTATGATAAGGAATTATCTTGGGTGAAAAATAGAGAAGCTGATATTCAAATGATGGAAATATTGTAATTCCACCCCCAACTGTGGCAAAATTACCAATTCCCACTGAAGCAAATGGAAAGAAAACCTCCGCAATCGAAAAATACCACTGACCGCTCAACATTGGTCTTGCAGTAGGGAATATAATCATTCTGCTTAAATTCGCATCCGGAATATCGGATTTAAATTCTTCTGAAATTTTTGGTTTAACTTTCAGGTCGTTTGGGTGAATATCTTCAACCCTGATTATCTCGGAGATACCATTTTTAGGTATTTGAATTCTTATGCTGGTCTTGGTGATGAGATTAATATTTAGACTGTCTTTAGATTCAATCCTCCCAATGAAAACTGAACCATCATTTAGAGTTACTCTTAACAATGGAGCTTTGAGTGTATCGGTTTGCGAATAGCTAATAGAATAGAAAAGTGTGAACAACAATAATATCATGGTACTACTTTTCATTTATTTTCCCCGCTAAAATTACTCCTTTCAGAAATCAATTCAGTGCATAAAAAATACTTAAATGCAATTGGATTAATTCACTTTTACAGCCAGTTGACCGCATGCCGCGGCAATATCATCTCCTTGAGTATCTCTAATCATCACTGTTAAATTATTATTTCTCAGTTTGTTGGCAAATGCTAAAATTTCGGTATATGAAGTTGGTTCAAGTTCGGATGATATCCCGCCAGGACTCATATGTTTAATGCTGTTAAAAGGAATAATATTTATTTTAGATGGGAGTTGAGAGCATAATTTTGTCAACGCTCTAACGTCCTCATTGCGATCATTAATACTTTTAAGCATAGTATATTCAAAAGTAATTCTTGTCTTTGTGACTCTCGCATAATATTTAAGCGCCTCAATATTCTCTTTCAATGAATATTTTTTATTGATAGGCATAATTTTAGTCCTGATCTCTTCAAATGGAGAATGAAGTGAAAGAGCAAGTTTCACCCGAAAACCGGAATCTGCAAGCTCAACAATTTTATGTGGTATGCCCGCGGTTGAAATTGTGATACGAGTGCGGCTTAATCCTTTAGTAAGTTCATGTGTAAATATTTCAGCGGATTTAATAGTTGTTTCATAGTTTAGTAGCGGTTCACCCATACCCATATAAACAATATTGGTGATTGTTTTTTTTCCTTTCTGCTTGGCTGATAAAAGATATTGATCAACAACTTCTCCGGTTGTTAAATTTCTTTTGTAACCCATTAAACCGGTCGCGCAAAATTTACAATCGAGCGGGCAACCAACTTGAGTAGAAATACAAAGCGTATTTCTATCTTTATCGGGAATAATGACAGATTCAATTTTGCGATTGTCTTCTGTTTGAAATAAATATTTTTCAGTTTTAGTATTTGCCGAATCCTGAACGGACACTAGTTTTAGTGAATCAAGTTTGCAAATTAAACTTAACTTTTGTCTCAATTCTTTGGGCATATTATTCATCTGTTCAAAGTCGAAGATTAGATGGTTATACACCCAATTAAATAGCTGTTCGCCACGGAATTTTGATTCACCAATAGATTCGAAATAATTTCTCAGTTCACCAAGAGTCATCCCTTTTAGCTCTACTTTTTTGCTATTCTCAGACATTATCAAATTCTTTCAATATGTTATATTTGCCAAAATTGTGAACGATCTATTAATATTACTTATTAAAATATCCGGCGACAAAAACGAGTGGCGCATTCCAATTAATCGCAATTTCATTTGAGGCATAACTTCCTTGATGATCAACAAATTTTAACGCGTTTGGAGTTTCGTAAGTAAAAGCATCCTTCAAAATTTGATCACTCAAGCCCTTTTCAGGACCGCCGCTCAACAAACCCGGAACTGGATCAACAATATTATCGGCACCACTTGGCCTATGATGAATATTCATCACTGGGTTTGCGCCTATACCGGTTAGAAATGATATGTTATGTACATTTGTACCAAGTATATAATTAAATTGATGGAGCGCGGTATTATAATAATCACTATTCTTTGTTAACTCATGTGCGCAAATCAATAACACTGAAGTATTTAAAACAACACCAGTGCTACCCCAGACATATTCATCCGGGAGAATGCTGACATTAAAACCATCATTGCGTGAGCGCTCAACCAAAATATTACTATAATTAATCAAAGATTTTTTTAATTCACTCTGCACAGATTTATTTACTAATGTTTCATCCCCAAAAATGTAAGTTAGATAAGCTAATGGTTTTACATTTGGCCACGACATTGTTGAGAAGTTACTGTTAGGTTTGTTATAGTTATCCAAAAAATAATTATGATATACTGAATTTCCGGTTGCTAAAAATAATTCAGTTGCTGCCCATAGCCGTTCATCCGAATCATTCCCATCCCCATATTCACCTGTGCGTGTACCTTGTGGATTTTTAAATCCATTCTTAGGGAATATCTCATGATTATCCGATAAATATTTCCATGCTTTTTCGGCAGAAGTCAAACACTTACTAGCGAATGATTTGTCGAATTTTGAGAACACCCGATAAGCGCGAGCCATCACCGAAGCGAAATCTGCTGTAGCGGTACTCGAAACCGGAAGAATTAATCGTGTACCTTTATCAAACTCAGGCATAATAAAAGATTCAAAATTTTCATGAGTAACTTTGAAATATACTGCTCCATCCATTCTTTGCATTTTAAATAACCAATCAAGCTCAAATCTAATTTCGTCAAGAATATCGGGCATCTTGTTTCCGCTTTCGGGAATGTTCAAATCATCAGCTGAGAATTTTTCGGGGAACATTTCATAAGCCATTAATAAAGTTCCTACAGTAATTCCCGCATTTACAACATATTTTCCATAATCGCCGGCATCGTGCCAGCCGCCGGTAACATCAATTTTCTCTTTTGCGCCTGCTTGAGGATGTAATTCACCATCTTCTAAATGACATTCAGAATGTTTAAAATCACCGGCGTATTTTTCGTGAAGTTCTACCCCGCATCTTTGATAGTAAAATCCTTTTAACGATTTGTTAAGAGTTTCTTCAAAAACGAAGGGGGAAATTTTAAAATTGTATGATTTATTTCCCTTGGAATCTTTTACATAAAACTCACCATTGGTTTTTAATGATGAAAAATCTCCGGCATAAATATTTTTCCCGGTTGCTGGATCACCAATTCTATTTGGTTTAACCTCACTTTTAAATATTACTGAGCCAGTAAGTTTGCTAATCACATAAAAACTATCTGCTGGGTAGTCGAAATAAGCAACTTTATTTTTCTCGGGAAGGTAGCCGGCCTGATTCACAAATATTTGCGCATGTAAATTAGAGATTACGCTTACTGCAACTAATAATGCAAATATCAATTTTTTCATACAATTCCTATCCGCTTACTTTGTAATTTGTCGGCTCAAATTTAACAAAATTATTTAAGTTGATTATGTCATTCATGATATCTAAAAATGACTCAAAATCTCTTTTGATATTAAATAATGCTTTAGTAAGTTTAGTTATTATCGCACCACCAAAAGTGAGGTGTACATGAACTTTGAAATCACCAATGATCAATTGATGATTCAAAATATGGCAAAGGAATTTGCCGAAAATGAAATTGCGCCAACGTCTATCGAAAGAGATAAAAATTCCATATTCCCTACTGAAATTATCAAAAAGGTTGGTGAGCTTGGTTTTATGGGAATGATGGTGCCTACCGAATATGGAGGCGCCGGACTCGATACTGTAAGCTATGTGCTGGCTATGATTGAAATTTCTAAAGTAGATGCCAGTATTGGTGTTATTATGTCTGTAAACAATTCACTGGTTTGTTACGGCTTAGATAAATATGGTTCTGAATTTATAAAACAAAAATATCTGGTACCGCTAGCCGACGGAAGTAAATTAGGGGCTTTTGCCTTATCAGAACCGGAGGCGGGAAGTGACGCTACTAAGCAGCACACGACTGCCTATCTGGAAGATGGGAAGTGGGTTATCAATGGAATTAAAAACTGGATCACAAACGGTATCAATGCCGATTATTACCTCGTTTTTGCTCAGTCCGATAAAGAAAAGGGGCATAATGGTATTACTACTTTTTTAGTTGAAAAAGGAACCGAAGGATTTACACATGGGGCAAAGGAGGATAAACTTGGAATTCGAAGCAGTGATACTTCCTCTTTAATGTTTGAAAACTGTAAAGTACCCGAAGAAAATATAGTTTGGGAAATTGGCAAGGGGTTTAAATTTGCGATGCAAACTTTGAATGGCGGTAGAATTGGAATTGCATCACAAGCTGTGGGTATTGCTGAAGGCGCTCTGGATGCTTCAGTAAAATATGCAAAAAGCCGAAAAGCTTTTGGAACTGAAATTGCCAATCATCAGGCAATACAGTTTAAATTGGCAGATATGTCTACCAAAATTGAAGCCGCAAAATTATTAACACTTCAGGCTGCAGCGCTAAAGGATGCAGGAAGACCATATATAAAAGAAGCAGCTATGGCAAAAGTCTATGCCTCCAAAATTTCGGTTGAATGCGCGCTCGACGCCATTCAAATTCATGGCGGCTATGGTTACGTGCGCGAATATCTTGTTGAAAGGTATTTGCGTGATTCCAAAATCACAGAAATTTATGAAGGTACTTCGGAAATCCAAAGAATTGTGATCGCGAGGGAATTATTAAAAGATTGATGATTTTTTGTTTAGTGATGTTCTCTTTTTATCAATTGTATTCTCAAACCGATTGGAAAAAATGGGAAGCGAAGGAAATTAATTACGCAATAAAAAGTAGTTCCCAAATTGATGAACAAACAGAGTCAGACAAATCTTCCCAAAAATCTTTGGGGATTAAAATTTTATCGGGTTTAAGAAGTATCTATCAATATACAATTTCCGATCTCGATGGGGATAATTGTCCATTTTACCCAAGCTGTTCCCATTTCTTTATTGAGAGCGTGGGTCAAAGCAATATTTTTACAGGTTCATTAATGTTTGCCGATAGGTTTACGCGAGATTTAAATCCATTCAAAAAAGTGGAAAGGTACTTTAGAATACCCAAAGGAAAATATTTTGACCCTTCACACAATTATGCCTTAAATTTGCGTAATATAAAAATCACACCATTCGGAAATTAAATTGTTACTAAAAAGTGGGTTAATGCTATCATTTCTAATCATAGGATTGTTGTGTTTTTCACAATCCAATGCTCAGCAGATTTTTTCTACAGAGAATCGGCTAAAATTCGGCGAATCTCTTTTCGCAGATAAAGATTACCTTCGTGCGATTGATGAATTTACAGAGGTATTGAAAAAAAACGATAATGATACAATAAGATTTAAAATAGCTGAATCGTTATATAGAATTGGCAGATTTGAAGAATCAGCGGTAAACTTTAAATCACTATTTTTTAGTAGAACTTTAGAGGATAACTCCAAACTATTTTACTTCAAAACACTTTTTTTTATGCAGAAGTATTCACAAATAATTGATGACAACCAAACCCAACTTTACCACTCAAATAAATTTAGAAATGAGATAAACACTATCGCAAGTTTATCTCAAATATATTCCAATAATTTTGTGAATGCTGACACTACGCAATTATTTGAGCCATTCCCGGAATCGGTTCACTCAACCCTTTCTAATTTTTACATGAGAGCGAAGAACCCGAAATTGAAAAGCAAAACCTCTGCGGCACTCTATTCTGCATTTATTCCCGGTGCAGGTAAAATTTATACCGGTGAGGTTTCTGATGGTGTTACAACTTTGATAACTACAGCATTATTAACTTATTTAGCGGTAAGTAATTTTAAAGCAAAACACGAATTTAGAGGTTGGCTATTTACTGGGTTGACTTCATTATTTTATGCGGGTAATATTTATGGCTCCGCCGCATCTGCCTCAATTTATAACGCTCAAATTAGGTTTAACCTCGATTCTGAAATCAAATCCTTTTTTGAGCAGAATAATTACTTTTTGCCAAAGATTGGTTTTTCGGAGCTGAAATGATTAATAAATGCAATATAGTTTTGATTCTCCTTTTGTTGCCAATATTCATGGTTAAACCACAGAATGAAATAGAAGATCAATTTGACAGAGCCGAAAAACTTTTCTCTGAATCAAAATATTTTGAGGCTATTACCGAGTATAAACGTTATCTCTTCTTTGATGCAGCAAAGACTAGGAATTATGAAATTTTTGAAAGAATCGCAGAATGTTACAAAGCTGGAGCCCATTTTGAAGAAGCTATAAAATATTATCGACTCGCTGAAAAGGAAACAGTTGACGATGAAAAATTATTTTTAACTAAAATAAATTTAGTGAGAGTAAACATTTTAAGAAAAACAGCATCTCAAGCATTTGCAATATTGAGTGAAATTGAAAGTAATGAGAAATATAGGTTTAGGAAAAATGAAATTAACTATTGGCGAGGCTGGGTTTATATTTTTGAAGATGACTGGAAAAATGCCGCATTAAATTTTGATAAAATAAACCCTTACCATGAACTTAAACTATTATCCGAGCGAACAAATCGTTCAAAAGTTTCGGTTACTTTTGCTAAGGTAATTTCTTATATTTTGCCCGGTTCAGGTTTAATTTATACGGGCAATTTTCTGCAAGGCTTGCTTTCACTTTCTTGGAATGCGGCAAGTGGATATTTAACTATCAATTCGTTTGCTGAAAAAAGAGTCTTTGACGGAATAGTAACCGGCGAATTACTATTTCTCCGGTTTTATCGGGGATCTGTTCAAGCGGCGGAAGAGGAAGCCGTCCAAAAAAATATTAATATCAGTAACAAAACTTTAACTTATCTACAGAAAGAATATAAGGGTCTAAAACCTTGAAAATAAGCGAAGATGAAATAAGAAAAATTACGTTTGAAACAATCAGTCAACTGGGCAGTAATACAAACCCGGCAGAGGTAAAAGAAGCAGTTAGAAAAAAAATTGAATCAATGGCTGGGGAAAATATTAAATTTTATGAACAGGGAACTACATCTGGCAGAGTAATTTTAACTTCATTCGGGCTAAACAAACCGGGAGTGGTAGCCGCTGTTACTAAAGCTTTAAGTGAATACAATTGTGATATTCAAGATCTTAGCCAAAAAATTATGGGAGATTTCTTCACAATGATTATGATAATTGATATAACTGGCTCAAATAAAGATTTAAAAGAAGTTCAAGAATCTTTGAACATTGTAGCTCAAGACTTGAAAATAAAAATATATTTACAACACGAAGATGTTTTCCGTTACATGCATAGAATCTAATATTAAATATCAAAAATAAAATTAAACCTAAATATATGGTTTTCACTTTTTACCACTTATGAGGAAGAATGCAATACAACTTTGAAGAGATACTTGAAACAATACGGATGACCGAAATAGAACACTTCGATATAAGAACTGTAACTATGGGTATTAGTTTACGAGATTGTTTTGACCGTAACATCAATGTAGCAAAGCAGAAGGTTTATGATAAGATATTAAAACACGCTAAAAATCATGTGGTGTATGCCAAAGAAATGGAATCCCGATACGGAATTGCAATAGCAAATAAAAGAGTTTCTGTTACCCCAATTTCAATTCCCTTTGATGCATATGGTGTTGAAGAATTTGTAGAGATTGCAAAAATTCTTGATAAAGCCGCCGATGAGATTGGCATAGATTACATTGCTGGTTATTCAGCTTTAGTGCAAAAAGGTATGACAATTGGAGAAAGAGCACTAATTGAATCTATTCCCTTCGCATTATCGGAAACCAAGAGAGTATGCTCTAGCGTAAATATTGCTTCCACAAAAGCCGGAATTAATATGGACGCAATTAACCTGATGGCATCCGCAATTAAGCTCACCGCAGAAAAAACAAAAGAAAAAGATTCAATTGGTTGTGCAAAATTAGTTGTCTTTGCAAATGCTGTTGAAGATAATCCATTTGTGGCTGGAGCGTTTCATGGAATTTCAGAACCGGAAATTGTACTCAATGTGGGCATTAGTGGTCCTGGGGTTGTTCTCGATGCTATAAAAGAGGCCGGTAAAGCCGATTTACAACACTTAGCAGAAGCAATCAAAAAAACGATATTTAAAATTACGCGAGCCGGGGAACTGCTTGGACGAAAAGTTGCAGAAAGGCATGGGATTCCTTTCGGAATAGTGGATATTTCTCTTGCCCCAACACCGGCTGAAGGGGATAGTATTGCTGATATATTAAAAGCAATGGGAGTTGAAGATGTTGGTGCGCCCGGAACCACTGCGGCTCTGGCGATGCTAAATGATTCTGTGAAAAAAGCCGGATTAATGGCTAGTACATCGGTTGGCGGTATGAGTGGTGCATTCATCCCTGTTAGCGAGGATATGGGAATGATTAGAGCAGTACAAGCAGGAAATTTAACATTAGAAAAATTGGAAGCTATGACTGCCGTTTGTTCGGTTGGATTAGATATGATTGCCGTTCCAGGCGATACTCCAGATTCAACAATCGCGGGAATTATTGCGGATGAAGCCGCTATTGGAATTATTAATGATAAAACTACAGCTGTGAGGATTATCCCTGCCTATGGGAAAAAAGTTGGAGATTTTGTTGATTACGGAGGTTTATTAGGTAAGGCTCCAATAATGGAAATAAGAAGTTTAAGTAGTGCTAATTTTGTTGGTCGGGGTGGTAAAATACCGGCTCCAATGAGAAGTTTAACAAATTAAGTAACATTATTAAGTTTATAACTTGGAGGCACAATGAAAAAAGGATTACTAATTGGTTTAGGAATTTTCGGTGTTGTTGTTGTAATCGCCATTATTATAATTAGCTGGGGTGTTGGTATCTATAACAATCTAGTTGGATTAAATGAAAATGTAAATAAATCCTGGAGTCAGGTTGAAAATGTTTATCAGCGTCGCGCTGATTTAATTCCAAATTTGGTTGCTACTGTGAAAGGAGTAGCCGATTTTGAAAAAGAAACTTTTACGGCCGTTACCGAAGCAAGAGCAAAAGTTGGTCAAATTAAGTTAAGTGCCGATCAATTAAGTGATCCTCAGGCATTCCAGAAATTTCAACAAGCGCAAGATGGATTGAGTAGTGCTCTATCGAGACTGCTTGTCGTATCAGAGAATTATCCCCAACTTAAAGCAAATGAAAATTTCTTACAGCTACAGCAGCAGTTGGAAGGAACGGAAAATCGCATTACGGTAGAGAGAATGAAATTTAATGAGTCCGTTCAACAATATAATACTGTTATCAAAAAGTTTCCGGCAGTTATAATTGCAAACTTCAGCGGATTTAATGAGAAGCAATATTTCAAAGCTCAAGAGGGTTCAGATACAGCCCCAAAAGTTCAGTTTTAGTAAGTGGAGAGTATCGAGTGCAGAGTATAATCATGAAAAAATTCTTTATTCTTTTTTTTGTCGCTACAATTCAATTTGCGCAGGTTGAAATTCCTACTCTTAAACAATACGCAAATGATTTTACTGGCACATTAAATAGTGGAGAAATTTCAAATATTAATTCATCACTAAAAACTTTTGATGACTCCACTTCTAACCAGGTTGTGTTTTTAATGATTAGTTCATTAAATGACTATTCACTAGAAATGTTTACCTACGAAACTGCGGTAAAAAATAATATTGGTTCCAAAGCTAATAACAATGGGGTTTTATTTTTTGTAGCTAAAAATGACCGCAAAATGAGAATTGAGGTCGGATATGGATTAGAGGGAGCTCTCCCCGATGCATTGGCAAATTCAATTTTAAGAAATGAAGTCCGCCCCCATTTCAGAGAAAATAATTATTATGCAGGAATTGCTGCTGGTCTAAATGCCATAATTTTAGCAACACAGGGTGAGTATAAAATAAAAAAGAAATCAAAGGAAGAAGATGGTGGGTTCCCTGGAGTTTTTATATTTATCCTAATTTTTATAATTCTCTCCCTTTTTGGAAAAGGTAAAGGGGGTGGCGGGGGTCTCGGAAATGTGCTCCCCTGGTTAATTTTGAGCTCAATGACAGGTTCAAGAGGTGGTGGAAGGAGTTCTTGGGGTGGCGGTTTTGGCGGTGGAGGTGGATTTGGAGGCGGTTTTTCCGGTGGAGGTGGTTCGTTCGGCGGCGGTGGTTCTTCGGGAAGCTGGTAAAAATGGCATACAAGTACTTTTATCTTGACGTTATTAATGTCTTTTATTATTATTTCACAAGTTTTTGAAGAATATATCATTAGGAATAGAGTTATTTAACAGCGGCAATTTTTTTGACGCTCACGATTTTTTTGAAGATATTTGGATTGAATCAGAGAAAGAAGAAAAACTTTTTTTTCAAGGATTAGTTCAAGTTTCGGTTGCTTGTTTTCATTTAATAAGCGGAAATTTGACCGGTTCTTTAAATCAATTGAAAAAAGCTAAATTAAAATTGATAGGTTATCCCGAAAAATTTAATGAAGTGAACTTAACTGCATTGATTTCGGATGTCGACAAATTAATAGTTTCGTTGACCAAAAAAGAGTTTGATGATAATATCGAAAAATACTGGAAAAAGATTCCCAAAATTAATTAACATAAATTTTCACTAATTCAGGAGTAAACCAATGGCGATAATGATAACAGATGAATGCATTAATTGTGGTGCATGCGAACCAGAATGTCCGAATACTGCAATATATGAAGGTGGAGCAGACTGGAAACTTGCTGATAAAACTTATGGCGCCGATGATGCAGCTCCTTCGGGTGCAACCGGTTTCTACTCAAGCGATTTTTTCTATATTGTTCCGGATAAATGTACGGAATGCGTTGGTTTTCATGATGAACCCCAATGTGCGGCTGTTTGTCCTGTTGATTGCTGTGTCCCAGATCCAAAACACGTTGAGGATAAAGATACATTATTACAGCGTAAAGATTATCTGGATGGTTTAGGAAGATAATTCTTAGTAACCAACTTTCCATAAGAAAATGAGTGCGAAGCTGAAACTAAAGAATTCAGTTATTATGTTATTCGAAATTATAGGTCGATGTAGAGTCGGCCTATTTTATTTTGTGTATTCTACTTTGGCAGTAACCGGAAAATGATCTGAGGGATACATACCACTAAATGATTTTTTCACAATGGTTGCAGATTTTGTTTCAAAAAATCTATTTGAAAAAATAAAATCAATTTTTTCACCTGTATCAGTTCCCTCGAAACCATTGAAAGTACCTTCATTAGGTGAAATTTCATTCAGCTTTCTATAAGTATCAATAAAACCATTATTAAGGAGCGTCTTTATAGTTTCATTATTGTAGCCGCAGTTGAAATCCCCCATAACTAAAACCGGAATTCTACCAACAAAATCTTTTGTAAATTTCACAAGTTGAACGCTACTTTTCTCACGGGAAATTTGGGACTCATGGTCTAAATGGAGATTACATACCAGTAATTTTTTTTGAAAAAACTTGTCGAACAGAACAGCCCATGAACAGATTCGAGTAAAATTATTTCCCCATGTTTTGGAGCCAGGTATTTTGGGTGTATCGGAAAACCAGAATGTACCGGAGCTGTCCACAATAAATCTTTGTTTATTAAATAAAATGGCAGAAAATTCACCTTTCTCAATTCCATCATCTCTGCCTACTCCAACAAAATTATATTCTGGTAAATTTTCAAGAAGTTCATCAATCTGAAATTTAAGTGCTTCCTGTACACCAAGTATTTCGGGCGAATTATTTCTAACAGTTTCAAAGACGTAATTTTTTCTGAATTGCCAGCTGTTAGACCCATCATCTGCGCTTCCATACCTAATATTAAAGGTCATACTTTTAATTTCTTGATTAGCATTTAATCCGGTTGTATCACCGCTTTTGCAGGATAAAAGTACCAATGCAAATAAGATCATTAAACCCAATTGAACGGTTATTCTTTTCATTCTGTTACTCTTATTATAAATTAATCGAATATAATGTAAATTTACTTTCAAAATAACTATTTATTATAACTATGAAAATCGGAAAATATGAAATAAAGGTGCTTCATACCGGTACCTTTGCTTTGGATGGGGGAGCAATGTTCGGGATTATTCCTAAAATAATGTGGAGCAGAATTAACCCGCCGGATGACCAGAACCGCATTACTCTTGGGGCTAAAGTACTTCTACTCCAAAGTGAATCAAAGAAAATATTAATTGATACAGGATTCGGACTCAACTGGGATGAAAAATTTAATAATATCTACCGAGTTGATAATTCCTCTAATACACTTTCCAATTCTCTGATGAATTTAAATATCAAAGAAGATGAAATAACAGATGTATTTTTAACACATCTTCATTTTGATCATACCGGAGGTTCAACAAAATTTGAAAGTGGTAAATGGATTCCTTGTTTCCCAAACGCAAAATATCATGTTCAAAAAAAACATTTTGAGTGGGCTATGAATCCGTCTGAAAAGGACCGCGCTAGTTTTATTGATAACCGTTATTTGCCGCTTGCCGAAAATGGGATTCTTACTTTCATTGAGGGAGAAAAAGAATTTGATGACTTTATTAAATTTATTCCGGTTAACGGTCATACATTTTCACAGCAGATGATTAAAATTTCAGATCAATCAGACACTCTTCTCTACTGCGGTGATTTATTTCCAACAAGTTCGCATATTCCAATTCCCTATGTAATGGGTTACGATTTGGAACCACTTGTAACAATTTCGGAAAAGAAAAAAATATTACCACAAGCTGTTGATGAAAAATGGAAATTATTTTTTGAGCATGATCCCGAAATAATAATGGCAACCGTAACAACTAATGGTAAATCTTTTATGTTAGATGAAATTTTTGAGGAGATGATTTGAGCATTGTACCGGAGGGTTTCAAGAAAGTATGTAAAGTTTCTGATCTCAAAGAAAAGATCGGGTCACGTTTTTTTGTTGATGATGAGGATGTTGCATTATTTAAAATTGATGGTGAAGTATTCGCGGTTAGCAATATTTGTCCCCACCAAAAAGCCGCAATTATATATGATGGATTCGTTGAAGATAAATTAGTTACCTGTCCTTCTCACGGGTGGCAATTCAGTCTGGAGACCGGGATAATTCCCAGTGGAATTAAAGGTTTAAGCAAATATGATGTTATGATTATTGATGAATATGTTTATGTGAAAGTTTTTAAAAAATCATTTAAGTGGTGATTAAGTTATATGATTACCAATGAAATTGTGATTAAAAAAGCCGCAGAACTGGGATTTGATTTAGTTGGGTTTGCAAAAATTGAGCCTATTGAAAATGAAATAGAGAATCTAAATAGATGGCTTAATAATGGTTATCATGCTTCAATGGAGTACATGATTAAAAATCTTGAAAAAAGAAGCAATCCAAAACTGTTACTTGATAACGCAAAAAGCATTATATCTCTTGGCTTAAATTACTATACAGATCATCTGCATAAAACAGAAGATAATTATGGAAAAGTTTCCCGGTATGCATGGGGTAAAGACTATCATTTAGTCATATGGGAAAAGCTTGCACTCCTGGAGGGATACCTTAAAGAACTTGATCCCCAATTTCAATCAAAAAGTTATGTGGATACTGGACCGGTTATGGATAAAGTCTGGGCAGTGAAAAGCGGTATAGGATGGCTTGGCAAACATTCAAATGTAATCAACCGGGATATTGGAAGCTGGTTTTTTATCGCAACTATAATCACTAATTTTGAATTTGAATCAACAAATCCTATAACCGATCATTGCGGAACATGCACCGCATGTATCGACGCATGCCCCACAAAAGCAATTGTCGATAATTATGTCGTCGATTCCAATAAATGCATTTCTTTCCTGACAATTGAAAATAAAAAGGAAATTGATGAGGAGTTCAAAAATCAGTTTGATAATTGGCTCTTCGGTTGCGATATCTGTCAGGATGTTTGTCCGTGGAATAATAAATTTTCAGAAATATCCTCAATCATCGAATTTGAACCAAAATGTAATAAGGAATTAAATATAGATGAAGTGCTCTCAATGAATGGTGAAGAGTTTAAAACCCGTTTTGAAACAAGTCCAATTTTTCGTGCAAAATTAAAAGGGCTAAAGCGTAACGCGGCTTTTCTCAAAAAGTGATAAATTTATTATGTATGAATCTAAAACTATATTATCTCATCTAACTATTAAAAATTTAATAAAAATTGGAGAACAGAATGTCGGATAATCATCACAAAGTAATAATTATTGGGTCGGGTCCTGCAGGACTGACAGCCGCATTATACGCCAGCAGGGCTAATCTTGAGCCGATAATTTTGGAAGGCATGCAGCCAGGTGGACAATTAACAATTACTACAGAAGTTGAAAATTATCCCGGTTTCGAGCATGGAATTCAAGGTCCCGAATTAATGGATATAATGAGAAAACAAGCTCAGCGTTTTGGGGCAAAATCATTCTTTAAGTTGGTCACCGAAGTTGATTTTTCAAAACGTCCTTTCACTATTAAAACTGATGATACAATTTATACTGCGGATTCCGTTATTATTTCAACAGGCGCATCTGCTAAACTTCTCAATATCGAAAGTGAAAAAAAATATATGGGATATGGTGTTTCAGCATGCGCAACTTGCGATGGGTTCTTCTTTAAAAACTTAAAAATAATTGTTGTTGGCGGTGGAGATACAGCAATGGAAGAGGCAATCTATTTAACAAAATTTGCTTCTGAAGTTACAGTTGTTCACCGTAGAGATGAATTTCGCGCATCAAAAATTATGACCGAAAGAGCTAAAAAGAATCCTAAGATTAAATTTATTACGAACGCTGTGATAAAAGAGATATTGGGGAAAGATGAAGAGGGAAGAAAAACTGTAACCGGCGCTCTCCTTGAAAATACAAAGGATGGTTCAACATGGGAAGTTCCGGTTGATGGAATTTTTATGGCTATTGGTCATCAGCCAAACACAAGTTTGTTCAAAAATATATTGGATATGGATGAGACCGGATACTTAAAAGTAAAACCTGGTTCAACTCATACCAATATTGAAGGTGTATTTGCCGCTGGAGATGTTGCTGATCATGTTTACAGGCAAGCAATCACTGCCGCAGGCTCAGGTTGCATGGCCGCTATCGATGCGCAGAGATGGCTTGAAGAGAATGAGATGGCATAAAAAAAAGGGTTGAGGTAATCCTCAACCCTTTTTTAAAATTATGTGGGGATATTATTTTTCATTAGCTTCATTTAATGCTTCTACTTTTTTACTCACAAAGTAGGAAGTTATAAAACCTAATCCGGTCATCACAAAAATGGTTACTGCCATGTATTCATCAAAACCTGTGGCATTTTCCAAGGCGAAACCAAAACCAAGCCCAACTCCAAAAAACACAGCTATAATTCCAATTTTAAGCCATGCGGTTGATGTTTTCCCATTTTTCTGTTTCTCTTCAAGTAACTGATAGATTTGCTCAGCGCTCAGTCCCTTTTCCATCATTAATTGCTTTTCACGAGATTTAAAATATATCGCCGAAAGTATTACAATCCCGGTTACAATTATGAATATTATGGGTATAAAAACTGCTATTGTTGGTCCCATGACGTTTCTCCTTTGTCTATTAAAAATTAATTATTAGTAAACTCTACTTTTCTTAAATTGCTAATGTTTTTGTTTCTCTGATGCTTTTGACAAGAAGCCCTATGTAAAAGGTTACAAGATTCTGAATATTTTTTCTGTAACCTTTGAACTTTCATTTTGGTCTAATTGGGTGATGAAAAAATTAAGTGATATAGAAATTATTGAATCGGTGGTTAAAGGCAATATAAATGATTATACATTGCTGATTAACCGATATAAAGACCGGGCTTTTTCACTTCTTAAAAGACTTTTAAAAAATGAAATGGATGCTGAGGAAGTATTACAGGATTGTTTCTTAAAAGCATTTCATTCAATAAAGGATTTTAGAAAGGAATCGCAATTTTCAACCTGGTTTTACCGAATAGTGTATAATTCAGCCCTCACATTTATCTCTTCGAAAAAAAGAAAGATTGAAAAGGAGATGAGTAGTTATGATGAGGAATTTGATTTATCGAGATTTGATTCTGAGGTTTACAGTACCACAGAAAACGTTTCCGATTACATATTTAAAATGGTTGATAAACTTCCAATAAGAAACGCATTGGTACTAATTCTTTTTTATATGGATGGACTTTCATTAACAGAAATTAGCAATGTAATGGGGATTTCTATAGTTAATGTGAAAGTGCTGTTGCATCGTTCAAGAAATAATTTGAGGGATCTTCTTATTAAACATAATTATCAAGAGGAATTGGTATGAAAAATATAGATGATTTAATGAACGATTTTATCGATAACCAGCTCGATAATAATGAGATAGAACAATTAAATAGAGCTATAGATAATGATGTTGAATTAAAGACAAAACTCAAAGCACTTAAAGTAGTTGATTCCACCATGCGTAAAATTGAGGTTGATCCTGTTAATGAATCATTCACCTCAAAAGTCATGGTAAAAATTAACAAAGCTATGAGTGTTTACAAGCCTGTAAAAAATTACTTTTTTTACTCCATGATTTCAATTATGAGCATTCTATTAACATCTATTTTAATTGCGATGGGTTACTATTCAAGCGGGAATATTTCCGAATCTCCAAAGATGGAATTGTTTGAAAAAATTACACCATATATCACCTCGTTTTTTTCCTCTGCCGGTTCATTATTGGCAAATAAGTTTTTGATGACATTATCATCCTCGATGATTTTACTCCTCTTAGTGGTTTTATTCCTCTCTTATGATGGGTTCAAGAACTTTAAGAATAGATTAAAGGGACTTTCTCAGTAAGCATAAAATCTAAGCAACCTTAATTAATTTCAGAATAAGCTATTCACCAATAATTTCGATATTTTCGCACAACATTTTTGGTGAATAAATGAATCACAAAGCAGGATTTGTTACTATAGTCGGCAAACCAAATGCCGGTAAATCAACCCTTATGAACGCTCTAATTGGTGAAAAATTATCTATCACCACCAACAAACCACAGACAACGAGAAAGAAAATACTTGGTATTCTTTCGCATGAAGAGTATCAGATAATCTTTGTTGATACTCCAGGGATTCTTAAACCTGAGTATTTACTTCAAGAAAAAATGCTTGAGTCTATTTTTGCCGCTGTTAAATACTCCGACATAAATCTTTTTATTCTTGATGCTTCGGAGGATCCGAGCGGTGAGAGAACTTTTTCTGATCCCAATACAAATTCAGTTATTAGCAACTCATCAGCTAAAAATATATTGATTATAAATAAAATTGATTTAATGAAGCAAATTGAAGTTGAACAACTCATACAAAAACTTGAAGATAAAAAGTTGTTTGAAAATATTATTCCTATTTCAGCAGAAGAAAAATATAATTTGCAATCTGTACTAAATTCAATTTTGGATTTATTGCCCGAACATCCAAAATATTACCCCGATGACCAACTCAGCGATGAAAATGAACGCTTTTTTGTCACCGAAATTATCCGCGAAAAGATATTTGAACTTTACAGAGAAGAAGTTCCATACAGCACCGAAGTAATAATAGATGAATTTAAAGAGAGGGAAACTGCAAAAGATTATATTCTTGCGTCTATTGTTGTTGAGAGAGAATCGCAGAAACCAATAATTATAGGGAATAAAGGGGAGGCAATTAAGAGATTGGGGCAGGTAGCACGCAGAGCGGTGGAAGAGTTTTTAGGCAAGGAGGTATTTTTAGAGTTGAATGTAAAGGTTAAGGAAAAATGGCGGAGCGATAAAAATATTTTAAGACAGTTCGGTTACGACACTCATCATGAATGAGTATATTAAAAATAATTTATCGAAGTACTTTGCCGAATTAGCATTGTTGTTTATGACGATTATTTGGGGCGGTACTTTTGTGATTGTCAAAGAATCTTTAAATGATGTATCGCCGATTTTATTTGTTACAATCCGGTTTTCACTCGCATCACTAATCTTATTTGCAATAATTGTTTATAATAAAATATCTATCAGCAAGAATGTAATTCTTCCCGGTATTTTTTTAGGATCTATTATTTTTGTTGGATTTCTTTTCCAAACGCAAGGATTAAAATTAACTAGCGCGACCAAATCGGGATTTCTAACAGGTACACTGGTTGTAATTATCCCTTTGCTTCAAATTATTATAGAGAAAAAAATTCCAACACGGGGCGCACAAATTGGTACACTATTCGTCTTTTTAGGAGTTCTATTTTTATCAAGTTCTGGAAAATCGATTTTTGGTTTTTTAACAGACTTGGGGAGAAGTTTTAATTTTGGTGATATGCTAACATTGATATGCGCTCTATTTTTTGCGCTTCATGTTGTCTTTATTGATATCTATGCCCCAAAATTCAGATTGGTTGAATTACTCTTTATGCAGTTAGTTACCGTTGCCATTTTGGGAATTATCTTTACATTCTTCACTGATATTACTTCACTGGAAAAGGCCTCCTTCTCTTTCTCCTATAATTCAATTAAGGGGCTTTTATACACCGCATTATTAGCTACTCTTCTTAATTTCATGCTTCAGACCAAATATCAGAAAATGGTAACCCCCACTAAAGCTGGAATAATTTATTCATTTGAACCAATATTCGCGGCATTGTTTGCATTCTTTTTACTAAGTGAGAAAATCAGTAATTTTGGCCTGGTTGGATGTGCGTTAATATTCTTGGGGTTAATAATTGCCGAAGGATATGATTCATTTTTCATGAAGGTGAAAGAGAATGACGAGAGCTGAAATTACTGTCTCTGGTAGAGTTCAAGGTGTTGGATTTAGATATTTTGTAGTGAGAAATGCTGATAAGTTGAGTTTGAACGGATATACTCAGAACTTGGGAAATGGAGATGTGTTAACAGTTGTTGAGGGGGAAAAACTGTTAATTGAAAAATTATATGAAATATTAAAAGAGGGACCTTCACACGCTAAAGTGAAAGAATCTAAAATTTTGTGGTCTAATTTTCAAAATGAGTTTAATTCATTTGAGGTGAGATTTTGAAACAGCAATTTAGAACGGGATTTGGTTATGATGTTCATGAATTTGCAGATGGGAGAAAATTATTTTTAGGCGGAATTGAAATTCCATGCGAAAGAGGATTACTCGGGCATTCCGATGCCGATGTTTTACTACACGCAATTTGCGATTCTATATTGGGTGCGCTCGCTTTGGGAGATATTGGAGAACACTTTCCGAATACACATCCCGACTTCAAAGGAATTGACAGTAAACTACTCTTAAAAAATGTTTATGAAAAAATGATTTCGACAGGATATGCTCTTTCCAATTGTGATTGTACAGTTGTGTTGGAAAAACCAAAATTATCTCCCTTCATTGTTGAGATGAGACAAACGATTGCGGAAATTTTGGATGTCGAGTTCAGTCAAATTTCGATTAAAGCTACTACATCAGAGGGAATGGGATTTGTCGGGCGAAAAGAGGGTGCCGCCGCCTACGCAACTGTATTACTAATCAAAAAAGAAAACTGATGCTGGAAGAAATAATTGCCTATTTAAGTACGCTTGATTCATTTTGGATTTTTGCCATTCTTTTTTTCTTTGCTTATATCGAAAATATACTTCCCCCTTCACCGAGTGATTTAGTAATTGTTTTTGGTACCGCAATTATTTCCAAACTAGGAATTGGATTTACCTCATTATTGCTGGTTACAACACTCGGAAGTGGAACCGGTTTTATTTCAATGTATTTGATTGGTGAATATTTTGGAACGAGCATTCTCAGAAAAGGTAAAATTAAATTTTTAAAAGAGGAATACTTAAAAAAAGCCGATCTGTGGTTTCATAAATATGGATATAAAATTATTATTATAAACCGTTTTTTACCGGGAACGCGTGCGGTAGTAAGTTTCTTTGCGGGGGTTCATCGATTAAAAATGCTTCCCACTTTTCTCTATGCAATAATCAGCGCCGCCATTTGGAATTCATTGCTAATTTTCATGGGTTTTACACTTGGAGAAAATATTGATCACGCTGAAAAATATTTGAATGATTATTCGCTTGTGGCGGGTATAGTTTTTGGCGGAGTAGTATTATTCTTTTGGGTAAGGTACTTTTTAAGACGAAATAAGAAATATGATTTTCCAAAAAATTAAGATAATTATGAAAGTCATAAAAAAGGACTGGCTACTAGCTGTATTTAGCGGTGTAATTCTTGGACTGTCGTACCCACCATTCCCATTTCCTTTCTTAAGTTTTACTGCGCTTGTTCCATTCTTCATTGTTATTGAAAAGAGAGAGTCGATTTCATCGATCAACCGAATTTCTTATATAATGTTTTTTAGTTTTACAATTGTTACACTTTATTGGGTTGGAAGCTGGACAGCAGAAGCCGATCCTTTCTTAATGATTTCAGGTGTTGCATTAATGTTTGTTAATCCATTCTTATATTTAATTATTACAACTATGTATGGATTAGCGAGAAAAGTCTTTGGTAAAAAATATTCGATCTATTTTATTCCTCTCTTCTGGTCCGCATTTGAATTTTTATATGGATTAACCGATTTGAGATTCCCTTGGCTAATACTTGGTAATTCACAAGCTTTTTTTATACAGTTTATTCAAATAGCAGAGATTATTGGCGCAACTGGATTAACAATTGTAATTGTTTTCATAAATATCCTTCTTTATCACGCTTATAGAAGTTATAGAGAGGGTAAACTCAAATATTCTTTCTTAATTGCGGCTATAATAATTTTCTCCTCAATTTTTATTTATGGCGTTATTAGAATTGAAGGATTTGAGGCAAACAGTGATACTGTAAAAGTGGGAATAGTTCAGCCAAATATTAATCCGTGGGATAAATGGAGCGAAGGAAATTTAAATGATCAACTAGATATTTATTTAGAGCAATCAACAGAAGCAGTTGAGAAGGGTGCTCGATTAATATTCTGGCCAGAATCTGCCCTACCTGTATATCTGCTCTCCGGAAATTATGATCCTGAACTATCAAGAATTTATTCATTTGTTCAGACAAATAATGTACACCTCATAACGGGAATGCCCGATATTAATTTCTTTTATAATGAAGAAACAAAACCCGCTGATGCAAAGAAAACACAAAGCGGAATAAGTTACACCTCTTATAATTCAATTTATTACTTTTCACCAAGCACTAACGATATTCAAAAATATAGAAAAAATTTATTGGTTCCGTTTGGCGAGCATGTTCCTTTTGTTGAGCAATTACCATTTTTAGGTGATTGGATAAAATGGCAAGTTGGAATTTCTAGTTGGAATAAAGGAAAAGAACAAAATGTAATTGAAATGATGGAAAACAATTCGCCCGTTAATGTTGGAACAGTAATCTGCATAGAATCGATCTATCCCGATTATGTGGCAAAATTTATTCAAAGTGGAGCCAATTTTATTGCGGTTGTAACTAATGACAGCTGGTATGGATATTCAAGTGGACCATTTCAGCATAAAGAGATTGGAGTATTGCGTGCAGTAGAAAACCGCAGAAATGTTATTCGCTGCGCTAACGGGGGAATATCATGCATAATAGACGCAACTGGAAAAACAAAAGTACAATCTCAACTCTTCACTAAAACAACACTTGTTGATTTTGTTGAGTTAAGAAATGATGTTACTTTTTATTCTCAATACCCATTAGTAATCCCATATTTAAGTTTAATTTCTGTTTTACTTATGTTGGTATTATTTCTAATTAATAAATTATTCCCAAATGTTTTAGCGAGATTTATAAACCATGAAAAAAATAATTGATCTACGAAGTGATACCGTAACAAAACCATCCGCGGAAATGCGGAAAGCAATGTATGATGCTGAAGTTGGAGATGATGTTTATAAAGAAGATACCACTGTAATTGAGTTGCAAGAATATGCCGCAGAACTTCTTGGTAAAGAATCGGCATTGTTTGTTCCAAGCGGTGTTATGGGAAATCAAATTTGTTTAAATGTACTCACAAATCCGGGCGATGAAGTAATCTGTGAAAAGGACGCTCATATTTTTCAATATGAATCTGGCTCCCCGGCGGCTCTGAGTGGACTTCAACTTAGTTTGGTGGATGGAGATAACCGAGGAATTTTTACTGCAAGCCAAATTGAGCCACTCATACGTCCCACAAGCGCTTATTATATGGCAAGAACAAAACTTGTGGAAATTGAGAACACTCATAACCGAGCAGGTGGAACTGTAAACTCAATCGATAATATTTCTGAAATAAAAGAGTTGGTGAGAAAATATAATCTGTATTATCATTTAGATGGCGCGAGGATTTGGAATGCTTCGGTAAAAACCGGAATTACTGTTTCGGATTATGCCAAATATTTTGATACAGTTTCCTGCTGTCTTTCTAAAGGATTGGGAGCGCCAATTGGGTCTATAATTGCTGGAAGTAAATCGTTTATTGAGGAAGCTTTTAGGATTAGGAAAGCTTGGGGTGGAGGAATGAGACAGGTTGGAATTATTGCCGCTGCTGGTTTGTTCGCACTGAAAAATAATTTTGAGAGATTAATTGATGATCATACTAACGCAAAACTGCTCGGAAAATTAATTGCCGAAATAAAAAATATTGAGATTGACCTTTCACTTATTGAGACTAATATTGTTATGTTTAAAGTGAATGGTTTAAGTGTGGATGAATTTTTAAGTAGATGCAAAGAAGAAGGACTTATGCTCGGTACCGGAAAAGTTGGGGTCATAAGGGCAGTTACACATCTTGATATTTCGGAACAGGATATTCATAATGCGGCCGGGATTATAAAAAAAGTTTGCCCGTAAAGAATCCATAAATAATTTGGGGAAAATTAAATACTTAACAAATGGGGGTTGTATGAATTTGGTATTTGATATTGAAACAGTCGGCTGTGAAATTGAAGAACTCGCCGAATCGCAGCAGGAATTTTTATTAAGACAAGCCGAACATGAAACAGATCATGTTAAAAAAGAACTGCTCTACTCTGACACTAAAAGATATCTCAGTCTCTACCCGTTAACGGCAAAAGTTATTTCCATAGGACTGCTTGATGTTGTTAGTGAAAAGGTAATTGTTTTGTTTGAGGAGGGGAATGATTCTCAATGGATTAATGAAGAAACCGATGTTACTTATAAGCCAATGAGTGAATCAGAGATGCTCACCAAATTTTGGATTTATGTTTCTAAGTCCACAAAATTAATTTCATTTAATGGAAGAAATTTTGATCTGCCTTTTCTAATGATGCGTTCGGTAATTCACAAAATTAAGCCTTCTAAAAATCTTCTCAAGAATAGGTATGATATATCACAGCATATAGATCTTCTTGAACAATTTACATTTTACGGGGTAACCAGAAAATTTAATTTAGATTTTTACTGTATATCATTTGGTGTCGGTTCTCCAAAATCAGAAGGCATTACCGGAATGGAAGTGAAAGAACTCTACAAAGCCGGAAGAATGAAGGAAATTGCGATTTATTGCGGTAAAGATATCCGGGCAACCTTTGAACTCTATAAAATTTGGGATGAGTACCTAAATGTGAAGTAGGAGTAAGTTAGATTGATTATTTATCGATCCAACTCTTTTGCAGCAGACCAATAGTCCTTTTTTATCTCAAAATCGAAACTTTTTCAAAATTATTCTTGGATACAAGAATCTTTTATTCGATTTTTGTATCAAATCTTATATTTTATTGATAATTATTTCTGGCAAGTAAGTTGATATTTATAAATATCAGCTATTACGAAACTGTATGACAAACAATCTCAAAGACGACGAACCTATTTTCCCGATAAGTTCCGCGGCATTACTACTCAAAATTTCTGTTCATACTTTGCGAATGTATGAAAGAGAAGGTCTATTCATTCCATTTAAAAAAGAATCGAATCAACGCCTCTATTCTAAAAGAGATTTGGAAAGAATTGAGTGCATACGCAGGGCAATCAATGAAATGAAAATCAGCATCAACGGAATTAAAACAATGTACTCGTTAATTCCTTGCTGGGATGTAGCAAAGTGTTCCGAGACTGATAGAGCGAACTGTGAGGCTTATAAAGAACACAGTAAGCCCTGCTGGACATACAAACACAAAAATAATTTTTGCGAAAAATTAAACTGCCGCGAGTGTTCTGTTTACCAAAACTTTACTAAGTGTGACCATATAAAAGACGCAATTAAATTAATTACCGTTAATAAATAAAAACTCATTATGAAAAAAATAATTGTATCACTTTTGTTAATTGGATTAGTAATTACAACCGCAATAGTATTTCTTTCATCAAACGAAACAGAGAGAAGTAATCTTGAAAAGTTGAAAGAAAAATACTCGTCGCCCGTTAAGCCATCTGTAAATCATGCTAAATTTCCAGTATTGCAGAAAAACTTCACAACGTTGCAGCAGGTTACTGAAACATGTATTTCTTGCCATACGGAACGTCATACTGAAGTGATGCAATCGAATCATTGGAATTGGGAGAGGGAAGAATATGTTGAGGGAAGAGGGATAGTTTATCTCGGTAAAAAAAATGCGGTAAATAATTTCTGCATTGGTGTTGAAGGGAATGAGAAAAGCTGTGCAAAATGCCACATTGGTGCGGGAATGTCGGATTCACAAACCTTTGAATATACCGACCCAACAAATATTGATTGTCTCGTCTGTCACGACCAAACCGAATCCTATATAAAAGCTTCAGAAAAAGGGGGAGCGCCGCTTCCAAATTTAAATCTTAGTTTTATTTCACAAAATGTTGGAAAACCAAAACGAAGTAACTGCGGTGTTTGTCATTTCTTTGGCGGCGGAGGTAACAATGTTAAACATGGCGATCTCGAAGAATCAATGTTTGAGCCTACAAAAGAAATTGATGTTCATATGGGAACCGATGCTTCCAACTTGAGTTGTATTGCGTGCCATACTTCAGAAAAGCATATTATGAAGGGAAAACTATATTCACTCTCTTCAATGAATAAAAATAGGGCTTTGTGTGAAGATTGCCATACATCTAATGCTCATCAGGATGAAATATTAAATAACCATACTTTAAAAGTTGCTTGCCAAACCTGCCACATCCCCGTATACGCAAAAGTTAACGCTACAAAAACAGATTGGGACTGGTCAACTGCGGGAACGTTGAAAGAGGGTAAACCTTATGAAGTGGATGATGCCGAGGGAAATCATACTTTTCTTTCTATCAAAGGAACATTTAAGTGGGGAAAAAATCTGACACCTGAATATGTGTGGTTTAATGGAACTGCCAATCATTATTTGCTGGGGGATCAAATTGCGGATACAACAAAACCGCTGGTTTTGAATAAGTTGAATGGGGAGTATTCCGATCCCGATTCAAAAATAATTCCGGTAAAAATTCATAGAGCACGACAGCCATTTGACCCCGAAACCAAAATGTTAATACAACCTAAATTGTATTCAGAAAAAGTTGGTGAGGGAGCTTTGTGGAAGGATTTTGATTGGATTAAAGCTTCGGAAGCCGGACAGAAAAAAGTGGGACTTCCATTCAGCGGCAAAATAGAATTTATAAATACGGAAATGTACTGGCCTGTTAATCATATGGTTTCGCCGAAAGAAAATACTGTACAATGTAATGAGTGCCACACACGCGAAAACAGCCGACTAGCGGCATTAACCGATTTTTATATGCCCGCACGTGATTATAATCCAATAGTCGAATTTGCAGGTAAATCTGTAATTATACTTTCTTTGATAGGTATTATAGTTCATGGTTCAATCCGAATTGTTTCATCCCGTAAAATGAAGAAAAGAGGTTAATTTGAAAAAGAAAATTTATATCTACAGATCATTCGAAAGATTTTGGCATTGGATGCAGTCAATCTTAATATTCTTTTTAGCCATCACCGGATTTGAAATTCATGGTTCATTGGAATTTTTCGGATATGCAAATGCTGTGAAGTATCATAATGTTGCGGCATATTCATTTATTATACTTATTGCATTTGCCATATTCTGGCACTTTTCAACAGGAGAATGGAAACAATATGTACCGAGCTTTAAAAATTTAAAGGCTCAAGCCGATTATTATTTATTTGGCATTTTTAGGCACGCTCCGCATCCCACGAAGAAAACAGTACTCAGTAAATTAAATCCATTACAACGCTTGGTTTATTTAGCATTAAAAATACTAGTAATTCCTACAATGGTAATTAGCGGGTTACTGTATATGTTTTATCGATATCCTCAAGAGGGAGGAGTTGTTGGTTTAAATATTGAATCGGTAGAAACAATAGCTGTTTTTCATACGGCTGGAGCTTATGCGTTAATTGCATTCATTATTGCTCATCTTTATTTAATAACAACGGGTACAACTATTACTTCTAATTTAAAAGCAATGATTACAGGTTATGAAGAATTAGAAGATCATGAATCTCATGAAAAAGAAAATTCAAATAATGAAATAAAAAATGGTGAGGCAGAAAATGTCTGATACAAAATATATGAATCCATATTTAGCCGGATTTTTACTCGGACTGGTTTTACTGGTTACTATTTACATTACAGGAAGAGGACTTGGTGCGAGTGGTGCATTTAAAAGTGCGGTTGTTGCCACCGTTGAAACTGTAGCGCCAGCTCACACTGCAGATGCCACGTTTTATAAAGAATATAAAGTTGAGCATCCGGAAAATCCCTTAAAAAGCTGGCTGGTATTTGAAGTTATTGGAGTAATTATCGGTGCTTTTATCTCTGGGTTAATTTCAAATAGATTAAAGTTCACATTAGAATACTCACCAAAAACTACTAGCAGGATAAGAATTTTAGCTGCTTTAACCGGAGGAGTATTATTTGGATTTGGAGCGCAGCTTGGGCGGGGATGCACCAGTGGCTCAGCTCTCAGCGGAATGGCTGTTTTATCTGCAGGCGGAATTATAACAATGATGGCAATTTTCGGCGGGGCGTATATGTTTGCCTACTTCGTAAGAAAACTTTGGATATAGGAGAATGCAATGGGACCATTAGTACCGGAAATAATTGGTAATGAACTAAATTTTGTTGTTGCCCTTTTTGTTGGAATAGCCTTTGGATTTGTGCTTGAACAGGCGGGATTTTCAACTTCAAAAAAGTTGGTTGGTTTATTTTATGGATACGATTTTACTGTTCTGCGGGTTTTCTTCACTGCCGGAGTTACTGCTATGATTGGTGTAATTGCAATGGGACATTTCGGTATGCTTGATTTGAGCTTGATATATATTAATCCCACATTTTTATACTCCGCACTTGCTGGTGGATTAATCATGGGATTAGGATTTGTAATTGGGGGTTTTTGTCCAGGGACAGGTGTTTGTGCCGCGGCAATTGGGAAGATTGACGCGATAATTTTTGTTGTTGGATTATTTGCCGGCGTTTTAATTTTTGCTGAAGGATATCCACTCTGGGAAAATTTATATAAAGCGGAAAATTGGGGAAGTCCAAGAATTTTTGAATTACTTGGCATATCACAATCATTGTTTGCGTTTTTATTGATGCTGATGGCAGTCGGAGCATTTTGGGCTGTTACTTTTGTTGAAAGAAAAGTAAATAAAGTTCCGGGTGAGGAATTTAAGCTGAAGAAAATTTATTATGGACTAACCGGAATAGCAGTAGTCATAGGCCTTTCGGCATTTATACTTCCCGATAGAAAAGATGCGATGATGGATAAGCTGACCAATGTGAATTATATCAGTGCTTATGAAATTAAAACTATGAGTGCTGATGAACTTACTTTCCGGCTAATGGATGATGATAAGAAATTGCAAATATTTGATTTACGCTCCGAAAGTGAGTACAAGGAATTAAGCCTCCCAAAATCAACTAATATTTCATTGAGTAATATTTTTGAAAAGGATATTCTAAAACAACTCTCACTCAAAGGAATGAGAAATGTAATTATTGCGGATGACGAAACTATGGCAAAAAAAGGAGCAATAATCGCATCCGAGCTTGGTTACGAAAATGTAAAGGTATTGAAAGGTGGAATGAATTTATTGAAAGAAGAAATATTAAACTTTACGTCTCAAAATAATATTACTGGTATAAAGATTTCAGATACCGAGAGATTTAGAATAAAGGCAAGTAAAGTATTGCCGGTTCTAATTTCTGAAAATAAATTAAAGCAATCGGCTCAGCCAGTAAAAAAAGCAAAGAGAATTATTGGAGGCTGTTAGAATTAATTTCATTCAAGTTGAATGTGTGAAGGAATACGAGTTGTAAGTTGAATAATATCTGATTTTAGATACTTGGCTAAAGGGAATATTCAAACAAAGAAAACTTTCCATCCAAATCATAATTTTCAACAAACTTTTCCAATATGGAGGTCCGGACTATAAATACCAATTTTGCGTTTATCTGATCTCTTTCCTGAAGAATTTTTGATACAACCGGCTCTAGTCCTTTACCTTCTAACTCGAGAGGCCCAACTTCATCAATAATTAACCACTCCAATTCTTTTGATAAGCAATCCATTAAAACAATTTGTGCCCACTCAAATGTATGTGTATCAAAATTATATTTACCGATCTTGGTCCCCTCAGACGAAAGATTAATTTCTAAATTCTTCAAAGTTCTGCTCGATATATCATATATAAATCGTTTTCCCTCAACAACCGGCTGAAAAATCCCGCCAACATTATTTCTCGTCGCAGCCCATTTCATTAGAGATGTGGTTTTCCCACTTTCAATTTCTCCACTTAAAATAAAAATCTTACACATTAAATTGATCCTCGGTTAAAAGTAAAAATAGGAATGAATCCCTAAGAAAATATCTCACGCGTCTCAATCCCCTCATGCTCTCATTTCTCTTCCACGCATAAGTAACAACTGATTTGAAGTAGGGAAATAGTGAGGTGATATTTAAGATATCCTTTGCATTCTCAAATCTTTTTTTTTGCACATACTTATTAAAGTACTTCACAAGAATTGGTGAGATAAATAGAAACCATGCCAAAGTGATTATTATTGACCGGATAATCATAAGGAGTAGTTCAGCCACATCAACATTTGTTGAAGAAGGTGCAAGGTAAGAAATTGAACCAATAGTAATTAATAATAGAAAAACCACAACTCCCGATTTTCTCTTCCACCATATTTTCTTTTTCCTCTCTTTATCCTCTCGAATAATATAACTATCACATGTTGATCTTAGATCCTCCAATATTAGCGGATCAATTTTAGTAGCAAGCCACTTATCACTTTTAGCGGCTAATATTCCGGAATAAATTCCAGCAATCACATGAATTAAACTATATGCTATGATTATAATTAAACTTGCGCTTATATTTCCTACTTCTTGAATAAAAGGAGTTTGAGAAGTAACGAATGATGCAAAACTGTCGATCGCTTCCCAAAATAACATACCAAAAAGTATTGTTGTTAAAATTATTTTTTGAAGAGCCGAAAAGAGCAGTGAAAATAATCCAAGCAAAACCATTGTAATATTTTTCTTTCCAAACAGAGAAAAGAATGTAAATCCTAATATTCCTTGTAATGTAACTGCAAAATATGCAGCCAGAGGAGATACCGGAGCCACGAGTGCTTTTACAACTATCACGGTAAGAGTCGAACGGATAATCTGTGAGTATGATTGTGAATTTAATCCAATCAAACTAATGAATAGAACTGAAGCCGATCCAATAAAAAGTCCTGTAAATGGAAAACTTAGCGCGTGCAGCATTCCACCCAATACCGCCTCGCTGAATGCCCATACTGCGGTAATTTTCTGAATGTCTAGATGTTTCTTATTACTCAACTTAATATCATCCAATAGCATTTGAAAAATAAATACTTGTTTTGTTTGTCGGTAGAAAACATAATAAATTTTCATGGAATACTTTTAATTAAATATATTGCATATATAATTAGAAAAAATTCAGAGGTAGAATTGAAAGTTTTAGTAACAGGTGGGGCGGGTTATATTGGTTCTCATTTTGTAAGATATTTAATAGAAAACAAACATGAAGTAATTGTACTCGATAATCTATCTCGCGGGCATATAAAGTCGGTAAATGAAAAGGCAATTTTTGAGCAAGCAGACTTAATAGATAAAGAATCATTAAACAAAGTTATAAGGCAGCATTTGCCGGAGGCCATTGTTCACTTTGCGGCATTTGCTTATGTGGGGGAATCAGTTGAGAAGCCAGACTTGTATTATGAAAATAATGTTGTGGGAAGTTTTAATTTAATAAATGCAGCAGTGAATAATGGAATTAAAAACTTTGTCTTTTCTTCAACTTGCTCCCTTTACGGAAATCCAGAAAGAGTCCCGATCGCTGAGGATCAAATTCCGAATCCAATTAATCCCTACGCAAATACAAAATTTATTATTGAAAAAATGCTGTCAGATTATGAAGAGACTTATAAAATGAGATTTGTTGCGTTGAGGTACTTTAATGCCGCCGGGGCTCATCCTACAGTGGAACTTGGTGAAAGCCATGATCCTGAACCACATCTTATACCAATTGTACTTAATACTGCACTCGGCTTACGAGAAAAAGTTTTAGTTTTTGGGGATGATTATGATACCCCGGATGGAACATGTATTCGTGATTATATTCATGTGGTAGATTTGGCGGATGCTCATTTAAGAGCTCTAGAATATCTCGAAAAGGGAAATTCTTCCACTGTTTTCAATCTTGGAACCGGAGAGGGAAATTCGGTTCTTGAAATTATTATGAAGTCGAAAGAAATAACTAATAAAAATATACCATTCGAAATTGTTAATAGAAGAACAGGAGATCCGGCGAGATTAGTTGCTGATAATAAAAAAGCGGCAGATATTCTTGGTTGGAGACCTAAGTATAATATAGATGAGATAATAACAACCGCCTGGAATTGGCACTCAAATAAAAAATATTAGTGGGAAAAATTTGAATCTAATTAAAACTAATCTTGAAGGGGTAATACTGATCGAACCCGATGTATTTTACGATCAACGTGGATTTTTCTTTGAATCATATAATCAAAAAAAATATAATGAGTTGGGGATTAACGCGAAATTTGTGCAAGATAATATTTCCAAATCTTCCAAGGGAACAATAAGAGGATTACATTACCAGATCGGTGAAAGTGCACAAGGTAAATTATGCAGCGTAATAATTGGAAAAGTACTGGATGTTGCTGTTGATATTCGAGTTGGCTCTCTAACTTTTGGTAAATATTATGCGGTTGAATTGGATGGCGAACGAAAGAACCAACTTTGGATTCCACCTGGATTCGCACACGGATTTTCAGTATTAAGTGAGGAAGTTATATTTTCCTATAAATGCACAAATTTATACGATAAATCTGCCGAGCGAGCAATTAGATTTGATGACTCTGAAATAAATATTAATTGGAAAGTTGAAAATCCAATTATTTCCGAAAAGGATTTAAATGCTCCCTTTCTCAGTCAATTAACGAGAAATGATCTTTTCACTTATAATAAGGAATTATAAAAATGAATTTATCAGTAATCGGTTCGGGATATGTTGGATTAGTAAGCGGAACCTGCTTTGCTGAAATGGGCAATAATGTAATATGCGTAGATAATGATCCCGAAAAATTGAAAATGTTGAAAGATGCCGAAGTGCCTATTTATGAGCCTGGATTGGAAATTTTATTTTTAAGAAATATTGCAAAGAAGAGAATCTCCTTTACAGATGATTTAAAGAAAGCTGTACAAGAAAGTGATGTAATATTTCTATGTCTGCCTACTCCCCAGGGTGAAGATGGAAGCGCAGATTTGAAATATGTATTTAAAGTAGCGGAAGATATTTCTAAAATTCTCGTCGATCAAAAAGATCATCCATTTAAAATTATTGTAAATAAGAGCACTGTTCCCGTTGGTACTTCAAGAATGGTTACAGAAATAATATCGAAAAATGGAATCACCAATTTTGAAGTTGTTTCTAATCCGGAGTTTTTGAGAGAGGGATTTGCGGTTGAAGATTTTATGAAACCGGATAGAGTTGTAATTGGAGCAAAAACTGAACGGGCACTAAGTATAATGCGTTCTATTTATGAACCATTTGTGCGTCAGGGAAATCCTATTTTTGAAATGGATCCTGAGAGTTCAGAAGTTACAAAGTATGCGGCAAACTCATATTTAGCAACAAGAATTACATTTATGAATGAGCTTGCAAATTTTTGTGAGGTCGTTGGGGCAAATGTTGATAATGTTAGAAAGGGAATGGGCTCCGATTCGCGGATAGGAAAAAGATTTTTATTCCCCGGAATCGGCTACGGCGGTTCTTGTTTTCCCAAGGATGTAAATGCTCTCTATAAAACTTCATCCGAACATAACTCCCCCTTTCAAATATTGAAGCTGGTGGATGAACTAAACCAAAAACAGAAATTAATTTTGGTTAAAAAAATACTAAAACACTTCAATAATGATGTAAAAGGAAAGCATTTCATGATTTGGGGATTAGCTTTCAAACCAAATACCGATGATATGCGTGAAGCCCCCTCGATTTATATTATTAGAGAGCTTACAAAATTAGGAGCAAAAGTTACCGCTTACGATCCTGCCGCATCTGAGAACGCCAAATTTTATTTGGGTGATTCACTTGAATATGCCGCAGATCAGTATTCAACAATGAGTAATAAAGATGCTCTCTTAATTTTAACTGAATGGAATGAATTTAGAAATCCTGATTTTGATTTAATAAAGAAGAAATTAAAAAGTCCGGTAATCTTTGATGGAAGAAATGTTTTTGACACAAAAAAGATCGAAGAATTAGGATTTACTTATTATAGTATTGGAAGAACCCCGGTAAATATAAAGTGAGATAATACAACTTAGATTGTAAAAAATTCTCAATTATAACGTTTATTATGAATTCAGCACTTTTTCGTAATACTGAAGATATTTAGGTAATATTAAATTTTTATCGAAAGAGTTAACCGCTCTTGCTCGAGAATTTGTAGCAAACGAACTATACTTTTTCTTATTGGTAAATAATTCTACCGCGTACTTTGCCATTCTATCCACATCACCAATCTCTGCGATATAGCCTGTTTCATTATGTACTACTAATTCAGGTAATCCGCCGACCGATGTACTAATTACCGGAATGCCGCACGCCATTGCTTCGAGTGCGGAGAGTCCAAAACTTTCAGATTGTGATGGCATTAAAAATATATCGGACGAACTGAGAATCTCAGAAATTACATCCTGCTTTCCTAAAAATATTACATCTTTATGAATTCCCAATTCCCGTGCTAATCTCTCACATTCGGAACGGTCGGGACCATCGCCAATTAAAATTAATTTTGCTGGAATCTCCTGCTGAACTTTTGCCAATATTCTAATTGTATCTGGCACTCTCTTGACTGGTCGAAAATTGGAAGTATGAACGAGAATCTTTTCCCCATTTGGAGCAATATGATTTCTTAAATCTTCATTGGGAATCGGAGAAAATTTGTCAATGTCGATAAAATTATAAATAACTTCAATTTCCTTCTCAATATTATAGTTGGTTAGAGTTTTTTCCTTTAAAAATCTTGAAACGGCAGTAACACCATCACTTTCTTCAATGCTGAATTTTACAATAGGCATAAATGAAGGTTCTAGGCCAACTAAAGTGATATCCGTTCCATGTAGAGTGGTAACAAACTTTAAATCCTTTTTCGATTTCCTTAAAACTTGTCGCGCTAAATAGGCGCTCACAGCATGAGGAATTGCATAGTGAACATGCATCAGATCTAAATTTTCATATTCAACCACCTCTAACATCTTACTTGTTAAAGATAAACCATATAATGAATGCTCAAATAATGGATAATTGCTCATTTCTACTTCATGAAAAAAAACATTTTCAACAAATCGATTTAAACGCTGGGGAATAGCATAACTAATAAAATGAACCTGATGCCCTTGCGAAGCCAATGCTAATCCGAGTTCGGTTGCAACAACGCCGCTTCCGCCATATGTAGGATAACAAGTAATTCCTATTTTCATTTATATTAAAACCTATTTTTATAGTTTTAAAATAAAACAAACATTAAATTCACTACATTCAAAATACATCATTTTTAGCGTAATGAAAATTTTAGCGATTGGACATTCCATACTTGACCATATTGAGGGACATGCAGAAATAATTAAACCGGGGGGATTGTATTATACTTCACTAGGATTATGCGCCCTAAAAAGACCGGATGATCGGGTCTATCTTTTAACGGGAATTAATGATAGTCACAAATCCCTTTTTGAAAATGCATATAGTAATTGTGATTTAACTTATTGTAATTGTTTGGATGATTTACCAGAAGTATATCTAAGATTAGATGATTTAGCTGAAAGAAAAGAGATTTATAAAAATATATCTCAGCCGTTGAATATTGATTCGATCGAAGATTGGAATGTTTTTGATGGAATTCTAATTAATATGATAACAGGATTTGATATTTCGATTGAACAATTAAAATATATAAGGAGTAACTTCTCTAAATTAATCTATTTCGATGTTCACACTCTGGCACGGGGACTAGACGTAAATGGAAACAGAGAATTTCGACTTATTCCTAAAATTGAAAAATGGCTTAATTGTATTGATATTTTGCAGTGTAATGAAAATGAAATTCAATGCATTTACCAAGGTGAAGAAATCGATACAGCAAGAAAAATTTTAGATTTAGGCGTTAAATTATTGATAACCACCAAAGGAAATAAAGGAGCAACTATTTATTGGGACAGAAATAACATCAAAAAATTGCATCATGATGCTATTAAAGTTGAACAAAAAAACAGTATTGGGTGCGGCGATATTTTTGGGGCTACTTTCTTTTATTCCTATATTTTAGGTGATGATATTTCTACCGCGTTGAATAAGTCGATAAATACCGCGGCAAATGTTGTTAATAATAATTTTTTTGTAAACGGGTAAATTCGATAATGCTAACTGGCGACCTAATTAAAAAAAGAATTTTGATAATCGGTTCAAATGGAATGCTTGGACAACGATTAACTGAATTTTATTCTACTCAAAAGAATGTTGAGCTTTTATCTGCTTCAGCTGAGGATTATTCATTAATTGAGGGGGTACAATATCAAAAATTAGATATAACTAATAAAAATGACGTTCGGGGATTAATTTTATCATTTTTCCCTGATGTAATTATAAACACAGCCGCATTCACAAATGTTGACAAAGCGGAATCGGAAAGAGAAACTGCATGGAAGATAAATGTAAATGGTGTGGAAAATATTTCATTCTATGCATGGACAATTGACGCGTATTTGATCCATTTTTCAACCGATTATATCTTTGATGGAAAAAATGGTCCTTATAGTGAAGAAGATATTCCTAATCCAATTGGATATTACGGTCGTACAAAATTAGCGGCAGAAAACTCAGTGAGGGTGAGTGGTGTTAGGAATTCGATAGTGAGAACTAATATTTTATATGGACCGGCTAAATATGGCAGACCCGATTATGTAAAATGGGTTATTAGCAGTTTGCGGGATCAACATACAATCAGAATTGTGACTGATCAGATCGGAAATCCAACTTATATTGACGACATTGTGTACGCTACAAACACCCTAGCTGATCTCAAAAAAGAGGGAATAATAAATATTGGCGGAGCGGAGATAATTTCAAGGTTTGATTTTACCTTAAGAATTGCTGACTATTTTAATCTAAATAAAGATTTAATAAAACCAATTGTTACTTCTGAATTAAAACAACCAGCGGCAAGACCATTAAAATCCGGTTTAAAAATAAAGAAAGCTGTGGCTGAAATATTTTATAGTCCACACTCAATTGAAGAAACTTTTAATTTAATGAAGAAAGAATTAAATCTTTAGTTTATATTTGTTCTGGTTTTTTAATTGACAAATAGATTAATAATTTAGAAATTAATCTTAAGAACGAACTGAATTGTCGTCCCAATACATCACAAACAAACAGATGGAGGAATAATGAGAAAAATATCAATGATTTTTGCTTTATTAGTATTTGTGTCCGCATTTACATACGGGCAAGTTCAGGTTCAGAGCGGAACCTTCTTTTATTCAAAAGATCAGAACGGTACAAGCTATACCTTGCACTCAAATCAAGGTAAGAGAATGGTTGAATATGAAATTACATTTCCAAAACCATTCGATAAGAAACCAAAAGTAGTATTAATGCCTGCATTAATTGATGCTGAAAAATCAACCCAGGTTAGATATAACTTAAAAGCATCCGGTGTGTCTAGAGATGGGTTTGTACTTTTAGCAGAAGTTTGGGGAGATACTCAATTTAATTCTATTGGCGGTTTCTGGCTCGCTCATACTGAAGAATAACAAATTACGATGCCTCACTTTTTATAAGTGGGGCGTCTTTTCTAACCCACCATACCCTGCATAATTCCACAAATTAAAATCAATACTATTATTGTCAAATTTATATCCGTAAATTGAACAAAAGGTTGTTAATTTTTTAATCGAGTCTTTTTTATTAGGCATATCTGTTTTAGATTGCAACACCGAATTATGTAATTGTGTATCCTTTCATCTCCTCAAGACAGGAGGCAAGAATGTTATCACAGCTTGTCAAACCAGAAATACTAGATTTAGTTAAAACCAGAGATTTTGTCGAACTCAAAGAAATTTTGATCGACTGGGATCCGGTTGATATTGCTGATCTCATCACCTCAATTGAAGAAAATGAAGAAGCGATAATTTTTCGTCTACTTCCAAAAGATCTTGCCGCAGATGTTTTTGAATACCTTGAAGTTGAAACACAGCTCTCATTAATTCATTCGCTGAGCAAAGAGGAAGTTGCATCTGTACTTAATGAAATGGCGGATGATGACAGAACCGCTCTTTTTGAGGAGATGCCTCCCAATGTAGTAAGGCAGATGTTAAATTACCTTACTCCTGAACAGAGAAAAATCTCACAGCAATTGTTGGGATATCCTGAATATTCTATCGGCCGTTTGATGACTCCCGATTATATTGCTGTTAAAGAAGATTGGACAGTTCAGCAAACATTAGATTACATCCGCGCCAATGGCCAAAATAAAGAAACTTTAAATGTTGTTTATGTTACCGATTCCAAAGGTGTTTTGAAAGATGATATAAAAATTAGAGAATTTCTTCTTTCACCACTCAATGCTAGAGTAAGTGATTTAATGGATCTCAATTATTCTTTTCTAAATGTAAATGACGATCAAGAAACTGCAGTTCAGGTATTTCAGAAATATGATAGAACCGCACTTCCCGTAGTTGATAATAGTAATATTCTCGTTGGTATTGTTACGGTTGATGACGTTCTTGATATTGCAGAAGAAGAAGCCACTGAAGATATACACAAATTAGGTGCTGTTGGTGTACTCGAGGATACTTATGCTTCCACAAATCTTTTTGGAATGGTCAAAAAAAGAATAGGCTGGTTAAGTATTTTATTTTTAGGACAAATGTTAACAGCTACCGCAATGGATTTTTTTGAAACTGAAATACAAAAAGCTCTAGTATTAGTGGCATTTATTCCTCTTATCATTTCGAGCGGTGGAAATTCCGGCTCGCAAGCATCTACGTTAATAATCCGAGCCCTCGCCCTTGGCGAAATAACACTTAAAGAATGGTTTTTTGTTTTCAGAAGAGAAGTGGTTGTTGGTTTTATACTCGGTTTAATACTAGCAGTAATTGGTTTTTTAAGAATATCTATTTGGCAATATGCTTTTCAAGATTATGGTATGTATTGGGCATTCGTTGGTTTTACAGTTAGTATTGCCCTAGTTGGTGTAGTAGTTTGGGGGAGTTTAATGGGTGCGATGCTTCCCTTTTTATTAAAGAAAATGGGATTTGATCCGGCAACATCTTCGGCTCCCTTTGTCGCAACATTAGTGGATGTTACCGGATTAATTATTTACTTTTCAATTGCGGCGGTTCTTTTGAAAGGTACTCTTTTGTAGATTTAAAGGTGAGATATTGAATTCAGGAATAGACACATATTTAGTATTTATAAAAATTAAATCATATCTGGTAAGTTTGCTTGATGACTCTTCCAGTGGAGCTGATTCGCTTCAATTAACCGAAGAATTTTTAGATAGGAAATACCCCGGGCAAAAAGAATATATAATGGAGATTCTGGTTTCGAATGATATAATAAGTGATGAGCAAATTGCATTCGATGAAAATATTCTTTCTAAATTTAAAGATATTGCCAACGCAGATAATAATTCAGTTTCCCTTGAAGAGATACTTAAAAATTTTAATATAGAATCCATTGAAAAAACTCTCTCAGAGAAATCAATCCAGACTTTTAAACAAGCCCGTGAACAGAAGACTAAAGAAATAATCACTATTCTATTTCAACTTGCACGTATTTGGAGCTATAAAATTGAGCTCGAAAATGAGATTGATGATTATTCACTACTTGAAGAGGAAGAATTAATTCGTCCAGATGAGGAGTTCAAGCTTGATAAACTTGACGACGATACGAATGTTTCTTTTGGACTCATTTCTAAATTAACAAATATTTATCTCGAACAATTAGTGAGTTACTTTTTTGATTTTGGGGGGAATGTCTCGCTCGCTAATTTTATAAATAATCTAGAGACATTCAAAAAACTAGTTCACAAAAAATATACTGAATTATTTCAACAATACGGATTAAACCAAAAAGAGAAATAAAATGAAAAGAATCTTCCTATTATTAATCGTTATTGCCCTTATGAACGGCTGCTCTATTTTTCAAAAGGATTCATTCGAAGGAGCATGGGAAATGAATTTATCCGGTTCCATCGATGAAAAAGTAGAGTTTAGTATTTCACCCCAAAACACATTTGATGTAAAAAAAGTGATCCCTTACGGCTCGGTTAATTATGAAGTAAACTTTAAGGGCACGGTTTCGAAAGATGGAGTAATTGTGGGAGATATTTTTGCCGATGGAGGTCACATTGGCACACTCCAAGGAACAGTTAATTACGAAACGGGTTCTGGTAAATGGAATGCCAGCATGCTGAGTGGCGTTTGGAATGCTGTAAAAAAATAAAATTGTTTCTATCTCTAACTTCTTTAATAAAAATGAAGGAGAATTTATGAGCTTTTCGTTCATTGATTATGCTGTATTCATCACCTATATAGTATTTATTGTATTTCTCGGTTTATGGGTTTCAAGAAGCAAGAAAGGGCATCAAAAAGATTCTCAAGATTATTTTCTCGCTGGAAAATCACTTCCCTGGTGGGCAATTGGCTCGTCACTAATTGCGGCAAATATCTCAGCCGAACAGTTTATTGGCATGTCGGGTTCTGGTTTTGCTATTGGATTGGCAATTGCTTCCTATGAATGGATGGCCGCTATCACTCTTATTATTGTCGGAAAATTTTTCCTACCAATATTTATTGAAAAAGGACTTTACACAATTCCTCAATTTGTTGAGCAGCGCTTTAGTACAAATCTGAAAACAATACTAGCTGTATTTTGGGTTGCGCTATTTATATTCGTCAATCTTACATCAGTTTTATTTCTTGGCGGTAAGGCGATAGACACAATTATTGGAACCGGTGACGGCAGTTTAATTTTTTACGCGATATTAGGTTTGGCATTTATTGCCGCCGCTTATTCGTTATACGGTGGTTTATCAGCAGTGGCATGGACCGACGCTGTGCAAGTTGCATTGTTGATTATTGGTGGATTAATTACTTCAGTACTCGCACTTTCGGCTGTTACTCCCGAAGGTGGAATCATTAATGGGATTTCGCATGTGTTTGAGAAAGCTCCCGAAAAATTTCATATGATTCTTTCAAGAGATAATCCTGAATTTTTTAATCTCCCGGGTATTGCGGTTCTAATTGGCGGAATGTGGGTCGCAAATTTATATTACTGGGGTTTCAATCAATATATAATTCAACGAACTCTTGCCGCCAAATCAATAAAAGAAGCACAAAAGGGAATTGCTTTTGCCGCGGGATTAAAGCTAATTATTCCTTTAATAGTAGTAATTCCTGGAATAGTTGCTTATGTAATGTTCACTCAACCTGATGGTACAGCAATAATACCGGGGGTTTCAGAAGCATTCTTAAAAGCAGATGGTAGTGTTAATTTTGATAAAGCATATCCTTGGTTAATCAGTAAATTTATTCCGGCCGGTCTGCAAGGGTTGGTCCTTGCCGCATTAACAGCCGCGATAGTCTCATCTTTAGCCTCAATGTTAAATTCTACTTCCACAATTTTTACGATGGATATTTACAGACCATACATAAATAAAAACGCATCAGAAAAGAAATTAGTAAATGTAGGCAGAATTACCGCATCTGCAGCTTTAGTTATTGCGATTGCACTCGCTCCAATTATGGGAAATATTCCTCAGATGTTTCAGTACATACAAGAATATACAGGACTTGTAAGCCCGGGAATTCTTGCAATCTTTTTGATGGGATTATTCTGGAAAAAAACCACAAATAAAGCCGCTATAATTGGCGCCCTCTCTTCAATAGTGGTTGCACTTGTTTTAAAAGCTACAATTGTAAATTTACCCTGGATGGATCAGATGTTCTACACTATGCTAATTACTATGGTAATTATGGTTGGTGTAAGTTTAACAACTTCAGAGGTTGATGATGATCCAAAAGGACTTGTACTTACAGCAAAATTGTTTAGAACAGATTCTTCATTTAACATAAGCGCGTATGCTATTCTGATTATATTAGTTCTACTATATACAATTTTCTGGTAGGCAAGATTTGGCTTAAGCTATTTTAATTAAATAAAGATTTGATTTTAAAACCTCGGTGACTTAACGAGATATTATTAGTCCTGAGGTTTTTTATTTGTGCTAATTATAGTTGTAATTAAATTTGAACTTTGAGAGATTAGGCGGAAATTTTCTAACTCTTTCTAATTCGTAATTGTAAATAATTTTACCGAGTTCAGCAAAGAAAGGTAATCCTATTTCATCGTATTCGTAAATCCCATCATTGTAAATTTTATTTTTATTTACATGAATTACGGATGATAGCATAAACTCAATTTTTCTTTCGAAATCGACAACGTAGGCGATATCGGTTAGGTAGCCGTATGCCAATCCAACTTTATTGAAAATCCTTATACTCTCGGGCATTGGAGCTTTTGAGTTTCCAAACATGTAATATTTAACATAACTATCATAATAAGATGTATCGTAGCTGGGATACTTACTTTCTTTGGGTAACATTGACATATATTTATATAAAAAATTATAATCGTCATCTGTTAAATTGAATCGCCTCTCGCGAGTAATTGATTCCGGAAAGATTACCGCTTTTAAAATTTCATGCAAAGATTCAAGCGAGATGTAGTTGCGTGCAGAAAAATCGAAAGGTTTATATACAATTTCATCAGCTGAATTTAAGTATCCTATACCTTTTGATAATCCATCGAGTTCAATATTGTAAGTATTTGTGTTCCGCGCCTCTTCTTGTCTATAGATCACTCTATCATTCTCATAAAAAGTGAAAGGATTTGTAATTCTATTATCCTCGGAAGTTAAGCCGCCTTGAAACCGGTGAAGGATTTTTACATCACTATAACCTTTATTATGAAGATTCTCATTTATGGCCGATTGTCCTAAAAACTCATATAGCCGATTATATGCGTCATTATCACTTACCAAAAAAACTTTCTTAATGTAATGAGCGATTGATGGGAGCCCCGATTCAGAAGATGAATCAACAGTTACCGCTTTTTGTCTTTCACTCGCGCTATCAACTTTTAAGGGAGTATATTTATTCAGTCCAACTATGTTTAGGTTATTTAATTTTTCCAACGACAGAATTGCCGCCGGCAGCTTTACCGTGCTGGCGGGGTAGAAGTAGTTGCGGGGATTTACTCTATATTTATGAGTAGTGAAAGCGGGAAAGTTATTTTCATCTCTATCTATCTGCGTATAAATAATTTGTACTTCGAATGTGTCAATATTTTTTAAAACATTCTCAAATTGTTTCTGATTCTCAAAAAGTAATTTCTCAATTAAATTGTTTTGAGAATAAAGGACTCCCGAAGTGAATACAGTAAAAAGAAAAAGTGAAAATATTATATTCTTCATGTATAGTTTTAATTATCCAAAATTGCTTTTCTTACAAAGCCATCTGCTCTTTGAAGCCGCAGCTGCGCTTCTTCATAATTAACATTAGCAAGAATCATAACCAATGCTGTTTTTACATGACCCTTCGATTTTATCAAATAATCCTCTGCGCTCTCATAATCAACGCCGGTAATTGTCATAATAATTTTTTTTGATCGTTCTACCAGTTTTTTATTCGTCATCTGCAGATCAATCATCATATTCTCATAAACTTTTCCCATTCTAACCATCGAAGCTGTAGTGAGCATATTTAAAACTAATTTTTGAGCCGTTCCACTTTTCATTCTTGTTGAACCCATAATAACCTCGGGACCCACATCAACACAAATTGCCACATCAACATTATCAATATTAAAAGTAGAGCGGGGAGTGCAAGTAACATACAATGTTTTTGCGCCCAGTTCATGCGCCTTCTTTATGGCTCCAATTACATAAGGAGTTCGGCGGCTCGCGGCGATACCACAGACTACATCTTTATCTGTCACCTCAGCTTTTACCACATCACCGGCTCCATTCTCTTCAAAATCCTCGGCTCCTTCTTGCGCGCGAAACATAGCTTCTTTTCCGCCGGCAATATATCCTTCAATTAATCCAAATGGCGTTCCGAAAGTCGGGGGACATTCAGAGGCGTCAACAACTCCCAATCTTCCACTTGTGCCTGCTCCAAAATAAAGAAGACGACCTCCATTCTTTAATGCATGAACTATATGTTCAACAGCTTTTTCAATATATGGCAGTTCATTTTCAACCGCCAATGGAATTGTCTTATCTTCATTATTTATGATCTTTAAAATACCGGCAATGCTTTCATTATCGATATTCATCGAATTTTTATTTCTTTGTTCTGTAGCTAGAGCGCTTATTTCATCAAACAGTTTTTTACTTTTTGTCATTTTTAGTTTCCGAATCAGATTATTTTCCTCTTGTTAATTGCATTCCATACGCTATTGAATATTCAAATTCTTTAATAATATTAAATCCAACTTTTTCATAGAATAATTGAGCATTCTTATTTTTTTTGCCAACTTCCAAATGAAGCGCTTTTACTCCCAGCTCAATTAACTTCTCAGCAAAAATATGAATTAATTTCTTACCTAATCCATGCCCTTGTCCCTCAGGTAAAATATCGATATGGAGATGAGCCGGGTAATCCAAAAGTTCAGCTTTAGGAGGATGACCTTTATGAATCAACCTAATAATTCTTGCGTCGGCACTACTATCACTCTCCTTGGGGAATGGATATTTTTCCCTTAACGGAGGAAACCACTTCTGCTCGGTGGTTTGGTAAAATTGCGTAGAATCTGAAGTGCCAACGATGTACCCAATTGGAATATTATTATTTGTAATAATAAAAGCCAGCTCAGGATGAAATATAACATAGGGGGCAACATAAATATGCCCAAGTAAAAGTGGATCAGTGTAAATACCGGAGGCATCTTTTCCACTATCGCCGGTTCTCAGACAAATTTCATATAACTTTGCGTAATCAGATTTCTGATAGGGTCTAATTGAGAAATTCATATTGAAGACTTTTTATATTATAAATATTACTGTTAATTGAATCATAAGAAAATTATCAATTTCCACTGATTTATAACCACCCGATTGTGTAGTTGCATTTTTTTAACAGAAATATAGATTAAACATGCTAAAAATCTGCTTTACTTGGACTTGGTTAAATAGTTACCTTGCATCAAGTTTGTGACAAATGAATTGAATTTGAGCTTTGAAAACAATATGATTTGATTGTTAGGAATAATTATAATTGAATTTATTAGGAGTGAAAATGAGAAAAGTAATCTTGATTTTATTTTTGATGACGATGCCGGTAATTTCTCAAAAAGTTACAGTAATAAAGAACAATCCGGTTACAAATTTAACCGAAGGAAAATTTTACTATCCACAAGTTAACCCGGATGGAAAGAGCATTATTTTCTCATCAGAGAATAGAAAAGGGCTTTGGCTCAAAAATATAAATGACGGGAATACTCTACTAATCACGGATGCATTGGGAGCAGGATACGAACCCGGTTTTTCCTCGAACAATGAATTGATTTTTAGACATGACAGATTTAATAATGGAAGAAGAATCTCCTCGCTAGTTTCATACAATATTATTTCAAGAAGATCCTCATATATAGAAAACGGTATTCGCGATTTAAGGATTTGTAAAAATGAGAATGGACTGGTTTTCAGTTTTCTAAAGGATTCCAATTTACCGGTTGTGGTAAATAAAAACGTTCTTCAAAAAAGTAATTATTCATTAATAACTGCCTATGCTCAAAACAATAGTCTAATTGTAACGGATGGAAGAGTTAAAAAAACAATTCAGCCATTTGGAGTCGGGCATTATTTATGGCCCTCAATTTCTCCAAATAGAAATTTGCTACTTTTTACTTTTGCCGGAAAAGGTGCATACATCACTGACTTGAATGGCGCAATAATTAAAAAATTAGGATATGCAAATTATCCCTCATTTTCTCCCGATGGAAATTGGGTTTTGTTTATGAAAGATATTGATGATGGTGTGGAAGTGATATCCTCAAACATACATATCGTTAATATTAAGAGCGGTAAATATTTTAATTTGACGGTGGATCAAGATCATATTGCAATGTACCCAAGATGGGGAATTACTCCCTCGGAGATTTATTACAATACTTACGATGGTGAAATAAGAAAAATTGAACTTAAGATTGAATAAAAAAAATATGAAAAAACAATTTATATATGCCTCCTTAATCGTTACACTTTTTTTGGGAACCACAATATTCTCACAGTCTCTTTCTGGACTCAAAATTTGCATTAATCCCGGGCATGGCGGTTATGATTCAAACGATAGGCAAATCCCGCTTGGGAATAATATCTATTTCTGGGAATCGGAGGGGAATCTGGCAAAGGGACTTCACTTGAGAGATATTCTCGAATCACTAGGCGCTACTGTTATAATGTCGAGAACTCAAAACAGAACAGAGGATGATCTTGGTCTTTCACAGATTGCCGAGATCGCTAATTCGAATAATGTGGATTATTTTCACTCAATACACAGCAACGCATTTAACGCGGCGAGCAATTATACATTAATACTTTTTCATGGATATGATAATGCTCCAACCTACCCTCAATCAAAAGTAATGGGGGCGATACTTGCAAATAAAATTAGATCGGTTAATAGAACAACAGCCGAACATAATCGAGGAGATTTTAATTTTTATGGTAATACATCGGGGCTTGGAGTTTTAAGACCATTGGCTCTGCCGGGCACTTTATCCGAAGGCTCATTTCACGATTACACACCGGAAACATGGCGGCTTAAAAATAATAGTTACTTAAAGCATGAAGCGTGGGCAATCGCGAGATCATTTTTACAATATTTTAACGCGGGTGAATTCCAGCATGGAATTGTCGCCGGAATTTTAAGAGACGAATTGGAAAAAGTACCGACTAGCTATAACCCAATAGGGAACGACATTTATAAACCGCTAAATACAATTAAAGTTAAACTGGAACCGGGAAATAAAATTTATACCGGTGATAGTTTTAACAATGGTTACTTCTTCTTTGATGAAGTTCTTCCCGGTAACTATAGTTTGATTTATGAAGTTGAAAAAATGAAACCCGATACCATTCCAATTACAGTCTCAGCTAATACTTCAAGTTTTTTTGATAAGCTGATGGTGCTAAATCCAATTCTTGATCCTCCCTCAGTTCTGAGTTACTCACCTGCAGATAGTATTAATGAAGTAAGTAACATTTCAAAAATAATTATTGATTTTGACATTCGGATGAATCCGACTGAAACGCAAAAAGCGTTAACTATTACTCCCGAAGTTGCCGGTGGATTTATCTGGGAAAATGATTTCAAGCGGATGATCTTCTCTCCAACAAAAAGCTATACTCCAGGGACAAAATATACTGTTAAATTAAATTCGCAGGCAAAAACTCATTTTGGCATTTATCTCCCTCAAGAAAAATCATTTTCATTTACAACACGTTCGAAACTAAAATTAATATCAACCTATCCCAGTTCCGGAGCTGAGAATATAAGCTCAACAGTGCTAATTAGAATTCAATTTGATAAGGGCATTGATGGACTAACTTTAAGCGGTAAAATTGCCTTTATGGATAGTGGTGGTAATTCAGTTTCATTATCCGTTAATCAAGCAAAATACGCGAGTGGAATAATTGAGTTTGAGCCAAGAGCGGCGCTCGTAAATAATTCTACTTATAAAGTGATTGTTAGAGAGGGAATTGGTGATGTTGAGAATGTAAAATATTTGCAAACCGATACAATTAAATTTACTGTGGAGAGCAATACTACTTTTACCGGACAAATTTTGGAGGGTTTTGAAACTGATAATATTTGGAGCTCACCATTATTATCGCCAAATACAAAAGGTGTCGTGAGTAGTAAAACTAATTTTGTACTATTGAGTCAGAAAAAAATTAGCGGGAGTAATTCGGGCCGACTCGAGTATGCGTTCTCGGGTAAGGATGGCAATGTGGAATTGGGTTTGCAGAACCCGATTACAATCGGTGAAACCTCTACCGGTGAATTTGGTATTTGGGTGTTTGGTGATGACAGCAAAAATTTACTTCAGTATAGATTTGGAAGAGGAAACTCTGCTGAGGAGTTGGTTTTTGTTGATACAATAAATTGGACCGGCTGGAGAATGAAAAAAATATTATTGAATTCAATACCGGGAATTGGAATAGTTCGAATAAAAAGTATAAATATTTCCCAAACTGAAAATGGCAGTTTGGAAGGAAGATTATTCTTTGATGACTGTCTTACAAATATTGTTACCGGCATTGAATATGTGGAGACAATTCCTGATGAATACCGACTGGAGCAGAATTATCCAAATCCATTTAATCCCTCAACAAATATTAGATATACAATTCCTTCTTCGGGATTACAGGGCGGCTCAGTTCGTGTTATTCTCAAAGTATTTGATTTGCTCGGCGCTGAAGTCGCAACATTGGTTGATGAGGATAAATCACCCGGCAATTACCAATATGAGTTTATTGCGAAAAATTTAGCAAGCGGTATTTATATTTATAGAATACATGCCGGTAAATTTTTGATGAGTAAAAAGTTCATGCTTCTGAAATAAATGGGTTGTTAATAAATTAAAAATATAAATATAGAGAGTTAAATAAATGGCTAAGTCAGTAGTAAAAAAAGGCAAAGATAAAAATGTGATGTTTCCTACCTCGAATGTTGAGAAGCACTATCTCGAGCTTTCCGGTAAAGAGTACATTTATAAACCGGTTGAGAAAATTCCAATCATACAGGTTGAGAGTTTTCCTGAATTGGGAAAATTGACAGCTCTCAGATTTATTGAGTGGGTATTAGAAAATCCTGATGGTGTTATTTCACTTCCTACTGGTAAAACTCCCGAACACTTTATTAAGTGGGTTGCTAAAATTATTAAAGAGTGGGACTCCAAACCAATTCAAACAATGCTTAATGAAGTAGGAATAAAAGAATCAAAAAGACCTACATTGGAGAATCTCAGATTTGTTCAGATTGATGAATTTTATCCAATAGATAGCGGGCAGCATAACAGTTTTTATTACTACATCCAAAATTTCTATTTCCGTTTTTGGGGATTAAATAAGAGCAATGCGTTATTAATGAACATTAATGAAATACCAACTGCCGAAAATTTATCACTTAATGAAATTTTTCCCGATCAGAAAGTTGACCTTTCATTGCGGACCAGATGGGCGAGTTCAAGATTGGAAAGATTGCAGAAGGAAACCATTGAATTGGTGGATGAGTACTGCTCCAATTATGAAAGACAAATTAGAGCGATGGGGGGAATCGGATTCTTCCTTGGCGGCATTGGTCCCGATGGACATATTGGTTTTAATGTTCAGGGTAGCGATCATTTTTCTACTACCCGATTAATTAATACTAATTATGAAACTCAGGCCGCGGCGGCAACAGATCTCGGCGGAATTGAAGTAGCCCGCAATAGATTAGTAATAACTATCGGACTTGAAACAATTACATATAATCCGAATGCCACAGCAATAATTATTGCAGCTGGTGAGGCAAAAGCAAATATTGTTAGAGATTCTATTCAAAATTCTATTTCTAATAAATATCCAGCTACCGCATTGCAAAAGTTAGATAACTCCCGTTTTTATTTAACTAATGGAGCCGCACTGAGATTAAGTGAGAGGAGATATGTTGAAGTTGAAGGGGAAGCGAAAGTATCTCAACAATCAGTTGAGCGCGCTGTAATTAATCTTGTAGTTGATAAATCAAAGACTCTCACAAATCTCACAAAAGATGATTTTAAAGAGAGTAAGATTGCCAGTTTGGTTCTAGCAAAAACTGGAAAAGGAAATAGTGAGGTTACAGCTGAGATAGGGAAAAATATTATTCATCGTTTGGACAAGGGAATGCAGGTAATTGAAAATGAAACCATTTTGCATACCGCGCCTCATCATGATGATATTGAATTGGCATATCTACCTTACATTACTCATTTAGTGCGTACACCTAAAAACAGACATCACTTTTCTTATATGACTAGCGGATTTACAGCTGTTACAAACTCTTTTATGCTCAACTTGATGGAAAATTTATTGAGCTTTCTAAATACCGGTCTTTTAAACAAAAAATTTAAGGAACATTATTTTGATAGGGGAAATGTTGACGGTAAGAATAGAGACGTGATGCATTATCTCGATGGAGTTGCCGGGCATTCCCGCACTTTGCAGAATGAAGGTTTAGCAAGAAGATTGCTCCGTAATATTATGGAAGTTTATGAAGAGGAAAATTTAGTTTATCTTAAAGACAGAGTGGGCGAATTAATCAATTATTTTAGAACTCAATATCCAGGTAAAAAAGATATTGCTCATGTTCAAAAACTTAAAGGTATGCAGAGAGAATTTGAAAGTGAGATATTCTGGGGATACTATGGTTTTAGTGTTGAAGATGTATCGCATCTTCGCTTAGGTTTTTATCAAGGGGATATTTTTACCGAGATACCGGAAATGGGAAGAGATGTAATGCCGATTTTTGAGCAGATGAAAAAGATAGAGCCGACAATTGTTACAGTAGCATTCGACCCTGAAGGAAGCGGTCCCGATACTCATTATAAAGTAATGCAGGCAATCTCAGAAGCTCTCCAACTTTATGAAAAACATTCGGGTAATTCGAATATTAAAGTATGGGGTTATAGAAATGTTTGGTACCGTTTCCATCCTGCTGAAGCAAATATTTATGTGCCGGTAAGCTTAAATTCATTTGCGATATTAGAAAACCAATTCCTTAAAAGTTTCGGTTCACAGAAGGGGGCAAGTTTCCCAAGCTGGGAATATGATGGGCCGTTCAATAGACTTGTACAACGCACTCAAGTTGAACAGTACAATGTAATCAGAGAATGTTTAGGTAAGGATTTCTTTTTAAAGCATCCCCATCCAAGAGTAAGAGCCGCAAAAGGGATGTTGTTCTTGAGAGAATTAACCCTCGAGGAGTTCTATAAACATACAAGAGAGTTGAAGAAGGTTACTGAATAAGGATTAGTTATTACTTAAGTATATAGGCTATCGTCGAATTAATACAGTTAAATAAATTACTTCGTGATAGCCTTTTATATTTTAATATTTCCCCATGGATGTACTTATAACACACGAATGTTTTCACGTTTGTTTTTCTCCAAATCCCACTTCAATGGATTTTGCTCAATGTATTTTCTTATGTTAAACAATTCAGTCTCGTTACGAATAATTCTATCATAAAAACGCGTTTGCCATGAAAAGGATGAATAACCGATTTCATGAATACGTTTTGTTACAGCAGACTTAAAACCACGAACAATATCACTCAAACAATTTTTTACTGTTCGTAAAGACGCGTCGCACGCGTCTAAGTTATTAAAAATATTATTCTGGAGACGCACTCGGTGCGTCTCTACCTCTGGCCCATTAATTATTAAAATCCCATGAATATGATTAGGCATAATTACATAATAATCCAATTCCACGTTCTCTCTTAGCTGCTTTGTTTTCAACCATTCTTTTTCTACAATTATCCCTAATTCATTCAAGACCATTTTCCCAGCTACAATTTTGCCAAAATATTCTAAATGGTCTTTAGAATTTATTGTTACATAATACCAAGCGGGAGATGAATAATCCCAATCTTTGAGTCTTGCTGACTCAATCCTAAATTTGTTTTTGAATCGCCCCATTTCCGAAATTATATTTAATGTGCTATCATTTTTGAGATGCCAATTCCCGGTTCATCGTTTAATGTTACTTTACCATCTATTATTTTAATACCTTCAAATGGATCATTGCTGATAAGTAAGTTTCCATCAATATCAGCCCATTCAGCTTCCGGCGATAATTGAGACACAGCAGATATTGCGCATGATGTTTCGGTCATACAACCAAGCATAACTTTCATGTTGAGAGATTTGGCGAGTGTAATCATTTTATGGGCTTCTCTTAATCCGGTACATTTCATAAGCTTAATATTTATTCCCGAATAAACTCCATAAGCTTTTATTACATCGGGGATTCTTTGCACCGATTCATCACCAAAGGTTGGGAGAGGACTCTTTTCAGTAAGCCAGGCATTTTCATCAATCATTTCTTTAGGCATTGGCTGTTCCACCATTTTTACGTTTCTTTCATTCAGCCAGTTAATCATATCGAGAGCTAAATATTTATCCTTCCACCCCTGGTTAACATCAACCACAATTGGTTTATCGGTAACAGAACGGATTGTCTCAATCATTTCCTTATCTGTTTCACGTCCAAGTTTCACTTTCAAGATTTTATATTCTTCTGCTTCTTTTACTTTTTGCTTTACAACTTCATTGGTATCAATCCCAATTGTAAATGATGTGTAGGGAGTTTTTAATTTATCGAGTCCCCAGATTTTATGCCACGGCTTACCTAAAATTTTACCTGTTAAATCATGAAGAGCGATATCAACCGCGGCTTTGGCGGCTGGATTTAAAGCATCAACTTTATCAAGATAATCAAGAATTGATTCCATCTCGAATGGATCGTTAAATTGAGAAAGGTCAACCTTCGCCAAAAATTTTGATACGGATTCGTGCGATTCACCTAAGTATGGGGGCATTGAAGCTTCACCATAACCTACAAGTCCGTCATACTCAATTTGAGTTAATACAACGGGAGTAGTAGTTCTTGAACTGGTAGCCAATGTAAATACATGTTTTAAGTTGAGTGTGTAAGGTTTGAAAGTTAGTTTCATTTTAGAATTCTTTTTATTGATATAAAAACTTTTTGCGAAATTATTTGAGCTGATCCCGCTTGTCAATAAAGCTCCGCTAATCAATCCTGAGTTGATTAAAAAATTTCTTCGGTTCCCTTTCATTAAAGTTCTCCGTTATAATATTTATTTTTGAGTAGTGAAGTTACCCCGGCGTTATCAACAGATCCAAGTATTCTTTTGGCTCGAATAAATCCATTCAACCTGTAATTGCTGAAATTATCGGAATTTTTATCAAAAGAATTTATCTTAACTCTACCTGCCGCATGAATAAACTCATAGTTCCCAATATAAATTGCAACATGGGTTACTCTTTCCTTTTTTACTTCAGTTGCACGACTACCAAAAAAAAGCAGATCACCCGCAATTAAATTATCAAATCCGTTTTCAGTATCAATTAGAATACCGGTATTAACCTGTTGGGATGCGTCTCGTGCGAGCACTATCCCATTTAAGTAATAAACGGTTTTGGTAAATCCGCTGCAGTCCATTCCTTTCGCTGAAGTACCACCCCATAAATAGGGAATTCCCATAAACTTTTTCGCGGATGCAATAATGTCTGAGCCGCTTGGTTTAGTCTCTGATAGCCAATCATTATAATTTTTACAATATTCTTTTTCGATGAACGCAATTCGATCATCAGGATATTTAACTTTAATAAAATTATTTTCTTCGCCAAGTTTAACAAGTATGTTTCCTGCGGTTAAATCAGAAACCCGATCTGAAGCATTATCGGCTGATGAATATGAAAATCCATATTCTTTCAAGTAAATAATCTTTTGAGAATTAACCCATTCGGAGTATTGCAATTTAGAAATAGGCGTAATACCAGCATCATCAACCCATGAAATATACTCATCAGGTGTTTGTACAAGAAAGAAGCCTGAATCTTTCTTCAAAATTTTGACCGGCGTTCCCAATAATGCTTGAGTTGATAATTCTTCGGGATGATCCGGCTGAGTTCTGATATTAGCAACTGATAAATTTACTAGACCGTAAATCTTATCTTCTAAATCGGCAGTTGGAAGCAAAGCAATATTATCAACGTATTCAATCTGAAGTGAATTGATTAAAGTAGTTAGTTTTTCCTTTGCCGAAACCAAATTTGTCTCCCCGCTAAAAATAACTTTCCCGGAATCGGTCTTTGCTTCAATCTGAAAGATAGCTACTCTCTTATCTGGAGCAAACTCATTTTTTACATCATCGATTATTTTGTTTACAGAATTCATTTTATCTTCCTGAGCCATTACTGGAATGCAAAGTAAAAAGAATAAAAAAAACATTACAATTTTAATCATGGCAGTCTCAATAACTAGTTAGAAAAAAATTATGCTTCTTGCTTCTTGCCAAAACCGGGCTCAATTTTAATTAGTGCCGCAACTATAAAACCGGGAATTGTTGAAATCATTACCCACAAGAAAAAGTTTGAATAACCAATTTGTTCTTGTAACGCGCCGCTGAACATTCCCGGCAGCATCATTCCAAGCGCCATAATACCGGTGCAAATCGCAAAGTGGGCAGTTTGATGATCTCCTTTTGAAATCATTATCATGTACATCATATAAGCTGTAAATCCAAATCCATAACCAAATTGCTCAAACGACACAGCTACATATATAAGGGCTAAATTAGTTGGTTGGAATTGAGATAGATAGACATAGGCAAGATCAGGTAAGTGAATCATCATAACCATTGGCCAAAGCCAAAACTTTAACCCCTGCTTTGAAATTAAATAGCCGCCAATTAATCCTCCGGCAGTTAATGCAATAATTCCAACTGTACCATAAACTATCCCAACTTCAGAGGTTGAAAGTCCCAGTCCTCCTTTTGTTATTGGATCGAGTAGAAAAGGCTGAACAAGCTTAACCAATTGCGCTTCAGCGAAACGGAATAATAAAAGGAAACCAATAATACTCCATATATCTTTTTTCTGCATGAAGATGACAAATGCTTTTAAAAATTCTATAAATGGAAGAAGTACCTCGCTTTTATTTTGTGATTTCTCAAACCTATCCACAAAAGTAGCAACGTAAGTTCTGAAGAGTGCAACGACAACTATCACTAAGGTTATAGTTGTTACTATTGTATTCCAGGGAGAAATCATTCCTGTTAATGAAAGAAGAAAGTTAATTGCTATGAAGGCTAAGTAGATTACCGCGGAGAAAAGAATAAAGCCCCCGAATAAAATCGCAATTTGTGAACCGCTAATTTTTTTGCCACCTAAAGTACCTTTATCATTTACAGAGTAGGGAAGCATAAATTTATGATATAAAAAGAATATGAAAAACATTACACCGGTTATTATAAAGACAGTAGTCCATGCTCCTTTAAATCCCATTGATGGAGCCAGTTGCCCTGCAATGACAACTAGTACACCAGACCCTACGATTGTAGCAACTCGATAAAATGTTGAACGTACTCCAACAAATGCAGATTGCTGTTGCTGTTCAAGGTTAATTAAATACAAACCATCGGCGGCAATATCATGCGTTGCAGAAGCAAAGGCCATAATTGCAAATACAATAAGTGTAAAACTCCAATACATAGAACTTGTTAAACTGAGAGCAATCCCAAATAATGAAGCACTCACAACTAGCTGCATAGTAACTGTCCAAAATCTTTTTGTTTTGAACATGTCAATAAAGGGTCCCCATAAAAATTTTAGAAACCAGGGGAAGTAGAGCAGACTGGTAAAGAAGGCAATATCGGCGTTAGAAACACCTAAGTTTTTATACATCATTACAGAAACAGACATAACCATTACATATGGAATTGCTTCGGTAAAATATAATGAGGGTATCCATGCCCAAGGATTTCTCTTAACGTGTTTTTGGTCTGACATTAAAATTACTCCAGTGATTTTCAGAATATTTGGTATTTCTTACAATTTATTTTTGGCCATTATAACAGCGCCTATTTCGGGGGGGAATTGTGCTTCAATAATTCTAACTTCCGGCAGTTGTAATTTAATTTTTTCTCTAAATAACGATGCAAAATAATTCTGTGAGGAAATAATCCCTCCCACAAGACAAAGCTCCATCTTCTCTTCACCTAAGGTTTTATGCATTGCCCGCACATGCAAAATTAGCTCATCCGATTCCTCTTCAAGTATCTTTTGAGAGAGACTATCTCCCAATGAGGCGGCTTCAATAACTTTTGGGGCAAAGGTAGCTATATCAAAATTATTATTATATACCTGAGAAATTAACTGAGCCCCGCTATTAATTTGAAATTCTGCTTCAAGCATTTTAGTTAAGATTGTAGAATTATTTCTTCCGTCAAAATTTTTAGCTACATCTATCAATCCTTTTCTTCCAATTGAATATCCGCTTCCTTCATCTCCCAGTAATCTTCCATAACCTCCGGCGCGATGTATCTTATTAAATTTATCTTTTCCAAAAATAATTGATCCTGTTCCCGCAATTAATAAGGCGCCCGCATTCCCGGCGAATGCTCCTTCAATTGCTATTCTCGCGTCACTTTCCACATTAAAAGAATTAAAGAGGCAACCTTTCGACTTTGCGTATTTGACAAAATCATTCTTTAATTTATTGGCGTCATTTTCTCGACCTGCCCCTGTAGTGCCTATAAGTATTGACGCGATCTCATCTGTAGAAATATTTAATGATGTAGCAGATTCAAGTATCAAGGAAAGAATTGTTTCCGAAACTTTTTCTGTCCCAATAATCAAAAAATTGGAAGGACCACCTTGGCATTGGTAAAGAGGATTAAAATCATAATCAGTAATAACACATTTGGTTTTTGTACCGCCCCCATCCATCCCGATTAAATATTTCTTTGCCATCTATTACCTAAAAATATTATTACTAATAAATAATGAATTATTCACTCATGTACTTTAAATAATTTAGCAAACCCGAATAAATTTTCTCGGCCATCAGCTTCCTAAAATTATCATCATTCAGTTTTTCTTCATCTTCAGCGTGGGACATAAATGCCTGCTCAACCAAAATAGAGGGCATTTCAGACATCCTTGTCACTCGATAATTAAAAGAACCAACAGAACCGAATGGAGCTAATTCTAAATCTAATAATTTATAATAAACGCTTTCTGCAAACTTAGCCCAAAATGGATTATGATAAAAAGTACAAGTTCCGGAAGTCCCTAAAAATTCATTTACCGGTTCGCTCGAATTTGCATGGATGCTAAAGTGTAAATTAGAGTTAGATCCTACAGCATCATCCCGTTTTTTTAAGAGAGCCATGTCGATATCAGAATCTCTCCCCTGAAATATCTCTGCGCCATTAAGAGTAAGTATATCAGCTAATTTTTTTGACAGATCCAAATTAATATCTTTTTCCTTAAGTCCGGAAAGACCAACAGCTCCTATATTACTTCCGCCATGTCCTGCTTCTATTGAAATTTTAATCCCTTTTAAAGGTGTGGAACTTTCGAGATTGTAAATGGGAGGATACTTTAATCTAAATACCAACTCTTTACCTTTTGGTTTTAAATCGTATCCCCAAATTTTGGGTGACTTAAGATTTATATAAATCTTATAAGTTTCTTTTGAAGTCTGCTGCCAGGTAATTTCCTCAATAAACCGTAAATCATTTTTATGAATTATCCATGTGCTGCTACTCTTAACGCCAAATAAAGTTATTACAATTCTTTTTTGTTCTGGATCAGGATAAACCTCAAATGGAACATTTTCCAAATAGGGGATTTTTACAATATCTTCCTTCTCTGTTGAGTAGCTTGCGATAGGATTTATATAATAACCAGGTGTGTAATTGATTCCAACATTTGCGTCGACAAATTCTTTATTAATATAACCTTCTTCTGTTTCGCTCAATTTTATTCTATAGTTATCCCCAAAAATTCCGTTTGATTTAAGAATTACATCTTTTGGTAACTCGTTTCTAATTGGAGCCCCCAGTCGAATTGGAGCTAAAGTATATGTAAGAATTGAATTGCTTGATGTTGTGATCAGACTGGGATATTCATCCTGATCTTTAACTACCAAATCGAGTTTAAGGAATTTTTCGATACTTTTGGGATTTAATGAACCATCCTCATTCACTAATATTAATTTGATTTGATGCTTTTGATTATGAGATAAATTTTTCAACGGAATACTAACTTTGTATTGACTTACATTCGAGAAATCGATCCGACTGCAACTATATTTTTGATTGCCCGGGATGAGTTCCACAAATGCTATTTGTGATTTACTACCGAGGAAAGATACATTCAAGAAGTCGGTTGGCGTTAATGATAAATTTTCGATAGGCTCTATAGAATCATCAACAATGTAAAGTTGTTTCTCTTTTTGAACTAAATCCTCTTTTCTATAAAAAATCTGATCTTCATAAATAGTTGTATTCCCTTTATCATCAGTTGCAACTGCTCTTAATCTATTCAATCCTTCAGTTAATCTTACTTTATTAAAGAATACGCCGGTTGTATATATTTTTACCGGCTCACTATTAATTGTAACCTTTGATGGATATGTTGTTCTGCATAAAAGATTATATGTGTTGTTACCCGTTACTCGTTCAAATGGTCTTCTGAATTCAATCCAACTGCCATACCTTTCTGTGCTGCCCTCTTTTTTCACTAAATAGTTAAAGGGGATAACCCAGTCATTAGTTTTAATACGATACTCTTTATCACCGATTTTCAAATCGATTACATCTGGTTTGCCAGAAATAATGAAATGAATTTTATGATCAGTATTTAGTTGTTTTTCAATTCCATCATTTACTTTTATAGGAGCATTAATCTCCGCAACTTCTTCCAGATTTAGTGTAATAAAAGATTCCGGACTAAGTTTTTTAACATACTGAGGAAGTACTCTTTCATATTCAGAGATTGTGAGATACTTATTATAAGCTATTGTTTTTGCTTTTTCAGATACAAGAAAATCTATAGTGCCTATCTTTAATAGATCTTCAGACACTTCACTAAATTTATAAAATTGTTCTTCATTTGTAGAAACAATTAGAAATGGTTTAATCATCATACAATTAACAATTATGTCCTGTAACGCATTTAAAGTGTGACTTGATGAGAAATCAATTCCTTTAAAGTAAAAACCATTAATATCGCATGAAGTTACTAATAGATTAAAATTATCTTTTATGTTGGTCAATCCGCTTTTTTCAAGATAGTATTTGTCCGGATTGTTGAAGTCAACTTCCAAGAGAATAGAAATATTTTTTGCTTTAGAGTAATTGGCCGTTTCCTTAATAATATTTATGAATGAATCATCGATTTTGGAATTAGAAAGAATCATTTTTGAAATACTGCTGCATTGCAATACTACGCCATTATCATTATTAAGATCTGATTCGTCAATTTTATTTTTTAATCTATTTATAACAGCGGCTGGATTATCTATATCGATATTATCAAAATTTAAGAAAGCGATTTTATCCTGATAATATTTATGACTATAACTTACCGGCTCATCTATCCTATTGTTGTTAATGATGGTTTTACAAGCATTAGCAACAAATACAATTGTAATTAAAAGGAATAATCCTTTTTTCATACTTACTCCAATTATTTAGTATAGATAAAGCAAAAGGATTAAGCGATGAGATGCTCAATCCTTATTTGAAATGGAAAGAAGAAATATTTCTTAAACTATAGCTGTCATTAAAAAATCATCATTTAATAATTTGGGTAGCGTGAACACTCTCATTACTAATTCTATCGACTGCCGAAACAGCAATTTCCACTAAATTATTATTAGTAACTATTTCCTGTCCATCTTCATTATAATACTTATTTTGAGATACGAGTGGAATCTCGAAACATGACGCTGAATTTTCTAAAATTGTGTAATCCCATCTTCCATCATATTTATAATAAACAATCCACCGGAAGACCTTTGTGGGTTCCTCGTGTGTCCAACTAATTTTAAGCTTATCATCTGATTTTTCAGATTTAATGATAGGTGCTTCTATGGAACTGTTTTTGAACCAAGGAGTAGCTGGAATTAACGCTTCGTTTTTATAAGGTCCATTGACAAGCGCATCAGACAATTCCTTAAAGTTGAGAAGTGATGAAATACTCCAACAGATATTTCCTGGAGAATTGGGAACCATTCCTCTAATAATCATTATCTGATTTATAACTTCCATTGTGTTCAAATCATTATTATCTCGGTCCAGACTAATACCTGGCCAAAAATGCCGATTCATCAAATTCTCATTTTTCCACCATCCCATCAACACCGGAAAGCTTTGTTTCAACGTGCTTATTTTCCAATATAATTGAGGAGCCCAATAATCAACCCAACCCTCATTTATCCAAAGTTTTGCGTCTGCAAATAATTTTTCATGTTGATCAAATCCCTCAATTGACTGTGGATGACGCGGTCTCCAAATTCCGAACGGACTTAATCCAAATTTTACGGATGGTTTGATATCTTTAATACCGTTATAAACGCGTTTAATAAATTGATTAATGTTATCTCGTCTCCAATCGGATCTGCTCAATTTACCATCATTATTTTTATACTCTTCCCAGCTTTTGTCATCCGGAAAATCCTCGTTATCATTATAAGAGGGATATGGGTAGAAATAATCATCAAAATGAATTCCATCTATATCATACCTTTTCGTAATATCCATTACAACATTAAAAGAGTGATCTTGGGCTTCCTTCTTACTTGGATCTAGCCACCAATAACCCGATTTCAGTTTATAAACCCAGTCGGGATGTTTTTTTACAATTGAAAATTCTGAAACTTCGCCCCCTTCTATATGATGGGCTCTGTAAGGGTTGAGCCAAACGTGTAATTCCATGCCCCGTTTATGGGATTCCTCAACCCAAAATTCAAGAGGATCATAAAATGGCTCGGGGGCAACACCCTGTTTTCCTGTTAAATAATATGACCAGGGTTCGAGTTCACTTTTATAAAGAGCATCACATTGGGGACGTGCTTGAAATATTACCGCGTTAAAATGATTTTGGTGAAGTCTATCTAATATATGAATAGCTTCTTTTTTCTGTTCTTCTACCGATAAATATTTAGTGCTCGGCCAATTAATATTTGCAACGGTGGCAACCCACCCGCCGCGAAACTCTCTTAATACTGTTGGCTGATCAGGTATTCCTTCGGGAGAAATAACCGAAAATGAAGGGTTAATAATCATAAAAAGTATTAGGAAAGTGAAAAGGTGATTGATAATTTTTCTCATATGAATTTGTAAAAAATGAATAAATTAATTGAATAAGTGAACTAACTCTTTCTATGGCTTATATTATTATTAATGAAAATAAATAAGGTGTTATAAATACAACTACATAATTGGGTGGTTTTGTTGTTGATTTTTTATGCTGATTATAAGATGTTCACTTAGCCGGTTTTTAATCCACATGTTTTATGGATGCGATCTTTCCGGTTTGATATTCTTAAAATTATTATGCTTTTATGATCAAATTTTACACTACACTTCTTTTTTTTCTTTGCTGTAGCCTAAATCAGGTATTCTATGCCCAGAATCAACAGCTTGTCTTCGATCGTATCTCAAAAGAACAAGGCCTCATACCAGGAAATGTTAATGATATTGTTCAGGATAGTACCGGCTTTATTTGGATGGCTACGGAAAATGGTTTATGCAGATATGACGGTTATAATTTTGTTTATTATAAAAATGAAGTCAATGACCCGAATAGTTTAAGCTATAATCATGTTTTTAGTTTGCTTTTAGATAAAGATGGTGTAATGTGGGTTGGTACCCTTGGCGGAGGGCTAAATAAATTTGATGTTCGTACCGGAAAATTTAAACGATTTACTCATGATCATAATAATTCGAAAACAATAAGCAGTGATATAATTTACGAAGTGTTCCGCGATTCAAGAAATAGAATGTGGATATCTACTCTGGGTGGCGGTTTAAATTTATTTGATCCGGTCAAGGAGACATTCACACATTTCATACATACCGATAATAATCCCAACACAATTAGCAGTAATATGGTGAGCGCTATTTATGAAGACAGATCACGCCGATTATGGTTCGGTACTTTTGATGGCGGGATAAATCTCTATAATGAATCAGAAAACAAATTTGTTCACTTTAAGAATAATCCTTCCGATAAATTTAGTTTGAGCCATAATCAGGTAATGGATTTTATTGAGGATGATGAGGGGAGATTCTGGGTGGCAACTTTTGGCGCCGGAGTTAATTTATTCGATAGAGATAATAATAAATTTTATAATACTAAAAATGACCGCGACTTTCCCATTCGACCCGATCATCAAAATATTCGAATACTGTTTCAGGACAAAGAATCAATTTGGGTTGGTACCTACAGCGGCTTATTTAGGTTTGATAAAAAAACATTTGTAAAGACTGATATTTACTCAAATCCAAATAATCCTAAATCAATAAACGATAATAAAATAAGGTCGATTTTTAAGGATAAAACAGGAGTTGTTTGGGTTGGTACTATTGCCGGAGTAAATAAATATGATTCGATGCAGAAAAAATTTCAACTGGTAAAATTTAGTGAGAATTATAAGGCTCTTCTTGATAATCAAAAAGAAATTCCATCAAGATATATTACCAAGCAAGTAATTTGGGCTGGTCCTGGAGAAACTGTTATTTCAAAAACGAATAACAGAAGAATTAAATATTTCAGCGAAAAGAATAATGGTAAACAACTGCATACCCAGCGCACAGTTAATTTTTATCTTGATGAAAAAAATTACCTGTGGGTGGGAAGTTACGGAGGCATTCACTATTACGATATAAAGAAAAATGAATTTTATAATGTTCAATATCTCGATGATGGAACCGAAGCAAAAGGTAACAATTTTGTAAAATGGTTTTACTTCGATAAAAAAAATCGATTCTGGGCAAGTACATTAGTCGGCGGTTTTCTCATTTACGATCCAGCCTCAAATCAAATTAAAAGATATGCTCATAACGAAAATGATATTAAAACTCTGGGCGATTCCAGAATGGTTTCTGTTTTTGAGGATAGCTATGGAATTGTATGGGTTGCTACTTACGGCGGACTTGATATATTTAATGAAAAAGATGGAACTTTCAAACATTATAGGGTAATTCCTAACGATAGCACTTGTATTGCTAACGATAGAATTTATGACATTTATGAATCCAAAAGCAGAGAATTGTGGATTGGTACTTATCAAGGTTTGAGTAAATATAATAGAGAAACTGACAACTTTGAGAGTTTTACCACGGAGGATGGTTTGGGGGATAATACTATTTATAGTATTCAGGAAGATGATCAAGGATATTTATGGATTAGAACGAATGATGGTTTAAGCAAATTCGATCCAATCAGAAAAATATTTAATAACTATAACGCCAAAGATGGTTTGATGGGAATGGAATTAAATGGAAATATCCATTTCAAAAATAGTGATGGAAAGATGTTCATCGGTTCTTCAAATGGATTAATTAATTTTTATCCAAATGAGATAATAGATAATCCCTATAAACCAAAAGTTGTTTTCACCAAACTTTCGATTTTAGATCAGGAAGTAAAAGTTGGAGATAATTCACCTTTGATTAAACCAATAAATGAGATGGATGAGGTAGTTCTTTCTTATAAAGATAAAGTAATTAGCTTTGAATTCGCAGCGCTTCACTACGCAATTCCATCAAAGAATAAGTATGCATATAAATTGGAAGGATTCGTTGATCAGTGGGTTTTTGTTGATGCGAATAATCGTCATGCCAAATTTACCAATTTAAATCCGGGAGAATACACTCTTAAAGTTATTGCTTCAAATAATGATGGAATTTGGAGTGACGTAGAAAGCTCAATTAGAATTATTATTACTCCACCATATTGGGAAACCTGGTGGTTCAGATTGATAATTCTGCTTGTAGTCCTCTCTATCATATTTATATTTTATGAAATTAGATTAAACCGATTGATCGAAATTGAGAGAACCAGATCGAGAATTGCGCGCAATCTTCATGATGAAATTGGAGGTACACTCTCTTCAATTCAATATTTTGTTCGGGCACTTGAGCATGATAAAGAGAAAAAAAAGGTGGAAAGCAAATCAAAATACTTGAACTTAATTTTAGAGAGTTCGGCAGATGCGCAGGAAAAAATTAAGGATTTAATTTGGACTGTGAATCCCGATGAAGATGGATTAGGTAAATTTTTTATAAAGTTTAACCGGTATGCTTCCGACCTCTTGGATGCAAAAGAGATAAATTATAATATTAAACTTCCCGTCGATTCAGTTAATCAAACTATTTCTATGGAAAAGAGGCAGCATTTATGGTGCATTTGTAAAGAAGTCCTCACTAATATTGCCCGGCATTCACAATGTAAAAATGTTTTTATTAAAATCGAGTTCAGCGGCAAGAGACTTGAATTATATTTTGAGGATGACGGAATTGGTTTCGAGGAATCGGTGAAGAGATTCAGTAACGGATTAGTGAATATCAAAAACAGAGCGGAAGCTTTGGGGGCAAGCTATAATTTAATTACAGGAAAAGACCAGGGAACTAAATGGACTTTTTTAATATCAATTTAATAACCACCTTTGTGTGTAGTATATATCATTTTGTAAAGGATTTATTTTGTTGAAAAAAACGTCGATGATAAAAATTTCGATTATAGAAGATAATTTATTTGCAAGGACAGCCTGGGAAACAGCATTAAGCGCGATTGAGGATTTTTTAATTTTGGAATCTTTCAGTTCATGCGAGGAGGCGCTCAAATCCGAGGAAATTAAAAAAAGCAATGTAATATTATTAGATATTGGATTGCCGGGAATTTCTGGAATTGAGGGGGCCGAACTGTTAACCCAAATAAATAAAAATGCTTTAATTATTATGATAACCATTCAGGATGATGATAAGAGTATTTTTGGATCGTTGCAAGCAGGAGCAATTGGGTATTTACATAAATCTGTTTCCCCCGATGAGTTAATAGAGGCTATCCGGCTGGCAATTAAAGGAGGGTCACCTATGACTCCACAAATTGCCCGTAAAGTTTTAAAATCATTCCATAAATTCAAGCCGGTTTATAATGAAGATATGCTTACCGAAAAGGAGACTACCATTTTAACTCTTCTATCTGAAGGCAAATCATACAAAAAAATTGCTGATGAAATCTTCCTCTCAGTAGATGGTGTTAAATATCATATTCGAAGCATCTACGAAAAACTGCATGTTCACAGTAGGGCTGAAGCGGTTAGTATCGGGCAAAAATTAAGAATTCTTTCTAAATGGTAAGTAATTAATAAAATTAGAAAGCAGCCTCTATTTTTATAAAAATTATCTTTTGAATTCAAAGCAAAGACGAGAAATTAAAACTACACATTGGTGTAGTTGAAAAAGAATTGGTTGTTTACAAATTAGGGACGTGATTCAATAAAACCTTACGACCATTAAGGCTAGGCAATTAATGAGAAAACTATTTTACTCTATTCAAGTTTTACTGATTTTCAGTTTTTCAATTATATCGTCACAAACCACCTCTCCCAAAAGAGAATTTAGGGGAACCTGGATTGCCTCGGTTTCCAATATAGATTGGCCTTCATCAACCACACTATCGGTTGAAACACTCAAACAAAATTTAATTGATATGCTCGACGCAATTAAAGATGCTAACTTAAATGCGGCATTTTTTCAAGTTCGTCCAGAATGCGATGCGTTGTATAAATCCGATTTTGAACCATGGTCATATTGGTTAACCGGCACTCAAGGCAAAGCTCCTGTAAACAATTTTGACCCTCTGCAATTTGCGATTGACGAAGCTCATAAAAGGGGCATTGAGCTGCACGCTTGGTTAAATCCTTACAGAGCAAGACACGCTGGGGCATCTTATGACAGATCTGCAACTCACATTTCAAATACGAAACCGGAATGGATTTTAAAATTTGGTAATCTTCATATTCTTAATCCCGGTCTGCCGGCTGTAAGAGATTATAATGTAAGTATTGTAGTTGATATTATCACAAAATATGATGTTGATGGTATTCATTTTGATGATTACTTCTACCCTTATCCGCCCGATCATATGAAAGCGAATTCGACAAATAATGCAAAAGATGAGAGTACATTCTTACTTGATCCGAGAGGATTTACAAATAAAGATGAATGGCGCAGAGATAATGTAAATATCCAGATGAAAGCAATCAGCGATACGATTAATGCACTTAAACCTAATGTTAAATTTGGTATCAGTCCTTTTGGTATTTGGAAAGCTGGAGTTCCAGCAGGTATTACAGGAATGGATGCTTATAGCGCAATTTATGCCGATCCGATGAATTGGTTAAAAAATAATACCGTAGATTACATAATCCCACAATTGTATTGGAAAATTGGCGGTAGTCAAGATTATAATAAATTAATGCCCTGGTGGGCGGATTCCGCAAAGCACTATAATAAGCATTACTATACAGGAAATATTTATGGTTCCAGCTATACGAGTGCTGAACTTCCAAATCAATTGAAAGCTAATAGAAATAATAGCAAGACCGACGGGATGGTTTTATTCAGCGCGAAACATATTCCGGGTAATACTTCAGGATTTACAGATTCATTAAAGACAAAATATTATACTAATCCGGCCATAATTCCAGGAATGAATTGGAAGGATCAAGTTAAACCTAATAAACCAACCAACTTGCGCTTTGAAAAAATAGCAGGAGTGAGAGGTGATGGTTTAATTTGGGATAAGCCAGCTGTTGCGGCAGATGGTAATTTAGCTTCTATGTACGCAATTTATAAATTTAATACTGCTACTGTTCAGCCAAGTCAAATTGAGGATGCCTCAAATCTTAATAATATTGTTGGAGTAAATTACGCGGCGCTAAAAGTAAATGATGTTTCATCAACAATGTATTTTGCCGTTACATCATTAGATAAAAATTATAATGAGAGTGAGCTAAGCGAAGTAATTCCTGTAACTATAAATATTCCCGAAAAACCAAAAACTTTTTACCCTGCTGATTTAGCGGTTAATCAAAAAGACACTATTAAGTTTATATGGGAAAACACAAAGCATTCAAATTATAATCGTCTTCAAGTTTCAGAGGATATCAATTTTTCAAGTTTAGTTTTTAATCAAAATAATATTGTTGATACATTTAGAACAGTTACCCGATTAAAGGGATTAAAAACTTATTACTGGCGAGTGTCAGCGTCAAATTTAGCCGGAGAGAGTGTCTATTCTGAAACAAAGAGTTTTACGACAGGCTTTCCGGCGCCTCCTCAGTTATTGCTCCCTGCTGATAAGTCAGTAGATGTGTCCGTAACTCCAAAATTAGTTTGGAATAAAACCTTTGCTGCTAGCTATTACAGATTACAGGTGGCTGAAGGGTTATCGATACTTCCAACAATTATAATTATTGATACAGTTACAACTGATACAACTCTAACCATTGGCAAATTAAAAGAAAATAAAATTTACACATGGTCGGTTCTTGCCGGAAATGATTATGGAAAAAGTGAGTTAGCCGAAGTGATGAAATTTAGAACTCTTGTTTCTACAAGTGTATTGGAAGATGATGGGATGCCCAAATCTTACCAGCTAAATCAAAATTATCCCAATCCATTTAATCCATCTACAAAAATCAAATATGCGCTCCCCGAAAGTGGATTGACGTCAATAAAGATTTTTAATGTGCTTGGCCAAGAAATTGCAGAAATTGTGAATGAAGAAATGAGTAAGGGTTATCATTCAATTGAATTTAATGCTGAAAATTTGCCCAGTGGTATATACATATATACCCTTCAATCCAATTCGCACGTTCTTAGTAAAAAAATGATGTTCGTTAAATAGTTGTAATAAAGTGTTCCTAATTTTTTTTGATTTATAAGATTCAAACTGTAGTTAAAACTAATTCTATTAGCGTAAAGCATTATTCTGAAATTTAGGAGATTTCGAATATGAGAAAATTTTTACTTCTCAAAATTCTAACATTGATACTTGCAACCCAAATTACCGCAGCAACAACGGGTAAAATTGCCGGTACAATTATCGATTCAAAAACCAAAGAACCGCTCATTGGAGTGAATGTTATGCTCGAAGGAACTACTATAGGAGCTTCTACCGATGTTGATGGTTATTTTGCGATATTGAATGTTCAACCCGGCAGGTATACGGTAAAAGCATCTTATATTGGCTACACAACAGCTACCGTTACAAATGTTAGAGTAAACATTGACCAGACAACGGTAGTTGATATTTCTTTAAATGATGAGGCTCTGCAAACAATGGAAATTTATGTTGTTGCCGAACAGCCAATTGTGCAGAAAGACGTATCATCAAGCCGTGTCAATCTAAACTTTGAAGAAATTGAAAACCTACCGGTTTCAAATGTATCGGGTGTAATTGGTTTACAGGCGGGTGTTCTTTCTTCAGCTACCGGACCAGTAATACGAGGTGGCGGAGCTGATCAAACCGCATTTGTTGTAAATGGAATGACCCTAAGAGATGAAAGGGATAATACTCCATATCTCGGCATCAGCTTTACATCGGTTAAAGAAATTCAGGTTCAGACCGGCGGATTCAACGCTGAATCCGGTAATATTCGTTCCGGTTTAGTTAATGTGGTTACCAAAGATGGTGATAAACAAAAATATTCTATTTCTATTCTTAGCAGATATAGACCAGGCGCTAATAAACATTTTGGTGAATCGGTTAATTCTCCAAATTCTTATTGGATTAAACCTTATATAGATGATGCAGTTGCTTGGACTGGTACCGATAATGGAAACTGGGATGATTATACTAAACGCCAGTATCAACCTTTTAGAGGTTGGAATAAAGTATCGGAACAATTATTGGCTGATAACGATCCTTTGAATGATTTAACTCCTGAAGCCGCTCAAAGATTATTTTTATGGCAGCATAGAAGACAACTAGATATTACCGAACCCGATTACGATTTTGATATTAGTTTCAGTGGGCCAGTTCCAGTGATTAGCAAAGAACTTGGAGGCTTGACATTTATTACTTCATACAGAACTACAAAAGAAATGTATATGATTCCCCTATCAAGGAAAGCTTATCAAGATTATAATTTCCAATTTAAATTAACTTCAGATTTACAGCCTGGAATGAAATTATCTGTTGAAGGTATTAATGGAAAGCAATGGGGAACAACAAGTTCAAGAAGTGGATTAGCCGGTATATTTAGATCAGCCGGTGGAATTGCCGAACAACTAGACACTAGATCAGGCGCCAGTTATTTAGATTCCAGAGTTTATGCTACCGATTATTGGGCTCCAACTCAAAAATTTATTTCCGGTTATGGATTAAAGTTCACTCATGTAATTAATAACACCACTTACTATGATGTTACCTTAAATCAGTTTGGTACCCGGTATGATACTAATCCAGGCACAGCAAGAAATACAGATAAGACAAATCAATTTGGCGGAATATTTTTTGATGAAGCGCCATTTGGTTATTTCAGTGGTACAAGCAGCGGTATCGGTTCTTCAATGAACATGGGCCTTGGATTTAGTAATTCAAGAGATACAAGCAGGGTTGCTACCTGGTCAGCTAAAATTGATTTTACAAGTCAGCTTGATAAATATAATAATGTAAAAGCCGGAGCTGAATTTGTGTATACAGAAAATGCGGTTAACTATGCATTGGTAGAACCTGCACTCCCTAGCAATAACAGCCGTTCTAATTGGCAGACATTTCCGATTAGAGGAGCTTTCTATATTCAGAATAAATTAGAATTTGAGGGTATGGTCGCTAATGTTGGTGTTCGATTCGATTACAGCAACGCAAATGGCGACTGGTATGTTTTAAATAATCCATATGATAGAGCATTATCCGGCGCTTTATCATCCGGTATTGATACTCTTCTTCAAAAAGTAGCTACAGAAGCAATTCTTGATGTAAGTCCTAGGTTAGGTGTTGCTTTCCCAATTTCGGTTGATAGCAAACTTTACTTCAATTATGGTCATTTTAGATCGATGCCTCTTCCTGAAGACCTTTATCTTCTAAGAAGAAGTACTGTTACACAGGCAGTTACAAGATTGGCAAATCCAAATAATCCATTGCCTAAAACCATTGCATATGAATTGGGTTACGAACATAATTTATTTGATGAATACTTGTTAAGGGTAGCCGGTTATTATAAAGATATTACAGAACAACCTAGATTGGTAACTTATACTAGTCGAGATAATTCGGTAAACTATACAATACCAGAACCGGAGAGTTATGAAGATATCAGAGGCTTCGAAGCCACATTAACAAAGAACAGAGGTGAATGGGTTCGCGGTTTTATTAATTATACTTATCAAGTTTCAACAAGCGGTAATTTTGGATTAAGAAGTAATTCTGAAAATCCTGCCATCCAAAGAGAGAACCAACGCAATAAAACCTTCTTCGAACAAAATAAACCTATACCAAGACCATACGCAAGAGCTAATATTGATATCTTTACTCCTCTCGGTTGGGGTCCCGATATTATGGGAATTAAACCTCTCGAAGATTGGAGAATGAATATACTTGCCTCCTGGCGTGCGGGTGTGAATTTTTCATGGACTGGCCCAGGTGGTGTACGCCCCGGATTTGAAAATAATATTCAATGGCAGGATAGTTATAATATCGATTTAAGAATTTCAAAAGCATTCGATTTCGGTCCACTTAATATTGAATTCTTCGCAGACATTCTGAATGCGCTTAACCTAAAACAGATGGGCTACAGCGCGGGATTTGTTGATTTGAATGATTATGATGATTATATGAAATCGCTGCATCTTCCGGAGAAATACAGAGAATTCGGCAGTAATTATAAGTTTATTGCTGGTGATGATAAGCCGGGTGATATAAGAACAGGCGCATACATTCCTTGGGATGAGAATGCAAGTGAAGCTCAAAAAGAAGAATGGAGAAAGAACAAATCATATATAGATATGCCGAATCTGGGATACACGGCGTTTCTAAACCCAAGGTCAATATTTTGGGGTATAAAAATAAATTACGATTTAAATTAAAATTCATTAGAAAATTTTGAGGAAATGATGAACTCAGTTTTTTACAGAATTAAAAAAAGTTTTCCGATTGTTCTGGCATTATTAATCGGAATACAATTTACCACATACGCTCAATTCAAAAATGTGTGGATGTCTGCCGGCTCACTTCATAATTGGTATTCTGAAATCGGATCAGAATTAGAAGAAGCTGGGTTTATTAGAACACAGCAATTTGGAATGCAGTGGCCAGCTATTTATTCCTATCAAGATATGCAAGCCGCAAGAGGTATGTGGATTGGAGCCAAAGACTTTACAGATGAAGGAGGAAATTATTTCCCCTTTAAAGTGTGTACAGTTGGACCGCGAAATCCTCAATTTTATTCCTTCTTCCCACTCAAAATGGAATTGATCTCAAAATTTGAACCCACTACTGTTTATGTTAATGGAGATCTATCATTCCAGAAAAATGTGGAGGTCGATAAAATTGACAGCAATTTACCTTACGATAGAGTGATAGAGAATGTTGTTAACTCTCAACTTGGTATCACTGTTACAAGGAAAATTTTTCAATTTGCCCAGCAGTATCATGATAATTATATAGTGTATGAATATACTTACACCAATACCGGAAATACCGACGCGGATTCTGAAATTGAATTACCCAACAACACAATTAAAGATGCTTACTTCTGGTTTACTTACAGAAATTCAGTTAACAAATCTGTAAGATATGTAATAGGTAATGCTTCAGGCTGGGGAATCAATACTATGAATGATTCGCGCGGTGATGGAATTAAAACAGATCCGGTTAATGAAAGATATAGAGCGCAGTTTTCATGGCATGGCTATTTTCCGGGTAAGGATGTTAGCTATGATAATATTGGGGGACCAATTTGGGCACTTAACAGTACCGCCGCGGTTTATAATTCACCGGGCGATACAATCGGTAGATTGGGCGGAACACAATTTTTAGGTACAGTTACATTATACGCAGATAAATCGGCAACTGAAAAAGTTGATGATCCCAATCAGCCATCAACTACCGATTATATAAATTCTGATCATCCTATGCTTCTTGCCGGAGCTAATGCATTAAACATTGATAGAATGACTCAAGAATACGCACTCATGGCTTCCGGACACAAAGCGCCTCGCCATGCCGATGCGGTTGAACCGAGCGGAGATTTCGCCATTCAAAAATCAGCCCCGAATGTGGGTAACGCTTCAGGCGGTATTTCTTATAATGTTGGATATGGCCCCTACACACTCAAACCAGGCGAAAGTATTAAAATTGTTATGGCTGAAGCCGCCAATGGAATTGGTAGAGCTCAGCAAATTGATATTGGAAAAAAATATAAGCTCGGCCAAATTACCGCCGAAGCTAAAAATAGAGTTGTAATGCAGGGTAAAGATTCTCTCTTTTTAACATTCAAAAGAATAACAGAAAACTTTAATTCGGGATGGAAATTACCTCAACCTCCAATGCCTCCAACCAATTTTGAGGTTAATTCTGGCGGCGATAGAATTTCGTTGAGATGGGAAGTTAATTCTGCCGATCCGAATCCCCCTGTAGCATTCAGAATTTACCGCGCTCTCGGAAATGTAGACAGCAATTACACAATGATTTATGAAACAAAAAGTGCAAGTGAAAGAAGTTACGATGATAAAGATTTAGTTCGTGGTTTTAATTATTTCTATTATATCACCGCTGTCGGCGCGCCTCAAAATGGCGGAGCCGGTACACCCGCCGGAAGATTAGAAAGCGGAAGATATTTTACACAGACTTATGATCCGGCTAACTTACAAAGACAAGCAGGTTCAAAGTTAAGTGATATTAGAATTGTGCCTAATCCATTTAACGCCTCGGCCAGAGGAAAAATGAAATTCCCCGGCGTGGCCGATGAAGATAAAATTGCATTTTATAATATTCCTGGAGAATGTACGATCAGAATATATTCTGAGTTAGGCGAGTTAATTAAAACTATTGAGCATAAAAACGGAAGCGGCGATGAATTTTGGTATCAAGTTACTTCATCGGGGCAAATAATTGTAAGTGGTATTTATATTGCGGTAATTACCGATACCGTAACGGGTGAACACCATTTGGCAAAATTTACAATTATCAGATAAAAAAAATTGGATAAATCGATGAAAAATAAGATAAGTATCACATTGTTAATATTGATTACACTTTTTCATTCTCTGAATGCGCAGGATAAAAAACTTGCACAGACCGGCATGAAATTTTTAAGTGTATCTACCGATGCTAGGAGCAGCGGTTTTGGTGAAGCGATTACTGCAGTCGATCTTGGCTCAGCATCCGCTATTTTTTATAATCCCGCTACAATGGCTTCCATTCATGAATTTACCTCTTTAACTGTAGGTAATGTAAGCTGGATTGCCGATATCAAGCATCTTCATTCCGCAATTGCGTTCGCCCCTTTCGATGGCGATTATGGAGTTTTTGGAATTTCGTTCCAATCAGTTGATTATGGCGAATTTTTAGGAACAATAGTAGCCGATAATGAACAGGGTTACATTGATGTAGGAACATATTCACCAACCGCAATGGCTATTGGTATTGGCTACGCGAAAGCGTTATCAACAAAATTCTCCGTTGGCGGTAATGTTAAATATGTAAAACAGGATTTGGGCAGCAGTATAATTGATGTTGATGATGCAGGCGGTTATGTACAAGAATCAAACTCATTGGGAGCTATGGCTTTCGATTTTGGTATTCTTTACAAAACCGGATTTAAGAGTTTGAACTTTGGAATGAGTGTGAGAAATTTTTCAACCGAGTTAAAGTACAAGGAAGAAACATTTCAATTACCATTAACATTTAGAATCGGTTTATCGATGGATGCAATGGATTTGATTGATGTTGATAAAAATAATCATTCTTTAATTGTTGCCGTTGACGCTTCCCATCCCCGCGATTATAGCGAGCAACTGTTTATTGGTGGTGAGTACACATTCATGAATACATTTTCATTGCGTGCGGGATTTGTATCTCCGGCAGACGAACATAATTTTTCTGCTGGATTTGGAATTAAACGCAATATCGCCGGTATGAATATAGGTGTTGATTATGCTTATCAACCATTTGGAATATTTGATAATGTTCACAGATTCTCATTTAACTTTTCATTTTAATTAAGTGAAACGAGTTCTCTAATTGAAAATAAAAATTATTGGTGTTGAGATATGAAAAAGGTAAAACAAATTTTTTATTCAGTACTTTTATTAATAATTGCGGCATTCAGTTTTGGATGCAACGAAGAAGCCTCCCCAAGTTTATATCAGGTTGAACCGAAAGGTAACATCCCGGTGATTTCGAGCATGGAACCGGCAAATGAGGCTTTGGCGGGGGTTACCGATATTACTATCAACGGCTCAAATTTTTCTTCTGTATCGGAAGAAAATTTTGTCTTCTTTGGTACCGCGAAAGCGGTTGTGCTCTCGGCCTCTCCGAATAAGCTGGTTGTAAAAGCGCCTAAATTAATTCAGAATCAATTAAATACAAAAATAGCTGTGCAGGGAGTAGAAGATTTTAGCAATGTTGTAAAATATAATCTTCTTGAAGCTGTTGGAATATATTACGCTTTCACCAAAGGTGTTGAAGATCCTATGACCGTAACCATAGATAAAGACGAAAATGTTTATGTGTATCTAAATAATAGGGGAGTTAAAAAAATAACTCCTGCCGGAGTGATTTCAGATTTCGCTCCAAAAGGAGCTGAGTCATTTTTCTTCGATATGAAATTTGGACCGAATAATATTCTATATGGCACGAGAAATTTAAGAGCTATCTTCCAGGTTGAAGAGGGAAAAGTTGCCGCTACATATGTAACATTCCCAACAGGTAATGCAATTGTAGCGCTCGATTTTGACGCTAATAAGAATATGTGGGCCGCCGGCACCGGAGGGAATCTTTTCAGCATTACTCCTGCAAAAGTTATTACCGCTTTCCCAATAGATTATTCTGTTTCATCAATAAGAGTTTATAATGGATATCTATATGTTGCCGGTAAAAAGGATAGTGAGGAAGCAATCTATAGATATAAGATAAACTCAGAAACTTCGATAGGAGATAAGGAAAAATATTTTGATATAGGTGCAAAATATGGATTGGGTAAAGTTACTGTCGGCGCACTCGCGTTTTCGGCTGATGGTGATTTAATAATTGGCTCTAATCAAAATGATGCATTAATTGTAGTGAAGAATGGAGGAACTGCTTCTGGTCTTTATCCAGGATTAATTGCCCCGGCAGCAAGATCACTGGTGTGGGGTACAAAAAGAAATTTGTTTTATGTAAGAGAATATACTGAAGTAGGAACAGGAGGCACTGTTTCAATTCTACATACATTGGTTCGCGTTGATATGCAAAAAACGAGCGCGCCATATTATGGGATTCAGTAAAATAAAATTGAAGGGCTATTAAATCACTAATTGATTTAATTAAAATATCACAAACAAAAAAGGAGACACCATGTTAAAGAAAATTACATTATTACTTGCATTAGTAATTATGACTGCAAGTATTATTGAGGCACAATGGAGTAATCAAGGGGCTTGGCCCACGAGCAATCCAAACAGCGGCCAAAACCATGCAACCGCAGTAGATGGAGAGGGAAAAATTTGGGTTGGTAGATGGGCTAGTGTAAATCATGCTGTTGCACCTGGAGATACAGTTAAAGGAGTATACCTTCTTTATGTTTATAATCCAGATGGAACTCAAGCACCATTCTCACCAATATGGAAAATATTAAACGATACAATGCGAAATACAACAAACAGAGGCATGCGAACAAATATTGATGGTAACATTTTAGTTGCTACCGGCGGACCTGCATTATATTTAGTTGACCATAAGACAGGGTTAGGACTAAAAAAAGCAACTCTGGCCGCTGCTCCTACTGCTCCTGCAGTTGCGAATGATGGCACAATATTTATCGGACCGGTAAGTCCTGGTGCATTTCCTGTATCAATGTATGATCAGAATTTAACATTGATTGGATCAGCAATTGAAAAGGCACCTGGTTTTTCTAGAAGTTTTGAAGTATCTAAAAATGGAAATACAATTTATTGGGCTGGATATACAACAGGTAAAGTATATGTATATAACAGGGCAGATGAATTTTCGGCGTTCGCATTAAAAGATTCAATAATGCAAGGCGCACGTTGCGAATCATTTACATGGCAGCCTGGAACAGGATATTTGTGGATGGCTGGCGGTTCAATGAATGATAAACCAGATGCTGGTTCAGGTTTTACACCTGGTTCTTGGTATGCTTATGATTTTACATCTAAAAAAGTGGTTGATAGTATGAAGTGGGCTTTCAGAGATCCTGCAAATCCAGTTGAAAGACCAAGAGCATTAGCATTTTCGCTTGATGGAAAAATTGCATATCTCGGCTCTTTTGGCACAGGTACAACCGATCTAGTTCAAAAAGTAGTTCAGGGTGGAACCGATGTAAAAAAATTAGAGGAATTGCCAACTGGATATGAACTGTCACAAAACTATCCAAATCCATTCAACCCAACAACAAATATTAAGTTTTCAATTCCTGAACAAGGATTTGTTAGCTTAAAAGTTTATAACACAATTGGTGAAGAAGTTGCTACATTGTTAGATACATTCAAAGGCGTTGGAACTTATGAAGTAAGCTTTGATGCTTCTCAATTAGCAAGCGGTATTTATATGTATAAACTTACAACAGGTACTGTTACTCTTTCGAAGAAAATGTTGTTAGTTAAGTAATAATTAAATTATTATTGCTTATCATTTTTTCCCCTCTCAATTAATTTTGAGAGGGGAATTATTTTGAAATTTCCACTATCATCTATTCATTTATTTGCAAAATTGTTTTTACTGAATTTATTCTGCAAGTCAGTTTTACATAATCGGAGATTTACATAAAATGATTACTGTTTTTCTACCCTACAGCGGAGCTCAGCACAGCGCCGAAACCATTCAAGAATTGAACTCATGCAAGCTTATTTCTAAAATTTATCTGCTATCCACTAAAAAGTTTGATGATGTACCCCGCAATTGTGAAGTATTGGAGGTACCCGACATAACCAGCACAACCACATTTGAAATGATTAGAGATAAAGCGGAAGCAAAGTTTATTTGCCTCTTTACTCAGGATAATCATTTCCAACTCGGGCAATTTGCCGTAGAAAGATTTTATAATGTTATTAATTCTACCGGAGCGGCTTTAGTTTACTCAAATTTCTTCGATAAAAAAGAGAATGAGATTAGCAAACATCCTGTTAACGATTATCAACTCGGCAGTCTTCGTGACGATTTTGATTTTGGATACATGATGTTTATTAATACAGAATTTTTGAAGAAATACAAGAGTGAACAGCAATATAAATTCGCCGGTATTTATGATTTAAGGCTGCATCTATCAACTCATCGTGAGTTTATTAGAATACCGGAATTTTTATATACGACTGTTGAAACTGATCTTCGTAAAAGTGGCGTAAAACAATTCGATTATGTAAATCCCAAAAACCGTGACGTGCAAATTGAAATGGAGTTAGCTGTAACTTCTCATCTTAAAAAAATTGGTGCTTATCTTTCTCCTAAATTTGATGAGATTGAATTAACAGATTCTGAATTTACTCTCGAGGCTTCTGTTATAATACCGGTTAAAAACAGAGTTAGCACTATTGGTGATGCTATAACTTCGGTGTTGTCCCAGAAGACAGATTTTAAGTTTAATCTGCTTGTTGTTGATAATTATTCTGATGATGGAACGACGGAAAAAATAAAAGAGTTTGCTGAAAAAGATGAGAGACTTATTCACATAATTCCTCAACGAAAAGATTTAGGAATTGGTGGGTGCTGGAATGAAGCTGTAAGTCATGATTTATGCGGAAGATATTCTATTCAATTGGATAGCGATGATATTTATTACGATGAATTTACTGTTCAAAAAATTGTCGATCTTTTCAGAAAAGAAAAATGCGCCATGGTAATTGGCAGCTATAAAATGACCAATTTCAAATTGGAAGAGATTCCCCCCGGAATTGTTGATCATAAAGAATGGACACCTGATAATGGCAGAAATAACGCACTAAGAATTAATGGTCTTGGCGCACCAAGAGCATTTTACACGCCGGTATTAAGGGAATTTAAAATCCCGAATGTAAGCTACGGTGAAGATTATGCCGTCGGTTTATTAATTTCCAGAAATTATCAGATCGGCAGAATATATGAGCCGATTTATATGTGCAGAAGATGGGAAGGAAATTCGGATGCCTCACTCGATATCAACAAACAAAATATATATAACGAGTATAAAGATAGGATCAGAACTATAGAAGTTCTTGCGCGCCAGAGGAAAAACCGCAATGCAGATAATTCCGACTGATAATAATTTCTATTTTGAAGAGGAAGATCTATTAGGTGGAACTCCCGAAAAAGCCGCAAGACTTTTTGAACAGCAAATTAAAACTTGGCCGCTGGCTTCCGAAAATTACCAGGCATTAAATTCTGTACAAATAAAGCATTTCGATTTCGACGGCTACACTATTGACGCTCAATTTAATCCAGGGAGAATAATTTCATCCTCAGCTAAAGTTGATTCCAAATCAATTCAATCGCGCCCATGTTTTTTATGTACTCAAAATTTACCTCCTGAACAAAAAGCGGTAAAACTAGTAAATGATTATGTATTGTTAGTTAATCCATTCCCGATATTCACCAAACATTTTACTATTCCATCACTTCATCATATTCCTCAAAGTATTCTTCCTGAAATAAATAATATGCTGTTGATTTCGGAACTGCTGGGAAAGGATTACACAGTATTTTATAATGGTCCAAGATGCGGCGCTTCAGCTCCCGATCACCTCCACTTTCAAGCGGGTAATTTTGGATTTATGAGAATTGATAATGAATACGAGATAATAATTAAAAAGAATTCTCAAACAATAAATACAAATAAAGAATTAACTACTCGTGCGATATTTGGTTATCACCGAAATTTTATGGCAATAGAAGCGAGCAATAGGGAATTGTTAATTGCAGAGTTTCATAGAATTTATAATGCGCTGAGTGGTGATGAGCATGAACCAATGTTAAATATAATTTGTACGTTTAATGAGAGTTGGCGCCTATTAATATTCCCGAGAAGTAAACATCGTCCAACTTACTTCTTTGAAGAGGGGGAGAAAAAAATACTGATAAGTCCCGCTGCTGTTGATTTAGGGGGCGTTACTATCTTCCCAAGAGAAGAAGATTTCAAAATAATTTCAAAGGAATTATTAATCGCTATATTTGAGCAGGTTACATTTTCAGATGCAGAGTTTGAAAAGCTAATTGAAAGAATAAAATTTAGTTAGTATTTGGAATATTAATTATGACTATATCCACATTTGACCAATTATCAAGATTGAAGGAAAGAATTGAGGGGGATCTGCTGTTAGATGAGTTATCAAAAGTAATTTATGCAACCGACGCCTCAGTGTACAGAGAAAAACCGATGGCGGTTGTAGTTCCGAAATCAAAAAGTGATGTAAAACTTATTATTGATTTTGCCGCAAAACATGGTCTCTCGATAATTCCGCGAGCCGCTGGAACTTCCTTAGCCGGACAAGTAGTTGGTGATGGAATTGTGATTGATATTTCAAAATATATGAACCGGATAGTTGAGATAAACAGTGAAGAAAGATGGGTTAGAGTTCAACCAGGCGTTGTGCTTGATGAACTGAATATGGAATTGAAAAAGTATGGATTGCTGTTTGGTCCCGAAACCGCTACGAGCAGTAGATGTAATCTTGGCGGAATGTTTGGTAATAATTCATGTGGAGCTCATTCAATACTTTACGGTTCAACACGCGATCATGTTATTGAAGCGGATGTAATTTTGAGTGATGGGTCAGAAGTTACATTTAAACCACTCACAAAAGAAGAAGTTATTGAAAAATGTAATGGTAGTTCACTAGAAAATAAAATTTATGATCGAATGTATTTTTTATTATCCGACTCAAATAATCAAAAAGAAATTATTAAAGAATATCCTTCACAAGAAATTAACCGTCGAAATAATGGTTACGCTATCGATCAGTTACTGCAATGTGATCTATTTGGTATGCGTGATGAAAAATTTAATGTTTGCAAACTTTTAGCCGGCTCTGAAGGAACCTTAGCATTTACTACCGAGATAAAGTTAAATCTGGTGCCGCTTCCTCCAAAAAATGTCGGCGTTGTTGCTGTTCATATGAATTCACTGGAAGAAACATATAAAGCAAATTTAATTGCGTTAAAGTATAAACCGGGCGCGGTTGAATTAATTGATGGAAAAATTCTTGATTGTACAAAAGTAAATATTGAGCAGAGCAAAAATCGTACTTTTATAAAGGGAGATCCGGCAGCATTACTTGTTGTTGAATTTGCGAGAGAGTCAGTTGAAGAGATTCAGTCAATTGCGGAGAATCTTGAGAATGAATTAAAAGAGAATGGCTATGGTTACCATTATCCATTATTGCTAAATGAAGAAATGAATAAAGTATGGGCAATAAGAAAAGCGGGCTTGGGTTTATTGGGTAATATCCCGGGGGATAAAAGAACAGAACAATTTATAGAGGATACCTGTGTTCGCCCGGTCGATTTACCCCTATTTATGGAAGAACTGGATGCTCTATTGAAAAAAAATAATATCGATTGCGCTTATTACGCTCATATCGGCTCCGGCGAGCTTCATTTAAATCCAATGTTAAATCTGAAAGATTCATTTGATGTAAAATTATTCTACTCAATCACAAAAGAAGCGGCTCATCTTGTAAAAAAATATAATGGCTCATTAAGCGGCGAACATGGCGATGGACGGTTACGCGGTGAATTTATTCCAATCATAATTGGCGAGCATAATTACCAACTATGTAAAGAGGTAAAAAAAATCTGGGACCCCCACAATGTTTTTAATCCGGGTAAAATAGTTGATACAGTTGGGATGAGTACGAGTTTGAGATATGAAATTGATAAGGAACCGAGAAGCATTCCCACTGTTTATGATTTTTCAACGACAAAAGGAATTTTAAGAGCGGCAGAAAAATGCAATGGATCAGCCGACTGTAGAAAGAGCGATTTAATCGGCGGTACAATGTGTCCAAGTTACCGCGCCACACGTGATGAAAAAAACTCAACTCGCGCGCGCGCAAATACTCTGCGCGAATATCTAACAAGATCCAAAAAAGTTAATCCATTTGATCACCATGAAATTTATGAGGTGATGGATTTATGTTTATCGTGTAAAGCCTGTAAATCTGAATGCCCCTCCGGAATTGATATGGCGAAGCTTAAAAGTGAATTTCTACAGCATTATTATGACGCAAATGGAATACCTCTTCGCACTAGATTAATAGCTTATCTTCCCACAATTAATTTGATAGCAACTAAATTTTCGGGAATAGTAAACTTCTTTTTAAAATTAAAAATCACGAAAAGTATTATTGGAATCACAAAAAAGCGTAATCTTCCATTATTATCAAAAAAGTCATTTAGCGCGTGGTATCGAAAGAATAAAAACAATTTCAGAAAAAATGAGTATCCCAATGGACGAGTAAATTTATTTATTGATGAATTTACAAACTATAACGATGCCGAATTGGGGATTAAAGCTTTTCAGTTGCTGAATAATTTAGGCTATGAGGTAATAATTCCTAAGCATGCCGAGAGCGGTAGAACATTTATCACAAAAGGCTTATTGAGAAACGCAAAAAGTGTAGCCAATAAAAATGTAACTTTGTTAAAAGATAAAATTACCCCCGATTCACCTTTAGTAGGAATTGAAGTCTCGGCAATATTATCTTTTAGAGATGAATATCTCGATCTTGTGGATAAAAATATTAAGTCTGCAGCAATAAATATGTCGAAATCAGTATTTACTTTTGATGAGTTTATTTCATCGGAATTTAAAAAAGGAAAAATAAAGTCAGAAACATTTACGGCAGAGAAGCGAAAGATTAAATTGCATGGGCATTGTCAGCAAAAAGCTATCGCGTCCACAAAGCCAACTATAGAAGCATTATCAATACCAAAAAATTATAGTGTGGAAGAAATACCTTCCGGCTGTTGCGGAATGGCCGGTTCGTTTGGCTACGAGGAGGAACATTACGATATATCGATGAAAGTTGGAGAATTAGTTCTTTTTCCTGCAATTAGAAATGAGAATGAGGATATATTAATTTGTGCGCCGGGAACGAGCTGCAGGCATCAAATATTTGATGGCACAAAGAGAAATGCGCTGCATCCCGTAGAAATTATTTATGATGCTTTAATTAAGTAATAAGATATGCAAGAGGACATCCTTCAAAATAGCGCGCATCAATTAGTTATGGATTCCGCGTCCGGAGCCAGAACTATAATTGACGGAAAGGAATACTCTTTTTTTGCCGGTACAAGTTATTATGAATTGCATAAACATGAAGCTGTTATAAATTCATCGATCGAAGCTCTAAAGAAATATGGTATAACAAGCGCGTCATCCCGTGGAAGTTATGGAACAACTCAACTATTACTTGATCTTGAAATGGAAGCCGCCCGCTTTTTTGATACAGAAGACGCGGCGTATATTCCATCGGGATTTCTTTCCGATCTCGCGGCAATTCCGGCATTAGATATCACTAATTCATTTGACATAATATTTATTGACGAAGTAGCTCATTATAGTAATCAGCATGCGGTAAAGTTGAATGGAAAACCGGTTATTACTTTCTCTCACATGGATATAGATGATTTGAATAAAAAATTATCCTCCAATCTTAAAATGAATCAAACACCGCTTATAATTACGGATGGGATATTTCCTATTAGTGGTGAAATAGCCCCAATTGATCTGTATGAAAAAGCAGTGAGTAATTATAATGGTATTATTTGGATTGATGACGCACACGCAATGGGTATTCTTGGCGAAAATGGAAGGGGAACAAAAGAATATTATGGATTAGATTCTGACAGAATATTTTATGGAGGAACATTCTCAAAAGCATTTGGTGGATTTGGTGGAATAGTACCTGCTAATAAAGAATTGATTGACGAAATAAAGAATAATCATATACTTAATGGTGCAACACCAGCTCCATCATCCGCTATTGCCGCATCTTTAACGGGTTTGCGAATGGTGAAGGAAAATCCCCAGTTTAAAGACTTGTTGTGGGAAAATGCAAAGTACCTTAAAAGCGAATTGAGAAAGATTGGCATTGAGACTAATGAAACGGTAGTGCCAATAGTATCCTGGAGCTTAAAGAATAAAGAACTGATGCAAAAAGTTCATCGGGAATTAATGGAAAAAGGTTTTTTGATACAGTATATAAATTACATGGGCAGTGGTGAAAATGGAGCTTTAAGAATAGTGGTGTTTTCTACTCACACTAAAGAGCAAATTAAAAACTTGATTTACGAACTCAATAGAATTCTATAATTTATTCTCCAAAAGGTTTGTGATGGAAAAATTGTCCGGTTCGAATAATACTCAACTCCTGAATTATGCTAATAAATATGGCACTCCGCTTTATGTTTATGATGGTGATCTTATTATTGAAAGATATAACGAGCTCAAAAAATTCATTAACTGGCCCAAACTAAAAATATTGTATGCCATGAAGGCAAATTACAATGTTGGAATCCTAAATCTGCTGAGAGAAAATCATGCATATTTAGATACAGTCAGTCCGGCAGAAGTGCATCTGGCAATAAAACTTGGCTTTAAAAAAGAGGATATATTATATACAGCAAATAACATAACAAATGAAGAGATGCACGAAGTCAAAAAACTTGGTGTTCTATTTAATATAGATTCATTAACACGGTTAAAGAAATATGGTGAGGCTTATCCCGGAAGCGAAGTATGCTTGCGCTTTAATCCTGATGTTTATGCGGGCGAACATAAACATGTGATGACAGGGGGAGATATAACCAAGTTTGGAATTCTTTTATCAGAAGTACAGAAAGCCAAAAATATTGCTGATCAGTACAATCTCAAAGTTATTGGCATACATGAACATACCGGTTCGGGAGTGGGCGAAACTGAAAAGGTTTATGAGAGCATGTCAAATTTACTGAGTATAGCTTCTCCCGATAATTTCCCGGATTTAGTTTTTGTGGATTTCGGCGGCGGATTTAAAGTACCATATAAACCAACCACTAAAAGAATTGATTATGCGAAGTTTGGCAAAAAGATAGGGGCAATATTTTCCGAGTTTTGTAATAAATATGGCAAAGAGTACTATATGTATTTTGAACCCGGGAAATATATTGTTGCCGAATCGGGCTACTTATTGGTTGAAGTGAATACTATAAAAAATAATAGAGGTAGATTAATTGCCGGTACTAACTCTGGTTTCAATCATCTGATTAGACCGATTTTATATGGCGCCCATCATCAAGTGGAGAATCTCAGTAACCAAGCAGGTGAAATAAAAATTTATGATATATGCGGCAATATTTGTGAAACGGGGGACTGTTTTGCCGAACAAAGGGAGTTGACTGAAATTAGAGAGGGAGACAAATTAGCCATTAAAAACGCTGGCGCATATGGTTATTCGATGGGCAGTTTATATAATTTGCGACCAATGCCTCCGGAGTTGGTTGTGTTTAAGAATAAAGAAATACTAACAAATAGGAGAATCTCAAACAAAGAATTATCGGATTTGATTTTTGATTCTTATAGTAATGTTGAAATGAATAATTAATTCCCTCATGCCGAGATTAATGTAATAGTTATTAGTTACCAGTTTAACTATAGTTTTAATGAAATACTTTACCGCACGATTCATCAAGTCCATTCTCTTTATAATCCATACCAAATCCCCAGAACCTTAGAGATTTTTAATTACTTTTAATTATATTAAAATGCAGAAGGAAATATATATTAACAAAATTAGCGGCTTATGAAATATTTACTGATTCTACTTTTCGCAAATATAAACCTCTTGGCACAAAGCATTCAACCTAAAGAGATTGATCAGAAGATTATTAATCATACTTTTAATGAGCAATTTGAAGAAGCAAAAAAAATATCTCAAGAGCAAATAAATCTATCACCAAACTCACCCAAATATTATTACTACCTTATTAACATCAAAATTCTGGAGTATTATAAAAATGTTGCCGAGCTGGATCCAGAAAAACGGGGTGAAGGAAGAAAAATTCTCAATAAAGAAATTATTGAATATTGTGAGGGGGTATTAAATAAATTAAACGAAACAAATCTTACCCTCGAAAATAAATTTTATTATGGTACCATTCATGCTTACCTCGCCCGCATTTATGGCGTTGATGCATCATGGTGGAGTGCTTTTAGAAGCGGTAAAAAGGCAAAAAATATAATGGAGCAGATAATAAAATCTAATCCTCAATTTTATGACGCGTATCTTGTTCTTGGAATGATAAATTATTATGCCGATAGAATGAGCGGTGTGGCTGGTTTTATTGCCGGGGTTCTGGGATTATCGGGAGATAGAGAAAAAGGATTAAATTATTTGCAAACCGCAGTTGACAAAGGGAAGCTTACATTTGGACAGTCAGCTCTCACTCTTATTGAAGTCTATACAAGTCTCGAAGGAAATGAATTTGCGGCTCTGCCCTATTTTGAAAAATTTTTGGAAAAGTATCCCCATAATAAAAGAACATTGAATGCCTACTGCCAAACTCTAATGAATATATGGGAAATAGATAAAGTTGAAAGATTACTGAAAAAAGATTCGGGCAATATTGCTGATGATTTTGCGAGAGCGAGATTTTATGATATCAAAGGGGATTCGAAACTGGCAATTCAGTTTGGGGAAAAAGCATTACAGAATGAGAAAAAATTGTACCGTGGCGGTGCCGATTATTCACGTTTCATTGTGCTGGTTAATAGTTTATTAACAGGTGATAATAAGAGAGTTGAAAAATATGAAGCTCTTCTTGATGAACGATTTTTAGAAAGATATTTAGTACTCAAAAATAACTTGGCAGTCGGCAAATGGTTTCGTGAATTATCAATTAAGATTTCGAATAACGAACCGGTTTCGGAATTAGAGCAGTACTTAAAGAATAAACCAAATTTAAGAACAGCTGGTGACTTTGAAGAACAATTTAATTTACTCATGGGAACATACTATTTCAATAGTGGAAATCTATTTACAGCAGAGCAGTACTTTCTTAGAAACATGACCGCCTTGGAAGAAAGAAATAAATCCCGGGCGTTAAATTATTTGCTGGAAATATATCTACGCCAAACAGTGGATAAAACTAAAGTTAAAAAGTTACTCACTGTAATTGAGGATACTGAAAATAATAGACTCAGTTATAGGTCAAAAGACTTACAAAAAAAATATAATCTGTGATAATTACGAAAGGGTGTTAAACTTTGCCTGGAGTTTAAATGTCAATGGATCGTAGTCAGCGGTTAATCATTTCTTATTTAACAATGCGAAGATTTATAGGTCTGCTCGGATTAGCTCTGCCAATAATTCTTATATCTGGAAGTTTATTTTTCTCTGATCTTAAGTTACAATATTCAATTAGTGGGTATTATTATACAAACATGCGCGATTTTTTTGTCGGCTTATTATGTATTGTATCTTTATTCTTAATCTCATATCAAGGTTACGAAAAAGTTGACAGTATAGTTGGTAATATTGCTGGATTCTCTGCATTGGGCATGATCTTATTTCCTACCACAAAGTTTTCAAATCAAGCTGTTAAAGTGGGCATATTTCTTGTTGATGATGATATCTCAGGATTAATTCATATGAGTTTCGCAACTATATTTTTCTTTGCTTTAGCGTATAATGCGTTATTCCTTTTCACAAAGAGATCGAGCGCAATTATAAGCAGAGAAAAGAGGCAGAGAAATTTTCTTTATCGAGTATGCGGCGTTGTTATGATTTTATCGATGGCATTGATCTTTATTTATAAGATTTATTACGAAGATTCAGTGTTACAAGAAATCTATCCCATATTAGTATTTGAATCCACAGCTCTATTAGCCTTTGGAATATCCTGGCTGGTAAAAGGAAATACTTTTTTTAAGGATCAAAAAAGTAATTTTATTTAGAATCTGTTCGCCAAGCTCAAAAATAATTTTTACTAACTGTATTTTTTAACTATTAATGCAGAAGCCTCACCGCCACCGATGCATAGTGAAGCCAACCCATAGTTGGAATTTCTGTTTTTCATTTCGTGCAATAATGTTGTTAAAATTCTCGCGCCGCTCGCACCAATTGGATGCCCCAGAGCTATCGCGCCTCCATTAACATTTACGTTTTCAGATGTTAATCCTAAAATTTTATTAACCGCAAGTGATACAACCGCGAATGCTTCATTAATTTCAAACAGATCAATATCAGCAAGTTTTAGGTTAGCTTTTATCAACACCTTATTAATTGCATCTGCCGGAGCGGTAGTAAATTGAATTGGGGCTTTTGCGGCTGAACTTTGCGCCACTATTTCGGCTAATGGTTTAAAACCCAGTTCATAAGCTTTTTCTTCACTCATTACTAATAATGCAGAAGCTCCATCATTAATTTTTGAAGCATTAGCGGCAGTAACAACACCATTTTTATCGAAGGCTGGTTTAAGTGAGGGAATCTTTTCAAAATTTACTTTTTCCGGCTCATCATCTTTTGATACTTTGACTTCACCGCTTCTAGATTTGATTGTTACCTCAACAATTTCATCAGAAAACTTTCCTTCCTTTTGGGCAGATAGAGCTTTATTATAGGAGCTAACCGCGAATGCGTCTAATTCTTCCCTTGTTAAATTAAAATCCATCGCGCAGGCTTCAGCACAATTTCCCATATGAACATTATTATATACATCTGTTAATCCGTCTAATAATATCGAATCATAAATTGTAGAATTTCCTAAACGGTACCCATTTCTTGCGTTCGGAAGTAGGTAGGGGGAATTCGTCATACTCTCCTGTCCACCTGCAACTATAATATCTGCATCACCAATCTGGATGGCTTGATGAGCGAGCATCACTGCTTTTAATCCACTGCCGCACATTTTATTAATTGTTAAGCATTCAGTTTTATCGGGGAGTCCGGCGTAAATTGCCGCCTGGCGAGCTGGTGCCTGACCTAATCCGGCCATGAGTACATTTCCCATAATTACTTCATCAACTGATGCCGGATCTATTTTGGATTCATCTAGAATTGATTTAATTACCAAACTGCCCAATTGAGTTGCAGATAGAGAAGCCAAAGAACCATTAAAAGCCCCAATGGGAGTTCTTTTTGCGTGAGTAATTACAACTTTCTTCATAGAATTATCCTTTCTGTATTTTTTCACTTTTTGAATTAACAGCAACTTACTCAAGAGTTAATTAAAAATTAACTAAATTTTTTGTGAATATACTAAATAGCTGGAATATAGAGCCGGTATAAATTTTTAATCTCAATCTAAAATAACGCGCATGAATAGTGAAGAATAAAAAGGGAAGTACCGCTGAATAATTATTACTATCAGCAAGCCTTCCCAAATTAGGATATCGAAGAACGATCTCGAAATCAATTCACCAATTTATGCTGTAATTCTTGTCCCGCAATTTTCTTTTTCCAATTCCGACTCTGTAGTTATAATTGCTTCTTCTCCACCATGCTCAACAAATTCAATTGCTGCTTTAATTTTAGGTCCCATACTTCCAGCGGGGAATTGCCCATCTTCTAAATATCGCTTTGCATCTTTAACCGAAAGATGATCGAGAGCCTGCTGGTTCGCTTTTTTGTAGTTTATAAAAACCTTTGGAACATCAGTAATTATGAAAAATTTATTAGCACTTATTTCTCTAGCCAATACAGCCGAAGCGAGATCCTTATCAACTACTGCTTCAATCGCCTCGAGATATTTTGTGTCTGAGTGCCAATAAACCGGAATTCCGCCTCCACCAACGGCAACTACAATATGTCCATGATTTACTAAATCCTTAATAACCTGCTTGTTCATTATATCAATAGGTTTCGGCGATGCAACAACCTTCCTCCAACCTCTACCTCCTGAATCCTCTTTGTAAATTCCATCGGTTGATTTGGAAAGTAACTCAGCTTCTTCCTTTAAATAAAAAGGTCCAATTGGTTTAGAAGGATTTTCGAATGCCGGGTCTTTGATATCGACTAATGTTTCAGTTATAACCGCTACAACATTTTTATTTAAATTATTTGTGGCAATCACATTTCTCATTTGTCTTTCGATCATGTAACCGATACCCCCTTGAGAATCGGCCACACAAATATCCAAGGGCATTTTTGGAATTCTATACTTTTCAAAACCGGCTTCATTCCTCAAAAGTATATTCCCAACTTGAGGACCGTTACCGTGGGTAATTACTAATTCATAATCTTGCTGCAATAAACTAACTAAGCGTCCGCACGTATCCAGTGTGTTCTTTTCCTGCTGTTCAATTGTGCCCACTTCGTTTGAGCGTAATAAAGCATTGCCACCAAAAGCTACGACGGCAATTTTTTTCATAATAGACCTTTTTTCTTTAATACAGATTCACAATTAATACTGCCTCTTTCCTGCAGTTCGTACATTACTCTTGTGGAAGGTTTATTAATTTTTAAAATTCTGCTCAAATCAATTGGAGTACCAATTATAACCGAATCGCAATCGGTTTTATTAATAGTTTCTTCTAAATCTTTAACCTGCTGATCGCCATATCCCATCGCAGGAAGGAGAACACCGATTTCAGGATATTTCTCAAAAGTTTCTGTAATTGTATTTACGGTATAAGGGCGAGGATCAACAATTTCTGATGCGCCTAAATTTTTAGCTATGACAGTCCCAGCGCCATATTTCATTTCACCATGAGTAAGAGTTGGGCCATCTTCTACAACTAAAACTTTTTTACCAGTAATCAATTCAGGTCTATCAACCGTAATTGGAGAATCTGCTTCAATGATGACTGCGTTTGGATTAACTAATTTTATGTTTTCTTTGACAGTGTCAATTCCCTCTTTCGAGGCGGAATCAACTTTGTTAATTATTACAACATCGGCTAAGCGGAGACTTGTATTACCAGGATAGTATCGTAATTCGTGACCTGCACGGTGCGGATCTGCAACTGTAAAAGTAATGTCGGGTTGATAGAAAGCCATATCATTATTCCCACCATCCCATAGAATAATATCAGCTTCCTTTTCTGCTTCTCTTAAAATAGCCTCATAATCAACCCCCGCGTAAATTACACCACCTCTTGCAACATGCGGTTCATATTCTTCTCTTTCCTCAATTGTGCATTCATATTTATCCAAATCTTCAAATGAAGCATATCTCTGCACTTTTTGTTTAACTAAATCTCCGTAAGGCATGGGGTGTCTTATCGCAACAACTTTTTTGCCGGCATTCTGTAACAGATCAACAATTCTGCGTGATGTTTGCGATTTACCACATCCGGTTCTTACCGCAAGAACAGCAATTACGGGCTTACTGCTTTTTAACATTGTTTCGGCAGCGCCTAAAAGTCGGAAGGAAATTCCAGCGGCATTAACTATTGATGCTTTTGTCATTACATATTCGAATGTTACATCAGAGTAAGAAAAAACCACTTCATCAACTTTTAATGTTTTAATTAGATTTGTTAATTCGGCTTCCTCATATATTTTAATTCCATTTGGATATAATTTTCCCGCAAGTTCAGCCGGATATACTCTGCCATCTATATTTGGGATTTGCGTTGCAGTAAATGCCACTACATTATAGTCGGGATTATCTCTAAATACTACATTAAAATTATGAAAATCGCGGCCAGCCGCACCCATGATAAGTACATTTTTTACTGACATTTGTAACTCCAATTTATTTTTATTTACTGTTTTTATTCTTTACTAATTTAATTTTTAGAATAGTGGAAAAAATAGGTGATCGATTTACCTCTTTGATAAACAGGTAATCAATTACAGATAAAAAGGTAGTTAGAAGTTAATGGTCGGGACAAGGGCGTATAAAAAGCTTAACGAGCTTTCTATAGCAAAAATTTTGTGATGAGTGAAAATAGTATTCTTTCATTGTTTCAAATTAATTTTGAAATTCGAGCGATAATCTAATAAAGTGGGTAGATATTAACAAGTAGATAAGCGCTGGGTGTGTTGATTTGATACCCTTAAAATTTAGCAAAAACTTGCATTAATTAGATATCGAAAATTACAGTTACATACTCTATAAATCAGTGTTTGTGTCTGATGCAAATTTTTGTTTTTTAGTTTCCAGCTCATCCCACCGTTTATAAAGAGATGATACCTTTTCTTTTGCATTTTCTAATTGCTCGTTAAGCTCATTAACTTGATTGCCATATTTGTTGTAAAAGTCGGAAGATGAGAATATAGCTTCAATGTTTTCTATTTCCACTTCAGCTTTTAAAATCTCATCCTCAATGGTTTCCAACTCTTTATTCTCTTTCCAAGTCAGTTTTTTTGGCGTTACTTTTTTTGCCGGCTCGGGCTTCTTATCACTCTTTTCGTTTGGAATAACAGTTGGGGAATGTTTCTTTTTCTTCTCTAAATAATAATCATAGTTGCCTTCGCTGAAATGTAAATTCCCATTTACCTCAAATGAGAGGATTCCATTACATACTCGATTGAGAAAATATCTATCATGACTAACAATAACGAGACAACCATCGAATGAGATTAGCGCTTCTTCCAATACTCTCAATGTTGGCAAATCCAGATCATTTGTGGGTTCATCAAGAAGCAGAAAATTTCCCCCTTTAATTAAAATTTTAGCAAGTGTTAATCTGCTTTTTTCGCCCCCTGATAATCTTCCCACTAAAGTATTTATTCTTTCATCTGTAAATAAAAAACGACGAAGATAAGTCCATACAGTTATCTGCTGATTACCGAATTTAATGGTTGTATTTCCCTCACCAATGGCGTTAAAAACGGTATCCGAATCGTTGAGTAGCAATCTCGATTGATCTATATAATTAAACTCTGTTTTTTCTCCAATATCCACCAATCCTCCAATTGGAGCTAACTCACCCAAAATCAATTTAAGAAGTGTAGTTTTACCAACACCGTTTTTGCCCACTATTCCAAGTTTTCTACCGGGTTCGAAATTAAAATTGAGATGAGAAATTAAATTTTTACCGCCCAAACTAATGCTTACATTTTTTAACTCAACTACTTTATTGCCTAGTTTTTGGGGTGGCGGAACAATTATATCCGCATCTAATTCGGGTGTATAATTATTTTGCTCGGCAATTTCGTAGTAATGATCGAGGCGACTTTTTGATTTGGTTCGGCGGGCTCGTGGACCCCTCATAACCCAATCAAGTTCTCGTCTCAAAAAGTTTTGTCTCTTTCTCTCCTCTGCCTCTTTAATGGCTTCCCGTTCTAATTTATTCATCAAATAATCGGTATAATTTCCTTGATGCGAATAAAATGTACCTTCGGATAACTCAACAATTCTGTTGGCAATTCGATCAAGAAAATAACGATCGTGTGTGACAAATATGCATGTGCCATTATAATCAGAAAGAAAATGTTCAATCCATTCTATTGTATCGGTGTCGAGGTGATTTGTGGGTTCATCAAGAATTAATAAATCGGGATTAGCAATTAATGCTTTACAAAGCGCAACTCTTCTTTTTTCTCCACCAGAAAGAGTATTTACGATTCTATCTTTATTCGGAGCATTCAGAGATTCGATAAGTAACTCAATTTTTCTTTGAAGATTCCATCCATCGCATCTATTCAATTTTTCTTCGAGGAGATGCTTGTTCTTAGAATCGAATGGTGTATTCTCATATTCTCTGAGTAATTCTATAATACTATCGGCGCCAAATAATATATTTTGGTAAACTGTTGTTGATTCATCAAGGGTGAAATCTTGCGGCAAATAACTAATAACCAGATCCTTTTTTATTGCGGTTTCTCCCGAATCTGGCTGCGATAAGCCCGCAATAATTTTTAAGAATGTTGATTTACCGGCACCATTTTTTCCAACGAGCCCAATTCTGTCATCCTCATGAATACTTAATGATGCTTCATCTAAAATTATTTGCTCGCCAAAGTGAACGCTAATTTTTTGTGCCGAAAGTATTGCCGTTTTAATCTGCATTATACCCAATTTCTAAAATTTTGAAGACAAATATAAGCATTAAAAATGTAGCGGTTAATTGAATCCCAAATTCATTTATTTGAATTTATTCATACCAAAGAAAACATAATTATTTAGTAATTTGGTTTAGAAATAAAATTAATAAGGAATCACCATTTTGATTTACAATTATCAAAAGGATAATAGGTTCTTCGCACAAGTGCCCGGAATGATGGAAAAAATATGTGAGGAAGAATTGATTGAACTCGGGGCAACTAATACAGAGCCAGTGTATCGGGGTGTTTATTTCAGCGCAGATATAAAAACCATTATGAGAATCAATTATTGTTCAAGAACAATTTCCCGAGTACTTGCTCCGTTATTAGATGAATATTGTGATGATGCAAAAAAGTTAATTAAAATAGCCTCAAAAATTCATTGGGAAAAGTTTATATCATTAAATAAAACATTTGCAATTACCTCGGCGGTTGCTAAAAGCCAAATCACTAACTCGTTGTATGCCTCACAGTGTCTAAAAGATGGAATTGCCGATTATTTCAGAGAAAAATATGGCAAACGCCCCGATGTTAGCGTGGCAAATCCCGATGTGAGGATTAATCTCTTTATCGAAAAAGATCACGCGGTAATTAGCATTGACACCTCCGGTGAATCACTTCACAAACGGGGTTACCGATTATTGGCAGGGGAAGCACCGATGCAGGAAACTTTAGCCGCGGCAATAATTAGATTGAGCGGGTGGGATGGTTCCAAACCATTATGGGACTGCATGTGCGGCAGCGGGACAATTATTTGTGAAGCATTTATGCACTATTGTAAAATACCTCCACAGTTCCTCCGTAAAAATTTTGGTTTTATGAATCTGCCGGAGTATGAAAAAGAAATCTGGTATTCTATAAAAAAGGAAATTGATGAAAAAATAAGAGAGTTACCCAAAGGGATAATTAAAGGAAGTGATAAATCTCAGAAAATGATTGAGGTCGCGTTGCAGAATTTATCAAGGCTCCCAAACTCTTCAAATGTTGAGTTAAAATGTCATCCGTTTCAGCATATTAAATCATTTAAGGATGGAGTACTCATCACAAATCCTCCTTATGGTATTAGACTTGGAGAAATTGAGGAAGTAAAAAAACTTTATACAGAATTGGGTGATTATTTAAAACAAAATTGCGCTGGTACCACCGCGTTTATTTATACCGGAGATGTAGCGCTTCGTAAAAGTATCGGACTTCGAACATCGAGAAGAATCCCTTTAGTAAATGGGAAACTTGAGGGTGTGCTGCTTCAAATTGATAGTTATGAAGGGAGCAAAAAAAGAAAGTACAATGAAGATTGATTTATTTCACACTCTATAAATAATAAATTTTAGCCGCTAATATATAGTGTAATTTCTGCGAAAATTATTAATCTCGAACATACAAAAGCTGCACTCAGTTAAGTTTGAACCAAAGTTCGTTTGAATGCTAAACGTTGTTCTGGTATAAACATCAATGTTCAACTAAATGATAGATATTTGAATATAAAACTACCAAACCATTCAATTCCATGGTTACTCAACTGCTTACAAACGGGAGGGAACTGGCGAGTCGATATTGCTGGTTCATGGAATTGCAACATGGTCATTAATTTTAGAAATCTGTAATAAGTAAAAGAGCAGTATGACGAAACTTCGGTTGATATAGTTGATGTGGAAAATTCTTGAAAGCATTTCTGGCAGATCTATCCATAAAAAATCACGCAAAATTAATTAAAGAATTTACTGATGGAATGAAAGGGCTGAAATCTAATTTTCTCGCTAATATGAATCACAAAATTAGAACTCCGTTCATGGGGATGTTTGGCGCCTCCAGATTTTTATTGGAAAACTTGAATGACGATCAAGTTAAATAGGCTCAGATTAACCATACAAGCAGCATCCGGCTTCTTTCTACTTTATACTAAATTTTAAATTACTCAAAAAATGAAGCTGAGATGACAGAATGTGAATTATGTGAAGTTCGTCTTAACGTATCATTGCAGAGATTATCAAACTATTTGAATCATCGGCATTTTCTAGAGGATTAAGAATTGAGTCTGAAGGACCCATAGAAAAAATTACGATGACGACCAGCGCAAAGCTAATACGGGATATATTAAATAACTTAATCAATAAAGCAACTGAGTTAACTGAGAATGGATTTGTAAGAGCATATTATTTTGCTGGAAAGAATAATATTGTATAAAAAATATCGGATACTGTGATTAGAATTACATCGGAGAAACTTAAAGTCATTTTTGAAACTTTCAGGCAGGCGAGTGAAGGGATTAACCGTTACTTTTATGGTACAGGCTAAGGATCATTAATAGTTAAAAAATATATTGAAATGCTGAAAGGAACAATTTCTTTAATTAAAAAGATTGGCAAAGGAACTGGGCTTACTCTGATTTTAATGAATTTGTTAATAAAAATATTATTGAATCACAATCAATGATTAAAAAGGAGTTCTCAAATAATAATTACGATTATGAAAAAATGATATCGAAGAAGCGGTTTATAAAGCTCAGCTTTTAATTTTATTAGTGGAAGATAATGTTATTACTTCTATGACTTTTAAACGTATCTAGTTGATCATTACGATGTTAATACAGCAAAAATGGGGACCTTGCTATTTCATTAGCATCACAAAAGAACTATGATATTATTTTACTCGATAGAAATTTGGATTCAGGTAAACTAAACGGATTCGATACACTGAGTGAAATAAAGAAAAATAGAAATTATGTTTCAACACCTTTTGTTGCTATGACGGCTTACGCGATGAACTCTGAAAGAGAACTTTTTTGTCAAGCGGATTTACACACTATATCTCCAAACCATTTGAAAAAATGGAATTGTTACGGTTGCTCCAATCAATAAATTCGGGCAAATAAAGTAGAATTTTAACCCACTGCCTACATCTCTTTCATCCCGGTTCAAATTTGATAATCCAGAGTGTTAATTTTGGTTCGAAGTCAACTTTAAAGTAATTTTCTAAATATTTGTTCATATTTAAATATCATTTATAATAAGTGAGGATTTATGGCCGCTACAAAATTTAGAGAAATTATTTTCAGCGCACTTTTGCTTTTTAGTTTAGTTGCAATGTTAGTTGGATGCGCATCGGCTGATGCAGAAAAGATAAGAAGCATTGAAAAGTTTAATAAAGATTGGACCTTTTATCTTGGTGATGATTCAACTGTATTTAAATCGGATTTTGATGATTCGAAATGGAGGAAATTGAATTTACCGCACGATTGGAGTATTGAAGGAAAATTTAATGAAGCCAATCCGGCTACAGTTGGCGGTGGCGCATTGCCCGGTGGAATTGGATGGTACCGCAAAACATTTGAAGTTTCTACCCAAGATTCCGGCAAGTTATTCTATATCGATTTTGATGGGGTTTACAGAAATAGTGAAGTGTGGATAAACGGAAATTATTTAGGAAAGAGACCTTTCGGTTATATCTCTTTCCGATACGAATTAACTCCTTTTTTAAAATTTGGCCAAAAAAATGTTATTAGCGTAAAGGTCGATAACTCAAAACAACCAAATTCACGATGGTACTCCGGTTCCGGTATTTATAGAAATGTTTGGCTGGTAAAGACAAATAAAATTGCCGTAGATCATTGGGGAACATTCGTAACTACACCTAAAATTAATAATGAATCAGCAGAAGTAATGGTTCAAACAAAAATTAAAAATTCTCTCAACCCTAATTCTGATGTTATTTTATTAACTGAAATTTATGACGCGGAAAATAAAAAGGTTACAGAGACCGAATCTAAATTAACTATTGAGGCAAATTCAACAATAGAAACCAAGCAACAGTTAATTGTTGATAATCCAAAGCTATGGTCAACCGAAACTCCTTATATGTATAAGGTAATATCAAAAATAATTAGGGATAAAGAAGTTATAGATGATTATGAAACACCACTTGGAATCCGTTCATTTATTTTTGATGCCGAAAAGGGTTTTATACTTAACGGAAAACAAGTTAAAATTAATGGCGTATGCAATCATCATGATTTGGGGTTTTTAGGAGCCGCAATTAATTACCGCGCACTCGAACGGCAACTTGAGATAATGAAAGAAATTGGAATTAATGGAATTAGAACTTCGCACAATCCCCCCGCGCCCGAACTTCTTGAGCTGTGCGATAAAATGGGTTTTGTAGTTATGAATGAATCATTCGACATGTGGAAGAAAGGTAAAACTCAATTCGATTATTCTCTAGACTGGGATGAGTGGCACAAGCGCGATTTGGAAGATTTTATTTTGAGAGATAGAAATCATCCAAGTATTGTTATGTGGAGTATAGGTAATGAGATTATTGAACAATGGGATGAAAAAGATCCAAGCGGCGAAGCAATCACAAAAGAGCTGACCGCAATAGTAAAGAATCTAGATAAAACCAGACCGGTTACCGCCGGATGCAACCGCACAGATGCAAAGAATCCTTTGTTAACCGCTGGCGTACTTGATATAGTTGGTTTTAATTATCATCAAGATGAATATTTGGGAGTGCCGAAATTATTTCCCGGTAAACCATTTATTTCAACAGAATCCGTTTCAGCGCTTGCTACAAGAGGGCATTATGATATGCCATCAGATAGTATCAGAAGATGGCCTATAAGATGGGACATACCATTCACAACCGGCAATCCCGACAATACTTGCTCAGCTTATGACAATGTCTCCGCTCCATGGGGTTCAACTAATATTGAAACTTGGCGTGTTGTAAAAAAACATGATTTTATGGCGGGACAATTTATTTGGACCGGTTTTGATTATTTAGGTGAACCAACTCCTTATGGATGGCCCTCGCGCAGTTCCTATTTTGGAATTATTGATTTAGCTGGTTTTCCGAAGGATGCTTATTATCTCTACCAAAGTGAATGGACTAATAAAAACGTTTTACATCTTTTCCCTCATTGGAATTGGAAAGAGGGGCAGTTGATTGATATGGTAACCTATACAAATTGTGATGAGGTGGAATTATTTGTTAACGGAAAATCGAAAGGAACAAAAAAGAAAGGTGATGAAGATTATCTGCTGATGTGGCGTGTAAATTATGAACCTGGTTCTGTGAAGGCGGTTGGTAAAAAGGCTGGTAAAATTATTTTAGAAAAAGAAATATTTACAGCCGGCTCACCTTATCAAATTAAATTGGAAGTCGATAGAAATACAATAAATGCTAATGGTGAAGACTTATCATTCATTACAGTTACTATACTTGATGATAAGGGTAATGTAGTTCCTAACGCAAATAACAATGTTAAATTTTCTGTTAAAGGGGAAGGTAAAATAGCCGGCGTTGATAATGGGCTTCAGACAAGTATGGAATCTTTTCAAGCGAATAACAGAAATGCATTTAATGGCAAATGTTTAGTTGTAGTTCAATCATCAGAAAAAGCAGGTAAAATTGAGCTGACCGCATCATCGGCAGGGTTAAAAGGTCAATCAATTACAATTACTGCAAAATAGAATTTAAAGTAGTTACTGTTTTCATTAATATGTTAAGTCAGATATGAAATTAAAATACACTTTACTCATCTCAATGCTCATGATATTTCAACTATTTGCTGCGAGAAGTTTTAGTTATTCAATACAAGAAAAAAAATTGAATGAAGAAAAAACGCAATCAGCTTTGTCAAAATCCATCATTAATATTCGAGATATAAAAATAGACAGTATCCCTCCCGATAATACTGATATGCGTGATATTAGTTCTATTCATTTATCAAGACAGATGGTGCCGGGGTGGAATGTTGGGAATTCTCTTGAATCCATTGGGGGCGAAACTGCATGGGGCAATCCAAAAATATCAATTCAACTAATTGATTCTCTAAAAGCCGCCGGTTTCAAAGCAGTAAGAATTCCCGTAGCCTGGAGTAGGTTTAGCAATGCCGCTGAATTTGAAATTGAGCAATCATGGTTAAATCGCGTTGAAGAAGTTGTGAACTATGTGTTGAGCAACGGGATGTACGCAATTATAAATGAGCATTGGGATAACGGGTGGATTCAGCCGACTTATGCGAAGGAGGCTGAGGTTAAAAAAAGACTGGCTGCAATGTGGAAGCAGATCGCAATTCATTTCCGGGATTATGATGACAGATTATTATTTGCCGGTACTAATGAGGTGATGGTAACTAATAATTACGGTACACCTATAAAAGAATATTATACAGTGCAGAATGGATATAACCAGACTTTTGTTAATACTGTTCGCTCAACAGGAGGTAGAAATCATTACCGTTTTCTTTTGGTTCAAGGCTTTAATACTAATATTGATCACACAATTAATTACTTTATTATGCCCAAAGATGTTATACTAGATAGGCTTATGGTTGAAGTTCATTATTACGATCCATATAATTTTACGCTAAACAGTAATAGCACAATAACGCAATGGGGAAAAAATGCTACTGACTCGAAGAAAACTGAAACATGGGCAAATGAAACCTGGGCTAATAATCAATTCAACAAAATGAAAACCAAATTTGTTGATAAAGGTATTGCTGTTATCCTGGGTGAGTATGGAGCAATTGCGCGAACAAATCTCGGAACTCCGGAATTAAATGCCGAGCATGCCCAGTATCGTAAATATTATATTGAATTTATCACCGGCTCAATTGTAAAGCATGGATTAGTTCCATTCTATTGGGATAATGGTGGAACCGGCAATTATGGGCTTGGTATTTTTAATAGGCTAACAGGAGCCAAAGCATATCCAGAAATAGTGAAGGCAGTAATTGATGCGGCAAATCTCAATACGGGAATTGGAAAATTTAATGAGGAGGAAATTCCAAATTCATTTTCCTTATTTCAAAACTATCCAAATCCATTTAATCCAGTAACCACAATAAAATTTACAATTCCCTCTGGTGTAGAGACGTCATATATGACGTCTCTACGCGTTTATGATATTTTTGGGAGAGAAATTGCAGTGCTTGTTAATGAGGAAACACCTCCTGGAATTTATGAGGTAAAATTTTCACTCGGCAATTATGAAAATGCATCTCTCTCTTCATCAATATATTTTTATAAACTGCATGTGGGTGATTTTACTCAAGTCAAAAAAATGGTTTATCTGAAGTAATAATTTTCTCAATAAGGCAGATTATCTTTAAAGGATTGTGGTTAGATAGCTGTCTGCTTTCTCCTGTTTTTCAAATGCGCACAAAATATTTTGCAGGTAATTGATTGAAAAAGCCACTCTATAGCTTGTTAAAAATTGACAAGAGATGAGATTTAACAGTACCTGTTTTAAAGTTTCAATAAGGTTGCAATAGAATTTTAATTATTATCAAAACTGAAGGAAAATTTGCTTCCTTTTTCGGGCTGACTTCGAACAGAAATCTTACCTTTATGAATCTCTGCAAATTCTTTGCAGATTTTCAAACCCATGCCAGTTCCTCTTTCATTATTAGTACCGAGAGTTGAAATTTTATAATCAACCTTGAAGAGGCTGTTTACGGTTTTTTCATCCATACCTATACCAAAATCTTCAACAGAAATATTTACTCTGTTATCAGAACAAACTGCATCAACTATTATTTTGCTATTAGTAAAGGAAAATTTTATAGCATTATTTATAAAATTTCCAATAATTGTTTGAAGTATGAGTTTATCTGCTTTGATTTCAACTGCTGGGTCTGCATTAATAAGTATTTCAACTCTTTTATTTTTAGCCACCAGGTCGTATGAAGCAACGATTGATTCTAAAATATTTTTAAGATTGATCGTTACTTTGTTTACTCCGATTGCCCCCTTTTGCGTTCTGGCCCATGTCAGCAAATCCATTAATAATTGTTGTACATTCATTGATGCACTTGAAATTCCATCAATTAATTCCTTTCTCTCCGCTTCATGCATTAGATCATAATCTGATTTTAGTAATTCTGCTAAATTGGAAACTGCACCAATTGGGTTTTTAAGATCATGCGCTATTATGGAGAAAAAATTATCCTTTGACTCATTCAGTTCAGATAATAGGTGATTAGCCTTTTTCTCAGTTTTATACTTCATTACATAAAGAACTACACCCCCAAGAATTAGTATAGAGATCAGAATTAAATAATTCCGGGTAGCTTTTTGATATTCCAGATCTAGTTTTAATAGCTCTGCTTCTTTTTCTTTCCGCTCAACAACAAATGCGGTTTGAAGATCTGCGATTTTATTTTTCGATTCCTGTCCAAATATTTTTTCTTTTAATTCTTCATATTTTTTTTGGTAGCTGTATGCCATCTTAAAATCATTTATAGCTACTGCGTAATTTGTTAAATTATGGTATGAATCTAGTAATTGATCCAGGTGCCCAGTATTGCGGGAATCCTTCTCCGCTTGATGTAAATACTCAAATGCTTTAGCAAGATTATTAGTTTTTAAATAAAGAAGTCCAAGCGCATTTTCATTTACAATTTCCCCATACCTATTTTCTATTTGCCTATCGATACTCAGGGCAAGATGCCGGAATTCGAGCGACTTTTCAATCCGATCTTGTTTAAAGAATACATCACTCATACCGGAATATGCTGCACTAATTCCTTTTTTATAAGAAATTTTTTTACTCAATTCTACTGCACGATTCAAATTATCCAGTGCTTTATCAAATTGACCCAGGTTTTCATAGGTAAAACCAAGGTTCAAAAGAGATTTAGCGTAACCTCGATCATCTTTTAATTCATATCTTAATTTTGAAGATCTCTCGAAATGATCAAGGGCTTTATCAAAATCCTTTTGAGTTAAGTATATTTCCCCCATATCATTTAATGAATATGCCATTCCCCGTTTTTCATTCAACTCTTCAAAAATTTTATATCCTTCAAATAATTTTTCTAGGGCAGTTGAATAAAGGGCGTTTTTAGTATAATAATCTCCAAGATTATTCAATGAATAAGCGAGAGTAAGTTTATTTTTACTATGAATGGAAATTTCGTAGGCATTTTTATAGAAATAGTATGCCGAATCTAGATCACCAATATTACCATAAACAACGCCAAGGAAATTAAAACTTTCACTTTTGAGTGAATCTATTCCCGAATATTCTATAATTTCTAAAGCCTTCTTACCATATTTTATCGCTAGTCTTGGATTACTGCTTCTGTTTTCCCAGCAAAGATTGATTAATAATTTAATCTGCTCATCTGGCTTTTTATCCTTGATTGTAAGATAAATATCTGGTGTTGCTATTTGAGCAAAAAGTAATACTGATGATACTAGTGATAAAATAAAAAATTTCACAAATAACCTTCGATGAATTATAACAGCTATATAATCGTAATCAATTAGAATATTTAAAGATTACTTTAAAAATAATGGTCCATCCGGTCCAGTTGGTAATCCTAATAACATCCAGATGATCAAAAGTAAAGTCCAAAAAACAGTAAAAATAACTGTATATGGAATCATCGTGGAAATGATTGTTCCAATCCCATACTTTTCATCATACTTTTGGGCAAATGTAACTATAAGAGCAAAATAACTCATCATTGGGGTAATTAGGTTTGTAACCGAATCGCCAATTCTAAAAGCAGCCTGAGTTAATGCGGGATGATAACCAAGAAGCATAAACATAGGAATAAAAACCGGGGCCATAATTGCCCATTTTGCCGATGCGCTGCCCATAAACATATTTATAAATGCAGATAACAAAACAAACATTACAATTAGTGGAATACCGGTGAGACCAATATTTCTTAAAAACTCGGCTCCTTGAATTGCGAGTATCAATCCAAGATTACTATATCTAAAGAAATAAACAAATTGAGCGGCAAAAAAGACAAGTACTATATAAGTTGCCATAGTTCCCATCGACTTGATTATATGCTTCATCATATCTTTATCATTCTTGATAGACTTCACGATAATTCCATATACAAGTCCTGGAACTAAAAAGAATACTAATATGCCGGTAATGATTCCATCGAAAAATGGTGAATGAAGTATTTCATCGGTCTTTGGATTTCTAAACAATCCATTTGTAGGAATAATTGTTAATGCGAGCAGAACTAAAAGAATGAGGAGACTGACACCAGCCCACTTTAAGCCTTTACTTTCGATAGGGGAGATTTTTGTTATTTCGAAACTTTTAGTGTTTCCTGTATAATTTTTTAATCTGGGTTCAACAATTTTTTCAGTAACCCATGTTCCAAGAATTACTATAAGAAAAGCGGAAGCCACCATGAAGTAAAAATTAACAGCCGCGTTAATAGTCATATTCGGATCAATTATTTGTGCCGCTGTTTGAGAAAGTCCCGCAAGTATAGGATCAACTGAGCCAATTAAAAAATTGGCGCCAAAACCTCCACTAACTCCACTAAAAGCGGCTGCTAGTCCAGCCATTGGGTGTCTTCCGAGCGCATGGAAAATCATTGCGCCGAGCGGTATTAAAATTACATAACCAGCTTCTGATGCAAGGTGAGAGATTATACCGGCTAAAACTATTGTGCCCGTAATTAATTTTTTAGGAGCATTTATAACCAATGACCTAATCATCGTATCAAATAATCCTGAACCTTCTGCTACTCCAATCCCAATCATTACCGCAAGTACATACCCGAGTGGAGGAAAATTCACAAAGTTGTGAGTAACATTTGTGTAGATCCATCTAATTCCATCACCGTTTACTAAGCTTTTTACATTTATCAGAGAGCCGTCAGCCGGATGAATAGCCTGCCACACAAGAAGATCGCCTAACCATGAAAAGAAAACCACTATTAACGCGAGTATCCCAAACAAAGTAGCTGGATGAGGCAAAGCATTCCCAACTTTTTCAATGTAATCCAATGATCGGTTAAATAATCCGCTAGCAAGTTTTTTTGTACCCACATCAGCTCCTTTTTTTATAAAATTTGTGTCAAAGTTAATTATTCTTTTTTTGAAGAAAAAATTAAAACTAGGTTAAATAGTATCGGTTGTCTATTATAGATCTATAATAAGAATCAATAAGTTTTGAAAGGTTAATCTCCCTCATCCTGAGAAAAAATATTCCAACCTAAAATGTTTATCAAAAATATAAGTCGTAACAAAAAGAGTAATTTTTATACTTCGTAGACATGATTATTGCGAATAGTGATAATTAGATTTTCATATTTGAAATTATTAAACTGAGTTATCAAATTATTGTTGTGTTCAAAGGAGATTGACTAATGAAGTTAGGAATTAGAATACTAATACTACTTATAATTGTGAATTTATCAGAATATAGTCATGCTCGATCAATACCCGGATTTTATGTAAAGGGGAGGTTTTTATATTCACCTTGTGGTGAGAAAGTTATTCTTCGCGGGGTTAATGAGATGTCAGCCTGGTCCGAGGATGATAAAACCGGTTCGGGATATTTTTCTGAGATAGCAAAAACCGGTGCCAATACAGTCCGAATTACATTAACAAATTATTCTTCTCCTGAACAAATGGATTCATTAATAACTAACTGTATTAATAATAAAATGATACCAATTCCAGAAAATCATTCAGCTACCGGTAAATGGGAAAACTTGAACTCCGTAATGGAATGGTGGCTTCAGCCGCAAATATTGGAAGTCATTAAAAAGCATGAAAAGTATGTCGTTGTGAATATTGCAAATGAAGCCGGGGCATGGGAAGTAACAAATGAAGAATTTATCAAATTCTATTCTCAGGCCGTTAATAAATTTCGCGATGCCGGAATTAATGTTCCAATAATGATTGATGCTTCGGGTTGGGGGCAGGATATAAATATTTTACAAGCAACATGGAAAAATCTTCAAGAGGCCGACCCTCTTCAAAATTTACTTTTCTCAGTTCATATGTGGTGGTCCGATAATGATTCATTGCGAATTGTAAATGAAATTAAGGAAGCAGTAGAATCAGAAATGCCTTTAGTTGTTGGGGAATTTGCTCACAAGGTAGTACAATGCAAATGTTGTATAGATTTTAGAACGATTATTAAGGAATGTCATGAAAATGAAATTGGATACCTCGCATGGTCGTGGGGTGCCGTTCCAAATGGGGATTGCTCCGAAATGGATATGACTTGCAGAGGTACTTTTGAATCATTAGGTAAAGGAGAAACATGCGGTAGAGGGGATAATTCATGGGCAGTTGAAGTTGCTGTCACTTCCGAATACTCGATACTTAATACATCAATAAGACCCTGGTGGATTATAAATAATTTTAATTGTGAAGAGTGTGAGCATTAATGAAAGAGAACTAGCTCAACTAGTAAATATTGATGTGTGAGTGGCGCAAATACTTTTGAATATTTTGTGAACGTTTGCGTAATTTTGTTTCAGATTAAATATTGAAATCACACTATAAACAAGAAGAGTATAAGATGGATTTGTTAGAAAAGGTAAGAATAAAATTTTTACATGAATTTAATGAAGAGCCAATTATAGTGCGCTCTCCTGGCAGAGTTAATTTAATTGGTGAGCATACCGATTATAATAATGGTTTCGTATTGCCTGCCGCAATTGATTTAGCAATCTACATTGCAATATCAAAGAGAGAGGATAGCAAATGCAAAATATTTGCTTTCGATCTCGATGACTATTTTGAATTCGATTTAAATGATATAAATAAAGCTGAAAAAAACTGGCCGAATTATTTGCTGGGTGTAATTGATCAGCTCCAGAAAAATAAATATTGCATTAATGGCTTTAATTGTGTTTTTGGAGGCACCATACCAATAGGGGCCGGATTATCTTCTTCGGCGGCTTTAGAAGCCGGCTTAATTTTTTCTCTCAATAAATTATATGATTTAAACATTGAAAAAATTGATATGGTTGGAATGGCTCAGAAAGCTGAAAATGAATTTGTGGGTGTGAATTGCGGTATCATGGATCAGTTTATAAATATATTTGGAAAAGAAGGTAATGTTCTTCAAATAGATTGCAGATCTCTGGATTACAAATATTTCCCCTTCATATTTAATGATGTCTCTGTTGTTCTATTCAATACAAAAGTATCTCACTCACTGGCTTCATCTGAATATAATCAGCGAAGAAAGGAATGCAGCAATGGAGTTGCTGTCATTCAAAAAGATTACCCGGATATTGAGAGTTTGAGGGATGTTACAATTGAAATGCTGGAATCATATAAAGATAAATTGGATCCTATAGTGTATCGCAGATGCAAATACGCGGTTGAAGAAAATATTAGATTATTGAACGCATGCGAGTCTCTACTTAAAAAAGATTTAAAAACCTTTGGTAATTATATGTATCAAACTCATGATGGATTGAGTAAGGATTATGAGGTAAGCTGCCCGGAATTAGATTTTTTAGTCGAGCAATCAAAACAATTTAGTTCGGTATATGGTGCCAGAATGATGGGAGGCGGGTTCGGAGGTTGCACTATCAATCTTGTGGAAAATAGTTCTATTGATGAAGTAGTAAATATAATTAGTAAAGTTTATCAAGAAAAATTTGGAAAAGAACCTGGTGTGTACATAACGCATATCAGCAATGGTACAGAACTTATAAATTAAAATATATATGAAAAAAGAATCGCTGATTAGTTTTCCTCATCGAAGGAAAAATATTTTAACCGGAGAATGGATATTAGTTTCTCCTCATAGAACTATGCGTCCATGGCAGGGTGAAATAGCTGATTTGCAATCAGATACACGTCCTAAATATGATCCAAAATGTTATTTATGTCCCGGTAACATCAGAGCAAATGGGGATGTTAATCCTCACTACAAGAAAACTTTTGTGTTTACAAATGATTTTTCTGCTCTATTAGAAAACATACCCGATAATTCTATAAATAATAAAAACCTTTTAGTTGCAAACAGTGAAGTCGGAATTTGCCGGGTTGTGAATTTTTCACCACGTCATGATTTAACGCTAGCGGCTATGACAAGGAATGGAATTGAAGAAGTAATTAAAACATGGCAAAAAGAATTTAGAGAACTTGGTACAAATCCAAAAATAAATCATGTGCAAATATTTGAAAACAAAGGAACTATGATGGGGAATTCAAATCCTCATCCGCATTGCCAGATTTGGGCTCAAAATAGCGTTCCAATGGAGGCTAAGAAGGAAACAAAAAATTTTATTTCTTATAAGAATAAAACCGGCAGAAATTTATTAACCGATTATTTAAAAGAAGAAATAAAACTAAATGAGAGAGTTGTTTATCAAAATAGGGCTTTCGCAATTTTGGTTCCTTTTTGGGCTGTTTGGCCATACGAAACAATTATTATTCCGAAAAGAAGAATGTCGAATATTCTTGAAATGAAAAGTGATGAAGTTAAATTGTTTGCAGATGCTGTTAAAGTTGTAACCTCAAAGTATGACAAATTGTTTAAAATTTCTTTCCCGTACTCATCGGGTATTCATCAAGCTCCTACTGATGGAAAGACTCATCCCGAATGGAATTTTCACATGCATTTTTATCCACCTCTTCTTCGCTCGGCAACCATTAAAAAATTTATGGTTGGATATGAAATGATGGCTGAACCTCAAAGGGATATAACACCAGAACAAAGCGCTAAAATTCTTTCAGAACTCTAATTATAAATTTTTTAACAACTGTGTTGCATTTGGGCGAATGCAACACAGCAATTAAAAATTATCAAACTGTACACAAGGAGCAGGGCTACTCGAAAAGATTTGAAAGCAATGGACTTGAGTTGGCTCTCGAAAAAAAATACTGCGATATTAACGGGGTAAAAATAATTGTGGAGAGCAAAAAAGAAGTTGGTTTAAAAATTAATTTGAAAATTAAAAATAAAGCTTCCGTGTAATAAAATTGTTTATTGGCTGATTCTAATCTTCTACTTCCCACCATATCCTTTTATCAGTTTAATAAAATATAAATCATTTCAATAATTTTGTTTTAGTTGACCAATTTTAAACCCGATGAAAAATGCTCAAAACGGATGATATTGTTATCCAAATTTCCAAATATTTTTTAGGAGCAGAAAATTGGTAGTGGTACATTTTTTGTCATATTTAGCGGGTTAAGCTCTTTATTATTATTGATTTTGAAATTAGCTAAAAATGTTTCCACTGAATACAATTCATTTAATTCATAAAAAGAGGCAATCATGAGCGGTACTGATCAAAAATTATCATTAAAAGAAAAAGTTTCATACGGATTTGGTGATCTGGCATCTGTATTATATTGGCAGACCTTCATGTTATACTTTACTTATTTCTACACAGATATTTTCCTAATTCCGGCTAGTGTTGCCGCAACAATGTTTTTGTTGAGTCGTGTTTGGGATGCGGTAAATGATCCAATGATGGGAATAATTGCAGACCGTACCCGAACCCGCTGGGGGCATTTCAGACCTTATTTACTATGGTTGTGTGTTCCTTTTGCCGTAGTTGGCGTTTTTACTTTTACCGTGCCCGATTTTGGATTAGAGGGCAAAATTATTTGGGCGTATGTTACATTTATACTTATAATGATGTTATATACTGCAATCAATATACCTTATACCGCATTGCTTGGTGTTATATCTTCCGATTCACTGGAAAGAACTTCAGTATCATCAATAAAATTTTTATTTGCATTTTCTGCAGGTATAATAGTTTCTGCAACACTTCTTCCAATGGTAAAATTTCTTGGTGGCGGAAATGATGCAAGCGGATGGCAGCGTTCATTTATGGTTTATGGAGCGGCTGCAATTGTATTCTTCTTAATTGCTTTTAAAGGTACAAAAGAAAGAGTGCAGCCCCCAAAATCACAAGTGTCTTCTATTAAAAAAGATTTATTTGAATTAGTTACAAATACTCCTTGGCTTATTTTATTGATAACGACAATTACATTTATTCTCTTTGTCGCGGTTCGTTCAAGTGTTACTGTTCACTATTTTAAGTATGTGATTGGCACACAAAACTTATCATTGCCATTCTTAGGCGTAGGGAGTTACGATTTTGAAATGATTACTTCGGCATTTAACACTGTTGGACAAGTTTCGGCATTTCTTGGGGTGTTGACTGTAAGCTGGATTTCTAAAAAGATTGGCAAGCGTAATACATTCATTCTATATTTTGTTATCGCAATTATTAGCACCGGCATATATTATATTCTGGGACCGGGCCAAATGGCATTAATTTTCTTATTCCAGATCACTGGCTCTGCAACCGGAGGACCTTTAAGTGTAATAATTTGGGCTATGTATGCCGATACTGCTGATTATGGTGAATGGAAAAGGGGAAGGAGAACTACAGGATTGATTTTTTCCGCTTCAACTATGTCGCAAAAATTTGGATGGGCATTCGGCGCTTTCGTTGCTCTAAATCTTATGTCGCAAGTTGGATTTTCTCCCAATGAAGCTCAATCGCAAGATAGCTTAAATGGGTTAATAGCTTTATTTAGTATTATTCCTGCCGGACTTGGAATATTATCAATCATCATATCTTTATTCTATCCATTAACCGATAAGAAGGTAGCGGAAATTGGTGCAGAGCTTCAGCAAAGAAGAATTGAGCTAGGTGAGACTGTGTAATAATTTTAAATATTTTATAAATAATTCAGAGTGAAAAATGAGTAAAACAATAATTGGCGGAAGATTACCGAATATTCCGTGGGAAGAAAAATCAAAAGATTGTACTGATGTTGTTTGGAGATTCAGCGGTAATCCTGTAATTGATTGGAATCCGATTCCAAAAGCCGCGCGCGTGTACAATAGTGCCATAGTTCCGTTCAATAGTGAATTTGCCGGAGTATTTAGAGCTGATCAAAAAAATGGAAGAGCCACTCTATTTGCCGGCACAAGCAAAGATGGAATAAATATTAATCTGGAATTAGAACCTATTAGCTGGATAAATGAGGATGGAACCCCAAATCCAACTAGTTACGCATATGATCCTCGGGTTCTAAAATTAGATGATACTTACTACATTACCTGGTGCGATGATATGCATGGCGCATCAATTGGAATGGGCAAGACAAATGATTTTAAAACTTTTATTAGAATGCCAAACCCATTAATGCCCTTTAACAGAAATGGAGTTCTCTTCCCAAGAAAAATAGATGGTAAGTATAAATTATTGAGCCGACCAAGCGATAGCGGACATACTCCATTTGGTGATATTTTTTTAAGTGAGAGTCCCGATTTAATTTATTGGGGAAATCATAAACATGTAATGAGCAAGGGAGGTTCGGGCTGGTGGCAAGGTACAAAAATTGGTGCCGGACCTGTACCAATTGAAACAACTGAAGGATGGCTTTTATTCTATCATGGAGTTTCGGGAACATGTAATGGATTTGTATATAGTTTTGGCGCAGTAATTTTAGACATCGATGAACCAAGCAAAGTATTATATAGAACTAGAGATTATTTATTGACACCCGAAAAAAATTATGAAACAACCGGGTTTGTACCAAATGTTGCATTCCCATGCGCAAATTTGTTCGACGCTGAAACAGGAAGGATAGCTATCTATTATGGCGCCGCCGATACTTATACAGCTGTTGCTTTTACTCAAGTTGATGAATTGCTGAATTATATAAAAGCTAACTCAGAAGTATTTTGATTTTTCTTTTAAAAGGGAGTTTTCATGCAGTATGGTTTTTTTGATGATAAGAATAAAGAATATGTAATTGAAAGACCGGACACTCCAAGATCATGGAGTAATTATCTTGGCTCAACAGAATATGGCGCAATAATTACTAATAATGCCGGCGGTTATAGCTTTTATAAATCTGCCGCTCAAGGGCGATTTATGCGCTTACGATTTAATATTATTCCAATGGATCAACCTGGCAGATATTTTTACATTCATGATAAGGATAATAAAGATTTTTGGTCAACGTCATGGCAGCCAGTCGGAAAATCATTAAAAGAATATAAATCAGAATGCAGGCACGGCACAGCATACACAAAAATTTCATCTAAGTATTCAAACATTAAGACTGAATCACTTTACTTTGTACCACTCGGTAAAACATTCGAATGCTGGTTTCTAAAAATTACAAACAATGATGAAGTAAAAAGAAATTTAAGCGTCTTTACTTATGTTGAATATGCCAATAACTGGAATCAGAATCAGGATATGAACAATCTCCAGTACTCGCAGTATATATTAAAGATGGATGTTGTTGATAATATTATTGATCATGGCACAAATGTATACATGCCCGCTAACCCCGAAAACTTTCAGGATGATGGACAAAGCCGCCACACTTTCCTTGCAATACAAGGAGCTGAAGTAAAAGGATTTGATACCGACCGTGAAATATTTTTAGGACCTTACCGCACTTACGCAAATCCAATTGCAGTTGAGAAGGGAGAATGCAGTAATTCAATTGCAGTTGGTGATAATGGATGCGGTACTTTGCATGTCGATGTTGAATTGGCTCCAGATGAGACGAAAGAAATTATCGTATTAATGGGAATTGGATCGGCGGCGGTTGAAGGGAAAATTGCGATTAAAGAATTAGGTGATTCAAAAAAAGTATTGCTTGAATTCGAGAAACTCAAAAATTATTGGCATTCCAAAATTGATGGGATGACTGTTGAAAGTCCTGACAGAGATTTCAATAGTATGTTCAACACTTGGAATCCTTATAATAATTTAATGACTTTCGCATGGAGTCGTGCGGCAAGTTTAGTTTATTCTGGCGAGCGTGATGGACTTGGATACCGAGATACGGTTCAAGATATGCTAGGGATTATTCATGCAATTCCATCTGAAGTTAAAGATAGACTAGAATTAATGATAACCGGACAAGTTTCGAATGGTGGTGCGATGCCTGTAGTAAAGCCATTTGCGCACAAACCCGGTTATGAAAAAACACCTGATGATAAAGAATTTCGCTCCGATGATTGTATGTGGCTCTTCAATACTATACCAGCTTATGTTAAAGAAACCGGAGACATTTCATTTTATGAAAAAATTCTTCCATATGCCGATAAAGGAGAGGAATCAGTTTTTGCTCATTTAAAACGTGCCATCCAATTTAATCTTGATTACTCTGGTAAACATGGATTCCCATGCGGACTTTCGGCTGATTGGAATGATTGTCTCGTACTCGGTCAAGATGGTGAAACTACATTCGTAGCTTTTCAACTTAGATATGCGCTAAAAACTTATATTGAAATTGGAGAGCTATTGAAAAAGGATGATGAAATTAAGTGGGCATCAAATCATCTCAAAATTTTAGATATCAATTTAGAAAAGTATGCGTGGGATGGTGAGTGGTATTTGAGAGCGTATCGTGCCGATGGTTTAAAGTTTGGTTCAAAGGAAAATGATGAAGGATCAATATTTTTAGAACCCCAGCCATGGGCTGTAATAAGCGGGCATACTTCAAAAGAGCAATCCGAAAAATTACTAAATGTGGTCAATAAAAAATTATCAACAGATTTTGGAGTGATGATCTGTGATCCTCCGATTGAAAAAACAGATCCGCACGTTATCAAAGCCCGACTATTCAATAAAGGTATGAAAGAGAACGCATCTATTTTTCAGCACACACAGAGCTGGGTAGTAATTGCTGAAACTTTAATTGGCAGGGGAAATCTAGCATATGATTATTTTAGAAAGTTTATGCCCTCGGCATATAATTCTAAAGCGGAACTTCGTCAAACTGAACCCTATGTATATGCTCAATTTACCTGCAGTAAATATAATCCTCATTATGGATCCTCTAGATTGCCCTGGTTGAGTGGTACAGCCTCATGGGCATACTATACTGCGGCGCAATTTATTCTAGGCATTCAACCAGAATACAATGGATTAAAAATTGATCCATGCATTCCATCGGAATGGAGGGAAATTAGAATCTCGAGAAAATTCAGAGAGAAGAATTTTGATATCCTAATAAGTAATGAAACGAATTCTCAAAAAGGGGTTCAGAAAATCATTCTGAATGACAGAGAGATTGACGGAATTATAATTCCGGTAGAAATGATGCGGAATGATAATAAGGTCTTAGTGATATTGTAGAGATTGAATTAAAAATTAGGGAAACTTTTCTAAAGTTATAACTTAATTTATCTTTCTGCTATGTACCCATAGAGGTAAGTTCAAATTTTTAATTAGAAAGATTGAAGAATCATCAAATTTTAATTTTTGTAATTATTACTCACGCAAATGAAAATCGATGTCATTTGTTATGAATTTGGGAGAAAAAATAAATTTTTTAACTATGGATATTTTTGTTGCTTTTACTTTCCATTAAAAATATCTTTCCTTTAAGAAAATTAAACCGTTTCAATAATTCGGCGTATTGTAAAAATACCGGGGCTTTTAATGAAAAGAATTACGATAGTAGATGTAGCGAAAAAAGTAGGAGTATCAAAAGGGACAGTCTCAGCAGTAATAAATGGGAAGAATACAGTAAAACCGGCTACTCGTGATCAAATACTAAAAGTGATGAAAGAGTTAAATTTCCGCCCCAAGGGAGTAGCTCGAAACTTAAAAAATGGTGGACAAGAAAAAAGTATAGGAATAATATTAAAGGATTTGAACTATCCCTTTTATACAGCCATCGCCTCTGGCGCCAAAGAATACGCCAACAGTAAGGGTTATTCAGTACTGATAGCCAGTTCAGAAAATGAACATGATAGAGAGCAGAAACTATCACATTTATTTGCGACGAAGGATATCAAGGGGACCATAATCGCGCCGATAGTTGAGGGAGCCTCGGAGATAGAGCATCTATTTAAGCTAAGGATGATAAATTATCCATTTGTATTGTTGGAAGATGTAAAGGGAATACAGGCAAACGTAGTAGCCATAGATAACCTACGAGCAATCAAGAGAGCAGTAAAATATTTAATAGAAAGCGGTCATACAAAAATAGTGCACTTTGCCGGTCCTCCAAGTTCATCGCATACCCAGGAAAGAATAGAAGGATTCCGTCACGCATTTAGTGAAAGTACCTTGGCGTTCAATAAGCAGATGATAGTATCAGTAGGCTCAAATCATGAAGAAAGCTTTGCCAGGACGATAGAATACTTCAAGAGTTTACCACGAGAAGAATATCCAACAGCGATAGTATGTTTTAATGATATGCAGGCATTGGCGGTAATGACGTCATTGAAGGAGATGAATATAAGAGTACCGGAAGATGTATCGATAATCGGTAATGATGATATATATTACGCAAAGATGTTTCCGGTGCCATTAACAACGATAAGAGCGCCACAGAAAGAGATAGGAAGAAAGGCGGCAGAGATATTGATAAGAAATATCGAGTCAAATTCCACATTTACACCGGAAAGAGTAGTATTAGAAACTGAGTTTATAATACGTGAATCTTCTAGGGTACTTATTTAGAATTTACCTTTCTTATACTATATTCTATACTGTCTCTAAGTATTATAGATAGATATACAATCTTATCTTTGCGTTATCAACTTACCTTTGCAGAAAAGATCAAATATTAAATCCCCGTTTATTTTAGGTTTCTCACCAACAGTATTTCCAAAAGACTAAATGTATTTTTATAGTGAAAAGATTTTTTAGAATCCTTCCATGAAAATATTTTCGTGTTACTAATATTTTTTTCTTGACTATAAGTTAAGCAATCAATAATATTCTATTGAAACGTTTCAATATTATTTTAAACAGTTCATTTTTGGTTCAATTATAGTTAAAAAAGATTATAAAGTTATAACTATTTAATGAAGACATTTCCATTCTATATAAAATATTCAGCTAGTAATTAAATAAAATAAAGTCAAAACTAACAACTGGGTATAAAGTTATGAACTTCGCTAAAGCTTTTTTATCTGCACTAATACTTACCATATTTATATCATCAGCTAACCTCGCTCAAACTAGATATGGCCGTGTTCAAGGTACCATACTTGATGTTACAACCGGCGAAACATTATTTGGCGCGAATGTTATGCTGAAAGGAACAAGTTTGGGTAGTGCGACAGGGGTGGATGGAAATTATCTTATCACACAAATTCCACCTGGGCCATATACTTTAATTGTAAGATATATTGGATATGAGGCTCAAGAATTTGATATTCAAGTAGAGGAAGGCAAAACACTACAACTCAATGTCCGGTTGAGTAGCCAGACTATTGAAGGGGAGGAAGTTGTTGTTACTGCACAAGCTCAAGGGCAAAAGGGAGCGATCAACCAACAGATAACATCAAAGACAATTAAAAATATAGTTTCATCAGAGCGTATTCATGAATTACCCGATGATAATGCCGCAACTGCGCTTAGCCGCCTCCCCGGACTTTCTATTCAGCAAGGAGATAAAGTTGTTATCAGAGGTATTCAATCAAAAATGAATGTGATTTTGGTTAATGGCGTTCAACTTCCATCTACAGATGTGAATGACCGTTCCACAAATTTGGGCTTTATTTCATCAAATATGCTTTCAGGTATAGAAGTCGTAAAATCAATTACACCAGATATGGATGCAAATGCAATTGGTGGTGTTGTTAATTTACGTTTGAGAGAAGCTCCAAAAGAATTCCGCTTCGATGTTATGGGACAGGGTAGTTATAACACACAGGATCGAACTAGCGATAATTATAAGTTTTGGGCTAGCGCAAGCAATCGGTTTCTCGACAATAAATTAGGTGTATTTCTTCAGGGAAATATTGACCGCTCTAATCATGGTAATGATGTAGCTGGTGCTGCATATGCTCGAATGGGTGTGGGCGGCGATCGTCCATACGGAGAAGCAACGTACGGCATGAATAGTTTCACTTATAGAGATGAATTAAATATAGTTCAGAATTATGGCGCAAGTTTAATTCTTGACTATGAACTGCCAAATGGAAAATTAATTTTACAAAACACAATTGCACACACAGATAATAATTTATCAGCGTTTCGCGATCAACTCGATTTTGTGAGTACTCAAAGAATTTACACTTTGAATCGAGATAAACATAATAAAGAACTGATGATTAACTCTCTGCAAGGTGAATATGCATTTGGTGACTTAAAATTAAACCTAGGGTTATCACATTCTTATAGTGATAAAAATACTGATTTAAGGTATGGGGATCCCGGTGAAAATTACGGTTTCAAAAATCAGAGCTCAACAACTCCATCTTTTGCGGCAATGCCAGAAGCACAAAGACTAAAGTTAACGCCTGAAGATATTTATAAGATGTACCTTAATCCAGATGATTGGAAAGTTGCTACTATTTATGCATGGGCAGGAACTCGTGAGGAAGCTTTCAAACAAAATTTATATACAGGTAATATTGACTTAACTTATCCTCTTTCTCTATCACAAGATTTCTCTTCAGAACTTAAAATCGGCGGTAAAATTAATTATTCAAAACGTACAAATGATTTGGAACGTACCTACTGCCGTATTACTGAACCACAGCAAAACAAGGGCGCGGCAGATTTTCTCAGAAGTATTGGTGCCAATCCAGATATAGTACTTCAGTTTAAAGATTTTAGAAATTCAGATTATAAGAGAGGTGATTATTTTCTGAATGGCGACTATAAAATGGGTAATGTAATAAATATTGATTTGATGGATCAGTTCATGACTTTAGCTCCTCCACTATGGGTTCCCGGTCGTCACGTTTCTGATTCCAGAAGAAATGATTTTGATGGTAATGAAACATTTACAGCAGCTTATGCAATGGGTGAATTTAATTTAGGTTCGCGTCTTTCAATTATTACCGGTGTTAGATTTGAGCATTTTAACATGGATTACAAAGCTAACTTTATTTTCGTAACGCATGAAGTTGATGGCGTGTCTAAAATCTTAGATACTCTGAATACTGCAAATAAAAACGATGATAGATTATTCCCAAATTTACAAATCCGTTACAAAGTAACAGATTGGAGTGACTTACGTTTAGCTTATACCGAATCTATTTCACGCCCCGATTTTCAGGCAATGCTGCCAAATACTTATGTCGGAAACGCCAATGCAGGTCAGGCAGGCAACCCATTATTAAGACCTACAATTTCACGTAATTTGGATGCTTTTCTATCATTTTATAATAATGAAATAGGATTATTTACCATTGGTGGTTTTTATAAAAGATTAACTGATATATTCTATGCCACTACAATATACTATCAAAATCTAGAATTTTTTAATTCAGCATTTCCAAAAGCCGAAACTTTTGATGCTCTTAAATTACAGAAAATGTCGGTTGGCGCAAATATTCAAACTTACGTTAACAATCCTCATCCAGCAAAAATTAGAGGGTTTGAATTAGACTGGCAAACCAACTTCTGGTATTTACCGCAACCATTTAATTCTCTAGTCTTGAATATAAACTATACAAGAGTATGGTCTGATATGGATTATCAGCAAATTAGAAATATTGATTCCACATATACTTATAGAGACGCGCAGAATAGATTGCGCGTTGGTCATGCTTACCTTTCACGCGATACAGTTCGTAACGCTCGTTTACTTTACCAGGGCGATCATATTCTTAATGTTGCTTTGGGTGTTGATTACAAAGATTTCTCTGCAAGAATTTCTTTCAATCTTCAGGGTGATGTTATCACTTCGGTTGGTGGTCGTCCAGAAGAAGATTCTTTTACAGGAAATGTTTATAAATGGGATTTTACTATTCAGCAAAAACTACCTATCAAGGGCTTAAGTATAGCATTTAATGGCACAAATATTTTCCATTCCCCAATCAAAAATTATCAGAAATTCAGAAGAGATGTAAATGGGGAAGTACTGGAGAATCTTACTCAAACGCTTTATTCCCCCAGAAGGTTTGAAGTTAATCTTCGTTATAGTCTGTAATTCAAATTCTTTAACTCCCGGTTAATCCGGGAGTTATTATAGATGAAATACTTTTTCAGTATATAAAATTTTGAATTATTAAGTGAGGTTATCGGGATTAAACACACAACTAATTATTTTATCAACTAAACCAATTCTTTAATTCATTTATTTATTAACAATAATGTAAGAGGCCCATTATGAAAAAAGTTGTAACTATTTTCTTGCTGTTCTTTTTAGTTTCCCTTACATCATTCTATGCTCAATCATTGAATGATTATGTTTCAGAAGTTAGAGGAGATACTCTCGTCATTAAAGATTTTATTGACATGAATGCTCCAAGTAGTATTATTAATGCTGTTGAGTTGGACTTAGCAGCACCAGCTGGAAGAGTTTATATGTTGAAAAAAGGCGGTTATTATCCACTATCCAGAGGATTTGATACCCCCGATTCAAGAACAGTTACAATAGTTGGTGCAGATCGTACCCGTTTAGCTGTTTCTAAAAGTGTTGATATGCCTCCAATAATTTGCGGTTTTTCACAAGAAGGCTCTGATAATACCGGCAATATTAACTTTAAAAATGACCTGACTGTTAAAAACGCTATTGTTATGCCTGCTATCGAAAATGGCGGATTGGGCTGGGCTTTCTTCGGTGCTTCTGCCGTGGGTAAAAAATTAACTTTAGAAAATGTTTTAATGGAACATACCCGCTGGGTATTTATCCAATCAAATGACTGGGCAGATACAAAAATTTATTTGAGTGACTGTTATTTTGTAAACGCTGTTGGTCAGCCTTGCAGACGTAATGGCGGTGTTTATGATAACGTAGGTACAAATACGGATGTTTTAAATGTTGAAAATACTACTCATGTAATGTTCCAAGGAATGAGTTATAAGTTTAGAAATTTTGCTGTTAACACTGCTTTCTTCAATCACAATACATTTGTTAACTGCTCAGGCCAATTATTCCCAACATTTGGTTACCAAAGCAATTGGGTTGTTACAAACAACTTGTTTGTTAATAGCAACGTCCAAGGTTATTCACCTGGCTTAGATGTTGGTGAAACCGATCAAGATAATTTACCAATGGGTATAATTAACGTTGCCGATCTACCTGCAGGTATGACCGGAACAAAAGCCGACAGAAAAATTCTTGTTGACGCAAATGGTGTTTTCTGGGATGCAAGACTTAGTCAAATAGTAACTAACTTGAATAATAACAGTGTTAATGGTGTTAAAGATTGGGTTACACAAATGATTACCATGAACACACGAACCAAAGGTATGTTCGATAACAATGCTGATTATCCAAAACTTACCGAAGGTAAATGGATTATGGGCGGAGATCCTGCTTTCGTTAAACCTCTTAACCTATTAACAGATGCCGTTGATGATCTAATTGAATGGAGCAGCAAATGTGCGGCTGAAGATAATACCGTTACAATGCCGGTATGGAGAACTGAAGGAAATCCTGCTTCAACAAACTATATTTATCCCGACTGGCCACTACCAGTTGATCTTTCATACACAAACCCTGCATATCTAACAGCTGGTTTCGCTGGAATGCCATTAGGCGATTTGAACTGGTTCCCGGCTAAAAAAGCTACTTGGAATGCTCAAAAAGCAGTTGAACATGCTGCAATTCAAGCCGCTCTTAATAACGGTACCGTTTTAGTTGGTGCTGCTGGCCCTGTTAATACTAATGGTGGTTTCGAAGCTGCTGCAGTTGGTGTTGCTACAACAATTCAAGGATGGGGACTGAATAAGTCTGCCAGCATTAATCCTCAACCTGTATTTGAAGTTGTTGGTACAGGCGCTCAAGAAGGTAGCAAAGCATTAAAGCTTACTATTGGAGCAGTTGGAACAAACGCATGGGATATCGAATTGCTATGTGATAAAATTCCAGTTGAACCAGGCGCTACTTATGTTTACACAGCATGGCTAAAATCTGAACCAACTGGTGGTACAGCTGATTTAACAGTTGGTAACAAAGCATATTCTGAATATGGCTCAATTAGACCAGCGGCTCTAACAGACCAATGGAAGGAATTTAAATTTGAATTTAAGATTACTGATCAAGAAACAGAAATTAGAGGTCCAATGCACTTTAGCAAAGCCGCAAATGTCGGTAAAGCAATTTATGTGGACAATCTAACTATAGTTAAAAAGACTGTTTCTGATGTTAAGGAATTGGATGTGCTTCCAACAGAATATACTTTAACTCAAAACTATCCTAATCCTTTCAACCCAACAACACTTATTAACTTCTCAATTCCGAAAGCTGGAAACGTTACATTGAAAGTGTATAACACATTAGGACAAGAAGTTGCTACATTGGTTGATGAGTATAAGAGTGCTTCAACCTATCAAGTAAACTTTGACGCTTCTGATCTTTCAAGTGGTGTTTATGTTTATACATTAAGAGTTGATGGTCAAGCATTCTCGAAAAAAATGATGCTTGTTAAGTAATTTATAATTTTCGGATTATAATTTGTTGACTAAACCCCGGTAAAGATAAATTGCCGGGGTTTTGTTCTTACACTAATACAAATTCTTTCTATCCCAATTTCAAACCCATTTAAACATGATCAAAATTGGCAATAATATTAGTGCTGTATGGTTTGAAATTATGCGCAGCTAAATTTTTTGAACTTTTAATTGTATTTTAACAATACTAATGATCTAACCCGAGGATATTAATGAAGTTGATTATTTATTTAGTATTGGCATTTTATCTTAGTTCAACTTTCAGTTCTGGTATTAATGCTCAGCCGAAAAATGAAAATTCAAATATAATTGCCAGAATAAACGAGAACTATACTGTAACATTTGACGACTTAAAAAAATATGTCAAAGATTGGATGTTCGATAAAAAGTATCCAAATAAAACAGACGCCTATCTGAATGCACTAGACGCATTATTAATTAATCAAATGAAAAGATTTGATTTTTTTGAGAGAGGATTGGATAGAGACAAAAAATTAATCCAAAACGTTCAAAGGGTTATTAATGAAGAACTAACAATAAAATATTTTGAAAAATATTTTATGGGTAAATATACCAGCGAAGCAAATATGCTTGATGCTTACAATAAAATGGGTAAAGAGGTAGTAAGCAGGCAAATTGTATTATATAAAAAGGAAAATGCAACCCCCAAACAGATCGATTCATTAAAAAGAAAAACTCTTCAAATAAAATCCGATGTTGATAAGGGCAAAAAGTTTGAAAATCTAGTTGCAAAATACTCCCAGGAGACAACTTCGAAAAATTCCAAAGGATACACATCGCCTGTTACTTGGGAGCAAAGTCTTGCGGACCCGGTATTTAATACAATATTTAATTTGAAGCCTGGTGATGTGAGAATTATTGAAACCAACGATTCGTTTGTGATAGTAAATGTTACATCTATTAATAAATTATCAGTTGAACCCTTCGAAGAGATAAAGGGTACAGTAGAGCAAAAACTCCGGAGCGGTTATTTTGATACCGCATTAAAGGAATTTGATGATTTTAAAAAGACATTTGTTGATGAATCATCCATAGTATGGAATGAAAAGTCAATAAAGAAAATTGTTGAATGGTCACAAAATTCGAAATTTTATTCCCAACTTTATGAAACAACAATTACACAAGAAATTTTGCAAAATGGGAATGACACAATTCTAACATATTCCAATAATGTTGTTGACTTAAAAGAATTTCTGCGGTTACTTGATGAAATACTAATTTTAAATTCTTCTGAAAGAACCAACGAAAAAAATATTAAAGAATTTTTGCTTGAATCAATTATGCTGGATTATGTGGTTAAAAAAGCCAATGAAAACAATTTCTTGAGAGATATATTTAATCCATTTACTAATAATTCTGTAATTAAAAACAGGCTTGTTTGGATGTACAATAAAGCAGTTATAGAGTCACAGATTGAAGATACTACTTCTGTTGTACTTCAAAAATTTTATGATGCTCAGAAAGATTCACTCTATTATCAGTTAGATAAGGTGAATATTTACGCATTAATTTTTCCAAATAAAAGTGACGCTGATAGCGCAGCGAATAAAATTCGATCGGGAACCCCTTTTGAAAAAATAATGGATAGATGGTTTGTAAAAACTTATATAATAAACCGGGAAGGGAATTATAATTCCTTTTTAAGCAAAGAAAAACCTTACCTGGCAGAAGAAGCTTTCAAATTACAACTTGGAGAGATCGCTGGTCCTATTGAATTTGAGGATGATATTAAGGGAAAGCAGTACGCTATAATTAAATGTGTTGGTAGGCAGAATCAAAAACAACTTACTTATAGCGATGTTAAAAACAAAATCGGCAACGATTATAGAACTTATTATTACGAAAAAATTTCGAAAGAAAATGAGATTATGCTTAAAAGCAAATTCAATTTAGAGATTAATGAAGCAGTTCTAAACAATTTAATATCTACCGATAAGTAATGAATAATATCAAAGCTGTTAAACTGAATATACTGATTGTATCTGCTGTCATAATCTGCTTTGAAATAATATCTACAAGAATTTCATCGGTTATTTTTGTTCAGAATTATGCGTTTATTATTATTTCGCTCGCAATTCTTGGATTGGGAAGCGGTGGAGTGTTTTCCTTTTATAAAATTAAATCTGACGACACTCAGAGAATATTATCGAAGTTTATTTTTCTAACCGGGTCAGCGCTCCTTCTATTCATTATTGCAGTAATCGTATTCGAGGTCACTAACCAGGTAATTTATTTCATTCTCTTGTACATCCCCTTTTTTTTGGCGGGTATTGTCTATGCGCAGCTCTTTAAGTCATTTGCCCATTATAGTTTTGTGCTGTATTCATTCGATCTATTGGGTGCCGCAATTGGCTCATCAATTTCACTTATAACTTTTTATTTTTTTAATGCTCAAAACGCAGTAATATTTTTGGGACTAATTCTAGTTGTGTCTTCTTTAAGTTTTGTAAAAGAAGTTTCAAAAGTAAAATTAATAGCAGGCTATTGTACTCTGTTATTGTTGCTCGTTGGTTTAATAATTAGCGGTAAAAAGAACTTCATTGGAAATGTACCTATCGGCAATTTCCCCGAAAAGGATTTTTATCATGTTTACGATAATGTAAATGCGGAACCCAGAATTATAGATAGCCGGTGGAGTATTTATGGCAGATCGGATTTTGTGGAGTACAGTCATCAAGATATTGTTAAACATCTTTTTGTAGATGGAGCCGCAGGAACCCAGATGTATAAGTTTAATGGAAGTATCGAGAATCATGATAAACAGCTGAATAAATTGTTGCTCTACCATTCAAACTCCATTCCTTTTTTATTTCTAACTCAAGAAGAAAAAAATAATATGCTTGTCATTGGTCCTGGCGGAGGTAAAGAAGTATTAACGGGACTGCTTGGCGGTGTTGAAAAAATAACAGGTGTAGAGGTTAACCCCGACTTTGTAGATATCGTAAAGGAATATAAAAATTATAATGGCGGCATTTATACAGATTTTCCTAATGTAGATATTCAAATTGCAGAAGGAAGGCATTTTATAAATAGCTCTCAACATAAATATGATATTATACTTATGGCTCTCGCATCAACCGAGCAGCTTCAGAATATTGATGGGCTTGCATCAAATGAAAATTATCTTTTAACCGTTGAAGCTATCAAAGATTTTCTTAAAAATTTATCCCCCGAAGGCAGACTTATTTTTACAGTGCATAATAGGTGGGAACTAGTTCGTATAATAGTTACAGCTTTGTATGCTTTTGATGAAATCGGCATCGATAATTATGAAGCTCTTAATCATTTTTTAATCTTAGGTGGAGATTATTCTCCGACAGTTGTTATAAAGAAAAATAAATTCTCTGAAAAAGAAATTGTGGCAACAGTTAATTATGCTAAAACTTTACCTAAAGATTTTCCTCGTGTAACATTCTTACCATATAATTGGGAGAAAATTGGGAACTCCATAGAAAATATTTTGATGAAAACCATTTATGAAAAAAGAGTTTCGCTAGAAGACTATATTGATAACGACAGGTATGATATATCACCGGTTAGGGATGACAGTCCTTTCTTTTACAAGATAAATAGAGGGGTGCCGGGTGATTATTTAAAATTATTGATATCCGTTTTGTTATGCGGTTTAGCGATAATTATGATCCCTTATTTCAAAATTAAGAGCAGTTTAAATAAAACTAAAAATGATAGAAAGCTCATACTATTACCCCTCCAAATTATTGTAAGTATTGGTCTAGGTTTTATGATTCTGGAAATATCTCTCTTTCAAAAATTTATATTATATCTGGGATCAGCTACTATCTCATTGTCAATTTTATTGGGATCATTACTTGTTGGTATGGGTGTTGGTAGTTTTTATGGAGGAAAAATTCATCCTAATAATCATATTAAGCGATTGAGGTTAATTTCTCTACTTATAATTTGTGTCGGTGCTTCCTCATTTATTTTATATCCATTGATTTTACAAGAGCTAATGGTTTATAGCCAAACATTGCGTTCGGTTGTTTGCTTTATACTACTTCTTCCTCTCGGTTTTATACTTGGCATTCCATTCCCTTCATGTTTACAAATTCTAAAACAACACAAGATTGAGAAATATATTCCTTGGATGTATGGAGTAAACGGCATAATGTCTGTTACCGGCTCAATTTTATCGATAACACTATCGATGTTATTTGGTTTTACTATCTCTTTTTTTGTTGGGTTATCTTTTTATGTTATTGTTTTTGGCATAGCTAATAATCGCTTGCGATCTGAAGTTGTTTCCAGTACTAAATAAAGTTGGATTTGCTCAAACAGTACTTCAGAAATGAAAATATTAACATCAATATTTATGAATAATTATAACTGCTCGTTAATTTTTGTTACTAGATCATCAGAAATTATTATTTGCACTATGAATTTTCTAATTACTAAAGTAGTGTTTATCAAATGTAATAAATACGCTCTTGGATTCTGAAAAACACAATTAAGCTCTTGTAAAAAATATATATAATTTATTTGGCCTTTTTTTAATGCCGGAGAGGATATGAAAAGAATTACGATAGTAGATGTAGCGAAAAAAGTAGGAGTATCAAAAGGGACAGTCTCAGCAGTAATAAATGGGAAGAATACAGTAAAACCGGCTACTCGTGATCAAATACTAAAAGTGATGAAAGAGTTAAATTTCCGCCCCAAGGGAGTAGCTCGAAACTTAAAAAATGGTGGACAAGAAAAAAGTATAGGAATAATATTAAAGGATTTGAACTATCCCTTTTATACAGCCATCGCCTCTGGCGCCAAAGAATACGCCAACAGTAAGGGTTATTCAGTACTGATAGCCAGTTCAGAAAATGAACATGATAGAGAGCAGAAACTATCACATTTATTTGCGACGAAGGATATCAAGGGGACCATAATCGCGCCGATAGTTGAGGGAGCCTCGGAGATAGAGCATCTATTTAAGCTAAGGATGATAAATTATCCATTTGTATTGTTGGAAGATGTAAAGGGAATACAGGCAAACGTAGTAGCCATAGATAACCTACGAGCAATCAAGAGAGCAGTAAAATATTTAATAGAAAGCGGTCATACAAAAATAGTGCACTTTGCCGGTCCTCCAAGTTCATCGCATACCCAGGAAAGAATAGAAGGATTCCGTCACGCATTTAGTGAAAGTACCTTGGCGTTCAATAAACAGATGATAGTATCAGTAGGCTCAAATCATGAAGAAAGCTTTGCCAGGACGATAGAATACTTCAAGAGTTTACCACGAGAAGAATATCCAACAGCGATAGTATGTTTTAATGATATGCAGGCATTGGCGGTAATGACGTCATTGAAGGAGATGGATATAAGAGTACCGGAAGATGTATCGATAATCGGTAATGATGATATATATTACGCAAAGATGTTTCCGGTGCCATTAACAACGATAAGAGCGCCACAGAAAGAGATAGGAAGAAAGGCGGCAGAGATATTGATAAGAAATATCGAGTCAAATTCCACATTTACACCGGAAAGAGTAGTATTAGAAACTGAGTTTATAATACGTGAATCTTCTAGGGTGCTTATTTAGAATTTACCTTTCCCCCAAGAACAGCATTAAAATAAATTGTAAAATCTTTTACAAGAAATTAGTAAAATTCAATTTTGAAACACACACCATGTCTTTAATTATTTATCAAAAAAAATAGCATCTAACTACGACCAATCAATCTGTTTTTTATTGACATTTAGAAAAATACTCTATATTATTAAATCGGTTCAATTTTGATTGAACTGATACAAATCAAAATAACGTTAAAATCTTTTACTTTTTTGTTAAATGTTTTATCGAAGAAAAAAAATATTCTGATGATTAAAAATGTAATGAGTTTATTGAAGAATATAACAAGACATAATTTGTTTAAAAATTAGTGCTCAGATAGATTAAAAAATTTCTAAAACCGTTATCAATAACTTTAAAATGGAATAGATAAATGGAATCAAATTTTAGTGACAAAATTCTTGCTACTCAAGAAGAATTGAACGACTACAAAAATTATAATTTACCAATTGATCAAAGAGTCAGAGATTTAATAAGCAGAATGACGCTTGAAGAGAAAGTTGCACAAATGTTATGTATTTGGGGTGATAAGAAAAAAGTAATAATGAATGAAGAGGGTAATCTTGATTTTTCAAAGTTACCTGAATATTTAAAAGATGGCATTGGTCAGATTGGTAGAATTAGTGATACAGCGGGGGGAAGAAACGCAAAGGAGATGGCTCAGCTTTCGAATGATCTTCAAAAATATTTTGTGGAAAATACCAGGCTGGGGATTCCTGCTATTTTTCATGAAGAATGTCTGCATGGTATAGCTGGCCCAGAAGCAACAAGTTATCCTCAACCAATAGGTTTAGCGGCATCATTTAATCCTGATTTAATAGAAAAAATTTATTCTTCAATAGCTGAAGATGTAAGAAGTCGAGGAGCTCATCAAGCTTTAACTCCTGTAGTTGATGTCGCACGTGAACCAAGATGGGGAAGAGTTGAAGAAACTTTTGGCGAAGATCCATACCTGGTTACACAATTAGGAATTGCTGCAGTTAAAGGTTTTCAAGGGGATGGAACATTTAAAGATAAAAAACATGTGATCGCGACTTTAAAACATTTTGCAGCTCATGGACAGCCGGAATCGGGTACCAACTGCGCTCCTGTGAATATTTCTGAGAGAGTACTCCGCGATACTTTCCTTGTTACATTCAAAGAGGTAATTGAGAAAGCAAACGCAATGAGCGTGATGGCATCCTACAATGAAATTGATGGCGTATCTTCTCATGCAAGTAAATGGCTTTTACGCGAAGTGCTGAGAGAGGAATGGGGCTTTGAAGGATTTGTTGTTTCAGATTATTATGCGGTTACTGAATTAAATTTGAGACCCGAAGCAATAAGCCATTGTATGGCAAAAGATAAAAGTGAAGCGGCAATTCTCGCAGTTAATGCCGGTGTTAATATTGAACTGCCCGATCCTGACTGCTATCCTAATCTGGTTCAGTTAGTGAATGAGGGAAGGGTTGAAGAATCTGTTATTGATGAATTGGTCGCCCCTTTGCTCAAGTATAAATTTTTAATGGGATTATTTGATGATCCTTATGTTGATCCAGAATTAATTAACGCTGAAAAGAGACTTCAAGCAGATAGAGAAATTGCTCTGCAAGCCGCCCTCGAAACAATAACACTCCTCAAAAATGATAATAATATCTTACCATTGGACCCAAACCAGAAAAGGACAGTAGCGGTTATTGGACCAAATGCTGACCGGAAAATGTTAGGTGGATACAGCGGTAAACCTGTTCATTATGTAAGTGTACTTGAAGGAGTCAAGGATAGATTAGCCGGCATTGCAGAAATATTATATCATGAAGGATGTAGAATAACCGAAGGTGGATCATGGGATGAGGATGTAGTTACATTCCCCGATCCCGAATTAAATAAAAAATTAATTGTGGAAGCCGTTGAGGTTGCTAAAAAAGCCGATATAATTTTCCTTGCTATTGGAGATAATGAACAAACCTCACGCGAAGCATGGAATAATAACCACATGGGAGATCGATCATGTCTGCAATTGTTTGGGCAGCAAAATGATTTAGTACTAGCACTAAGCAAATTGGGAAAACCAATTATCGCAATTCTTTTTAATGGCAGACCAATAGCACTTACGAATATTCAAGATAATTTTAATGCGGTGCTTGAATGTTGGTATCTCGGTCAGGAAACCGGAAATTCAATTGCCAAGGTAATATTTGGTGAATATAATCCTGCTGGTAAATTACCAATTTCAATTCCCCGTTCTGCCGGCCACGTTCCATGTTATTATAATTATAAACCTTCGGCTAGAAGAGGATATCTGGATTCAGAGATATCAGCAATCTATCCATTTGGATTTGGGTTAAGTTATACAACTTTCTCATTCTCAAACCTGAAATTACAGAAAGAAAAAATTTCGGTAGATGAATCAACAGAAATTTCTATCGATGTTACTAATACAGGCAAAGTTACAGGAGCAGAAGTTGTTCAATTGTACATCCGCGATATCTATAGTTCTGTAACACGGCCGGTAAAAGAATTAAAAGGATTTGAAAAAGTAGTATTAAAACCAAATGAAACCAAAACAGTAAAAATTAAAGTTACTCCGAATTCTCTTGCTTTCACAAATATTGATAAACATTTTGTGGTAGAGCCTGGAGAATTTGAGTTGATGATTGGAAACTCATCGAGAGATGAAGATTTACAGAAAACAATATTGACCGTAGTATAAAAATAACTAATTGTTGATTAACTAATTCTTGAGGTAATAAGTGCAAACGGGTACCGGAAAATTATCAGTTAAAGAAAAAATTGGATACGGATTTGGGGATGCAGCTGCAAATTTTGTTTTCCAAACTATGCTCATTTTTCAATTAGGTTTTTACACAGATGTATTTGGAATAAGCGCAGCAGCAGCAGGTACATTATTATTAGTTGGTAGAGTATGGGATGGTATATTTGATCCTTTTATGGGCGCAATTGCAGATAAAACCAATACTCGCTGGGGAAAATTTAGACCCTGGTTAATATGGACTGCTCTACCATTCGCAGTAATTTTTGTATTAGCATTTTCTACACCAGATTTCAGCGTTGGTACAAAATTAATTTACGCCTATGTTACTTATCTTTTACTTATGATGGTCTATTCGGCAAATAATCTTCCTTATGCAGCATTAAGTGGCGTTATGACCGGCGATGTTAATGAAAGAACCAGTCTTTCATCATATCGATTTTTCTTTGCTATGGTTGCTGCTTTTATAGTGCAAGGTTTAACGCTTCCTCTAGTTGCAAAATTTGGACAAGGCGATGTTCAAAAAGGATGGTCGATGACAATCGGTTTATTCGCTCTCATTTGCGTTGTTTGCTTTATAATTACTTTCTTTGCTGTAAAAGAGAGAATTAAACCCAATCCAGCACAAAAATCCTCCCCAGTACAAGATTATAAGGCGCTTCTTAAAAATCGACCATGGATTTCAATGTTCAGTTTAACATTATTCCTCTTTATTACTCTTGCTCTTTGGGGAACCGCAATGTATTACTACTTTACCTATTTTATAGACAAAAACGCGCTTTATACATTTCTTGAGGGTTGGGGATTAGTAACTGCTGACCTATCGATCAAATCTGCGACTTGGTACTATTCTGTATTGGATTCATTTGGATTGATTGCGTTAAACGATCAGAGCAATATAACTTCGGTAGGATTTAGTTTATTTAATATGCTGGGTCAGTTAATAATGATTATTGGCGTTGTGCTTTCTAAGCCATTATCAATGCGTTTTGGAAAAAGACTTGTATTCATGGTGGGTTTATTTTTTACCGCACTATTTACAGCATTATTTTATGCATTACCATCCGATGCTGTTGGATTAATTTTTATTGTAAATCTTCTTAAATCTCTTGCTTACGGTCCAACAATTCCATTGTTATGGGCAATGATGGGGGATGTTGCCGATTATGCGGAATGGAAAACTTACCGCCGTGCCACCGGGGTTGTATTTGCAGGAATAGTATTTGCGCTAAAAGCGGGTTTAGGATTTGGCGGCGCTATTTGCGGTTGGTTATTGGCCGCATACGGTTATACTCCGAACGATACACAATCTGCAAGTTCTTTATTGGGAATAAAAATGACAGCAAGTATTTATCCGGCAATAACATTCTTTTTAGGTGTTGTAGCACTCTTCTATTATGGTATCGACAAAAAATTAAATATAGAAATTCAGGATGAGTTAGCTGAGAGAAGAAAATCATTTAAAACTGAGTAACGACCTTATATAAATAACTTTTCAAATAAGGAGGAAAAAAATATAATTATGATTAGGTCGATTATGGGAGCTAATCCTTAATCATAAGAATTATTTAACTAGAAAGTGTTTTCGTCATAATGTGAATCATTAGTAATGATAACAACTATTCAAATAAGAGATTAAATAAATAAGTGATGAAATAATAGGAGGCAAAATGTTCTTTAAATACCGATTAGGTAGATTTTTAAGTTGTTGCTTGTTCATTGTACTTTTGGTTTCTCAAACTCTGTTAGCACAGGGACAAGCTACCGGTGGTATTACCGGTAAAGTGTTTGATAAATCAACAAAAGAGAGACTGCCCTTCGCGAACGTAATGGTTAAAGGTACCAATATAGGTACTGCCTGTGATCTCGATGGCAACTATGTTCTTCGTAACATCCCCGCTGGTAAAAGAATTATAGACGTAATGTATCTAGGTTATGTAACAGTCAGTATGGAATTAGATATTCCTGCCGGCAGATTACTACAACAAGATTTTGCTCTCGTTTATACAACCATTGAAGGGGAAGAAGTAGTTATTACTGCTCAGGCTCAGGGCCAAGTAACTGCAATTCAACAGCAGCTAACCTCCGACAATATTGCTAATTATGTTTCTGAAGCAAAAATTCAACAATTACCCGATTTTAACGCTGCATCCGCACTAAGCCGTTTACCCGGTGTTTCTACTACACAAAGTTCTGGTGAGGATAATAAAGTAGTAATTCGTGGTTTGTCCCCTCAATATAATGCTATTGAAATTGAAGGAGTTAGACTATCCGCAACCGGTAGTTCGCAAATAGGTTTATCTTCAAATCCAAATTCTGGCAGCAGTGGTGTAAACAATGATAGAAGCGTTGATCTTACAATGGTTTCTCCCTATATGATTAGAATGATTGCAGTTTATAAGTCACTTACTCCCGATATGAACGCAAACTCAATTGGCGGTACAGTTAATATGGAGTTGAGAGAAGCTCCTCAAGATCTTCATTATGAACTTATGTACCAACAGGGATATACTGCAAAGAGTAAAACCTTGAGTAATTACCGAACAGTAGCATCTCTTAGTAACCGGTTTTTTGATAATGCCCTCGGTATTTATGGACTGGTTAATGCCGAATCATATGACAGAAATTCAGATAACATGAGTGCTGGTTATAATCTCGCGGGTGAACAAGTGCTAATAGATCCAACAACTGGTTTTCGTCCTGTTAAAGTGAGTAGTGTTTCATTTAACCGTCACTTGGAAACCAGAGAGCGTTATGGCGCAAATTTAATTCTCGATTATTCTATTCCAAATGGTTCATTGAAACTTGTAAACATGCTTGCAAGAATTAAATCAATATTTACTGAACATCGTCAAACAATTAATTATGATGCTGGAAGAATGGAATGGCAGTTGAGAGATGGTGAAAATTATACCGATCAACGTATGCATTCTCTTAAATTAGATTATGATATGGGTTTTGTAAACGCGGATTTATCTGTGAGCTTTACTTCCTCTGGTAATAAATTGGATAAATCTCCTGTAATAAATTTTAATCAAGTTGATGCGTTACAATCGGGTGTTCCTCGCGATAATAGAGTACCAGAAGATTTAACTTATCTGCTTACAAAATATAAAGGTGATAATAACGTTGTACTTAGAAGTGCGGATCTTTTTACAAATGATTATAAAGAATCAAAATATACTTATAAGGCCGACTTTGAATTCCCATTCAATTTCAGTGATGATTTTGGAGGATTCTTTAAAGTGGGCGGTCAGATTTATAATCAAGATAATAGTACTGATCAAGAAACTCCATATTTAGGTTTTAATGGTAGTGCTACTGGTTCTGGAACAGATATACAATCAATTTTAATGAGAGGTGTTAAGGATCAATTTGGAATTTCCACTGATGCCTTAGGAAACTTAATTGGAACCAGTTTTAAGAATTCCGATTCAAAACTTTTTGATCCATTCCTCAATAACACTTACGGTGGGATTTTTTATGTATCTAATCCTGGTTTAATGAAAGATATTCTTAATTATATTGTTGGAAACCCTGCTTACGATGCTTCAAATACGCAGGTAAGTTCAGGTGCTCAGGGTGGTTGGTATGATGGACTCTACCAGAAGCTTACAAATGATTATAAATATAAAGAAAATTATTATGCTACCTACGCTATGGCAAAGATTAATTGGTTGGACTTTATGCTTATCGGCGGTGTGCGCTACGAAAAAGTTGAGACTGATTATTTTGCTTACAATGCAAGAGATATGAGAAATGCTCAACAACAAAAAATGTATGACACTACTTCAGTTAAACAAAATGAATTTGTTCTTCCAATGTTTCAAATTAAATATAGTCCCTTTAGCTGGATGGATGTTCGTTATGCTTATACACAAACTCTTGCAAGACCAAATTATACTTCGATCAGTCCCAAATTCACAATTACTCAAGGTTCACCTGGTACAGTTTACTCCGGAAATCCTGACTTAAAACCAGCTCAGGCATTTAGTCATGATCTTAACTTCACATTCTTTTCAAATAAATTAGGATTATTTACTGTCGGTGGGTTTTATAAAACTTTAAAAAACTTTGTTTATACTGCAACTTATCAGTTGGATGCCGCACAAAGAGCCAATATCGACAATATTAAAAATTATACAATTGTACGTGATGGACAGAATGTGGTAATTCCTTTCGCCAATGCAAATATTGTTAAACCATATAACAATCCATTCGACGCTACAGTGAAGGGATTAGAGTTTGACTTCCAGCATAACTTGTGGTACATGCCTTCACCTTTTAATTACGTTGTCTTTGGTATTAACTATGCTCGAATAGCATCTGAAGCAAAATATCCATTCTATGATGTTAAAGTTGTTGTTGTGGGACGTGACCGAATAGCTACTCTTGTTGACAGTGCTTCTACCGGAAGACTTATCGATCAGCCAAATCATGTATTGAACACTTACATTGGTTATGATTATGAAGGTTTCTCAACAAGACTCTCACTCGTTTTCCAAGCCAATCGTGCTATTGGTAATGGTGGTAGATATCCGGAAAATGATTCATACACTAAAGATTATGTAAGATTTGATTTTTCAGCAAGACAAAGACTTCCGTTTTTCAATATGGAATTATTCTTGGATGTTTCAAATCTTAATGGTGCTAATACAACATCAATACATAGATCTACTCAAGGATTTACAGGTGTGCAGAATTATGGATTGACGGCAAACCTTGGTGTTAGGGTTAGATATTGATATATAATAATTTTAAAACTATATCGTTTATAGTCATTAATAATAGGAGGAGTAAGTTATGAGGCAATTATTATTATTTGTTTTAATAGTTGTGTTTTTTGTAGGAAATATATCAGCTCAAAAGGATACCGTACATGTTAAGGGTTTCTATGAAGCCGGTGTGTATGGTACTTTAAACGAGGCAATTGATAAAGCGAAAGCCGACGGTACAATTAATAAGACCGTTTTTAAATTGAAATCTTATGAGGCATATGTTTTAAGTAGAAGTATCTACATGGATCATGGCCAGAATCTTGAAATTGTTGCTCCTAAACCGGGCAAAGATCAAAATTCTGCCCCTCCTCAAATTCTGTGGACAGAGGAAGGAATTGACAGAGCATATATTATCCAAACTTATGGTGATGTAATTATGAAAAACGTTTGGGTTCGTTATGCCGATTTCTTGGGAAATCAAGTTAGCTCTTCAATAGCATTCGAAAATCAAACAGCCGCAAACGATCCAGAAATTGGATATTTTGATGGAGTACTTTTTGATTATGCGCCTATTGGTGCTGAAGCATCCGGTGCTGTGTGCGTTAAAGCAGATCATTTTCAAGGTGAATTTTATAATTGCTATTGGAGAAATAATTCAGATGTTCACTTCCGTTACTATGGACGTGCAGTATCATTCCCATATCAAAGTTCTGGATGGCATTACGATAAATTAATTTTTGAAAATTGTACTTTTTCCAATCTTGCAAGAATTGTGATGCAAGAAGGAAATGAATATGGCAGCAACATTCATATCAATCACTGTACATTAATTAATTCTATCGAATGGCCATGGCAATCTGCAGGCTGGTTAGAAACAGCGTCAATTACTAATTCCATTTTTGTTAATCCATTCATGATTGGACACAGAGCGTTGGATGTTTGTACTGCAAGCCAAACTTATTCTGATTATGAAAAAGGATTATGTAGACCTCCAGGCGGCGGCTTGATAAATGGAATAACTCCGGTTGATTCTTTTGGTTTTAAGGTTAATTTCACCGATTTCGACCGTAAATTGTTTATCGGAAATAATGTTTATATGTATCAAGATTGGTTGAAGAAGTGGTTTGTAGAATGTCCATGGGCAAAAGCTAAAATTCAGGCTAGATTAAAAGTTGATATTTATAATCCATCTCCAATGCTTGGTCAAGCTGAAATAGATTTTATCGATTCCGTTGACGCAAATGGTAAAAAAGTATTCAATAAATTAAATGTAGATTGGTCCACAATATTCTATGAAGACCCTAATTTTATTGTTGCTCCAACAAATATTGATACTTTAAAACTTTTTATTGAAGCAAAATGGAATAATAACGCAGATTTTAATTGGGCTTATATGCCAAATGCAGGCTTTAAGCAACAATGGCCTTTACCAGAAAATTTAGCTTATACTAACACAAAATATTTGACTGCCGCAATGGGCGGATTCCCATTAGGCGATTTGAATTGGTTCCCAGAGAAAAAAGCTCAGTGGGCAGCACAAAGAACCGCTGAATGGGCTACAATTAATAATTGGCTTAATAATGGCCTAGTTAGTGTTGAAGAAGTTCCGGGTGTTCTCCCAACCGAATTTGATCTAAAACAAAATTTCCCAAATCCATTTAACCCTATGACTAACATTGAATACTCTATTCCTGTTACAGGTAATGTTTCATTAAAAGTATTTAATACACTTGGACAGGAAATTGCAACAATCGTTGATGGTAATCAATTAGCCGGTACTTATGTAGCAAAATTTGATGGTTCAAGATTAGCAAGTGGTGTTTATTTGTACCGCTTGGAATCTGGAAATATATCGATAACTAAAAAATTCGTCTTAATGAAGTAAAAATAATTATAGAGAATGTCTCAAACATAGGATTGAGACATTCTCAAAATTTTAAAATAGCAGCAATTAATTTTCAAGTTTGGGAGGTGATATTAGAAAGGTAAGTTTTTTCTCTTATAAAAATTATGTTGTAATCAGTAAATGAAGTATGAGAGGTTGAGAAACAACTTCTTTAATTTTTTTAACATGGAGGCAAAATGAAAAGGTTTGTTCTTTTTTCTACTACACTGTTTTGTTTTCTCTTTTTACTGGCCAGTGGTAGTGTCCTCAAAGCCCAAAATGCACCTGTAAAACTGTGGGATTTTGAGAAGGATTTTGACGGTTGGTACTTTACTCCGGAGGGAGGTACAGTACTTTTAAGCACTGAGAAAGCAACCACCGGCAAAAGATCGGTGAAATTTATTGGTGTCAATAATAGCATTGAAGCTAATTTTATGAATGACACTCATAAAGATTTTAAAGAGGGTGACATTGTTAAATTTAAGGTATGGCTTTCAGCCGCAGATTTAGCTTATGTCAATGGGTTACAAATATTTTGGCAGACAGGCGCTGGCTGGACATGGAATTCAAAATGGTTCGGCGCAGCATCATTAAAAGGGGATGATTGGAATACTCTGGATCTAGTGATGCCGGCTCTTACCGCGCCATTTCAAAGAATAGGTGTTCAGTTGTTATTGCAAGCAGGCAACGAGGCAAAAGTGCCTGTAATGTATATTGATGAAATTTCTATTAGCAGACCTATTGGTGAATATTATTGGACAGAAAATTGGAATGATGATACAATCGAAGGAAGATTAACTGGTACTACCAGTGATGCTCCTACAACTCTTAAAGATGTAAATACTGCTACTGGGGTTTGGCAAGCAATTTACGCTATTCGTGGTGGTTCAAACCAATGTGACGGTACCGGACGTACACTTCGTTTATTAAGTACTTCAAACAGACCACAAGGTGGTGCCGCTGTTACACCTGCAGTATATGGTGGTATTGGCGTTGTTAAATTTGTTGAAGGAAGAGGCGGTACAAATAGAGTAATTAAAGTGTCCAAATCGCGCGATAATGGCGCTACATGGATGGATGTAAAAACCATTAATGGAACTACCAAATGTGAACAGATTTTGGTTGAAGTAAATGATGGAAGAGCAAATAAGCTTAAATTCCAAAATATGAGCACAGGTGATGTTGATATTGATAATATTACTTTCAATACTTATGAAGATGCTCTACCTCCATTTATAGTATCAAAATGGGGCAAAGCTTCATCAGGCGGTCCTTGGCCAATATTGAACACCGCTTCTACTCCTGCCGGAAATGCTAGCATGGGTGATGGCAAAACTTCTACAGGTTGGTCAACACTTCGTGGTCAATTCCCGGAACTACAAGCTACTACAAGTAAGGCAGTAGTAGTAACCGGAAAATTACAATTAATAGGCGGTGGCGGTGAAAATGCTTATACACATTTACGTTATGCATTAGAATTTCAAGATGGCACAACTTTAATTAATCCACTTACAGAGACTGCTCAATGGACAAGCACAGCAGGTTTCTATGGTTATGGATTCCATCCAAGAAGTGGTACTGGCACGATGTCTAATGCAAGAGGCGGAGCAGGAACATTGTGGTTAATTGATGGTGGTGGATTTAACAGCGGCTGGGGCGGCAATAACACTGCTGCTGTTGGTGCGGATGAATCGACAGCTCTAATTGAGCAGGCTCCTCGTAATGCCCAAATGATTGAAGGTACTTATAATTTTGCAATTTCTGTTAAAATGATTACAGCTACAACTGCCGAAGTTAGATGGTATTTAGTTGAAGAAAATAATAAGTACTGGTTTGGCGGTACTAAAGTTGTTAAAGCTAAAACAGATAAATTTAACGGTATCAGCTTCGGTGTAAATAATGATAGCAAAGCAACAATGTTTAGTGTTATGTCAGTTAAAGCTGATCTTGGAGAACAAATCACAGTACCGGAAGCTCCATGGCAGGCATTCTATGTAAGTAAGTGGGGTAAATCCTCAGCAGGCGGTCCATGGCCAATAAAGAATAATGCCGAAACATTAGTTGGCGACGCAAGCATGGGTGATGGAAAACCATCAACTGGTTGGTCAACCCTAAGTGGTGGATTTGAAGAAGCATTGCCATTAAAGACAAATAAAGAACTTATCGTAAAAGGTCAGTTACAGTATGTAGGCGGTGGCGGTGGAGATGCATATACTCATCTACGCTATGCTTTGACCTTCCAGGATAGTGTTACATTAAAGGATGCATTAACAGAAAATGCCCAATGGTCAAGTACAAAGGGATTCTATGGCTACAGCTTCCATCCAAGAACCGGTAATGGAACAATGTCTAACGCAAGAGGTGGAGCCGGAACATTATGGTTAGTAAATGGCGGCGGATTCCATAGCGGCTGGGGTGGTAATAATACAGCTCAAGTGGGAAGCAAAGGAAATACAGTAGGAATAGAACAAGCACCACGCAATGCTCAAATGGTTGCTGGAACATATAATTTCGCTATTTCGGTAAAGAGCATAAATGACACCACAAACCAAATAAAATGGTACTTAGTTGAAGAAGGCAATAAATATTGGTTTGGTGGAACAGAATTAGTGAAGTCAATCACCAAGAAATTCAACGCAATTAATTTTGGTGTAAATAATGATAATACAATAACCCAATTTAATGTACTTGAAGTAATGGTGGATTATGGAACGATTACAGTACCAGAAGCACCATGGCAGGCATATTACGTTGATAAATGGGGTAAATCTTCAGCAGGCGGTCCATGGCCAATTAAGAATAACGCAGAAACATTAGTTGGCGACGCAAGCATGGGAGATGGAAAAACATCGACGGGCTGGTCAACATTAAGCGGTGGATTTGGACAAGCATTACCACTGAAAAAAGATAAAGAGCTAATTGTAAAAGGTCAGATGCAATTAGTTGGCGGTGGCGGTGGAGATGCATATACACATCTACGTTATGGAATAACTTTCCAGGATAGTGTTACATTAAAGGATGCATTAACTGAAAATGCCCAATGGTCAAGTACAAAGGGATTCTATGGTTATAGTTTCCATCCAAGAAGTGGAAATGCAACAATGTCTAACGCAAGAGGTGGAGCCGGTACAGTTTGGTTAGTAGATGGTGGTGGATTCCACAGTGGCTGGGGTGGTAATAACACGGCCCAGGTTGGTGTTAATGGAAATACTTTAGGCATTGACCAAATTCCACGAAATGCTGAAATGATAGCTGGTACATATAATTTTGCTATCTCAATTAAAATGGTAAATGATACATCAAGCATAGTTAAATGGTATTTAATTGAAGAAAACAATAAGTACTATTTTGGTGGAACTGAAACTTTAAAATCCAAAACTAATAAGTACAACGCAATCAGTTTTGGTGTTAATAATGATAGCAAAGCCACTATGTTTAATGTTTTAGAAGTTATGGTTGATTATGGAACTCTTGTAGTACCTGACGCTCCATTTGAACCATTCTATGTTGGAGATTGGGGATTTATCGGAAACAGATCAGGCGGATGGACTCTGACACCTGGTGAATTAACTGGTGACGTTGCAATCTCCGGTACAGCAGCACCAACTGGTTGGTCAGCTATTCGAGGTGGTTTTGTAAGCCCAGTTAAACCAACTGTAGAAAAACCAATGGTTGTTACAGGAAAGATGGAACTTCAAGGTGGTGGATTTGAAGCTTGGAGTTCATTGCGTTTAGGTTTATTCACAAGTGATAGCGCCGGTACTGTTACAAATAATGCATGGTCTGGTTTAGAAAGAGCACATTCAGGTTACTTATTTATTCCTCATAGCGGTTCAAATGATTTAACAAATTGGACTGGTCCTGCTCAATTAGGTACTGTTGGTGCTGTTGTAAATGGAACATGGATTAGCACAGCTGGTGCATCAAATTATGTTCTTACAAATAAAAAACAAAAGGGCGGAGCGGTTGGATCTGCCGGAAAATATAATTTCGCATTCTCAATCGGTCCTAAATCAGATGGCTCGAATGAAGTTAGATATTATATTTATAAAGAAGATAAGAGCTACAGCTTTGGTGGAATTGTGATTGATAATCGTAATCCTATCGTTACTAAAGTATTCAACAGCTTTAATATTGGTTTGAATACTAATGCTAATACGAGAGCTCTTAAAATTACAGATCTCTATGTTAACTTAGATAAACATATCACCATTCCTGAAGATGTATTATCGGTTAAAGCTCAGGATGGAGAAATTCCAACTCAATACAATTTGAGCCAAAATTATCCTAACCCATTCAACCCATCTACTACTATCGATTTTGCACTCCCAAAGAATGGGCATGTAAGTCTTGTAGTTTATGACGTATTGGGAAGAGAAGTAGCTAACTTGGTTCAAGGCGAATTTTCAGCTGGTAACTATAAAGTTAACTTTGATGCATCAAATCTTTCTTCAGGAATTTATTTCTACAAACTACAGTCTGAAGAATTTGTTTCTATTAAGAAACTTATGCTTCTCAAGTAATTATAAGTTCGATTGTGCTGATCAGTAAATTTCTGATTGGCATAATCAACTGGTTCTTAGCAATAATGCAGCCTGTCCTGAGTTATTGGGACAGGCTGTTTTTTCAAGTAGAGAGACTAATGTTTGATATAATGAATAGAACGAAAGGATTTAACGCTCGAATAAATAAATGGATATAGATAATTATAGATAGTGTATTTCAGATGAAAAAAATAGTATTACTAATTGAAACATCACGCGAGTTTGGCAGACAGCTCATTAATGGGGTTGCTCGCTATTCAAGAATTAACGGTCCTTGGTCTTTCTTTAAAGAACAAACCGGGTTAAAAACTTCAATACCTCGGTTAACCAGCTGGAAGCCTGATGGAATTATAATGCGAAATTCCATGATTAAACAGGAATTACTAAAACTAAAAATCCCTACAATTCTAGCTTTGCACGATAAAACTTCACATCCAAAATTACCAGTTATTAAAACCGATTCACAAGCTATTGCAAAAATGGCTAGTGAACATTTTAGAGATAAAGGATTTAAGAATTTTGCATTCTGCGGTTTTGATATTTTTGAATGGTCTAACGAAAGAAAATTATTTTTTACTAAATATAATAATGAAGCCGGTTTCACAACTCATCTTTATGATTCATCAAAAAAATTACAAAGTCAAGATTGGGAAGTGGAACAAAGGCATGTGATAGAATGGCTTAAATCGATCCCGAAACCGGTTGCTTTAATGGCATGCAACGATGATAGAGGACAGCATATACTTGAGGTTTGTAAATTAATTGGACTTAAAGTACCGGATGACGTTTCTGTAATAGGAGTTGATAATGATCCAATGATTTGTGAAATCGGGGATCCTCCTCTTACAAGTATTGCTCTTGACGTTGAATCGGCGGGATATAATTCCGCAAAACTTCTAAATGATCTTTTATCGGGTACAAAGATGAATGGTCAGCAGATAATAGTCTCTCCAACTCACATTGTTCAACGGCAATCTTCAGATATTTTTGCAGTTAATGATCCGGAAATTACTAAAGCCCTTAAATTTATTAGGGAAAATGCTAAATCAAAAATTTGTGTGAAAGAGGTTGTTAACAGCACTTGTTTAAGCAGACGTATATTGGAGAAGAGATTTAGAGACATTTTGCACAGATCGATTTATGATGAAATTAGGCGTAGAAGAGTGGATTTAATAACTAAATTTTTAATTGAAACAGATCTGCCTATCGCTGAAATCACCTCACTTTTTACCTTTACCGATGCTGAACACATCTCCCGATACTTCAAAAAAGAAAAAGGGATGGGATTGCGCGAATTTCGAAAATTGCACCAGCCCTGCTAATTTTTCAGTAGCGCAAATTGGTTAACGATTAGCTAAAAGTGGCTTTCATTTATCTGGTTAGGATTTTAATATAGGTTAAATCATTTATTGAATGAATCAAAACACATTACTTTTTAACCTAATGTAAATCCACAATAATTAAACGGATATAAATTATGAAAATGAGAACTAATTTGTTTTTTACTTACATACTTGCAGCTCTGCTTTTCACCAACTTGACTGCCCAGGTTAATCCTGGCGATAAAAATTTAATTCATTCGTGGAAGTTTGATGATGGTACTGCCAATGATCATGTAGGAAAATTAGCAGGAATATTGAAGGGATCAGCAAAAATATCGAATGGTGCATTGAACACCACCGAGCCGAATTCATGGCTGGAATTGCCAGCCGGTAAAATTGCTATAAATGAATTAAACGAAGTTACAATCGAAGCGTGGTTCAGACCACTCGCTAATGGAAACACCAATTTTCACATGCTTGCTTTTTTTGGCAATACCCAAAATGCGATTGGTGTTAATTACTTTTTTATGACTCCTGCCCGGCTTGATGATGTGAGCCGAGCAGCAATTTCATGTGATGACGTCTCAACTCCCTGGTCAGCTGAAACGGGAGTAAATGGACCTGAATTTGATGATGGGAAGATTCATCATATGGTTGCTACTTTAAATGCAACTGAAATTTCTTTTTATACCGATGGTGAACTGAAGGGAACGAGTTTATTGGCTTCCAATAATAGTATTAAAAAAATACATCCAATTTTTGCTTACCTTGCAAAAAGTGGATACACTGATGATGCTGTTTGGAAGGGAGAAATATTCGAGTTTAATATTTTTAATAAAGCTTTATCTTCTGAGGAAGTATTGTATCTATTTAAGAATGGCGCGGTTTCTACGAGTATTGATGAAAATTTAAATTTGTTGCCCGAAGAATTTAGCTTAATGCAAAACTATCCGAATCCATTTAATCCATCAACCTCAATTTCATTCAGCATACCAGAAAATTCATTTGTCTCACTAAAAATTTATAACAGTATTGGACAAGAAATTGCTGAGTTAGCCGGTAAAGATTACACAGTTGGTACACATTACGTAAAATTTAATGCTGAAAATCTTTCCAGTGGAGTTTATTACTATACCGTTAGAGCAGGAAATAATTCTATAACTAAAAAAATGATTCTAACGAAATAACCTGATTTTGAAATAAAATTTACATATGATTTAATAAATATTTTTCTTATTGATTTATAAATAAAAGGGTAATAATGAAACGCTTACTCATAATTTTATCATTCTTCTTGCTGATTAGTAGTTACAACGCGCAATCTATTTCTACTTTCATGAATCCGGTTATTCCCGGTGATCACCCCGATTGTACATTAACCAGGATCGGAGATTATTTTTATACCACAGGTTCATCATTTAGTATGACACCTAAAATTTACCGTTCAACCGATTTGGTGCATTGGGAAGTTGTTTCTCAGCCGGTTAGCAATTCATGGTCAAATTTTGGCAGCAATCCAACAGATGGAATTTGGGGAGGACATGTTGTTTTCTACAATAATAAGTACTGGCACTTTTTTGGAAGATCTGGAACAATGTATTTTGTTACAGCTGATAAAGTTGAAGGACCGTGGAGTTCACCGGTCGCAATGACTCGCCCAGCTGGGATAACTGGATTAGGAATGGATAATTCAATTTTTATTGATGATGATGGGAAATGGTATTTGCTCGCTAAACATGGTCAACCCGGTAACTGGATTATTGAGCTCGGAATAAATGGACAACCAAACGGTCGAGTTTATGATTTAACATGGATTAATCCAGCTCCAAATTATCCCTTCTCCTGGGCTGAAGGTCCGGTGATGTGGAAATATAAAGGTTATTATTTTTATTCTTTTGCGAGAAATCTAGCCGGTGGTCAGTATGTATTTAGAAGTACTACTCTTACTGGTGATAAATCTGCCTGGGAAAATTTAGGTGATTTATTTGGCAGTGTTTCAGCACCAACTGTATTCCCCGGACCAAATCACAATTCACCTGCTGTAATTTTGGATGACAGCACTTCATGGATCATGTATCATTCATATTCTACTAACGAATGGCAAGCGCAGGGAAGACAAGGATTGATGAGTCAAGTTAAATATAATCAATCAATGAAGCCCATTGTTGATTTCCCTGTAAATTTACCTATGACCGCTCCAAAACTTCCAAATACCAATAATATTCCCTGGATGGTTCCTAAATCAGATTTTTTTGAATCTGATAAATTAAATCCGGAATGGTCACGGCTCGGATATTCCCCGCAAATGAATTATTCATTGACTGAAAGACCCGGCTGGTTAAGATTACTCCCCAGAAATAAACATAATACAATTACAAAGAATGACGCCGAACATAATTATGCTCTTATAACTCGCGTGGATTTTGAACCAACCTTATCTACTCATGAAGCGGGGATAAGAATTATGAATGGTTTGCAGACTCTTCACGCAAGATTATATAGTACTCTTGATGGTGCCGGTAAACTAGCTGTCAAATTCCAGTTCGATAGAACCTCGCATGAGGTTGAAAATAATTTTGGAAATGTAGTCTGGTTAAAAATTGTAAGAGAAAACCATTTGCTTTCAGGTTATTTCAGTAATGATGGTAAAAAGTGGACTCAAGTTGGAAGTAGTATAAATGTGGCATCTATGGATGGCCCACAACCGGATTATAATGCGTTCACGGGAAATAGACAAGGTTTGTATGTAATTGGCAAGCAAGCTGATTTTGATTTCTACATCTACCGAGATGCGTATACTCCAATAATGGCGAGTATTCCGGCAAATCAATTCGGTACAAAATTATCGGGTGCTGATATACTCGATGAAATTCATAATACTGATTGGGCAATGTTCGCGGGAGTAGAATTTGGGAATGATAATTATCTGAGAATGCCGGATTCAGTTGTTGTTAATGCCGCTTCCACTTCAAGCGGAGGAAAAATTGAATTTTGGATTGACTCTTTTGATAATGGAACGAAAATAGGTGAGATTAATATTGAAAACACTGGGGACTTGAGAACATTTAAAGATTTTCGTGTTAATGTTCAAAAGGTTTTGGGAAGGCACGATTTGTATCTAAAATTTTTAGGCGCGCCAGGTGAAAAATTATTCCGCATTAAGACCTTTAATTTTATTTCTGCTGATGTAAGTACGAAAATGAAAGATGATAATAAAAACACATTTCCTTATTCATATTCTCTTGAACAGAATTTCCCCAATCCTTTTAATCCGGCAACTCAAATCAATTATCAAGTAAAGAAAAGTTCATTCGTTACCATAAAGGTTTATAATCTCCTTGGACAATTAGTTGCTAATTTATTTGAGGGAACAGCTTCTCCCGGGACTTATTCAGTGAAATTTGATGGCGCTGATTTACCGAGTGGAATTTATCTATATCAAATGAATGCTGATAATTTTACCGACACAAAGAAATTTATGCTGTTGAAATAAAGTTGTAAAAAGTTAATTGTTAGATATTTATAAATATATGAAGGCGTAAATGAAAGTATTCATACTTGTTTTCGGTTTAGTTTTAATGTGCAGCTGTACTGTGCAATCACAGTTACAAAAAGTTACTACTGATGAAGTTCGTCAACGTATTTCGATAAATGATGACTGGCGGTTTTTTAAGTATGATTGGCTATCGAAAGGTGACGATTTAATATATGATGTACGCCCGGATGTTAAAGAATTTTCATGGGATCAGCCCGCAGATGCAAAACCTACGGAAGCCGAAAAAATTAAAACGGATCAATTAGTGCTAAAGCCATGGATTTTGCCAACCGGAAATGATTTTCTTAAAGATATTTCAAAACATTATAAACGCCCAAGTGGTAATCCAGGTCAAGATTTTCAATTCGTACAAAATAGTTTTGATGATAGATCATGGGAAATTGTAGATCTGCCACATGATTGGGCAATAAAAGGACCATTCCTAAAAGACTATAATTTAGAAGTTGGCGGGGGTATGGGACGATTGCCGAGCCCCGGTGTTGCCTGGTATAGAAAAGCGCTTCAGATATCTGAATCAGACGCTGGTAAATTATTTTTTTTAGATGTAGATGGTGCAATGTCATATGCAATGGTTTGGCTTAATGGAAATTTAGTTGGAGGATGGCCTTATGGATATGCATCATGGCGTGTTGATCTTACACCATATATAAAATTTGGAGAAGAAAACCAGCTTGCAATAAGATTAGATAATCCTCCAATTTCATCCCGATGGTATCCCGGTGGCGGACTTTACAGAAATGTTTGGTTAGTAAAAACCAATCCCATATATATTGGACAATGGGGAACTTACATCACGACAAGTGAAATCTCTAATTCCTCGGCAAAAGTTAATTTAGAATTAGAAATCAATAATAAATTAAATAGTGATGCTGATATAAAAATTGTTACAAAAATTTATGAACTAAACGATGAAGGAACCAAGACCGGTAATGAGGTAGCAGTTATTGATGATAAATTTGTTAAAATTTCTGCCGGAAAAAAAAGTAAGATAGATTGTTCTGTTACAATTAAGAATCCAAAACTTTGGGGTCCTCCACCAACTCAAATTCCTCATAGATATATTGCGGTAACGGCATTATTTGAAAACGAAAAACAAATTGACCAATATGAAACGTCATTCGGTATCCGTTCATTAAAATTTGATCCTAATTCGGGAATTTATGTAAATGATGAATTGATAAAAGTTAAAGGTGTAAATCAACATCATGATCTAGGCGCATTAGGAGCAGCAATTAATATTAGAGCAGCAGAACGTCAACTAGAAATTCTTCGAGAGATGGGATGCAACGCAATCCGGATGGCTCATAATCCCCCCGCTCCAGAATTATTAGAATTAACTGACCGGATGGGATTTTTAGTAGTTAACGAAGTGTTTGATTCTTGGGAAAGAAAAAAAACGCCACTCGATTTTCATTTAATATTTCCGGAATGGTATGAACAGGATTTACGCGCGATCATCAGAAGAGATAGGAATAATCCTTCAGTTATAATTTGGAGTTATGGAAATGAGGTTGGTGAACAGTATACAGATAAAGAGGGGGCAGAAATTGCTAGGCGATTACATAATATTATAAAAGAAGAAGATGCCTCTCGGCCAACAACATGCGCAATGAATTGGGCTAAACCAGATATGCCGATGCCAGCGGAAATGGATTTAATTAGTCTTAACTATCAAGGAGAGGGAATTCGGCAAGATCCGATGTTTGAAGGCACAAATCGAATACGGACTGCTCCTCAATATATTCCTTACCATGAAAAATTTCCTGATAAGGTAATACTCAGCAGTGAATCAGCATCAGCCGCAAGCAGTCGTGGTATTTATCTCTTCCCTGTAACACCCGATATGAGTTCACCTATTCGGGATGGAAGAGGAGGGGATTCAAAAATTAATCATGTTAGCTCTTATGAACTTTATGCTGTTGATTTTGGATCTTCTGCAGATAAAGTTTTTAGTGCTATCGAAAGACATCCATTTGTTGCCGGCGAAATTGTATGGAATGGTTTTGACTATTTAGGTGAACCAACTCCTTATTATGAATCAAGAAGTTCATACACAGGTATTATAGATCTGGCAGGTTTCAAAAAGGATCGTTTCTATTTATATCAAGCTCACTGGCGCCCCGATTTCCCGATGGCTCATATACTTCCTCACTGGAATTGGCCCGAAAGAATTGGTGAAGTTACTCCGGTACATGTATTCACATCAGGTGATTCAGCTGAATTATTCCTTAATGGAAAATCACTTGGTATTAAAAATAAAAAACAGTATGAATATCGCTTAAGGTGGGATGATGTTATATATGAACCAGGTGAATTAAAAGTAATAGCTTATAAGAATGGTGAGAATTGGGCGGAGAATTTTGTTAGAACCACTGGAAATCCAAAACGATTAGAACTTTCTGCTGATCGTAGTGAAATTATTTCCGATGGAAAAGATTTAGCTTTCATTACATTAAAAGTTATTGATGAAAATGGATTGACGGTTCCAATCGCTAATAATAATATTCAGTTCGAAATTGAAGGTGACGGAGAAATAGTTGCTACAGATAATGGTGATCCAAGTAATTTAATTCCTTTCCCATCTCATGAAAGGGAAGTATTCAGCGGATTAGCTTTAGTAATTATCCGCGCAAAAGCTGGTGGAACAGGCGCCATAACTGTAACAGCAAAATCAACAGGATTAATTGAAGCTAAAGTTATTGTTTATGCTAAGATGTAAAGCATAATTATCACCACTGTGCTGATTTTTATTCCAATACAACGGTTATAAAATATTTATATATAGTTTTAAACGCTGGTCGTAAATTTTAGAATACAGGTTTTTGGGAACTCGAAAATGAAATTAATGAAGTATAGTTTAATTGGATTATTCTTATTGACAATCGACGTTCTTTCACAAGATCAGAACTTTTATATCTTCCTCAGTTTTGGTCAATCAAATATGGAAGGTCAAGGAATAATTGCTGAACATGATAAAACTGTGGATGCTCGTTTTCAAGTAATGGAAGCTGTAACATGTTCGAATCTGAGAAGAACAATGGGTAAATGGTATACCGCTGTTCCTCCATTATGTAGATGTTACACTGGACTTTCGCCAACCGATTATTTTGGAAGAACCATGGTGGATAGTCTTCCCTCAAATATAAAAATTGGAGTTGTAAATGTTTCGGTAGCCGGTTGTAAAATTGAATTGTTCGACAAAGATAATTACCAATCATACGCATCAACAGCCGCATCTTGGATGAAAAATATTATTGCTGAGTATGGAGGAAATCCATATGGACGCTTGGTTGAAATCGCAAAGCTGGCTCAAAAAGATGGCATTATTAAAGGAATTTTACTGCATCAAGGTGAATCAAACACTGGAGATAATCAGTGGCCCTCAAAGGTTAAGAAGATTTATAACAACCTAATAGCAGACCTGGAACTTGATCCAGCAAAAGTACCTTTATTAGCGGGTGAAGTTGTACATGCAGATCAAGGGGGAGTTTGTGCCAGTATGAATTCTATCATAGCAAAACTTCCGCAAACTATTCCAAATTCTTATGTTATTTCTTCAAGCGGTTGTAAAGATACTACAGACAATCTTCATTTTAGCTCTGAAGGCTATAGAGAATTGGGAAAACGTTATGCAACCAAAATGCTTTCATTACTAAAAAAATCACTAACTTCAATTCAATCTCACGGATCGGAAATTGGTACTGATTATAAACTGGAACAGAATTATCCAAATCCCTTTAATCCGGTTACAAAAATAAAATATTCAATTCCATCATTTGTAGAGACGTCATATCCCGAAAAATCGGGACAAGTTATGACGTCACTACGTTTGTATGATATTTTAGGTAAAGAAGTGGCTGTTCTCGTGAATGAAAATCAATCACCGGGCAATCACGAGATAATGTTTGATGGAAGCAATTTGGCAAGCGGTATATATTTTTACAAACTGCTGAGCGGGGAGTATGCACAAACTAGAAAATTTGTACTAATTAAATAATCATACGTAAAGAAATTTGAAATAAGTATAAGTGAATATGATTACAAAAAAACTTAAAAAACCGTTAATAAGAATAAATTGTTATCCGTTCTTGATGATAATTTTATTTATAGTATTTACAGTTCAATTGAATGCTCAAACTGTTTCTTTAAAAGGAAGAGTTACTGCCGCAAGATACTCAATAGTCAACGCGTCGGTTACAGTGATTGATAATTCCGATACAACGAAGAAATTCTCCACGTTAACTGATAATACAGGAAATTACCAGATTGGCATTCCAACTTCAATTAGATCTGAAAATAATAATCTTCCAACAAAGTTTGAACTCGAGCAGAATTACCCAAATCCGTTTTCTAATTCTACCGCCATTCCCTACAATATTAAAGAGGAATCAGAGGTACAAGTAACTATTTATGATATTCTTGGAAGAGAAGTTAGAGTGATGAATGCGGGGGTGCAGAGAGTTGGAGCGCATAATTTATTGTGGGATGGAAGAAATAATTTTGGCCAAAGAGTTACGAGCGGAGTATATCTTTATCGTTTACATGCTGATGGTGAATCTCAAGTAAGAAAAATGATCCTTAATGAAAATAGTAAAGGGATAATATCAATACCCCGAAATTACTCTACTACCCCCCTTGAAAATGTTCGACTAAATAAAAGTACTATCTCGGAAGGAAGTTATACGATAAGGATTGGAAATGTATCTACCACTATGCCCATTATTATTTCACAAGAGTTTTATGATGTAAAAATTCAACGTGACACTACAATTAATTTCACAGTTAATTATATACCGCTTGAAACGGTAAACTTTTCTAATCTTCGCCAATTAATAAGAGGATTTGGTGCTGCTAATATTCTTCCCTGGCGACCAGATATGACAAGCTCGGAAATTGAAACAGCATTTGGCACTGGTGATACCCAACTTGGCTTTTCGATATTAAGGTTAATGGTTCAGCCAGATAGCAATCAATGGAGTATGAATGTAACTACTGCGAAAAAGGCGCACGAAAAAGGAGTCCTTATATTCGCTTCTCCTTGGAATGCTCCCCCTCGAATGACTGAGGTTATTAATGGTCAAACGAGAGTACGCTACGATATGTATAACGACTATGCTGATCACTTAAATGCTTATACAAGATTTATGTTGAGAAATGGTGTACCATTATATGCTATTTCTGTGCAAAATGAACCGGACTATGCAAATGAATGGACTGGCTGGACTGCTGATGAGATGCTTAGATTTATGAAAGAATATGCGCATAAGTTAGAAACTAGAGTTATGGCTCCGGAGTCTTTCCAGTTTAGAAAAAATATGTCCGATCCTATCCTAAATGATTCAATTGCATGTTCAAATTTAGATATTGTTGGGGGACATATTTATGGAGGGGGACTTGCATCATATCCTCTGGCTGAACAAAAAGGAAAAGAAGTTTGGATGACTGAGCATCTAAGCGGGGAAACCGGGCAGGCAAACGATTGGGCATGGGGCTTACCAGTTGCATCTGAAATGAACAACGTTATGAAAGCGGGTATGAATGCCTATGTGTGGTGGTATATTGTTAGGTTTTATGGACCTATAAGTGACGGTACAAATAACAGTGGCAATAAAGGTACAATTACCAAAAAGGGTTATGTAATGTCCCAGTTTTCTAAATTTATTCGTCCAGGTTATTACCGAGTAGAAAGTGCAGTCTATCCTCCCTTAGTAGGTTCCGGAGTTAGTACCACTTCATATATTGATCCGGCAACTTCAAAAGTAATTATTGTAGCCGTAAATACAAGTACAACTTCTAAAGAACATGCATTCAGAATTCAAAATGGAACAGTAAATAAAAAATTTACTCCCTACACAACTTCAGTCTCAAAAAATTGTGAAATGGGCTCGGAAATTAATGTAGCTGGTGATAATTTTATATTTACACTCGAACCTTCGAGCATTACAACTTTTGTATCAAACTAATATTTTATAATTATCTATAGGAAGTATTAAATGATTTTATCCAGGACTCACCGAACAAGAAAATTTTCAATTTTCTATACTTTAATTGCATTATTATTTGCTTTACAGATAAGCGCTCAAACTAATGTTCAAACAAATGTACCTGCTTTAAAAGAGGTATTTAAAAATGATTTTTATATTGGTTGTCTTTTATCTTATGCCCATATCGGTTTTTCAACTGATCCTTATGTTCAAGGGCAATCAAATATTGCTGATCCAAATGGCGGTTATTTAATTAAACATCACATGAACTCTATGAGTCCGGGCAACTGGATGAAAGCAACATATATTGTTGATATCAATGGTAGTGCCTCGGCTTATAATTCTGCATCTACACAGTCGGCAAAGGATTCAATTGATGTGAATCCAAAAGTTACTTTTAACGGGAATATAAAAGCTCAACTCAATTGGGCTAAGAGACAAGGATTTACATTCCGGGGTCATACTTTGGTGTGGCATAATCAACATCCGGGGACTGCATTTTTCCGTAAAGGATATACAAATAATGGTGAGAGATTATCAAAAGAGAAGATGATGCTGCGTATGGAAAATTATATTAAAGAAGTGATGAGAATACTACACGAAGGGTGGCCAGGATTATTGACTGCAATGGATGTAGTTAATGAGGCAGTTAATGATAATACAGGTACCGATAGAACCACAAATAATGAATGGTACACTACTTTTGGTGATAATAGCTTTATTATGAAGGCGTTTGAATTTGCAAGAAAATATTCTGTGCAATATGGTGAAACACAAATGAAACTTTACTACAATGATTATAATACTCATCAATCTGGAAAAGCTGACGGTATTGTGAGAATATGCAAACCAATTTTTGATGCGGGATTTTTGGATGGAATTGGAATGCAGGATCATGACCAATATAATTCACCAACAGCCGCGCAGTGGATTGCATCATATAATAAATTTGAGCCAATATGCACAGAAATGGCAGTTACTGAATTGGACGTAAAACCAAGTAGTGATAACTTAACAAGCACAGTACTAACCCAACAAGCAAATCAATATGGACAGCTAATTAAATGTTTTATGGATAGAAGTTATTTCTCAGGGCGTGGAAAAATTATTAGTGTAAGTAAAGATGGATTGAATGATGAATGGGCATTTGTAAAAAAAGCTTCATTATGGGATATTAATAATCAGTGTAAACCGGCTTACTATGAAGTAGTTAAGGTTGCTCAAAATTATAATTCACTAGATTCTCTGATTACTTTTACCGGTACTTTGATTAAAAACGAATACACAACCGAATCATGGGCGCAGTTTGAAACCGCTCTATTTGCTTCGCACGATGCTATGAATAAAAATTATAGTCATACAGTTTCCACCGGAGACGCGTTAGAAACTGCCAAATTAAATCTTAAAACTGCGATTGATTCTCTCGTTAAGAAATCAACCGGAATTGATGAAGCTAGGATGCCTAGTGATTATAACTTAAGCCAAAATTATCCTAATCCCTTTAATCCTGAAACCACAATCAGTTATCAATTACCGGCGGAAGGTTATGTATCTATAAAAGTTTATGATGTACTTGGTAATGAGGTTGCTGTTTTGGTGGATGAATTTAAGAGTGCTGGAAAGTATAATATTAATTTTGGAGTCAATCAGCTAAACAAACATGCCCAGCTTACGAGCGGAACCTATTTTTATCAGTTAAAGGTTAATAATTATTTAGAAACAAAAAAGTTTGTATTGTTGAAATAAAAAGCTTTTTTTAATGCAATGTTTTATAAAAAAATGTAACTTCATGGAGAATTTTTGAAACGGTTCAATGGTGAATTATATTCTTTAATAATTTCAATTTGGTTGTTTCGACTCTCAAAAAAGATTGCATTTCTTATTGGTTGTACGATTTAATGACAATAGCTTATTTAATGAAAATGAATGATCGAATAATAATACTGTAATAAGAGAATATTCATATTAGTAATAAAAATTTTTCTAAACGAAAACGGAGGTCAATATGAAAAAAATAACTAATATTTTTTCTTCAGTAACGGCAATATTCCTTTTTATAATGATAATTGCATTAACTGTGGAAAATAAAGCTCAAATTGTAACTAATGGTAGTTTTGAACAGACACCACTAGGTCCAATAACAGATACAGCCGCAAAAGGGTGGTTAATTCAGGTGGGTACTTTAACTACGGCCCCCCAATTTTCTGTTACAGACGAAACCGCAAAAGATGGTAGTAAATCATTAAAGGTTGTTGTTAATAGTGTTGGCGCAAACGCATGGGATATCCAAATAGTTGCTGATAGTCTTCATGTAACACCCGGTGCAACTTATAAATATTCAGTTTGGGCGAAATCAGATAAAGCAAATTCCCAAATATATTTTACGGTTGGAAATTATTCGTACAGTGAATATGCCGCTGATCGCGCATCACGCCTTACTACTGAATGGAAAGAATATACTCTTGAGTTTACGGTTACTGATAACCAAACCGTTATAAGAGCGCCAATTCACTTCAGTATTACTGGAAATGTTGGCAGTACTATATATGTTGATAATATGAAGATCACAAAAGTTATCAGTCTTGCTGAAGCTTATAAACCAATTATTGTTGAAGCCGAGTCGGGGAATGTTGGATCCGATTTTCAGGTAACTACTGATGCCGGTAACAGTAATTTAACTTATGTAACAATAAAAACTGATGCAGCGGCAGCAGGCGCAACAAATTTTCCGGCAAAACTTGACAGAACTATATCTTACCAAGTAACATTTCCGGATTCTGGCACTTATAATTTATATGCTAGAATTAATGTAGGCCCCGATACTTTTAATGATGACAGTTTTTTCTATGGTAAAACTTTTGGGCAAAAAGATCCAACTGTTGATACTTTATGGAACATGGTGAATGGATTAGCTGCTGGAGGTTTTTCAAACGCTAGTGATGTCGTTCGCGAAATTGGTGGGGCAGGGTCCAATGTTTGGAAATGGGTTTGCATTACAGGTAATACATTCAACTCAGTTGGAGCAAAATTTATTGTCCCTGAGGGAGGTACAACTTTTACTTTTCATGTTGCCGGTAGAGAAAATGGTTTATTTATAGACAAATTCGCATTCGGTAAATCAATCGTTTTCTATACAGTTGATAACCTTGATAAAGGTGTAGCAGGCGTTACCAATGTTCCAGGAGGAAATATCTATAATGGACCCCCTCTTGCCCATAAACAGAAAAAATTCCTTGGAAGCGCTCACAGTACTAATCAGGCAACTAACTTTAAATCCTATTGGAATAAAGTTACACCAGAAAACGCCGGAAAGTGGGGAAGCGTTGAAGGAACACGTAATCAAATGAATTGGGGAGCTTTAGATGCCGCTTATAATCTAGCAAAAGAGAATAATTTCCCATTCCATTTTCATGTGCTTGTATGGGGCGCACAACAACCTTCATGGATTAACGCTCTTCCTGCTGATGAACAACTTAAAGAAATAAGAGAATGGTTTGTGGCTGTCGCCCAAAGATATCCCGATATTGCTTATTTGGAAGTTGTGAATGAACCTCTGCTAAATCACAATCCTCCAGATGGAACCAGCGGTAGAGCAAATTATAAAAACGCGCTTGGTGGTAATGGCGCTACCGGGTATGATTGGATTATAACCGCCTTCAAAATGGCTCGTGAAATTTTCCCTGCAAAAACTAAATTGATGCTTAATGATTACAGCATTATTAATAGCTCGAGCAGTACAGCTGAATATCTTAAAATTATTAGATTACTTAAGAAGGAAAATCTAATAGATTTAATCGGTGAACAAGGACATGCATTTACAACAACTGCTGCAGTTGCTACGATGAAAAGAAATCTTGATTCGCTCGCCTCAACTGGCATTCCAATTCATATTACTGAACTTGATATTGATGGTCCAACAGATGCTACTCAACTTACTCAGTATAAACGCATCTTTCCGGCATTATGGGAACATCCGGGTGTTGAAGGTATTACTTTATGGGGCTGGAGACCAGGATTGTGGAGAAATGATCAAAAAGCTTATTTGATTGAATCTAACAATGTAGAAAGACCTGCATTGATTTGGTTAAGAGAATACCTTGACACTTTAAATATCCCTGTATCTGTTAAGGGGGAAACCGAGTTGCCTCAGGACTTTGTACTATATAATAATTATCCAAATCCATTTAATCCTTCCACACAAATAAGTTACTATTTACCTCGAGCTTCAAGTGTGAAGTTAGATGTCTTTGATATGTTGGGAAGGCATATGCAAACATTGGTTGATGGAGAACAATTGGCCGGATATCATGATGTTCAATTTAATGCCGGTAATCTTTCAAGCGGAGTGTACGTCTATCGTTTACAATCCGGTACGTTCGTCTCAATTAAGAAAATGTTGTTGATGAAATAATCTCAATCTATGATTATTATAGGGCGATTGTTGTTTAAATCGCCCTTTTAATTTTATTGTATTAGACGATTTTGTCCTCAATTCACTTATAAATATTACCAAACAATATTGTTAAGTCATTTGGAAAAAGGTAGTCCTGATGTATAAAACCAAACTTTATATTGTAAAATCAATAATTATAATAATTATGTTAATATCTAATAGTTCCTGTTCCTCAACCATAATTACGAAGGGTAGTTACCATTCTGGAAAATATCAAAATTTATTTACGCAACTTCTCGGTAAAAGCGAGGATGAAGTAAACTCGAAAATAAATAGTGGGTTCAAACAGCTTTTTCATGGAGACCCGAGCAATCAAAAAATCTATTATGAAGTTGAGCCGGATATGGCTTATATGCTTGATGTTATCCACAATGATGTCCGGTCAGAGGGAATTTCGTATGGAATGATGATCTCTGTTCAATTAAACAAAAAGGAAGAATTTGACCGGTTATGGAAATGGGCTGTAACATTTATGCAGCACAAAGAGGGGCAGCGTGATGGATATTTTGCATGGCATACAAAACCGGATGGAACGAAACTCGATTCAAATTCTGCTTCCGATGGCGAAATTTGGTTTGTTACATCACTATTCTTTGCATCTGCACGATGGGGTGACGGTGAGGGAATTTTTAATTATAAAGAACAGGCGCAGAAAATTCTTGACGCAATGTTAAGCAAGAATGAAAATTCGGATGATCCAAAAGTTGTAACAAATATGTTCAATAGAAAAGAAAAACAGGTAGTGTTTGTTCCAGCTGGCGAAGCCGATGATTTTACTGATCCTTCCTACCATGTTCCTCACTATTATGAACTTTGGGCAATGTGGGCGAATAAAGAAAATGATTTTTGGAGATCTGCCGCAGAGACAAGTAGAGAGTTCTTTAAGAAAACGGTAAATCCAAAAACCGGATTGGCTCCCGATTATTCACTTTTTAATGGCCAAGGATATAACCCTTGGAATGGGGGAACGCATAATTTTCAATATGATGCGTGGCGTGTGGCAATGAATATTGCGGTTGATTATCAATGGTTCGCAAAGGATAAATGGGCTGTTGAACAATCAAATAGAATACTCAACTTTTTTTATAAAGAAGGAATAGATACTTATCCAGGACTCTATACACTCGATGGCAAAAAATTAACTTCAGAAAGAAACACCGGGTTAATAGCGATGAATGGGGTCGCGGCATTAGCATCTACTAATGAAAATAGAATTGAGTTTGTAAAACGAGTATATGATATGGAAATTCCCAGTGGGTATGGCCGTTATTATGATGGCTGTTTGTATATGCTGGCGATGTTACAACTCAGTGGTAATTTTAGAATATATTCACCATTGTAGAACTTCACTAAAAAGAAATACATCATTGTTAAAATTTGTTTGAGGTTTTTGTTATGAATTCAATCATGAAATCTGAAGTTTTGAAAAAGTTATTTCTTCTCTCAATAATTTTTTCATTTATATCTGTAATTGAGACGTTTGGATTCGATGGTGAGAAATATATTACTACAGATAAAAAGAAGAGCAAGTTCACAATCTCGGAAAATGGTAAATCAGCTCCCATATTTATAAGTGGTAACGATTATCCAGGAATTCAGAGAGTTTCTAAACATCTGCAAAATGATATTGCTAATGTAACAAACACAAAACCGGAAGTGTTGATAGATAACTTTAATGAAAATAAGGATGTAATTATTATTGGAACCATCGGAAAAAATCCGGTAATCGATCAACTGATAAAAGAGAAAAAATTGAATGTTGATGCTATTACAGGGAAATGGGAAACATACCTTATTACTGCTATTGAAAAACCATTACCAAATATTGATAGAGCATTAATAATTGCCGGCAGTGATAAAAGAGGTACAATATTTGGGATGTATGATCTATCAAATCAAATTGGCGTTTCACCCTGGTATTGGTGGGCCGATGTGCCGGTGAGGAAACAAAATTCCTTATATGTACTTCCCGGAAAATTTTCGATTGGCGAGCCAAAAGTAAAATACCGCGGCATTTTTATTAATGATGAAGCTCCCGCGTTAACCGGATGGGTATTCAAACGATATGGAGGATTTAACTCAAAATTTTATGAGCATGTTTTTGAATTGATTTTAAGGATGAAGGGAAATTTTTTGTGGCCTGCAATGTGGGGCAGAGCTTTCTATGACGATGATCCTAATAATCCAAGATTGGCTGATGAGTATGGGGTGGTTATTGGTACTTCTCATCACGAGCCAATGATGCGTGCGCACGATGAATGGAGGCGTTATGGCAGAGGGGGTAAATGGAATTATGAAAAGAATAAAGAGGGACTTCAAGAATTTTGGCGCGATGGAATTAAAAGTATGGGTAATTATGAAAGTATTGTTACACTCGCAATGAGGGGTGATGGCGATGAAGCAATGAGTCCAGACGCAAATCTTTCTCTGCTTGAAAATATAGTGAATGATCAAAGAGAAATATTAAAAGAAGTTACCGGAAAAGAAATTACAGAGATACCTCAGGTATGGGCACTTTATAAGGAGGTGCAGGAATATTATGATAAAGGAATGAGAGTTCCCGATGATGTTACTCTTTTACTTTGTGACGATAACTGGGGAAATGTTAGAATTCTTCCAGATATAAATGCCAAGCCAAGAAAAGGTGGGTATGGAATGTATTATCATTACGACTTTGTGGGGGGGCCAAGAAACTACAAATGGTTGAATACAAATCCAATTGCCCGAATTTGGGAACAGATGAATCTTACTTATAGGTATGGTGTTGATAGAATTTGGATTGTGAATGTTGGGGATATTAAACCAATGGAATTTCCTATTGAGTTTTTTTTAGATTTTGCCTGGAATCCGGACAATATACCCGCATCAAAACTGCCAGCTTATACTCTCCAATGGGTTGAAAAACAATTTGGCCATCAATTCTCAAAAGAAATTGCTGAGATTGTTGAGACATACACCAAATTTAATGGAAGACGCAAACCTGAAATGTTGCATTATGATACTTATAGTTTAACTGATTATAAAGAATTTAAGACTGTTGTTGACGAATTTAATGAGTTGACAGCGAAAGCTCAGTGTATTAATGATAAGCTTCCAAAAGAATACAGAGATGCATTTTTTCAGTTAGTGCTTCATCCAACTTCGGCAATGGCTAACCTCTATGATATGTACTTATCACTTGCAAAGAATTATTTATATGAATCGCAAGGAAGAGTATCAACCAATCATTATGCCTCTAAAGTTAAATACCATTTTAATAAGGATACGTTAATAACCGATCACTACAATAAAATTATAGCCGAAGGGAAATGGGCCCATATGATGGATCAATCCCATATCGGTTACACATCATGGCAGCAGCCTGAAAGAAATATAATGCCTAAAGTAAAAACTATTACACCTTTAGATAATGCAGATCTGGGAGTAGCTATTGAGGGCTCAACTAAATGGTATAACAATAATGAAATTCAACCTTCTCTTCCAGTATTTGATTTATACAATAATCAAAAATATTATATAGATGTATTTAATAGAGGTAATACTCCACTCGATTTTGAGATTCTAACTTCTGAACCATGGATAATCATCGACAGTAAATATGGAAGGATAGAAACTGATAAAAGAATTATTGTCTCAGTCGATTGGAACTTAGCGCCAAAGGGAGGTCTTATTGGCTCTGTGATAATTAATGGCTCCGATAAAAAAACTGTAACGGTAAAAGTTGTAGCAGAAAATTTTGCATCCCCTACACCTAATAAAATAAATGGATTTGTTGAAAGCAATGGATATGTCTCTATCGAGGCGGAAAACTATACAAATAAAATAAACTCCAATGGAATAAGCTGGTTGACAATTCCAAACTTTGGAAAGACCGGATCGGGTGTAACTCCATTGCCAGTTACTGCATCTTCACAAAATATTGATGCTAACTCACCGCGGCTTGAGTATTTAATTCACTTTTTTACAGAGAGGGAGGTTACTGTAAAAGCATATTTTGCTCCAACTCAAAATTTTAAACATGGAACAAAAGGTCTTCATTATGCAATATCATTCGACGATGAAACTCCTCAAATAAAAAATGTTCATGAAAAAGATACAATCCCCGATTGGAAATATCCGAGAGAATGGAATGAAGCGGTGAGTAATAAAATTAAAATTATTACCTCAAAGCATACAATTACAAAACCAGGCGAACATACTTTAAAATTCTGGATGATTGATCCAGGACTGGTTCTACAAAAAATAGTTATTGATACTGGAGGATTGAAACCGAGTTATCTTGGGCCGCCTCAAAGTTTTAATCGATCGATAAAATGATATTATAAAAATTATAAGGAGTAAAAATGAGATTGTTAATGATAGCAATATTGGGAATATTACTGTTGGCTTGTGCTTCACAAAAAGAAATAACCGCACAAGGTGAAGAGCGTTTTTTAAATCCTATACTTGCCGGATTTTATCCTGATCCAAGTTTAGAAAAAGTGGGGGATGATTACTACCTGATAAATTCAACTTTTGCTTATTATCCGGGCATACCAATTTTTCATAGTAAAGATTTAGTTAACTGGAAACAGATTGGCCATGTACTAGATAGACCCGAGCAATTGAATCTTGATGGTTTTGGAGTATCACGTGCCATTTTTGCACCAGCAATTAAACATCATAAAGGAATATTTTATGTAACTTGTACACTAGTTGATGGAGGTGGCAATTTTGTAGTTACCGCTACAAATCCAGCAGGCCCATATTCAAACCCGGTTTGGCTCCCGGAAGTTAATGGAATTGATCCCTCAATATTTTTTGAGGATGATAAAGCATATTTACTTTATAACAGTGATGCCCCAGATAATAAACCATTGTATGAAGGGCATCGTACTATACGCATGTATGAGTTTGATTATAAAAATCTAAAAGTCGTTGGTGAAAATAAAATACTGATCAACGGTGGAGTTGATTTATCGAAGAAACCTATCTGGATTGAAGGCCCCCACATCTATAAAAGAAACGGATACTACTACATTATTCCCGCTGAGGGAGGAACTGCAGAAGATCACTCTCAAGTAGCTTTCAGAAGCAAAAATGTTGATGGTCCCTATATCCCGTGGGAAAAAAATCCAATTCTCACTCAACGTCATCTTGACCCCAAAAGACAATATCCAATAACTTCCACAGGTCATGCGGCATTTGTTGAGACTGCAAAAGGTGATTGGTGGGCAGTATTTTTAGCGTGCAGACCATACGAACCATTTGAAATGAATTATTATAATACCGGCAGGGAGACTTTTTTAGCTCCAGTGAAATGGACTGATGATGGCTGGCCAATAATAAATCCCGATTTTGAAGAAGTTCAATATTCTTACCCGGTTCCGCTTGCACCGGTGGTGAAACAAGATATTCCTCTTAATGGAAATTTTACATTGCGTGAAGATTTTAATTCTTCCTCACTTCCATATTACTGGATTTTTTTGCGAACCCCTCATGAAAAGTGGTATTCATTCAATGATGGAAAACTCAAAATTAATCTTCGTCCCGAAACCGTTGCCGGGAAAAAGAATCCAAGTTTTATAACTAGAAGACAGCAGCATGCTCATGCCGAGGCATCGCTTTCAATCAATTTTAAACCAAATGCCGAAAATGAAAAGGCGGGTTTGATAGTGTTTCATGACGAGAAGCATTTTTATTATTTGTGCAAATCCCTAAAAGATAATGGTGAAGTTGTACAATTGTATAAATCGGTGAATTCTAAAAATGAAAATGAAATGGAATTGCTCGCTGAGAAAAAATTAAATAGTAACAAAGATCTATTCTTGAAAATAAAGATTGAGGGAATTGACTTATCCTTCTACTTTGCTGAGAAGGAAGGTGATTGGAATTTATTAAAAGATAAAGTTGACGCGTCAATTTTAAGTGTTAAAAAAGCATGGGCTTTCGTGGGAAGCACTTTTGGAATGTATGCTACATCTCTTGGGCAAGCAAGCAATAACTCGGCTCAATTTGATTGGTTTGAGTACACAGGAGACGATAAAGTTTATAAGTTTAAGAAATAATAATTTTTGATGTTCTTAGCAATAAAATCGAAGCTATCACTTACTCTAGGATGAATGCTGATTATCGTGATGTTGAATGGGTGAGCCAAATATACCTTCGGGAATCTATTTTTATCAAATATCAGCGGGTACATTTTCGCAAATGAAAAAAATGGTTTTGATGAAATAATCATTAATTTTTTAACTTATTGTATAGATTATAAAAAATATTAAACTACTCCAACGAGGTTGCCAATGCATGAGCTAATTGAAAAAATAAGTATTTGTGTAGAAAGAGGAAAAGTAAACAAAGCCGCATCTTATCCACCAACAATGAAAGGTGAAGATGGAGCCGATGAAATAACCCGGCTTGCTATTGAGCAATCAATGAATCCCGAGGAAATTCTTCAAGCATGCAATATTGGTATGCAGAGAATTGGTGAACGATTTGGTAGAAATGAAGTATTCGTACCCGAACTATTGATGGCCGCTAAAGCAATGAACGCGGTGATGGCACACTTAAAACCATTTTTCAAAGCGGGCACTGTAAAGACTAAAGGTAAATTTGTACTAGGAACAGTTGCAGGAGATCTTCACGATATTGGTAAAAATTTAGTGTCAATGGTAGTTGAAGGAAATGGCTGGGAAGTAATTGATTTAGGTGTTGATGTTAAACCGGCTAAGTTTATTGAGAAGATTAAAGAAAATCCAGGCTGCATAGTTGGGTTGAGCGCATTATTAACTACAACAATGGTGAGCATGTCTAAAACTGTGCAGGAAATTAAAGCACAATTCCCGGATATTAAAATAATAGTTGGAGGCGCGCCTCTATCTCCAAAATCCGCCGAAGAAATGGGAGCCGATGGTTATTCGCCAAACCCACAAGGAGCGGTAGATTTCTTGACTAGAATTGGCTCTGTTTAATATTGAGAAATGAATGAAATCACTTTTAGAAGAAATTAAAAAAGGAAAGATATTAATCTCGGATGGAGCGTGGGGTACTTTTCTCCAAAAGAAGGGATTAGAACCGGGTGAGTGTCCCGAGCATTGGAATATTATTAAACGAGATTCAGTTTTAGAAATTGCACAAAGCTATATTAATGCCGGAGCCGATATTATACTCACTAATAGTTTTGGCGCGAGTCCACATAAACTGAAGCATTATAAGCTGGAAGATCAAGCGTGGGAGATAAATAAAGCCGCGGCTGAAATTTCTCGTGAAGCTGCAAGCGATAAATTTGTGCTTGGTTCGGTGGGACCTACCGGCGCAATCTTGATGATGGGAGATGTTTCTGAAGAAGAAATTTTTAATGGATTTAAATTGCAAGCTCAAGCTTTAGAAAAAGGGGGAGCTGATGCAATTTGTATCGAAACTATGTCTGATGTTCATGAGGCAATTTTAGCGGTAAAAGCGGCAAAGGAATTTACGAACCTCGAAATAGTTTGTACATTCACTTTTCATTCAACTGTTAATGGCGATTATAAAACAATGATGGGAGTATCACCTGCGGAAATGACTTCAGCATTAATAGAAGCCGGCGCTGATATTATTGGTTCAAATTGCGGCAATGGGTTTGAACAGATGATTGATATAGTAAAGGATATCCGTAAAGTAAGTAAAACAATCCCAATATTGGTTCATGCAAATGCGGGTAAACCATTAGTGGAAGATAATCAAACAATTTTTCCTGAAACTCCACAAATGATGGTTGACCGGGTAGATGCATTAATTTCTTGCGGAGCCAATATTATTGGGGGCTGTTGCGGAACAACCCCAGAGCATATCCGCGCGCTATCTAATAAAATTAAAGCCCTCTAATGAAGAACTTAGAAGAAATTGAAATTGAGAATGATATTTTTTCTGTTTCAATTAAATTTTCCGATTTGACGATTAGCGAGAGTGAAATAGCATATACACTTGGTTACATCGATGGTAAGATTCCCCCCGATTTTAATGAAATGCTCGCTGAAGTAATTTCTGGTTTGCCAGCTAAATGTGAAATTAAAGCCGGATATAGAATAATCCCAATCTCATTTATTGAAGGTGATAATAAAAAGATAAAATTATCAAACCTAATTTTTGAGACAGATAAAATTGTTACAAGTCAACTAAAGAATTCTGAAAACGCTATTTTGTTTTTATGTTCTATCGGCGATAAAATGGAAAATTGGGCAAAAGAATATATTCTTGATGGAGATCCAACATTAGCTTTCTTTATCGATACAGTCGCGTCAACGTGTGTCGAAAGTGTTGTTGATCTGCTTCATGATCATTTAAAGGAAAAATTTAGTTCTATTGGTTTGGTTGTAACTAATAGATACAGTCCCGGTTACTGCAATTGGTATGTTTCTGAACAGCATAAATTATTTTCACAATTACCGGAACGATTTTGCGGAGTGACTTTAACAGATTCTTCCCTTATGATGCCAATAAAATCAATTAGCGGAATTATTGGAGTAGGAAAGGAAGCTAAATATCGTGAATATTTATGCGATACATGTGGAGTGAAGGATTGTACATACCGAGCAAAAAGAATTAAAAGAGTTTCATAATCACAAGTTATTACTATAAAAATTAATTGAGGGAAAGATGACTGATCAACATTGGGATTTACTCAAGAAAGTTATTGCGGGCGAAACATTAGAAAAAATACCCACCGGGTTCATAATCGATTGCCCATGGCTGCCTAATTGGTATGGTATTAATATAGTTGACTATTTCTCGAATGATGATTTATGGCTGAAAGCGAATTTAAAAGCGATAAATGATTTCCCCGATGTAATGTTTTTACCCGGTTTCTGGTCAGAATTTGGAATGTGTACTGAGCCATCTGCTTTCGGTGCTAGATGCACTTTCCCGACAAACGAATTCCCACATGCACACAAAGTGATTCATTCGGTTGAGGATATCGAAAATCTTCCCCAACCAAATGTATCAACCGATGGATTGCTTCCATTTATGTTGAACAGATTAAAAATGAACCGTCAGAAAATTGAAGACGCCGGGCATAAAATTCGATTCTCTGTTTCGCGAGGACCATTAAATATTGCCAGTTATCTAATGGGTTCAACGGAATTTTTAACAACGATGATGATGTACCCCGACCAAGCTCATCTATTAATTAGAAAAATTACAGATTACTTAAAAGATTGGCACTTGCTTCAGAGAGAAGCAATTCCAACTATCGATGGAATTTTAATGCTGGATGATATAATCGGTTTTATGGGCGAACCAGAATTTCTTGAGTTTGGTCTTCCATATTTTAAAGAACTTTATGATTCGGATGTATCGATTAAATTTTTACATAACGACGCGCCATGCAGAGTATCAACTCCTCATTTGCCTGAAATGGGAGTTAATTTTTATAATATGGGTTTTGATGTATCATTAAATGAATTGAAGGAATTGACTCAAAACAAAGTCACTATGCTTGGAAATTTGCCCCCTCGTGATGTACTGGCAAGCGGAACAACAGATGAAGTAAAATCCGAAACCACAAAGCTTATAAAATCGCTGAATGACAGATCACATATAGTAATGTCGTGCGGGGGAGGAATGCCTCCAAATGTTTCCTCGGAAAATATTCAAGCTTTTATTGACGCGGTGAATAATAATTAAAATGAATTATGGATGTTAATTATTAATAAATATAGTTTTTATCTGAAAGGTTTTCTGCTCGGATTCCTAATTTTAATTTTACTGAATGTTAAAATATTTTCTCAATCAAAAAATGAGACTGAGAAGGTATTGATGATGATGAGCAGTGAAATAATTAAATCTACTTCTTTTAGTTTTATCTCTGATTCTTCGGGAAGAGAATTTAATTCTACTAATGAAATTCCGGTTGGTGAAAAAGTAAAGATTAAAAGTCCTTATAATGATTGGAGATACTGGAATGGGGTGCTGGGTATTTCATTCTTAAAACTAAGTTCAAAATTAAATTTGCCGGAATTGAAGCATTTTGTTTCCAGAAATCTGGCATTTGCCTTCGATAATGTTGATTACTTCAAATCAAATCATAAAGATGGATGGAAATGGAGTTATCCATTTGGACAGTTATTTATAACAGAAGAATTGGACGATTGCGGAGCTATGGGCGCAAGTTTAATAGAACTAACTAAATTCGATAATCAGCCACGGTACCAAAATTACATCAACAGTTCAGCTAATCATATATTGAAAAAACAAATACGACTAAAGGATAAAACTCTTGTTCGCCACTTCCCCGCAAAGTATACAATCTGGGCGGATGATCTTTATATGGGACTCGTATTTCTTTCGAGAATGGGAGAGATTACCGGAGAGCAAAAATATTTTGATGACGCCGCATTACAAGTAATTAATTATCACAAATATCTTTTTAATGAACAGAAAGGATTAATGCACCATTGCTGGTATTCAGATTTGAAAAGGAATGGAGTTGCGTTTTGGGGTCGAGCTAACGGTTGGGCTTTACTTGCACAAATTGAATTATTGGAGCGATTACCATTAAATCACCCGAAAAGAAAAATTCTTATTTCACTTCTTCAGAAACATATTTTAGGAATTTCTCAATATCAAAGTAGCAATGGTTTATGGAGACAATTATTAGATAAACCGGACTCTTACAATGAAACATCGTGCAGCGCGATGTTTACCTACGTAGTTGCAAGCGCAGTAAAAAATGGTTTTATTGAAGAGAGATATTTGTCAATTGCAATTAGAGGCTGGGAAGGGATCATGACAAAGATTGATAAGGATACGGGAGAAGTTGAAGGAGTTTGCGCCGGGACTGTAGTGAGTGATGATTTGGTTTATTATTATAATCGTCCTACACCCTTGAATGATATACATGGGCTGGGTGCAATCATTCTTGCAGGAATTGAAATGCTGGATGTACTGAAATAATAAGTTAGTAATTGCTTGAAAATCATAAACCATATTCAGATAGAATAAACTTACCGGGCTCAATTTCTGATAAAATATCCTCCACAAATTTACTTTCATCATCGGGGATTGATTCTATATCATCTCGTAAAATATTAAACCAGCCAATTTCTTTTGGATCATTAATCAGTCTGTTTTCCTCAATTGCTCGTTCGATAAGATCCAGTCCCTTTAGGCATCCTCTTTTGGTCGCGTCAATGTAATTGCTTCCTTTTACAATTTCTTTTGATATTTCAATAACATTTGCAGGAGCTAAGATTAATGCCTGCGGATCAAAAGAGATATCGGAATTAACAAGCAATCGTTGAAGATTTATAACGCTTTCTTTACCTTCCTTAACTGCTTCATTAAATAATCGAACGTCATACTGCAATTGTTCCATATAAACCACAGGTGCAAAATCGGATAGTAATTTTATATTCTGTACTGATTCATTGCTCCATAAATCGCAGCATGCCGCGGCCACATTTCCAAGCGGACTGGTGTGTGCGCAAGCGGAAGTTTTGCCTTCCATCGAAATAGGGATGCCGGTTATTGCTTTCAAGAAAGGTCCTTCATACCCGCAATCCTTATCTGGTCCTAATGCTCCTTCTTCAACTGAAGCTAAAGTTCTAACAACAGTAGCAATACGGGCAATTGCCGCAAATGTTTTGGGAATATATTTTTTTTCTGCCAATACCATTGCTGTATTCCCGAATCCACAAGCAGTATCACCGCCGGGAATTGTATTAGTTCTATTTGCGATATCAACGATATTCTTCCATAAAAATTTAATATCGCGCACACCAAGCACAGCTTGTGAAAAAATAAATTGTTTGATATTACACATTAAGAGGGAATCGTCTGAGATTTCTTTTCCACCAGTAGATTCAATAGAAAGCAGATCGCCTCCTGCTAGCGCGCCTTTTTCGAATAACTCAAACATTTTCACAAGCAACTCTGAAGTTCTCTGTTTAGGTGGGCGTTCAAATTCTCGAAGATCGTTTGGTGTTAATCTTATCTCACTTTTCAAACCAAACTTATAAAAATAATCTTCGCACACATCATTCATTACTTTTACTATTTCAATACCAATCTCAGGATTTTGTGTCATCTCAATTAAAGTCTCAAATTCAAACACAACGCCATTACTGCTTAAGTGAAGCGCTTTTTCAAGTGAGTTTTTTACAATATCTCTATAGTTAGATATCACTTCATCAAGGGTGGAAGGGGAGATGCTCATCGGGGGAAGTGTAAAATTTAATTCGGGATACACGAGTCCACCCCCAATAATTAATCCTCGTTTTGTTTTAATGGGATGAGGAGCGGTTCCAAAAATTAGATTGTCGGGATTACTGATTGCTAAATCTTTATACCTCATTACCAATTCCTAATTAGTGATTAAAAGAAAGGTTCTCAGAATAAATTACTAAATGAACTTATGTATATATTGAAATAGAAATCAGTAATATAAATTATAAATTAAGTGAGCGCCTGATGCCTAACTCAACACCACGAAGCTCCGATAGTCCTCTCATTCTTCCAAATAATGAATAACCCGGATAAATACCTTCTCTATTCATATCAGGTATCATCAGATGTCCATGATCGGGTCTCAATGGAAAACGATTATCTTTTCTTCCCTGTTCCAATCTTTTTTTCTGCTCGATGAGAAGCGTTTTCATTACACCAAAAATATCAATGTCGCCATCAAGGTGATTCTCTTCCAAAAAATCCCCCTGTTCATTTCTCGATAAATTTCTCAAATGAACAAAATTTATTCGATGAGCGAAAAGTTCGGTTAATTCGACGAGGTCATTCTTTACATCGGCGCCGAAAGATCCGGTACAAAGTGTTAAACCGTTGTGAGGTGAATCGTAGGCATCTAAAATTCCTTTTACATCGAATTTATTCTTTACGACACGGGGCAAACCTAATAATCCCCAGGGTGGATCATCAGCATGAATAACTAGATACATGCCAGCTTCCTCGGCAATCGGAGCTACTGCTTTAATAAATTGATGTAAATTATAGCGAAGTTTATTCTCATCAATATCATCATATTCTTTTAGGGCTTTTCTAAATTGTTCTAAAGTTAAAGCTTCTAATGAACCGGGCAGTCCAAGAAGTACTGTATCCTTTAGATTTTGGATCTCTTCGGGTTTTAATAAATCAAAAAATTCTTTCGCACGAGCAACTTGTTCCTCTGAATAATCTTTAAAAGCGTGGGCTCTTTTAAGAATAAAAAGATCGAATGCGGCAAATTTTCTTGATTCGAATTTTGAGGTGATAGAACCATCTCTAAAAACAACTTTAAGATCGGTTCTCGACCAATCCAGTATCGGCATAAAATTATAACAGATAATATCTAGACCGCATTTGGCTAGATTTTTAAGTGATACCTTATAATTCTCGATTAGTTGTTCGTAATTGGCTTTTCTTTTTTTAATGTTTTCATGTACAGGAAGACTTTCAACAACTGACCAGGTAAGTCCCTCCTCCTCAATTATTTTTTTACGTATTAATATTTCTTCAACGCTCCAAACTTCACCAACCGGAATATGATGAAGGGCACTTACAATTCCAGTTGCGCCTGTTTGTTTTATTTCTTTGAGTGATATCGGGTCATTAGGACCGAACCACCTCCAAGTTTGCTCAAATGCCATTTATATATTATTCCTTATCACAATTAAAATTTTACACACCGCTGAATGAACTAAATCCACCATCAACCGGTATGATTGCACCGGTAACAAATTGGGAAGCATCACTAGCAAGCCAAAGTATTGTTCCAACTAGTTCGCTGGGTTCACCAAATCTTTTAAAGGGAGTAATATCAATTATTGTTTTACCTCTATCGGTTAATGAACCATCTTCATTTGTCAATAAAGTTCTATTTTGTTCTGTGAGTAGAAAACCCGGAGCAATTGCGTTCACGCGTAATCCACTGCCATACTTTGCGGCAAGTTCAACAGCCATCCATTTTGTGAAGTTATCAACCGCGGCTTTAGCTGCCGAATACCCAACAACGCGAGTAATCGCTCTGTAAGTAGCCATCGAGGAAATATTGATAATAGAACCTTTATGCTGTTCTGACATTATTTTCCCGAAAACAAGAGTTGGCAGGACAGTTCCATTTAAATTTAGATCTGTAACTTTTTTAAATTGATCTATCTGCAGATCAAAAATGGTTTGATCAATTCCAATTGTTGCGCCTGCCATATTACCGCCGGCAGCATTTACGAGTACATCTATTCTTCCAAATTTCTCAACAATTTTACTTTTAACTTCATTAAGATTTTCTTCATCAAGCACATTACATTTATAACCATAGATTTCGCTACCCAAAGATTTTAGTGAATCAACTTTTTTGATTAAAGCAGATTCATTAATATCAAGTAAAATAACTTTTGCTCCAGCTTGAATAAACCCAGCAGCCATTTCTCCGGCTAAAATTCCACCACCTCCGGTTAGTAATACTATCCTACTATCAACACTGAAGAGGTTATTTATATAATTCATTTTTTACCTTTTAGACTTACTTTTTAAATTACTTACTTAAAGTTCAATAAAAATTTGAACCGTTTCAAATTAATAAAAGAATTGGAAGAAAGTCAAGCAAATTTGGGGGTACTTTTGATAAAGTTGAAGCACGCATTTTTTTCTTGCCCTTTTCAAAAATGATTGGTATTATTGAAACGGTTCAATGAACTATATATTTTGTTTAATTTATAAATAGCCCTTATTACTAAACAAAATATTTTTAGAATTAAATGCTTCTCCCGATTCAAAATAGAATAGATAGTATGGTGCCTCCTTCTATTTATTTCTATAGGTGGGTGGAATGTTCAACTTTTTAAGTTTGCCACCCACCTTTTTTTCTTCACTTCATTTATATCGTATCCTATCAATAATTATAATGAATTATCTTTTTAATAAATATAACCCGACACATTTGAAAAAAAGAGGTAAATTCAAACAGAAAACTGGAAGATCAGCTTGGTATCAAATTTGTGATATTGTAGAGTCTATTATTACTATTTTATTTTAAGGATCAAGTAATATGAAAAGAATAGTTTTTTTATTTCTACTGGTTTCAATAATTCATGGACAGAACCTATTGAAACTAAATGAGCAAGAATATTTTGAAATGCCAGGATTAAATGTAATGGCATTTAGCGATTTTTATCCAGATGGTCATCAAACGGGGCTTACATTTATTCAGCATGGAAAAAGAACAGCGGCTAACGGCGATGTTAGATTGGAACCGACTCCCGGGCAATGGTCTCCGATTCCAATGGTAGTAAATAGAAATGTTGATATAACTAAAAATCAAATCACAACATATTTGAGTTATCCCGATTCAACTAAAGATAGGAAAGGATTTAATCCCATTGTATATCCCGACTTCAAATTAAATTATTCAGTTAGGATAAAGTGTGAAGGAAAACTCATAAAAGTATATGTTGATTTGGAAAAACCACTACCAGATGAATGGGTTGGAAAAGTTGGGTTCAATTTTGAATTATTCCCCGGTGATTATTTTGGGAAATCATTTTTAACAGATAATTCTTCCGGGATTTTTAATCGCCAAGCAAATGGTCCTTTATTTAAGGATGAAGATGGAGAGGTTCAAATTATTCCGATGGCTGAGGGCAATAAAATTATTGCCGCACCGGAGGACCCATATTTTAAAATTACAATTGAATCAGAAAGCGGTAAATTGCAGTTAATTGATGGGAGAGGAAAACATGATAATGGCTGGTTTATAGTTCGCTCTCTTCTGCTACCAAACAAAACAGATTCCGCACTTGAATGGACTATTACTCCTAATGTTATTGAAAATTGGAGATATAAACCAGTTGTGCAAATATCTCAGGTTGGGTACCATCCACTGCAATCAAAAAAAGCTATAATAGAAATGGATAAACTGGATATGCCTGTTGATATTCATCTCATCAAATTAAATTATGATAAAAATGAAATTGTACTATCAGCACTGCCAATCGAGTGGGGATACTTTTTGCGCTATAAATATTTCACTTTCGATTTTACTAATATAACTGATGAGGGAATGTACCAAATAAAATATGGCGACTTTTTAACTTCTACATTTCAGATATCAAAAAATGTTTTTGCGAGAAATGTTTGGCAGCCGACAGTCGATTATTTTTTACCAGTTCAAATGTGCCACATGCGAGTAAATGATAGATACCGTGTTTGGCATGGGCTATGCCATAATGATGACGCACTGATGGCTCCAACTAACATAAATCATTTCGATGGGTATTTACAAGGTTCCTCAACACTCACAAAATATAAACCTTTGGAACATGTTCCGAACTTAAACCAGGGGGGGTGGCATGATGCGGGGGATTATGATTTAAGAATTGAATCGCAAGCCGAAACTGTTCATTTGCTTTCTCTAATTTATGAGGAATTTAAAATTGATTACGATGCAACTACTATCGATCAGAAAAACAAAATAGTAGAAATACATCAACCAGATGGAAAACCTGATATACTTCAACAGATTGAACATGGATTACTGTCAATTATAAATGGATATAAATCATTAGGCAGATTATATCGAGGGATAATATCACCAACAATACGTCAATATACCTTATTGGGAGATGGTTCGGTGATGACCAATAATATTTCGGAACCGACGGCAAATATCGATGAACAACCTGATGACAATTGGGTTTTCACTGAAATAAATCCAAACCATGAGCTTCAAACAGCATATTCGTTGGCTTCAGCATCAAGAGTAATGAAGGGATTCAATGATGAACTCGCAAACGATTGTTTAAGAATTGCAGAGGAATTATGGGCTTCTAATGAGGATAAAAATCCTCCATCAAAAATCGAAGCGGCAGTTGAACTATTTATTACAACTTCTAGAAATAAATATCGGGATTATATTTTATCTAATACAAATAATATATTACAGAGAATTGATAGGCAAGGGAGTAGTATATCAAGAATTTTAGACTTGGTTAATAATAAGGAATTCAAAGAGAGAACTATAGAAGAGCTTAAAAAATTCGCATCAAAAATAGATGAACAAAAAAATGAAACACCTTATGGTGTTCCATACAAACCAAATATTTGGGGTGCAGGTTGGGGTATTCAAAGTTATGGCGTTGACCAGTATTTTTTATTCAAGATTCTTCCGGAATATTTTCCAAAAGATAATTATATGAATGCATTAAATTTTATTTTAGGATGCCACCCTGGGGAAAACACTTCCTCGTTTGTATCAGGCGTTGGCGCAAAATCGGCAACGGTTGCTTATGGTACGAATAGAGCAGATTGGTCGTATATTCCCGGAGGAATAATATCTGGAACCGCGCTTATTCGTCCCGATTTACCCGAATTAAAAGAGTGGCCCTATTTTTGGCAGCAAACCGAATATGTACTGGGTGGAGGAACTGTTGATTATCTTTTTTTAGTTCTGGCAGCAATTAAGTCACATAATAAGTAGAGGAACAAATGAGAAATGGTTTATTAATTATATTATTGTTAATGATTACAACGTTCACTATAATTTCTAGGGCAGACAATTTTAATGAAAAGAATCCTACTAATACTATAGTTGAGAAGTATGGAATTTTGAAAGTTGATGGTAATAAAATTGTTGATAAAAATGGTGAGGCTGTTTCATTAATCGGTATGAGTTTGTTTTGGAGCCAATGGGGTGGTGAGTTTTATAATCAAAGTTGTATAGAGTGGTTGGTAAAAGATTGGAAGTGTACTGTGATTCGTGCGGCAATGGGAATTGAAGGTGGAGGATATCTAACAAATCCTGAAAGGGAATTAGAAAAAATATTTACTGTTATCGATGCTTGTATCAATCTTGGTGTTTATGTAATTGTTGATTGGCACGATCATAATGGAGAAAAACATGCAGAAGAGGCGGTGAAATTTTTTGGATTAATTGCACAGAAATATGGCGAATACAATAACATTATTTATGAAATATATAATGAACCGCTTCAAGTATCATGGTCAAATGTTGTAAAACCATATTCTGTAAGAGTCATTAGTGAAATCCGCAAGTATGATAAAGATAAATTAATTATTGCCGGAACTCCATCATGGTCTCAAGATGTAGATTCAGCCTCAACCGATTTAATAGACGATAAAAATACAGCATACTCATTGCATTATTATTCGAGTACTCATAGGCAATTTTTAAGGGATAAAGCAATTGCAGCGATGAATAATGGTGCGGCACTTTTTGTTTCGGAATATGGAATTAGTGAAGCTAATGGTAACGGAATAATTGATCTCGTTGAAACCGATTTATGGTTTAAATTTATTGAGGAGTACAAATTAAGCGCATTGAATTGGTCAATAATGGATAAGGATGAAACATCTTCCGCTTTAAAACCGGGGACATATCCTCATGGTAATTGGAAGGAAGAAGATTTAACGGAATCGGGTAAAATAATTCGCGACTATATTAGAAATAGAAATGCTGAAATATGGAAGTCTTTGTCTGAATAATTGATAGCTCTACTTTTTAGAATCCAACTAGAAATGATTTTCGGCCAAACTTTTATTGCGCATTTTGGTATTTAATTAGTATTATCACTTAATTTGCATTGCATTTCTTCCTTGGTTTACAATCTTAACGGAGTTTTTTAATGCAGCAAGATGGTTTTAGGTTTAGAGAAATACCTTATAATTATACCTCGCTCTCCGATAAAGAGATTATTCTCAAGTACTTCGATGAACAAACATGGACGGAGATTAATGCATTACGAACTCAAAGAGTAACAGGTAGAAGTGCCAAACTCATCTTCGAAATAATCGGTGATATATTTATTATCGAACGCAATCCCTATTTGTATGAGGATTTTCTAACCAATAAGAACAAGTATTTATATTTAAAAAAAATACACAAGCAACGCTTTGACTCGGTATTATCACATTCAGAAAATAAAGATCTGGTATTTGATCTTATTCGAAAAACAAAATTGCTGAACGATACTTTTTTTAAAAGTTTTGCCAAAACAAGAAATCTCCGCAATCAATTACTAATAAATTTAACAGGTACAACATCTCTAAAAAATATTTGTTTTACACCATTTCATCGGGTTTCACACGCAACCGACGCAACCGACTGGAGAGTTGAATATCCCGTTGCGGTAATTTACCCCGACTCCTCATCAGAGATCCCACGATTGATAAAAAAAATTAAAGAATTGGGGTTAACTATTATTCCGCGTGGAGGTGGTACCGGATTAACTGGCGGATCAGTTCCGGTGCAGAATAATAGCGTGGTGATAAATACCGAAAAGTTAAATCGGATTGGTGAAGTAAATATTATTAGTGAAAATGGAAATTCAATTCCTATCATTAATGTGGAGGCTGGAGTTGTAACTGATGATGTGATTGAATTTTGTGACGCACAAAATTATATATTTGCAACCGATCCAACCTCAGCTTGGGCATCTACAATTGGCGGTAATATTGCAGAAAATGCCGGTGGTAAAAAATGTGTGATGTGGGGAACCGCAATCGACAACATCTATTCTTTTACTCTCGTTGATCCGGAGGGAGCTTTAATCACTGTGAAAAGAATCAATCATCCATATAGAAAAATAAATGAAGATGATACTGTTGAATTCGAAGTGATAAAAAAAAATAAGAAGAAGGAAATATTACGTACAAAAATATTATTAGCGGGTACTGAGATTCGAAAAAGAGGCTTAGGAAAAGATATAACTAATAAGGCCCTAAAAGGACTGCCCGGCTTGCAGAAAGAGGGAGGAGATGGACTAATAATTTCAGCTCAGTTTGTACTTTATAAACCATTTAGTTTTAAAAATACTTTGTGCCTAGAATTTTTTGGTACTAATATGGTCAATGCTTCAAAAGCGATTGTTCATATTAACGATCACTTTAAAAAAGATGAGCTTGTATATCTTACCGCACTAGAACATTTTGATGAAAAATATGTAACCGCTATAAATTATAGAAATAAATCAACACGCTACGAAATTCCAAAAGCTGTATTGTTAATTGATATTGAAAGCAATTCACAGAAGGAGCTTCAATTAGCAAGTTCCACAGTTATTGAACTTGTTAAGCAGTATGAATCAGAGGGTTTTTTGGCAGAAACAACAAAAGACCAGAAAAACTTTTGGAATGATAGAAAACATTTGGGCGCAATCGCTCAGCACACTAACGCATTTAAATTGAATGAGGATGTTGTAATCCCCCTACAGAAACTGCCGGAATTTGCTGATTTTATTGAGCTTCTGAATTATGAAAAAGTGATATTAAACTCGCTGAACGCAATCCAAAAAATTGAAAATTACCTAATTGAGCTTACTGAGCAGTCTACTGTTGAATATCCTCATGACAGATTGGTGTCATATTTGTCTCGCATTCAAAAAATTAAAGTGGATTACAGTTTATTTCACTCAAGATTAACTGCTGAAGAAAATGATAAAGAATCAGAACAGAAAAATTCAATCCTCCGAAAACTTCAAGCTAAAGAAATTGTTATAGATTTTGAGGAGGAAATAAAAAAGCATTATTCAAATACATTCTTCGGTTATGAAAATATACTGTCTGATCTTAATAAAATCTCAAAAGGGGAATTGAGTCGAAAAATTATAATTGCTACTCACATGCACGCCGGAGATGGCAATGTGCATGTAAATATTCCTGTTCACTCAAGTGATTACTTGATGATGCGGGAGGCTGATGAGGCAGCTTCAATAATCATGAAAAAGGCAGTTGAATTGGGGGGTGTCGTTTCAGGTGAACATGGTATTGGATTAACTAAATTGAAATTTATGGAAAGTGATCTGCTTGAAAAGTATAATAATTATAAATCAACAGTCGATCCAAATAATATTTTTAATCCGGGAAAATTGAATGCAAATTTCCCTTATTTCAAAGTTTACACTCCCTCCTTCAACTTGCTTGAACGGGAAGCTATAATTCTTGAATCAACCGACTTGGAAAAATTATCTAATTCAATTGCAAAATGTGTACGATGCGGTAAATGCAAATCGGTTTGTAATACTCATTACACGAATGGTAATATGTTTTACAATCCGAGAAATAAAATATTGGCTGTTGGACTCATTACAGAAGCTGTTCTGTTTTCGGCCCAAACTATGGATATGAAATCATTCAAGCAATTTAAAAAGCTTAGAGAAATTGCTGATAACTGTACAATGTGTCATAAATGCAAAATACCATGTCCAGTAAAGATAGATTTTGGTGATGTATCCTTGCAGATGAGAGAACATTTACAGTATAGAAAGAAAACATCATTAAAACTTTTTACTAATATGGCTTTGTTTTATCTTAGCCGAAAGAAGTATTATACAAACACATTTCTCAGAGTTTTAATATTAAAATTCGGATATGGTATACAGAGAGCTATTTCTTTTGTATATAATCCGATTTCTAAATATACAAGCAGTTTATTGCCACGTTATGTTCAATTAATAAAAAATCCATTTCCTAAAAGTGGATCAAAATCGGTTCGAGAAGTATTTAAGCTAAAAAATGTAAATGCATTCTACTGCTTCCAAAAAAAAGAGAGTGACAGCATCAAAAGTGTATTATATTTTCCAGGGTGCGGGTCTGAGAGAATGTTCTCGGATATTAGTTTTGCCGTAATTGCTTTATTGTATAAATCTGGGATTAGAGTAATTATTCCTAATGAATATTTATGCTGTGGATATCCATTCTCAGCAAATGGGAAAAAGGAAAAAGCTGAAATAAAAAGTTATGAAAATAGGGTGCTCTTTCACAGGATTAGTGATGTTGCGAGTTATATGAATATAGAGGCTGTTATTGTTTCGTGCGGAACATGTTATGAAATGATTGAAAAATATGAGATTGAAAATATTTTTAATGGCGCTGAGTTGATTGATATTAATGAGTACATTTTTCAAAATAACTTATTCAAATCTGAAAGCATTCATAAAAATGAAATCATTTATCATGAACCTTGTCATACTCCTCTAAAAAAATATGGTTACTCAAAAACAATTGAGTATTTGCATAACAGCATACCGGTTGAATCAAAAAATTGCTGCGGGGAGGCTGGTACACTTGCTCTTTCGAGACCTGATATTTCCAGCATCTTACGTGATCGTAAAAACAATAATATAAGTCTACAAAACGTAAAAGGGGGAATAGATATATTAACCACATGCCCAAGTTGTGTTCTCGGTTTGTCAAAACTTGGAAATGGACATAAAGTAATCGGTAAATCCTTAGTTGTTCATAATGCTGAAGCTTTTCTCGGTAAGAATTGGAAAAAGGATTTTATTAAAAGTGCTAAAAAAAATGGTGTAGAGAAAATATTGCTTTAGATTGTTTTTATTATTGAATAGATCATATAAAAAATATTTGTGCACAAATATATTATAGTGATTAGTGATCAATACCAATATTTGACCTAATGCCAAATTTTTCTCTTAGCTTCAACAACTCATTCACCTCTTTCTCGTTTAAGTTGTTTACGTTTCCAAGTTGAAGTGCTAAAAATAAAATTTGGGCGAAATGCTCTACTGTCTCCATTTTGTGATATGCATTTTGAACATTACTCCCAACAGTAACAACGCCATGATTCGCTAATAAAAAAGCGTCATGATTTTTTAAATATGGCAGCAAAGAATCTGAAAAAGGCTCAGTTCCGGGGGTTTCATATTTAATTAAAGGTACTTTCCCTAGAACAATTACCGCTTCTGGCAATAAGAATTTATCTAGAGCCTTCCCTGCAACTGTGAATGCTGTTGAGTATGGCGGGTGAGAGTGGCAAACGCTATTCACATCATCGCGATTTTTATAAATTTTTAGATGCATTAAAAATTCCGAGGAGGGTTTTCTATTGCCTTTGATCAATTTCCCATTGAAATCTATCATAGTTAAATCAGCAGGTTTCATGAAGCCTTTACTAATTCCGGTTGGAGTAATGAGTATCCGGTCATCATCAATTCTTGCGCTTATATTTCCATCATTAGCAGCAACATAACCGCGCTTGTACATTCGAATACCTGCGGCTATTATTTCTTTCTTCAACTCAAAAATTTTCATTTTCTTTACCTAAAATATTTTTCACCTTTCAAAATCGGTTACTAATCATCTATTCCAATTTTATTAGAATAATGCTTATCGCTAAACAAATAATAACTTTTTTCAAAGCCTTATGCAAAAATCAATTGTATTTATTCTCTCACCATTTCATTATAGAAAATTAGGAGTAGAATTGTTTGGATGGTTTTAAAAATAAAAATGCCACATACAATGAAGTATGAGGCATCAAAATAAATGAGTAATTAAATACTATATATAAAGGTTAATAATTTGCTCATAAAGTTCTTGTTTACCGCTAATCTGTTTTGGTTCTCCATACTTTATCGCGATTTCACGAAGATCTTGAAGAGTTAACTCACCTTTTTCATAACGGGCACCATCGCCATTATCAAAGGATGCATATCTGTTACTTCTTAATTTTTTATAATCCGATTCATTCAGAATTTGATCGGCAATTATTAAAGCTCTTGCAAAAACGTCCATTCCAGCTATGTGGGCAATAAACATATCTTCCGGGTCAGTAGAGTTTCTTCTAACTTTGGCATCAAAATTTACCCCACCAAGCCCAAACCCGCCTGCTTCAGCTACAACAAGCATAGTCTCAACCATTTCATATAAATTTATAGGGAATTGATCTGTATCCCATCCATTTTGATAATCGCCACGATTAGCGTCAATGCTACCGAACATGCCTGCATCAACTGCGCATTGAATTTCGTGCTGGAAAGTATGGCCTGCTAATGTTGCATGATTAACTTCAATATTCAACTTAAAATCCTTATCCAAACCGTAATAGCGTAAAAATCCAATAATCGTTTCCACATCAAAATCGTATTGATGTTTTGAAGGTTCCATCGGTTTCGGCTCAATTAAAAATGTGCCGGTGAATCCCTGTTTACGAGCGTAATCACGGGCTAGTGATAAAAACTTACCCATATGTTCCTTTTCGCGCTTCATATTTGTGTTGAGTAAAGACATATAACCTTCTCTGCCTCCCCAGAAAACATAATTAGAACCACCAAGCTCAATTGTTGCATCGAGGGCACGTTTAACTTGCACAGCACCATGAGCAAGTACATTGAAATCGGGATTAGTTGAAGCACCATTCATATAACGGGGATGAGAAAATAAATTTGCGGTTCCCCAGAGTAATTTTACACCGCTAGCTTTTTGTTTCTCCTTTGCATAGTCTACAATTGCCTGCATTCTTTTATCTGTCTCAGCAATTGAATTACCTTCATCAACAATATCATTGTCATGAAAACAGTAAAAAGGAGCACCTAATTTAGTTGTGAACTCAAATGCGGCATCCATCTTTGCTTTACCGCGAGCTATCGCATCAGCGCTTTCATTCCAAGGAAGTACTTTTGTCCCCGGCCCGAATGGATCTCCTCCTGTTGAACAGAAGCTATGCCAGTAGGCAATCGCAAATCTAAAATATTCCTTTAATGATTTACCGGCTACTATTCTATTCTCATCATACCATTTAAATGCAAGGGGATTCTTTGAATCTCTACCTTCATATTTGATTTTACCAATACCTTTAAAATACTCGGTATCTCCAACTAAATAATCCATTTTACTTTTCCTGTGTTTGTTGATATTTTTTTATAAACTTTTGTTCAATTGGTCGAGCCATTTTTTGTACGCGGCTAAAGTTACATTCTTATTTTTCTCTTCAGGATTTACCTCATTCACTTTTTTAAGATTACCAAATGCATCGGTAAATGATTTGTAGTAGCCTGCGCCGTAAGCCGCGCCGCGAGCAGCGCCTTGCGCTCCATCAGTATCGTAAAGCTGAATTGACGCGCCTGTAACATTAGCTAAAGTTTGGCGAAAGACGGGACTCAAGAACATGTTTGCCTGACCAGCGCGAATTACATTTATATTTAATCCCATCTCTCTCATTATTTCAACACCATACATAAATGAGAATACAATTCCTTCCTGAGCGGCTCTGAAAATATGATTTATTGAATGCCTGTTGAAATCCAATCCTAATATTTGACTTCCAATATTTTTATTCTGTAGTACTCTTTCAGCTCCATTGCCAAATGGAATTATTATTACTCCATCGGAACCAATAGGTGCTTCGGCGGCATAACTGTTTATTTCATTATAAGATAATCCGGCGGCAAAATTTTTCCGGAGCCATGAATTTTGAATTCCGGTGCCATTAATACAGAGAAGTACGCCAAGCCTTGTGGATTCGTTAGAATGATTAACATGAGCGAATTGATTGACTCTCGATAAACTATCGTAATTTACTTGATCAATCACTCCATAGACAACACCTGAAGTTCCGGCCGTTGCGGCAACTTCACCCGGATTTAATACATTTAATGAAAATGCGTTATTTGGTTGATCACCCGCCCTATACGATACTATTATGCCTTCTTTCAAACCTAGTTCTTCAGCTGCTGATTTGGATAATCTTCCCTGCTCGGAAAATGAGGGGAGAGGTTTTGCAAGAATTTCAGGGGAGATGCCATATTGATCTAAAATTTTTGATGAAACAGAGTTTGTTTGGAAATCCCAAAATATACCTTCTGATAACCCAGAAAAAGTTGTATAAATCTCATTAGTGAGTTTCATTGCAATATAATCGCCAGGAAGCATGGCTTTATAGATTTTTCCATAAACTTCAGGTTCGTTCTCTTTTACCCATGCAAGTTTAGAGGCTGTAAAATTTCCAGGAGAATTCAATAAATTTTTCAAACAATAATCCGCGCCAATCGAATTAAAAGCTTTATTGCCAATTTCAACAGCCCGGCTATCACACCAAATTATTGATGGTCTCAGTACTTTCTGATTTTTATCTACGATAACAAGTCCATGCATTTGATATGAAATACCAATGGAAACAATGGCAGATGAATCAATTGAATTTTCTTTTAATAATTGCTGAGTAAGAGTTTTAGCATAATTCCACCACAATTCAGGATCCTGCTCTGCCCATCCCACATGTTTTGAAACTATCACCATTTCCTCGGAAGGATAAAAACCTTGCGCAGAAACTTTACCCGTTTCAATTTCTATTATGCTGCATTTTACTGATGAACTTCCGATGTCGTAACCAAGTGAGTACACTTTTAACCTCTTCAATTTTATGAAAATAAACTTAAAAAGATGTTTTGTTTTTTATTTCGGTGTAAAAAATACACTAATTAATTATAATTTTCATCAATAAAAATTCTTTATTGATATATTTTTTTGTTTGACATTAGTTTGCTCTTTTTTAGTTTTATAAATGTAAACTTATTTAATAAAGGAGTACTGTATCTGTGTCTCATGTGCGCAAAGAAATAATAAAAAATGTATCAATTGATTGTGTGATATTCGGATTTGAAAAATCTGTTTTGGAGGTCCTTTTAATTAAGAGAGCAAGGAAGCCGAACAAGGGGACATGGGCGTTGCCTGGCGGTTTTATCAAAAAGAAGGAGTTAGTAGAAGATGCCGCACACAGAATTCTTGAAGCCTCAACAGGAGTTCGAAATATTTATCTGGAAGAAATTGCGGTTTTTGATAGCGTTGATAGGTTCCCGACACATAGAGTTTTTACGATCGGGCATTTCGCCCTTATTAGTCCGGAGCAGTACCAATTAACAACAGGTATAGATTCAACCGAGGTTAGGTGGTTTAAAATGAATGAGTTACCCGAGCTGCCATTTGATCATGAGAATATATTAAAGGTTGCGCTATCAAAGCTCAGATCTCGTGTTAGGTACAAACCCATTGGTTTTGAGCTGCTCCCCGAAAAATTCACACTCCCAAAACTTCAAAATCTTTATGAAACAATTCTTGATAAAAAATTGGACAAAAGAAATTTTCGAAAAAAAATATTAAATATGAATTTATTAAAGAGTTTAAAAGAAAAAGATAAAAACAATAAAAGAAGAGCAGCGTTTTTATATAGATTTGATAAGAGTAATTATAACAGGCTAAAGGAAAAGGGATTCATATTTGAGTTGTGATAATTTTAGATAAATCTTATGTATAAAAAAAGGGATTCATTTTTTATTGAATCCCTTTTTGCTAATTACAGCCAGCTGTTTTCACTTGTTAATTAATGCTTACTTTAAAAAGATTTTTTGCAATTCTTTTTTATTCCTAGATTTCCACGCGCCTTTATGATAAGCATAACCGGCAATTAGGGGCATTGCCAATGTAGCTTCGGAGTAAACCATTTGCTCGTAAGTAGTTTCAACCTTGCCCCAGGAACTAGCTTCTTTTAAAGTAGAAGATGAAAGAGCTCCATCACGAACATCGGCAACAGTAATTTGAACCGCGTATTTATGCATCTGAGCATCTTCTTTTAATATATCAGCGGCAACAACTATATCCTGAGTAAAGTTTTTTGGAACACCACCTCCAATCATGAATATACCGGTTTCATCATTGTGAAGTTTTATTTGAGTCAATTCATAAAAATCTTTTCCAGAATCGAATGAGAGATGTTTCTCTGGGTTTTTATGTTGATGCATAACAATACCGAATCCGGCAGAGCAATCAGAAAATGCGGGGACAAAAATTGGTACATTATTTTTGTATGCTGTATAAATTACACTATCATCAACTTTAGGACCGCCATTATCTTCTAAGTACTTCCCAAAGTGCCATAATAATTCGCGTGAAGAATAAGGGCGCGGTTCGAGAGAGTCGAATATGGCGGCTGTGGTATCATCACATATTCTTAATTCATCTTCGTCGATAAATGTATCATAAATTCTATCAATATGAAGATCTCTCATCATATTATCATCAACATAGGGAGATCCAATGTAATGTTTAAATCCGAGAGCTTCAAAAAAATCTTGATCAACCATAATGGCACCGGTTGAAACTATAGCATCCACCATATTATTAGCAACCAAATCGTGAACAACTCTTTTTAAGCCTGCACTAAATAAACTTCCTGCTAATGTTAATATTACAGCGCACTCTTTATCTTGCAACATCATGTCATAAATTTTAGCGGCTCTATTTAAATCACGAGCGCTAAAAGCCATATGCTCCATCGCATCAACTAACTTAATAACATTGTGTTCCTTTATATCGATATGTTTAATCGTATCTTTTAAGAAATCTTTTTTTGACGACATTTTTACCTCGCTTTTTTTAATTGAATGCGCAAATATAACTACTTGTCAATAATTACCAATCTTGATAAACCGATTTTCGATTGGGTTAAAAGAATATTTTTGCCAGTTTTAATATTCCTTGTTTCCAGGGAGAACGATGGTCAATGCCTTCATTGTCTTTAAAACTTTCTACATTTTCAAGATACCATTTGTAATTTCTGATTAAAGCTTCTTTATTAGAGAATTTTGGTGCAAAGCCAAGTACTTGTTCTGCTTTTTCGATTGAAACAAATGAATCCTTTGCCGCCGTTTCATAAACCCATTGATAAAGTGGAGATAATTTTAAAAATTCCAAAATCTTTAAAGCGAGTATGATAGGCTTTTCGGGTAACGGGATTATTTTTTTTCCGTGTCCCGCAAAATCTAAAACCGTTTGGTAATCACTTTTCATTGTTCCAAATTCTTTTGCTCCAATATTAAAAGTATCATTTACCACATTTTTAGGAAGTTTGATGCATTGAATTATTGAATCGCATAAATCATCAACATCCAATAATTGATAGTGGTTATTGCCACTTCCAATCATAGGAAAATTTTTCGCATCTTTTACCCAATCATAAAAAAGTGCAAAAACACCAAGTCTTTCTGGACCGATGAATGATTTTGGTCTTAAAATGGGGATACATAATCCCTTCTCTCGATATTCTAAACATAGATTTTCTGCTTCAATTTTGGCTTTGCCGTAGGGACCAACCCCAATTAAATTATCTGTTTCATAAATTGGATGATGAACAGGAACTCCATAAACAGCTGTAGATGAAATATGGATGAATCTATTTATTTTATTTTTGTATGCTTGCTGAAGTAGTAATCTTGTCCCTTTAACTTCTGTTGAATAAATGTCTTCTTGAGAATATAAAGGAAGAGCCGCGGCAGTGTGAACCACGATATCAATTCCATTAAAGGATTTTTCAACAACGGAATTATTGCGGATATCTCCATTAATAATCTTTAAATTCCGGGATGAATCGGAATAATTAAAGGGAGCAATATCTAATGATACAACTTCATGATTTTCGGAGAGGAGACGTCGGATTAAATTAATTCCTAGAAATCCGGAGCCCCCGGACACCAAAATCTTCATTTTTGCCCTCAAACTCAGAAATGCACCTCAAAATTAATGATTTGATTAGATTAAAACTATTGAAGACTCATTATTCAACTATATTTATTATTGTTCTAATGGAAAATTTAAAGAGAGTTATCTTGACATTTTAACGGGGCAAGGATATATTTGGAACCTTTATAAATAGAATAAGTGTGTTTTTGGAGGAAAAAAGTGAAGCAAGAAAGAATCACTAAGTTCATTAAACCTGAAGATGCTGGTCAAAAGTGGTATCTGGTTGATGCAAAAGATCAAGTGCTTGGCAGATTAGCGGCTAAAGTTGCTAGTATAATTAGAGGTAAACATAAAGCTTTGTTTACACCCAATATGGACACAGGCGATTTTGTAGTTATTATTAATGCCGAAAAAGTTAAGCTTACCGGTAAAAGAGCAATTCAAAAAACCTATTTTACCCACTCGATGTATCCAGGTGGTGCAAGAACAAGAAGTTTTTCAGAAATTATGGAAAAGAAACCTGAATACGCTCTTCAAACCGCGATTAAAGGAATGCTTCCTAAAACTCGTTTGGGTAAACAATTAATCAAAAAATTAAAAGTATATGCGGGCGAAACTCATCCTCATTCAGCTCAACAACCGCAAGTATTAAGCTTATAATGGAGTAGTTGATGGCAGATAAAATGTATGTTGGTAGAAGAAAAAATGCTGTTGCTCGTGTTTATTTGAGAAATGGTTCCGGCAAAGTTACTGTAAATGATAAAGAAGTAGAACAGTATTTCCCAATTAAAGAACACAGCACTAACGTATTTCTACCTTTTATAGCAACCGAAACGTTAGGCAAATTTGATGTATTTGCAAATGTAGCTGGTGGCGGAATTACCGGTCAATCTGATGCTATAAGATTAGGGATAGCAAGAGCATTGGAAGATATGAATGCCGATTTCCGTTCTCCACTCAAATCTGAAGGTCTCCTTAAAAGAGATCCAAGAATGGTTGAACGTAAGAAATACGGTCAGAAGAAAGCAAGAAAAAGATTCCAGTTCTCTAAGAGATAATTTATTATTTAATATAACCATTCATATTCTCGGATTTGTCTCCTGTGTCCCACATTGGTTAAACCATAAAAAGGGATGAAAGACAAAGTTGAAGAGAATAGAAGCAAAACAGGAGTATATATGCCAAGAGTAGAACTCACAGAACTCATTGAGTCCGGTGCACACTTCGGACACTTAACCCGCCGTTGGAATCCTAAAATGAAACCTTACATTTTTATGGAGAAAAACGGAATTCATATCATAGATCTCAAGAAAACTCAACAAGCTATTGATAATGCGGCTCAAGCAATCAATGAAATTGCTTCGCAGGGCAAAAGAGTTCTTTTTGTAGGTACAAAAAAGCAGGCCAAAGGTGCAATTGCAACCCAAGCACGCAGATCAGAAAGTAACTGGGTTAGCGAAAGATGGTTAGGCGGAATGCTTACAAATTTTTCAACCATTCGCAAAAGTATTAAACGTCTTCAAAATATTGAGAAGATGGAGAGCGATGGCACATTTGAAAAAATTACCAAGAAAGAAAGATTATTATTAACTAGAGAAAAAGATAAACTAAGAAAAGTACTCGATGGTATTGAAACAATGAACAAAATGCCGGGTGCAATTTTTGTGGTTGACATCAAAAAAGAAAGTATAGTTATTAATGAAGCGCTCAGATTAAATATTCCTCTCTTCGCAATTGTTGATACAAATTGTGATCCCGATCCGATTGATTATGTTATTCCATGTAATGATGACGCCTCACGAGCAGTTGATACTATTTGCAGAGTTATGGCCGATAGTATTATTGAAGGAAACGCAAAATCGAAAGAATTGAGAGCTCACGAAGCCGCAGAAAAAGAGAAAGAAAGAAAAATTGAAGATGAAAACTCGGATAAAAGAGAAAATAAAGGTAGAGTTAGAAAAGTAAGATTTGAAGGCAAAGATAATAGAGGTGAAAGAGGAGAGAGAAAAGACAGAAGAGAAAAAACCGAACCTGCTGCTGAAAAACCAGCACCAGAAAAACCGGCTGATTCTCCTGCAGAAACTCCGGCTAGCTAATATCTTAATAGTAATTGAATAATTAGAAATTATAAAAGGTGAAATAAAATGTCGATTAGTGCAAATCAAGTTAAAGAGCTGAGAGAAAAAACCGGCGCGGGAATGATGGATTGTAAAAAAGCACTCGCTGAAGCTGATGGAAATTTTGAGAAGGCTATTGAAATATTGAGAAAGAAAGGTGCTTCGGTTGCAGCTAAACGTGCCGAAAGAACCGCAAGCGAAGGTACTGTAATAACTCGTATTTATAACAATGCAAAATCAGCCGTTATAGTTGAAGTTAATTGTGAAACCGACTTCGTAGCTAAAAGTGATGATTTTGTAAACTTTGCAAATTTTATTACTGATTTAGTAGTTGAACAAAAACCGGCTAATGTTGAAACTCTTATGGGAGCTTCAAAAGATGGTAAATCTGTAGCCGATGAATTAAATGCCTTGATCGGAAAAATTGGTGAGAAAATAGAAGTTTCTCGTTTCTCATTAGAAAATACTGAGAATGGAATTCTTGTAGATTACGTACACCATGGTTCAAAACTTGGCGTATTAATTCAAGGTGATAATGTTCCAACCGCCGCGACTGATGAGTTCCAAGTAATACTTAAAGATATTGCAATGCAGATTGCAGCTATGCGTCCTCTCTCAATTTATAGAGAAGAATTAGATAAATCAGTAATAGATAAAGAAATTGATATCTATAAAGAAATTGCAAGAAAAGAGGGTAAACCGGAAAATATTCTTGAAAAAATTGCATTGGGGAAACTCAATAAATTTTATGAAGAAAATTGCCTTTTTGAGCAAGCGTTTGTTAAAGACAATACAAAAAAAATCAGCACTTTAATTGATGAGTTTAATAAAAAGCATTCGGCAACAGCTAAACTCATTAAATTCAAACGCTTTCATCTTAGCGATGAAAAAAAATAACAGCCAATTAAAGGTCTTATTTTTTAATAAGGCCTTTTTTTTTATATTAAATCGAAATTTTTAGGTAAAAATGAAATATAACAGAATACTACTAAAATTAAGCGGTGAGTCACTTGCTGGTGAAGGTGATTTCGGTATCAACCCTGCAATACTTGATTTTTTTGCAGATGAAATTAAGTTAGTAATTGATCTTGGAGTTCAAGTTGGAGTTGTTATTGGGGGAGGAAATATTTACCGGGGTTTGAATGCCGAATCGCAGGGTATCGATCGTGTCACAGGAGATCAGATGGGCATGCTTGCAACAATGATCAATTCTCTGGCACTTCAGAATGCATGCGAGAGAAAAGGAATTTATACACGGTTAATGACTGCAATAAGCATGGAAGCTATTGCCGAACCATATATCCGCCGAAGAGCAATCCGGCATCTTGAAAAGGGAAGAGTTGTAATATTTGGAGCTGGAACTGGGCATCCTTATTTTAGTACTGATACAGCGGCTTCTTTGAGAGCAGTTGAGATTGAAGCTGACGCGATATTAAAAGGAACTCGAGTAGATGGCGTATATGATTCAGACCCTGAAAAAAATCCCTCCGCACTCAAATTTGATGAAATTTCTTACACCGATGTATTACACAAAAATCTTCGTGTTATGGATCTAACCGCTATTAGTTTATGCAAAGAAAATAATTTGCCTATCATCGTATTTAATATGGACAAACCGGGTAATCTGTTAAAAGTTGTTACCGGAGAAGGGGTAGGCACTTCGGTAAGGAATATAGATTTTATTGAGGTTAACAAATAGGAGATTATAATGGATAACACTATTCTGAAAGATGCAAAAAATAGAATGGACAAAACCATTGATGCGTTTAGAAGTGAAATTGCTAAAGTTCGCACCGGTAAAGCCACAACCACATTACTTGATGGGATAAAAGTAGATTACTATGGTACATTATCACCATTAACTCAAGTAGGAAATGTATCTGTACTTGATGCTCACACAATTTCTGTTACCCCATGGGATAAATCTATGGTTCAGGCTGTGGATAAGGCCATTCTATCTGCCGATTTGGGATTAAACCCAATTAGTGACGGTACAAATCTTAAAATTCCAATTCCACCATTGAATGAGGAACGCAGAAGGGAATTGGTTAAGTTGGTTAAAAAATTTGGTGAAGAAGCTAAAATTGCACTTAGAAATGTTAGAAGAGATGCGAATGATCATTTGAAAAGACAGGAAAAAGAGAAAAAACTTACTGAAGATCAACTAAAAGATGCTGAAAAAGAGACACAAAAGATGACTGACGAACATATCACAAAGGTGGATGAAATTATAAAGCACAAGGAAAAGGAAATTTTGGAAGTTTAGTTTTGATTAATTTTAGTAAAAAAAGCCCTATCATCTGATAGGGCTTTTTATTACATATAAACTTTTTGAAAATAAATTCGATAATGAGGAAGTTGTGCTAATTTTGAAATTGAAAAAATAGGCTTAGAAAATAAATGCAAATAGCGAAGGTAAAAACTGTTAAGGCCCCAAACGTTCTTATTCCAATTACCTCTGATGAAAAACCGGAAATTTCTAAGGAACTTCAGGAGAAGTGGCAAAAGGTTCTAGATTTAGCCGCAAAAATTATTGGCGTTCCTTCGGGATTAATAACAAAATTTCATCCTACTGAATTAGAAGTATTTCTCACGAGTAAAACTGAGAATAATCCTCTACCACAAAATTTGAAGTTAGAGCTAGGATTAGGCTGGTACTGTGAAAATGTTACCGGAACAAGAGAAAAAACAATTGTACCGAACGCTCTTGCGATGGAAGATTGGAAAGAAAATCCAAGTGTACCGTTCAACCTTCTATCTTATATGGGAATTCCAATTTTATGGCCTGATGGAGAGGTGTTTGGTACTTTTTGCATGCTCGATCTGAAGGAGCATAATTATCCTGAAATTTATCAGGAATTGTTGGAGTCGCTCAGAGAAGTAATTCAAAACGATCTCAAATCATTAATAGATTACCAAAGGATTGAAAATGATTTGGCCCATAAGGAAATTTTGCTCAAAGAAATACATCACCGTGTAAAAAACCACTTTAATTTATTAATTAATACTCTTCATCTGCATTCATTTTTAGAACCGAATAATGTTGATACCGATAAACTAATACAGAATTTGCAATCAAGAATTTCTGCCATTGCACTAATTCATGATAAGTTATATAAATCCTTAAGTATTGAAAATATTCTGATCGGAGACTATCTCTCTGAATTAGCTAAACACATTGTATCAACTCTTTCTTTAAAAAAAGTTGAGATTATTTGTGAGACAGCCCCTATTGAAATTAAGTCGGATGTCTCAGTCCCACTCGGCATCATAATTAGTGAATTGGTTACAAACTCTATTAAATATGCATTTAAAGATGAACCCGCCCCTAAAATCAAACTCGTAATTAGAAAGAGTGCAGATAAAAATATTTTTATTTCATACATGGATAATGGAATAGGCTTTTCAAAGGGTATGAACCCCTTAGAATCGAGTTCGCTTGGAATGACACTTATTAATCACTCCGCCCAGCAATTGAAAGGGGAATTCTCAATTAAAGGGGAAGGTGGTTTTACTTTTGAGCTTAATTTTAAGAGTTAGATATTACCTCCGTTATTTAAATCCCACAAATAGAGACGTAGATTTCTTCTTTTAAAAATTGACAACACTTAATTTTTTTCTATTAAGTAGAGTCTTAACTCCATATTTTAAATTACTCGAAATTCTGTGGTCTACTATCATTCAAAAAAAGGAATATTTTATGAGCCACACAAAAGAAGAAGCATTAAAATATCACAGTTCGGGAAGGAAGGGAAAAATTGAGGTAATCCCTACAAAACCCTGTTTTACTGCGAGAGAGTTATCATTGGCATATACTCCTGGAGTAGCGGAACCATGCCGGGAAATTGAAAAAAATGATGACGATGTTTACAAGTACACCGCGAAAGGAAATTTAGTAGCGGTAGTTTCTAATGGAACTGCTGTACTTGGACTTGGCGATATTGGTCCCCACGCTGGCAAACCAGTGATGGAAGGTAAAGGAGTTCTATTCAAAAGATTTGCTGATATTGATGTTTTCGACATCGAGCTTAATAGTAAAGATAGTGGAGAAATTATTAGAGCGGTGCAACTTCTCCAGCCAACATTTGGAGGTATCAATCTCGAAGATATTAAAGCTCCAGAGTGTTTTGAAATTGAGGAAGAACTTATTAAAACAATGGATATTCCGGTATTTCATGATGACCAGCATGGAACAGCAATTATCTCCTGCGCAGCTTTAATAAATGCTGTAGAGATAGCGGGGAAAAAATTGAGTGATGTAAGAATTGTAGTATCCGGCGCCGGTGCTTCTGCGGTTGCCTGCTGTAAAATGTACATTGCCGCTGGTGCTAAAGTAGAAAATATTTCGATGTTCGATACAAAAGGGCATATAAATCAATCAAGAAAAGACTTAAATAAATACAAAAGTATTTTTGCTCAAAAAGTGGAGTATAAGGATTTAACTCACGCAATGACGATGGCTGATGTATTTGTAGGTCTTTCAAAGGGGAATGTTGTTTCAAAAGATATGCTCAAAGTAATGGCAAAAAATCCAATTGTTTTCGCTATGGCAAATCCAGATCCTGAAATTAGTTACGAAGATGGGATTGATGCTCGTAAAGATATAATAATGGCAACAGGAAGAAGCGATTATCCTAATCAAGTTAATAATGTTCTCGGATTCCCATTTATATTTAGAGGGGCATTGGATGTTCGCGCAAAAAAAATAAATGAGGAAATGAAAATGGCAGCCACAAGAGCATTAGCTCAACTGGCTCGCGAAAAAGTACCTGAAGTTGTGCTTCACGCCTATGGTGGAAAAGAATTTTCATTTGGTCCTGATTATATAATACCAAAACCATTCGATCCCCGAGTTTTGTGGTATGTAGCTCCGGCAGTTGCCCGTGCGGCTATGGAAACCGGTGTTGCTCGTCTCCCGATAAGTGATTGGAATGCATATAAAGAGGAATTACAGGAGCGCCTCGGATTCTCCTCTGAGATAGTTAGAGTAATGGTTCACAAAGCTCAAAAGAATCCTAAAAAGGTTGTATATCCTGAAGGTGAAGAGGAAAAAATTATTAGAGCTGCCGCCACGGTTTTTGATGAAAACATTGCAAAACCAATACTCGTTGGCAATGAAGCCAAAATTAAAGCAAAAATAATTGAGTTGGATTACGATCCCGAAAAATTTGAAATAAGAGATCCTTTAAGTTCGGATAAACTTGATTTTTATGGCGACGAGTTCTTTAAACTTAGACAGAGAAAAGGCATCACCTTAAAAGATGCAAAAAAAATTATTTGCGAGCCAAACTACTTTGCTTCTATGATGCTGAAACTTGGCGATGCAGATGCTATGGTTGGCGGATTAACTTATCATTATCCACAAACAATAAAGCCAGCTCTGCAATGCATTGGAGTTAAAGAGGGTTTAAAGATAGTGTCCGGAATGTACATCGTAATTATTAAACGCAAAATTTACTTTTTCGCCGATACAACAGTTAATGTAGATCCAAACGATGAACAATTGGCCGAAATTGCTATTAGTGCTGCCGATGCAGTAAAAGAATTCGACATCCTACCCAAAATAGCAATGCTTTCTTTCTCTAATTTTGGAAGCGCTCCTCATCCAAACTCTAATAAAGTTGCAAGAGCGGTTAAAATAGTTAAACAAAAAAGACCCGAATTAATTATAGATGGAGAAATGCAGGCCGATACGGCTGTGGTACCAGAGAGAATTGAAAAAGAATTTCCATTTTCCAATTTGAAAGGTGGCGCAAATGTGCTCGTCTTTCCAAATCTTGAAGCTGGAAATATTGCATACAAATTAATGCAGCGATTAACAGACGCTACAGTAATTGGTCCAATCTTAATTGGAATGAATAAGCCGGTACATGTTTTACAACGTGGCGATACAGTTCGTGATATTATTAATATGACCGCATTTGCCGTTGTTGAGGCAAAAACTATTAAGTAAAATATTCATTAACTCATTGCTAATGAAAGCGTCTAAAATGGCGCTTTCTTTATTTTTAAGAGTAATTTATATTTCATATAAGAATCATGTAATTAGGTTATAAGTGATTAAAGATATTATTTACATAACCTCAAGCATTCTCGTCTTCTTTTCAGGTTTGATAATGTATGGTACTATTCTAAATCTTCGTGATGAACCACTTTCTGAAATTATGACCCGAAAGGGAATAGTGGAAATCACAAATCCCAAAATTTTAATTAATAAAAACAACTTCCGTCTTGAATTATATTCTGATAAGATATTTCTTAAATCATACCGGGCTTCATTCGGAAAAAATTCTGAGAGATTTAAATTATCAGGTAATGATAATGTAACTCCGAGCGGCGAGTATAGGATATGCAAGATTGATTCAACTCATAAATTTTATAAATTTTTTCAACTCGATTATCCCAATAGCAAGGACGCTTATGAATCTTATAGAAGAGGGTATATTAATAAAGACGAATTAGATGCAATTCTCATTTCGAAAAAAAATAAAGAATGCTCTCCCCCCGAAACAAGACTTGGTGCACAAGTCGGTATCCATGGAATTGGAGAGTATAATTTAATTTTCAAAAATCTCCCTTTTACATTTAATTGGACTAATGGCTCAATTGCACTTAGCAATGAAGGTATAGATGAGTTATATTCGGTACTAAAAATTGGAACTCCTGTAATTATATCTTACTAGACTGATGAAAAAAACACCATTATTAGTTATCATATTTTGCTTATTGAGTATATCAATTTATTCTCAAAATAGATTAGAGATTGATAAGATAGAGTTTATTGGCAATACGGCAATTCCGGCTGAAGAGCTTGAAAAAGTAATTCTCTCAAAAGAATCTCCCAATTGGTTCCTCCAGTTATTAAATAAAGTATATGATATTGGGAGTAAACCAATTTACTACGATTCAAATTTAGTCCGAAACGATCTTGGAGCAATTAAATCTTTATTCGCCGGAAGTGGTTACTTTAAATCAAAATTTTGGTTCAAGGATTCTGTTAGTGAGGATAAAGAATCGGTAATTCTTCGGTATTTCATTGATGAGCGGGATCCCGCAATTATTGATTCTTTTGTTGTTACAGGGCTTGAGAAGATTGACCCAGAATATTATGATATGTTGATGGAATACTCGAGAATAGAACCTAATACAGTATATAAAGACAATATTGTTGAAGAGAAAAAAAATTATATCCTTTCATTCCTGCGCGACCACGGATTCATGTTTGTAAAAGTGGATAGGCCACAAATTACTATTGATACTGTAAAGAATAGTGCAAACATTCTACTTAATTTTGAACCGGGAAGAAGATACAAGATTAGCAACATTGTAGCCAACAGATCCGGTAAAGGTGCTGACTTAGTTGATGATGACCTGCTAATTAAAATTGTGGGCATTAAACCAGAATCCTGGTACAGTTACTATGATATCCAGCGTGGACAAGTCCGTTTATATCGAACCAATTTATTCACATCTGCAATAATTAATAGTGTGATATCCGATACTGTTGGAAACAGAGTACCCCTTAGTATTAGTGCAGATGTAGGACTTCTTTATGAAATAGCTCCCGAAATTATTATTAACAATGAGGACAATACATTTAATTTGGGTCTTGGTTTGAATTTTATAAGAAAAAACTTTTTAGGGAATGCACGTAAGTTTACTGCTGGAGCTTCTTCAGCGGCACAAAATGTATCCGAGTTTATAAAAAATCCATCTTTCGCCGATTCTACCTTTTACGGATATGCAGATACCAGAATATCGTTTGAACAGCCATTCTTGTTTGGACAATTAATAAATACAAAATTTGAAAGTTATTACACACTTCAGAAAAGAAAGAATGAATATAACTCAACCTTGTATGGCGTAAAACTATCGCTAGATTTTGAACTTCCTCAGAAAACATTTTTGAAATCTGTAACATCATATTTTAATGTTGAAAGAAACGAATATCTCTTTAAAAAAGAATTTTTAATTAATCTTGCCAAACAGTTTATTAGATACAATACCGATATTGACGAAAGTTTAATTGATACTACTGCTAGCCTGGTTGTAGAATCAAGTTTTGGTGGACAACTTATATCTCAGAGCACTAACGCAACTCTGGGCACCACGATGGGTACTAACTATACTGATAATTTATTTTTCCCCACAAGAGGTTATACACTTTCACTGATTCTTGAAGATTATAATTCAATCCCTTATTTATTTTCACAAATATCAGGTTCTAATTTTCAGAGACCGTTAAGTTTTAAGGCTGTATTTACGGGTACATATTATTTACCCGTCTATAGTTCACCTAATAACGCATTTGGTACAAAACTTAAAATAGGACAAATTTTTACCTATCGTGGAAATAAAGCAGATGTATCCCTCAATCAAAGATTATATGCGGGGGGAAGTAACTCAATCAGAGGTTGGGCCACGAGAGAATTAGTACCAACCGATGCTGAATACAGTCTTTCGAATCCAAGTTTAGAAGAACTTGAAGCGTTACTAATAAATGGTGCCACCACAGGAGGGTTTTTTATACTTGAGGGCTCAATTGAAACCCGTAACCGCTTATTTGGAAATGTAAGTTCGGCACTCTTCGTTGATTATGGTAATACTTGGAATAGCTCGAAGAGTTTGAGATTTGATGAAATTGCAATTGCAGCCGGGTTTGGGTTTAGATATTACACAGAATATATGCCATTTCGCATCGATTTCGGTTTCAAAATTTATGATCCGAACAATCGAAAGGCGTTCTATAAAAAGCAGTTTTGGAGCGAGCTACTACAGTTTCATATAGGAATTGGGGAAGCATTCTAATCAATAGATAATACCTCAAATTTGAACCATCAATTTACTTTGCTGGGTGCTCATTTTTAGCTAAATTTGTGCCCACTTTATTCGGGAATTTACATGATTTTAAGTATGACCGGTTATGGGAATGGTACTTCGGTCAAAAATGATATTGAGATTGAAGTCGAAATTAAAAGTGTAAACAGCAGGTATCTCGATCTTTCACTTCGACTTCCCAAATTTTTACTTAACCGTGAATTTGAGATTCGCGAATTAATAAAAAAAGGTGTAAGAAGAGGAAAGGTTTTTTTATCGGTTTCGATTAAAAAAGGAAATATTGAAGAAAAATTTAATGAAATTGATCCAACTGCAGTTAAATACGCCCTTAACCTCTTAACGGAAATTAAAAAAGCCGCGAAGATTAAGGATAAAATTTCTCTTCAAGATATTATGCTATTCCAAAATATGATTTATAAAGATGAAGAGACTCAAGCTACAGAAGAATTTGAGCTTGTTGCCGATGCAATTGAGAAAGCTATTGTTCAATTAAACCAAATGAGAGAGGCTGAGGGTACAGAATTAGAAAAAGATCTTAGAAAAAGAATTGCTCTCATCCAAGATTCATTGATTGGTATTGAAAATAGAAGTGAGCAGAGCATTAAAGATCATTTTGAAAAATTAAAAGATCGCGCAAAACAAATTCATAACGATTGGGCAGATAATGAGCCAAGATTGAATATGGAATTGGCATTACTAGCCGAGAGATCAGACGTTACCGAAGAATGTGTACGATTACGAAGTCATATTAAAATGTTTCTTGAATCCCTTGAAAAATCTGATGATGCCGGAAGAAGATTAAATTTTATAACTCAAGAGATGAACAGAGAAGCAAATACAATTAATAGTAAAACGGTATCTTCCGAAATTTCACATCATGGAATTTTTATAAAGGAAGAACTTGAAAAAATTAGAGAACAGATTCAAAATATTGAGTAACTGTGATTAATAATAACGCTAAATTATTTGTCTTTTCTGCTCCGAGCGGTACTGGTAAAACTACTATTATTCAAGATGTTCTTTCGAATAATCCGGAGTTTGTTTTTTCAATATCTGTTACCACAAGAAAACAAAGAAAGGGTGAAATAGATGGAGTGCACTACTACTTTGTTGACGAAGCTCAGTTCCTAAAAAATATTGAAGAAGATAAATTTATTGAATGGGAAAAGTTTTACGATTATTATTACGGTACTTTAAAAGAAACTATAAATCTAAATCTTAAGGCTGGTAGAACAATTGTATTTGAAGTTGATGTTAAAGGTGCTCTTAAAATTAAAAAGCAATATCCTTCTGCAGTTCTAATTTTTATTGCACCACCAAGTATGGAAATTCTTAAAGAAAGATTGGTAAAGAGAAATACAGAAACCGAAGAGGATTTGAGAAAACGAATTGAAAGATCGGAATTAGAAATGAGTTTTAAGGATAATTTTGATTATGTTGTAACCAATCTTGAACTTGAAATCGCAAAAGAAGAAGTGAAGAAAATAATAGAAAATGAAACCATGGAGGTAAAAAATGGCAATTAAACCGATTAATCTTTCTACTATAAAGAAGAGCATTCCTAATCTTTATGAAAGTGTGATTGTTGCCGCAAAAAGAGCTCGCAAATTAAATGATGACCAAAAACTCGAGTTTAGTCAGTTGTTGGGCACAATGAATGCCGGGCATGAAGATGATTTTGAGGATAGAGAAAACCCGGAACAATTCAAACTATCTCTCGAATTTGAGAAACGGGAAAAACCACACATTAGAGCTTTGCAAGAATTAGTTAAGCACGATATTGAATACAGATACAAAAACGAAAAAGAAATTAAATAGTATTCGCTGAAAATCGGATAATTAGTGAATCAGTAATTCGGAATTGAAAATAGTTACAAATGCTTTTTATGAGCGGAGTATTTTATAAAACTCCGCTTTTTTTTGTTTTACTAAGTAATTATTAAGATAATTTTTTAACTTCTCTAGTAAATCTTCAAAAATTGGATTTTAACATTGCTTGCTGATATAAAAAAGGGCATTATTGAATCGTTGAAAGATCAGCGCGATATTTTTGGTGATGACCTTTATGAAAAATTTAATTCCATTCCAATTTCAGAATTAAATATGAGCAATACTCATGAACCATCACAAAAAGAAGACAAAATGGAATCGTTTCAGAACGCAAGTAATTTAGAAGATCTAAATCAACTCATTTGTAATTGCCTTAAATGTGATTTAGGAAAAACAAGAACTAAATTTGTTTTTGGTGTTGGTAATCCAAATGCCAATGCGATGTTGATCGGCGAAGCCCCGGGCGCGGATGAGGATAAACAGGGGGAACCCTTTGTTGGGAGAGCCGGAAAATTGTTGAACGATATTCTAAAGGCAATTAATCTATCAAGAGAAGAAGTTTATATCGCTAATATTTTAAAATGCCGCCCACCAGGAAACCGTGATCCACTTCCTTCTGAAATGGAAACTTGCATCCCTTATCTCCAAAAACAAGTTGATCTGATTAAACCAAATGTAATTTTATGCTTGGGGAGAATTGCGGCTAATGGGCTGTTGAATAAAAAATTACCCCTTTCAGGATTGCGCGAAACAACCCACGAGTTTGCTGGAATTCCTGTTATTGTAACTTACCATCCCGCCGCATTACTTCGAAATCCCAATTGGAAAAGAGGATGCTGGGAGGATGTTCAAAAATTTAAAAAATTATTAGATGAATTAAGCTGATTGTTATGGCAAAAAAATCAAAAGAATCATTCGATATTGAAAAATTAAAATCCTCTTCCAAACTTCCTCCATCAGCTGTAGAAGTAGAAACGGCTGTGTTGGGGGCCATGCTTCTTGATGAAAACTCAATTCCTAAAGCTGTTGAAGTACTTACTGCCGACGCGTTTTATGATCCTCGAAATAAAATAATTTTTGAAGCTATTGTATCATTATATGAATCGAATGAACCGATTGACACTGTCTCGGTTTATGAAGAATTAAAAAAAGCCGGTAAGGTAGAGGATGTTGGCGGAGCCGCATTTATAAGTAAACTTACACAAGATGTTTCCTCTGCGGCAAATATTGATTACCACGCGAGAGTTGTTCTCGAAAAATATATTCTCCGGCAATTAATTTCTTCTTCTCTGGAGATAGCGGATCTAGCTTATAAAGGTCACGATGATGTGTTTGATTTACTCGATTCAGCGGAATCAAAAATTTTCCAAATCTCTGAAGCAGGAATTAAAGAATCATTCAAGTCGATGGATAAAGCGGTAAATGAAGCATGGGAGTTAATTGAGGCAATCCACGCAAAAAAGATATCAACTTTTTCGGTACCCTCCGGTTTTTTTGAGCTTGATGAATTATTAGGAGGATTCCAGAAATCCGATTTAATAATAGTTGCGGCTCGTCCCTCAATGGGTAAAACTGCATTCGCGATGTCCGCTATCAGAAATTCGGCTATCGATCATAACATTCCAATTGGTGTTTTCAGCCTCGAAATGGCAACTATTCAACTTGTAACAAGATTAATATCTGCCGAGGCTCGAATTAACGCACACAACCTTAGAACCGGAAAGTTTAGGGCAGAAGAAGGCGCAAAGGTAAGTAGGACTGTATATAAACTTAAAAAAGCTCCAATATACATTGATGATTCCCCTTCTATTACAATATTGGAATTACGAGCCAAAGCAAGACGGTTAAAAAATGAAAAAAATGTTGGAATGATTGTGGTGGATTATCTTCAATTAATTCATCCTTCAAATAATATGGAAAGCAGAGAGAGGGAAATATCAACAATTTCGAGATCTCTGAAAGCCCTTGCGAAAGAACTTAATATTCCTGTAATAGCATTATCACAGTTAAACCGTGCGGTTGAAACAAGAACTGATAAAAAACCGATGCTTTCTGATTTACGTGAATCCGGATCAATCGAGCAAGATGCCGATGTTGTTTTATTTCTTTATCGTCCTGAAGTTTATGGCATCACTCAATATACCGGTGGAGATATGAGCGGTCAATCGACCGAAGGAATTGCAGAGATTATTGTTGGTAAACAGCGTAACGGTCCGATTGGCGAAGTAAAGTTAAGATTTATAAAGGAGTACGCGCGTTTCGAAAATCTTGATAGGTTCCGAACAGAATTACCCGGTGGCGAAGAGGTTGCGCAAATTACCGCCGGCGGTGAAGAATACCCAATTTAAGGTGAACTATGAAATTCATAAAGACACTATTTTTAGTTCTACTTTTCTCACCTCTAATTTATTGTCAGGAAAATAATAATCAATTGTTCTGCAGTAAAGATTCTCAAATATTTGGCGAGAAAATTTCTTTAGCAAAAAAGAATAATTTACATACAAAAAATATCAACGAGATAATAGAATCTATTGGGAAAAGTTTTATAGGTACAAATTATGTCGCAAATACACTCGAAAATAGTGATACTGAGAAACCAATATTTTGTCTTGATGCGCTTGATTGCTATACTTTTGTGGAGGCAACACTTTCTTTATCAAGAATAATTAAGAACAACAAATCAAGTATAGATGATTATATAGCCGAAATTGAGAATATTCGTTATAGAGATGGTCAAATTAACGGGTACCCTTCGCGTCTCCATTATTTTTCCGACTGGATCTACGAAATGAATAAGCGCGGTATTTGTGAAGATATCACAAATAAAATTGGTGGGATGATCTACTCAAATAATGTTGATTATATGAGTACACATCCAAATTCTTACAAACACTTAAAGAATAATCCCGAAAATGTTAAAGCTCTTGCTGAAACTGAGAAAGTGATATCACAAAGAAGGTATTACTATATACCGCAGGAAAGAATAGCTCTTCTCGAGAATAAAATTGAGAGTGGTGATATTATTGGAATTACTACTAATGTTGATGGTTTAGACATTGCTCACACAGGCTTAGCCATAAAAATGAATTCGGGAAGAATTCATTTTCTACACGCGCCAAATGTTGGTTTTAAAGTTGAGATTACTAAAAAGCCCCTTTCTGAATATGTTAAAGGAAATAAAAAACAAACCGGTATTATGGTTGTGAGAGCGATTAATCCATAATTTATTTTATCAATCCGAGTAGAGTTTTTACATTTTCCAAATCTTCAAGCTGTTCTTTCCCTTTTGGGGTTTCTAAAATTTTTGCAACTCCATCCAATCTTTTATCATTCATAATATTTGTAAATCCTTCTAATCCAATAAATCCTTTCCCAATATGATCATGCCTATCTACTTTTGAGCCCAATTCTTTTTTGCTGTCATTCATATGAATACATTTTAGCAATTCCAATCCCACGATCGAATCAAAATCCTTTATTACAGCATCATAGGTTTTAGGATCCTTAATATTATAGCCGGCAGCGAAAATATGCGCGGTATCAATGCAGACACACATTCTATCTTTCTCTTCCACTAAATCAATAATTTTTATTAGGTGTTCGAAAGTATATCCAATTGCTGTTCCTTGTCCCGCGGTAGCTTCAAGCATACTTTTCACTTTAAAATTTTTTGTTTGCTCATGCGCCAAATTTAATGATTCAGCGATCATCTTAATTCCCTCATCTTCCCCTTGCCCGCCATGCGCACCGGGATGAAAATTTAAGTATGGAATTTCAAGTTGTTCGCATCGTTCAAGTTCATCAATAAAGGCTTTACGCGATTTCTCCAATATCTCGGGATTTTGAGCGCACAAATTAATTAGGTAGGAATCATGAGAGACAATAACTTTTATCTGTGACGACTTTCTTTTTTCTTTAAATGAGGAAATTTCTTTTTCCGACAATGCTTTAGAAACCCAGCGATTGTTATTCCGTGTAAAAATTTGAATTGCCGTAAAGCCAAATTCATCAGCTTTCGAAATTGCTGAATCGACACCGCCTTCAACAAATACGTGTGCCCCAAGTAACTGATCCATATTTAATCTCTCTTTCTTAATTCTAAAGCGAGCGAATAAACTAAACCGCCTTCTCATTTATGTTTTTTTTATTATTGCGACGGTGAATTTATTGAATAGGGAACAAATATGAAAATTTTTATAACCGGTGGGAGCGGAATGCTGGGGCAATATTTGAATTTGGAGTTACATAAAAAGCATGAAATACTTACTCAATATTATTCTAATCCTGGTAACTGTTCTAATTTCCCCAATGTTTGTTTAGATCTCACAAATTTTGAGCAGTTAAAAAAAGTATTTAACGAATTTAATCCAGATATAGTAATTCATGCCGCCGCTGTTTCCACTCCCGAAAAAGTTGATGAACAATCATCTAAATTTGTGTACAATTTAAATGTTAACACTACGGCTAAAATTGCAGAGCTATGCAAAGTTAGTTCGTCGAAAATGATTTACACATCAACCGATTTAGTTTATGCCGGTTACAGAGGCTCGTTTTTGAAAGAAGACTCGAAGCTGATCCCCTCCTCTTTATACGCTGAAACAAAGCTGATGGGTGAAGCAAAAATAAAAGAGGTTTTTGATAACTATTTGATACTTCGAGTTTCATTGCAAATAGGATTTGGACTAAATCATTCAACAAATAATTTCCATAAATTATATAATAGTCTAAAGGAAAATAAGTCATTCAAATTATATACAGATCAATTTAGAACTCCGCTTGCCCTTCATGAATCAGCTAAAATGATCTCTTCATTAATAGAAATGGATATAGTAAGTGAAACTCTGAATTTTGGTGGAAAAGAGAGAGTTTCGAGATATGAACTTGGTGAGATTTTATGTGAGGAAGGTGGGTTTGATAAAAATTTATTAATCCCAACAACAATGGCTGACGTAAACTTAAAATATCCGGTTGCTGACGTATCCTTAAATACAACTAAACTCTCTTCATTCGGAATTAATATTGAACCGTTGAGAAATTCAATACGTACTTTACTTAAAGAAAATGAATAGAGATAAAGATTATATAAGAAGAACTTTTGAGTTAGCGAAGAATGGAGCCGGATTTGTATCTCCAAACCCACTCGTTGGTGCAGTCATTGTTAAACAAGAAAGAATAGTTGGAGAGGGATTTCATGCAAAATATGGAAATGCTCACGCGGAAGCTGATGCCATAAATAATAGATCAGAAAATCTTAAAGGGGCAACACTTTATTGTAATCTCGAACCCTGTTCACATACAAATAAACAAACCCCTCCTTGCGTTCCTTTAATTATTAAAAGTGGAATTAAAAAAGTGGTAATCTCAAATGTTGATCCGAATCCAAATGTAAATGGTGCGGGAATTCAACAACTAAGAAATGCGGGTATTGAGGTAACTACAAATATTTTGAGCGCTGAGGGGAAGGAAATTAATAAATTTTACTTCACAGCGGTTGAAAAACAGAGACCATACATAACTCTGAAACTTGCTCTATCCGCCGACGGATTTATTAATAGGGCTGAGGGTAATAGGACTAAAATTACTAGCATTGATTCAGATAAGTATGTGCATCAGCTAAGAAGTGAATTTGATGCAATAATAGTAGGGGCAAATACAGTGAAGGTGGACGATCCCCAATTAAACGTAAGATTAGTTAGTGGAAGAAATCCTCTTCGAATTATTCTTGATAGTAAATTAAGTTCTCCGGTTGACTCAAAAATATTTAATGATGCGAATTCAAAAAACACAATTGTGGTCTGCTCATCCAATGCAGACTATTCTAAGCTGAAACTCTTATCGGAGAAAGGAATAAAAATTCAGAATGTTGAGATGAATTCTACGGGAAAGTTTGATTTATCTGAATTACTAACATATTTATTTCATCAAAAAATAAGATCTATTTTGGTTGAGGGGGGAGCATTCGTTTTTGATCGCTTTTTTGAAAATTCTTTGTTTGATGAAATACTATTTTTCCGTTCAAATCAATATTTCGATACTGGATTGAAACCATCAAAAATTTCGGCTGCACGCAAATTACCCCTTCACCAAATGACTCGATTAGGTGCAGACATCCTTGAAGTTTACAGAAATCCATCCTTATGAAAAGTGAGCCTTTCTTTTTAACTTTGCCCCCATGTTTACAGGAATAATAGAAGAAATAGGAGTAATCCAGAGAGTTAATTCAATCCCTGGCGGACTCAAATTCACCATCGGATGTAAGAAAATTCTGGATGATCTTAAAATTGATGATTCAGTTTCGGTTAATGGTGTGTGTTTAACTTCAATTAGGGTTGATAATGATAGCTTTGATTGTGAGGCTGTGGGCGAAACTTTAAATAAAACCACTATAAATACTCTTACAGTAAACATCAAAGTGAATCTAGAAAGAGCGGTCCGTTTGGCTGAGAGACTTGGTGGGCATTTAGTTCAAGGTCATGTTAATGGTGTAGGAATAATTACCAAAATTGTTAAGCTTGGAGATAATTATCTTCTTGCATTAAAAATACCGAATGAGTTAAAAAAATATGTAGTTGATGAAGGCTCAATTGCGATTGATGGTATTAGTTTAACAGTTGCAAAAATAATTAATGATGAAGTAGAGATTTCTGTAATCCCTCACACTTGGGCGAACACAAATCTGTCACACAAAGAACCGGGCAATAAAGTAAATATTGAAACAGATATACTTGCTAAATATGTTGAAAAAATTCTAAGTGAAAAAAATAATTCTATCAATACCGGCGAAAGCTGGGTAAACAAATTAGGTTATCAGTGATGAACGATTTAATATTTGAATTGAATACGATTGATGAAGCGGTGCAAGATCTTAAAAATGGAAAAATGATTATTGTTGTGGATGATGCCGACCGTGAAAATGAGGGCGATTTAATTATGGCATCGGAAAAAGTTACCAGCAGTGATGTAAATTTTATTACTAAAGAAGCGCGCGGAATTTTATGTATCGCAATAACGGAGGAGAGAGCGGCTCAGCTTAATCTTGAATTACTGGTTGAGAATAATACAACAACATTTCAAACCCCATTTACTGTTGCAATAGATTATATCCACGGCACTACCACTGGAATCTCAGCATATGATAGAGCGGCAACAATAAATGCTGTTGTTAACAGCGCGGTGAAGCCTAATGATTTTGCGCGTCCGGGACATATATTTCCATTAATCGCAAAAAAAGGGGGAGTACTAAAAAGATCGGGGCATACTGAGGCGGCAATTGATTTGACAAAACTTGCTGGATTATATCCATCCGGTATTTTATGTGAGATAATGGCTGAAGATGGATCAATGGCACGGATACCTCAATTAGTGGAATTCGCTAAAAAGTATAATCTAAAAGTTATTTCAATTGCTGATTTGATTGAGTACAGAAGAAAAACTGAAAAACTTGTCAAATTAAAAAGTACGGTAAAAATGCCCACAAAGTTTGGAGATTTCAATCTTCATCTTTATGAAAATTTACTTGATGCAAATGATAACCCAATAGCTTTGGTAAAAGGGGAAATTAATCCGGATCATCCTACTTTAGTACGAGTTCATTCTGAGTGCCTAACAGGTGATGTGTTTGGTTCACTGCGATGCGACTGTGGTGAGCAGCTAGCGAAATCTCTTCAGATTATTGATTCAGCCGGTTGCGGTGTTTTACTTTATATGAGACAGGAGGGAAGAGGAATTGGTCTAGCAAATAAAATACTAGCGTACGGACTTCAAGAAAATGGAAGTGATACTGTTGAAGCAAATGAAAAACTAGGATTTAAAGCAGATTTACGTGATTATGGAATTGGCGCGCAGATACTAAAAGATTTGGGATTAAAAAAAATTAGATTAATGACTAATAATCCAAAAAAAATTATTGGTTTAAAAGGGTTTGATCTTGAAATAGTTGAACGGGTACCTTTAGAAATTGACACTAATGAAAATAATCAACATTACATTCAAACAAAGCATGAGAAGATGGGACACATTTTTAGTTTTATTAATAAGCATAATTAATATTTGGAGGATAAATGGCTAAAATGATTGAAGGACAACTTTCTGCCGAGGGGCGTAAATTTGCGATTGTTGTTTCAAGATTTAATGAAATGATTTCAAAAAGTTTATTAGGCGGAGCTTTTGACTGCTTGGCAAGACATGGAGCCGATGAAAAAGAAATTACTGTATTATATGTGCCCGGTTCCTATGAAATTCCACTAGCCGCAAAAAAACTAGCATCATCTAAAAAATATGATGCGGTAATTTGTCTTGGAGCCGTTATTCGGGGAGGCACTCCTCATTTTGATTATATAGCTTCTGAAGTATCGAAAGGGGTAGCGCAAGTATCTCTTGAAACTGAAATACCTGTAATATTTGGTGTTATAACTTCCGATACAATTGAGCAGGCAATTGAAAGAGCCGGAACAAAGGCGGGGAATAAAGGTTGGGATGCGGCTTTAAGCGCTATTGAGATGGCTGATTTGATGGATAAAATTTGAAGATGAAGATCATGTGCCTTTGCTAAATTTTATTTAACGAAGGCACTTTACTAATTTTTTAATTTATTGAGCTTCTTTTTTAATAGTTGATTTACAGATTGCGGATTAGCTTTCCCTTTTGTTTCCTTCATGATTTGACCAACTAAGAAACCAATTACTTTATCTTTGCCGCCTAAGTAATCAGCAACATCATTTGGATTTTGAGCCAGCACTTTATCTATCGCTAATTCAATCTCTCCAGAATCATTAATCTGCACTAGATTTTTTTCTTTAATAATTATTTCGGGATTATTATTTGTGGCAATCATTTCGGGAAATATATCTTTTGCGATCTTCCCGCTTATAATATTATTATTGATGAGTTTAATAAGTTTACCCAAATTGTCGGGTGAAACAGTAAAATCTTTAATCTCGATTTTTTGATCATTTAATGATTTTAACACTTCAGTCATTACCCAATTACTCGCCGATTTATAATCATCTGTCTCAATTAATATGGATTCGAAATAATCAGCCAACGAACGGGAGGATGTCAGCACTTCAGCATCATATTTGGGAAGAGAATATTCATTTATAAATCTCGTCAATCTTATATCTGGCAATTCGGGCATTGATTTATAAATCTCATTTTTCCATACTTCATCAATTACAACAGGCATTAAATCGGGATCGGGGAAATAACGGTAATCATGAGCATCTTCTTTCCCACGCATTGGCATTACTTTATTTAAGTCCGCGTTCCATAATAAAGTTTGCTGCACTATAGAGCCGCCATCTTCCACGATACTAATTTGTCTTTCAATTTCATATTCAATTGCTCTTTCCACATTTCTAAAAGAGTTCATGTTTTTAACTTCGGTCCTGGTACCAAGTTTTGAATCACCACGCAAACGAATTGAAATATTCGCGTCACAGCGCATCGAACCTTCTTCCATATTACCGTCACATATTCCCAGATAGGTTAGGATCTGTCTGAGTTTCGTTAAATATAGGTATGCTTCTTCGGCGCTTCGCATATCGGGCTCACTCACAATTTCCATTAACGGTGTGCCGCATCGGTTAACATCAATTAGTGTATTAAATGATTGATCATGTATTGATTTCCCCGCATCTTCTTCCATATGAATTCTGGTAATGCCAATCATTTTTGTAGTCCCATCCGAAAACTCAATTACAATATTTCCATTTTCACAAATTGGTTTTTCATACTGTGAAATTTGGTAACCCTTAGGGAGATCGGGATAAAAATAATTTTTACGCGCAAATACCGACTTCTCATTAATAGTGCAATTTGTTGCTAAGCCCATTAAAGTTGTATACTCTACAACTTTTTTGTTGAGAACAGGAAGTACACCCGGATGCCCCAAACATATTGGACACACATTAGAATTTGGATTGGAACCGAACTTTGCAGAACAACTGCAAAATATCTTTGTTTCAGTTAATAGTTGGGCGTGGACTTCAAGCCCGATTACTACTTCGTATTTGGAATTCATAAACATGTATTTTTTTTGTGCGAATATAATTAAATATAATCTATTTATTGAATTGGTTGAACGATTATTAAATGATGATGCTCTTTTGCGATTCAAAAAAAGTCGGTACAAAAATATTATTGTCCGCTTGTTCCACCTTGATTATGGCAAGAGCCCACATCTTTTGAAAAGAATTTAATTGATTCAGGTATTTTGATTTGTTCGCTGCTTATCCAATTATTTCCATCGAAGTATTCGATATCATACAAAGTACCTAAAACTTGATACTGAAGTTGTCTGATCGGATCCCCAATCTTTCTAGAAATTGATCCTGTTCCGGAAATACTGAAATTAAGATTCCTCTGCAACAATGTTGCTGCGAGAGTTACACTCAACCTATTTAAAGAAATTGTAGAGCCCACTGTGACTGAAGCCGAAGCTTTTTCCGATCTGCAATCTGCAATGGCAGTGGTACTCTTTACCGAATCTTCATATAATTTCTCAGTTACCCTAAATAGATTTTGATCTAAATAAAGAATTACATAACTAAAGTGATTAAACTGAACATTAATTCTTCCCCCGGTAGTTATTGTCACATTAGATATTTGCTCAACTGCGCCGGTGGCGGAGTTTACCGTTAAGGCTTTTAGGTTTGTACTGTTTACTATTGATGGAGATACCTGCAAAGGAACTTGAAGTGTAAACGGTGAGGAAAAAGTTTGTCCGGCAGGTTCGCATGCTACCGCTTCAATAACAAATTTTCCCGAAGTATTAAAAGGAATTCCTCCTCCAAGAATTGGAGTAATAGACATTGCAGTATTTGCTGATAACGCATTCGCCGGAATCGAGAGCGAATAACCTTCTGTTAAATTGATTGATCCCCCAGTTGATGCTGTGATATTAACAGTGGGATTTTTTTGAATCATGCTAAAAGCAGTTACGAACGATTTACCCTTTTCAGGTTTACTTATTTTTAGATTTCTCTGTATGGTAAAGTAACCCTCTTTTGTAATTACTATTGGATAAATTCCATCTGATAATTCTTGAGTTAAAGAAAAACTACCGTTGGCGTCTGTTATTAAATTGGAACCGCTAATTGTAACTCTTGCCTGAGGAATACCTTGAAGTGTTTTATCATCAATTACTTTACCGCTCAGAAATTTCAGATCCCCTACGTCATTTGATGTTGGTTCAGAGGGAGCTTTTTGTATATCGCAGCTTGTTTGAAATAGCATTAATGAGGAGAGATAAATGATGAGAAATGAAAAATATTTTATTTTCATACCTCGCTCTCCTTTATTATAACTAAATATAAAGATATTTAGTATTTCAATCTATATTTTTTTAACAGTTTGTATCTCTTTCAAAAAGTTTTAATTTATACCTCAAAACAAAATTGAAAAGTACATTTAGGAAAAATTTATGAAGTTAGATGTGATTGTTTTTGCGGCTCACCCCGATGATGCTGAGTTATCAATGGGAGGAACTATCGCAAAGCTGGCAGATTCCGGATTGAAAATAGGAATAATTGATCTAACACTTGGGGAGATGAGTACACGCGGAACAGTTGAAAAGCGTAATTTGGAAACCGCATCCGCGAGTGAAATTCTGAAAATTTCCTTGAGGAAAAATTTAGGATTTGTGGATGGATCTATCAAACCCATTAATGATTATCTTCTTCAAATAATAACTCAAATTAGGAAACATCAACCCGAAATAATTTTTGCACCTTATTGGAATGACAGACATCCCGATCATATTGGTGCAAGTCAATTGATTAAAGAAGCAATGTTTAAAAGTGGACTGCAGAAAATTGAAACCTTGGATGATAATAAAGTTCAAGTTCATTACCGGCCAAAACGACTATTTTATTTTATGCAGACTTATGAGTTTACTCCTTCATTTATTGTTGATATTACAGATACTTTTGAGACAAAAATGAAATCGATATACGCATACGATTCACAGTTTTATGATCCGAGCAGTCATGAAGCTCCTACATTTATCAGCGATCCAAAATTTTTGAAGTATATTGAAGCGAGAGCCCGCTACTTTGGATTTAAAATCGGTAAAGAATACGGTGAAGCATTTTTCTGCGAAGAATTTATTGAGATGGATATTGCTAATCTTGTAAACAAAGGGGGTCAATTATGAAAGTTGCTTTCCTTGGTACGGGATTAATGGGAAGTTTAATGGCGGAAAGATTGATTCAACACAAGTATGATTTAATTTTATGGAATCGTACTGAATCTAAGACGATGAAACTAAAACAGTTGGGAGCAGAAATTGCCGATTCTCCCTCTTCCGCGATTCAGAAAGCGGAACTGGTGATTACGATGCTGGCTGATTATGTTGCTGTATCTTCAGTCCTTTTTGAGAAGGAGCTATCCTATAAAAATAAAACTGTAATTCAAATGAGTACAATTTCTCCCGGTGAAAGTGAGTTATTAATGGAAAGAATAAATTTGAAGGGGGGAGAATATCTCGAAGCTCCGGTTCTAGGTGGTTTGGCACAAATACCAGATGGTAAACTTTTACCTATGGTGGGCGCATCCAAAGAGTTGTTTGTTAAATGGGAAATGTTTCTGCACAATTTTGCTGAAAATGTTTTTTATATTGGAAATGTTGGAAAGGGCAGTGGTGCCAAACTTGCATGCAACCAGTTAATTGCATCTTTGTTATCAGCATTTTCTATGAGTTTAGGTTATATAACAGAGCAGAATATTGACCCAGAAATTTTTATGCAAGTAATTAGACCAAGTTCATATTATGTGCCCGCATTCGATAGAAAAAAGGATGCAATGATTTCGGGGGACTATTCGGAAACAAATTTTCCTTTAAAACACCTCAATAAAGACGTTAAGCTAGCAATCGAAAATTTTGGAAATTCAAATGTTAATGTTGATCCTTTAAGTAAAGTAAATGAAATTCTAGAACTAGCGATTAAATCAAATTTAGGAAATTTAGATTACTCTGCGCTTCACCAAATTATTTATAAGCATAAGTAAAGTTGGAGTAAATTCTTGATCAAGTTTAATAGTAAGAATTGGTCATATATAAATATCGTTTTAGCAATCGTTACATCTCTATTGTTTTATCTCATCGCCGAATTTTCAGTAGAATACCAATCTGCAAAAACTGTGGCCACCATTGCAATACTAATGTCTATTCTGTGGATGACTGAAGCAATGCCCATTTCTGCAACCTCACTTATACCTCTAATATTGTTCCCATTAACGGGCACAATTTCGGGTAAGCAAGCGGCCGAAGCTTACATGAACTCTACTATCTTTTTATTTCTTGGCGGATTTATTATAGCTATCGCAATGGAAAAGTGGAATCTCCATAAAAGAATTGCGTTAAATGTAATTAATTTATTCGGTAATACTCCATCATTAATTATACTTGGTTTTATGATTGCCGCCGCTTTCATATCAATGTGGATTTCAAATACTGCAACCGCCGTTATGCTGCTGCCGATTGGGATCGCGATTATTTCTAAAATGGAATTATCATTTGGGAGAGAAGACACCAAAACTTTTTCGATAGCATTGATGCTTGGTATTGCCTACGCGTGCTCTATCGGAGGTATTTCAACATTAATTGGAACACCTCCTAATTTGGTGTTCCAGAGAATTTATAAAATTAGTTTCCCCGATCAACCCGAAATGCTATTTGGTGATTGGATGAAATTCGCGTTACCAATAAGTATTACAATGCTTGGTATATGCTGGGCATTATTAACAAAAATTATTTATCCGCCCGATAAACGATTGATACTCGACAAAAATTTAATTAAAAATGAAAAAGAATTACTTGGTAAAATGAGCTTTGAAGAAAAGGCAGTAGCACTTGTTTTTATTACCACATCACTATTATGGATATTTAGAGTTGAGCTGGACCTTGGGATAATTTCAATTCCCGGTTGGTCTGCAATTTTCCCAAAATCAGATTTTATTGATGACGGAACAGTAGCAATTACAATGGGAATTTTATTATTTCTAATTCCCGCAAAATCTAACACTGAAAATAAATTTTTACTGAATGCTGAATCTATTAAATCTATTCCCTGGGATATCATACTACTATTCGGAGGGGGATTCGCGTTAGCGGATGGATTTGTTGCATCTCAGTTATCAAAACTTATTGGGGCTCAGTTTGCTTCACTTCAAGGAATCCACATATTCTTAATTATTATAGCTGTTGCGTTTGTTGTGACGTTTTTAACAGAGCTTACTTCAAATACCGCAACAGCGCAAATATTATTACCCATTTTGGCGGCACTATCAATTCAGCTTGAAATTAATCCTTATTTATTAATGATACCGGCAACAATCTCAGCATCGTTTGCATTTATGCTGCCGGTTGGTACTCCTCCAAACGCGATTGTGTTTAGCAGTCAAAGAGTAAGAATTTTTGATATGAGTAAAGCTGGAATATTTTTAAATATTATTGGAATAATTATAACATCAATATTTGTATGGATATTTTTTGAATAATGATTGAATCTATTTATGGAAATTTGCATCACATCATTTAACAATAGGGATTAATATGTCGTATCATAATTCAAAAACCGTTAATTATTCTTTCGAAGAAGCATTAGCAAAGATTGCCGATGAGCTTAAGAAAGAGGGATTTGGTATTCTTACAGAAATTGATGTAAAAGAAACATTGAAGAAAAAACTTGATGTGGATTTTAGAAAATATAAAATATTAGGAGCGTGCAACCCGCCATTTGCTCATAAAGCATTACAAATTGAAGAAAATCTAGGAGTTCTTCTTCCATGTAATATTGCGGTTCAGGAGATGAATGGGGAAGTGCAAATTAGTTTTATAAATCCTATGGAATCTATGCAAGTTGTCCAAAACCCAAAATTAGTTGAGATTGCAAGTGAGGTATCAAATAAACTTTCAAAAGTTTTAGAAAACTTATAAAGTAATATTTTAGATATGTGCCGAATTAATATTAATTCGGCACGTAAGCTATTTATTTTTTGGCCTTCTTATTGTTCCGTAATTGTTACTTCTACCATTATATCACCTTCTTCAATCATATCAACAACATCAAGTCCATTTACAACTTTGCCGAAAACAGTATGCTTTCCATTTAAATGTGATTGAGGCGAATGAGTTATAAAAAACTGACTTCCATTTGTATTAGGACCGGCATTTGCCATAGAGATAACGGCTCTTTCATGCTTGAGTGGGTTACCGGCTAATTCATCTTCAAATTTATAACCTGGACCGCCTCTTCCTGTACCGGTGGGATCTCCTCCTTGAATTACAAAATCGGGAATCACTCGATGAAAAGTAACGCCGTCATAAAATCCTTCCTTAGCGAGGAATACAAAATTGTTTACAGTTTTGGGCGCGTGTTCGGGCGCAAACTTAATTTCAATTATACCCTTGTTTGTATTAATAATTGCCGAGTAACTTTTCTTGACATCAATTTGCATGTCGGGTTGCTTACTCCATTGCTTTGATTGCATTGGTTCTCCTTCTATGATTTATACATTATAGAATAACTATTTTTCAAATGGGGTCTCTTTTATAATTGCTTCACTCAATTTGTTTATAACTTTTTTAAGCAATTTATTCATTTCAACACCTTCCGGAATTTTTTCTTCAATATTTATTTTACCGTACGAAACTTCTCTTCCTCGCTCATTATCATAAATCAAATATTTAACGTAAGTAGAAAAAACAAAGTCCGATAATTTAGCCGGAGTTAACGCAACATCGTATGGAGTTGGGGAGGACGCGGTATAATGTTTCGCCGGATTGGAGGTTTCTCTTTGCTTACGATATATTGAGCATGAGAGATTCTCAAATAATAATATGAATATTCTATCATCATCAGAGAATGCAACAGATTTTGTTGGTACATTTATTCGAATCGGCTCATTCTCTCTAAATACTAATTCGGTTTCTTTGAAATTAACTTTTCCTTCCAAATCAGCAAAATGAACCTTCTGGAAAGTGGAAGCACTTTTAATCCCATCAATCAATGTCTGCCCTAACTCATCAGAAAAGTCTTTGTTAATTGCCATTAATTGTTCTTCTGTGAAAACGTTTTCTGCCTGACTTATTTTGAATTGCTTTATTTGAGGAATTAGAAGTGAAGCGTTGCTGATATTTTGTCCACGATATTCTGGTACAATTACATAATCCTTTGTACCGCAAGCATTAATCAAAACAATAAATAGTGGGATAATGATTAATATATTTTTCATTATTTGTTTCCTCCACTTTTACTAGGTTGATTAAAAATAAGTAATCAGTTATAAACCAAACAATCCAATTATCTAGTTAGTTTTTTATATTTAACTCTATGAGGAATATCTGCATCCTTGCCCAATCGTTGTCTACGATTTTCCTGGTAATCGGAAAAATTACCTTCAAACCAAATTACTTTACTATCACCTTCAAATGAAAGAATATGTGTACATATTCTATCCAAAAACCAGCGGTCGTGACTTATTACAACCGCACAGCCGGCGAAATTTAGAAGCCCCTCTTCGAGAGCCCGCATTGTATTAACGTCCAAATCATTTGTAGGCTCATCAAGTAGAATTACATTCGCCCCCTGTTTTAAAGCGATTGCAAGATGTACTCTATTTCTTTCTCCGCCGCTTAATGTTCCTACTTTTTTCTGCTGATCACCACCGGTGAAATTAAACTGACCTACATACGCGCGTGAGTTTGTCTCTTTATTCCCCAGCATTATAATATCATCACCGCCACTAACCATTTCCCAAACTGATTTATCGGGATCTAAAATATCCCTGCTCTGATCAACATAAGCTAATGTAACCGTCTCACCAACTTTGAAAGATCCGCTGTCTGCTTGCTCTTGCCCAACAATCATTCTAAACAATGTAGTTTTACCCGCGCCATTTGGTCCAATCACACCAACTATACCTCCGGGAGGAAGTTTAAAGCTCAAATTTTCGAACAAAATTTTATCACCGTAAGCTTTGGAAATATTTTCAGCTTCGATTACAACATTACCTAATCGAGGTCCTGGTGGAATATATATTTCTAAATCTTTTTCTCTTTTTTCATTTTCCTCATTCAACATTTCTTCATAAGCGTTAATACGTGCTTTTGATTTTGCGTGCCTTGCGCGGGGAGCCATTCGAACCCATTCAAGTTCCCGTTTCAAAGTTTTTTGTCTATCCGTTTCTTTCTTTTCTTCCTGAAATAATCTTTGTTGTTTCTGATCGAGCCACGATGAGTAATTCCCCTTCCATGGAATTCCCTGTCCGCGATCTAATTCCAAAATCCAGCCGGCAACATTATCTAAAAAATAACGATCGTGTGTTACCGCAATTACAGTTCCAGGATATCGGTTTAATTCTGCCTCAAGCCATAATACAGTTTCGGCATCAAGGTGGTTAGTTGGTTCATCAAGCAGTAAGATATCAGGTTTCTGCAATAATAATCTGCATAAAGCAACTCTCCTTCTTTCTCCGCCGGAGAGAACTTTTATTGGAGCATCAGGGGGAGGACAGTTTAGTACATCCATCGCCAAATCTAATTTTGAATCAAGATCCCACGCATCCATAGAATCTAATCTATCTTGAACCTTTCCTTGCCTCTCTAATAATTCATTCATTTCATCATCACTCATCGGCTCAGCGAATTTTGCGTTTATTTCATCATATTCCTTAAGAACATCCACAATTTCCTGAACCCCCTCCTGAATTATTTCTTTTACTGTTTTTGAATCATCCAGTTTAGGTTCCTGCTCAAGAATTCCAACTGTAAACCCGGGTGAGATTGCAGTTTCACCATTGAAATCTTTATCAATCCCCGAGAGGATTCTAAGTAAAGAACTTTTACCAGATCCATTTAATCCGAGAACTCCAATCTTTGCGCCGTAGAAATAGGAAAGATAGATGTCTTTCAGCACTGCTTTTTGATTGTAGTATTTGCTCACCCCAATCATTGAATAGATAACTTTATTTGGTTCTATTGCCATTTTATTTTTACCCTTTTTAACGGCAAATATAGGAATGTTGGAGATTATTTGTCGATTATCCTTTGCGATAATTGTTTGTTGTTGATAGAATAATTTTTGCTGACCAAAAGAAATGATAACAAATATTACCCAAGGAATAATAACGTCATGATCTTCTCACATAGCAATATCTCGTTAAGCTGAGAAAAATGAATTTCTCTCTTTATTTATCTCGTATAAATCATGATAGTTTTAACAAAATTTCATTTAAGAAATTCATTTTTTTTTGTTACGCTATTTAATATTTGCGTTATTATTGCGATTATAGTATAGAAAATAATGGGATTTGGCAATATTTAATGAAGATCAGAAATCTTAGGGGAATTGCAGACGGACTGTTTGAGCAGGGTAAGTATGAAGATGCGTATCTAATTTATGATGAAATATATAATCAGATTTGGAGCGCAATCGGATCTATTCATGAAGGAATGGGTAACTTTTCTCAATCATTTCTAGGAAACAGTTTTAAGCTTAGTTACGATCTCAAGAAGAGTTTTTCTGTTCACGCTTCCGATAATACATTTAAAAGATGGTTTGATTTGGATAGTGATCAAACTTTGAATGAGTTTACATTTACTACCTACTCTCACCTTCAGTGCATTGCGTATTCACAATATCTTCATAGAACAATTAGTGTGAATACTGTTTACAACGAGTTCCTAATTCTTCAAACATTAGTTACAGAATACGCAAAAGAAGATTGGGTGAGTTCAATTTTAAAAGTTGCAGTGCCGGTTTTTGAAAATGATAAATTTCGTAAGATTCGTCCAAACCTAACCGAAGTATCAGTAAAAAAGAAAATTATAGAATTAACACCCTACTTAAAACAAACCGATTGGAGCGATGCCAGTGTTTGTTTCCTCGATTATTTATTCAATATGGGGGATAATTGTTCGGAGCTTTATACTTCTGTTCACGAAATTATTGGAACTCACTTCCGGCATAAAACGCACCGTAAGCAGGGGAGCCAAAAAACTAAAAGGGAAAATCAATCGGGTAATAATGGTCAAAGTTATCAGAGTTATGAAAGGTATGAAAAGTATGAAAGATATGAGCGGTTTGAGAGCAGTTCACCAAATGGGAATTTTGATCCTATAACCGCCACTGAATTTGAAAAAGCTCAATATTATGGAAAAATTTTACGCCTCTCAGGTAAAATTACTAAAGCTGGCATCCGAAAAAAATATCTTGAGATGGTTGCAAAATATCACCCGGATAAAGTGTTTGATTTGGGAGAAGAATTAAAAGTACTCGCCGAAATTAAAACAAAACAAATCAATCAAGCTTACGATTGGTTGAAGAAAAAACATAATTTATCTTAGCAAAAATTGAAAACCTCCTGGCAGATTCCGGGAGGTTTCCTCATTAAAATCATAGACTAGTAGTTTTAACCCCGGTAAGTTTGGCGTTCTCTAATAAAACTTTATAAGAGTATCCATAGCCAAAATCTTTATCAAGAACAACTTTACCTTCAAAAGTAAAAACATCTCCCACGTTAACCATATCGTTAGTTGTAATAGTTAAATCGAAATTATTATCGTACGAGGTTCCGTCCTGAATGTGTACCCAATTGGTTTTCATTATTGCGGGATTAAACTTTACAACTTTACCCCTTATTTTTATTTTTTTCCCTTCATATTTACTTGTCTTTGAATATAGCTCCGAAATCGTAATTCCGTCAGCCGCGGGTTCAACAACAACATCTTCTTTATTTATTTTAGGCTTTTGTGGAGATGTCATCATCCCAGCGCCAAGTTTTTCCTGCACATCTTCAACAAATAAAATTGTTTCGAATGTACGTTTCAAATCCTTGCTCTCAAAGTTGTTCATTGTCATCGAGCTATTGAATAACAGTACAGAACCAACTTTAATATCAGCTCTAGGGATAGCAATCCAGATTTCACTATCATTTTCTTGAGCACGAAGATATGTGTAGTCTTTTACCTGAAGTACCTCTTTCACAGTAATTTCATGTTTATATGATGAAGCATGAGCCTGCATTGTACTTTGAGAATTATTTGTTTCTGTCGATTCCTTTTCTTTGGAGCATGCTGAGAAACCAATAACTGAAATAAGAACTAATAGTAATATATTTTTCATAATACCCTTAATTTGTTTTTTTTTACGGCAAAATATAAGTAACGATTTAATAAGATTTGGAGTTAATATTGGGTAAAAATCGGTTTCCTTTGTGAAAAGTTATTTTAAATCTATCCACAAGCATCACAATTCCCGCATGGCTTTTCGCCGGGAAATCCAAAATAATCTGAAATATACACTCTTCTGCAGGTAATGGATTTAAAGTAATTTACTACAGATAATAGCTTTTTGTTATCATTCATCAGTTTATCTTTTAGATTCTGATCATGAGTGAGCTCATGGGGCAGTTCATCAATCACCGTTAGATTTTTGGTTTCGATAGAGCCTTCTGTTACCCCATATCTGTCCATCATCGCCAAAACGGTCTCAACCCTAAAATCATTTTTATCTTTAAAACTCATCTGTTCACGCAAATATTCAAATCCTTCCGCGTTTACCTGTTCAATTTTAGTTTTAATAATATCATACAAACGCTGATAATAATCAGCATTAGGATTTGCCCATTTTATAAATTCCATTTGAGTGTACAAATCCTGTTGATTATATAGAAGCGAACATAGCGAGCTTTCTCCATCTCTGCCGGCCCTTCCAATTTCCTGGTAATATGATTCAATTGATGAGGGTACTTCAGCGTGAATCACGAATCTAATATCGGATTTATCAATTCCCATCCCGAAAGCATTTGTCGCCAATATTAGATTCTGCTTTCCCGAGAGAAAATCGCGTTGAATTTTTTTCCTCATCGGAGCTTCAAGTTTACCATGATATATTCCATGGTTGTATCCTTTATCGCGCAATATCTGTGAGTATTTCTCAAGTGTTTTTATGAGTGCAAAATAAATTATACCCGAGCCGGAGTAATTATCTAAAATGTTAAGAATAGCTTTAATTGTATCTTTATCATCAAATATATCAACGGTTTCTAATCTTAAGTTTGGTCGCTCAATTCCTTCATGGTATAAACTTATCTCATCTTTTGTCAATCCCAATTTTGAGATAATATCTTTTTGTACTGCCGGAGTAGCGGTAGCCGTTAACGCGATAGTTAGAGGATTTTTCATCAACGAACGAAATTCAGCGATGCGCGAATAATCGGGGCGGAAATCATGTCCCCATTCACTAATACAATGTGCTTCATCAACCGCCAGTAATGAAATTTTAGTTTTGGAAATTACCTCAACAAAATCTTTTTTACGAAATCGCTCGGGAGTTACATAAAGTAGTTTGATCTTCCCTTCAACAAATTTCTCAAGTCTCTCTTTTCTCTGCTCTGGCTTAACGGTTGAATTGATAAAATCTGCCGGAATATTTTTTTTCTTTAGCGCGTCAACCTGATCCTGCATTAGTGCGATTAATGGACTAATTACAATAGTGCCTCCATCGAGCAATAATGCCGGAAGCTGGTAACAAATTGATTTACCCCCACCGGTTGGCATTAGAACCAAGCAATGTTTTTGTTTTTTCAATAAATCATTTATAATCGATTCTTGCTTGCCCCGAAAGCTATTAAAACCAAAATATTTATTTAATGAATCTTTTAGATTAACCATATCGCCATTAATTTTTACTCCGCAAAGATATCAAATAGATTCATTATTAATGTTAAAGTGGAGTATCTTTGTATTAAAAATTGGATATAAAATGCACAAAGTTATACTTAAGAAAAATGAAGAGCGCCGCATTAAAAATGGTCATTTATGGGTATTCAGCAATGAGGTAGATAGACTTGAAAGTGACGATGAAAATATAAAAAATATTGATCTGAAAATTGATAGCGGCGAGTTGGTTCAAGTGTTTGATTCAAAGAATAATTTTATTGGCTCCGGTTTTTACAATCCCCACTCATTAATTACTGTAAGAATGATTGAAAGTAGCACCGAGATTGATTTAAATAATCTATTGAAAGATAGAATTATTAAAGCCGCCAGTCTGCGTAAATCGATTTATCCCAAGAGAGAATCGTATAGACTAGCGTTCAGCGAAAGTGATTATTTGCCAGGATTAATTATTGATAAATATAACGACACATATGTGATGCAGATTTACTCTTCTGGAATGCAAAAAAATATTGATGTGGTTGTTGATGTATTGAAAAATGAATTTGCTGCGAAAAATATATTCACTAAGAATGAAAGCTATTTCAGAAAGATGGAGGGATTACCCGAAGAGGATTCTGTCTATTTAGGTGAAATGAAAGATGAGATAATAGATGACGGTGAGGTTAAGTATAAAGTAGAGTTTTCATCCGGACAAAAAACCGGATTTTATTTTGATCAATGCGACAATAGAGAATACTTTGGCAAATATTGTAAAGAAAAATCTGTTCTTGATTGTTTTTGTAATTCAGGCGGTTTTGGGCTTCATGCATCTCTAAATGGGGCAACATCAATCACTTTTGTTGATTCCTCACAAAGAGAGATCGAAAGCGCTAAATATAATTTTGGATTGAATGATTTCTCTAATCAAAATGATTTTGTTAATATGGATGTTTTTGATTACCTACAGCAATGTATTGATCAAAATAAAAAGTTTGATATTATAAATGTTGATCCACCAGCATTCGCGAAAAATAAGAAAACGCTCGCTACGGCAATTAAGGGTTATGAAAAATTAAATAGATTGGCACTCCAACTTCTGAATACGGGCGGTTTCTTATTTACCTCCTCCTGTTCATTCCACTTAAAGGAAGATGAATTTATTGGATTGCTCCAAAGTTCGGCGAACAAAGCATCAAAAAAAATACAGTTAGTATATTTCAACAATGCGGCTTTAGATCATCCTTCTCTACCAGCAATGCCGGAAACAACTTATCTTAAATTTGCATTGTTAAGGGCGCTTTAGCCCTTAAATTTTACTAATGGCTCAAAACATTGTACTTTCTTATATTTGCCCCGCAAAAAACTAGAATTTTATGAAATTCTGCAATTTTTAAGAAACCGAATTAAACCATAGTTTGTAGAAACACAGTTTATAAAAAGTGAGGTTATCATTGGATATTTCAGCACTAAACGAAAAAATCAAAAAAGAGAGTGAATTTATTGACATTCTCTTCACCGAAATCGGAAAAACTATTGTTGGGCAAAAGTCGATGCTCGAGAGACTTGTAATTGGACTTCTTTCCAACGGGCATGTTCTTTTAGAAGGTGTTCCAGGATTAGCAAAGACACTTGCCATAAAATCACTCGCTTCCTCAATGAAAGCAAAATTTCAAAGAATTCAGTTCACCCCCGATCTTTTGCCTGCCGATTTGGTTGGTACATTAATCTATAATCAGAAGGATGGAAATTTTGCGATTAAAAAAGGTCCTGTATTTGCCAATTTTATTTTAGCAGATGAAATTAACCGTGCACCCGCGAAAGTTCAAAGCGCACTTTTAGAAGCAATGCAGGAGAGACAGGTAACTATCGGGGATCAAACTTTTAAACTCGATGAACCTTTTTTAGTGCTTGCCACACAAAACCCAATTGAGCAAGAAGGAACCTATCCTCTGCCCGAAGCTCAAGTTGATCGTTTTATGCTCAAGGTTAAGATTACTTATCCTTCCCGTGAAGAAGAACAAAAAATTATGAAACTCAATACAAACATGGATTCTCCTAAAATTAATGCTGTTATTTCTCCCGATGATATTTTGCGGGCTCGCCAGCTTGTTCATGAAGTTTATATGGATGAAAAAATTGAAAAATATATTTTGGATATTGTTTTTGCCACAAGATCACCAAAAGACTTCGGACTTGATGAATTAACAGATTTAATTAGTTATGGGGCATCACCGCGTGCTTCTATAAATTTATCGATGGGCGCCCGCGCAATGGCATTTGTTAGAAGAAGAGGTTACGTAATTCCTGAAGATGTCCGCGCAATTTGTATGGATGTATTGCGTCATCGTATTGCCGTTACTTATGAAGCAGAGGCTGAGGATATCACTTCTGAAACTATAATCACTAAAATATTAAATAAAGTCGAAGTACCGTAAATCAATCGGCGTTGGCGATCATTAAACTATGCTTACTAAAGAATTATTAAAACAAGTAAAACAAATTGAGATCCGCACACGGGGATTAGTCAATGAAGTATTCTCGGGAGAATACCATTCCGTATTTAAAGGAAGAGGAATGGAATTTTCAGAAGTGCGGGAATATAATCCCGGCGATGATATACGAAGCATAGATTGGAATGTGACAGCTAGGTTTGGTCATCCTTACGTTAAAATTTTTGAAGAGGAGCGGGAATTAACTGTAATGCTGCTGGTTGATTTGAGCGGTTCATTAATGTTTGGTTCAAATGAAAAGACAAAGCAGGAAGTAGCCGCGGAACTCTCAGCAATACTTGCGTTCTCGGCTTTAAAGAATAATGATAAAGTTGGACTTATTTTATTTACCGATAGAATTGAAAAATTTGTACCTCCCAGAAAGGGGAAGACACACGTTTTAAGAATTATTCGAGAAGTGTTATCTTTTGAACCCCAGGGCAACCAAACTAATCTGAAGCAAGCACTTGAATACTTTAATCACACAATCAAGAAAAAAGCAATTGTGTTTCTGATATCCGACTTTATGGATGGCGGTTATGAACAAATAATTAAAATAGTTGGCAAAAAACATGATCTAGTTGGATTGATACTACAGGATGAAAGAGAACATACATTATTTGATGCTGGATTATTAAAAATTCGTGATGCAGAAAGTGGAGCTGTAAGATACATTGACACAAGCGATAGAGAAGTAAGAGAATCTTTACATAAAGAGCAGAGACGACTAAAGCAGTATCGTAATTCTCTTTTTATATCGAGTCATATCGATACTATAGATATTACAGCATCATCATCATACATCAAACCGCTGGTTGATTTTTTTAAGTTACGGGAGAAGAGATGGTGAGAATTTTTAAGATACTTGTCTTCTTTTTATTGTTTGGGAGTTTAAATCTCAATGCTCAGAATATAACCATTTCCGCATCTACAGATACAACTCATTATAAGGTTGGGGATTTTATCCGGTACCAACTAGAAATAAAATATAATAAGTCGATTAGAATAACACCCCCCCCAATCAAGGATAGTATTAAGGTATTAGATTTTATTGAACAGCTTCCTTCAGAAAAAGTTGAGATTGATGGTAAAATTACAGAGAAGTTAAATTTTATTTTTTCAAAGTATGATTCTGCCGAAGTAATTATCCCTTCTATAAAAGTATTTTATAAAGTTGGTGGGGATAGTGCTACCAAGTATCTGGAATCACCCGAAATTAAAATTTTAGTTTCTACTCTGCCTGTTGATATGCAAAAAGATTTCGCGGATATTAAAGCACCACTCACAATTCCTCTTCCATGGTGGTTAATTCTTTTGATAATTCTAATTATTGTAAGTTTAATTTTAGGCGGTTATTTCATTGTTAAATATTATAAAAGGAAGAAACTACTTCAGTCTAATATTTTGCCACAAGTTGAAATCCCTCCTCATGAAATTGCTTTAACTGAACTGAATGAGCTGAAACAGAAAAAATTATGGCAAAGTGGAATGGTGAAAGAATATCATACGGAGATTACCGGGATAGTAAGAAAATATTTTGAGCTTCGATTTAATTTTAATGCGCTGGAGATGACTTCAGCGGAAATAATGGGAGTTATCAGCTATCTCGAAGATTCAAAACCAATAACCGAGACTGCTGATAATTTTTTTAGAAATGCTGATCTGGTTAAGTTCGCGAAATTTGAACCTCTCCCAGAAGTTAACGATGAAATGATGTCACAAGCTTTTGAAATAGTTAATAACACAATTAAGAAGAGGAATACTGAAGTGTCGGGAGAAATTTCAAATGTTTAATGATATTACATTCGCATATTCTTGGATACTTTGGTTTTTAGCTGTTATCCCTCTGCTAGCTTATTGGTATTTCAAGAATCACGATAGAATTTCTCCTAACTTAAATTATTCATCGTTACAGATTTTATCACGGGCGCCAAAAACAATTAAAGAGAAATTAGCTCATATGCCTGCCGTGTTAAGGTTAATGGCTCTGGCATTACTCACAGTCGCGCTCGCTAGACCGCAATCATATTCAAGCGGTCAAAATGTTTTTACCGAGGGAATTGATATTGCGATGGTGCTGGATATTTCCGGAAGTATGCTTGCTGAGGATTTTAAACCAAATCGGCTTGAAGCCGCAAAAAAAGTTACTTCCGATTTTATCAATGGAAGGACAAATGATAAAATTGGATTAGTAATATTTAGCGGAGAAACATTTACTCAATGCCCGTTAACAATTGATTACAGTGTTCTCCAAAATTTATTGCGTGAAGTAAAAAGTGGAATGATTCAGGATGGTACCGCTATCGGTAATGCCGTTGCCAATGGTGTTAATAGACTAAAAGATAGCAAAGCAAAAAGTAAGGTTATTATTTTATTAACTGATGGTGTAAACAATGCCGGGGAAATTGACCCAATAAGTGCGGCACAAATTGCGGAAAAATTTAATATTCGAATCTATGCAATTGGAGTTGGTACAATTGGAGAAGCTCCTTATCCATTTCAAACACCTTTTGGAATAAGATACCAAATGGTTCCCGTGGAAATTGATGAAGTCAGATTAAAAGAGATTTCTTCAATTACGGGTGGAAAGTATTTTAGAGCAACAAACAATAAAAAGCTTGCTCAGATTTATGAAGAAATAAATCAGATGGAAAAAACAAGAGTGGAAGTTACCTCATTCAGAAATGCAACAGAGCTTTATTACGGATGGGCTTTTGCCGGAATATTATTACTACTGTTTGAAGTAGTTTTATCAAAATTATTTCTAAAAAAATTACCATAAATAGATGATTAGATTTGCAAATAGCGATTATCTGTATCTCCTCTACTTCATTCCATTGATCTCGGTGGCGTTTTGGTTTATTGTGCAGAAGCAGAAAAAAGTTCTTGAAAAATTTGCTACCATAAACTTGCACAGTAAACTATTCCCCCAAAGGAGTATTGCAAAAATTTATCTGAAGTTTGTTGTCTTAATTTTTGCTCTTGCTTTGTTAATAATTGCGCTTGCAAATCCACAAATTGGTACAAAGATTGAGGAAGTAAAGCAGGTTGGAATTGATGTGTACATACTTTTGGATGTTTCAAAATCGATGGCGGCTGAGGATATTAAACCAAGCAGAATAGAAAAAGCGAAGTTCGAAATTGGTAGATTGATTCAGCGCTTACAAGGAGATAGAATTGGAATGGTTGTATTCGCCGGTCAAGCTTATATTCAATTTCCATTAACTACGGATTATGCTGCCGCAAATTTACTATTGAATGCAGTGGATCTAAACTCTGTACCACAGCCAGGTACGGCAATTGGTCCGGCAATCGATTTAGCACTCAAATCATTTAGATTTGAGGAGGAGACTAAAAAAGCAATTATAGTTATTACCGATGGTGAAGACCATGAGGGGGAAATCGAATCGGTAATAGATGAAGCGAGTTCAAAAGGTGTTCTAATATATACAATTGGCTTTGGTACTATCGCCGGTGTACCTATTCCATTTTATAACGATAGAGGAAATCAAGCAGGTTATAAAAAAGATAGAGATGGAAATATTGTCCTCACAAAATTAAATGAAGATATCCTGAAACAAATTTCTGATAAAACAAGTGGGAAATATTATAGAGGAAGTAACACTAGAGATGATCTTGAAAATATTTACAATGATCTAGCGAATATTGAGCAAACTGAATATGGATCCAAGCGAATTACTAACTTTGAAGACAGATTTTATTATTTTCTTTTGGCGGGAATTATTTTGTTGATAGGTGAATTTCTAATTTCTTCCAACAAGTCAAAATTTATGAGTATGCTGGAAAGATTGAAAGGAGTGAGGGGATGAAGTTGAGTCCATTTAAATATTGCATTATTCTTTCAGTTTTTATTTCGGGGATTATTGCTGGTCAATCTAACAGATCGTTAAATAATGATGGGGTGGATTTATATTCCAATAAAAAATATTCTGATGCCGAAGTAAAATTCAAAAAGGTACTCGAAAAAGATCCAAAATTATTTGAAGGGCATTTTAATTTAGGCGATGCTTACTATAAACAGGGTCGCTATGATGAAGCGCTCAGTTCTTTCAATAAATCTTTAGAATTTACTGATGATAAAAGCAATCGATCAAAAGTTTATCATAACATGGGAAATTCATTTTTGAAGGGGGAGAAATATAAAGAGGCAATACAATCATATGCGTCAGCATTGAAAAATAATCCGGATGATCTTGAAACTAAGTATAATCTATCCTACGCATTAAATATGATGAAACAAAAACAACAACAGAATCAACAAAACAAAAATGATAAGGATAAAAAGGATCAAAATAAGGATCAGCAGCAAAATCAAAACCAGCAGCAGAATAAAAATGACGATAAAAAGGATGACAAAAAAGAACAGCAGCAACAACAACAACAGCAAAAAAATCAAATTTCGAAAGAAGAGGCTGAGAGAATTTTAGAGGCACTTAAGAATAACGAGAAAGATCTGCAGAAGAAAATTCGAAAAATAGAAGGTAAAGCTAAAACAACAGAAAAAGATTGGTAATATCTTGCACCCGACATCAAAATAATTACGATAAAAATTTATATTAAAATGAAAAGCACCGATAGAAAAAAAGTATTATTAATAATGACCCTTATTCTTGGCTCATTTTTTATGAGTCGGATGAACGCTCAAACATTTTCAGCTTCCGTGGATAAATCTGTTGTTGGACAATATGACAGATTCCAACTGGATTTTGTGTTTGAGGGTGGAGATATAAATAATCTTTCTAATTTTAAACCACCAACTTTAACACAATTTAAAGTTCTAAGCGGGCCCAATCAGTCATCAAGTATGCAGATAATTAATGGAAAAGTATCCGGCTCACTAACTTTAACTTATATTCTTCAACCATCAAATTTAGGTGAATTTACAATTGGCTCGGCAGGAATAGAATATGCTGGCAAAACACATCTCTCTTCACCAATAAAAATAAAAGTTGAAAAGGGAACTCCGCAGCAGCAGAAGGAAAGTACGGGCGGTTATACAGAAGAAGAGCTTAAAAAAAATGTATTCATTGTTGCTGAGGCAAACAAGTCCAGGGCATTTCAAGGTGAACAAATCACTGTTACCTATAAACTTTACACAAAACTAAATATTGCTTCTCCGCAGGTTATAAAGCTTCCTTCATACGAAGGGTTTTGGGCTGAAGAAATTGGACCCATTAAAAACATCAATTTTGATATTGAGATGTATAGAGGCGAAAGGTACAGAGTAGCCAAAATTAAACAAGTTGCATTGTTCCCAAGTAAAACTGGAAGTCTGAGCGTAACTCCTTTTGAATTAAAAATTCCAATAATTATAAAAAAGAGAAGAACCGGCAATGATGTATTCGATGAGTTTTTTAATGATTCTTTTTTTGCCCGAAGTGAAACAATAGAATTTCCCGCTAAATCGAATACATTAAAAGTTGAATCAATTCCGCTGCCTGCAGGTGCACCAGAATCTTTCAGCGGCGCAGTTGGTAATTTTAACTTTAAAGCCGAAGTTGATAAAAAAGATATTACCCAAAATGAGAGTCTAACTTTACGAATGAGTTTAAGTGGAAGCGGTAATATAAAATTGTTGAATATTCCCGAACCAAAGCTTCCTGCAGGATTCGAAAAGTATGAACCAAAAACTATTGAAAATATTTCCCCTGGATCGGTTGTTAGCGGACAAAAAATTATTGACTATCTTGTGGTTGCACGTACTTCAGGAGCTAAAATAATTCCGGCAATTCAATTTAGTTACTTTAATCCGTCAACTAAGAAATATATCACTGTTAACTCGCCCGATTTTAATATAAACGTTCGACCGGGAGTTGGGGGAGAAGTGAGTTCATCTTCGTTTTCAAAAGAGGATATAAAATTGTTAAGTGAGGATATTAGATACATAAAAACATCTAACTTCAAATTGGAGCCGAAACAAAATTCATCATTAATGAAACCATGGTTTTGGATCTCTTTAATTGTTATTACGATAATATTTTCAGGGGTAATCGCATTCAAGAGAAGGCAAGACGCGATTTATAGCAACACCTCATTGCTCAAATATATGAAAGCGGAGAAATCAGCCAGGAAGAGACTCCATACAGCCAAATCGGCTCTAGATTTAAGAGATTATGAAAAATTCTATTCTGAAATTTCATTTGCGCTCTTTGGGTATCTCGAGGATAAGTTAGCAATACAGAAATCAGAATTTACTTTAGAATTAGCTGAGAGCAAACTTATTGAGAGAAATGTTTCTCGCAGTTTAATTGAACGTGTGAAAAAAATTGCTGAAAAGTGTGAATATGCTCGTTTTGCTCCTCAAGGTGAACTTACAGTAGAGTCGCCAATTTTATATGAGGAAACAGTTTCTGTAATTGTTGAAGTTGACGCAGAATTAGCGAGGAAGAAATGAAGATGAATATCATGACTAATAAACTTAACGGGTTAATGCTGATCGCTATAGTTTTTATCTCATTATTTCTAGCTCAAATAACAACGGCACAAACGCCCGATGAATTGATGAATAAAGCGTCTGTTGAATATCAAAACGAAAATTATGCTGGTGCAATTGAGTATTATAAAAATGTTTTGAAGCAGGGATTTGAAAGTGGTGTTCTCTACTACAATCTTGGAAATGCATATTTTAAAAATGGCCAATTGGGTTACGCAATTTTTAGTTTCGAAAAAGCTTTAAAACTTGAGCCGAATGATGAAGATATAAACTATAATTTGAGAATTGCTAACTCTAGAACAATGGATAAAATTGAGGAGGTCCCCTCAATATTTATTTTGAATTGGTGGAACGGATTAGTTACAATTTTCTCATTAAATACATTGGCAATATTTGTGTTATTATTCTATCTAGTATTACTTACAAGTATATTATTTTATTTGTACACCCGATCAGGATTTGTTCAGAAGCTTACTTTCTTTTCGGGTTCTATTTCGCTCTCAGTATTTATTTTATTTATTGTACTGTTCGTGGCGAGGTACAACAGAGAAGCAACAACTAATTACGGAATTTTATTCCAGAAAGTGTATAGTGTAAAAACATCCCCCGATCAAAAAGCGTCCGACGCATTTATTATTCATGAAGGGATAAAATTTACTATCGAGGATCATGTAAATAACTGGACTAAAATTAGATTAAATGATGGGAAAATTGGTTGGATCGAAGATTACTCATTTGGACGGATTTAGTATCATATGAGTGAGGGTAATCTTCCCGGCAGAAATGCCAAAAAGTATAACAATCTAAAATTGCTTATCGGAATTTCTAAAGGTATAATTTCATTCACTTTGTTAACTTTCTTCGTGGTACTGGGTTACAGTTTAGAACTTGAGCAATATTTATCGTCACAAATATCAAATTCGTATCTTCTTTTAATTGCATATACCGCTATTTTACTTTTTACTTTTAAGATAATTTTTTTCCCCGTGGAATACTACACAGAATATCATCTTGAACATAAGTATAGTTTGTCTAATCAGACATTTGGCAAATGGTTGTTTGAGGATTTAAAGGGAGGATTAGTTGGGATTCTAATAGGTCTTCCTTTACTTATAATTTTTTATTGGACTATTAGTTTATTTCAAGATTATTGGTGGATTCCTTTCGCTTTCATAACTTTTATTGTATCTGTAATTCTGGCTCAAATATTCCCAATTTATATTATGCCTTTATTTTATAAAATTTCTCCGGTCGAAGATGAGGAACTGAAACAAAGAATAGTTACCAGATCGATGGAGGCGGGTTTAAATATCAGTAATATTTTTCAATTTGATATGAGCAAAAACACCAAAAAAGCAAATGCCGCATTTACCGGGATTGGAAAAACGAAAAGAATTTTACTGGCTGATACGCTTCTCAGTAATTTCACAATCGATCAAGTTGAAACTGTTATTGCTCACGAATTAGGGCATTACAAAAGAAAGCATATAATCAAAAACATTATTCTTTCAACAATTAATAGTTTTGCGCTGTTTTTTGTAATCTCAATTTTGCATTCAAATTTTGTTACGGTTTTGGGATTTAGTTCTATTACACAAATCTCATCATTCCCTTTAATAGCTCTCTCCGCTATTCTGCTATCATTGGTTGAACAGCCATTCTTTAATGCTCTCTCAAGAAAATTTGAGTATGAGGCAGATGAGTATGCCGTAAAAGTAACCGGCAAAAAAGAAGTATTTATTTCAACACTTGATTATTTGACTGATCATAATTTGGGAGATAGAGAACCGAATCCGATTATTGAGTGGCTGTTTTATAGCCATCCGTCCATCAAAAACAGAGTGAACGCTATTAACATGTTATAGGGTTTCTGATTCACGTTTTTATAATTATATTTGGATTGTTTAATATAATGAAGAGTTAATGAATCATTTAGCCAAAATAGCATTATTGTTTTTTTTTGCAGTAGCAATAATATCTTGTTCGCTGGATTCCTCTTCAAGCCCGGAAGAAATAAATAATAAAACTACGCCAAATTCACCAAGTCCATCCGACAAAGCAACCAACGAACCCATATATCAATCGTTAAAATGGGAAAGTGAAAATGCACAGTCATTCGATGTGTACTTTGGAAAGACAAATCCTCCCACCACGCGGGTTGTTTCTAATTATGATAAAAAATCGTTTGTGATATCAAATTTAGAATATGCAACTGTTTATTATTGGCGTGTAATTTCAAAATTTTCAGATGGTACTCAAAGGGAGGGACCAATTTGGAGTTTTACAACATTAACCAATCCTAATCCTGCCGGTGCCGGCTTCGCAATGAAATTGGTTAAACTAGAAAAGAAACTTCCCGATATTGTGAATGTTTTGTTTCAGGTTGTTGATATGAATAGCATTGGGGTCCCTAATTTAAGTAAAGAAAATTTTGAGTTATTTGAGGATGGGGAACCTGTAACTTCGGAATCAAATATTGAGATTAAAAGAAATGATCAGCTTCCATATAAAATTAGAACTGTATTAATGCTCGATAATTCAACAAGTCTTGACGGCAAATATGATCAGATTAGAAATGCCGCAACTCAATTCATAAGTAATTTAAAACCAAACCAGGAAGTTGCAATCTACCAATTTTCGGAATCTCCCGAATTGATAATTGACTTTACTTCCAACAAGGATTCGTTATTAAAATATCTCGCAAATTATCGTAAAGGTTTTATGACTACGAATCTTTATGGTGCGGTTATTAAAGGTACCTCAAGATGGGAAGATAAATTTGCAGTTGATGATCTACTTCAGGGAGCTATGATTATTTTTACAGATGGTAAGGATACTCAAGGATCAAGCTCACTTGTAGAAGCTATGAATGCGGTGGGGAATAAAACTGTTTACACAGTTGGTTTAGCGGGCGCGGCGGATGGAATTGATGTGCCGGTTCTAACAGCAATTGGTACTAAAGGATTTTATCCCATTTCAGATATAAGTCAATTAACCGAAAATTTTAATAAAATACAGCAGTCAATTTTAAATTTTGCTAATAGTTTTTATCTGCTTACTTATAAGAGTCCTAAACGTGGAAATTTTGACCACTTTTTGACTATAAAAATTAAAGAGAATTCTTATTTGGGCAGTGATTCATACATCACTGGTATTTATAACAGCTCGGGATTTTATTCCGCTAATTGGACAAATTAATTATGTCGGTTACCAAAAAAGATGTTGAGTATATAGCAGCACTCTCTCATTTAAAATTTAATGAAGAAGAGCTGGAAAAATTTACACATCAGTTGAATGATGTATTAACTTATGTAGAAAAACTAAATGAACTGGATACAGAAAATGTTGAGCCTTTGTCTCATCCAATAGAAAATCAAAATGTATTTCGGGATGATAAAGCAAAGAACTCAACACCACGCTCAGAGGCATTAAAAAATGCGCCCGATAAGGATGATGAGCATTTCAGAGTTCCCAAAGTTATTAATCAATAAGCTCTTATATGATAGTTGGAATAATACCCGCAAGATTTGCCTCTACAAGATTAATGGGAAAACCCTTAGCTTCCATTGGTGGCAAACCAATGATTTATCATACTTACCAAAGCGCTAAAAAATCAAAACTGCTGGATAAAGTAGTCATTGCAGTTGATGATGATAAAGTTTTTAGGGTTGTGAAAGATTTTGGCGCGGAAGTTTTTATGACTCCAAAAGATTGCCCCAGCGGTTCGGACCGGATTGCAATTGTCGCAGAACAAATTGAAGAAGCAGACATCATCGTAAATATCCAGGGAGACGAACCATTCATAAAAGGTAAAATGATTGATCAAGCTATTGAGCCAATGTTGTTCGATAAAGATGTACAACTCTCCACTCTAGCCAAAAAAATTGAGAGTGTTGAGGAGATGAAAGCGGCTTCTGTTGTAAAAGTGGTTTTTGATTACAAAAATTTTGCTCTTTATTTCTCCCGTTCACCAATTCCATATGTGAGAGACGCGCGCACAAATTTGGAGAGAATACAATCGGGTGAAATATATAAACATATCGGACTTTATGTTTATCGCCGCCCCGCACTTCTAAAATTCACATCTCTGCGTCCTACCGATCTTGAGCAAATTGAAAAATTAGAACAGCTTAGATTTTTAGAACATGATATGAAAATTAAAATTGTGGTTACCGATTTTGACAGTCTTTCGGTTGATACACCAAAGGATTTGGAGGTTGCGCGTGTTTATTATGAGAAAAATTATAAAAAACATCAATAAATGAGATTCAATGGGTTCACAAAATTGTCTTTAAGATTTTCCATCCCTATTTTTGAGTAAAGAAAAATTCCCTTGAACCAAGGAGATACAATGAGTAGAAAAATTAGAGTTTTAGTTGCGAAAGCCGGGTTGGACGGTCATGATAGGGGGGCTAAAGTAGTCGCTGCCGCCCTTAGAGATGCCGGTATGGAAGTTATTTATACAGGATTGAGACAAACCCCAGAGATGATTGTCGAAGCGGCAATTCAAGAGGATGTGGATGCTGTTGGGATTTCGATTCTTTCCGGTGCTCACATGACTATCTTTCCACGAATTCTTAATCTCATGAAAGAAAAAGAATTGGATGATGTGCTTCTGTTTGGTGGTGGAATCATCCCCGAAGAAGATCTTTCAAAATTGCAGGCAATTGGTGTGGGGCATCTTTTTACCCCAGGCACCTCAACTCAGGAAATCATCAAATTTCTCAATGATTGGGTAGAAAAACATCCGCGTAATTAATTTTGAGGACTGGTTTTTTAAACAAAATCAGTCCGATTTATCCCCAAGCTTCTTTTAAAATATCCTCATCTTTGATTATTTTGTAAACAAAAAAGCCGCTATTATTGGAAAAGAATTCGTCCAGCAGAATTATATTCATTGATTTAATGCGTGCCTTCGCCGTTCTCATGATGGTTCAAGGGCACACGATTGATGCGCTTTTGAGCAATGAATTCAGAGATTATAACCATACCGGATATTATATTTGGCACACATTCAGAGGTTTTACAGCCCCCACATTTATGTTTATTTCCGGAGTGGTTTTTACTTATCTGCTCAGATTAAATCCAAAACCGTTTTTTTATAATCCCAGGGTACAAAAAGGATTTATAAGGTTTTTAACTCTAATCATAATTGGTTATTTATTAAGATTTCCAACTTATAATATTTTTGGTTACTACGAAGTAACTCATGCCCAATGGATGGGATTTTTCAAAGTTGACGCGCTTCATTTGATAGGGTGCGGAATACTTATCATTTTGATTGTAACCTACCTAGCTGAAGAATTTAAAATAAATCATTATATCGCCTACATCTTTAGTTCCTTATTATTATTTAGCATGATTTTTATAACCGAACAAATAAACTGGTCGAATTTTCTGCCCATCCCTTTTGCTGCATATTTTTACACAAAGACCGGTTCATTTTTCCCAATATTTCCATGGGCGGGCTATGTACTGGCGGGTGCCGTGTTCGGGAATTATCTTGTGGTAAATCCTGATTCATTTAGCAAGAGAAAATTCAGCATATTATTAATTTCGATTGGTATTATTTCCATTGTGTTAGCGGAGTTGTTTAATTATTATGTAAAGGTAAATAATTTAAAAACTGCTCTGACTGTTCAATATTACTATATTATTGAACGGACTGGTTATGTGATTTTATTAAATGGGCTAATGAGTTTATTGGCGCAAAGACTTAAGAAAATTCCAGAGATATTTAAACAAATTGGTACTCACACTTTATTGATTTATGCAGTGCATATTGTTATTCTTTATGGAAGTGCATGGATTCCGGGAGTAAGTCTATTTTTGTCAAAATCATTTAGTTTTGGTGTATCAATTTTTGCGGCTGTTTGTTTAATCAGTTTAATGGTTCTGATGGTATTTGTAATTGAAAAGAGAAAATCCAGAAAAAGAGCTGCTACTATTGCATGAAGAGGGAAAAAGTTTGAAACGTAAAAGTGAAAATTTAGATACAGTAATTTCCAAAGAAGATACCAAGCTTGATCAATCGCTCAGGCCAAAATCATTTGCTGATTTTACAGGTCAGAAAAAAATAACTGACAATCTTAAAGTATTTATTGGCGCGGCTAAAAAACGTAATGAAGGACTTGACCATGTGCTTTTAACCGGTCCTCCTGGATTAGGAAAAACAACATTAGCCCATATTATTGCCAATGAATTGGGTGTTAAATTAAAAATTACTTCTGGACCGGTGCTTGAAAAACCGGGGGACCTTGCTGGATTATTGACTAATCTTGAAGAAAAATCGGTGTTATTTATTGATGAAATTCATCGATTAAGCGCCGTAGTAGAGGAATATCTTTATAGCGCAATGGAGGATTATAAATTAGACATTATGATTGACAGCGGTCCCAATGCACGTACAGTTCAAATAAAACTACCTCCTTATACACTAATTGGTGCTACAACAAGAGCTGGATTGCTTACCGCTCCACTGAGAGATCGATTCGGAATTAAACTTAGACTTGATTATTATGACAGTGAATTAATTAAAAAAATAATTCTCAGGTCATCTTCTATATTAAATATCAATGTTGAAGATGATGCCGCATTTGAATTGGCCAAAAGATCGCGCGGTACTCCTCGTATTGCAAACAGATTATTGAGAAGAACACGGGATTTTGCCGATTATGAAAAAAAAATATCTGTTGATATTGATATTACGAAACGGGCTTTAGAATCCCTTGAAGTAGATGAATATGGTCTCGATGAAATGGATAAAGAAATTATTCTCTCCATAATTGAAAAATTTAATGGTGGTCCAGTTGGATTAAATACACTTGCAGTTGCGGTTAATGAGGATCCGGGAACAATTGAAGAAGTTTACGAGCCCTTCCTTATTCAACAAGGATTTATCCAGCGCACTCCGCGTGGAAGAGAAGCAACAGATTTAGCTTATATCCGCTTCAATAAAAAAAGAAGTAAACAGATCAATAGTCAATCATTATTCGACAACTAAAATAGAGAACAATATGGGTCTTCTTAAGAAAATTAAAATGGGTAACGGGGCTCCACTTTTTTTAATTGCCGGACCATGTGTAATTGAGAATGAAAAAATTACATTGTCTACCGCCGAAGCAATAAAAAAAATTACTGATGAACTGGGCATTCAACTAATATTTAAAGCCAGCTACAAAAAAGCTAACAGAACAAATGTGAATAGTTTTGTTGGAATTAATTTTGAAAAAGCGTTGAGAATATTGGAGAAAGTTAAAAAGAATTTCTCCTTACCTATATTAACAGATATACATTCAGAAAATGAAATTGAAGCTGTAGCGTCTGTTGTTGATATATTACAAATACCTGCGTTTTTATGCCGTCAAACTGATCTAATTTTGACAGCTGCAAGAACTCATAAAGCCATCAATGTTAAAAAGGGACAGTTTTTAGCCCCCACTGAAATGAAGCACATCATCGAAAAGATTGAATCTGTAAAGAACAAAAAGATATTATTAACTGAGCGAGGAACAACGTTTGGCTATAATAATCTTATTGTTGATATGCGCAGTTTGGAGTTTATGAAAGAATATGGATACCCGGTTATAATGGATGCTACTCATGCAGTACAAATTCCAGGTGCGGGTAAGGTAACGGGTGGTGAACCACGATTTATTTCGACAATTGCTAAAGCAGCAGCAGCAGTTGGGATCGATGGTTTATTTTTAGAAGTGCATCCATCTCCACATTTAGCATTAAGCGATTCTGCGAGTCAGCTTCACCTCAATAAATTAAAACCACTGCTCGAAAAAGTTAAACTTATTGATGAAGTCGCAAAAAGAGACATTGCGTGAATCCAAAATTCAAACGTATAAAATTATTCCTATTCGATTTAGAAGGTGTTTTATTTAATGATGGAGATTCGCCAAGCGAACTGGTTCTTTTATTAAATGAATATTTCACAGATCCTGTTTTCGAAGAATGCAAATTCGGAATCGTATCCGCTAGAGAAAATGATTCATTGATTGAACGGTTACATAAAACTAAAAATTGTGTGGTTATTTCATCTACATTGGATAAAGTTACTGCGGTCGATAAACTCTTGCGAAAATTAGATTTGAATTATGATTCTGTCTTTTTTATGGGTGATGAATTGCTAGATTTACCATTACTGCGTAAATGTTATATTTCGGCGGCACCATCTAATGCTCGTCGCGAAGTTAAAAGATCAGTTAATATGATCTTTAAATCTAGTGGCGCCGAAAACATTTTAGGCGAATTAAAAAAAATATATATGAAATCGAAGGAGGCACCAAGCCGTGGGACAAAATGCTAAACAGTATCCGCGTAAACTCAATAATTTTGAGTTGAATTGCTTATATGAAGCACTTCCAGAAAACAAATCGGGTTATCTCCAGTATCGTAACATGATTGAGGAATTATTTGTTATTGGTGAAGGCCGATTTGGAAATGGTAATTTTATTTTGGGCGAGGAAGATGATTTTGTTGATCTTGATTCCCCTTCATCACCAATTTTTGCTGTCGCAACTATTACATTGCCCGATTCAAAATATTATGTCGCCATACATGAAGTACATGATGAACAAATCGAAATTGATATCAAAAATATGGAAGGGAAAGAATTCGCGAAAGAGTATAAACCTTTGCAGGTTTGGACATATTCGAATTGGGTCCCGGGTCAAAAAGCACCAAACGATAATTCTATTGTCCGTGAAATTCATCTAATCAAAAATAAAATCGTTCTTGTGATAGCTCCTACACATAAAAAAATATGGGTTTATAATTCTGATAGCGGTATTGTCCATTTTGTACCGGTTACTAATTATTATAATGAAATATTGCTTTACACTAAAAATAAAGATTCTGAAAAAGCTCTCAATCCCGGACTTCTATTCACGAATCTAAATGAATTTTCAGATGAACAATTGATTAATGGTTTCTTGATTTACAATAAAGACTGGGATAGAATAGAGCTAGATCAATCAAAACTGAATTTTAATTCATGAGTAAAAATTAATTTATTTAAAGTAGCGGGTGATGTTTTGACCGAACAAATCATTGATAAAGGTAGAGAAGTAATAAGAGTAGAAGGAAATGCGGTTCTAAATTTAATTGGTTCAATAGATCACAATTTTGCAGATGCTGTAAAATTAATCTTAAACTCATCGGGCAGAGTTGTTTTTACGGGATTAGGCAAATCGGGTTTAGTCGCTCGAAAAATTGTGGCAACTTTAAATTCTACAGGAACACCTGCGATTTTTATGCATCCTACCGATGCTCTTCATGGCGATCTGGGAATGGTAAGATCGGAAGATATTATTATTTTCATTTCTAAGAGTGGTCACACCGAGGAATTGATAAATCTCATTCCTATGTTTAAAAGGATTGGCGTTAAAATTATTGGTTTGCTTGGTGAACCAAATTCAAAACTGGGAAGTTATTGCGATTTAATTATTAATTCATCGGTGAAGGAAGAAGCCTGCCCATATGACCTTGCACCAACGGCCTCTACAACGGCAGCACTTGCATTGGGTGATGCTCTCGCGGTATCACTTTTTGAAATGAGAGGATTTACCGAGGAAGATTTCGCATTGCTTCATCCAGCCGGAAGTTTAGGCAAACGACTTTCACTCAAAATTTCTGAAATAATGATTTCGGGAAATGATATTCCAGTTGTGAGTACCAATACTTCATTGAAGGATTCAATTCTGGAAATAACTTCAAAACGATTGGGTATGACATGTGTTGTTGATGAGAATGGAATATTACAAGGGATTATTACCGATGGTGATTTAAGAAGATTGCTTGAGCGGACTTTAAATTTATCTGAATTAACTGCGAATGATGTAATGGTAAGGAAGCCAAAAACAATTAGTAAAGAACTGCTCGCTTCCTTTGCGCTGCAATCAATGGAAAAATTCAATATAACATCCGTAATTGTAATTGATGAATCGGGGAAACCAGAGGGTGTTGTTCATTTGCATGACTTGGTGAAATTAGGATTGCAGTCAAGATGAAATATTTATTAATTATCTGTCTTGTTTTTTTTATTGTTACTTGTACTGATGATAAGATAAAACCGGTTGTAGATAATAGTGAAATTAAGGGATCTATCCCATCACACGAAAGCTGGAATTCTAAAATTACATTTACTTCTGAAGGAAAAATTAAGGCGGTTCTTTATTCCGAGTATCTAAAAAAATATGATGAGGAACGAATTTCACTTCTTGAAAAAATTAAAATTGATTTCTACAATGCCGATCAGGTAAGAAAATCGGAACTAACAGCCAACCAGGGTAAAGTTGATGATGCAACTCAAGATATGTATGCCATGGATAATGTTATTGCATCTAATGATAGCGGCACTGTCTTGCGTACAGAAGAACTAAAATGGCGAAACAGCGATCAGAAAATAGTTACTGATAAGTTTGTAAAAATAATTTCTCCAAACGAAATTATTGAAGGGTATGGATTTGAATCGGATCAGCATTTAAATCACTATGTCATTTTTAATGTTACTTATTCATCCTCTCCCAAAAAAGAAAATTAAAATGAAAAAGATTTGTATTACTATCTGCTTTCTCTTCGCCGTTCAGATTATAGCGCAAACCGAAGATATGGTTAGAGTAACAGGTGATAGTCTGGTTGGTAAAAGCATTAACGGTGAATCTATTAGGGAAGTTTATGGAAATGTAGTTATTACACAAGGTGATATATTAATTAATTGTAATAAAGCTATACAAAACATCAATAAAAATAATGTTGAACTCACCGGCAATGTTGTTGTTAAGCAGGATAGCATAATTATAAAAACACCGAACGGTTTTTATGATGGTAATAATAAAATTGCTTCTTCGAATTCTGGAGTGAATTTAACTGATGGGCATATAAACTTATCAGCCAAAAATGGGTATTACTATTTCAATGAGAAACGTTCCTCCTTTTTAGGCAATGTAATACTTACTGATGCACTGTCAGTCTTAAAATCAAATTCATTATCATATTATGACGATGAGGATAAAGCTTTCGCAGAAGGGAACATAAGCGTCTCTGACACATCCACTACTCTTTTCACAGACCGGCTTACCTACTTTCGACAAACTAAAGACTCATATGCCAAGGGGAATATTCGGGCTTATGATCCTAAAAATTATTTTGTGATTTTCGGCGATTCTTTAATTGATAAAAAATCGAATAATTACTCGAAGATTATAGGCAATTCATTTCTTGTAAAAATAGATACTTCCTCCATAGCAGAGAACGATACACTTTATATAGCGGCAAACAGCATGGAAGCTTATTCCGATTCTACCGAACTACTTATAGCCTCTGACTCTGTAAAAATTGTTCGCGGTGATTTTTCATCCTTGAACGACAAAACCTACTTTTACAGACATAGCGGATTGATGAAAACTAATAAAGAGGAAAATTCTATAAATCCGCCGATACTTTGGAGCGGAGAAACTCAATTAGTTGGAGATTCGGTTATAATATCCTTGATTGATAAAAAAATAGACAATATTGATATAAAGAATAATTCATCAATAATTACAGTTAGTTTAGATTCACTAAATCGGTATGATCAGATATCTGGAAAAAATATTATCCTTTATTTTTCGGAAGGATCACTCGCACAATCGAAAGTCAACGAAAATACCCTAACTATTTATTATTTATATGAAGATGCTGAGCCCAATGGGTTATTAAAAGCGAGCTCGGAAAATGCTAAAATCTTTTTTGAGGAAAATAAAGTAATAGATGTTCGTTTTTATAAAAATGCAATTAGTGAATATCACCCAGAAAATATGGTAATAGGAAATGAAAAAAGTTTTGTAATCCCATCCTTTAAACTGTATGATGGGAAGCCGACTCTAAATTTTATTTATAATACTTTCAAAAAATATTTCGATCAATTAAAAGAGGATAACCAGTTTAATGTTAAACACTGAAATCCAAACCTTTAGCAGCAGTAATTTGGTGAAGGTTTACAAGAAACGAACGGTAGTGAATAACGTTTCGATTAAGGTGGAACAGGGTGAAATTGTAGGATTATTAGGACCAAACGGCGCGGGCAAAACTACAACCTTTTATATGATGGTTGGAATGATTAGACCTAATGATGGCAGTGTATTCCTTAATTCGAAAGAAGTTACAAATGAGCCTATGTATTTAAGAGCCAAGATGGGGATTGGTTATCTGCCTCAGGAAGCATCCATATTTAGAAAATTGAGTGTTGAAGATAATATTATGGCAATTCTTCAGTTGCTTAAATTAAACAAGGCGGAGAGAGAAGAGAGACTAGAAAAATTGATTGATGAATTGGGAATTAATAAGGTGCGTAAAACTCTCGGTTACCAATTAAGCGGTGGCGAGAGGAGAAGATGTGAGATTGCTAGATCATTGGCTACAAATCCAAGCTTTATATTACTTGATGAACCATTTGCTGGAGTTGATCCGATTGCGGTTGAAGATATCATGAATATCGTTGCCAATTTAAAAAATAAAGGAATTGGAATTTTAATAACCGACCATAACGTACACGAAACGCTAAGTATTGTTGACCGCGCATATATTCTAATAAGTGGTAAAATATTTAAGGAAGGCACGGCAAATGATCTGGCCGAAGATAGTGAGGTCAGAAAATTATATCTAGGCGAAAAGTTTAAGTTGGATAGATATTCTTAAATTCGTGTAAAAACGAAGAATGCCACGGCGGCAACTATTAAAATATAAAACAGAATATAAAAGCCAAGTTTAATTCGTCGCCGAATAATTTGTTTCTTTTGAAAAGACCAGCGGGCAGTTTCATCTCTTTTGTAATCCCCCTGCTCAACACTCCATTTGTAATAATTGTGTTTTTTTTCTTCAGGCATATTTTATTTGATCTCTATGTGAAAAATAGGGCTTCGTAAACTTCATTAAATTGTTTCAAATCACTTGTAAATCTAAACTTTATTTTTGAACTCATTAATTATCTGTTGAATTTCTTTTTCGCTAATTCCACTTCCATAAGTTTTTTGCTCGTTTGAATTAGGTCTTACATAGTTTAATTGTGGATTTCCCGCACGAGCCCTTAATCTCTCCTCAATTATTTTGGTGAAATCGCCTTCATTTGATTTTCTATTATCATTATAAGAATTAAAAGTGTCTATTGAATTTAACGAATTCCCTGAGCTTACTTGATTTATTTCAAATGCAAGAGTTTTTACATTCATTAAATGCACAGCCGAAACATTTTCCGAAATTATTGATCCGCCCCATGTACCGGGTCCTAAAGTTAATGATGGTTGTAACGCCGTAGTGTAACCCACAGCTCCAACGCTTGATGGAGTATTAACTACAATTCTGAATGCGGGCTTTTCCAGGGCGAATTTCATAATTATTTCTTTGTCGTTCGAATGAATTGCCAATGTGTGCCCAATCCCGCCAAACTCAAGCAACTCAATACATTTATGACACCCTTCTAACCAGCCAGTAACTTTATAATATGCAAGTATCGGGGATAGTTTTTCAACGGATAACGGTTCCGATTTCCCAACAGTAGTACATTCGGCAACCAATACTAAAGTATTTTGAGGGACTTTAATGCCTGCATATTCAGCAATCCAAACTGCTGATTTGCCAACAATTTGAGGGTTCAATTTCCCATTTTTTAATAGAGCATTTTCTAATTTTTTCTTTTCATCTCCGCTAACGAAATAGCATCCAATTTTTTTTGCTTCTTCAATAACCTTTTCATGAATTGGGGCATCAACAATCATCGCTTGTTCTGAGGAACATAGAGTTCCATTATCAAAAGTAGTTCCAAAAACAATATCAGCAACCGCTTTTTGGAAATTCGCGCTTCTATCAATATATGCGGGAACGTTACCTGCTCCAACACCAAATGCTGGTTTGCCCGAGCTGTATGCGGCTTTTACCATCTGTGTGCTGCCGGTAGCCAAAATTACAGCAATATTTTTATCTTTCATTAAAGCGTCGGTACCTTCAAGAGTTGGAATGCTCATACAGTTAATAAGATTAGCTGGAGCTCCCGCTTTCATGGCGGCATCAGATATTACTTTTGTTGTTTCTAGAGTACATTTTACAGCATTTGGATGAGGACTTCCCACTATTGCATTTCTACCTTTTAATGATATAATTGCCTTGAACATCATAGTTGATGTGGGGTTGGTGGAGGGGATTAATGCGGCAACTACTCCCATTGGTTCAGCAATCTTGATTATCTTTCCATTTTTTTGAATATCAATTACGCCGACAGATTTTAAATCTTTAATAGATTCCCAAACATTTCTTGTTCCAAACTGATTTTTAATAATTTTATCAGAAACTTTACCGAACCCGGTTTCTTCAACTGCCATTTTGGCTAGTCTTTCGGCCTCATTATAACCTGCATCGGCAATGGATCTAACAACTTTATCAACCTGCTCTTGAGTGAAATACTTGAATTCTTGTTGTGCTTCTTTAGCCTGTGCGGCTAAAGAGCGAGCTTCTTGAATTGATTGGAGATCTCTATCAAAGTTCATTAATTAGCCTATCGTTTGATAATCAAATATAAAGAGTGGCTGCTCAAAGTTCAATTTTATATTCGGGAAATTCAAAACTAGGATAAAAGTTCTTTTAATTTTTGGTATCCGGTTTTGCTTATTGGTAGCTTTGATCCATCCGTTAAAATTAGTTTATAAGATTCCTTTTCAAACAGTTCAATCTGTTTAATAAATAAGCTGTTTATTATGTATGAGCGGTGAATTCTAATAAATTGAGCGGGATCTAGATTTTCTTCAAAATACTTTAGTGTTTGTTTCTTTAAGTATTTTGAATCGTCGGTATAAATCATTACAAAATCATCTTGAGCTTCAAAAAATTTAATTTTTTGGCATTGAACTACTGAAATTTTTTGAGCTGATTTTACCGCAATACGTTCTAAATATTCATCCGGTTTTTCTTTAAAATTGCTCAGTTCTTCAATTTGTTTTTGTGATCCTGGTTCACGATCCAATTTATTTTTAATTCTCGAAAGCGCTTCGGCAAATCTTTCTTCAGAAAATGGTTTCAGTAGATAGTCCGTTGCATTAACCTCAAATGCTTTTATGGCAAATTGGTCGAAAGCTGTAGTGAAAATAATTGCCGGGTAATGATCTATTAACTCAAGCATTTCAAAACCGGTAAGTTTAGGCATCTGAATGTCAAGGAAAACTAAATCCGGTTTTAGTTCGTTAATAGCTTTCACTCCGTCAAATCCATTCGAACACTCTTCAATAAGTACTATTTGTTCATATTTTTTCAAATAGTTTTTAATTATATCTCTTGCCAGAGATTCATCGTCAATAATTATTGTTCTTATTTTTTCACTCATTTTCAAATTTTAGGGATAAATATTGATGCTCTAAAAGTATTTTTTTCTTGTTCTGTTCTTAATAGATTATCATAATTATAAATTAACTTCAATCGGCTGCGAATATTTTTTAATCCAATCCCTTCACCTTTTTTGGGAACCGATTCCGGGTCAAAGTTATTTTCTACTACAATAACAAAGTAGTCATTTTCATCACGGCAATAAAGTTTTATTATAACTTTTGCCAGACTTTCATAAACACCATGTTTAATTGCATTTTCCATTAATGGTTGAAGAATCATTCCCGGAACTTCAATGGCGCCGCACTCCTCACTAATTTCATCATTAAACTCAAATTTATCGGCGAACCTGATTTTTTCAATCTCGAGATAAAGTTTGGCGTTACTTATTTCTTCTCTCAACGGTTTTTTCTGTTTTTCATTCTTTGAGATCGTATTCCTCATAAATGAAGACAATTTAATCGTCATTTCCCGGGCAAGTTTAGGATTGCTGAGAGTAAGTGAACTAATTGAATTTAAGCTATTAAAAATGAAGTGGGGATTAATCTGATACTTTAGCGCACTCAACTCGGCTTCTTTTACTAAAGCATTCAATTCAGATTCTTTCAATAATTTTTCTTGAAAGTTATTGTAGTAAATAATAACATAATAAATAGCGGCAAAGACTGCGTAAAAAAGTATTCCAATCAGAAATCGCCAAATTAATGATGATTCCAGAAAAAGGAGATATGTTTTATTATCTGAGAATACGGGATTCAAAATAAAATAAATTGATAAAATCCAAATTGCAGATGTGAGAATACTGCCGGTAACATGATTAATCAATATTTTATTCGATGAATAATTCTCAATAGAATTAAATTTTACTGTATACCAAATTCCAATACCAATAAATAAATACAAACCATTAGAAATTAGAGAATCCAGAGCGGCGCTCATTAATGAAACGTTTACAAAGTAGCTGAGCAGACTCATATGAATTAAAAATAGGGCAATCCATATTGGGTAATACACAGATAAAATCTTTTTATTTCTAAGAAATGGATTGGACATGATTATCCTAACTCTTCAATTCGCCGCCACCAAAAATGATGGAGCCTTTTATTACAAGTATCGAATTTGTTGTTGCTTGTTGAAAGTTCATAAATCGTTTATCGTCGAAACCGCCAAATACCGATGTAACCGAGGTAATAATTTTCCAATCGGTTGGTACTCGTAATTCGGTAGAGCCAAAAAGTGTTGTAAGTTCTAAAATGTTTTCACCCGGAGCTAATTTACATCTCGTTAAGTCAAGTTCACAGCTTCCGAAAATTGATGTAATTTTACCGCCCCGGAAATTTTGTGAATCAATTGATTTTTCGATGCCCGCAAATATTGCTGATTCATCAATCTGATCACTGATATAAGCACTATTAAATGAATTTATTTTCTGTTCATTACTTTCAGTGGCGCTTGGATTATTTCCTAATGGATCTTGAAACTGAATAGTTTTTCCTTTACCGTTTTTATTAAAAATCAGCCAGAGTCCAGCAATTAATAATAGGATTGGCCAAAGATCAGAAAAATAAATGCCTAACTGGTCGTTTAGAAAATCCTTTGCATATCCCCAACCTCCAATAAAAAGAAATATTATTCCTAAAGTTCTATTCTTATTATTAGCGATAAAAACAATACCCAATATTATTAAAATAGTACGCCACGAAAATATTAATGGCTGAATATCAAAAAAGAAAATATTGAGATTATCAGCTATCAATAAGATTCCTAAACCAATAAATATAGCTCCCAGAATTACTTTTGCATTATTATTATTCATTTTAGTTATCTCCTAATAAGATGTTTTAATTTCACCACCGCCAAATAAAGCTACACCCTTAATAATTAATTTTTTATCATTTATAAACTTTGCATTCGGGTCTTTTATTCTATTGTCACTAAATCCTCCGAATAGAGGTAGTACATCAACTTCAATGTTCCAGTCAGCAGGCATAATTAATGTAGATCCACCGAATATCGAAGTTACCTCAAGCGTATTAACTCCCTCTGCCAATTGGCAATTCTGCATATTAACTTCTGAACCACCGAAAATTGAAATTATACTTCCCCCTTTAAATTGATCAGTTGTTAGGAATTTTTTCCCTCCGCCAAATAAATTTATCTGATCAATATAATTACTCTCGTTTGCATCAATATCATTTAAAGGATGGCGCATTCTTAATACAGAAAGCCGTCTACCCCAAATAATCTTAACGCCTATCAATACAAAAATTAATGGCCATAAACCGGGGTATAACCCAAAAACACCTATTGCTACTAATATAATCCCGGCTGTTTTATTATGCGCAAGTCCCAAGTAAAGTAGTCCTACGATGATCAATAAATATTGCCACCTGATAAAGTGGGATGGTATATAAATTAAATCGTAGTTATCTAAAAAGAAAAATGCGCCGACAAGAATTAAAATAATCCCAGCGATAATTCTTCCGTGCAGTTTTGGAGTATTCATTTTACAATTCCTTTTTGTTCAGTAATTTCGACGGCAAATCTATTGAGATAGTTTACCACTATTAATAGAAAATCGGTGAATGGCGGGTATTTGTCGGTGAATGGCTAAAAATTGTTATTTCAGTTCATTTTATAAGCAAAAAGCTTTTGAATGGTTTAAAATTTATTCAATCAAATTAGTTTGCTCACTAGAAGGTAATTCCTGAACATCGCGTAATCTTCTTTCTATCGCTCTCGATCGAACTTTTGCTGAATCAATCGTATCACTTGCCTGGCGTAATTTTTCTTGTGTTTTTTCAAGAATATCTCCAAACTTTACAAATTCATTTTTTACGGCACCGAGCAGGGTCCAAACTTCACTCGAACGCTTTTCAATGGCTAATGTTTTAAAACCCATTTGGAGACTATTCAAGATTGCAGTCAGAGTTGTAGGTCCGGTTATAATCACCTTATAATCATTTTGCAGCTTTTCAAATAAACCGGGGCGGCGTAAAATTTCCGCGAAAAGTCCCTCAACCGGAAGAAATAAAAGAGCTACGTCTGTTGTATTTGGTGGATCGATATACTTATCATAAATTGATTTAGCTTCCAATTTAATTCTATTTTCCAGTGCTTTCCCGGCCTCTTCGATGAGCAGAACATCAACTAGATCTTGTGCGGTTGCTAGTCTTTGATAATCTTCCATCGGGAATTTAGCGTCAATTGGAAGCCAGCAAAATCCATCTTTATTTTCGCTACGCCCAGGCATCTTGATCGCGAATTCCACTCTATCGTTACTTCCTTTTTTGGTTGAATAATTTTTCACATACTGGTCGGGAGTTAAAATCTGTTCAATTAAATTTTGAAGTTGAATTTCTCCCCAAGTACCTCTGGTTTTTACATTAGTCAATACTTTTTTCAGATCCCCAACACCAACGGCCAAATTTCTCATCTCGCCTAAGCCTTCTCTAACAGCCTCTAAACGTTCACTAACTAATTTGAAAGATTCACCCAATCTTTTTTCTAAAGTAGAATGTAATTTTTCATCAACAGTTTGTCTCATCTCCTCTAATTTTTTGGAATTTTGATCGAGCATTTCTCTCAAATTAAATTCAACTTTCTCCTGAAGCTTATCAAATTTTTGTTCGTTGGTAGTAGTTAATGTATTTAATCTACTCTCGAAAATCTCTAATTGCTCGATTTGACGTTTTGCAAGTTCTCCGATTGTTGAACTGATTTGTTCACCAAGCTTTAAAATAGAAGAATTAATCTCTTCTCTCTGGTCCTTTTGAGAACGGGAATTTTCCTCCCTTGTTCTTGTAATTTCATCTCGGAATGAACGATCTAATCTTTCAAATTCGTTCTTAAGTTCAATTAGTTCAGCAGGACTACTTCTTTTTCGTTGAAGGAGGAGAGAGATGATCAGCAGAACAAGAATGATGAGACTGATAACTAGAATAATTTCATTCATCTTTTAATCACAATTAATTAATATTTATATTTCAACTTAGTTAAATAATATTTTACGGGGCAAATCAAATGTTTATTTTTGAGTACTAATATAGTGGTTTTACGATGAATAAATTTTTAAAGGTATTTATAGGAATAGTAGCATCTGTTGTTGCAATCATTATTGTAATTTTTTCCATTTCATATTGGATGCTAAATAGAACTGTCCCAGAGTATGATGGTGAGACTAACTCTGAATCTCTTAAATCTTCAATTACGGTTTATCGTGATTCTTCAGCCATTCCTCTAATAGTTGCATTAAATGATGAAGATGCCGCATTTGGCATTGGCTATGTTCATGCTCAGGATAGATTATTTCAAATGGATGTTGCCCGCAGAGCAGGCGAGGGAAGATTAAGTGAGATATTTGGTACTTCAACTTTATCATTCGATAAAATGTTTAAAACGATCGGAATTTATAATAATGTAAAGAATAACTACGACCGGCTTAATCCTTTAACAAAAAAAATACTTAAATCATACGCCGATGGAGTGAATCATTTCATAAAAGAAAATAAAGGGAAATATCAACCCGAGTTTGGCATTCTTGGTTACGAACCATATAATTGGAAGCCCGAGCATTCATTGGTAATTGGCAAACTACTAGGTTGGGAGCTTAACATAAGCTGGTGGACGGATGTCGCATTTTCCGCGATCATTCAAAAAATTGGAGAGGAGAAGGCAAGACAGTTGCTACCAGATTTCCCACAGAACGCACCCACTATTATTCCTTCAGAATTTAAAAACATAGCTACTATTAAGACTGAGATTATTAACACAGATAGAAAGTTTAGAGAGTTCACCGGTTTTATTGGGACGCACATAGGTTCGAATAATTGGGTTGTTAATAATTCGATGTCGAGTTCCGCAAAACCAATTGTTGCTAATGATCCGCATCTGGCTTTTTCGGCACCGGGGAAGTGGTTCTTTATAATGGTAAGTTCACCAACATGGAAAGTTGAAGGGTTTTCTCTTCCCGGAATACCTGCCGTGATAATTGGAAAGAATCAAAACATTTCATGGGTGGTAACAAATGTTATGGCAGATGACGCTGATTTTTATGCTGAGCAGATAGATACCTCGGGCACTAAATATTTAATTGATGGCAATTGGAGAAATCTTAAATCTCGTAAAGAAATAATAAAAGTGAAAAATGGAGGGGATGAATTATTAGATATTAGAGAAAATCATCGTGGGCCACTTATTACTGATTCTCATCCCTATAATGTATTGTATCCAGGATCAAAAAATAATGCCGCATTGAGCATGAGGTGGACCGGTCTGGAATTTTCTGATGATTTATTTTCACTATTAATGATAAATAAGGCAAGTAATTGGGAAGAATTTAAACTGGCTCTCTCTCACTTCACAGTACCTGGTCAAAATTTTGTATATGGGGATAATAAAAACAATATTGGTTATATCTGTGCCTCCAAATTACCTGTTCGCTCGAATGCCAGTCCAACATTAGTTTATAATGGAACAACTTCATCAAACGATTGGAAAGGTTTTGTCCCTTACGGAGAGATGCCCATATTGTTTAATCCCGCTCAAAATTTTATTGCATCGGCAAATAATAAAACATTAAAAAATTTTCCTCACCATATTTCAAATTTGTGGGAACCATCTAGCAGAATTGAAAGGATCACGCAGCTATTATCTTCTAAATCAAAACATAATGTTAAAGATTTCAAAACATATCAGAATGATTTGATTTCCCCTTATTCTCAGAAAATTATCGGGTTTATTAAACCCGCATTTCAGAACGTTAGAATTAATGATAATAATTTAAGAGATGTAATAAAATTGCTCGACTCATGGAACTATGAAATGAATTCTGGAAGTCAATTACCCGCTATATATAATGTATTCCTAAAATTCTTAATTAAAAATATTTTTGAAGATGAACTTGGAAAAGAGCTATTCAGTCAATATGTATTTGTTGCTAATGTCCCATACAGAAAATTATTAGAAATATTGGAGGCAAATTCATCCACATTTCTTGATAATATAAATACTGCTGAAATCGAAACTCGGGATGAAATCATCCGGAACAGTTTAAGTGAGGCAACTACTTATCTGGAAAAACATTTTGGAAAAAATATAGCCGATTGGCAATGGGGAAATCTTCATACTGTAACCTTTAAACATATGTTTTCCGGTAAATCAGATTTTTTGGACAAGATTATTAATATTGGTCCTTACCCGATTGGAGGAGATGGTACAACAATTTTTAATACCGAATATTCATTCCGATATCTATCAAATTCTGATGATGAAATTCCAGTTACTACAAAATTTGAAAACATTTTAGGTCCTTCGATGCGGTACATTTATGATTTTGGTGACCCCGAAATTATTCATTTTATTTTGCCAACAGGGCAATCGGGTAATTTTATGAGTAGCCATTATTCCGATATGACAGACAAGTGGCGTAAGGGGAAATATATTAAGCTGGATATAAATGAAAATCGATTTATTCAGAAGAGTAAAAGTAAGATAACAATAACCGCAAATTAAAAAGTACTTTTAATCGTAAAACATTAAATTAAGTGGGCAATAAAAAGGATATATATGAAAGTAATTGAACATCTTGAAAAAGCTAAAGACACGTTAATAAGTTTTGAAATTATTCCTCCCAAAAGGGGTGGTAATGTAAAACAGTTATTAAATTTATTGGAAGATATAGTCGTTTATCATCCTCCATTTATTGATATAACGAGTCATGCCGCAGAAGTAATTTATGAAGAAACAAGTGGCGGACATGTTGAAATGCGAGTTAAGCGAAAGCGTCCGGGTACACTTGGGATATGCGCTTTAATTCAAAATAAATATAATATTGATGCGGTTCCTCATGTTTTATGTGAAGGTTTTACAAGAGAGGAAACGGAAGATTTCCTAATTGAGTTGCACTATCTGGGAATTGATAATGTACTTGCAATCAGAGGAGATGATAATGGTTTCCGTAAACCATTAAAGTTTGGGCGTAGTTTAAATAGATTTGCTGTTGATTTAGTAAGCCAGATTGTTAAAGTAAATAAGGGGAAGTATCTTGAAGATGGATTGCTTGATGCAGATCCGATGGATTTTTGTGTTGGAATAAGCGGATATCCGGAAAAACATTTTGAAGCGCCAAATTTGTTAACCGATATTAAATATACTAAAGCAAAAATTGAAGCCGGCGCATCATATATAGTTACTCAAATGTTTTATGATAACAAATCATTTTTTAATTATTTGGATTTATGCAGGAAAGAGGGGATTACAGCTCCAATAATACCGGGAATAAAAATTATCACCAGTAAACTTCAATTGACTAATATTCCTAAAAACTTTTTTATTGATATTCCGGCTGAATTGGCTGAAGAAATTAACTCTGCAAAAAATGAACATGTTCAGGAAATTGGTGTGAATTGGGCATTAAAGCAAGTTGAAGAATTATTAAACGCAAATGTACCAGCATTACATTTTTACATTATGCAAAATTCAAAACCTATTAATATGTTAATGAAAAAATTAAAACTATAAAATTATGATAACATCAAAATCGTTATTAAGAAAAGCACTGCCAAAAAAAATTAAGTGGGGAATTGCAGGATGCGGAATATTTGCTGAGAATAATTTGTTACCCGCTTTTCAATTTCTGAGAAGAAGTAAAGTAGTTTCTTTGTACAGTGGAGATTTTTATAGAGCGAAAAATCTTTCATCAAAGTATGGAATACCAAATGCATTCGATGATTTTGATAAATTCTTAAAGAGTGGAATTGATGCTGTCTATATTTCAAGCGCTAATGCAAATCATTACTGGCAGGCAATAAAGGCGGCGGAATCAAAGTTAAATATACTTTGTGAAAGGCCAATCGCAATTACTTCAGTTCATGCATCCGAAATGATTGACGCTTGTAAAAAAAATGGTGTGCACTTAATGGTTAATTACTCACACCGATTTCACCCCCTAGTACTTAAAGCAAAAGAATTACTCAATCTCCAAATTCTTGGAAAAATTTTTTCAATCTCAGCATCTTCCAATATTGAAGTATCACCAGGTCAAACTTTTAGATTTAATAAAGAACTCAGCGGCGGTGGAGTATTAATTGATGTTGGTTCTCAAGTTATTGATGGACTTCGTTTTTTGGGAGGTAACATCACAGACTTTAAATCATTTTCAGATAATATTGTACATAATAGCGAAGTAGAAGATTTTTCTGCGGCTATTCTAAAATTTGAAAAGGGAGGATATGGGCAATTCAATGTTTTTTATTCTGATAAAAAACCTCATAGTATAATTGACATCTTTGGCTATAATGGCTCACTCAGTATTGAAAGTATGATGGGAAAGAATGGTGCAATTACTAATTTAGTGATCAACTTTCCGGGTGAAGCCCGTAAAGTTTTTCGGAAAAGAGGAAACCGAACTGTTTATATGCTGAAGGCGGTACAAAAAATGTTCTTAAAAAAGCAACCCGATTATTCAATCGCTCAAGATGCGTTGGAAAGTTTAAAATTGATTGAAAGAATTACTAACTCTAACAAATAAACTCCGGCTAAATTATGTATAAGAATAAGTTAAATATTGCACTACTTGTAGGAGGTACATCTCCGGAAAGGCAAGTCTCAAAAGCTAGTTCCAAATCCATATACATTGCTTTAACTGAACTAGGATATAACGTAAAAGTGTTTGATCCCGGACTTGGAGTTGATCAACTTGCAAATATTGACGATTATTTTGCAGTGGAAGATAAAGGTGTTTTGAATGATGAAAATTATGTAAAGTTAGTTGCCTCTCCATTATTTGATAATATTGACGCTGTTTTTATTGGATTGCATGGAAAGTGGGGTGAGGATGGTGCATTGCAATCGCTACTTGAGTTAAGAGGAATTAAATATACCGGTTCATCAATTCTTGCCAGCGCAATTGCGATGGATAAAATATATTCTAAAATAATGTTCAGACATTTTGGGGTGTTAACTCCAAATTGGATTGATCTGGAAAAAGGTAATTACAATCTATCTGATATAAAATCTTTAATAAAAGAAAAAATATTTTATCCATGTATTGTAAAACCGAATGATTCCGGTTCCACAATTGGATTATCAAAATGCAAAGATGAATCAGAAATTGATTCAGCTGTAGTTGAAGCGTTTAAGTATTCATCAAAAATTTTGATTGAAGAATTTATTCCGGGTAGGGAACTGACAGTCGCAGTAATAAAAAATAAAACATACCCGGTTCTGGAGATAATTCCGCATTCCGGTTTTTATGACTATGAATCAAAATATACTCCCGGAATGACTGACTATATTGTACCAGCAGATATACCTGATGAACTTTCTCAGTATCTTCAGAAGCAAGCTCTCCTCGCGTTCAAAGCTTTAGGTTGTAAAACTTATTCGAGGGTTGATTTCCGGGTTAACGAAAAAAGTGAAGCCTATGTCCTTGAAGTAAATAATTTGCCCGGGATGACTAGTACAAGTCTTGTACCTAAAATGGCAAAATGCGCGGGTTTATCTTTTAATGAATTAATAGATATAATTCTCAAAGACGCACTTTCATAAAAAGATGAAAAAGAATCTTGTTGTAAGAATTGTTATCGGGCTATTATTTCTTCTGGTAATTGGGTACTTGGTATTCAATGACAATGGTTTTATAAAGTTTATGAAACTTAAAAATGAAATTCATGAGCTTCAGATTCGAATTGACAGTGCCGACCAAAAATTGAAATCACTTCAGCAGGAAATTGATTCACTTCAAACCAGCCAAGAAAAAATTGAAAAAGTTGCGAGAGAAAGGTACGACATGAAATTTCCGGATGAAAATGTTATTAAAATTGATGAGAACTGATGCAAAGTGATCCCACAAATAATTATTTACCTTTAGCAGAGAGGTGCCGTCCCAAAAATCTAGAACAATTCTTCGGTCAATCAAAATTGGTTGGAATTGATGAACCGTTGAGAAGAATGATTGAAGCAGATTCAATTCAATCAATGATCTTTTGGGGGCCTCCTGGAAGCGGTAAAACTACACTTGCCAGAATTATCGCTCAAACAACCAATTCTCAATTTTATCAAATCAATGCGGTGTCAGCCGGCGTTAAAGATGTGCGTCAAATTATTGAAAGAGCCAAACTAAACTTAGATCATAATCAGCGCACAATTTTATTTATTGATGAAATTCATAGATTCAATAAATCACAGCAAGATGCTCTTCTCTCGAGTGTTGAATCGGGGGAGTTAGTATTAATCGGCGCTACAACCGAAAATCCATCATTTGAAGTAATTCCGGCTTTAAGATCAAGAGTTCGCATTTTTGTTTTGGAACAGCTTTCAAGCGATGATCTATCTAACATTTTAAAGCATGCACTCGAAAATGATGAATACTTAAAAAATAAAAGAATTAGAATAGATGATGAACAATTTATAATTATCTCTTCCGGCGGAGATGCGCGTGTTCTCCTCAATATTGTTGAAGCGGCCGTTCTTCATGAAAAAGAAAAGGATGAAATAATAATTGATAATCCGCTCATTGAAAAAATTCTTCAACAAAAAAATATTCTTTACGATAAAAGTGGTGAAGAACATTTTAATATAATTTCAGCATTTATTAAAAGTATGCGGGGTTCCGATCCCGATGCTGCTGTTTACTGGCTTGCGAGAATGATAGAAGGGGGAGAAGACCCGCTTTTTATTGCCAGAAGAATGATAATTTTTGCATCAGAAGATATTGGAAATGCCTCTCCTAACGCTTTACTTCTTGCTGTAGCCACTTTTCAAGCTATTGAAAAAATAGGGATGCCCGAATCAAGAATTATTTTATCTCAATGTGCAACTTACTTAGCTAGTTCTGTAAAAAGTAATTCAGCTTACCTTGCAATAGATAAAGCATTGGGTGATGTTAAAGCATTATCCCAATTTCCGGTTCCAATGCACCTTAGGAATGCTCCAACTTCATTAATGAAAAATTTAGATTATGGGAAGAACTATAAATATCCTCACGATTTTGAAAATCATTTTGTGCTCGAGGATTATTTACCAGATCAGATAAAAAATAAACAGTACTATATTCCTACCAGCAATGGTTCGGAAAAAGCTATTTTGGAAAGATTGAAAATGCTGTGGAATGGGAAAAAGAAGTACTAGTTTTTTAAAGGTGATTAAATTAATATTTTAAATTCTTACAAACATTTTCCCCGGAAACTGCTTTACAACTCCCTTAAATTCGAGTGTTAATAAATTTACAAGACAATCAGAAGTTGCCATCTCAGTTTTTTCCGCAATATCGTCAATATAAATTGGCTCATCCGAAAGAACCGATAAAGTTTTTGCTTCGAATAAATTTAGATCTAATTCTGGCTGCAATTTTGAAACTGATTTTTGATCAAGTTTAATATTCAGTTCCTCTAAAATATCATGGACTGATGTTACCAATCTTGCGATATTCTTTTTAATTAAATAATTACAGCCATCACTAAATTGTGAATTGACATTTCCTGGTACTGCAAATACTTCACGATCCTGGTCATAAGCATAATTCGCGGTTTGAATAGCTCCACCATTAATTCTTGTTTCGATAACCAGAGTGGCAATACTTAACCCGCTTATTATTCTATTTCTTTTTGGAAAGTTTTGAGCATCGGGTTTAGTTCCTAATTCATATTCGCTAATTACTAATCCGTTTTCGCAGATTTGCTCGAACAATTTTTTATTCTCTGATGGATAAATTACATCCAGTCCCGAGCCTATTACCGCGAATGTTTGTCCCCCTTTTTTAAGGGCGCTGTTATGAGATGCGGAATCAATTCCTCTAGCCAGCCCACTCACAATTATTAAGTTGTTTTCTACAAGATCAGCGGCAAAATTTTCAGCTTGAATTCTGCCATAGTTAGTAGGCGTTCGGGTTCCCACTATAGCAATTTTGGAACCATAATTTAATTTAGCGCTTCCTTTTAAATATAATAGTATCGGGGGATAGTAAATATTTCTCAATATTGAGGGGTATTCATCTTCCCAATACGTTATTAATCTCGCCCCCTGCTTTTTGAGTTGATCTAGTTCATTGGAGAGAATCTTTTTCGTAGATTCAAAATGGGGTTTGTTTTTAATGATATTCAATGCGGAACTTGTGTGGATTCCTTCAACTTTTATAATTTCGGAAAGAGTTGAAGCGTATATGTTTTCAAATGACTTAAAGTGTGACTTGAGAGCTAGAATTTTTTGAGGACCGATATTTTCTGTTGAACTTAAAAGTTTGAGATAAGCAAGTTCATTTAAATCATTCACGTTTTATTATCTTCATTAATTTCGATATTATCTACAATCGCGATAATCATTGTATTTACCGGTGTGCTTTTATTCCCCAGAATTTGCTGAACGGCATCCCCCTCCTGAGCAATAATTACTCTATCCCCTATACCTGCATCCAAAGTATCCAGTGATATTACATCTTTGTTATCAGTAAATTGCCCATCCAAACTAATTTGCTTACACACCAGAAGTTTGTGACCTTTCAAAAATACATTCTTCTGAGTGGAAACAATATTACCAACAACTTTTGCTAAATACATTTATCGGATTAATCGTTTTTTTTGAGAATTGCAATCGGAATAACGATGATATAAGCAATAAAAAGTAAAATTGGCGCAATATTGAGAGATGAATTACTATCCCAACTTCCTTGCGCCATAAAAATAAATCCCGCTAATATCATCAACATACCAAGGCCTAATAAAGCAAAATTTTTTGTGCCCCAATAATCTCTGAAAACAATCTCTTTCTTTTTTTGTTCTTTAGAACTTGACCGTATTTTCGACATCAACTTACCTTATATTATGTAATTGCGTCCTTAAATTAAACTTCAAAAAATGTAATGTCAAGAAGACTATTTTCCAATATGATACACAATCTTTCTAATTGTGTCTGATTGCAAGTAGGGATAATCGGCACGTATTTTTTCAATTGCCTCAGTAACACTTAATTTAGTTGTTTTTAACTCCATAAATCTTTTACGAATTATATGGTCTCGAAGTGTTTTCTGATTTAGCAGCTTACGAGATTCTAAAATTTCGTAAACATGATCTGGGATCAAGTCTGATAATGGATTCTGGTTCATATTTTTCTCCCGTTATTTGAAACAATGAACTCTTCAACATCAAAAAATTCTTAGAGTTCCCTAAAACAACCAATCAAATATGGTTGGTATTTAACTATTGAGTAAACAAATTTGCACATTACTCGATTTCTGTGGCAACTCACAAAACTTAAATATACTGTGAAGCAAATAGTCCCCGCATTGAGAAAAAAGTAAACAATCACCTCACTTCAGCAGAAAATTAAAGATAGCTAAGCAAAATCCTATCAAGTAAAAGACTTCTGTGAATTTTAAATTTGCATTCTTTAAAAAAATGTATTAGGTTTCATGCCCGTTTTTGAAACGATTGCTCTTTAAAACAATTCAAGAAAAATTCGAAAAAAAAGTATAAGGCTCTTGACAAAACTAAATCTCTGCCTTATATTTGGAATCCTTGTTTAATTATGTTCTTTGATAGAGTGAGTGACTAAAGAATTTCTTTGGGAAAACTTTGTTGATTTATAAAATTTAATAAAACTCTACAACGGAGAGTTTGATCCTGGCTCAGGACGAACGCTGGCGGCGTGCTTAACACATGCAAGTCTAGGAGAATAAAGTAGCAATACTTTTAGTAAACTGGCGCAAGGGTGAGTAATATGTAAGTAATTTACCTGTGGATTCGGAATAACTCGTCGAAAGGCGGGCTAATACCGTATAATGCAGCGGCATCGCATGATGATGTTGTTAAAGTTGCAGCAATGTAACGTCTACAGATAAGCTTGCATCTGATTAGCTAGTTGGCGGGGTAACTGCCCACCAAGGCTACGATCAGTAGCTGGTCTGAGAGGATGATCAGCCACACTGGAACTGAGACACGGTCCAGACTCCTACGGGAGGCAGCAGTGAGGAATATTGGGCAATGGACGCAAGTCTGACCCAGCAACGCCGCGTGGAGGATGAAAGCCGTAAGGTTGTAAACTCCTTTTGAAGGGGACGAAAAATCAAGTTTCGTAAGGGACTTGAACTGACGGTACCCTTAGAAGAAGCCCCGGCTAACTACGTGCCAGCAGCCGCGGTAATACGTAGGGGGCAAGCGTTGTCCGGATTTACTGGGTGTAAAGGGCGCGTAGGCGGGTTTGTAAGTCAGTGGTGAAATCCTGCGGCTTAACCGTAGAACTGCCATTGATACTGCAAATCTTGAGTTTGGAAGAGAGAAGCGGAATTCCAGGTGTAGTGGTGAAATACGTAGATATCTGGAAGAACACCAGTGGCGAAGGCGGCTTCTTGGTCCATAACTGACGCTGAGGCGCGAAAGCGTGGGGATCAAACAGGATTAGATACCCTGGTAGTCCACGCTGTAAACGATGAATACTAGGTGTTGGATGCATTAGTATCCAGTGCCGCAGCTAACGCATTAAGTATTCCACCTGGGGAGTACGATCGCAAGGTTGAAACTCAAAGGAATTGACGGGGGCCCGCACAAGCAGTGGAGCATGTGGTTTAATTCGATGCAACGCGAAGAACCTTACCTAGGCTTGAAAAGCAAGCGACCGAGTGTGAAAGCACTCTTCCAGCAATGGCGCTTGTACAGGTGCTGCATGGCTGTCGTCAGCTCGTGCCGTGAGGTGTTGGGTTAAGTCTCGCAACGAGCGCAACCCCTACCATTAGTTGCCATCAGGTTATGCTGGGCACTTTAATGGGACTGCCTACGCAAGTAGTGAGGAAGGTGGGGATGACGTCAAGTCAGCATGGCCCTTACGTCTAGGGCTACACACGTGCTACAATGGGTGCTACAATGGGTTGCCAAACCGCGAGGTGGAGCCAATCCCATAAAGGCATCCTCAGTTCGGATTGCAGTCTGAAACTCGACTGCATGAAGCTGGAATTGCTAGTAATCGCGTATCAGCACGACGCGGTGAATACGTTCCCGGGCCTTGTACACACCGCCCGTCAAGCCATGGAAGCCGGGGGTACCCGAAGTTAGTGACCTAACCGCAAGGAAGGAGCTACCTAAGGTAAAACTGGTGACTGGGGCTAAGTCGTAACAAGGTAGCCGTACCGGAAGGTGCGGCTGGATCACCTCCTTTCTAAAGAGATCAACATTCTCAAGTTATTCTCGTCACTCACTCTTATTTTTTCTGAGCAGCTAAGGCTGTTGTGATAATATCACGGGCCTGTAGCTCAGATGGTTAGAGCGCACGCCTGATAAGCGTGAGGTCAGTGGTTCAACTCCACTCAGGCCCACATGGGCGATGTGTTAAGTTAGCCCTATTAATTTAGGGGCTATAGCTCAATTGGGAGAGCGCCGCCCTTGCAAGGCGGAGGTTAACGGTTCGATCCCGTTTAGCTCCACACTTTCCGCTTTAGCGGAATGTTCTTTGAAAGATTGAAAGAGTATTGATATAAAATATTAATACTGCAAGAGTCTGTATCAAATATGATTTAAAATATACATCTATCTTGTGATAAATTAAAGATTTTGGCTAAGTTACTAAGGGCATATGGTGGATGCCTTGGTACAAAGAGGCGATGAAGGACGCGATTACCGGCGATACGCCACGGTAAGGTGGAAGTAACCTAGAACCCGTGGATTTCCGAATGGGGCAACCCTTCCAGAGTAATGTCTGGAAATTCTTATCTCAATAAATAGGATAAGTAAAGCTAACCCAGGGAACTGAAACATCTAAGTACCTGGTGGAAGAGAAAACAAAAGTGATTTCCCTAGTAGTGGCGAGCGAAAAGGAATCAGCCTAAACCGTCTAACATGTTAAAGGCTGTAACCGTTGTGTTAGCGGTGTTGTGGGATATTTTTAGACTGAATTACAGTTAAGTCGGGAAGTAAAAAATTATATTGTTAGTCGAATGTTCTGGAAAGTTCAACCATAGAGGGTGATAGTCCCGTAGGTTAAAGCAATATAACTTCTTGAAAAATACTCCCAAGTAGCACGGAATAAGTGGAAGTCTGTGTGAATCTAGCAGAACCATCTGCTAAGGCTAAATACTTCTTTGTAACCGATAGCGCATAGTACCGTGAGGGAAAGGTGAAAAGTACTCCTAACAGGAGAGTGAAATAGTACCTGAAACCATATGCTTACAAGCAGTTGGAGTCTCTTTATGGGATGACAGCGTGCCTTCTGGATAATGAGCCTACGAGTTAGTCGTCTGTTGCAAGGTTAATGGCCTAAGGTCAGAAGCCGTAGCGAAAGCGAGTCTTAATAGGGCGTTTTAGTAACAGGCGCTAGACGCGAAACCGGGTGATCTACCCTCGTCCAGGATGAAGTGAGGGTAAAACCTCATGGAGGTCCGAACCAGTGTGGGTTGAAAACTACTTGGATGAGGTGAGGGTAGGAGCGAAAGACCAATCAAACTCGGAGATAGCTCGTATTCCTCGAAATAGCTTTAGGGCTAGCGTCGAGTAAAAGTGTAAGGGAGGTAGAGCACTGATTGGGCTAGGGCTGTCACAACGGTACCAAACCCAGACAAACTCCGAATTCCCTATACATGTTTCTCGGCAGTCAGGCTATCAGGGATAAGCTTGGTGGCCAAAAGGGAAACAACCCAGACCAACAACTAAGGCCCCCAAATAGTAGTTAATAGAGAAAGGATGTTAAGTTGCTCAGACAACTAGGATGTTGGCTTAGAAGCAGCCATTCATTTAAAGAGTGCGTAATAGCTCACTAGTCAAGCGACTTAGCGCCGACAATACCCGGGACTTAAACTACTTGCCGACGTTTTGGATTCCGAGCAATCGGAATGGTAGAGGAACATTCTATTCTGCACTGAAGGTGTGTCGCGAGGCATGCTGGAGCGAATAGAAACGCAAATGTAGGCATTAGTAACGAGAATGCGGATGAAAAATCCGCACGCCGCAAATCTAAGGTTTCCTGAGCAATGTTAGTCATCTCAGGGTTAGTCGGATCCTAAGCCGAGGCTGAAAGGCGTAGGCGATGGAAAACAGGCAAAAATTCCTGTACCTGGTGTAAATTGTTTGACCATAAGGAGGGACGCAGAAGTGAAAGATCAGCCACCTGTTGGATTAGGTGGTCTAAGTATGTAGGCTTTGGATGTAGGCAAATCCGCATCCATTTAGGCCGAGATACGAACGGGAGGGCTTAGCCCATAAACTGATCCTAATCATACTGCCGAGAAAAGCTTCGTATGGGAAATTTATATCAGTCCGTACCGTAAACCGACACAGGTAGATGGGATGAATATTCTAAGGCGCTCGAGTGAGCCGTGGTTAAGGAACTCGGCAAATTAACCCCGTAAGTTAGCGAGAAGGGGTGCCTCTAGTAGGTGAGATTGTACAAATCAAGCTGAATGAGGCCGCAGATAAATGGCCCAAGCAACTGTTTAACAAAAACACATGTCTCTGCGAAGTCAATTAAGACGAAGTATAGGGACTGACACCTGCCCGGTGCTGGAAGGTTAAGAGGAGAGGTCAGCGCAAGCGAAGCTTTGAATCGAAGCCCCAGTAAACGGCGGCCGTAACTATAACGGTCCTAAGGTAGCGAAATTCCTTGTCGGGTAAGTTCCGACCTGCACGAATGGTGTAATGATTTGGGCACTGTCTCAACCACGGGCTCGGTGAAATTGTGGTACCGGTGAAGACGCCGGTTACCCGCATATGGACGGAAAGACCCCGTGCACCTTTACTGCACCCTAACATTGGGTTCGGGTAAAGCATGTGTAGCATAGGTGGGAGACTTTGAAGCCGGGGCGCTAGCTTCGGTGGAGTCAACGGTGAAATACCACCCTTGTTTTATTTGGATTCTAACCTCTGCCCTTGAATCAGGGCAAGGGACATTGTTAGGCGGGTAGTTTGACTGGGGCGGTCGCCTCCCAAAAAGTAACGGAGGCTCTCAAAGGTTCCCTCAGCATGGTTGGTAATCATGCGTTGAGTGCAAAGGCATAAGGGAGCTTAACTGCAAGACATACAGGTCGAGCAGATGGGAAACCAGGACTTAGTGATCCGGCGGTAGCGTGTGGAAGTGCCGTCGCTCAAAGGATAAAAGGTACGCCGGGGATAACAGGCTGATCTTGCCCAAGAGTTCATATCGACGGCAAGGTTTGGCACCTCGATGTCGGCTCATCGCATCCTGGGGCTGAAGAAGGTCCCAAGGGTTTGGCTGTTCGCCAATTAAAGCGGTACGTGAGCTGGGTTCAGAACGTCGTGAGACAGTTCGGTCCCTATCCTATGCGGGCGCAGGATATTTGAGAAGAGTCGTTTCTAGTACGAGAGGACCGAAATGAACGTACCTCTAGTGTACCAATTGTCACGCCAGTGGCATCGTTGGGTAGCTATGTACGGATGTGATAAGCGCTGAAAGCATCTAAGTGCGAAGCACACTTCAAGATAAGATATCCCTGCCGTAAGGCACTAAAGACTCCTCGGAGATGACGAGGTTGATAGGCTGCAGGTGTAAGTGTAGTAATACATTTAGCCGAGCGGTACTAATAAGTCGTGCGACTTAGCCATTAAATTTATTTCAAGATAGCTGTAAACAGACTCCCCTTTCAATCTTTCATTAATTTTTTGATTGATTAGTTGATTCCGTTAGTTACGGAACAAAGTTTTTCTGGTGGTTATAGCTACGGGGAAACACCTCTTCCCATTTCGAACAGAGTAGTTAAGCCCGTATACGCCGATGGTACTGCATGCGCAGGTGTGTGGGAGAGTAGGTAGCCGCCAGGATTTTTAATTATAACCCTTCAATGCTTTGCGTTGAAGGGTTTCTTGTTTTAAAAAAGCAAAAATGATTGGGTTGTAGTAATTCGTTAATTGATGATTGATTCTGTAGAGAGGGTTAAGTCCGGAGCTAGTAGCAGCTAACGCTCCTTCGGCGGGTGAAGATTTTTAATATAACCCTTCGATACTTTGCTTTGAAGGACTATTTATGAAAAAATATTTACTTCTTTTGGTATTAAACTGTTAAGTAATCAAACAGTCCCTTCCCAACTTAAACAAGAAATCTTTTCTGATAATATATCAAGCTTTCTGGATTAATTTGTTTGATGAATCCTTTTCATTCATTTACACAATAACCTGTAAAATCTCAATATTCTTTTTCAATATTAAATTTGTGGACTAAAACAGAAAGTGTATTTGTTAGATTATTCAATTTATCCGCTGAGGAAGCCACATTTTTAATTTTCTCACTTGTTTCGTCTGTTAGATTTTTTATCAAATCAATGTTTTTAGTAATTTCTTCAGATGTACTCGTCTGTTCTTCACTGGCGGCTGCTATTTGAGATACTATTTCGGATAAATTTTTATTTGATTTTGAAATATCTTCAAATAGAGTTTCTATTTCTTCAATCATTTCTAGACCAACATTAACCAGTTTGCCTGATTCAATCATCGAAGAATCAGCACTTTGAGCTTCACCTTGAACTGTTTTAATAGTCAACGAAATTTCCTTTGTTGCTTTAGTTGTTCTTTCTGCAAGTTTTCTAACTTCATCTGCAACGACTGCAAATCCTCTTCCTTGTTCACCGGCTCTGGCAGCTTCTATAGCGGCATTAAGTGCTAACAAATTAGTTTGATCAGCGATATCATTAATAACTTGAGTGATTTCACCGATTTGTTCCGTTTTTGAAGCCAACGAAGATATAATTTTATATGTATCCTGGGCTGAATGAATTATCCTATTCATTCCAAATTTTGTTTCAATAATTTTCATCTTCCCAATAGAAGTATTTTTGTCAGCTTCTTTCGCATCGAATTCCGCTTTGTGTAGGTTTCTTGTTGTTTCAATAATTGTTTTACTCATTTCTTCCATTGCACCGGCAATTTCAGTTGTTTGGTGGGTTTGTAATTGTGCACTGTGTGCAATTAATTCGGATACTTCTGCGATCTGACTTGAAGTTTGAGACACAGAACTAGTGGCTTGAGAAACTTCATGAACCAAACGCTGTATTTTCGATACAGCTTCATTAAAACCAGAAAAAAGCTTTCCCATCTCGTCGTTATTAACTTGATTAATTGATACAGTTAAATCGCCATGGGAAAACTTTTTCATTTCTGTGAGCAATTGATCTACACTGTTAACCAAATACTGATGTTGCCTTTCTGCAATTTCATGCTCTTGCTTAATCAATTCTGATGCTTTTTGAGTCTCTTTTTCCTTTAAATTTGCTTTCGATAATGCATTTCGAATTGTATCCAACATTTTCGATAATGCAAGTGTAAGCCTACCAACTTCGTCGTTTCTATCGATGATTTCTACTTTTTCATTAACTTCGCCAGCGGCAATTTGATCAGCAGTTTTAACCAACTTGTTGATTGGCTTTGATAAAATGTGAGAATTAATAAAACCAAGCCCAACAGCAATAATAAAACCTAAAATAGTCCAGAGATAAGATTCATTTTTTGAATCAGTATAAATTTCATTAGCAGTAACTATTTTTTTCTGAATCTCATTTTGGTTTGAAGAAATCATTTTTTTCAATTCACCAGAGCATTTCAAGTACTTTTGTCTGGAAAGCAATGAAACATCCACTGCAGATTGTTCAAGTTGTTGAACTAATTGTCTATCAACTTTTTCTACATTGTTAAGAAGGAGATCCTTTTCCTTAACCAGATCAATTGCCTTTTGGTGAGCCAGTTTCCATTCATTCAAAAACAATTCAACATTTTTCCATTTTTCTTTGATTGAATCGCTCAATTCAACATTATTTTTATTTATTAATATTGCATCTATAACAGCAAAAGCTTTTTGAATGTTCTCAAAAAATTTCATTCTCATTTCTTGATCTTTAACATTTGGATTTACAAGTGATCTTTCGTTTATCGTGATGTCCCGTATAGACATACTAATAGTATAGATATTTTCTATATGAGGAATTGTATGGTTATCAGTTTGCTCAAGCATTTTCATGATTACATCCATTTTTTGATTAGCTTGATACCCAATTAGAAGGGCAAAAAAAGCTACCAATATGAATGATAGAATTATTTTATTCCGAATTTTCATGTTCATAAAAAACTTCATCCAAACCTCAATTTTTTAATTTGGTCAAAATTTACTTAATGAGAATGGTTAATTATCGAGTCAATTTATGAATTGTTTATGTCGAAAAGGTAATAGATTGGTATTATTGGATTTCGCTACAAAAGAAACGATAGTTTAATTATTTTGAATTGATATTTTTTTAAAGGAAAAATCCTTCGCCGGAAGAGCATGATGTGAAAATAGGATTGAATGTATAAATCCCTTAAACCATGAGCGAGGATCCATTCTTGCCCCGATTGAAATCTGGCCATTATTAATCCGATTCATGTTAAATTCAATACTACCGCTAAGCTCTAATTTACCATTAACAAAATGTTTCATAGCCCCATTCGAGTAGCTAAGAGCAACATGATACCACTTCCCAATTTCATGACTTATTGTTGAATCATAAAGTGTTAAGCGAGAATTATCACATTTTAAAAAAGTATCGAGAGACCAACGATTATTTTTCAAATATCGTAATTCAATCAGTATTCTGCTATTATCATCTTCCAAATTCCGAAGATGAAAATAGCGTTGTTCATGATTTTGAATTTGATCAGCTGAATCAGGTTTAATAATTATCTCGATAGTAAATGAAGATGCTCTATCAAGAGGATTATCTTTAATTAAAAAACCATCATTAATTCCATCAAAATAAAATGATTTTCCAATTTCAGTTTCTCTCAATTGAGGAATGTCTGTTCCTCCACTATTGGTAATTGGTAAAATTTTTAAATAACCTATGGAATCTCTATTCTCGAAATTCCAAATAACTTTTGATTGAGGATAAATGCAATTGGCGAGGGAAAAAAATAAAAAAATAAAATTCGTTAATAGTGAATTTCTAATCATTAATTAATTCAACAATAGTTAGTAAGCTAACGATTAATTACTTCTTCAATTCTTTTGCGCCCAATTCAGTAATAAGTGAATTAATCAAAGGGCTTTCTTCGGAATCAATTTTCATTTCAGCACCAGTTGAACTACTCTTTTTCTTTTTTGTAGTGGATTTTGAAGAGTTCAGTAAGATTTTTTTACCGAAAAACTCTTTTGTTTTTTTATCGAGATAATTTTTTTGGTCAATTATTAAATCCCAATCTTCGGGATGTTCAACTTCTATACTAATTGAATCCTCTTCAAAATTCACCGGTTTTGAATTGTTGAGTATCGTACCGAAAATAATTTTATCAGATTTGACCTGCTCAACAAATTGCTGCCATTTTCCGGCAATCTCATCTAAATCTGAGGTCTCGTTAACCATCGGAGAAATAAATTTCTGAATAACCGGCAAAACCACTTCTCTTTTTTCGATAGGAATTACATTATTAAGCGAATCTTTAACCAATTCCACTTTTGGATTGGTAGATGATTTGTATATCGAATCTGAAGATTGAGAGAAATTAACTGGATCGGCAGAATTTAGTTTATTGATAATTTCACTAATAGTAGACGATTGCTCAAGCCCGATTAAGTGAAGAAGAGAAACCTCTATTTTAAGTCTCTGGTTCGATGACGATTTCAATTCATACTGAACTTTATTTAAAAAAGCCAATATTCTTAGAACATCCCCTTCCGTGAATTTATTAATATAACTAAGATACTTTGATTTGTACTCTTCCGCTTCTTCTATCAAATCGGTTTTATTCGTAATAACCACAGCCATAATATTTCTGAAATGCTCAATTAATCCATTCAAGAAATCAATGAAATTCCAGCCATTATCGTAAATCAACTTTGTTATTGAAAAAGCTGAAGTGAAATTTTTGCTTATTATCGAATCGGAAATAGTAAAAAATACTTCCTCATCGATCAGGTTTAGCATGCTAGAAATTAATGCCGGATCAACAATATTACCGCTGAATGAAATTACTTGGTCAAATAAACTTTGAGCATCGCGCAGAGCACCATCAGCTTTTTTGGCAATTAAGGTTAATGATTTATCATCAATCTGGATATTCTCTTTTTCAGCGATCGATTTTAACAATCCTTTAATAAGAATTAAGTCAATTCGTTTAAAGTCGAAACGCTGACATCTTGAAATAATGGTGAGCGGTACTTTATGAACATCTGTAGTTGCGAAAATAAAAATAGTATGACTTGGGGGTTCTTCTAAAGTCTTTAAAAGTGCATTAAAAGATTCGGTCGTAAGCATGTGTACTTCATCTATAATGTAAACTTTATAAGTACCATGTGTGGGAGCATATTTTACCGATTCACGCAGAGTACGAATTTCCTCAATCCTTCTGTTAGATGCGCCATCTATTTCAATTATATCTAAACTCTGAGAATTATGAAATGATTTGCACATATCGCAAACATTGCACGGTTCACCTTTTGAAGGATTCAAGCAATTCAAACTTTTGGCTAAGATACGGGCAGTTGTAGTTTTTCCGCATCCTCTTGGACCTGCGAACAAATACGCATGAGCGATACGGTTATTTAGAATTGCATTCTTTAATGTAGTTGTTATGTGCTGTTGTCCAACTACTTCTTCAAATCTCTGTGGTCGCCATTTTCGAGCAGTAACTATAAAATCCATATTCACACTTAGTTAAATTATTATTGTCTCTTTTAAACTTAATTTCAGTTTTAGAACAATTGATTCACATATTTTTTCAAGATAAAATTTGTCGGTTTCACAGAATGAAGAATAGTTGTAACTATCTAAATCTAAAACTCCAAAGATTTTATCTCCGTCCATGATTGGCACAACTATTTCTGATTTGGAAAGGGAGTCACAAGCAATGTGTCCAGGAAATTTATCAACATCATCAACAATTATCGATTCTCTCTTTTGCGCAGAAGTACCGCATACTCCTTTTCCAATCTCAATAACAGTACATGCAATATTTCCTTGAAACGGACCCAGATAAAGTTTATTGCCATTTAATAGATAAAAGCCAACCCAACTTATTTTATTGAAAGAGCTTTTTAACACAGCAGTAATATTAGCCATACTAGAAATGATCGGCTCGTCAGGATTGATTAAACTATTTATCTGAGGCAGTAAAGCCTCATAAATTTTATCATCAGATAAATTTTTATCAACAAAGATACTTTCAGACATATCTAAATTTACTTTGTTTTATTTTTAGAAGAAATAAAAACATAGGGAACGGCTTCAATAATTGTTGATACTGGAATTATCTTTAAACCATTTTTCACTTCATCCTTAATCTCAATTAAATCTTTTTCATTATCCTTTGGAATTAGAACAGTTTTAATTCCACTTCTCTGAGCCGCGAGTAATTTTTCATTAAGTCCGCCGATCGCAAGAATTTTTCCTCTTAATGTTATTTCACCGGTCATCGCAACATCACTCCGTGCCTGTTTACTGCTGAATGCTGAGTATAGCGCAAGTGTCATTGTAATTCCGGCCGAGGGACCATCCTTAGGTATTGCACCCTCCGGAAGATGAATATGAATTTCTTTTCCTTTATAAAAATTTGATGGTAATTTAAAAGCCTTCGCGTTCGATCGTAAATAACTTAATGCCGCTTGCGCAGATTCCTTCATTACATTTCCCAATTGACCGGTAAGTGTTAATTTCTCAGAACCGTTCATAACTGTAGCATCCACTTGAAGTATTTCTCCCCCTACACTCGTCCATGCCAAACCTGTAATACTTCCAATTCCAAGTTCACGCTCAGCTTTTTGTGATCTAAATTTTGATACCCCTAAAAACTTTTCAACTTTATCATTATCAATTACATATTTCTTAATAGTCTTCTTTTTTCCATTTGTAGATTGACTCATAACAATATCACGCGCGGTCTTTCTGAGCACTGAAGCAATTTCCCGTTCAAGATTTCTAACGCCTGCTTCTCTGGTATAATCTCTATTAAGCTTGTTAATTACTTCATCATCAAATAATATCTCAAATTTTTCAAGTCCATGCGCCTTTATTTGTTTTGGGATTATATGTTTTTTGGCTATCTGAATTTTTTCATGCTCAAGATATCCGGGAAGTTCAATAATTTCCATTCTGTCCTGTAAAGGAAGAGGAATATTATATCTAACATTTGCTGTTGTAATAAACATTACTTGAGAAAGATCATAATCAACATCGAGATAATGATCATTAAATGTATGGTTTTGTTCAGGATCAAGCACTTCTAACATTGCCGATGATGGATCTCCCCTAAAATCCATACTCATTTTATCAATTTCATCAAGTAAAATAACGGGATTAATAGTTTTTGCTTTTTTCATTGATTGAACAATTTTTCCGGGCATCGAACCAATGTAAGTTCTGCGGTGCCCTCTAATTTCAGCTTCATCACGAACGCCGCCGAGTGAAATGCGTACAAAATTTCTTCCGAGTGAACGTGCGATTGATTTACCAAGACTAGTTTTTCCCACACCTGGAGGGCCAACAAAACAAAGTATTTGCCCCCGCATATTCTTTACCAAATTTAATACAGCTATGTGCTCAACAATTCTTTCTTTCGGTTTATCTAATCCATAATGATCTTCATCAAGAATTTTTCTTACATTTTTTAAGTCCAGGTTATCTTTAGTTTTTTTATACCAGGGTACGTCAACCATCCAATCGAGATAATTTCTAATAACAGTAGATTCGGGTGAACTGGTGGGAGTTTTTTTCAATTTATTAAATTCTTCCAAAGCTTTTTCAAGTATTGCTTTGGGCATTTTTGCCTTTAAAATTCGGTCTCGTAATTTTAAAAATTCGGGAGAAGTTTCTTCCTCTTCGCCTAGTTCATCCTGCAATATTCTTATCTGTTCTTGAATAATAAACTTTCTCTGAGTCTTGGCAATATTTTCGTGAACTTTTCCTTCAATCTCTTTTTCGATGCGCAATATCTCGATTTCAGAATTCAGAATTCTTATTACTTCATAAAGCTGTTCTTTAATCGAAAATTTTTGCAGAATCTTTTGTTTAACTTCAATTGATTGATTGATATTTGCGGCAACGTAAAAAAGCTTTCGGTCAATCTCATCCATGTTTTCGAAAGCGTTTGCGGCTTCGGGAGGTACAGCTTTATTTATTTTGACATATTCTTTAAACAATTGTGTGAGCTGACGAACAAGAGCTTTCATTTCTCGAGGATCTTCATGAACCGGGGCAATAACCTCGATCTCAGCCTCAAAAAAATTAGACCGCTCTGTGAACGATATAATTTTACCTTGAATTACTCCATCGACCAATATTTTGAGAAGACCATTAGGAAGTTTTAATATTTGAATTATTTTGGCAATTGTTCCTTCAGTAAAAATATCATCTGTGGTTGGTTCTTCTACATTCGGCCTTTTTTGAGCCGCTAGAAAAATATATTTAGAGCCATCGAGAGCGAAGTTTGCGGCACGTATTGATTGTTCTCTTCCGACGAGAACAGGAAAAATCATATAGGGAAAAATTACGTTATCTCTCAAGGGCAGTACCGGTAAAACCGGGGGAATATTTTCAACTAAGGCATAATCATTTGCCGGTTTGGGAAGTAAATCACTCATTACTTAAAGTACCTTTTTATTTGTGGCAAATATACCAATTATAAAAAGGGCTATCAAGAAATAGAATTTTTACCTTTAATAAGATTATTTATTTGTTAACAGTTTAAAGTTTAGCGCAATAGATTGTAAATTTGGGATAGAAAAAGGGAGAATTATGTTAAATAAAGTAGTAGAAATTGCCGAACATGCCGGTGAAATAATAAAAGAAGGATTCGGTAAAAATTTTTTGGTTGAATACAAAACCAATTCATCTAATTTAGTTACAGAGTATGATACAAAATCGGAAGCAGCAATTATTTCATTTATAAAAAAAGAATTTCCAGCCCACTCAATTTTAGCCGAGGAAAGCGGTACTTATGAGAGACAAAATGAGTATTTATGGGTTATTGATCCGATAGATGGAACAACTAATTATGCCCATGGATTACCAATATTTTCTGTTTGTATCGGTGTTCAAAAAAATGGGGAAACTATTTGCGGCGTTGTTTATGATGTGATGAGAAACGCGATGTACAAATCGGAAAAGGGGAGCGGAGCTTTCTGCAACGACCGAAAATTAAAAGTAAGTACGAATGATGATTTACGTCAGAGTGTGCTGGTTACGGGATTTCCATACGATGTAGCGGATAACCCCGATTTCGCGCTCGAAAGGTTCAATGCATTTTTGAAAAACTCTCGCGCGGTGCGACGGCTTGGCTCTGCCGCAATTGATATGTGCTATGTTGCTGAAGGAGTGTTTGATGGTTTTTGGGAGGTTTCGTTAAATCCTTGGGATGTTTGCGCCGCTAAATTAATTGTTGAAGAAGCGGGGGGATTAGTAACCGACTTCTCCGGAAAAAGGAGTGATATTTTTATGAGGCAGTTCCTTGCTACAAATGTAAAGGTTCATCAAAAAATGATTGACGTATTAGAGGTATAAAAAGAAATTATGGGCGGGATTATTATTACTAATCTATACCGGTTTATTCTCACAAACTATTGACATGTTAAATTTTTATCCCTTGCACGTTGGTGATGTCTGGCAGTATGAAATTATCTACCAACCGGAAACAGGGTGCCCCAAGTTTCTATTTTATCGAAAAAGTAAATTTGAATTTTAGGCTGTTGCGGAAAATCAGTTCTACAAAAATTATTGTAATTTTTTGCACTCTTTCTAAAAGTTTATTGTTTATAGAACATTAATTGAGCATTCACGTCCTAATTATACAAAACTTAAAGCTTGTGTTGAAGAATTGATTTAGTTAGTTTGGACAACTTTTAAGGGCATATCAAAAGAATTTTCAAATATGACATACTGGTGGCACAACCATTTTTTTAATTAGTATGTCAGATTTTTAAAATAATCTGAATAATAGATAGGAATTTATGGAAACTAAAAATGCTGATTTATCTTCATTAAGGATTGACAGAAAAGAGAAAAATGTAAATCCAGAGAAGAAACAGAAATATGCCAATATGCTGATGGGAATTGTTGGATTGGCTCTTCTGATTTTTTTAATTTTTTACGGATACAACAAATTATTCTCCGCTTCAATTGAGGTTGAATTGACTGCTGTAACACTACAATCCCCTTCACAAACAAATGCGGTATTAAACGCAAGCGGTTATGTAGTTGCCCAGCGTAAAGCGGCGGTTGCATCAAAAGGTATGGGCAGATTAATCTATCTTGGCGTAGTTGAAGGGGACCGGGTTTTTAATAATCAAATTATCGCAAGATTGGATGACAGTGATATTAAAGCACAGTATGAGCAGGCTAAGGCAAATTTAAAGTTTAGCGAGGCAGATTTAAATGACGCTGAGAATAGTTATCGTAGAGCTAAAAGTCTGCTTGAATCGGGCGCAACTAGTCAAATGGAAGTTGATGCCGCCGAATCCCGTTACAAAAGAGTATTAGCCTCAATTGATGTGGCAAGAGCTCAGATTTTATCAGCCGAAGTTGCAATTGAAAATATGCTGGTTCGCGCCCCATTCGATGGAACAGTATTAACTAAAAACGCGGATGTTGGTGAAATTGTTGCGCCTATGGCAGGAGGATTAAATTCTAAAGCCGCAGTTGTTACCATTGCCGATATGAATTCGCTTCAAGTTGAGGCAGATGTAAATGAATCGAATATTGAAAAAATTGTAATTGATCAGAATTGTGAAATAAGATTAGATGCATACCCTGATCAAAGTTACCCTGGATATGTGGCAAAAATTGTCCCAACCGCCGATCGCTCGAAAGCAACAGTAATGGTCAAAATTGGTTTTAAATCTTATGATAAAAGAGTACTTCCCGAAATGAGCGCTAAAGTATTATTCATGAAAAACCAAACTGAGAATCTTGAAATAGAGGATGCTAAACAGTTTATGGTAGTACCCGAAACCTCGGTTCGTAAAAAAAATGAAACCAGTGTTGTATTTGTAATTAATGATGACACAGCTGTTGAACTGCCGGTAACTACCGGAAAGCAAATTGGGAGTTATGTTGAAATCATATCCGGTTTAGAAGTTGGTGATAGGGTTATTGAGAATTTGACCGATAAAATTCAAAATGGAATTAAAGTATCAATTAAATAAAGCGTTATAAGTTAGGAGTAAATATGTCATCACTTATCGAAGTTAAAAGTTTATCAAAATCTTATTGGCGAAATAATATTGAGATTCCGGTTTTGCATAATATTACGCTGGATGTAAACGAAGGAGAGTTTTTAGCTTTAATGGGTCCTTCGGGATCAGGCAAAACTACATTGCTAAATTTAATTGCCGGTATCGATCGTCCGACAAATGGAGAAATTCATGTTGCCGGTACCGATATCGCAAAATTAGGTGAATCGGCGCTAGCAAAGTGGAGATCATCCAACATAGGATTCATATTTCAATTTTATAATTTGATACCTGTATTAACCGCTTACGAAAATGTTGAGCTTCCCCTTCTTCTTACAAAACTATCCAAAGCTGAAAGAAAAAAACATGTTGAAACAGCGTTATCAATTGTTGGACTTGGTGATCGAATGAGCCATTATCCTAAACAATTATCGGGAGGGCAGGAGCAGAGAGTAGCAATCGCCAGAGCTATTGTAACAGATCCACAGATCATAGTTGCCGATGAACCCACAGGCGATCTTGATAAAGTTTCAGCCACAGAAATTCTAACATTGATGGAGAGACTGAATAAAGAATATAAAAAGACGATTGTAATGGTAACACACGATCCACATGCCGCAGAAAAAGCAACAATCACCCGGCATCTGGATAAAGGCGATTTGGTATAAGGAGATTATATGAAAGTATTAAAACTAATATTTAAAAATGCGTTGAGGCACAAACTTCGAACTGCACTCACGATTTTTGGAATAGCTATCGCAGTTATAGCGTTCGGAATTTTGAGAACGGTTTATACTGCATGGAATTTCGGTGTTGATGCTGCTGCTGCCGACAGATTAATTACTCGTCACTCAGTATCATTTATATTTCCTCTTCCCTATGCCTACCGGGATAAAATTGCCGCTGTTGAAGGAGTTAAAGCGGTTTCCTTTGCTAATTGGTTCCAAGGTGTTTATAAAGATAAAAATCAATTCTTTACCCGGCTAGCCGTCGATGCAGAAACTCTATTTGATGTTTACCCGGAGTTTTTATTGACGAAGGAAGAAAAAGAAAATTTTATGAGGGAGAAGAATTCCTGCGTAATTGGTATTTCAATTGCAGAGCAATACAATTTAAAAATTGGTGACATGATGACACTGGAGGGGGATATATATCCGGGTAGATGGGATTTTGTAATCAGAGGAATATATAAACCAAAACATAAATACACCGATGCAACTGGAATGTATTTTCATTGGTCAACGCTTGATGAGAGGATGAGAGCAGAGTCCCCCGATCGAGCCGGTTTAATCGGCTGGTATGCGGTTCAAATTGAGGATCCAAATAAAGCCGCGCAAGTTTCCGCAAAGATTGATGCTATTTTTAAAAATAGTTCTTACGAAACTAAAACCGAAACCGAGCGGGCATTCACTCAAGGATTTTTACAATCCACGAGTGCAATTATTACTTCAATGAATGTAATGTCATTTGTGATTGTTGGAATAATTATGCTAGTATTAGGTAATACAATGATTATGTCTGCGAGGGAAAGAACTCGTGAGTATGCGGTTTTTAAAACTCTCGGATTTTCGGCAAAACATTTATTTGGATTAATACTCGGAGAATCGATGCTAATTTCATTTCTTGGAGGAGGAATTGGATTACTGATAACATTTCCGGTTATTGCAGGATTTGAGGCAGTGATTCCAAAAGGATTCTTTCCGGTTTTTCAATTAGAAAATATTACGATAATTCTTGCAGTGAGTTCAGCATTGCTGATCGGTATAATCGCCGCAATATTCCCGATTATCAAAGCGATAAATACAAAAATTGTAGATGGTTTTAGATTTGTAGGTTAAAAATAGTGATAGTGTGAATTGATCAAGGATCAACTAATCCTAATTTGAGTTATTCACTTCACAGAATTTAAAAGAGGATCAATATGAAAATACCATTAAAATATACTATAAAAAGTCTGATGACCCGAAAATTGACTACGATAATTACGGTAAGTGGTGTTGCGATGGTTGTATTTGTATTTGCCGCAGTTCTCATGATGTCGTACGGTGTGCAGAAAACACTCGTATCTACCGGTGAGGTTGATAATGTTATGATACTTAGGAAATCATCACAGAGTGAAATCTCGAGTATAATAGGCGGTGATACTCAAAATATAATTAGAACTTTGCCTCATATAGCAAAGACTTCAAATAATCAACAAATAATTTCTACTGAGCCGGTTGTGATCATAAATTTAGAGATTAAATCGGGAGGAGTAAGCAATTTAACAGTTAGAGGTGTTTCGCCGGTTATTCAGGAAGTTAGACCAAAGATGAAAATAATTAGTGGAAGGATGTTTAATCCAGCTTTAAGAGAACTTATTGTTGGAGAAAAATTAATTTCCCGATTTGAGGGAGCTCAAGTTGGTAAAAAAATTAGATTTGCAGCAGATGATTGGACAGTAGTTGGGGTATTTACTACAGATGGAAGTGGTTTCGATTCCGAATTTTGGGGAGACGCAAATCAGTTGTTAGAGGCTTTCAATCGATCAAATTCTGTTTCAACAATGACTATTAAATTAGATAATCTTGCAAATTATGATAATTTTAAGAGAGCTTTTGAAACAGATCGAAGATTACAGCAATTTGAGGTTAAGCCAGAACAGAAATTTTTTGAGGAACAATCTCAATTTCTTTCTGGATTTATCTCTATCCTTGGTACCTTTATTACAATAGTGTTTAGTTTTGGTGCAACAATTGGTGCCGCAATTACGATGTATGCCGCGGTAGCTAATAGAACAGTTGAGATCGGTACACTAAGATCACTCGGATTTGCCAGAAGAAGTATTTTATCCTCCTTTTTATTTGAATCAATAATAATTGCAATGACCGGTGCAATTTTAGGATTATTCTTAGCATCATTTTTACAGTTCTTTTCTATCTCTACTCTAAATTTCAATTCCTTTTCGGAACTCTCATTCTCGTTTGCATTGAGTACGGAGATATTTATTTCATCATTAATATTTGCCCTTATCATGGGATTAATAGGTGGTTTTGCGCCGGCGGTAAGAGCATCCCGGCTCAATATTGTATCGGCGCTTCGAGGATTATAAATTTAATTTTTGGGGGAGTCATTAGTTTGGCTCCCTTATCCTCTCCCAATTTCCTTCATATATAAATCTTCCTTTCGCAACAAATAGTTTGACTTCAATCTTTTTTTTATGAATAATAGGGAAGGGAAAATCAGGTTAATCGCTATTTGTAATTTATTCAATAATACAAATAAGTGAAAAAGGGTGAAGATACGGGGGAGTATAAAGTATAATAAAACATAAAAAATATACGAATTTGAACGAGTGATAAATTGAAAACACTATTGATTATAGAGGATGAGGAGATGATAGTTGATATCTTTTCCCTCGTTCTGAGAAATCATTTTAACATACTAAGGGCAAAAGATGGTGAAGAAGTTACAGAGGTTATAAGAAATAACAGTATTGATGTTTTCATCGTTGATATCTCTTTAAAAAGTGAAAAAGATGGTATTCAAATTATAAAGGAGCTGAGGGCTACCGAAAAATATTCGTTAACCCCCATTATTGTTATAACTGCTCATGCATTTAAAAAAGATGAAATTTCAGCCATGCAGGCTGGGGCAACAAGATTTTTACGAAAGCCCGTTGAAAACGAAAAATTACTTAGTGAATTACTTAGATACGAATAATAAAATATTTAAATTTAAGTTGTAAATCGTTCCGATAAATGGGGTTATTTTGTAATAGAATTTGCGGTAAATCGTTCTATTACATATTTTTGCAAGCCTATGTCAAAAAAGATAATTATAGCAATAGACGGTCCTGCAGGATCGGGGAAGAGTACAGCCGCAAAAAATCTTGCCTCAAAGCTGGGTTATATTTATTTAGATACAGGCGCTATGTATCGCGCAATAACCTATTGTGCCCTCAGAGATAATTCTATTGATCAGCCTGAAAAAATTATTGAGATTGCCCGATCTGTAACTCTCAAATTAAAATATGAAAATGGTGTTACACGCGTCTTCGCTAATGATGAAGAGGTAACAGAGCAAATTCGGTCGGCTGAGGTTAACTCTAAGGTTAGTGAAGTAAGTACAATTCCGGAAGTCAGATCTGAAATGGTTAAAATTCAGAAAAATATAGGGGAACAGGGAAGTATTGTTACCGAAGGAAGAGATGTTACAACGGTTGTATTTCCCAATGCTGATATAAAATTTTTTATTACGGCATCAATTGATGAAAGAGCGAAAAGAAGATTTTTAGAGTATCAAAAGAAAAATATTGATATAACAATTGAAGAAGTAAAAAGTAATCTCGAAAAAAGAGATAGGATTGATAGCGGCAGAGAAGTATCGCCGTTAAAACAGGCGGAAGATGCAATCCTTTTTGATAATACCGGATTAACTCCTGAACAGGATTTAGAAATTTTATATAATAAAGTTCAAGAGAAATTAGGAAACTTGTAAGCCATCAGAAAAAACTAATGTACAACTAAATAACTGCTGCCTTGAACTTATTGATGGCATAAATTCAAAGCGGTGTATTTTTTAATTAGGAGGACAAATGTCCGATAGAAGAAAAGATAGTATCAAAAAAGTTGCTACTATCGTAACAGAAGGCAAGTTCATTAATAGTGATGAGTATACTCCAGAAGAAATGGAACAGCTTTCTAAATTATATTCGGAGTCATTTCGCGATATTAAAGAAGGCGAAATAATTGCCGGAAGAATCGTTGGTATTAATGCTGATAACGTTGTCGTGGATGTTGGTTTTAAATCTGACGGCACTATTTCTAAATCTGAATTTAACGCTACTGAAGAAATTAAAATTGGTGATACTATTGATGTGGTAATTGAAAGCGTTGAAGATGAAGATGGTAATTTAGTTCTATCTAAGAAAAGAGCCGATTTCCTCAAGATCTGGAGCAGAATTATGGATGCTTTCGAAAATGAGAAAATTATTGTTGGGAAAATTCTTAAGAGAATTAAAGGTGGAATGGTTGTTGACTTAATGGGAATTGAAGCTTTCTTACCTGGTTCACAGATTGATATTCGCCCGGTTCGCGACTTCGATGCTTTTGTTGGTCAAACTATGGATTTCAAAATTGTTAAAGTTAATATACCAACCGAAAATATTGTGGTTTCACATAAAGTGCTTATTGAAGAAACAATTTCCGATCAGCGTAAAGAAATTCTTGATAAACTTGAAAAAGGCCAAATTCTTGAAGGTACAGTTAAAGCTATTACAGATTTCGGCGTGTTTATCGATTTAGGCGGCGTAGATGGTTTAATTCATATTACAGACCTTAGCTGGGGCAGAATTAATCACCCGAGTGAAGTTGTTCGACTTGATGAAAAAATTAAAGTGGTTGTTACCGATTTCGAAAAAGAAAGAAAGAGAATTTCTCTTAGCTTAAAACAATTATTACCTCATCCATGGGAAAAAATTGAAGAGAAATATAAACTCAACGATAAAGTTTCTGGACGCGTAGTTTCTCTAACAGATTACGGCGCATTCATCGAAATTGAAAAAGGTATTGAAGGTTTAATTCATATTTCAGAAATGAGCTGGACTCAACATATCAGTCATCCCTCTCAATTTGTTTCAATGGGACAAGTAGTTGAAGCGGTTATTTTAAGTCTTGATAAAGGTGAGAAGAAAATTTCCCTCGGCATGAAACAGTTAACACCTGATCCATGGCAAGATTTATTGGGTAAATATCCCGTTGGTTCACAGCATTCAGGTATTGCCCGCAACTTAACCAACTTTGGAGTTTTCGTAGAACTTGAGCCTGGAATTGATGGATTAGTACATATCTCCGATTTATCATGGACAAAGAAAATTAGACACCCCGGTGAAGTAATTAAGAAAGGGGAAAAAATTGATGTTGTTGTATTGGGCGTTGATACCGAATCAAGAAAAATTTCTCTAGGCCACAAACAAATTAACCCTAATCCTTGGGATAATTTTGAGAAAGAATACGCTGTAGGCAAAACATCTGAAGGAAAAATTGTTCGAGTTATCGAAAAAGGATTGATTGCTGAATTACCATTAAATGTTGATGGTTTTATTCCAGCTACTCAATTATCAACCTCAAAGATTAAGAACCTATCATTCTGTTTCCCATTAGGTACTAAATTAGAATTGAAGGTTGTTGAGTTCGATAAAGAGAATAAGAAAATTGTATTGAGCGCAATTGCCGCATTACAGGATAAATCGGATGAGGATATTGTTCAATTTATAAGTACATATAAATTAGAAAAAGTATCTGTTGCCGATATTAGACAAGCTGATGCAGGTAAATTCGACTCTTCCGATTTTAATCTTTATGATGATAAAAGTCCTGCGGTTATGATTCCAAATACTCCAGCAGATAATAATTAATTTAGTAATGCAATAAAAAGCAAATTACTAAATTGAGCTAAAATATTCGGGCTGTATTTATTCAAGATTGTTTGTACATTTGAATTAGATACAGCCCTTATTTTATATATTAATATTAACATTATTCGAAAGTAAGAAACAATTTTTATGAAAGCGGCATTCTATACATTAGGTTGTAAATTAAATTATTCAGAAACATCAGCCATTGGAACTCAATTCAAGGAAAATGGATTTGAGATTATTGATTATGATTCTAAAGCTGACGTTTACGTAATAAATACATGTACAGTAACCGAGAATGCTGAGAAAGATTGCAGGCAAATTGTTCGAAGAGCACTAAAAAATAATCCCGAAGCATTTATTATAGTAACTGGATGCTACGCACAATTGCGTCCTGATGAAATTGCCGATATTGAGGGTGTTGATCTGATTGTGGGAAGTGACGAAAAATTTAACATTTTTTCTTTTATAAATTCTTTTGAGAAAAATAAACTGTCATGTATTCATGTTTCACCAACAGAAGAGTTGAATGCATTTAATCTTTCATTTTCAACTGACACAGACAGCAGAACCCGCGCTTTTTTAAAGATACAGGATGGATGCGATTATAAATGTTCATTTTGTACTATCCCTTTAGCTCGTGGAAAAAGCCGGAGCGCTGAACATGAATTAATTATTGACCAATTTAAAAAATTACTCGATTCAGGTTATAAGGAAATTATTTTAACCGGCGTGAATGTTGGCGATTATGGAAAATCCGTGCAGAGCAATTTTTATTCATTATTAAATTCCATAGTTCGGATAAATGGTGAATACAGAATAAGAATTAGTTCAATTGAACCTAACTTACTGACCGATGAAATAATTGATCTGGTTGCCGGGGATTCCCGTATCTGTAACCATTTCCATATTCCGCTGCAAAGCGGAAGTGATAAAGTTCTGAAATTGATGCAGAGACGATATAGGGTTGGTGATTATGAAAATCTTATCTTTAAAGTGAATGAAAAGATTGATTATGCCGGAATTGGAGTTGATGTAATTGTTGGCTCACCGGGTGAAACTGAAACCGATTTTTTGGATACTTATAATTTCTTAAATAAACTACCTGTTTCTTATTTGCATGTTTTTACATACTCGGAAAGACCAAACACAAAAGCTTTAGAAATTGAAGGCAAAGTTGATGTAGTTGAGAGAAAAAGAAGAAATAATATGCTCAGAATTTTAAGTGAGAAGAAAAGAAATTATTTTTATCAATCGATGATAAATGCTGAACTGGATGTATTGTTCGAACATGAAAATCATGACGGATGGATGAGAGGGTTTACTTCTAATTATGTTAGGATTAAATACCCCTACAATCCGGATCTGATAAATACATTTACAAAAATTAAAATAAAGGGGATTGATGATAATATTTGTACTGCTGAATTACTAAATATGAACTCATTACAAATTAAATCGGCGGGTTAATTATGCAAAAAATACTAGTTGTGTTATTGATTTTATCATCAGTCGTTTTTTCCCAAAAAGATGATCTTAAAAATCTTTTCGAGTTAAACCAAGAAATTGCTTTAAATAATCTGAATGAGGAAACTCTATCTTTTTCACATCAATTAATTGGAACAGAATTACCGGGGAAAAAGAATGCAGGATTGGCGATTCTTTATTCTTTTTTGTTACCCGGAATGGGCGAGTTATATGCCGAGAGTTACTCGAGCGGCATGCATTACACAATTGCTGATGCGGCACTCTGGGGTACATTTACTGGTTTTAATTTATACGGCGCCTGGAAAAAGGATAATTACATGTCGTTCGCTGAATCGAGAGGCGGTGTAAATTTATACAATAAAGATGAAGAGTATTACGCGAATATCAGCATTTATCAGAGCATTGAGGATTTTAATAAAGCGCAGGAATTGCAACGAAATTATAATGGGGTTTACAATCTCAATACACATTACTGGGATTGGAAAAATTCTGATACAAGAAGAGAATATCGTGAAATGTGGTCTTCGAGCGAACAAGCATATAATAATGTTCGTTTTGTTGTTGGTGCATTGGTATTAAACCGGGTTATCAGCGCAATTAACGCGGTTAGATTAGTAAGCCGTTATAATAAAAATCTTAGTTCTCAGAATGATGTTTCTTTCTTCATCGGATATTCCAGCAAACCAAATATGCCCTCCCACTACACAGTTAATTTCATCACCAATTTTTAGCAAAAAAAAAAGCTGCCCATTGAGGGCAGCTTTTAATCTTCAAAGCATATTAATTACAAAGTTGGAAGATTTGGATTTCCATTTCTTTCACTTCTTGGAATAGGCATATATCTCCAAACATCTGCTGCTATATGCCATGTACCTGTTCTGTGCTGATCAACTAATCTGTTACCTTGAACGAATAATTCTTTATCGCGTTCAACCATAATTCCAGCAAGATCAATAGTAGCTAAAGCATCAATTGAGTATGCAGCTCTAACTTCATTAACAAGAGCAAGTGCATTACCCGCACCGGCACCTCTTAAGTTACATTCAGCTATCATAAGGTTATTCTCTTGCCATGTCATAACAGGAAAATGATTACTCTTTTCAGGGTATTTGTTCTGCCAATAATAAGTTAAGTTATCAGTACCTTTTACAGTACCAAGTTTAATTCTTGCGGCTTCTTTTGGATCCGCGACAACATAATCATTAAACCGGGAATTAACAGCAATCTGTACACGTCCGGCACCGGCAAAGCCCCAGAAATAAATATTATAAACATCATTATTAAGAGCCTGGAATGGAGCATCTCCCTTTGCCATACCTGCTGCAGCATATGTAGCTGCATTAGCATAGTCTTTCTTTGCTAAATAAACTTTAGCAATCATGGAGTTAACAACTCTCTTTAGAGCTGCATTAGTTTGAACATTCAAAGCTTCCTTCATTTTAGCGACAGCTTGATCTAACAAGGCGGCTTGAGGAATGAATGGACCAGCGTCAATTACTCCACCAGGTTCATTTTTGTTTAAGCCGAATGCAACTGCCATATAGTATCTTGCAATACCACCATAGAGATATCCTACATAAAGAGGATTAACTTTCTTTGCTGGATCTGAAAAGTTAACTTTTCCAACTCTCTCTACAAGATCATCGGCATATTTTCTTAATTGACCAACGGACTGAAATACACCAGTAACTGTAGCATTATCTCCGAGTATTAAGCCTTCATCGATTTCCTGGAATGTAGGAAAGCTTGCGGTAGCAATTTTGCCTGTATAGATCATTGCGTCTGACTGAAGATCCATTAAACAAGCTAATTGACTAGCAGTTGTTGAAAATCGTTGTTGAACTCCTTTTGCGAGGAAATCCATTTGAGCTTCTGTGTTCAATAAATCATCTTGCGCTAAATCGATAACAGGATCAACTTCATTAACATAATCTTCGCAAGAGATAACGAAGAAAAAGAGTAAAGGAAGAAGTAATAATAATTTATATTTTTTCATAGTATGGTTCTCCTCTTATAATCCTAATCTAACCCAAAGGTTGACTGTTCTCGGAGTTTGTAGAGTCAAGAAGTCATTTCCTCTGGCTATTGTACGTGAACCTGTGTAGTTTAATTCAACATCCGCACCCGAATATTTGGTGAAGCGGGCAAGATTTCTTACTGAAACACCAAGAGCAATACTCTTAGTATATTTTGTGATATCGAATTCTTGGAGCATATCAGTAAAGTCGTAACTTAAACTAACTTCGCGGATAATTAGATAATCGGCATCTTCAATGTAGTTACCTGCATATCTCCAATCTAGTTTTGCAAATTTTTCAGCAACTTCTTTGTATTCTGCGGTACCAGGAGTTAATGGAGTTACATTTGGATTCGAACTTGGAAGTCCTAATGTAGCATTTGCTGAAACAATTGGATTCAAGCCAAGAAGAGCATTCATTTCATTATACTCAGTTCCGTTTCCTCTTCTATTTGCAAATAATTGAGTGTTATTAAATATTTTGTTTCCAATTGCCCATTCTGTGAAAGCATACAAGTTAAAGTTCTTCAAGAATTTGAAATTAAGTGTGAATGAACCTGTATGATTTGGGATTGGGTTACCTAAATCAACTCTTGTAGCCGATTGAGTTGATCCAATGTATTTACCATTTGCGTCGTAACGTGCGCCTGTTGAATTAAAAGTATGGAATTGGAATTTGGGCATTCCAACTTGTATAGTATTATTAACGCTATAAATTGGCTGAGCGCCTCCCATATCTTTTACTTCATTAGTTTGGTAATTCCAAATTAAACTGAGGTTAAGAGCATAATCAACAGTTCTGAATGGAGAATATTGTAATAATGTTTCAAAACCGGATGCATCAACCGCACCAACGTTAAATGGTTGTGTTGAAGCTGTTAAACCTGTTGATGGTGGATTAACTTTTCCAACAATTGAATTTGTAGCCTTCTGAATGTAATAAGTAAATTCTAATGAGAAATCGTTAAAGAATTCGGCGTCGAAACCAAGTTCAACTTCTTTAACTCTTTCAGGTTGAATTTCAGGATTACCAATTACAGATACAACTGCACCAGCTCCATATCCGCCGGCTTCAGCGGCATATAATAGTGGAATACCATCAAGCGAACCAGGAAGTACACCGCTTTCGCCATATGCAGCTCTTAATTTTAATAATTGGAAGAAAGAAGGGGTGAAATCGTATTTATCCATTCTAACAGCAATACTTGCTTTTGGATAGGTTATTGCAGGTGCATTTTTACCGAATGAACTTGCATAATCTCTTCTGATACCTAATGTTAAGAAGTATTGATCTTGATAGCTCAATGCATGCTCGGTATAAATACCGCCATCTCTTTGATGACTGAAACCTTCACCGTAACCGGAAATTTTACCTGCGGCGCCTAAAGTTGTAATTAGGTTTGAAGTAAATTGTTCACCTAAAACGTTTGTTGATTTGTTAGTACGATCAAAGAATTGAGTACCAATAGTTGATCTAACATCGATCATGTCAAATAGTTCATAATTATAAGCGGCATTAAAATCGTATGTTAATTGAGTATTGAATCTCTCATATATACTTTTTTGACCAGCTGTAATTAAACCGCCAAAATTAACACCAAAGGGAAATAACCTTACTTGACGCCAGCTGCTGTTATCAATACCAACACCGGCATTAACTTCCAAATTTTCAATTGGTCTGTAATTCATGTTTAATGAACCAACAAATTGGCTGATATCATGTTTATCACTGAACTTGTAAATATCTTCCTCTTTTACAAATCCAAAAGGTCTTAAATCAAGAATGGTATTTCCAAGTGCGCCATAGATAATGTTATCATTATTTGGTCTGTCATATTTATTTTTTACATATCCAGTACTTAATCTAAAAGTAAGGCTTTCAGAAGGAATAGAAGTCAAATTTAAACGGAGAGAACTTCTATCACCTGCGGTACCGTTCATAATTCCATCTTCCATTCTATTTTCGAAAGAGGAGAAGTATCTCAGCGTATTATTTCCACCGGCAACGTTAACATAATGTTCGCGGATTGGACCGGTTTTGAATTGACGGTTGATTACATCCGCGGTTTCAAAATTTTTCTTTTCATATTCATATAGTGCATCGTTGAAACCGTAATTAAATCTGTAATCAACAGACATACCCGAACCGGCTTGTTGGGTAAACTTTCCGGTTTTGGTAGTAATTAAAACAACACCATTAGACCCATTAGCTCCATACATTGATGCGGCCGCTGGTCCTTTCAAGAATTCAATTTTATCAATATCGTTAGTATTTAAATTGGCTAATGTACTTATTCCTTGTCCGCCTACTGCATAACCAATAACCTCCTGGTTATCCATACGTACACCATCAACATAAATAATTGGCTGGCCATCGCCGTTTAACCCGCCGCCGCCTCTAACATAGAATCTCCAACCTCCACCCACGTTTCCGGTCGCGGCTGAAAGCTGAACACCTGCTACTTTTCCGGCAACTAATTGAGAGAGACTTCCATAAGTATTGATCTGTTGAAGATCTGATGCCGAAACGCGTCCAACGGAAACTTCAGCTACCGATTTTGAAGTTTTGGAAGCGATACCGGTTACAACAACTACATCACTCTGGAAAATGTCCTCTTCCAGTTCGAAGTTTTGAGAAATAGAATTTCCCGTTAGTATAATATTGCTGCTTGCCGATTTGTATCCTACAAATGATACAGATAGAGCAACTGTTTGCCCTTTTGCAAGCTCTTTGGGAACTTCAAAAACATATTTTCCCTCGACATCTGTTGCAGAGCCCGTGTTTAACGCTTTAATATAAACGTTAGCACCAATGAGCGGTTCGCCGATTTTATCGGTTACCTTACCCATTACACGAAATGTTCCTTGAGCATTCACCACCCCAATGCTTAATACAAGAAACAAAAAAAATAGTAGAGACTTTTGCATACAACCTCACTATGATTTGATTTGGTTAAAGGATTAGTTACTAAAGACTATCCATGTATATCAACGGACAAATTGATCTACTATGTATAAATCTGGGATTCAATGTAATTTTTAGAAGAATTAAAAACAATAATCTTTTTAATTCACCATCCGATTTTTTCTCCGTAATTTTGACACGCAAAATGAGCCGATATGAACTACAAATTACTTATTCAATATGATGGAACCGAGTACTCCGGATGGCAAATTCAAAATGGAGCGGTTTCGGTTCAGCAAAAAGTTTCAGAATCTATTGACTTGCTGGTTAAGGAGAAAATTAATTTGATTGGTTCCGGCAGGACAGATACCGGTGTTCATTCGGTTGGGCAGACAGCAAATTTTAAATCAAACCAAAACCTTGATCTCGCAAAATTTCAATACTCACTCAATTCAATTCTTCCAAAGGATATTTCAGTTTCTAATATTTCTAAAGTTGATGAATCGTTCCATTCACGATTCGATGCCAAAAGCAGAGCATATTTATATCTAATCTCCACTGGTAAATCTCCTTTTTATTATAAATATTCTTATGAGTTGAGATGGTTTCAAGATGTTGATATTTCCAAGCTGAATAATCTTAGCAAAATATTAATAGGGAAACATGATTTTTCATCCTTCGCAAAAAAAAATGATGAGATAAAAAATAAATTTTGCGAAGTTTATGAAATCCATTGGCATAAGGGAAATCAAATTTCCTGGTTTTATATTAAAGCCGACCGCTACTTACATGGTATGGTGAGAGCTATTGTAGGTACATTACTTTACGCAATAAAGCATGATCTTGGTGAAAATTATATTCAATCAATTATCGATGCTAAAGATCGGGAAGTCGCGCACGAAGCCGCTCCCGCAAAGGGCTTATTCTTATTCAAAGTCCGTTATTAATAATTGTTAAATGAATTGCAGTGAAGGCAAAATTTATGTTTAATATTAGTTAGGAGAAATAAATGATTGATTTATCTGGCAAAGTTACCTTGATCACAGGTGGCTCGAGAGGGATTGGTGAAGCCTGCGTTAAATTATTTGCGCGAGCAAATTCGAAGGTTGTTTTTACTTATAAAAGCGCGGTGGAGCGAGCTCAAAAAATTGAAAATGAATTTCCGGGTAGTGTAAAATCATTTAAAGTTGATATGGAATCAGAAAGCGAAATCAATGATGTAATAATTAAAACAGAAAAATTGTTTGGAAAGATCGATGTATTAATTCATAACGCTGGAATTTGGAATGATGGCACTTTAGAAACTATGACGCTCGATCACTGGAATGAATTAATAAATATAAATCTTACTTCAACTTTTCTATTTTGTAAAGCATGTTCGCCAATAATGAAAAAAAATATGTTTGGAAGAATGATATTAATAACATCTACGGCGGGACAACGAGGAGAAGCTTTTCATTCACACTATGCCGCTTCTAAAGGAGGCATGATTTCATTTACAAAATCATTAGCGGTTGAATTAGCTCCTTTTAATATTACAGTAAATTCCGTTGCCCCCGGCTGGGTTGAAACTGAACTTAATAATGGCGTATTTACCGATGAGAAATACAAAGAAGAAATAAGAAAGGGAATACCGGTTGGTAGAATTGCCTCTTCGGAAGATATTGCCGGACCGGTATTATTTTTGGCTTCCGATTTGGCACGCCACATCAATGGCGAAATCTTAAATGTGAATGGGGGAAGTGTCCTCTGCGGATAGTTTTTATAATATTTTTAGAAAGTATAAAATGGAATTTTTGGCTCAATATCACCGATTTGTAGTTCATTTCCCGATAGCTTTTTTGAGTGTTTATTTTTTGTTTGAAGTTGCCGGACTGATTACGAAGAAAGAGTATATTCAGAAAGCATCGACCATACTGCTTGGGTTGGGGATTTTTTTTTCCTTAATCGCTGTCTTGACAGGAAATCAAGCTTTTGAAGTGTATAAAAATAATACAGAGATTCAAAACGCTGTAAGTATAATAAATGAACATGAACAATTTGCCACAATCAGCTTATTCTATTTTACAGGATTATTTTTCATAAAAATATATTTAGTTATAAAAAAGAAGTTAAAAACAAATTTTAAGTTGCTACTTATATTTTTAGGATTTGTAGGAGCCATTTTGATATTTTTGACTGGCCATTACGGAGGAGAACTTGTTTATAAATTTGGATTGGGAACAGACTTATTTGGCAAATAGATGAAAAAAATTATTCTGATCATAATATTTCTAACTGGTAATCTGGCGGCTCAATTTAAATTCGGAGAGGTTAAAGGTCTATTTATGGGAGTTGAGGTTGGTCCCCGTTTCCCAATTTTCGAAATGTCTGATAAATTAAAAATCGGTGTTGGTGCAGATATAGTAGTTTCCTATTCTGATAATGAATATATGCCATTATTCATATATGGAATGCTGGGATATCAGCATTATCCCGGTAAGCAGGGCTTCTATAAAACTTCTGCATATGCTTCTTATTCATCAGATGTTCTGATTGTTGCGGGAGGAGTAAGGTATTACTTCAAACCATTGGTTGAAAATATTATGCTCCTTATGCCCATTTTAGATTTTGGAGTAGAATATAATTACCAGGAAATGTGGAATGAATTTAAACCTGGTTCCGGAAGAAACAATTATGTAGAGAATATTTCAAAGTTCGGTTATCATGTGGGTGGCGGATTCTCAATGTTTATGTTAGATGTTATTACCTATTATCACCGACTGCCCAGAAATGAGTATATCTCTTTTAACCTCCGGGTTAATATTCCAATTTTTGTAAAATTTTAGGAATAAATATGAACTATAAAAATTTGATTGTTGAGATCGAGGATAAAATTGCGATTGTAAAAATAAATCGGCCCGATAAATTAAACGCATTAAATTATGAAACATTAAATGAGCTGGAGAGTTGTTTTAGAGAAATAAAAGAAGATGACACAATCTATTCTTCCATAATTACCGGATCTGGCGAAAAAGCATTTGTCGCCGGAGCGGATATATCAGAATTGAGTAAGCTTAATCTTAACAGTGCAAAAAAGTTCTCTGAATTTGGTCAGTCGGTTTTTAACTTAATCGAGAAAAACGGTAAACCTGTAATTGCCGCTGTTAATGGATTTGCCCTAGGGGGCGGTTGCGAATTAGCTCTCGCATGCCACATCAGAATCGCTTCTGAGAATGCAAAATTTGGTCAACCAGAAGTAAATCTTGGAATAATTCCAGGTTATGGAGGTACACAAAGATTTGCCAAACTTTGCGGTACCGGAATTGCATCCGAGTTAATTCTTACTGGAGATATTATTAGCGCGGATGAAGCACTAAAAATTAGTTTGGTAAATAAAATTTATCCGCAAAACCAGCTTCTTCAAAAGGCAAAAGAGCTTTGCCAAAAAATAAATTCTAAAGGTACCAAAGCTGTACGTATGGCATTAAACGCAATAGTGGAGAGTTCAAACCTTGGTTTAAGTGAAGGACAAAATTTGGAATCAACTTTATTTGCTATGTGTGCCGGAAGCCAAGATTTTGTTGAAGGGACAACTGCTTTTTTAGAAAAAAGAAATCCTATTTTTTTGAATAAATGATATCATTAAAATTTTCTTACTTGTGACAAATCCAAAAACAAAACTAATTATAAATTTATTTATCATTTCAACGGTTCTTTTGATTGTGAATTTGTTGGTTGATAAATTCACAACACCTTCTGAATCTGAAAAGATTAGCAGTGAAATATCGCGCGCGAAAATCGAGAATGTATTTTACAGTGTGCTCGATGACTATGGCATTAATGCTTTTTGGATTACCGCAAAAAAGAATAAATCATCACTGGAAGATAGTATCCAAAATGTCTTTGAAGTAAAAATTCCCACCGATGTACCAATTCCCATGATAATAAAGGATATTAAAAAAGTTATCGTTAATGATATCACAGCTTTTGTATGTAATGAAAAAAAGATTTTTGGATTAACTGAAATAAAAATTTACACTAATGAGATCTTAAAACTTCATGCTGTTTTTATGCCGGATGAATCTCTGAATAGAGATAAAAATAAAATTGCGTTTATTATAAGTGACGCTTTTAAACTTGGTGCATCCGATTATCAAAAATTTTTAGCTTCCCATTATCCTCTTTCCGCTATGGTGGTACCGAATGCTGAGAATAGAATTAAAGCCGATACCCTGAAAAATTATTATAAAGAGTATTGTGTGGTTTTGGATGATGATAATGATGAAAAGCAATTTCGGCTTGAAACTGGGCATCAGCCGGAATTATTAAAGCGCTCTGTATCTTCAATTTTAAGTCAGTTTAACAAGGCTAAACTTATAACTGTTGACAATGAATCGAAATTATATAATTCTGCCATCTATAATTTTGTTGAAAAACAGTTTCAAATAGGTAATAGAGAACTTGTGAGTACAAAAAAATTAATTGATTTAAGGAATGACCAGGAATCGGAACTCATCTCAAGATTTCTCTTCTTTAGCTCAGATACCAGCGGTACTAGAGAGAAAATCATTTTAACGGGATTTGAAAATTTTATCAAACTGGAACCGGAAGTAAATAAATTTCGGAAGAAAGGGGGTAAAATAATTGCAGTTCCTAGAATGTAAATTATAGTTTTAATTTTACAACAGTTCGCCTTCTTCAGTAAGCTCGATAATACTATCTGAAATGACCCCCAATTGCGGCAATACCTTTGATCGGTCACCAACAATTACAACAACAGCCTCATCCGGTTTAATATGTTTTTGTGCCGCGCTTCTTACATCATCATTTTTAGTATCAGCTATCTGATCAGGGTGTTCAAACAGATCACTGAATTGTAGCGAGTGAAGAACTACTGTTTCAATATTGCGAGCAATTTGAGAATATGTTTCGAACCGGGAGGGGAATTGTTTTATTATTGTTGATTTAGCAAATTCAATTTCCGAATCCAGTATTGACTCCCTAATTCCTTTGATTTCCTTATATATTTCAGTGATTGCCTCACCTGTGTTATCCACGTTAACCGATGTCGAAATTTCAAACCATCCTGTATTTATATAAAACTGAAATGATGACGTGGCTCCATAAGTAATCCCTCTTTTTTCTCGCAAGTTTAAATTGATACGACTCGAAAATTGCCCACCTAAAATTGTATTCATAATTTTAGAGGCGGGGTAATCAATTGAGTTTCGTTTAAATGATGAATGCCCAATTCGTATCTCACTCTGAGTTGAATCTTTCTTGTGAATCAAATAAAATTTGTTCATTGGGGAGGGGAGAAAGATATCGTTCAAAGTAGAAGAGGAAATGACGGTTTTGTATTTACCGGCGAAGTATGTATTAACTAATGACTCTAATTTCAATTTCTCAACGTTACCCACTACAATAAGAATCATCTTATTATTTATAATTCTATTTTCATAAAAATTTATTACATCTTTTCTATCTATATTCTTTACAGAATTGTAATACCCGATCTCGGGTAATTCGTAAAAGGAATCCTTGAAAATTATTTTCTCGAAAACTGTTGAAGCGGTATATGAGGGATTATCTTTTAACTGGGTAATTTTGTCAAGCACTTTTTTCTTTTCTCGATCAAAATCTTGTTGAGAAAATCTAGGTTCAAATAAAATTTTGGAGAGTAATTCTAAGGATCTTTCGTAATATTCTGAAAGTGACAGTATCGAAAAATTCATAGTATCGGTATCTGCCGAAACTTGAAACACAGTTCCCAGCTTCTCAAATTGTTCACTCATCTGAAGCGAATCATACTCTGCCGCGCCCTCATCAATTAATAATGAAGTGAGGTTCGAAGTCCCGCCAAGGTTCTTTAAATCAAATTTGCTGCCCGAGTCAATGATCAATTCAGAATATATAATTGGAAGATTATTTTTTTGAACATGCAATATCTCCAATGAATCGCCCATCTTGAAGCGTTGTATATTTGGTCTTTCAAATGGTATTGCTATACCTGAGGTCGGTGGAAATTTTCTATTTATCATTTGCTGAGTTCTTTGGGATAATTTTTAATTCAACATATTTATTTGCTAAGAATTCTTTAGCCGCATTTTTTATCTGCTCAACAGTAACATTTTCATAACGGCTGAGATCGAAGATTAGTGAATCTGGTTCACCAAGATAAAAGTTATAGTGATTGAGTTGATCGGCAATTGTATCAATTTTTTGGAGTGAATAAATAAATGAAGAGCGAAGCGAATTTTTAGCTCTGACTAATTCATCATCACTAATCCCTTTTTCAGCAATTTCATTGATTAGAATAAAAATTTCTTCACGAATTGTATCTAATTTAGTCTGAGGTTTGGCAGTAGAGTAAATAATAAATGAACCATCTAATTTCGCGGAATAATTGAATGCCGACACATCGTGAGCAATCTGTTTATCGAAAACCAAACTTTTATGTAAGCGTGAATTTTTTGTTGATGAGAGAATGTAGGCTAGTACATCGAGTGCCGCATCAGACTTATCATAAGCTTTAACACCTTTCCATACAAAATAAATACGCGATAATTGAACATTATCTTCGTGAGTTATCTGCTTCACTTTATCAAGTAAAAAGCCGGGGGTAGTTGGCTGCTGTGGAACTTGAGCAGCGGAAAACTCACCAAAATATTTCTCTACCAAAATTTTAACTTTTTCTAATTCAAAATTTCCCGCGATAACTAATGATGAATTATTTGGAGAGTAATATGTTTGAAAAAATGAACGAACCTCATTTAATTCAAAACTTTCTATATCTTTCATCCACCCAATAGTTGGCCAATGATAGGGATGATCTTCCGGAAAAAGGTTAGAAAAAAGTAATTCCCAAGCGCGGCCATATGGCTGATTATCATATCTTTGCCGCCTTTCATTCATTACTACACCTTTTTGGTTATCCAATTTTTCTTGAGTTAAGCCACCGAGCATAAATCCCATTCTATCCGATTCGAGCCATAACGCCAGTTCAAGTGAATTAGCCGGAAGTGTTTCATAATAATTTGTTCTATCAATTGAGGTGGAGCCGTTCAAATTACCGCCTGCCTCTTGAATGTAGCGGAAGTGCCCCTCCTTCGGAACATTCTCAGAACCCTGGAACATCATATGTTCGAACAAATGAGCAAAACCAGTTTTGTTTTTTTTCTCATTAGCAGATCCAACTTTGTACCAGATATTGACAGCTGCAAGGGGCTGACTTTTATCGGGATAAAGAATAACCTCTAAACCATTGGAGAGATTATATTTTTCGTAATTAATTTTTAAAATATCTTTTGCCACAAATTTCCTTTACTTTAAAATGAATTCAATGCGTTCTGCTTTTCCATCAATGTTGGAGCGGGGATAGATATCAAAAATTTTACAGAGAAGCGGATAGATGTCTACATTCCACAATGTACCGGTTTTATAACCTGACTTAAAATTGGGACCGGTTGCCAAAAATATCCCATGCATATCAATATGATTATTATCGTACCCATGATTTCCCCCCGAATCATTTTTCCATCTTGGTACCCTATTAGAATGGAGTGTCCATCCCATATCAGCTATACAAATTATTGGAGCGATCAGTCTGTGGTTTTTATAATGAAAAAACTCTGGTAAATCTTCCTTTAAATATACTTTGAAATTTTTCTCTTCAGCTTTAAGTATATCATACACACTTTCTATTTTTCCATCTGGAGGAAAAATTTGAAGAATCGGTCCCTCATCTTCAAAACGACATTTATAGTCTGGGATCAATTTTTCAATATTTATAAAACGGTCCTTGGAAACATCGGTCATGCCATGATCTGAAACAAAAATTACATTTACACTATCTTTCATCCCAATACTAGAAAGTTTTTCAAGCAGTAATCCAGCCATATCATCCAATCTTTTTATTGCCTTATTTATTTCTTCATGATTTGGCCCGAAGTGATGTCCAAAATCGTCGGTTTCATGCATATAAAGTGTAATAAAATGGGGTCTATCTTGAGCCGGTAATTGCAGCCACTCAATAACTCCATCAATTCTTTCTTCGTAGGGGTAAGTATGCTTGTAATTTTTATGATATGAAGGTCTTCTGTAACCAAGTGTAACTTCTGAACCTGGCCAATAAAAGCTTGCGGTTTTTACCCCATGGCGCTCGGCTGTTTCCCAGAATGCTTCTCCCTGATACCAGTAAGGATTTCTTACCTCATTTGAATCGCTTAATTTGTAGAGGCGATCACGATTTGAATCATAAATAGTATTTGCGATAATACCATGATTTACCGGGTACATTCCAGTTATTATAGAAAGATGATTTGGGAAAGTTTTTGAGGGGAAAGCTGGGCGTAATGAAAGTGCGGAAACCCCATCATTTCTAACTTTTTCAAGATTTGGAGTTAGATCTCTATTTAAGTAATCCCATCTAAATCCATCAAAAGAAACTAAAATTACATAGGGATTTTTTTGAGAAAAAAGGAGGATTGGCAGCAAAATCAAAAGGACTGCAACAGTTTTTATTTTCATACCTGGCTCATTTTTGAATGACAAATATAGTAAACTCGATTAACATCCTTTTTATTAAATTTGGCTCCAAAAGGGGGGGAGGAAATTGGCATTTTTTGAGCTGTTCACAAAAATTCAATTTTAAAGTAAAAGTAATATTTAATTAATGAATAAATTCTTTTGACAAAAGATAGATTTTCATATCTTCACATGGGCAAAAAATAATCTCCAAGTCCCAAACGAAAAAATTAAATTCAATAAGGATAAGAAATTGCCTTTTCGTACAAAGTTTATGGCACACAACCTCCATAAAATACCCGCAGTAAAAATTATTTGCAGAAATCTTATTTTAATTCATAATTCAATAACTTATTTAGGAGTAAAGTATGAGCAAAGTTAAACAATTGTTCTCACTACTATTGTTCTTTGCTGTTATGTTCAGCACTCAGTTAACATATTCACAGACAACGGCGTCCCTCAATGGTAAAGTATCAGATCAAAAAGGAGATGCTCTTCCAGGTGCAAACATTATAGCGGTTCATCAGCCCTCAGGAACACAATATGGTACCACATCACGTGAGGATGGTGGTTATAACCTCGTTGGTTTACGTGTAGGCGGTCCATACAAAGTAACAGTTTCATTCGTTGGTTACGTATCGCAAGTTGAGGAAGGATTCCGCCTCGAATTGAGCCAGGATTTGAGAATTAATTTTACTTTGGTTGAACAAGCGGTTCAACTTTCTGGTGTTACTGTTACAGCTGAAAAAAGTGCGGTATTAAGCGCTGGCCGTACCGGAGCCGCAACAAGTGTATCTAGTAAACAAATTGAAGAAGTTCCTACACTTAGCCGTAACTTCCAAAGTTTTGCTAAACTTTCTCCCCTATTTTCTGGTGAAGGTTTATCAGCTGCCGGAAGAAGCAATCGTTTTAATAACGTTCAAATAGATGGTACACAATACAACGATTTATTTGGTTTGGGAAGCAGTGGTACACCTGGTGGACAAACTGGAACAAACCCAATTTCTCTTGATGCTATCCGCGAATTCCAGGTAGTAATTGCACCTTACGATGTTCGCCAAAGTGGTTTTACCGGTGGCGGTATCAACGCAATTACATGGTCAGGTACTAATAAATTATCTGCCGCTGTTTATGCTTATGGCAGAAATGAAAGTTTAGTTGGAAAATTGGAAAGCCGTCCGGATGTTGCGACATTCTCAGATTATCAATTTGGTTTTAGAGTTGGCGGACCAATTATGAAGGATAAATTGTTCTTCTTCGTTAACGGTGAACAAACAATTAACGATAGACCAGTAAGAAACATATCTTTAATTGATGGCTTTGGTGGAAAGACAGGTGCTCAATTAATTAATGAAAAAGTTATTCCTTATGCTAACGCATTAAAAGCAAAAGGAATGGATGCCGGATCTTATGAAGAATTTACAAGAGAACAACCATCTACAAAATTATTCTTAAGATTTGATTATAACTTGTCACAGGATCATCAATTAACATTACGCCATAATTTTGTTGATTCATATCAAGATAATATGAATGGTCGCGGTGGTACAAATCAAATGAGTTTTGATACTTATAACTATAGAATTAAAAACAATACCCATTCAACCGTATTGCAATTAAACAGCCGTTTTGGCAATAATATGTCGAATGAATTAATTCTTGGTTATACAAGAATTCGTGACAGAAGAGCCGGTACCGCAAACCCATCTCCTGAAGTTGAAGTTCGTGATGGTGGATTTAATATGTTTGCAGGACCAGATCGTTTCTCTTCAGCAAATGAATTAGACCAGGATGTTATTGAAATAACAAATAACTTCTCATATTATGTTGGAAACCATACATTTACAATTGGAACACACAACGAATTATATTCATTTAGAAATATGTTTGTTCGTTCATTCCATGGTTACTACCAATATAATAGTCTTGCCGATTTTACTGCAGACAAAGTTGCTTTTTATCAAAGAGTTTATGGAAAGAAAGATCCTAGCATAGCTCCTTCTGCTGAATTTAGCGTAGCTCAATTGGGATTCTATATTCAAGATGAATGGGCAGTAACACCACAGTTTAAAGTTACATACGGAATGCGTGTTGATGTTCCTACATTCCCAGAAGCTCCAGAAGCGAATCCATTACTCCCAGCAAATTTCCCAGGTTACGTAACCGATAAAGCTCCGTCAGGAAATCTGTTATGGTCACCTAGAGTTGGTTTTAACTGGGATGTTAGCGGTGATAGAACAACTCAATTAAGAGGCGGACTTGGTATTTTCACGGGTCGTGTTCCTTATGTTTGGATTTCTAACAACTATGGCAACAGCGGTACTTTACTTGCCGAAGTTAGAAACCGTACATCAGGCGTAGTTCTTCCATTTATTGCTAATCCATATAATCAATATTTCGCCGGTGACAAACGTGTTGGGACTGGTATTCTGGGTGATGCAAGAACTCAATCAGAAGTTAACATTGCCGATCCAAATTTAAAGATGCCTCAAATTATGAGATTTAACCTTGGAATGGATAATGAATTACCAATGGGATTTATTGGTACAGTTGAATTTATTTATTCAAAAACTGTAAACGACATGCTCTATAGAAAAATAAATATCAATCCTCAAGTTGGAAGAATCGCTCAATTAGGTTCCGGATTTGATGGAAGACCAGTTTATGGTGGTACTAATAGTGGCGGTGGCAACTTCTTTGACATTCTTGAAATCTATAACACAAGTGGTGGCTATCAGTATAATTTAGCTTTTCAAGTTCAAAGAAATGTTGCAAGAGGATTATCTGTTAACGCTGCATATACCTTTGGCGAAGCTAAAGACAAAAACAGTGTAACATCATCTCAAGCTGTATCTCAAATGAGATTTAATCCAATTGATATAAGCGCAAATGCTCCTGCATTAACAACTTCAAATTATGAAATCCGTCATAGAGTTTTTGCATCACTATCATACTCGTATGAATTCTTTAAGAATGCAGCTACAACAGTTTCTTTATTCTATAATGGACAAACCGGAAGACCTCATTCATTCATCGTATTAGGCGACTTGAACAATGACGGTTTTGATCAGAACGACTTGTTCTACATTCCAAGAAATGAGAGTGAAATATTATTAGGTTCAATCGTTAGCAATCAATTTGTAAAAGCTACTGCTGCCGGTACAACTTATGCTGATCTTGAAAGATTCATTCAAGGCAACGAATATTTACGTGAAAACCGTGGTAAAATTGCTGAAAGAAATGCAGCAACAAATCCATGGTCAGAATATTTTGATCTTAAGATTTCACAAGATATCCCAGATTTCTGGGGCTTGGGCGCATTCCAGGTATCACTTGATGTATATAACGTTGCTAATTTGATTAACAGCGATTGGGGCAAACAAGAATCTACATCATTTGATTATCAAGCAGTTAGATTACAAGGAAGAATTACTTACGAAGGTAGAGCAAATACTCCAGTTTACAGCTTCACAAAACCAAACAACAACTCAGCTTATTCAATTAGCGATATCTCTTCACGCTGGGCAATGCAATTTGGTATCAGATATTCTTTCTAGTTTAGATTAGTTATTAAATGAAAAAGGGATTCGGATTCGAATCCCTTTTTTGTTTTAAAGAGAAATTTGATCGGTTATTTATAATTTGTAAACTGAACCGGAAATTCGAGATCTGCATCTTTCACTAATTTTATAATTGCCTGGAGATCATCAATCTTTGAGGCGGTGCACCGAATCTGTTCATCCTGGATTTGAGCGTTAACTTTTAATTTGCTTTCTTTAATCATTTTTGTCACAATTTTAGCGTTTTCTTTTGAGATACCGCTCTGCAATTCAATAACTTGTTTTAGTCTTCCTGATGCGGCTGGTTCTGGTTCCTTCATTTTCATGGCTTTTATTGATAAACCCCGCTTAATAAATTTACTTTGGAGAATATCAATAGCCTGTTTTCTGGAATAATCATCCTTTGTATTCATTGAGATAATTTTATCTTTCTTATTTAGCTCAATCTCGGTTTTAGAATCTTTCAAATCATATCGCTGCTGAATTTCCTTTATGGCTTGATTCAAAGCATTATCCACTTCTTGAAAATCAATTTCCGATACTATATCGAATGAATGATTAGATGCCATTGTGCCCTCAACTTTTTTTACAAAATTAAACTAATTTTTGGAAAACTATTAACAATAATTTAATTAATTAAATATTTTGAAATTATATGAAGTAATTCTTATATTATTTGCAGATTTATTAACAAAAGGGCAAAAAGAGATTGTCCGAGAAATGAGAATTTCTTGACATGTGGGAAAAATCACATTTAATAAAATTATGTAATTTATTGTTTGCCAAACAGATTCTCATTTTTATATTCCTATTATTGTTTTGCTATTCTGAGGGCTACCCGCAAAATGATAATAATACTTCTTCCATTTCCAAAGTATTGATCGAGAACGGATATGAAAATATTAAAATCGTCATATCCGGTGATGAACTATTGTTAACTTTTGAAAATAGAGTTCATCGTTTCGAAATTTATTCCCTGATGAACTTGATCAAGTTAATTGAGCCGTTCTTTGATAATTTGAATAATTTAGTTTTGGTTCCCCTAAATAGAAAAATTCCTATTTCCAAAATTACGATCCCGATTAAGAATTATCATGACTTCAAGACAAATTCTAATGATAAAGAATCATTTGTTAATAGTATAGTAATTGAAGAAAATACAGATGAAATAATGAAACGGTTTATTGACGTCGAATCTGAAAACTCATCCTCATTAAAACTCGATATGATCCTTAAACCATCTACACAGTTTGAGTTTGGAATCTACTCTCAACCGGTTAGGTATCAGTTAAATATAAATTCGAACTTTAGATTAAATTTGTGGAAAGGAATGAATTTGGATTATGAAATTATTATTCCGGTTCATAACGATTTTTTTGACAGAGAAGATTCTATTAGACCCGGGATAATCACTCTCAATCAAACAATTCGATTGCCAATGTCATTTTATCTTTCATCCACTGTCGGATTTTTTTCACACAATAGGTTTGGGTTTGATTTTGAGGCTCTGAAAAGTTTTGATAATGGTAATATAAATTTAGGAATTAACTTTGGCTATACAGCACTTGGTTATTTCTCAGGTTTTAAAATGCTTTATAACGATGATTTCAAGTTTACAGGAAATGTTTATTTTAATTACCGTGTTGAAACTTTAGACTTAACATTAGGGGTTATGGCTGGGAAATTTTTATATGATGATAAAACAATTAGATTTGATATAAGCAGGGAATTTGGCGAAATTGAAATCGGATTTTTTGCTTTACGCTCATCCGAGGGAATTTCTAATGGGGGAGTAAATATTACGATTCCTTTATGGCCCGGTAATTATTGGAATCCGGGTATTTTCAGAGTGAGACCTGCAGAGAATTTTGGTCTCAGTTATTTGGTAAATACTAATACTGATAAATTAATAGGATCGCGTTATAACACAGGAAACAGATTAAATAATTTCAACAAAAAAATAAATTCAAGTTTTGTAAAAAACTACTTAAATAAAAGATTTTTTAACTAACTTATCTATAATGAGGTGATATATGAAGAACAAAAGAACTACTTACTTTGGTGTAGTCTTAACCCTTCTTCTTTCAGGGTTTTTATTCTTACAGGGCTGTGAAAGCTCCAGGGTTGGTCCCGATATTCCAAGGCCAAATCCTCCGGCTCCTCCTGCGGCTCCAAGTCCAATTTTATTAACAGGACAAGTTTTAGATAGTCAAAGCGGTGCAGGAATTGGCAAGGCACAGGTTGCACTTACTACAATAGCTGGTGTTGCTATAACTTCTACTGAATCAAATAGCGCCGGAACTTATACTTTTGATGTTTCAGAAAGAACTGAAACACAGCTTAATGTAAATGTTGTTGCACCCGGGTATGGAGTTACATCAAGAGTCGCAACCATAGATAAGGCTGGTCGTTTAGCTTTTGTTGCTCCGGCAACTTTAAGTAAACTGCAGGCTATTACAGTCGCAGTTACAGCCGCTTCCGGCGGTACAGCAACTACGCCGGTTACCCAGCAATCGGAGAATAGTACACCTGTTACATTGTCTATTCCACCTGCCGCAGTTAGCGGAACCACCAATATATCGGTCGCGCCGGTTCCGGTAATTAATACTCCACCAGCCGCTAATCCTGCCACTTCTAATGATGTTTCCACTGCTTCTTTAACTCCTGCAGGTATAACTTTTTTAAAACCAGTTGATCTGAGCTTTCCATTGCCTTATCCGCTTCCTCAAGGTACCACCATTCCAGTATTAAGACTCAATACCGGTACCAACAGATGGGAAACGACTACTTTAAATGCAACAGTTAACGCATCAACTATAGCAGCAATTGTACAAATTACTCAGACTGGTGAATATGGACTTTTAGGAAGTGTAGGTTTAACTGAACAAGCCGCCGGCTCTTATGTATCAGGTGACCTTTCAATAAAAGTTGAAGAACTTCAAAAATCAACTAGTCCAGAAGCCGAAAGAATTATTACTTTTAAAGGTGCTGGTACTCAGACTATTAGTTTACCTTTTTCTGTTACGAGAACTTTAACGCAACAAACAGGTGTAAACGTTTCTGATAACTTCCTAAGAAATTTAAAGGAAAAGATTTTAAAGACTACTTTTACTCAAACTAACGTACCTTACACATTTTCATTCCCGGGATTTCCGGCTGCTTATATAAGAAATGGTGTTCAGTTTAATCCGAATAATCCAAATGAAGCTGGTGAGTGGGAATATAGAGTATATATGATTGATAGAGTTACATCTCGTATAGTCAATATTCAACATGTTGGTATTTTTACAAGAATATTTAGGGTCGAAATGAGAACCTGGGAAAGAGATGCTGCACGAACCGGCTGGTATTGGATTGCTCATAACCAGGGTGGCGTTGCTCAAGGACCATTTTAATAGAGTTTAATGAGGGAATTGTCGGGGTGGGGAGATTCGAACTCCCGACCTCTTCGTCCCGAACGAAGCGCGCTAACCGGGCTGCGCTACACCCCGAAAACAACGGGGCTAAAATAAAGCATTTGCCGGTTATATAAAAATTGAATTAATTGTTAAATAAATTCCTCACATCAAGGAGGTAGTTAATATGAAAAGAATTATCCCGATTTTATCATTACTGCTGGTTTTTGGTTTTGCTGAATTGGCAAAAGCGCAATTAGCTAAAGATAGCTGGGCAGTAGGATTTGGTTTTAATTATCCCCGTTTTGTTAATGTTAACGTTACACCTCTTAACAATAACTATGGCGGATATCTTTCACTCCAACGTAATTTTTCAGAGCATGTTGGCGCAAGGTTAGGGTTTGCCTATTCCCATTTTACAGGTGAATATACTAATGCTGCATCTATACTAACTGAATCTCCGACAAATGCTATTACCGGCGATTTGGATTTTATCTATAACTTCGTTCCATGCGAACCTGTATCACCTTATGCATTTTTTGGTGTTGGCGGTATTTACAGAATGCTTGATGCAAATAGAGCTACAGCTGTACTAGATGATAATGCTCTCGCTCTTCAAGTTGGCGCAGGTGTTGGATTAAATTGGGTTTTAGATGAAGACTGGCAGCTTACAACAGAATTCGCTTACAGATTAACTAGCAACAGTGAGTTAGATGGCGCTCTAGGGTTAAATGAATTTAATGCGAAAGATTCTTATATGACAGTTAAATTGGGACTAATGTATTTCCTAGATAAGGGAGAACCTTCAAAATACTGTCAACTTTATTCGGGTATTTCACCTGATCAGAGAGATCTAACTGATTATGATAAAATTGAAGATATGATTAAACGACATATTCCAAAAGAAGTGGTAAAGGAAGTAGTAGTTGAAAAACCTGCTAAAGCCGCGGTTGCTGATAAGTGGGTTTTAATTGGTGTAAATTTTGAATTTAACAGCGCTAAATTTAATGCTGAATCATACCCAATTTTGCTTGATGCCGCAAAAACCTTACAAATGAATCCAAGTGTTAATGTTGAAATTCAGGGACATACAGATAATATCGGCTCCGAAAGCTATAATCAAAAGCTATCTGAAAAGAGAGCTAATGCCGTTAAGAATTACTTAATTGGTAAAGGTGTAGCTGCAAGTCGTTTAACAACCGTTGGTGCCGGTGAAGGAAGTCCAATAGCAGATAATAATAGCGCTGAAGGAAGAGCCGCAAATAGAAGAATTGAGTTTAAAGTTAGATAATCTTTATTTCGAATTATTAGATAAAAGCCGCTGAACAAGCGGCTTTTTTTATAAACTCAAATTTTTTATTTACTTTAATTGAAAACCGATGTAAGTTTGTCATCAAAGTTTACCTTTAACTTTATCCAGTGAGATAAGAAGGACGATGACGGAAATAATACAATAATTTAGAATGACCTCGAAGGCTTTTGCCAACGAGGATTTTTTTTGTTTAAAATGAGGCTTAAATGGAAATTAAAGCAAAACTAGTTGATGAGGAAGGTTTACAAAGAACCATCACAAGGTTAGCACACGAGATTTTGGAAAGAAATAAAGGCTCAAAAAATGTTGTGCTTGTTGGAATGAGAACCCGTGGTGAGTTCATCGCCAGAAGAATCAAACAAAAAATTAAAGAAATAGATGGATCTGAACCCAATCTTGGTATTCTTGATATTACTCTCTACCGAGATGATTTTAGAACCCGTTTAAAACAACCTGAAATTTCTGTTACAGATATTACTTTTGATATTAATGAGAAAGATGTAATACTTATTGATGATGTTCTTTATACGGGAAGAACCGTGCGTTCGGCACTTGATGCAGTTATGGATCTTGGACGACCAAACACTATTCAACTTTGTGTGCTTATTGATAGGGGTCATCGGGAACTTCCAATTAAAGCTGATTTTGTAGGGAAGAATACTCCAACTTCGATTAATGAAGAAATTCAAGTGCATCTCACCGAACATGATAATGAAGATGCAATTTATTTAGTTAACTCACCAATTAAAAATTAGAGAGAAAAATATGTCTTTATCCAGCAGACATTTACTAGGTTTGAATGGCGTTCCAAAAGAGGATATTCAAACTATACTAGATACAGCACGCACTTTTAGGGAAGTGTTGGAAAGACCAATTAAAAAAGTGCCAACTCTTCAGGGTCAAACGATTGTTAATCTCTTCTATGAAAATTCTACCCGTACAAGAATATCATTTGAATTAGCACAAAAAAGATTATCAGCAGACACTGTTAATTTCTCCGCCTCAACCAGCAGCGCGAAAAAGGGGGAGACCTTCAAAGATACTGTGAGAAATATTGAAGCGATGAAAGTTGATATGATTGTTGTTCGGCATCAGTCTGCCGGAGTGCCTCAATATTTAACTAAAATTTCCAAAGCCAATATTATAAATGCCGGTGATGGACTTCACGAACATCCAACGCAAGGTTTGCTTGATATGTATTCCATTCGAGAGAAATTAGGAAAGTTGGAAGGACTCAATATTTGTATTATTGGCGATGTTGCACATAGCCGGGTAGCTCTTTCAAATATTTATGGATTAAAAACAATGGGGGCAAATATTTCTGTGTGCGGGCCTGCTACAATGATCCCTCATAGCATTGAAAAACTTGGCGTAAAAGTATATTCAGATGTAAATGAGGCAATTAAAAATAGCGATGTTTTAAATGTACTCCGTATTCAGCTGGAAAGAAACGCCGGCACAAGAATTCCTTCTTTGAGGGAATATCATAATTATTTTGGTATTACTAAAGAAAGGTTGGAGAAGCTAAATAAGGAAGTCGTCATTCTTCACCCCGGTCCAATTAATAGAGGAGTTGAGTTATCCTCAGAAGTGGCTGATGGTCCTTATCAGGTAATTTTAGATCAAGTAACAAACGGCGTTGCAATTAGAATGGCAGTTCTATATTTGCTCGGTAATATGCACTAATCAATAGGTGGATAATGAAGATAATACTTAAAAACGTTACAATAATTAATCCTTTTCAAAACCTAAATAAGAAAAGCGATATTCTTATTGAGAATGGAATTATTAAAAAAATTGATGAATTAAAAAAAGAAGAATTGAAATCAGCCGATAAAGTTATTGAACTTGATGGCAAATATTGTTCACCCGGATTTTTTGATATGCATGTTCATCTTCGTGAGCCGGGGAGGGAAGATGAAGAAACTGTTCAATCGGGTTGCAATGCCGCAGCAGCGGGCGGTTTTACCGGTGTTGCAAGTATGCCTAATACATCCCCCACAGCAGATTCGGCTGAAATAATCAGATATATAAAGGAAAAGGCTAAAAATCATTTGGTTGAAGTCTTCCCAGTAGCAGCCGCTACCCTTGATCGAAAAGGGGAAGCATTATCACCAATGTATGAATTATATGAAGCTGGAGCAGTTGCATTTTCGGATGATGGTGTAGCAATTAAAACCGCATCAGTTTTAAGAAATGCTCTTGAGTACTCACTTAATTTCGGTACACCAATAATTGAACATTGCGAGGATGAATCATTAGCTGACGGTGTTATGAATGAAAGTGTTGTCTCTACAATGCTGGGACTTCCGGCAATCCCGAATGTAGCCGAGGATTTAATTGTTATGAGGGATATTATGCTGGCGGAATTTACTGGTGGAAAGGTTCATATCGCTCATATAAGTTCAAAAAACGCTGTTGATTTAGTAAGACAGGCAAAAAAGAAAGGAATAAAAGTCACCGCAGAGGTTGCCCCGCATCATTTTTGTTTAACCGATGATTCATTAAAAACTTTCGATACAAATTATAAAATGAATCCGCCTCTCAGAACTGCCGAAGATGTAGAGGCGATGATTGCCGGATTAGTTGATGGTACAATTGATTGTATCGCCAGTGATCATGCTCCACACTCAATAGAAGAAAAAGAGATGGAATTTATTTATGCACCTAATGGAATTCTTGGATTAGAAACTCAAGTTGGCATTGTGTTTTCAGAATTACTGCATAAAAAGAAATTATCGCTCGAAGTAATAATTGAGAAGATGGCGATTAACCCGAGGAAAATATTAAATATTCCTGTGCCGAAAATTGAGGTTGGTGAAAGGGCAAATCTAACATTGTTTGATCCGGACTTAGTTTGGACAGTTGAAATAAATAAGTTTAAGTCAAAATCCAAAAATTCCCCTTTTGATAGAAAATTATTGACTGGAAAAGCTATAGGGGTGGTTAATCAGTCACAGATATTTTTCGAAGACCAGTTCCAAAATATTTAATTACTCATACTAAATATTATGCATGGCTGTACATTAATATGTACAGCCAATAAATAATTTGATTCCCACCAAAACTAATTCTTGCAAAATGCTCCTTAACCGAACTTTTTTGATTTAGAATTCATCTAAATCCCTAAAAATTGTGGCACCCAATTTGAAAATTGTCACTCAAACATTAACGGAGGATAACATGAAAAAGTTAAGAATTGCATTTTTGAGTATAGCGTTCTCTGCAATTTTATTATTAAGCGGATGCGATGATATTTATGACTATTACGATGATACACCACCAACAGCACCTCGTAATATCTATACAGTAACAGGTGATAATAGAATTGACATTTTTTGGGATCATAGTAGAGAGAGTGATTTAGCAGGGTATAATATCTATTATTCGTTTTCATATAGTGGGAAATATACTTTAATAGGCAGCACTCGAACAAACAGTTATATTGACGAGGGAGCAAAAAATGGCGAGACTTATTATTATGCAGTTACAGCTTATGATTACGACGGCAATGAAAGTGAATTAAGCAATGAAGTAATTTACGATACTCCTAGACCAGAAGGGTTTAACCAGTCTATCTTTGATTATTCAAGATTTCCAAATAATTCAGGTTATGATTTTAGCAAGTATTTAATTCTTCCTTATAATGATCAAAATGCGGATTTATTTTTTGAGAATTACAATGGAACCTTTTATTTGAATGTTTGGGATGATTCTGATATTCAGGATATGGGTAAAACCAATGATATTTGGGATATTGATGCTGCTCCTGCTGGAGGATGGGTTCCGCTCAAACCGAATGAAAATATAAAATATACCGAAGCCGTTGTAGGTCATACTTATGTAATTTGGACATGGGATAACCACTATGCTAAGGTAAGAATTAAAAATATAACTAATGAAAGAGTTGTATTTGATTGGGCATATCAGCTGGTTGAAGGAAATCGTGAATTAAAAAGAAAATCGGTTGAGATCCGTGAGTCGCTGCCTTCTAAAATATCACGAATTCATTAATGATTTGAACAAATGATGTTACTAAAAAGCATACCTTTAAGGTATGCTTTTTTATTTGTTTTATGATATTTTACAAATATCGAATATGGAAAAAATGAGAACAAATAGTAAAAATATTATACGCGTAATTTTAATCGCACTTCTTTTTTCGATATTCAACGAGGTAACACCTCAAGATAAAAAGATAAATGATGCCGCAAAAATATTTCTTAGAATTGAAGAAGGCATCGGTTCAGCTACTGTGGATAAATTTTCTTCCTTCTTTTCATCAAAAAACTACTTGAGTCTTTCAAATGGTACTAACGGATATTTCAGCGCAAATCAATCCTTTTATGTAATAAAAGATTTCTTAAGCGTGTATCAACCAATCAATTTTAAACTTAACCTGGTTAATAGTGACTCCAATACACCATTTGCATCGGGTACTTTAAAATATAGTTCAAATGGAATTAGAGGGATTGCATTAGTTTATATCTCTCTAACTCAAATTGATAATCATTGGAGAATTTCACAAATAACCATTAAATGAGATGCTGGAAAAATTGACCCCAAAACTTAGGATACAATTAATCTTATTAGCAGTCTTTGTATCCATGTGGATTTTAAGTGGGTTTATACTACCAAGATTAATAAGTAGCATTCAAGGCAATTGGGAAAAACGTCTATCCAATAGGATAAACGAAATTAAGCTGTCGATTCATGAGTATTTTAGCGAACAGGAAAACGAGTTATTTAAGAGTCAACAAGAATTTTTAAGCATCCTTGCAAATAAATCAGATAAAAAACTTACGATTGATGATTATTTTGAAGCGCTCGAAGAATCTAAGGAATTTAATGCTACAATACTTGTATTTGATAAATCGCAAAAATTGATCTATTGGAATAACGATAACTTCCTCGAAAATAGCATTCATAAACTAGATTTAAGTACCCTCCCACAAACAATTGTAATTGAAAATAAACTCCGAACATTTTTATGCAGTTTAAGTCAGTTTGATTTCGCAACCGATAAATATTATTTGATTGTAGGAAAATTAGTAGATGATAAATCATTTAATAGCAGTGGTAAAGCTGTTCTAGACCTATCAAGTAACTTATCAATTCAGAATAATGTAAGCATAAATATTCAATTTAATAATTCAGATGTTCCCCGAGATGGAAGAATATTTATTGTTGATATAAATAATAGTGCCAACCAAAAAATTGGGATTGCGGTATGCGATAAACCTTCTATCAATTCTGAACTGCAATTGATTTCTGAAAATTTTTATTTGGCTCAATCTGTTTTATTCATACTTGCATTATTTATTTTGATATGGATAGGGATAGGTAGAGTTAAAAGCAAAGAGTGGTTATGGCTAATTACAGTGAGTACATCATTGATCGCGATGAGAATTGTTTTGTTTTACTTCAATATACCATCAAAATACTTTAATAATTCATTAACCGATTCTGCGAATTTTTCATCAACATTCGGTTTCGGAATAGTCCGCTCTCCTTTAGAATTATTTATTACTGTGGTAACCGGATTTATAATAATCACTTTAATAAATGAAAAAACAAAGAGTATCAATTTTTCATTTAAAAGAAGAAGTCCATTTTCGGTAATACTACTATTCGTATTAGCAACTTTTCTAATCTTACTATTTTATAGAGGAATTGGGGCTTCAATCCGAAGTGTGATCTTTGATTCGAGTTTACTCTACTTCAAGGATTTCACAATTATTCCCAGCGCACCAATATTTTTGATGAGTTTAAATATCTTGCTAATTGGGAGTGCCGGAATAATTGCAGCTTTATTAATTGTGAAAGTCAACTATAGCATTCTTCCAAATTCTATAAGCCCAAAATTAAAATTATTAATCATGCTGGTTTGGTTTCAGATTGCGGGAATCTTATTTGATTATTTTCAAAGAGAACCGCAAGGGACCCCCATAATACGTGTTGTATTTCTTCTTGTAATTGTAGCAGTATTTTATTTCAATCAACAATCGAAGCTTGAGGGAATTAGGTATTATGTTCTCACCTTGCTTTGCTCATCTTTAATCACCATAAATTTATTAACCTATTACAATTCAGAATTAGAGCGGGAATCTTTAAAGACAGCCGCCCATGAAATTAAGAGAGTCAATAAAGAATTTACATTGTTCATGATTAACCAAACATTGACTTTTCTAGGTGAGGATAATGACTTAAAAATCATGTTAATTAAAAAGGAATATAATAGTGCCGCGGCATATAAATATTGGCTCGGTTCTCTTTTGTCCAAGGAAATGCTTGTATGTTCATTCAAAATTTATAACTCACAAAAGGAAGTAATTAGTCAATTTGCTACAACTAAATTTAATAATATGTCTGTAGCCAGCAATTTTGAAGATTCATTGACAGTTGCGGAATATCAAAATTTATTTAAACCAGTAACAACATTAGCCGGTAGTATCCCTTTATGGAATGGAAGCGAAATTTGTGGTTACGTGTTTATCGAAGTATTAAATCCGGAGCAGTTATTCCCCAGTCAAGTTTATGAATTTGTAGAAAAAATCAATCCGCAATTACAGCAAAATAAGTTAGAGTACTCAAAGTACAATTTATTCGAGCTTCAGAAGGAGGAGATTGTAAGAAGTTATGCTCGTATAAGTTTAAATGAAGAAATTATCAATATCCTTTCCACAATGGAATTATCGAATCTGAATGAAGGATGGTTGAATTACTTTTATGATGGCGAAAAGTATCTGGTATATGTGCTCGAAAATGAGGATGGGGGAAGAATAATAACTATTAAAGAATATGAAAATATTTCATGGAATCTTTCAAATTTCTTTAAAGTGTTCCTCACTCATGCCATAATTATTCTTTTAGTGCTTGCTGGATACATACTAATAAATTTCGGAAAGTCTAATTTATTTGCATTTTCATTTCGCACGAAAATTACAACTGTGCTCATTATTGTTTCAATTCTCCCACTTTTTGGTATAGCTCAATATTTTAGAATTCTTAGCGATGATAATAGAATTGATTCTACTAAGGAGTATTTGTCAACCATGTCGCAAAAAATCAATGATTATTATTATGATTACTATACAGATGGAATGTTAAACGATACATTTATCTTCGAAGAAATTCATAATAAATTTGGTTACAATTATTCTGTTTATTCCGGTGATAAACTAATTTATTCTTCATATAACGATCTAATTGATGCTGGACTCCAAGAAAAGTCCCTACCTTATTTAGTCAGTAAGCAATTAAGTAGTGAAGCTATTAAGAAACACTTTGTTATTGAGAATGAAGAGCAGATAGTCTTACTTTCAAATCTCGAGGCAAATCCAATTTATATATTGAAGTTGGATAATTATAACAATAAGTATAAAGCTCAGTTCGGTGCGGGTGAGTTGGACCTTTTTATTTTCGGGATGGTCTCTTTCATGTTATTAGTATTAATAATTATTAGTACTCTGTTGGCAAAGGAAATTTCGCGTCCAATCCAAAAACTTATTAAGGCAACAAAATCAGTTGGAAGCGGCGATTATAGCATGCAGATTACGAACACTTACCGGGGGGAAATAGGTGAATTGATCTACGGATTTAATTCAATGGTTAAAAAGATAAATGAGGGTCAATCTGAAATAGCTCTACTTGAGAGGGAGGCAGCCTGGAAAGAAATGGCAAAACAAGTAGCCCACGAAATAAAGAATCCTTTAACACCTATTAAGCTTTCAATACAACAACTGATAATTGCATATCGCGATAAATCACCAAAGTTCGAACTGATATTCGATAAAGTAACCACAACCGTACTTACTCAAATCGATATTCTAACTAATATCGCATCTGAATTCTCCGCCTTTGCACGAATGCCAAAGCAAGCAATTAAGAAGGTAGATATCCTAAACTCAATTAATGAGGTAATAACACTCTTCGCTGATGAAAATGTAAATATAACTGTTAATGCTAATTTAGAAACTTTATTGATAAATGCTGATAAAGACAGTATAAGCAGATTATTTATCAATCTAGTTCGTAATTCAATACAAGCGGAATCAAAAATAATTATTATAAATGTTGATGAAAATGAAGCATCATATTTTATTCGAATAATAGATGATGGTATTGGTATCCGCAAAGAAGATATTAACAAAGTATTTGATGAAAATTATACAACAAAAAATGATGGGATGGGGATAGGATTAAGTATGGTTCAGAAGATAATCGAAAGTATTAATGGTAATATTGTTGTGGAAAAATCAAGTGAATCGGGTACAACTTTTCTTATTACACTATCAAAGAATAGTAATGTCTAACCTTACCTCATATCAATTATCGGCACTTGATACAAAAAGTCACATATCACTTACCGCTAATGCCGGATCGGGAAAAACTTTAGTATTATCCAAACGCTTTATTGAAATTATACTTAATGAAGAAATTGACATAAACAAAATTGTCGCAATTACTTTTACTGAGAGAGCCGCAGGAGAATTACAACGAAAGATAGCTATTGAGGCTGAAGAAAGATTTAATAGTGAAAAAGATCAAAAGATTAAAAATAAACTCTACTTCTTAAGACAAAACCTAGTATCATCAAACATTTCAACAATCCACTCTTTTTGTGTTTCAATACTAAAAGAGTATGCAACAGAATGTGGTTTAGATGTAGGCTTTATCCCCGTTGATGAGAAAATAGCTAATGATTTGATCCACTTATCAATTGAAGAGGTATTGAATGAATCTAATTCAGACGAAGGACTGAATACTTCAATTCGCTATTTGCTGAGACTCTTTGGTTCAAAAAACCAATTAATCTTGTCGCTAATAAAAGCGATCGAAAAAAGAAAACAAATTGAACAGTTTACGTTTGAGTTATATCAGAAGACTGATGCAGAAGTTATTGAATACTATAAAATACTTTTTGAGGAGAAGTGCGGCAAGTACTTTAATAATACCTTATCGGAGTTTATTGAAGTAGTCTCAGAAATTAATTCATTTGTACTTATAGATAATCCAACGAGTGAATATGCCATTGAAATTAATCATCTGCTGAGTAATTATGAAAAGGTAACTTTATTCCTCCAAAGAATTAAAATTGCATTATCGATTTATTCAAAGATTTTTACAACAACTAACAAGTTGAGAGAAAAACAATATCTTAAAAAGAATATTGAGAAGTATGAGCACCATACAACACTATTAGGAAAGGTGTTAAATGAATTGAAATATTTTTCCGAAATTGGCGAATTTAATGATCCACAAGAGTATGAACTGATTGCTTTCGGGAAACATTTTGATAAAGTTTTTAGACGAGCCACTAAGAAGTACCAGGATAAAAAGACGAGTAAAAGATATATCGATTATGACGATATATTGATTTATGCTCTAACTGTTTTAGGGAACGATTACGTGAAAAAAGAATTGCAGAAGAAATATCAATATTTTATGATCGATGAATACCAAGATACCGATGAGACCCAGTATAATATATTTATGCCGATAGTTGAGTATCTTAAGTCTGGAAACCTATTTATAGTTGGTGATGAAAAGCAGAGCATTTATAGATTTCGAAATGCGGAAATCGAAATATTCAGCAGAACAAAATTAGATATTGCCGCTTATTCTGGTGCTGGAAAAAGCTTAAATCTACCACATAGTTTTAGAATGTATCCAAATATTGTTTTGTTTGTTAACTATCTCTTTTCAAGAATGTTGACGGAGTATAATCCTGAACTTGGTGAGCTCGAATATTCTGAATTAATTTGTGCTTCTAATTCTCAAACTCTCGGTTCTGTCGAAATATTATTGGGAGGAGAACAATTGGAAGAAGCGGAATTGATAGCGCGTAAAATTAAACAATTGACCGCCAAACGAGAGATTGATGATTACAGTGAAGTGGGGATCCTATGTAGAAAGAGGAAAATGTTCGCTGCACTTGATGCTAGATTAGCTGCACATGGAATTTCTTATTCAATTATTGGAGGTAAAGGTTTTTATCAGCAGCAAGTTATCTACGACATTTATAATTATTTGTCAGTCTTATTAAATAATGATGATGATGCGGCAATGGTTGGTGTTCTCCGGTCGCCATTCTTTAATTTGTCCGATAGTCAATTGCTAAAGCTGAATCAGTTTAACGGTAACTCAATATTCGAAAAATTAAAACTAGCAGCTGTTCAAAATTCTGATTATGAATATGCTTACAAAATCATAAGCGCGAACATTCAATTAACAAAAAGTGTTGACATACCTCAGCTAATTAGAAAAATACTAAACGAAACGAATTATTGGGCAATTATAGCTAGTAGAAAAAACGACGAACAAGATATCGCAAACATCAATAAGATTATCCGGATTGCAAGAAATTATTCAGATAAACTTTTCAGCCATCTATTTGATTTTACCCAAGAATTAAAAAAAGAAATACTGACCAATGAGGATGAAGGTCACGCTCAGCTCTCTGAAGGGAATAACAAAGTAAGAATAATGACTATTCACCAGGCGAAAGGACTTGAATTTAAAGTTGTTTTTGTTGTAGGTATTGATGTAGAAAGCAGATCCGATTCTTTAAAATCAAAAAGTATTTCTCTTGATAAAAAGTATGGATTTTTAACAAAGGTTCCAGCTGAAAATAACTATTATAAGAACTATTCAACTCCAATAATTGGGGCACTGTACAATTATATCGATCAAAAAAAAAATATGGCTGAAATTAAAAGACTGTTTTATGTCGCCGCTACAAGAGCCATTAAACACTTATATTTAACCGCTTCATCGCCAAAGGGAGATTCAACGTCATTTATAGAGTTATTGAAATCAGCGATTGCATCAGATTTGGATGTTAATTCAATTTCTTTAGAAGCTAATGTTAAAAAATTGGATTACTCCTCGCCAAATAATGAATCAATCAGCCAAATGTGTATGGAGATTCCAATTGTAAAGAATATTGATGATCAAGAAAGTATTAATATAGAGGTGGGAGTAATTGAACAAAAGAAATTTATGCTTTCTAGAATTGATGATAAATCGAAACGTGAGATTATTTCGGCTACCAAAATTAATATGTTTGAACAATGCCAACTGAAGTATCAACTGACTTATGAACTTGGGTTCAAACCTTTGATGACTCTTTATGAGAAGTATGATGAAGTGAACGAGGATGATATTGAGGATAAAGAAAGAGTTACAATCCCGCAGTTAAAAGGTGCTATTATTCATAAGATATTAAGTGAGAATGTTATGGAGGGATCAGTAGAGCAGAGTGTTAATTATCAATTACTTCAGCATAAAGCGATAATTCCGGAAGATATGTTCGAGCAATATAAAAATGAGATTTGTCGCTCAGTTTTGAGATGGATGCAATCTGATAGTTATTTTGAAATTAATGGATTCCAAAATTATTACAATGAGTATGAAGCATACTGTTTTAAATATGGGCATTATTTATTTGGCATTATTGATAAGCTAATCATTGAAAGTAATCAAGTTATAATAATCGATTATAAAACTGATAAGATTACTGAAAATCAAGTTTTAGAAAGGGCCAAAAATTATTTGACCCAGTTAAAGTATTATTCATTTATTATTTCACAATTATATCCACATATTTCTACCTTCATATTAATGTTGATATTTTTAGAATATCCTGATAAAAAAATATCGTGGGAAATAAGTAGGGAAGAAGTATTGGGATATGATTCACATTTCGACAAAATCATAAAATCTATTGAATCAGGTCCATATCCACAAAATTTGAGTCATTGCACTAAGTGCATGTATGCTGTAAAAGGAGAATTATGTATAAAAAATATTTAGTTATTACCATTTGTATTACTATGATGCTAGCATTAGCGTCATGTTCAAGTGAAAAAATTGTTTACTATTATGTACCCCCTGATCTTCAAGATCAGGAAAAATATTTGAATACGATTGAGGACTTTAAACCTCATTTTACCGGCAAAAAATTATTTATTGATCCTGGGCATGGAGGAGAAGATAGGAGAAATACAAATAAAGCCGGCAATGTTATTGAAGCGGATGTGAATCTGCGAGTTGCTCTCTTTCTCAAAAATTTTATTGAATTATCAAACGGAGAAGTAATCTTATCGAGAGATACAGATAAAACTGTTCCTTTAGCATTTCGTTCTGAACTCGCCAATAATAGCAAAGCCGATTTGTTCATAAGTATTCATCATAATGCGCCTGCTAGGTGGGAGGATGATTATACTAATTATACATCAACGTATTACCATGCTCTTGAAGAAAATTACGAGTATGAACCAATGGAGAGGGATTTGGCTAGATTTATTCAACGAGATTTATCCTATGTAATGCGTAACCCGGGTGGATTAGGTTCATTTGATGGCACTTACTCTGATTATTTTATTTATCCGGGAGATGGTTTCTCGGTGCTTCGCAGAACATTAATTCCTTCAGTGCTTGTTGAATGTGCATTTCACACTAGTAGTCACGAAGAACAACGGCTCAATATTGAAGAATTCAATAAAATTCAAGCGTGGGGAATTTACCGTGGATTGGGTAAATATTTAAAAGCAGATAAACCTGTAGTAACATATAAAGACTACGGATACTCGGTGGATAGTTTAATTATAAATATGAATTTTAAGATTGAAACAAAGACTCCGATAAATAAAAGAAAAATCGATGTCTTTATAAATAAACAGAGCAACAATTATAATTTTGATGAATCAACCGGAATGCTTGCTGTTCCAATCTCTTTAAATAGTGACCAAACTTTTTTGGTGAGGATTATAACAGCGAACAAAAATGGTGTTCACAATCTTCCATTCGAAAAAAGTTTTTCATTCAGGAATGGTGAGATTATTTATAATTAGAATAATGGTGAATCTTATTTTTTTAACTTATCACTGAATACTTTTTCGAATTTTTCAATTTTTGGAGTAATTACAAAGCTGCAGTATGGTTGATATTCATTTCGAGCATAGTAATTTTGGTGATAATCTTCTGCCTTATAAAATTTTTTGAAGGGAGAAATCTCAGTAACAATTTTAGTCTCCCAAATTTTTTCTTCGTCGAGTTGGGAAATTATTCCCTCCGCAATTTTTTTCTGTTCTTCAGAATGATATAAGATTACTGACCTGTACTGTGTGCCAACATCTGCCCCTTGTTGATTTAAGGTTGTGGGATCATGTGTATTAAAGAAAACTTGAAGTAGATCGGTAAAAGAGATTACCGAGGGGTCAAATGTAATTTGGCAAACCTCCGCATGACCGGTTTTCCCGGTGCACACTGCTTCATAAGTCGGGTTAGGAACATTTCCACCCGAATAGCCGCTTTGTACCTTCAAAACGCCGTTTACTCTCAAAAATATTGCTTCGGTACACCAAAAGCATCCACTCCCCAGAGTCGCAATCTCGGTTACTTTATTAGAATCCATTATGATCTCATCTTCGATTATTATTTGTTTACTATTTACTTTTGAATTGCATGCTATTAGACTTAAAAGGCATAAACCAATCGCATAAGAGAATAATATTTTCATTTTTATTTTCAATTGATCAAAATTTTTGTGTCTCTCTTTTCAAAACATATTGGCTGTAATTATAGTTCTCCTTGAGAGGTTCAAAATTTTTCTCTTTTTGCTATAAATTTTAATCAGACTAGATTTGAAACTTATAACTAAATTTCACATCTAAATTAAACCTTTTAGTAAAAAAGTATGTTAAAACAAAAAAAATAAGGATATGTTGTGAAAAAGTACTTTCTCTTCGTAATTCTGCTCCTCCCCATAGTTTCCATTTTCTCCCAAAACAATCAAAGAAGAATGGATGCTTCACAATTTCAACCGAATGGTAAAATAACCGGCTTATTAATTGACTCTGAAACAAACTCACCTGTAGAATATGGCAATATTATTCTGTTCCGATCGAGAGATTCGGTAATGGTGAATGGAACGGTATCTAATAAAGATGGCTCATTCACATTCGATAAAATTCTCCCCGGTAAATATCATATTAATCTTAGTTACATCGGATATTTAACAAAAAGAATTAGTGATTTAACAATTAATCCCTCTTCATGGACTATAGATTTAAAGGAGATTAAAATTGAACCAAAATCTGTCAATATGAATGAAATAGTTGTTCAATCATCAAAAGAGACAATGCAGTTCAATCTTGATAAAAAAGTTTATAATCTTGATGCAAATATGTCAAATTCAGGTGGAACAGCTGTAGATGTGCTAGAAAATATTCCATCTGTCCAGGTTGACGCTGACGGCGGTGTAGCAGTAAGAGGGAATACTAATATTACTGTATTGGTAGATGGAAGACCCGCATCTTTAGCTGGATTTAGCGGCTCGGATGTACTAGCTCAAATTCCGGCAAGTTCAATAGAGAGTATAGAGTTGGTTACCAATCCTTCGGCTAGGTATGATCCAGAAGGAACCGCTGGAATCATAAACGTTATATTAAAACGTAAATCAAATCTCGGTTATAGTGGCAATGTAATGGGTAATCTTGGTTCACAAGGCAGAGCTAATACTTCATTAAATGGTAGCATCAGAGATGATGACTATTCAATCCTTGCCGGTTATGATGGCAGATTTTTCAACACCTATAATGGTGGTACCTCATTGAGAACATCCTATTTAGGCAATTCGGCAAATATCCTCGATCAAAATACTGATGGGAATTTCAAAATGAAAAACCATAGCGTAAATTTTGGTATAGATTATTATTTGCAGGAAAGGGAATTTATTACACTTTCTTCACAATTACGATTTGGTGATTTTGATAATTCAAGTACAATAATTAACAAAAATTACACCGGTGTTAATAACCTAACTAGCTTCTTTGATAGAATAAGCACTGCGGATAGAGATAATCATTCGGGAAATTATACACTTAGTTATAAAAAGAATTTTGAAAATAGGGCGAAAGAGATTACTGCTGATATTATGTACTCAACTAGCGAGATGGATAATAACTCGTTCATTAACCAAAATTATTTTGATGTTGGTTCGGGTATGCCATTGCAAGTACCAACCAGACAAAATGCATTATCATCAAATGCTCAAAAACTTATATTGGCTCAGGCTAATTTTATTCAGCCAATGGATTCATGGGGTAGATTAGAAACAGGATTCAGAAGTCAAATTAAGGACCTCACTTCATCAAATAAATATCTTGATTACAATGCCTCTAATAATAGTTGGGGATTAAGTTCACTTGGCGATGATGAGTATGATTATAAGGAACTAGTACACGCTTTATATGCAATTTATTCAAATGGTATTGGTGATTTAACCGGACAGATAGGTTTGCGAGCTGAGCAAGTATATGTTGAAGGAAATTCTATAACTAAAAATCAAAGTTATGAGAGTGACTATTTTGATGTTTATCCTACAGCACATTTACGATATAAATTAAACGATATCGATGAAATTCAGTTAAGTTATAGTAGGCGAATCGATAGACCACAAAACAGACAGCTAAATCCCTACATAGATAGAACTGACTCTCTGAATATTTCTGCTGGAAATCCAAATTTAAAACCACAGTATCATAACTCCGTAGAATTGGGATTAACCCAAGCATTCGGAAAGACCTATTTAATTTCAAATCTGTTTTATCGTCAAAATACAAACCTTATTTCAACTATCAGCACGCTACTTTCAAATGGAGTTACATATTCAACATTTGAAAATGTCTCTAAAGGTAAATCATACGGTCTTGAGTTTATTCTAACTCAACCTGTTGCTGACTGGTTAAGATTAAATGGAACTCTTTCATATTATAACAGCAGTGTTGAAGATAAAGGAACTCTTGGCGGTACAAGATCAACAGATAGTTGGGTATCTCGACTCAATTCCTCATTTACATTTCCAAATGATTTTTCACTGCAGTTAATTTTCTCCTATTCTTCACCAACAATTTTACTATCGACTGGCGGTGGTGGTATGTTTGGCGGTGGCGGCCGGGGCGGCGGAGGTGGTATGGGTGGAGGATTTGGAGGAATGTTCTTCGGAAGTTCCGCTCAAACTAAAATGCAGGAACAGTATGCTATGGATATGATGGCTCGAAAAGAATTTTTAGATGGAAAATTAACTTTTACTTTAAGAGTTACTGATTTATTTAAGACGAGGAAATTCAATACTGAAACAATAGGTACTGGTTTTTCAATTACTAATGATAGAAGATTTGATTCGCGTATGGCATTTTTAGGAATTTCATTTCGAATTGAATCACGCCGTACTCAAGACCAGAATCGAAGAGAAAGAATCGAAGAAGGGTTAGACGAACTTTAGAGAATTGGGGTTAATCTTTTCATTTTATAAAAAGATTAACCCTATCTTCTTACCGATAAACTCTCCATAAATTTTATTATAATTCAAATGTAAATATTAAGGCATGATGGTGAAAAGATTAATTCAAATTCTTTCTGTGGTTTTCCCATTTGTAATAATTGCCGTTCCACTACAGCCCACTCACCAAGATATTAATTTACTCAAGGATATTTCTTTAGATAGCTTGATTGAACAACAAGCAAGCGAACCCAAAACAGTCTTCGGTTTCTTACCATACTGGGAATATCTTGCCGGGACTCATAAAACAATTGATTATAGCTTACTTACACATGTAGCCATTATGGCATTTGAGGCTGATAGTCTTGGCAATATTACTCCTCCAATTAATTGGCCATGGATTGATGTTATTAATTCTTCGCGAGATAATAATTGCAAAATTATTTTAACGGTTGCTAATTTCGAAGGAACTCAGATTAATAAATTAATGAACGATTCATTTATACGTGAAAACCTATTTAATAATATTGCGAAATATTTATTTCCCTACTCTTTAGATGGGATCAATTTTGATTTTGAGAATTTACTGGATTCCGATAAAGGTGAGGTCGTTATAAATTTTCTAATATTAGCCGGTAATCATTTCAAAAATATAAATCCAAGTTTGGAAATTTCATTTTCTACTCCAATTGTTAATGATGGGAAATGGGACTTTAAAAGAATGAGTGAAAAATGTGATTATTTATTTGCAATGGGTTATGATTTTTATGGTAGTTGGAGTGAAACAACAGGCCCCACTGCACCTTTCTCTGGCCCTTTTTTTAGTGTTTCTAAAGCAGTACTAAGTGATTACAAGCCGGTGATCGATTATAACCCGAAAAAATTAATTTTAGGTGTGCCATATTATGGGAATTATTGGAAAACGGATTCTGAAAGACCATACGCACCGGTTAAAAGATTTAATCCAGATTCATTAACGAACAACTGGCAAAAAATAATTCTTCACCGCGATTTATCAAACTATAAAGGTGCCGAATATTTATGGGATGAAATTTCACAAACTCCTTGGTTGCGGTGGAAAGATTCCACGTGGAATCAGATTTGGTTTGAGGATTCAAAAAGTATCGAGTTAAAGTTTGAACTTGCCCTTACACAAAAACTCAGAGGGATTGGACTATGGGCACTTGGATATGATTCGGGAAGCAGAGAATTGTGGGAATTAATTAAATTGAAATTTTTTAATACCACCTCCATAGATAGTGAAATACAAGCAAATAATAATTTTGTTTTGTATCAAAATTACCCCAATCCATTCAATCCCGAAACAACAATAAAATATTCTGTACCTAAAATATTAGGTAAGAATACCTCTAAAGTATCTTTGAAAGTTTATGATATTTTGGGAAATGAAATCGCGCTCTTGGTAAATGAGGAAAAAATTCCTGGAATCCATGAAGTGAAATTTGCATCATATCAATATGAACTGGCATCCGGTATTTATTGTTACAGATTAGTAATCGATAGTTTTGCTCAATCTAAAATCATGACATTTATAAAATAATCAATATTAATAGGAGTATGCATGAAAGAGAATGTGGGTGGTGTAGACCGTAACCTTAGAATTATTCTTGGAATATTAATCCTTGCAATTGGCATAGCGTACGAATCTTTATGGGGTTTGATAGGGTTAATACCGATCGCCACGGCATTTATGAGAAGATGCCCGGCTTACTTACCTTTTGGGATTTCAACGTGTAAGGTAAAAGAAAAATAGAGTATAGCGTATCACATGTGCTGGTTTTTTTAGGTCATCTTTGTAGGGGAAATTCAAAATATCTTTATTTGATGCTTTTGAGTTAAGCAGTACTTTTTTATATTGATGTATAAAATTCAATAGTGAAGAAGTGACTGAGAAAAAGTTCAGCCTTTTAAGTGATTATGATCAAGTAGGTCCTTGTATTGATGAAATAATTGCTCATTTATCCAACCAGGGAGTTGAACAATTTACTTGCAACGCCATAACTATCTCTTTAACCGAAGCAATAAATAACGTAATAAAACATTCGTACAAAGGGGAACCAAATCATCTCATCGAAGTTAAAGTTTCCAAAATTGATAACTTATTAAATATTGTAATCGTTGATAGCGGCAGTCCTCGCCCAAATCTTGATGTTCGTGAACTGGATTTCGATCCTTCCGATATTGATAATCTTCCTGAAGGAGGAATGGGCTTGTTCATCATAAAACAACTTATGGATGAAATGAGTTATTATTCAATTAATGGTGAAAATTACTTTGCATTAAAAAAGTGGCTCTACTAATTATTAATAATCTATCTAAACAATTATTCATCTGCCTCATCTTACTTTCAACGTTATTTGTTGAAAATAATTTTGCACAGGATTCTACAAGAAGCGAAGCGTTTCGTGAAAACTTCTCGCGCCGTCAGCCATTAATTAAGGCAAAATATCCATCCTATTCTCTTATTGCAGGCTATTTATTAGTGAGTGAAGCTAATCGTAACGACCCATTTGCACAGCATGAACTGGGTATCAGGTACCTTCTCGGCAATGGATTTAGTGCAGATACAGTTAAGGCTATTTATTGGATTCGCAAAGCAGTCGATCAAAACCTTCCAGCAGCAAGATTTAATTATGGTATAATGCTTTATAATGGAATTGGAGTTCCATGGAATCCGTTTGAGGCTTTTCAAAATTTTAAAGCAGCCGCTGTTTCAGGTTTAGCTGAAGCTCAATTAGCTCTCGGTTTAATTTATACAGATAACTTGACCGTAAGCCGTAATTTGAATGAATCTTATAGATATTTGAAACTGGCTACGCAGGCTAATAATAAAGATGCCAAATTAGCTTTAGACCAGCTCTTGAAAAGTGGGTTTATCCCTTCGCTTCAAGCCGATTCAATCGATATACAAGTTAATAAAACGGCAGATGAATCTTCCAATTTGATGAATACTAATTGGGAATTAGATTATTTTGATTTCGAGAGTGGCGATAAATCTAATGAGTTAAATAATGAAGAGTTTATTAAAAATCTTATTGAAAAAGATAAAGCAGAATTAAAGAAGTACTTGGGAATAAATGAGGTAGGTGATTCACTACATATCAAAGATACAACCTCAGTTGGACTGATTAATTATGCCGCGGAGATTGGTAGCCCGGAAGCACTTTTAATAATTGGCCGGTGTTACGAATTAGGTTATTTATTTGAAAAAGATTTGGTTAGATCATCAATTTCTTATTTACGTTCGTACAGACTTGGTTCTTTTAAAGCTGGGGAATCATTATTTAAAATGTCTCAGAATCCTTTATTTATTTCAATACTTCAGAAGGGAGTAAAAGATAATTTCTCTGAAGCGAAATTTATTTATTCGGCATTAGCGGCTCTAGGGTTTAATAATCAGATAACGAGCGAACAGGCACTTGCACTTCTTCAGTCGGCAGCGAAAGCAAATCATATTCCTTCCTTAATTGAAATGGGACTTCTTCATTCACTCGGGACCATTGTTCCAAAAGATAAAAATAAAGCAATTGAGTACTGGACAATCGCAAAAGATTTAGGTAGCCGGGAAGCGAATATTAGAATGGCATTATTGAGCCTTACTGACTCATCTGTTCAGAAAAGTGAGAATGAAATTAATACACTTATTCAATTGGCAAATGAAGGGGCGGTATTGGCCCAGACCGCTTTAGGATATTGTTTTGAAAATGGAATTGGGGTAAATGAAAATAAAGCACAGGCAGTGAAATATTATAGAAATGCCGCACAAAGAGGTAATCAAACTGCATTTTATTCATTAAAAAAGATCTACGATGATATCAGGCCAGATAATGAATTATTCCGAATTTATGAATGATGCCCAATATCTTTAAGTATTACAAAAGTTAAATCATCAAATTGAGGTGTAGTACCTCTGTATTGATTAACAGACCAGAGTAAAATATTTTTAATCTCATCAGAAGTTCTAAAGGCGTTATTTTTTATTAAAATTTTTATTCTTTCTTCACCAAATTCTTGATGTGTTTCATTCATTGTTTCATTTACACCATCGGTAAAAAAGAAGAGTATGTCATTTAGTTCTGTTCGTATCTCAATTTCCTCGAGAGTTTTCTCAAATACGCCTCTATCATTAAACCCAATACCAATGCCTGGAGGAGCAATAGATTCAATGGTTTGTGAAGAACTCTTATAGTGATATAATGGTCCATGACCGGCCCTAATTACCTTTAAAGAGCCATCCTCATTAATTAATGCGGTATTTAGAGTAATAAAATTTTCTTTTCGCAGATTTTTCGAAAAATGATACTTAAACAGAATTATCAATTCTTTAAGATCGGAGATTGAATCGAGCAATAGATGAAAAATAGATTTTACAACTACCATATATAATGCGGCTGCCATACCTTTGCCTGATATATCGCCAACAAATAAATAAGTTTTATTATTCTTCTCAACAAGATCAAAGTAATCACCGCCTACTTCTCGTGCAGGCTCATAATATGATGCTATCTCAAATTTATTAATTGTATTTCCATGTTTAGGAATAATATCTGATTGGATTTTCCTAGCCACATCCAACTCACTTCTTGCAGAAAGTTTATCTGCCAATTCAAAAGCAAGCAACAGATTAAAAATTATAAAACTTAGTATTAGGTAAAAATTGCTCGGCTGACTATAGCCTACAAAAAAGAAGAGAAGAGCAGCAAAATAAAAAATTCTTCTTGCGGGGCTCAATTTTAAGATGAATGCGTTAAACAAACTGCGGATAAATATTAGAGAGCGATAAAACTTACTTTTTGTTTGATCTGCTTTTGGAATATCTTTTGAGAAGAATTCATATACTTCTCCAGCTTCTCTTTTTACCAACCTCTCTATTTCATTATAACTGAGATCACTGGTATAAAGATCAAATATCCTTTTTATAGGGTTCGATTCTGACACTTTTCTCTCAAAATACTAAATATTGGACGTAAAACTAATCAAAAATGTTAGTAGATGATCATAGGTTATGTTAATATTTTTGACCAGGTCAGTTTTCGGAATATTTTGTATATCAAGACATAGTTTCCTATTTTTTGTCTCAAAATAAATGAAGAAATGTTTAAATGGTTTGGAAAATAATTCTGTTTGTCCTGATGTCATTTGTAATTATTGCTGGGATCTCATTCCCAATCGTTGAGCAGCCAAAAGCATGGTTTGAGTTTCCATTTATACCGGGATTGGAAGAAAAAGCTAAAATTATCTTTTTCCATGTTCCAACTGCTTGGTTATCTGTTCTTGCTTTTTTAATGGCGATGATTTATGGGGTTAAATATTTAAGAAGCAAGGACTTAGACTACGATTCCAAATCGAATGCCGCTCTTCAACTTGGTATGGTCTTTTGTGTTTTAGCTACCGTTACCGGCTCAATCTGGGCAAAATTTACATGGGGAGCTTTTTGGCATTGGGACCCACGCGAAACGAGTATTTTTATTCTACTACTTATTTACGGTTCACTATTTGCGCTTCGATCGGCTATAGAAAATGAAGATAAAAGAGCTAGTCTTTCAGCAGTTTATTCAATAATCGCTTTTTTAACTGTACCTTTTTTCATTTTTATTATGCCAAGGATTATGACCGGATTGCACCCCGGCTCGGCAAATGATGATAATGCAGGACCGGTTGTTGACTTCAAAATGAATTTAAATATGCAGGTAATATTCTATCTTTCGCTTATTGCATTTACAATGCTTTATTTATGGATTTGGAAAATTAGATACAAAACTTTGATCATGAAAGATAATCTTGTTAAACAGAATGTGAGGTAGGTCTTGGAAAACGGATTTTTAGGTTTTCTTGAAAGTAATGCAATTTATATTGTACTATTTATAGTACTTGTCGTTTGGCTTGGGATATTTTTATTTGTTCTTAATACTGACAAGCGTCTCAAAAAAATTGAAATGGAATTAAAGGAGAAATAATAAATGAATAATAAATACATTTTTGGAGGAATAATAATTGTCGTTTTTATGGCAATTATGATTTTCCTTTTTACACAAACAAACGTTTCATACGAAAATAATTTTTCAAAAGTGATTAACAGCGAAAAAACGATTAAAGCTACGGGAAGCTGGGTGAAAGAGAAAAATTATACATTCGATAAAAACAACAACATTTTTTCTTTTTACATGAAAGATGACCAAGGAAACGAGATGCGTGTTTATTATAAAGGAATGATTCCAAATAATTTTGAATCATCGACAAGTGTAGTTGTTACAGGAAAGTACATTAATGGCAATTTTCAGGCAACTGAAATTCTAACTAAATGTCCCTCAAAATATCAAGATCAGGCAACTCAAAGCGCTAATTCATAGGCAGTCAGGAGACACAAATGATAGGAAATATTATTTTAACACTCGGTTTACTAACCGCAGTGGTTGGTGTTGTGATGTATTATTTAACTTTTAAAGGGTACAATAATACTCTTTCAATTGCTAGATTGTCATTCCATGCTACTGTTATTTTAATTATTGCAGCATCTGCTTTTTTACTTCATGCAATTTTAACTCATCAGTATCAATATAAATACGTTTATAACTATAGTGGAAGTGATCTTCAAATCGGTCTCCTTATCTCTACTTTTTGGGCTGGTCAAGAGGGAAGTTTTATGCTCTGGACACTTTTCACTGCGATCGTTGGATTAATACTTCTCGACTATACTTCAAAAAGAGGAGATTTAGAACCGAGGGTAATGGTTATTTTTTCTCTGGTTTTATCTTTCCTACTAATCATGCTTAATCCACTTTTAAAGTCACCCTTTAATTATATCTGGATGGATCAAGATTTCATTAATCTAAAAAGTATCAACCCAGCATTTTTAAGTATGCCTGCATTGCAAAGTTTTATGTTCAACGATCCTCAGTCGGGTAGTTCTTTTATTCAAATGGGAAAAGAATTATATGCGACACTTACAGCCAACAATATTGCCGTTAATGATTTTATTATTGAGGGGAAAGGTCTTAATCCGCTTCTTCAAAATTTTTGGATGCAGATACACCCACCTATATTGTTTGTTGGTTTTGCAATGTCGGCAGTTCCATTTTCATTTGCTTTTGCTGCGATCTTAAAAAATGAATATAAAGATTGGGTAAAACAATCATTGCCATGGGTTTTAGCAGGCACAATGGTTCTCGGAGCTGCTATTATGCTTGGCGGATACTGGGCCTATGGTGTATTGGGTTGGGGTGGTTATTGGGGCTGGGATCCGGTTGAAAACTCTTCTCTAGTACCCTGGATCATTGGTGTTGCATCAATTCATACCTTACTTGTTCAAAAGAAAACTCAAGATAAAGGGGGAAGCGGAAGATTTGTGAAAACTAATCTTATCCTAAGTATCCTCACTTATATACTTGTTTTATACAGCACATTTTTAACGCGAAGCGGAATTCTAGGCGATGCTTCAGTTCACTCGTTTGTTGATCCTGGAATGACGGTTTATCTATTCTTGGTTATTTTTCTTGGGCTATTTACTTTACTGGGAATTGGTGGAATTGCGTATCGATGGAAATACTTAACAGAGAATTTTTCATTCGAAGAAAATGTTTTATCTCGAGAATTAGCTTTATTTACTGGTGCCGTAGCATTGATTGCTTCTGCAATTATAGTTTTTGTTGGAACAAGTGCACCAATTTTTGGGCAAACAGTTGAAATTAAATTTTATAATGAGCTCAATCTTCCAATTGCAATCATAATTGGATTTCTAAATGGCTTCAGTATTCTCCTTAAGTGGAAGCATACCGAGGGGAAAGATTTATGGAAACAATCAAGATTTGCTATTCTTTCAGCATTAATATTGACCGCCTCATTTGTAATTATTGGTGGCTTGAATGATGTAATGCTTATTATTCTTGCTTATTCATCATCTTTCGCTCTTTTTGTAAATGGTGAAATTGCCTATAAAATTTTTAAGGGGAAGAAATCTTTTCTGGGTGCATATGTCGCTCATATCGGTATAGCAATTTTCTTTATTGGTGTTCTCGCAACTGGTGGTCATTCTGAGCATAAACAAGTTGATCTTACAAAAGGTGAAAAGGTAAATGTTTATGGGCATGAACTTTCTTTCCTTGGTTATGAACCGTTTGATAATGGAAAACGATACTATTTCAATGTTGAAGTTAAAAAAGGTAGTTCAGTAAATGTTATAAAACCAGTTATGTTTGTTGCTGAGTTTAATAATAGTCTTATGCGTGAGCCCGATATATTGGTTGGCTTAACAAAAGATTTTTATATCGCGCCCGTTAGTTACTCAGACGGTACTGAAGAAGGCGATCATAATCATTCCGTCATTATGAAAAAAGGGGAGACTTTTGATTATAACGGTACTAAAATTTTATTTAACTCATTTGTTATGCCCGAGAATATGGAATCGATGATGAGCGGAGGAGGATTTAAAATAGGTATCGATCTTAAAGTAACCAGTAATGGTAAAACTGAATCATTACAACCGGTAATGCAGAATACCGGGGAGGGTCCAACATATATCCCTGCCGAATCTAAAAGTGCGAATTTGCGCGTATCAATTATCACAATGACCGCAAATGAGGGTAAAGTTGAATTAGAGTTTTCTAACTTGGACGGTACTGAATCTAAATCTCACACAGCTCAACTGAAAGAAGTATTGACAATTGAAGCCAGTATAAAACCATTTATAAGTCTAGTTTGGATCGGGGTTATTGTAATGGCATTAGGATTTATTATTGCGGCATTCAGAAGGTCTAAAGAGTCTTACGCTTAATTATTAATGAAATAAAAAGCGGCTCACTGAGCCGCTTCTAGTTTCTTTATCTTGAATAATTTATAATTTACACTATCACACAAAGCCTGCCAGCTAGCCTGTATTATATTTTGCGAAACACCTACTGTGGACCATGTTTCTTGTCCATCACTTGATTCTATTAATACTCGAACTTTTGCGCTGGTACCATGTTTTTCATTTAACACACGAACCTTATAATCAATCAGTTCAATTTGAGAAATTTCGGGATAAAACCGGGTTAATGCTTTTCGAAGAGCATTATCCAATGCGTTTACAGGTCCATCACCGTTTGCCGCAGTATGTTCAATTTCTCCATTCACATCTATTTTCAGTACAGCTTCGGCAACTGAATTTTTTTGATTATCAAAAGTGACACTTATTTTGGAGTCTAAAGTCTTAAAGTAGGGTGAAAATTCATTCGTCTCCTCTCGTAAAATTAATTCAAATGATGCTTCGGCTCCATCGAATTGGTAGCCATCATACTCAAGCGATTTAATATGATTTACTATTTTTTTACTCAGCTCATTTTCATTGGAAAGATCAACCCCAAACTCTTTTGCTTTATAACGAATATTGCTCTGCCCTGCAAGGTCTGAAACTAGCACACGTTGTTTATTGCCGATTGTTCCCGGACTAATATGTTCATACATGCGGCTGTCTTTTAATACGGCGCTTACATGTATTCCACCTTTGTGTGCGAATGCTGATTTCCCGACAAATGGCGCTCTCGTATTGGGAATTAAATTCATTATTTCAAAAATGAAGTTAGAAAGGGGAGTTAATTGTTCCAAAGCTAAATTATGCTTTGTATTCTTTCCCATCTTTAATATCAAATTAGGAATTATACTTATCAAATTTGCATTTCCGCATCTTTCACCTACCCCATTTATTGTACCTTGAACATGAACAGCACCCGCGCTTATTGCGGCAAGCGAGTTTGCTACGCCAAGTTCACCATCATTATGTGCATGAATCCCAATTGGTTTACTTAATTGTTTTTTTACATCAATAACAATATCATAAACTTCACCCGGAAGCGATCCACCATTCGTATCACAAAGTGTGATCACATCCGCTCCGCCACTCTGCGCCGCTTTCAACATTCTTATCGCGAATCCATTATTGTCTTTGTATCCATCAAAAAAATGCTCGGCATCAAAAACAACTGTTCTTCCATGATCCTTCAAAAATTTAACTGATTTAAAAATCAGCTCCTCATTTTCATCTGCTGTTAAGCCTAATCCCTTCTCTGCATGAAAGAGCCATGTTTTACCGAATATTGAAACGTAGGGACTTTCAGCTTTCAACAGCATATTTAAATTATTATCGGAATCAATCTTATCTGGAAAACGGGCGGTTGACCCAAATGCGCAAATCGACGCATGAGTCAGTTTTATTCTTTTTGCCCTCTCAAAAAATTCCTCATCTCTTGGATTGCTGCCGGGCCAACCTCCCTCAATTATATCAATCCCGAAATCGTCAAGTTTTTGAGCAATTACTAATTTATCCTGAACAGATACATTAACACCTTCTCCTTGTGTACCATCACGTAATGTTGTATCAAAAAGTTCTATCAGATTTGATTCCATATTCTACTCAATTTTGGTTTTAAAAAACTAAATCATCTTTGTAGCGCGGGCAAACTCGAATAATCCTCCGGCATCAACTATTTCGAAAACACTGCCGAGTGGTTTCAAATTATATTTTTCACCCGAAGTTTTATTAATTAATAAATTGTTCGGTAAATCAATTTCAATCTCATCACCGGTTTTAATTTTATTATTTAATTGAATCTCGCTTTCAAAAGGAATTATAAATCCACCATCGACAGAGTTACGGTAAAAAATTCGGGCATAAGATTGAGCAACAACTACTTTAACTCCAGCAACTTGAAGCGAGAGGGGAGCGTGCTCGCGCGATGAACCGCATCCAAAATTTTTTCCCCCGATAATTATTCGAAATTTTGATGAGTGATTATCACCATCAATAAAGGGAATTCCGCCATTAGGTAAGCCTGCCTTTTCAATTGGTACGCTTGATAATGCATAATGCCCATATTTTTTTAATTCTTCCGGATCACTCGTTGAATACACAAGATGCTCGGCAGGTATAATTTGATCAGTATCGATATTATCGCCGAGAACGTATGCTAATCCATTAATAACTTTTTCCATTATTTCCTCAAAATAAAAATTTTACAAAAAATCTCGCGGGTCAGTAATAACACCCGTAACCGCTGAAGCCGCGACGGTTAGCGGAGATGCCAAATAAACACCTGATGCTTTGCTTCCCATTCTGCCGGGAAAATTTCTATTGGTGGTAGAAATTACAACATCACCATCTATACTTCTTCCAATAGTATCTGATGGTCCACCCAAACATGCGGCACAGGATGATTCAGCAATTATGCATCCTGAATTTTCAAAAATCTCTTTAAGTGAAATTCCTTTGTGGGTTTCTTCCGATAGTTGTTTTGCAACTGTAGTACTTGCCGGAACAACAAAGGTTGGTACTTTTACATTGTTGCCGAATAATATTTGCGCCGCGAATTGAAAGTCGGTTATTTTACCGCCGGTGCAGGAGCCAATATAACATTTTGTCAATTTTGTACCGGCTACATTTCGAACTATATCTCTGTTATCTGGGCTATGCGGCTTTGCAACTAAAGGTTCAATCTCTTCCACGTTATAAACATATTTAGATTGATAATTGGCGTCCGCATCACTTTCAAATTCATCAAATTTAGTAATCCCAACTTCCCTTAAATATTCTCTTGTAATCTCATCAACTTTTATAATTCCATTCATACCGCCTGCTTCAATTGCCATATTTGTTAAAGTCATTCTTTCATACATTGATAGAGAAAATATTGCATCACCGTCAAATTCCATTGCGCGGTATGTGGCCCCGTCGGTTGTAATATCGCCAAGAATCTGAAGTATCAAATCCTTTGCGGTTAAATAACTCGGCATTACCCCATTAAATATGAACTTCATTGATTCGGGTACTTTTTCCCAAATTTTGCCGGTACCCAAAATAAAAGCGGCATCAGTATTGCCAACACCGGTAGCGAACATCCCAAAAGCTCCGCTTGTGCAAGTGTGAGAATCGGTACCAAATAAAACAGTACCAGGTACATTATATCCCTCTTCTGCAAGGGCTATGTGGCAAACACCCTTATATCGCTCGGTTCCAACATCATAATAATTTGGGAGATTTTGCTCAGCGGCAAATTGACGAAGAATATCAACATTTCTATTTGCATGTGCATTTTGAGTAAAAATGTAATGATCAGGAAATATGACTAATTTTTCTTTATCGAATATTTTCGCTTTTTCCCCAAATTCTTTTTTCCAGATTGCGATTGTAGGTGGTCCACAAACATCATGTGTCATTAGCACATCAACATCGAGCCAAACATTTTCACCGGGCGTAACAAAATTTTTCTTTGCCGATTTAGCTAATATTTTTTCTGTGATTGTCATTCCCATATTATATCCTTTGCTTTATACAAGACTTATTTCTTGAACTTCATATTTTGATTTAGAAAAAATTTCATAATTATTGATTGCTTGAATATATGCTTTAGCGCTGGCTTCAATAATATCGGTTGAAATGCCTCTTCCATTAAATGATTTTTCATCCTGGCGAATTCGAATTATTGCTTCACCCAATGCCTGTCTTCCCGAAGTAACAGATCTAACTTGATAAGACTCAACATTAAGTTTTATACCTAATGCCCGTTCAATAGCGTTAAAACTCGCGTCAACTGGTCCATCTCCGGTTGAAGATTCTTGATAAACTTTACCAGGAGATTTAATTTTTACTGTTGCTGTTGGTATCATATCAGAACCGGAAATAACATGAAGATATTCCAGCTCATAAAATTCTTCTCGTTTATTAATCTCGTCACCCATTAATACACGGAGATCGTCATCAAATACCTCCTTCTTTTTATCAGCAAGAAGAACAAAAGCCTCGTAAGTTTTTTGAAGATCCACTTCTGACGGATGATAGCCAAGTTCAAGTAATCTAGCTTTTAAGCCATGCCGCCCTGAATGTCTTCCCAAAACAATTTTTGTTTTATTAACGCCGACAGATTCAGGTGTCATAATTTCATATGTCTGTTTGTTCTTTAACATCCCATCTTGATGAATCCCCGATTCATGCGAAAATGCGTTTTCGCCTACAATAGCTTTATTTGGTTGAACAACAATTCCTGTAAAGCCTGAAACCATTCGGCTTGTATTAAAAATTTCAGTTTGATTTATTTCGGTGTAATAATCGTTTATATCTTTTCTTACTTGAAGTGCCATTACAATTTCTTCGAGGGAAGCATTACCGGCTCTTTCACCAATTCCATTAATAGTGCATTCAACCTGTCGGGCGCCATTTTGAATTGCCGAAAGTGAATTAGCTACAGCAAGTCCCAAATCATTATGACAATGAACACTTATTATAGCCTTATTAATATTTTTAACGCGCCGTTTTAGCTCCGCAATTTTATTGCCATATTCATGAGGGAAAGTATATCCTGTAGTATCGGGAATATTTACAGTTGTAGCACCAGCTTCAATCGCGGCTTCAATTACATCTGCTAAGTAACCAATATCGGTTCTGCCTGCATCTTCTGCGGAAAATTCAACATCGGAAGTAAAAGTTTTAGCGTACGCAACTGCGTCATAACTCATTTGAATTACAGTTTTCCTTTTCTCTTCTAATGTCGCACCATATTTTGAATCGCCGAATTTTCCAAGAATATGAATATCTGAAGTGCTCGAAAAAGTATGGATTCGCGGTTTAGAAGAATTCCTTATTGATTCAAATGCGGTTTTAATATCAATTTCCTTTGCGCGTGAAAGTGCCGCTATTATAACATCAACTTCATCCGCAATTCTTTTAACCGCTTCAAATTGCGCCGGAGAAGAAACGGGAAAGCCGGCTTCAATTACATCCACATTTAATTTTGCAAGTTGACGCGCGATCTCAAGTTTCTCATAAACATTTAATGAAGCGCCGGGAGATTGTTCTCCGTCTCTTAATGTTGTATCGAATATTATAATTTTTTCTTTCATTACTACACCTGAAAGTTATTTTGTAAAATTGTTAAAGAGTGAAAACGCCAAGAGCCTGTTCATGATAAATATTATTGAAACACTCAATTACTTTTTCAGTCATCTCTGTTGTTGAAACTAATTTCATTCCTTCTGTATAAATATCAGAAGTTCTATAACCTTGGGCTAAAGTTCTTTCAATTGATTCATCAATAAGTTCTGATGCTTTCGAAATTTGAAGAGAATGTTTGAACATCATTGCTACAGATGCAATTGCCGCTAGAGGATTTGCTTTATTTTGTCCCGCAATATCTGGTGCGCTTCCGTGAACTGGTTCGTAGAGTGCATATTTTGAACCTAAACTTGCTGAGGGTAGCATTCCTAAACTTCCGGTTATCATTCCGGCTATATCACTTAAAATATCACCAAATAAATTTGAAGTGAGTATTACATCAAATTGTTTTGGATTACGCACAATCTGCATCGCAGCATTATCAACATACATGTGATTTAGTTCTACATCTGAATATTCTTTATGAATCTCCGTAACTATGGAACGCCAGAATTGTGAGACTTCCAAAACGTTGGCTTTATCTACAGAAGTAACTTTATTATTTCTCTCTCTTGCAATCTGAAATGCAATTTTTGTAATACGTACAACTTCTTCACGAGTATATTCCATAGTATTCCATCCCCGTTTTTCATCATAACCTCTCGGCTGTCCAAAATAAATTCCACCGGTAAGTTCGCGCATTACTACAAAATCGGTTCCATCTAAATATTCTTTTTTTAATGATGAAGAATCCATGAGTGCTTTATAAATTTTTGCGGGACGTATATTCGCGAAAAGTCCCAAAGATTTTCTAAGTTTTAAAAGTGCCGCTTCCGGTTTTAAGTGATGCGGAAGAGATTCCCACTGAATTCCACCTACTGCTCCTAAAAAAACTACGTGAGAATCATAACATGCCTGTAGAGTTTCATCTGTTAGTGGATTTCCAAATTTTTCATAAGAAGAGCCACCTATTAATCTTTCATCGTATTCCAGTTCTAAATTAAATTTTTCTGCAACAGTCTGAATTACTTTTACCGCCGCTGAAGTTACTTCAATTCCAATTCCATCTCCGGGAAGGAGGGTAATTCGATATTTCATTAATGTACCTCTTTTTTCTTTTCTTTAAGCCAGCTCATCATACCTCTCAATTTAGCGCCAACAATTTCTATAGGATGTTCTCTATTTGCCTTTCTTAATTTTTCGAAGTTAGTGCCGCCAGTATTGCATTCATTTAGCCATTCTTGGGCGAACTTTCCATTCTGTACTTCTTCAAGAATTTTTTTCATTTCTTGTTTAGCCGCATCTTTTATAACTCTTGGTCCTCTTGTCATTCCGCCATATTCAGCAGTATCACTTACAGAAAAATTCATTCTTGATAGTCCACCATCATAGTAAAGATCAACGATTAATTTTAATTCGTGCATACATTCGAAGTAAGCAAGTTCGGCGGGGTAACCTGCTTCAACAAGAGTTTCAAATCCGGCTTTAATTAATTCTGCTGAACCACCGCATAATACTGCCTGTTCGCCGAATAAATCGGTTTCAGTCTCATCTTTAAAATTAGTTTCAATTACACCGGCGTGTGTACCCCCAATCCCTTTTGACCATGCAAGAGCTATATCTTTTGTATTCCCGCTCGGGTCTTGGTGAATTGCAATTAAGCAGGGTACACCTGATCCTTCAACAAATGTACGGCGAACTAAATGTCCTGGACTTTTTGGAGCAATCATCATAACATTCACATCCGAAGGAGGTACTATTTGTTTGTAATGAATATTAAATCCATGTCCAAATGCAACGGTGTCACCTGGTTTTAAATGAGGAGCAATTTCTTTATCGTAAACAGATTTTTGAGTTTGATCTGGAAGTAATATCATTATAACATCAGCCCAGTCAGAAGCGGTGGCCACTGTTTTTACGGTTAATCCATTTTCCTCAGCTTTTTTCCAGTTCTGTGATCCTTCACGCAATCCAACACATATATTCATACCATTATCTTTTAAGTTAAGTGCATGGGCATGACCTTGACTTCCAAATCCGAGTACCGCAATTTTTTTAGATTTAAGTAATTCTAAATTAGCATCGTCGTTGTAATAGACTTTCATTTTTTATCCTCACTAATTGTTTTTAATTTTTGAATTACCTGTTCTCCTCTTTTTAAGGCAACCATTCCGGAACGAGCCATCTCTTTTATTCCATAAGGCATCAAAACATTTACAGCCGCGTCAATTTTATCGGGGGGACCGGTAATTTCGAGTGTTAATGATTTTGGAGTAATATCTACGATATTACCTCTGAAGATATCGCAGATATTTTTTATTTCTTCCATAGATCCTTTATGAATACCAACTCGAATCAATGCTAATTCTCTTGATACATAATTTGTCTCTGATAAATCAACAACTTTTATAGTATCAATCAATCTGTTTAATTGCTTTACTACCTGGTCGATTATTTTATCTTCGCCCTCGGTAACAATTGTCATTCTGGAGACTTCTTCAATTTCTGTTTCTCCGATCGAAATACTTTTGATATTAAAGCCTTTGCCACTGAACATTGTTGCTACACGGTCAAATGCTCCAAATCGGTTTTCTACTAAAACTGAAATAGTATGTTTCATTACATCATCCTCACTGGGTTTAATCGTTTAACCATCATTTCAGATATTGAACCTCCTGAAGGAACCATCGGAAATACCATATCTTCTTTTACAACTTTGAATTCCACCAATACAGGTCTATCTGTTACGGCTAAGGCTTTATCTAATAAATCATCAACTTCTTTTGGATTATTTGTTGAGTAAGATTCTATTCCAAATGCCTCACCAACTTTTACAAAATCGGGGTTGCTTTGCCCTAAATCTGTAAAGCTAAATTTCTCAGCGTGGAATAATTCCTGCCATTGCCTAACCATTCCTAAAAAGCTGTTATTGATAATGAATATTTTGATAGGTCTTTTATATGCAACAGCAGTAACAAGTTCTTGTATGTTCATTTGAAAACCACCGTCACCACTAATTGAAATTATAGGTCGATCATTAACCGCGAAGGATGCACCAATTGAGGCGGGGAGTGAAAATCCCATTGTTCCTAACCCGCCGCTGGTTAAATTTGAGCGGGGATGATTATATTGATAATGCTGGGCAGTCCACATCTGATGCTGGCCAACATCAGTTACTATCACAGCATCTCCATTTGTTTTCTGAGAAATTCTATCAATAACATATTCAGTTCTTAGTTTTCCGTCACTAGTCTCGTAAGAAAGAGGGCATTCCTCTTTCCATGCATTTAATTGTTCCCACCATTCATCAATCTCGGGAACTTTACTCATCTCTGCGGCAATTTCTGCCAAGATATGTTTAACATCCCCTACAATGGGTAAGTCAACAATTACATTTTTGTCTATACATGTCGGGTCAATATCAACATGTATTTTGTATGAGCCTTTCGAGAAAGTATCAATTTTACCTGTTACTCGGTCATCAAACCGGGCGCCAAGAGAAACTAAAACATCACAATTATCAACTGCGCGATTTGCCCAATATGTGCCATGCATTCCAAGCATTCCTAAAGATAAAGGATCAGTACCTGGATAAGCTCCCAATCCTTGCAAGGTCATTGTAACTGGTAAGTTGTTCTCACGAGCGAATATCGCCAGTTCTTGAGAACCTCCCCCCATTATTACTCCACCGCCAACATAAAGTAGAGGGCGCTTTGCGTTTGCAATAACATCGGCTGCTTTTTTAATTTGATTTATATGCCCTCTATAATTTGGTTTATAACCGCGGATTTCTACCTCCTCGGGATAAACAAATTCGCATTTAGAATTAATAACATCTTTAGGAAGATCAACAACTACTGGACCTGGTCTGCCTGTTGCGGCAATGTAAAAAGCTTTTCTAATTGTTGAAGCAAGCTCTTTTACATCTCGCACTAAAAAACTGTGTTTTGTAATAGGACGGGTTATACCAACAATATCTGCCTCCTGAAATGCATCATTCCCAATTAAGTGAGATGATACTTGTCCTGTAAAAATAACAACCGGTACAGAGTCCATATACGCATCAGCAATACCAGTAACAGTATTTGTTGCTCCCGGACCTGAAGTAACAAGTACAACTCCAACTTTGCCTGATGCTTTAGCGTATCCTTCTGCCGCATGAACAGCTCCTTGCTCATGTCGTACCAATATATGCTGAAGAAAATCAACATCATAAAGGTGTTCATAAAGTTTAAGAACCGCACCTCCAGGATAACCGAAGATGTACTCAACTTTCTCTCTTTTTAAGCATTCGAAGAAAATATCTGCACCACTTAAAAGTTTTGGTTTGGGACTCATATAGTACCTTTCTATTTATTGATATTTTAAAACTGCGCCAGTATTGGCTGAGGTTACAAATTGAGAATATCTAACCAGCCAACCTTTTTTAATCTTTGGTTCGAATTGAGGTAATTGTTCTAATCTTCTCTTAATTTCTTCATCAGATAATTGAACTTCTATTTTACAATTTGGAATATCTATGGAAATGATGTCTCCACTTCGTACAGCGGCAATAGGACCTCTAACCGCAGCTTCGGGAGAAACATGACCGATGCATGCACCTCTAGTTCCGCCCGAAAAACGACCATCCGTAATTAGAGCAACCTTATTGCCCAATCCCATTCCCATTATTGCTGAAGTAGGGGAGAGCATTTCAGGCATTCCAGGACCCCCTTTAGGACCTTCATAACGAATGATAACAACATCTCCGGCTTTCACAGCACCGTTTAATATTTCTTTTAATGCTTCATCCTGCGATTCGAATATTACTGCCGGGCCGGAGAATACAAGCATTGATGGATCGACGGCAGCTGTTTTTACAATTGAACCATCAGGTGCTAAGTTTCCAAACAATACCGCCAAGCCTCCCTTTTGAGAATAGGGATTTTCAATAGTCTTAATTACTTTCTCATCCAATATTTGTGCGTCTGAAATATTTTCTCCTAAACTTTTTCCTGTAACAGTTGGGGCGTTGAGATCTAATATGCCAGTTTTGGAAATTTCATTTAGTATTGCCGAAATTCCTCCAGCTCTATCAACATCCTCAATATGAACATCTTTTGATGCCGGACTAACTTTACATATATATGGAACCTGCTGTGCCAATTCATTAAGCCATTCGAGTTTAAACTCGATGCCTGCTTCTTGAGCAATTGCTAGAGCATGCAATATTGTATTTGTACTTCCACCCATTGCCATGTCGAGAGCAAACGCATTCATCAATGAGTTCTTTGTAATAATTTTACTTGGCGTTATATTTTGTTCTACAAGTGTTAATATTTGTCTGGCGGCTTTTTTAACTAGCTCCTTTCGCGCAGGATCGATTGCGAGTATAGTACCATTCCCCGGTAGAGATATTCCTAATGCCTCACACAAACAGTTCATTGAATTAGCAGTAAACATTCCAGAACAAGAACCGCAGCTCGGGCACCCAAAATCCTCATATTCTTTCAATTGTTTTTCATTTATCTCACCGGCTTTAAATCTTCCAACTCCCTCAAATACCGAAATCAAATCAACTTTTTCTCCACTTGGTGTAAATCCAGCTTTCATTGGTCCACCCGATACAAAAATTGTTGGTACGTTTATTCTAACAGCAGCCATTAACATACCTGGCACAATTTTATCGCAATTCGGAATACATACCATTCCATCTAATCGATGAGCTTCAACAACAGATTCTATACAATCAGCAATCAATTCACGGCTTGGCAAAGAATAACGCATACCAATGTGACCCATCGCTATACCGTCATCAATTCCAATAGTATTAAACTCAAAAGGCACACCACCTGCTTCTCTAATTGCATCCTTTACAATTTTTCCAAATTCCTGTAAATGAACATGCCCAGGTACTAAATCGATATAAGAATTACACACACCTATGAATGGTTTTTTAAAATCTTCATCACCTTTGATTTGGCCAGTAGCTTTTAACAGACTTCTATGAGGAGCTTTTTCAAATCCTTTTTTGATAGTATCGGAACGCACAAATTACCTCACTAATTTGCCTTCAGATAATATACTTGGGTTTGGTCAACCCCTTATCTTCTTTTTATCTTATGTTTTTTGATTTTGGGATTGACCTATTATTTTAGCCTAGAATAATAATTCCTAGTAGGACTAGAATAATGTTGATCCCTAGTAGAATAGAAACTGAAGGAAGGTTTACAATTGAATTCGACACAATCATTATATCTCCAGCAAAGGAATTATTTTGAGAGATAATATTTTGTGTTGAGTTTTTCATTGTTAAATAATTTTGGGGCAAAGATAGGCGATGATGTCCTGTTTGTCAAGGATTTATTTAATTTCTTTTAAAATAATTATGCATATTTATGCATAGCGTGGATAATGATATTAGAGTGTCCTAATTATAATAATGGAATTCTATTTTATAAAACATTGCATCAATTAAAGCATCAAATTAATTGTAAAAATAAAATATTTCATGGCATCATGATTGCAATAATTACGGAACTAAAAATGGAACAATAAAATGAAAAAGTATTTTTTGATGTTTTTATTTATCTCAATGAATTTTTACGCACAAGAAAAAGTGGGAAGTGTTAAAGTTGGAATGTTTACTCCCCAGGCAACAGAATCCGGATTTATTCTTGGCTATGAAAGCAGTTATGTAATTGATGAGAATTTTTTTATCGGCTGGAGCGCAGATTGGTTTAATAAAAATTATGTCGATAAAAAACTTGTCTCGGAATTCAATGAATTTTATGGACCAATTCAGTATGAGTTGAATGAGCTTCGAGCAAAAACAAATTTACATTCTGTCCCTTTAATGTTTTCAGTAAATGGAAGTTGGATAATTTCTCCGAGAGCGAAAGCATTTATTACCGGTGGTGCCGGCATTGAGGCGCTGTTCATATTTTATCGTAATTATGAAAACCCGGATAACCGGGAAATTAAAGCGGCTTTCGATTTTGGATGGAGAATTGGCACTGGAATTAATTATGAACTTGGGCGATCATCGGATGTATTTGTTGAGTTAACATATCATAATTCAGAACCCAGTTGGGAATATGAGGTTCAAAGTTCTGAAACGGGTCGAAAAAAAATATTAGAGCGCAAATTTGATATGAGAGGAATCCTATTTAGAACTGGATTTAGGTTTTACTTTTAATCATTTCAGCGATGGTATAATAATTTAATTGAGTATTAATTTATATTTGATTAACATAAAGCAGTAAATGGGATGCGCTTTATGAGTGAAAATCTTAATACGATCCTTTGCATATCTAGTTACGAAAAAGGATTTGAATTCCTTAATCAGTGTAAGAAAGAGGGCTGGAGAGTTTTATTGTTAACTTCGCTTAGCCTGCAAGAAGCACCCTGGCCTAAATCATCTATTGATGAAATATTTTATATGCCCGATATTGATAAATCATGGAATATTGAGCATATGATAAATGCAGTAAGTTATTTAGCAAGAACCGAACAAATCGATCGAATTGTTGCGCTCGATGATTTTGATGTTGAGAAGGCCGCAAGGCTGAGAGAACATCTTAGAATTCCAGGGATGGGGGATACAACTGCTCGATATTTTCGTGACAAACTTGCAATGCGTGTAAGAGCAGAGGAACTAGAAATTTTAATCCCGAAATTTGTTCATATCCTTAACTACGAGAAGATTAAAACATTTCTTAAAAGTGTTAATTATCCCACTCTTCTTAAACCAAGAATGCAAGCGGGTGCTGTTGGTATAAAAAAAATTAATGGTGCTGAACAATTATGGCAAACTCTCGAACTTTTAGGAGATGAGCAGTCAAATTATTTACTTGAAGAATTTATACCGGGGGAAGTTTATCATTCGGATAGTATAATCTTCGATCGCAATTTATTATTTACCATTAATAGTAAGTATGGTTTGCCTCCATTAGATGTGGCTCACAACGGGAGGGTTTTTACAAGTTATAATATAGAGTATGGTTCCGACGATGATATTAAACTCTGCGACATAAATAAAAAAGTGGTTGAAGGATTAGGGTTAGTTCAAGGGGTTGCACATTCTGAATATATAAAAGATTACGAAGGTAATTTTTATTTTTTGGAAACATCAGCAAGGGTGGGCGGGGCAAATTTAGCAGAAATGATCGAAGCCGCTTCATCGGTCAATCTTTGGAGGGAATGGGCCAAACTTGAACTTAATTCTGATTACAAAATTCCAATAATTGAACGAAAATATGCTGCAATAATCCAATCCTTAGCGAAAGTGGAAAACCCCGATTTATCTTATTATGTTGACTCGGAAATTTGCTGGAAATTAGAAAAAAAGAATCATGCCGGTTTAATCATAAATTCAAATAATTTTAGTCGTATTCAATACTTGTTAAAAGAATATATCCCCCGATTTTATAACGATTTTTTTGCCTCTCACCCAATTTCATCTAAACCATTAAGCTAATTAATATTAAACATTTTTCTAACTCGTTCGATAATTACTATTAAAACCACTATCACGAGGTTAGTATGGCTTTAATAAGCTGGAATGAAAATTATTCCGTTAAAATAAGAGATATTGATGATCAGCATAAAAAACTGATTGACCTTATAAACGAGTTGCATGACGCAATGAAAAGCGGGCGGGGAAAAGAGGTTGTAGGTAAAACTCTATCGGAGTTGTTAAAATATACTTCAAATCATTTTGGATTTGAGGAAAAATTATTTGCACAGTATAACTACCCAGAAGGGAGAACACATTCCAAAACTCACAAAGACCTAATTGATCAACTAAAAGAGTTTATCTCAAAGTATGAGTCGGGGCAAAACACACTCTCTATTGAATTGATGAATTTTCTGAAAGATTGGTTGACCAACCATATCATGGGAACTGATAAAAAGTACACCTCATTTTTAAATTCAAAAGGAATAAAATAAATAAGGAAAAGTTATGTCATTAATAACATGGAATAGCTCGCTTCAGTTAGGGAATAAAACTGTTGATGCACAGCACCAAAAATTAGTTGATTTAATAAATGAATTGCACGATAGCATGAAAGCTGGCAAGGGTAAAGAGCAACTGGGTAAAACTTTGACCGAGCTGGTGGATTACACCGTTTATCATTTTCAAACTGAGGAAAAACTGTTTGAGCAATACAGCTATCCTGAAAAAGAGGGCCATAAAAAAATCCATACCGATTTATTACAAACCGCCGGTAAAATTAAGGAGGATTTCGACTCCGGGAAAATTGTACTAGCAATGGAAGTGTTGGAATTTCTCAAAAAATGGCTCAATGATCACATACTGGGAAGCGATAAGAAATCGGTTAATTATTTAATTTCAAAGGGTGTTAATTAAGGGGCTCTGATTTACCTTTAATAATAGGAACAAGTATCCACTTTTTTTGTTTTAGCCACTAAACTTTTGCCTGAATGGTTCGATAATACAGGTGAGATTAATTAGAACTTATTGAAGTTCTTAAAAATATAGAATTCAAATCAATACCCCTCAAAAGCCCTCAAAAGGTCTATCATTTGCCCTGGTAGACCTTTTTTTATGTTCTTAGATTTGTTTTATTGCTTTAGTGTGGGCATCAATCGTCTTTTGAATATCCTCTTCTGAATGAGCTAATGAAACAAAAAGGGCTTCAAATTGGGCAGGAGGAAGATAAATCCCACTATTCAACATTTCATGAAAATATTTAGCGTATTTGTTTGTATCTGATTTTATAGCGGTGCTAAAATTTGATACGGGACTTTCTGTAAAAAAGAGAGTTATCATTGACCCAATTCTGTTTAATTGATAATTCTTACCTGATGCTTTCATTGCATCAATAAAGCCCTTTTCAATTGTTGCAGATTTTTTTTCCAGTTGAGTATAAATTTCGGGGTGATTTTTAATATATGACAATGCCGCATATCCAGCATTCATAGCCAGCGGGTTACCGCTTAAAGTTCCAGCTTGATAAACAGGTCCAGCAGGAGATACCATTTCCATAATTTGCTTTTTACCTCCATAAGCTCCAACTGGCAGCCCTCCACCAATAATTTTTCCGAAAGTTGTTAAGTCCGGTGTAATTCCAAATATTTCTTGTGCGCCCCCTTTCGATAATCTAAACCCGGTCATCACCTCATCAAAAATTAAAACGGCATTTTCTTCTGTACATAATTTTCTAAGTTCATTCAAAAAGTACTGTGTGGGTATTACTGTTCCCATATTTCCAACCACCGGTTCAATTATCACTGCGGCAATTTCATTTTTATTCTGTTCGAATAATTTATTCACGGAATCAATATCATTAAACTGAGCAATCAAAGTATCTTTAGCATTGCCGTTGGTTACACCCGGTGAAGTTGGAACACCAAATGTTAATGCACCACTGCCAGCTTTGATTAGAAAGAAATCACCATGACCATGGTAGCATCCCTCAAACTTTATAATCTTTTCTTTATTTGTAAATCCTCTTGCGGCTCGGATCGCGCTCATTGTAGCTTCAGTTCCACTATTAACCATACGCACCATTTCGATTGAAGGGACCAGTTCAGAAATTAGTTTTGCCATTTTCATTTCAATTTCTGTTGGAGCACCAAAGCTAGTACCCTTTTCAATTGCGGCCAATAAAGCATCTTTAATGAATTGAGGATTATGACCGAATAAATGTGGTCCCCAGCTGCCGATGTAATCTATATACTCATTTCCATCTACATCCGTCATTTTGGATCCTGATCCGCTCTTCATAAATATTGGATTTCCACCGACAGATTTAAATGCTCTTACCGGGGAATTAACTCCTCCTGGAATATATTTTTTTGCTTCAGCAAAAACCTCTTCACTTTTATGGGTATTCATTTAATCTCCAAAAATTCTTAAATGTATGTTCAAAAATACAATCGCAAAATAATTATAAGTAAGCCCATTAAAAACAAGTTCTACAACTAATAAGGGGATTTTTTAATTTTACTTCGCAAATATTTTAGGACTAATATGGAAATTTTAAATGTTCCCTTTACTGTGGTTGATTGGGACAATGTAGAAGCTGAAGAACATATTGGGATTACCGGAAAAGCTGTGTGGAAAGTCTTTAAAAGTGGCAACATTCGTGTTAGAATGGTTGAATATACTCCCGGTTATTTTGCCGATCATTGGTGCAAAAAGGGGCATGTTATTTTAGTCCTTGAGGGAGAAATGACTACTGAACTAAAGGATGGCAGAAAATTTATTACCAAAAAAGGTTGCTCATATCAGGTTGATGATTACGATGGCGAACATAGAACATATACAGAATCCGGAGTAAAACTTTTTATCGTTGATTAATTAAAGGAGTAATGATGATTCATAAAATTGTGGGGAAGCAGCATAATTCCAAATTATGTTTTGTGTGCGGATTAAAAAATAAATTCGGGATTCACGCTCACTTTTATGTTACCGAAAGTCAAGAACTTGTGGCTTTATTTACCCCATCTGAGGAGCATCAAAGCTATCCGGGAAGATTGCATGGTGGAATTGCTTCAGCTATCTTGGATGAGACAATAGGCAGAGCAATATTAAACCGTTATGAGGAAGAAGTATGGGGTGTTACAATTGATCTCAGTGTAAAATTCAAAAAGCCTCTCCCTTTAAATGAGGAATTAAAAGTGATTGGAAGGATTACAAATGAGAGCAGTAGAATGTTTGAAGGTACTGGTGAAATCATCCTACAAAATGGAGATGTAGCGGTAACAGCATTTGGAAAATATATGAAAGTACCGCTCGATAAAATTACTGATTTCGATAGGGAAGAGAATGAATGGAAAATTGTTGAGCTTGAAACCGATCCAAAAGAAATAGAGATTTAATAAAAATTAATGCCGGTATTTATCCGGCATTATAAAATTATTTTGTACTAAGCCGATCAATATATTTGGCGGCTTCTTTGGCAAAGTATGTTAAAATCATATCAGCGCCGGCACGTTTTATTGCAATAAGCGATTCAATCATTACACGTTCTTCATCAATCCAATTATTAATACCAGCTGCTTTAATCATTGCGTATTCACCGCTAACTTGATAGGCGGCTGTCGGCAAACCAAACTTTTCTTTTACTCTCCAAATAATATCCAGATAAGCGCCAGCGGGTTTCACCATTATTATATCTGCGCCCTCATTAATATCACTTTCAGCTTCACGCAGAGCTTCAAGCGCATTCGAGATATCCATTTGATGCGATCTTCTATCGCCGAACGCGGGAGCCGATTCAGCGGCGTCACGGAATGGACCATAAAATCCCGAAGCATATTTTACAGCGTAACTCATAATCGGGATATTCTGAAATCCTTTGTAATCCAATGCTTTTCTAATTGCCTGAACTCTTCCGTCCATCATATCGGATGGAGCAATTATATCAGCTCCGGCTTGAGCGTGTGATACTGCTTCTTTGGCTAAAAGGGAGACAGTCTCATCATTTAATATTTCCTCCCCGTTTAGTACTCCGCAATGTCCGTGAGAAGTGTATTCGCACAAACACACATCGGTAATAACAACTAATTTTTTTGTGCCGGCTTTTATTGCCCGGACTGCTTGCTGAACAATGCCGTTGGGGTCATATGCCCCGGAACCAACTTCATCTTTATGTTCGGGAATTCCAAAAATTATAACGGCTGGAATTCCGAGAGATTCAACCTCTTTACATTCTTCAACAATAACATCAACCGACATTTGAAATACACCCGGCATCGAGCGGACTTCTTTCTTTAATTTTTCACCTGGAACAACAAATAATGGATATATCAAATCATTTTTTGAAAGTGTTGTTTCGCGAATCATATCGCGAACTATAGAATTATACCTCAATCTACGTAATCTTTGCATCGGATAGTTCTGCATTTATGCTCCTTCTCTTTTCTCTCTATTTAAATTGGCCAGAATGCCAGATTATACTGTAACAAAAGATTTAACTTTGTTAAAGACAATTTCAGAATTTTTCACACAATCGCCAACAGAAATTCCACCCCTAAAATTTCCGCTGACAAATAGTCCAGGGTGCTCTTTTTCAAATTTATCAAAATAGTTTTCGTGCTCAATGTAACCTAAGTTATATTGCGGAATAGCTTTATGCCATAAATGCTCTTTCAAGAAAATCGGATTATCACTGATCTTCATCTGTGATTTAAATTCACTAATAACTTTACCGATTAATTCATCCTTTTGCATTTCAAACAAATGAGACATTCGCGCACCACCAATAAATATAGTGAATGCCGCGTTTTCTTCACTACAACGGTTTGGAAATATGACCGAACTCCAAATAGCACCTAAATAAGTTTTCTTTTCTTTTGAAGGAATTAGATAACCAAACCCGTCGAGTGTTTGTCCGACTGCAGATTTTTTGAATCCGAGATACAATACCATTACAGGTGGATAATAAATTTGATTTAAGTGGTTCTTTAGTTCAGAATCAAGAGCGCCAAAGACGTCGGCAACATTAACTGCAGGCAATGTGGAAATTACAATATCCGCATTAATTTCTTTCACTTCATTATTATGCTCATAATTGATTATCCACTTCTCATCTCTTCGTTCTACACTCTTTACTTCACTCTCGAAATGTATTTTATCTTTCAACTTTTCTGCAATTGCCGTTGGAAAGGATTGCATTCCATCAATGAATGAAAACATTTTAGCGCTCTGCTTTGACTTTTCATTTCTTTTTTTTCTTTCCCGAGCGCCTTTAAACATTCCCTTTACTAAACCACCGTAAAGTTCCTCAAGCCGGTACAATTTCGGGAATGCAGATTTTACACTTAACTTATGTGGATCCCCAGCAAATACTCCACTTACAAATGGATCAATAGCATAATCAAAAAATTCGGTTCCTAATCTTCTTGTTACAAATTGGGCAATGCTTTGATAATAACCGTCATCCGATTTCCCAATAAATGGTTCAGCGAATAACCTCAGTTTTCCTTTCAATGAAAATAATTTTGTAGAAAGAAAAACCGGTAATGAAGTGGGAAGAGCGTGAAGTTGTCCGTTGCGTAGAATATATCTTTTATTAGATGAATCACTCGCATAAATCATCTTATCAGTGAGACCGACTTCATCAACAATTTGTTTGATGAGGGGAGTAGTTTCCAATCCGCTGTTTGGTCCCAGATCTGTGAGGAAACCCTCTTCAAATCTTGTTTGCATTGAACCGCCCGGTTCTTTACGGTCTTCGAGAATTGTTACATCAAATCCATCTTTAAAAAGCCAATATGCTGTAGTCAAACCGGAAATACCGGCACCAAGTATTACAACTTTTTTTTTCAAATTAATCTCTATTAGAATCAGTCATTTATTGCCTGGTAAACTAAAACCTTAAATTTATTATGAAGATCTCCATAACTGTTAGGATATTTTTGCAAGTATAGCTGTGCAACAATTTTTTCTTTAGGATCAACCCAGTATGAAGTACTAAAAATTCCGCCCCAATTAAAAGACCCAATTTGATTAGGAAATTTTGAGCTCCCTAATTCAGTAGTAATTTCAAAACCTAAACCAAATTTGTTTGTAGCTCTGCTAATTGACAAGTCCCCAATTTGATTCATAGTCATCATTCGCACTGTATTTCGGCTCAATATTCTTTTACCGTTGTACTCCCCATTATTCAAAAGCATTTGCAGAAATTTGGAATAATCTAAAATAGTTGATGATAAACCAGCACCACCTGATGGATAAGTCTTCTCATTATTTGGGTAATTAATATTCAAACCATTTGCTTTAGAGTTGGGATTAATTTTCTTCAATGTTTTATCTTTTTCTTCCGAGTATAATGTTGCTAATCTACTCTGCTTTTCTTTAGGAATTATAAAGTATGTATCATGCATCCCAAGTGGATTAAATATTCTTTCTGCCAAAAATTTATCTAAACTCATTCCCGAAATCACTTCTATTAAATATCCAAGTAGATCAGTATTTAATCCGTATGTAAAACGTTCCCCCGGCTGATGAAATAATGGCGCTTTAGTTAGTTTTTCCATTTGCTCGGAAAGAGTTGTATTCTCCGTACCAATCCCACCGCCAATACCCAGTTTTGCGTAAATTGCATTCATTTCAGGTGAACCGATTTGCGGATACCCAATACCTGAGGTGTGGGTTAATAAATCTCGTATTGTAACTTCCCGTTTTGGGTCAACAGTTGTGAATGAAGAGTCAGTAACATCAAATTTATCGAGCACCTTCAAATCATTGAAATCGGGGATATATTTAGAAATCTGGTCATCCAGTAAAAATTTTCCCTCTTCATAAAGTATCATTACTCCAACGCTTGTAATTGCTTTTGTTTGCGAGGCTATCCTAAAGATGGCATCTTTTTTCAACAGACTTTTTGAATCAACATCATCATAGCCAAGAGCTTTGTGGTAAACTATTTTGCCATTTCTTGCTACTAAAGCAACTGCACCAGCGCACCATTTATTGTTTACATGTTGTTGTAATACAGAATCAATTCTATTTAATCTTTCAATAGAAAAATTTTGTGAAGAGGGGGAACTATATTTTAATTGTCCGCTTTGATTTTTTTGTGCAAAGGAATTAACAAAAAGGACTATTATCATCAAAAATGAAAAGCCTAACTTTTTCATCTCAACTCCGTTGAAATAATTTTAATTTAATCCGCGACGGTTAAGAAGCGCATCAATCTTTGGTTCTCTTCCTCTAAATTTTTTATATAATTCCATTGGTTCTTCACTTCCACCTTTTTCAAGAATATACTTGCGGTATGCATATGCATTTTTTTGATCGAACAAAGATGTTTCCTTAAATGCCTCAAACGCGTCGGCATCAAGCACTGCCGCCCATATGTAGCTGTAATATCCCGAAGCATATCCATCGCTTGAAAAAATATGAAGAAAATTGGTGCTCTGATAACGTGAATTAATTTCTTTTATTATACCCATTTTACTAAGTGATTCTTTTTCAAAGTTTTCAACGTTAAATTCATTTTGAGAGGTTAATGTATGCCAATCCATATCGAGTAGAGAAGCGGCTAGATATTCTACTGTTTCAAACCCTTGATTGAACAAACCAGCATTGTTTAACTTGTCAATTAAATCCTGAGGTATTACTTCACCCGTTTGATAATGTTTGGCGTACAATTTCAACATTTCTGGTTCTGTAGCCCAGTTCTCCATGATTTGAGACGGTAGCTCAACAAAATCACGGGCTACGTTTGTTCCGGAAACACCAGGGTATGTAACATTTGAAAGCAGTCCATGTAACCCGTGCCCAAATTCATGAAATAAAGTTTTCACTTCGTCAATACTAAGTAGAGCAGGCTTATCAGTTGTTGGTTTTGAAAAATTTCCGCAATTATAAATTACCGGACTAATAAATTTCCCATCCATATTTGATTGTGATCTAAACTCCGACATCCATGCACCGCTTGATTTTGTTTCTCTTGGGAAATAATCCGTGTAAAGAATACCGATATGTTTTCCATTTGCTTCCTGTACTTCATAGACCTTCACATCCGGGTGATAAATCTGAATATCATTTCTTTCGACATATTTTAATCCAAAGAGTTTGGAAGTAAGAGTGAATACCCCCTCAACAACGTTTTCTAATTTAAAGTAGGGGCGCAGCATGGTTTCATCAAGATCATATTTTTCTTTTTTAACTTTTTCGGAATAGTACCACCAATCCCATGGCATCAATTTAAATCCGCCATTTTCATTATCAATAATCTTCTGCATATCCGTCACTTCGGCAGTTGCCCTTTTAATTGCAGGAGTCCAAAGTTGGTTCAAAAAACTGGTAACGTTTTTTGAATTTTTGGCCATTGCTCTATCGAGTGCCAGTGATGAAAAATCTTTGAAACCGAGAAGATTAGCTTTTTGAATGCGAAGATTTACAATTTTATTTATTAGTGATTTAGTATCATTTTCATTGTTATTATTACCTCTATTGATGTATGCTTTGTAGAGTTTTTCTCGTAATTCCCGTTTATCTGAATATTGAAGAAATGGAGTCCAACTCGCACGCTGTAATGTAAATGCCCACTTGCCAGTTAGGCCTTTATTATTAGCTGTTTCAGCCGCACCTTGAATAACCGATTCAGGTAATCCTTTTAAATCATCTTTATTATCAATAACCAATCCAACTGAGTTTGTTTCCTTCAGAATATTGTCGCTGAATTTTACAAACAAAATGGAAAGCTCTTCATTAATATTTCTCAATTTATCTTTTTCAGAATCGGAAAGATTAGCTCCGCCTAAAACAAAACTCTTGTACAAATCGCCTAATAACTTTTTTTGTTCCGGATTTAAATTTAGCTCATCCTTCTTCTGATTAAGTGATTTTATTCTACTGAAAAGTTTGGGATTGAGATAAATATCATCATTAATTTTTGATAACAATGGTGCGGCTTGGAGTGCAATCTTCTGCATTTCATCATTTGTGATAACAGAGTTTAGATTATCGAACACTCGTCGAACATTTGTGAGTAGCTGACCACTTTTCTCAAGAGCTTCAATTGTATTTGAAAATGTTGGAGTATTATTATTTTCTGCTACTGCCGCAATCTCCCCTAATAATTCCTTTATACCTTCATTAAAAGCAGGTAGGTAATGTTCTAGTTTAATCTCATTAAAAGGAGGTGTACCAAAAGGTGTATCCCAGTTCTTGAAAAATGGATTATTCATGTCTCTGTTTCCCTGCGCACTAATAATTGAACAAAATAAAAATATTATTAACAAAACTAATTTGGATTTCATAACTGCTCCGTGTGATTATTTATTTTTGAAATGCAGTGGATCTGACAGAACAAGATCTGCTACAATTCTTTTTCTACTAACTCAGCTAGCGCATCAATAAATAATTGTGAATCATTCAACCCTTGCATTACGATATAATTATTTATCCCACACTCATCGGCAATATGCCGGTACTCAATATCCAGCTCAAATAAAGTCTCAACATGATCCGACACAAAACTTATTGGAATAATCAGCAAATCCTTTTTGCCATGAGATGCCAGTTCCTCAATCATTTTATCTGTTGAGGGCTCAAGCCATTTCATGGGCCCAACTTTACTCTGAAAACAAAGATGATGATCGTGGGAATGATTTCGGGCTTTCATTACTTCATCTACGCATGTCATAATTTCGCATAAATATGGATCCCCCTTTTTTATGTAGCTTTGAGGAGTTCCATGAGCACTAAATACTAATTGAACATTTGTTTTTACATCTGCTGGAAATTTCTCTAAAGATTCATCAATACGCTGATTTATTGCTCCAATATATTTATCATTTTTAAAGTATGAATTAATATATCGAAGTTTTGAATCATCACCTTTGTAATATCTTTTCCATTCATTAAAAGAAGAACCGGTGGTAGAGATTGAAAATTGGGGGTACAGGGGGAGTAGTATTATTTTATCGTAATTTATCTGAGAAATCTGCTTAACTATTTCTTCAGTAAGAGGATGCCAATATCGCATAGCTGTAAAAACATGAATGTCATTATTTTTTACTCTCAACTTTTCTTCCAGCATTTTACGCTGAAGTTCAGTCCAGTGCCCAATAGGGGATTTCCCCCCAATCAGTTTATACTCTTCCGCAACTTTAGGTGCTCTTTTTTTTGAAATAAATCTTGCCAGAGATTTTTGAAATGGTAACTTGAATATATCGGGGTCGTTAAAAAGATTTTCTAAAAATGGCTGAACCGCATCAAGTGAGTCGGGACCACCCAGATTAAATAATATAACAGCCGTTTTGTTATTCAAATCACTATCCTTTCAATAAAAAAAAGCTAATTTTGTATAAAATCAATTCAATCAAAATAGGAGGTTCCCTAATGAAAAAACTATTTGGTTTACTACTATTAATAGCCGCGCTTACAACCGCTTGTTCTTCTGAACCACCAAGTGTCAGAGTTAAAAACGAAGGAGCAAATAAAGCCAATGTGCAAGTAAAACAAGCTGACGGCAATACAATAAATATAAATGATGTAAATGCCGGTAGTACTACAAGCTATAGAGAAATTGTTGAAGGCTCTATTCTTGCCACCGCAGTAATTCAAAGTCAAAGTGTTTCTCCTTCTATCCCATTTAATGCCGCAGAAGATAGAAACTATACAGTAGTTATTCTAAATACAAATCCGCCGACACTAAAAGTAGATTCAGAGAGCAAATAGTTAATTTCAAATGGAGATGCAGTAAATCTGTATCTCTAATTTATACAGTTCTTGAATATTTAGCATTATCGTTTTTTTGCTCGATATACCAATCAAAATTGATCGCGATATTTCTGATTAATAATCTTCCCATATCGGTAATTCTTATTTTATCATTTTGGTACTCAACCAATCCGTCATCAATAAATTCTTGTAATCCCTTCAGCGCAGTCGCAAAATAATCAGTGAATCTTATGTTAAATAGTTTATTAACGCCAGCTATATCCAGTTCAAAATCGCACATTAATTTTGTGATCACATGTCTGCGTATAATATCATCTTCGCTGAGATAAAAACCTCTTTCCACCGGAAAGCGTTCATTATTTAGTGCGTCAAAATATTCTTTTTCTTTTTTTACATTTTGAGAATAGCAGCGTCCAATTTGGCTAATGCTTGTTATTCCAAATCCATATAGGTCTGTTCCGGCGTGAGTGCTGTACCCTTGAAAATTTCTGTATAGTTTTTTTTCACGCAGTGCTATAGCTAATTCATCATTGGGCTTGGCAAAATGGTCCATCCCTATAAAATCGTAACCAGCAGTTGTAAGTTTTTGAATCGTCATTTTAAGGATATTTAGTTTTTCTTCCGGCGTAGGCAAATCTTCAGCCTTTATTAATTCCATGTGTTTCTTCATCCAAGGTACGTGCGCATAATTAAAAACTGCAATTCTATCGGGGGAGATATCAATTATCGCATCGACAGTTTTTGCGAAGGTTTCTTCAGTTTGAAAAGGTAAACCATAAATTAAATCAAGATTGATACTTTGAAAGCCAAGTTCTCTAACCCAGGTAACAACTTGTCTTGTCATCTCTTCAGGTTGAATTCTATTTACTGCAACTTGAACTTTTTCGTAAAAATCTTGAACTCCCATACTAATTCTATTGAATCCCGATTGACGAAGTGCTTCTAAATGCTCACGAGTTAAACCGCGCGGATCAATCTCACAGCCCTTTTCAGCGCCAGCAGTAAATGTAAAACTATGATTGATATACGTTGCAAGATTTACTATCTCATCGGGATTTAAGTGCGTTGGTGTTCCGCCTCCCCAATGTAATTGCACTGCCTGCCGACCGGTTTTTACAAGTGTACGGGTTAAATCAATCTCATTTTTTATATACTTTATATATTCACCAATTCTGTCTCTATTGCGGGTGATAATCATGTTGCATCCGCAGAAGTAGCATAAAGTATCACAATAGGGGAGATGAAAATAAAGAGATAAATCGGGAGGATTAAGATCACTATTGGTTCTGATAATTTCATCCCTAAATTTTTCTGAATCAAACTCGGCATTAAATTGGGGAGCGGTTGGATAACTTGTGTATCGTGGACCGGGACGGTCATATTTTTTAATTAAATCTAAATTTATATCAAACATTATTTTCCTTTAAAACTATAATATTATTTATGAAAAGCTTTGCTCTCCGATTTCACAATATCAACAAGAAATTTTGCTTTAGCCGGCTCAACATCTGGGAGAATTCCATGCCCAAGATTAAATATATGTCCACTTCCAATACCAAAGGATGATAATACTTTAATTGTCTCTTCCTTTATTTTATCTTCGCTGCCGTAAAGAATTGTTGGGTCAAGATTACCCTGAAGAGCAACTTTATTTCCTACAGTTTTTCTTACTTCACCGAGATTCATCGTCCAATCAAGTCCAATAACATCCGCTCCACAATTTGCCAATTTATCTAAATTATGATGAACACCTTTTGCGAATACAATTACCGGCTCATCTTTTCTTTTAATTTTTGAAATTATTCTTTCAATGTATTGAAGCGAAAATTCTAAAAATTCATGTTGTGCAAGGAGCCCACCCCACGTATCGAATATTTGAATAGCATTTGCACCGGCTTCAATTTTTGCGGATAAATAATCAGCAACATTATCTGCTATTATTTCCAATAGGTTATGAGCAGCGGCGGGCTGATTATAAATAAATTTTTTAATTTCAGAAAAACTTTTTGAACCGCCTCCTTCAACCATATAGGTCATTAAAGTCCAAGGTGAACCGGCAAAACCAATTAAAGGAACTCTGCCATTTAATTCTTTTTTCGTCAAGGAAACTGCATCCAACACATACTTTAAATCTTTGTATGGATCGATATTTCGGAGATCCTTTATTTGTGAGGCACTTCTAATCGGTTCATATAATTTTGGTCCTTTACTTTCTATCATTTCAAGTGACATACCCATAGCTTCAGGAATAACTAAAATATCGGAAAAAATAATTGCGGCATCAATCCCAATTAAATCAACAGGTTGTAATGTAACCTCTGTTGCAAGTTCGGGAGTTTTACACATTGTTATAAAATCAGATTTTTCACGCACCGCTCTATACTGAGGCAGATATCTACCGGCTTGGCGCATAATCCAAATTGGGGTTCTCTCAACCGGTTGTCTTTTGCAAGCCCTCAAGAATAAATCATTTTGAATATTTATCAAATTTCCTCCGTTATACCATATTTTGAATAGAATAAAAATATTTTATTATAGATTCCTCAACTCCGCTAAGTGTAGTAGTCTCCGGAACAATATTAACTATTAAATCAAGATTTGTGATTACACTCTCGGTAGTAGGACCAAGCGCGCAAATAACTTTTCCTTCAAAAAAGATTTCAGGTTCGTTGATATTAAATATTTTTAGAAAACAGGTAAATGATGAGGGACTCGTGAAAACAAAAATATCGGGGACAACCTGCTTTACCTTTTCAATTAAATATTGATTAGCCGAACCGCTGCCGCAAATTGTATCGTAAATATGAATAATATCAACCTGCGCTCCCATTTCGGTTAATGCCTCAGGTAATTCATCTCCCGAAAGAGCAGAGACCGGCAATAATATTTTTTTGGAAGCAATATCTATTTTCTCAAACTCTTCAATTAATCCAACAACATTAGATTTCTTCGGTATGATATCGACACGTAATCCATAATCTGCACAAGTTTTAGCTGTAGTAGTACCAACTGCCGCGATAATTATTTGTGATGAAATAAGTTTTGTTAGATTAACATGACGGAAAAAAATATCACACGCATTAGAAGAGGTGAAAACTAAATAACTGTACTGTGCTAAATTCTTCAATAAACTCGATTCATGCTCACTTAACAATTTGGGAAGAATCGAAATGGTTGGCATATAAATTACTTCTGCGCCATTTTTTTCTAATTCCGAAATGGAACTTAAACTTGCATCCTTCGCCTTTGATACAAAAACTATTTTATTTTCAAGTAGTTTTTCGGTCATGACCGCACATTGATATAAATATCATTCAATATTTTATTGGCGCCCGCCTTTAATAAATCTTTAGCCAACTGCTTTCCCAATAATTGAGGGTTATTAATTTTACCGCGAACTTTTTTCCTAAATGAGATAGAACCATCAATTGCCGCAACTACAGCTTCAAGATACAATCCATTCGATTTAACCTCGGCGAATGCGCCAATAGGAACTTGACATCCTCCTTCAAGTGTGCTTAATAGGGATCGCTCGGCAATTACCGCGGTGTAAGTATTAATATCACTAATCGATTGGAGAGTATCAAATACAAATTTGTTGTTTTCATGTATTTCAATTCCAAGGGCACCTTGACCAACGGCCGGAAGTATTTCATCAACACTAATTATTGAAGAAATGTACTTGTTGAGTTTCAACCTTTCTATTCCGGCTCGCGCAAGTATAATTGCATCCCAATTTGAATCTTCAAATTTTTTAATTCTGGTTTGAACATTACCCCGCAATTCTTCAATTTTTATATCGGGACGAATGTGAAGTAACTGAGCTCGTCTTCTCAATGAACCGGTAGCAACAGTTGCTCCTTCAGGTAAAGTATGAATTGTTATTCCTTTTTTTCTTGCAATCAAAACATCTTGCACCGGATGGCGTTTGGTAACCGCCGCAAGTTTTAAACCTTTGGGAATCTGTGTTTGTAAATCTTTGAGACTATGAACAGCCAAATCAATTGTACCATTCAATAATTCTTTCTCAAGTTCTTTTGTGAATAAACCTTTATCCCCAATTTTTGATAATGCAACATCGAGAATTTTATCCCCTTTAGTATTTATGATTTTAATTTCGACGGCTAAATTTTTGTTCTTCTTTTCCAATTCCTTTTTAACAAATTTTGCCTGCCACATTGCAAGTTCACTGCCCCGTGAGCCTATAATAATTTTTTGTTTTTTCATTTATGAATCACCATTGCGGTTATGTGTGGATTTATCCAAATTAAATAACTCGTTTAATAAAATAGTATTCGTGGTAATTTCCTGAACATTGGTACCCGATTCAGCAATTTCACGCAATCTTTTTGTTGGATTATGCAGTATTCTTCCTAGCATTCTCCGTGTCATATCCTCTACTTTCTGATAATCTTCCGGAGTAATTTTATTCTTTAATTTATCAAGTTCATCAGTCTTTATCTCATCAAAAAAATCGCGTAATGATTTTATTGTTGGAACAATCCCGAGTGAATTATACCAACTGAAAAGGGAAATCATTTCTTCCATTATTATATTTTCAACAAGTGGGATCTCACTCTTTCGCTTACTCAAATTTTGATCAACTATAATTTTCAGTGAATCCATATCGTGATAGAAAACGCTGTCAATTTTTTTTACTTTTGGTTCAATATCTCGCGGGATTGCTATATCCATAATAACCATTGGTGTCCCGCCACGTTTCTTCACCGCTTCATTAATATCGCTAAACTCCAATATATAATTCTCTGAACTAGTAGCGCTTATAATTATATCAAACTCACTTAATGATTTCTTAAAGTTATCGAATGGAAGAATTTCACCGTTCAATTTAGAAGCGAGTAAGTCGGCTTTTGATTGAGTTCGGTTAGTAATAAAAATTTTACCAATACCCTTATCTTTTAGATTTATGGCGGCAAGTTCTCCGGTTTCGCCAGCACCAATTATTAGAGCGGATTTTTTTTCAAGATTAGAGAATATTTTTTCTACTAATTGAACTGCGGCATAACTTACAGTTATTGCTCCTTCGCCGATGCTAGTTTCTTTAATTGCTCGTTTACCAACGCGGAGTGAATTTTCAAAAATTCTACGGGTAATTGGACCAATAAATTTCAGATCATCTGAAAGTTCAAAAGCTTCTTTTACCTGCCCCAATATCTGGCTGTCACCAATTAAAAGGGAATCAATTCCTGATGCCACCGAAAATAAATGTTTAACTGCTCCACACGAAAAATATTTAGTATAATGCTCGGGGTTTTCTCCTGTAATATTTTTAAAGGAGGTCAACTTTTTAATAATGAAATCGGGATGAATTAAATTATCCTTAGGCATCAAGAAGAGTTCAGTTCTATTGCAAGTAGATATTATCGCCCCTTCCGAAAATGATTCTTTCAAGCTCTCAATTAATTCGATACTTTCATTATTGCTTAGATGGAGTGCTTCTCTTAATTCTAAGGGTGCTGAGCGATGATTGATTGAAATTGCTACTAAATTCATTAAAGCGTTTCTTTTCTAATAATTTTCAATAAAAGGAATGAAATGTTTTTGCGAGACTATTGGTTACAATTAAAGATAATATTGCAATAAAATAACTTGTCAAAGTAAAGTAGATTAATTTTTTACCGAGCAAGCGCTGAGAACTTTTGAGAATAAATGACAACCCGTAAAAAAGCCAAACAATTATAGTCCCAATTAATTTTGGGTCATAATAACTGAAATCTGGAAAAGCTGAAGGAAGCCAAATAAAACCAATTCCAATCGCTACAGTTAATAAAATAAAACCTATAACCGATGAATTATATGATAACTTTTCGAGCACCTCTAAGTTTGGAAGTCTTTCGAAGAAAAATCCAAATCTGTTCGCTTTAATATTCTTATAAAGAATTAGATATAGAAGTCCATACACTGCCGAGATTGTTATACCTGAATATCCAAGTATTGCACTTATCACATGGATACCTAGAAGACGGTCCCTTAATACTTCGGGGACCAAATAGGTATCGGGGACAAATAGGGATGAAATAATCTGAAACACCAACGCAAAAAATAAAATAAAGGCTCCGGTTCCTCTTATGTCTGTAAATAATTCCAAAATAAAGTAGGAAAATGCAATTGAGCATGCGATTATAGAAAATATCTCAAATTTATTGGTTATTGGAGTGTGGTTATACTCAACAGTCCGAAAAACTAGATAAAGGGAGTGGGCAATTAGTGTCAAAAACAGAACAATTCTTTTAAAGTTTTTGAATCTCTTTTTTTCTTTAATGAAATCGAAGGCATAAAATCCAAATACTGCTGAATAGAGAAGAGGCAGTAGCAGGTTAAATATATTTATAGCTGGAAGCATTGCGTTTCTTTTTTTATGCAAAAATAAGAATAAAAAGTGGGATTTTAATGATGCAGAAAGGTATAAAATTAGTACTAATTAGAATTATTTAGCAGGCTAAATTGTCTTGATGTTCTATAATATAATTTTCAATTCTTTTCAGAATTAAATTAATTACTTTATTCTGATTATTTAAATGCTGTGCTTCCTTAAAATACTCGTAAGATTTTGAAACATCACAGTAGAGCCAAATGATACCCAGACATATTAAATTTTCAAATTCATCTTCAAAATAAGGGGTAGAGAGGGGATTGTCCAGTTCTTTAACCAATTCCGGACAAGGGCAGTCATCTTTTATCGCATCGGCTTCAATAATAAATTCAATATCTTCTTCAACGAGTTCATTAAAAAGGATTAATGCTTTTTCTAAATCATTTGTTTGAGTATAGCAGATTATAAGTTTCCTCTTTAATGATTTATTTGTAGGATTTTTTTCAAATACTTTCTCTAACTCAGAAAGTGCAGCAAAATAGTTTCTCGCCATAAAATATTGATTACCAAGCATTTCACTCATTTGATTCTCTTGATTATTGAGGAGGTTTCTTTTGAAACCTCCTCAAATATAAAAAATTATGAACCAGTTACAACAGGATATTCTTTAACTTCAGTTTGTTTCCATTGGTTTGATATTCCATTGGTTCCCATAAAATCATAGTTGAGCACATTTACACCAAACATAAGAGTTTTTGCATCGTAACCTATAAGCTTGAGTATTGTTGCAACTTGAGCAGAAGTCTGACCAGTGTAGCAGTAAAATGCAATTGGTTTGTTTGTAGGCAATGTCTTTAAAAAGGTCGAAAGTTTCAGGTCTGCCTTAGGTGTATATTGAATGGCTCCAGGGAGATGACCTTTATTATAGTCTGCTGCTGGCCAATAATTGAGAATGAAATAATTTGAAAGTCCACCTGTTACTGTACTATGTAAAACCCTAATATCGCCAAACGGATCTGCTGAAGCTAATATTTGATTAATTCTTTCTTCAAGAATTTCTTTTCCTGTTTTTTTCCCTGTATTAATTGTAGGAAGTGAACCAGCAGCAGGTTTAGGATTTGCAGTAGTTTGAAATGTTGGATAATTATTACCGACAGCCGCCATACTCCATGAAGTACATGAAGAAGAATTCCAAGAGGACATGCCCCATTTTAAAGAAAATACATTGTTATAACCCAATAATCTTAATAGGGCAACTGGTAATCCTGCTGTTTGACCTGAATAACAAGTTATGACAATTTTTTCGTAAGATGAAGCATTTATACCTTTTACATGTGCGACAACATCTTTAATCGCAACATTTTTTGCTCCTTCAATATGCCCTTTTGTTTGAAAGTCAGTAGCTGAACGCATATCTATAATATAAGCTTTACCGGCGAGTTGAGCTGTACGTAAATCTGCAGCGGTTATAACTGCTGGAGCTCCAGTATTCAAGAAATCACCATTTGCTTCAAGGTATTCAACAAGTACTTGTGCTTCATTTACAGTTGGAACTGGGTCGGTTGGGGTTCCTTCATCTTTGCTGCAGCCGACAAATATAATTGGGATGATTAATAAAAGATAAAACAATTTACGAAGGTTCATGGATATACTCCTTTTTGCTATTTGGTTTGTAATGTAGTCATTGTTATTTAACGTTCCACTTAGCTGGTAATTTGCCATCAACAGTAATAGAACTTGTTGCGGTAACTTCCCAGCTATCCAGATCTTTTTTGAATAAATAAATTTCTTTATTTCTGACTTTACCGTCGGGGTCAGTTACGATATGGCAAGCATCATAACATGGTTTGCCGGCATCTACTTTGGTGCGGGATGTCCACTTTATAATATTATGAGGTGTTGCGTACTTGTAGGTCGGACGAACACTAAAATTTGCCAAACTTGCTGTACCATACTCTTTCCAGCTGTCGGGTGCCGTTAGTGATCTTCTTAATACAGCATATTTGTATGGTTTTGTTGTTGAAATAGGATTCAATCCAATTTTAAATCCTTGGTAAGATGCTACTCTTGCACCTGCACCGCCAATATGACAGCTCCCGCAATTATTATAATCTTGAGAATGACAGGTATTACAGCTAAAACTTGAGATGTGAGCTGAATGATAGTTGTTGGATTTGCTTATGTTTGAATGACAATCAGTACATTCTGGCAGCAACTCCATTTTGTAGCGCTGATCATAAACTTTTCCATCGCCATGAATTTCATTTTTTGTGTGACAATTTAAGCATGTGAATTGACGTTTGGTTAAGTGAACATCTGGAACTGTTCCTATTGCCTGTCCAAAATAAGCATGACCACCGCGACTTACATGGCAGGCAACACAAACGTTGGTCATATCGGGGGTTTTATTGAATGAATGCCCGTTCGATAAACCACCACCGGCAGCATTTGGACGGCTCACATGGCAATCGCCGCAAGATGCATGACAAGTAGAGCAATTCTTGTTGTAGCCCTCTTTCATAAGATCAGTTAATTGGTTAAATCCTTCTGGGATATTTGGTAATCCGCTACGTAATACCACCATCGATTTTTGTCCCCAACCTTGCTCGTGAAGACTATTCTTTGTTTTTAAATATATATCAGTGTGGCATTTTGCACATTTATCGGCGGCATGCTCTGATGGTTTTGAGATGAAATTATTAGAGTGAGCTTTTAATTTATCGTCGGTTCCATCAACTCCATTATGACATGATGTACATGGCATTTTACCATGAATATCATTTTTGAAGTTTTCATAACCAGCACCTCCGAGATAGGTACGATCGTATGGTTCGTAATGTGGGGCTTCGCCGCCGCAACCGGATCCTCCTTCATGGGGTGGATCGGGTGTATAAACTGATTTTAAGTGAGCATAGTTCGTATGGCATCCTTCACATGATGCAACTGATAAAGATACTTTCTGTTCACTAAAATCTAAAGGCTGGTCGGTTCGGTCTTTACATCCAAGAATTATAATTAGAGAGAATAAAAATAAGTTTGTAATGAGATAAGTTTTCTTTAGCATTGGCAATCCTTATTAAGATTTTAGCATCTTATTTACAAATTGAGTGCCAATAAAAAATCAACTTAAATGAATATTTTAGTATAAACACTGAAACAAATTGTTTCGATAAAAATAATATGAAGAGCAAATAGTTTGTTTTTATTCTTAAAACAAAGTAAAGCGGTGGGAAGAAACGATTTGTTCCGTCGTTTCAGTTGAAACGCTTTATTTCACTAAATTCATCTCTTTGAGTTTGCGCCAAAGGGTTGTTCTACCAATTTTCAGTTCTTCAGCAACTTTAGTTTTGTTCCATCGGTGTTTTTCCAACAGGGCAATTATTTCTGTCTTTTCTCTGCTCAATGAAGAGGTTGAAAAATTTGGCATGCGTGTGTAATTGCCTTTTCGGGAAGCAATAATTGTCGGGAATTTATTAATATCTATTGTTGGGGAAGTAGTTCTTACAAAAGCATATTCAATCAAATTTTCAAGTTCTCTGATATTCCCAGGATAAGTGTAGGATAGTAGAGCATCAATTGCAGATTCAGAAAAATCATTTATTTGTTTTTTATATATATGTGAAAATTTATTTAAGAAATGTTTTGCCAGCGGAATAACATCCTCAATCCGGTTTCGTAATGGGGGCACCTCAATTGGGATAACATTCAACCTGTAATATAAATCATCTCTAAACAGACCCTTACTCAACGCTTCTTTAATGTTGATGTTTGTTGAAGCGATTACTCGCACATCAGTTTTTCTTGTGAGAGATTCACCAACTCTTTCAAACGTGCCCTCCTGCAATACCCGCAATAACTGAATTTGCATTTGCAGAGGCATCTCCGCCACTTCATCTAGAAAAATTGTTCCCTTATCAGCTAATTCAAATCTACCCGGCCTATCTTTAATTGCATCCGTAAATGCACCTTTAACATGCCCGAACAATTCACTTGCTAGTAAATTAGGAGGGAAGACTGAACAATTAATCTTAATATAAGGTTGAAATTTTCGTGAACCGGTTTGCTGTATTGCGTTAGCTACCAGTTCTTTTCCGGTTCCACTTTCACCATGAATAAAAACGGGAGCGGAGGAATCTGCTATATCTTTAATCAGATCATAAATTTCCTGCATCTGCTTGCTGTGTCCAACAATTTCATGAAACTGATATTGATCATGAAGCTTAATTCCAATTTTTTCATAAACAGAAAAATCACGAAAGGATACTATACCTCCAATTGGTTCTTCTGAATCATTATATAAAACCGCGGCATTCAATTTTATTTTCTTATCGGCACCATGACAATTTTTAATTGTCGAGTCAAAATCAAACAAATTTTGATTTGTCTTTAATACTCTTCCAAGCGGGCAATCGCTAAAGCAGTATTCAGAATTAAAAACATGTTTGCAAAATTTCCCAATTACTTCCTGCCGGGTAAAACCGGTTATTTGTTCAGCCGCTCTATTGAAAAAATTGATTCGAAAGTTTTTATCAACCGTAAAAACTCCCTCACCAATTGAATCAAGTATGTGATCCTTTAATTTATTGTTTAGCTCGTTCATTCTGTTTCAACGTTTCAAACTGTTTCATTAGAAGATAAAAAAAAGCCGCCCTTGAGCGGCTTTTCATAAAATATTTTTAATTGCCAAAGACTTGTATCTTTCCATCTATATGTTTTGATGGGTCAATTATCTTTCCATTTCTATCAACCACACCAACATGACAAGTTGAGCATGATCTTAGAGTTGATGCAATATGTCCTTTTGGAGGTAAACCATGGCATGTACCACATTTTGCTTCCGTGCCATCAACTTTATTCCAAAGAGGAGAATAATTATTACCAACCATTTTTTCTTCTTCATAAGCAAATGGGTATTGCGATGTAGCTTTTGAAAATTCAAAATTACCATGACAATAGGTATTAGAACATTTTAAAGTAGCATGATCGTATGAACCATTTGCATTTTTTAAAGTGGCTATACCGCTAAACTTAACTTCCGCTCCAGGTGAATTATCAATGTGACCGGGGGATCCATAAAAACTTGGAATTGTGTGACATTCACTGCAAGTAACGTTTCCGGGAGCAATTTTAATATTATTTAAATGAAATTGATGCGCGCCAACGGCGGCTTGTGTAGTATTAATTTCGTTATTAGTTCCTCTCGGAGGGGAAATTTTTGAAGGATCATTAAAATCACCATGACAAGTATTGCACGCTTCTGGTCCACCAGGTTTGTTGTGACATGTATTGCATGTAGGACTGGCGACACCTCCGCTATAACTTGCTCCATGGCATGATTTACATTCATCCATATCCCAATTAAGCGTATTTGCAATATATCTACCATGAAATTGCTCCGAAGCAGGATCCATTATAGTTGATTTATGGATTACTATTGAAGGATGGCAATTTGAAGTTGCGCAGCTAACTTTTGTTGTGCCTCCTTGGAAATTCCCTTCATGACATTGTTTACATGATTCGAGGCCGAATTTCTTTGTTTGTAATCCATGATATGTGTCCGACATTGGATTGAAAACATTGCTTCCATGAACACTTACTTTAAGCGGGGGAGTAATTTCATCTTGAATGTCGCTACATGCAAAAGAAAATAAACCTATTAAAGCAACCGCTACCAAATAATATTTTGAATATCTCATAATTTGCTCAAGATTAAATTTTATAGTTTATGGCAATAACTGCAAAATCCTAAACCCTTAATTCCTCCGGGGCGTGCATTTGCGTCTGTATGACATTGGTAACAAACAGAATTCATGTCTGTATGCCAATCTCCACCCGAAGCGGTAAATTTAAAACCACCACGATGAGTTTTAGGATTAGTACCCCTTATGCCATCATTATCGGAATGACACATTACACAATTTGCGTCTGCTCCTTGAACATCATGACATGATGCGCATCTTTCAATATCTCTTTTTGCAAGAATAGCATGTTGACCACCACCGGTTCCAACACCAACGGTTACAAAGTTTGGAGATTTATGTGAAGTCGGAACCATACCACCTAAAGCAAAATCTCCGCCAGTTGAACTATGGCATTCAGCACAAAATGTTTCTCGTTGATGACATGTTTGGCATTCATTCGTTTTAGCTTTTAAATCAATACCATGTGTAAATCTGTAATTAATATCATGAACCCGATTAACTTTTTGGAGTTTGGAATTGTCAGTGAACTTATACGGTGAGTAGGGGACGTAAAAATCTGAGCTTGTATTTGACTCGGTCAACATTGTTGTTCCAACATGGCAAGATTCGCATGAAGCGTTATCGTGACACATCTGACATTGTGCTTTCTCTGACATCGCATTAAATTTATGATTTTTAGCGAACGAAACTCTTCTATGATCATCTGGAATTAAATTTGCAGTAGAAACATGGCAAATCTCACAATCATTAGTTGCGACGGATTGACCATTATGACATGAATAACAAGTCATCATAGGAGGATTTGCTGCAACACTTTCAAAGCTATACGCAACTTCACTTAAACCTTTATGACAGCTTTCGCACAACATTTTCTGGTCTTCAACATGCATTTTATGATTAAACAATAATTCACTTTGCACTTTTACGAATGGTTCATATACATCTTCGTAGTGGCATGTAGAGCATTGTTGATCATCTTCAACATCATGGCATGTGGCGCAAACTGATTTTTCGGGTAATAATCTATCGGATAAAGAGAGACTTCCCGAAACATTCGTATGACATCCGGCACAGTCGGTTGCCTCAGCGTGAACCGCATGTGAAAATTTAATTACATCTTTATTGGTTTTTCCGTTTTTTACTTCTCCGTTATTACTAGCGGCAATAGATAAAACCGCGACTATTATAAGGAGAAGAGAGGCGTATAAATATTTTATTTTCATGATATTCTAAAAGTTAATATTGAACCAATGATTTATCTTGAGTAAAACTCTTAAATCGTTTTTGTAAATCTTATTGTTGAAATACTGGGTCTGCAAATCGAATGAAAACTGTTTCCATGGTCTAACATTTACTCCCGCGAGAAGAGCGGCGATACTGTTCTGTTCAGAATCTTTTGAGAGCTTATATGTTGAATATGATAAACCAACAGAAGGAGTTATAAAGCCATCGGCAAAACTTTTGGCTGTGTAAATAGAAATACCATCAAGCTCACCGGCATAACCAAGATTTTTTCTGTAAGATATGTTACCCCACGATGTGTTTAACCCAATTGTAATTCTTTGAGATGCTTCATCATTATATTCTACATAAGCAAATTTTTGAACAAGAGTTAAGTTCTCATCAATTTTGAAATCGAATCCACCTTCAAATTCTTGTGAATTGCCAAAATTGAAAACGGAGAAAATGGAATTATAGTTAATTTTAGGTTCACGCCAGTTGTAGTAAAGTTCCACGCCAAATTTTTTGGAAGCTTGAACTCGACCTGTAGCTTCAATTTTAGAAGTAACCTCATAATTCAAATCATATTCGTAGCGTGTATCAACGGTAAAAATATCATCAAAGTAAGAAAGATCACCCGACAAATATTTGAATTGATTTGATTTTTGTTCGATAAGAAGATTTGTAAGATTTGAGTTAACATCAATTCGTTCGGCCCAAAAATTAACCGGTTTGAAATTCTTATCGATGAAATTGAGACCTACTTTAAAGTGGTCAAGAAAAAATCCTTCGAACGAAGCTCCCATTACATTATCATTGGCGAAATCATCAGTCAACTCAAGTTTTTGATATGCCGGAACATTTCCTCCATAAAAACCAGAGATAGAGTAATCATCATATTTAACTTTCAAATTTACGCCATCATATAAACCGCCGGCTATAGAGTTAAATAGGGGTTGGCGACCTACCTTTATTGTAACCAGATCTAGTATTTCTCTCGCTTCAAGATATAAATTATAAAAACGCATTCGTGGATCGGCTGAAAGGGAATTACCTAAATTGGTTTCAAAGCCGAGCCGAGAGTTAACCGAAAATTTATCATAATTAAAATTGAGCGATAAACCTTCATAGTTTCTTATATAAGTTTCAGAATTACTTTTAGAATCAAATCTTTCGAATGAATAAAATGAAGAAGAAAATCTGCCATTCAGATTTTGAGCGTTGATAATGAATGGCAGAATAAAAAGTGCTAGAAAAAAATATTTTTTCATTTGAGCGCCTATTTAATAGAATTAACCTTTTGGAACTGGATGAGCAATTTTTGAATACATTTCGTCAAACTTAAATTCTTTGTAAGTAGGACTCTCAGGGTTGTGACATTTAACGCAAGAAGCCTTAATTTCTGCTTTATCTTTCCATGCAATTAAGCCATTCTTCACAGATTCTTCTCTACTTTTCATAACTTTTAATGATTTATAACCGGAACCTGCACCGTGGCAAGTTTCACACTGAACGCCATCTTCAATTTTAAATTTAGCACCGAGTAATTTGGCATCAACTCCATGCCCTGATGCATGGCATTTCAAACAACCTTCCGATTCAACTGCTTTTTTACCATACTTTGCCATTGCAATTTTGTCTGCTTCTGGTGTTTGTAATGTTTTATAAGCTCTTGCATGTAGACTTTCTTGCCAAATCTTTAATTGAAGTCCTTGTTTCTCTGTTTTATGGCAAACGCCGCAAACTGAAGTGCCTTCAAATCCATAAGGTTGTGCTTTTAAAGTATCTGTAGATATAAAAAAGCAAAACGCTACAAATAAAACGAGTGTTAATATTTTTTGTGTCATTCTTTCCTCCTGCTGAGTAATAGATTTATGTTAATCAAATAAAAGAACTTCTTAATCCTATTTTAATATATACCATTTAGTAATAATTGCAAAATTATTTTTTAGAATTTTGATCTAGAATACCTGACTACTGATTCTCCTGTTTCGGATTAATTTTATCATCGAGCCAGGCTCTCAATTCCGGATCATTATTTAGCTCGGACTGGAAGATAGCTTCAGGATCCAGCCCTTTATCAGTTAAAGTTTTAGTAAATAATAATGTTGTATTGCTAACTTTTTTAAGATCTCTATTTCCGTTTTTGTGCTCAGTCCATTCTAATAATACTCTTCTAAAATGACGCTCGTGGTGATGTCTGTAAGTTTTCAAAGACATTTGTCCATCAATCCAAGTTAAGCTCATTGGATATTCATGAGGATGAAAGATGACGAAGAACCAATGCCAAACAAGAATGGCAAGTGTAGCCAGAATTGCTTCATAGAAGTGAATTAATTCGCTCACTTTTATTAACCAGGTCGGCGCCCAATCACCAACTACAGTTGGGAACCAAAGGATAAAACCTGTAACTCCCATTACTATCGTTCCCCAAATTAATGCCCAGTATTCGGCTTTTTCTGTGTAATCATATTTATCATATTTCGGTTTATCTTTGCGCAATTTTAAATAATATAAAATGCTATAATAGGCATCGGTGGCATCGTGCAATTTGGGGAGCAAATTTAGTAAAACGTCTCTTCCCCTTGGGGTGAACATTAGATAGAAAATATGGTAAATTCCGCCGGCTATCATTACCACTGCCGCAACTCGGTGTATATATTGGCGGACCGGTTCAGACATACCCATATTTAATAAAAGATCTGCCCACCAGCTTTGATGATACTTTAATGCAAATCCGGTAATTGCCAGTGTAATAAACGATGTTAAAAGTATGAAATGTTGAATTACTTCATTCTTTGTAAAACGGGGAATTGTAATTTCGTTTGATAGATGTTTTCTTTTCTTTCTTATTTCATAAACAAAAATTAATAAGTTATGGGCAATCATCCCTCCCACAATAGCAACAATCATCCAGAAATAAATTGTTGAAACCCAATCCTCGATTGTTGCAGCTTTTTCATCAAGAGTGGTATGTGAATAACTTTTTGCAAATACTTCACCGGCTCCCTCGTGGCACTTTTGACATGTCGTGGTTACATTATTTTCGTGAACTGATGATTCAGGATGATTTTTAGGAAGTATTTTATGAACATTATGGCAATCGACGCAATATGCCGCGTCTTTATCACCACGCATTACCGCGAGACCATGATAACTATCCTCAAACTTTTTAGCTACTGATCCAGCCGCTCCAAATTTATTTGCGATAATCGGATTCTCATGACATCCAATACAAGTTCTTTGCTGTAATTGACGTTCGGCAGTTTTGTCGGTCAGTCTGTTCACAGATTGAATATCATGCTCATTATGGCAATCGGTACAAACGGGAGATTCTCTAACCCCTTTTTTTGCTCTAATCCAATGAATCGATTGTTCAAATTCCTCGGAAATTTCCTTGTGGCATTCACCACACATTGTTGGAATATTAAAAGTAGAGATTTTTGAGTTTGGTTGAACTTTATTTTTTATATCATGAGTTCCATGACAAGTGCTGCAATTTGGAGCATCAGTTCTGCCCTCTTTAACTAGTACACCATGAATAGAATGAGCGTATAATCCTCCCGGATTTTTTGAGCTAAGCCCATATTTTTCCACCATCTTTGAATCATTATGACAAGTGCCACAAGTAGTAGCAAGATTTTTAGGATGAACTCTGCTTGATTCATTTTTAACAAATTTAACTTCATGGGAACCATGACAATCCCAGCAATTCGCCGCATCGTCAATTCCTTCTAATAGTGCTATTCCATGAATACTTTCACGATGAATTTTTGCAATATCTGTATGGCAAGTTGAACAATCGGCAATTTTAGTTTTTACATTTTCTTTTTTATGTTTTTGCTGAAATCTGGAACCGGTATGACAATCGCTGCAAACCAAATTTTTGTGAACTGAAGAGGGGAGAGCAATCTTTACATTTATATTGTTATGACATGAGTAGCAACTTTTTTGATCTGCTGATACCGAATGATAATTTTTAGCTAATCCAATTGATGTATGACATTTAGAACAGTATTCTTTTATCTTTAGTGAATTTTGAGTTGGGGGTTTCTGAATTTCATGATTACCATGACATGTAACACAGTTTGGGGGATTTTTAACTTTTTGTTTTAATCTCACATGAATATCATTTTTCATTGATGAAGCAATATCTTCATGGCAAGCGGCACAACTAACTTTTGCTACTCCTTTTTCGATATGTTCTTCATCAATTACATCTTGATGACATCCCTGGCAGTCGATGGCAGTTTTGTGAACAGATTTTTCAATCGAAGTTTCATGACAATCGGCACAATTAAAGTCTTGTGCGTTGGTTCGATTTGTTGCTATCAACGAAATCAGTAGAAAAATAAAAAGTACAACTTTATATACATTACGAGAAATCAATTAAAACTCCCTATACTTGGCTAAATGCACCGCTAATTAACTGAGGTTTTGATGTTTCAATAGTAGATAAATTCACACAATAATGAGGAAAAGTGAAACTGTATGTAACCTCAATTCAATCAAATTTGAAATCCGGAGTTAGCCGGAATAAAATAATTAAAACAGATAATGGACTTAAATATCCTTTCACAAAATATTTAGATATCTCATCTTTGTCAATGAAATCTATTCATAATTAATATATAAATTATAGTAAACCCGACTCAGAGTCTTTTTCTAATTTTATAAACCTAAAATAAATAGACACATTTTATAGGATTATTGTGAAAGTAGTTTCTGAATTTGGTGTAGATTGAACTGAAATACTTCCGCCATGAGCTCTGATGATACTCTGTGAAATACTCAACCCAATACCAGAGCCTTCTTTTTTTGTGCTATAGAAGGGAACAAAAACCCGATCGATAATTTCTTCAGAAATGCCTGGACCATTATCCTCAACTTTAATTGCTGCTTTTCCTCGTTCATTAATCTCGGCAGAAACTTTTATAAAACCATTAACAGAACTGCCAAGTGCTTCAATTGAGTTTTTTATTAAATTTATTATTACATGTTCGAGCAATTCCTGGTCCACCATTATTTCTATATTTTCAGGATGGATAGATATCTCAAAATTGATATTACTACCCGTTAAAATTGACTCGACTAGCAACCTTATTCTATAAAAAAGTTCACTCAATTTAACCGATTGCAAATTAGGTTTGTAAATTTTTGAGATGTCGCGGAATTTATTTACAAAATTCACCAATCCTTCGCTTCGTTTTTGAATAGTATTTAGCGCATCATTTATATCGGAAATTGTATCGGGTTTTGTATCAAAATTGTTAGCATTATTTTTTAAGAGACTGTTGGCAGTTGCGGCTAGTGATGAAATTGGAGTAATTGAATTCATGATTTCATGTGTTAATACTCTTATTAACTTTTGCCAGGCTTCAATTTCTTTCTCTTCAAGCTCAGCTTGGATATTATATAATGAAATTAATTTTAGATCTTGATTCCTCATCCTAAACTCGGTACCATGAACCATAAGCTGTACTATCTCGCCATTGTCGGAATACTTAAATGTATTCTTGGTGCCGGGAGATAGCTGGAATAAAAATCTTCCCAGTCCGCTTCCTATTTTATCGAGTGATGATAAATTACGAAGGTGATGGATCTTTAATATTTTTTTTGCAGAACGATTTATAATTTCAACCTCACCCTTGGTATTGAATGAAATTAAACCAATTCCCACATGATCAATAACAGTCTCGAGGTATCTTAAACTCTCCTCCTTCTCCATCCGAGCATTCTTAAAATTGTTCAGAACTTTATTCATCTCATCAGAAAGTTCTCCAAAATAATTGCCGAGATTTGATATTGAAATATTTTGGGAAAAATCGGAATAATTAATTCCACGTAGAAAATTGATTAAACTTCTGTTAGAATAATCAACATATTTAATCAAATAAATAATTTGAAATACTAAGACAACACCTAAAATTGTGGTAGAGAATATTGAAGACAAAAAATAAAAATGGAAGATGAAAAAGACATTCAGAATTATTAACAGTAATCGAGAAATAATTTGTATTCTAAAGTTATTTAATTTATAACCCATGCTTTTCCATTCTTCTATATAATGATGCGCGTGTCAATCCCAATTCCTTGGCAGCCTTCGAGACATTTCCATCATACTTAATAAGAGCTTTTTGAATTATTTTCTTTTCAACTTCATCTAAGTTAAAAGTGTCAAAGGATTCACCGTTTGATTTCTGATTACCAGTATTAAAGTATATATCGGCTGGACTGATAGCATCTCCATCACAAAGTATAACGCTTCGTTCAATTAAGTGTTGTAGTTCTCTTATATTACCCGGCCACTGATAGGCCTCAAATCTATTCATTGTCTTGGAATCAATATAAAGATTTGGCTTATTGTATTTCAGCTTATAATGTGAAAGAAAATATTCAACAAGTATTGGGATATCCCCTTTCCGTTCTCTCAAAGGGGGTAAGTGAATTTCTACTGTATTAATTCTATATAATAAATCCTGCCGAAATTTATTTTCATCTACTCGATCATAAATTGGAATATTTGTTGCACAAATCAATCTTATATCAATACCAATAGATTTATTTGAACCAAGCCGTATCACTTCCTTATTTTGAATTACAGTTAACAGTTTGGATTGAAGTTCAAGAGGAATATTCCCAATTTCATCAAGAAAAAGTGTGCCTCTATCAGCGATTTCAAATCTACCCGGACGGTCCTCTTTTGCATCGGTAAATGCACCTTTAACATATCCGAATAATTCGCTCTCAAAGAGTGTTTGAGATAGAGCGCCAATATCCACATTAATAAAAACCTCACCAGCACGTTTAGAATTTTTGTGGAGCGCGCGGGCAATTAATTCTTTTCCGGTACCATTCTCTCCCAATATTAAAACATTTGCATCAGTTCCGGCTACCTTTGAAATAGTTTGAAAAACTTTTTGCATTGAATCGGATAAACCAATTATCTCTGCAAATCCATTTTCGGAAAGTTTATTTATATAATGTTGTTGTGTTTTAATTTTATTTAACTCGATACGCGAATGCCGCAATTTGCATGCTGAAGAAAAAGTAGCGATTAGTTTTTCATTTTGCCATGGTTTCAGAACAAAATCTGTTGCTCCTTCTTTAATTGCTTTTATTGCGGTATCAACATCCCCAAAAGCCGTAATTAAAATTATGACTGCCTGGGCATCAAGTTTTAAAATTTCCTTTAACCAAAAAAATCCCTCTTGCCCACTCGTGGTATCTTCAGAAAAATTCATATCAAGAAATATTACATCGTAACTATCCTCAGCTAATAATTCGGGTAATCTGGCCGGGTTTTTTTCTGTAACAATTATTGACGCGGTTCCCTTTAAGAGTAATTTAATGGAAAGGAGAATATCCTCATTGTCGTCCACTACTAAAACTTTTGGTTTGATAGTCATACATCTCTCGTTTTTCAAAAACACTATTTATACCATTATTTATGCCAATGAATATATCCCGAAATTTGAAAATAACCTTCTTCAACTTAATTAAAATAGATTATAAATGTACGATTACGTACACCTATGAACGCATCCGAACATGTTCTAAATTTAACATTGAACATCCTTTTATAATTGTTGCGAAAATATTCTGAAAACTGATTTTCATTAATCAAATCATTTTCGGCACGCTGCTTGATTAACGAGCAGAAAAAAGGAATGAATCGTGGATCGGATAATCGAAAAGAAAACTTGGACGAAAAAAAGGATAGTGATTCTATTAGCAATATTGTTCTTTGTTTTGTTTTCACTTTTCACTTTTATTCTGAGTGATAGCATTAACAAACTAAATGTTGAGAAGAGTAGAATTACAATTTCAGAAGTAAAACTTGCTCCTTTTCAAGAATACATTCCGGTAACTGGGACAATAGAGCCAATACAATCCTTTTTTCTCGATTTATCGGATGGCGGTAAAGTATTGAATAAATTTGTTGAAGAGGGCGCAATGCTAAATTCTGGAGACCCGATTATAAAACTTGATAATCCACAATTATCACTGTCGGTTTTAAGCACCCAATCTAATTTTTTGCAAGCGCAAAGTTTATCACGCCAAACCAAACTTACATTTGAACAAAATTTATTAAATCGCCAAAACCAACTATTAAATTTGAACCTCGAGTTACTCAAGCAATCTAGAATCTATAAAAACAATAAAACACTTTTTGAAAAAGGATTGATTTCTAAAATTGAATTTGAAACAAGTAAAGACAGTTACGAAACCATTATTGAGAGCAAACATTTGTTGCTTGAAGCACTCAAAAGAGATTCGCTTACCCTAATGCAACTTGTCTTACAAGGCGAATCGGATGTTGATATGTCTAAAAGATATTTATCGCTAGTTGAAGAGCAACTGGCAAACTTAACTGTTCGCGCCCCGATTAAAGGACAATTAACTTCGTTGAATTGCGAAATTGGTCAATCGGTTGGTGCAGGTTTTAGGTTGGGGCAAATAGATAATATCGATTCATTTAAAGTTAGGGTTGAAATTGATGAACACTATATCGCAAGAATTCGGGAAGGTCAGATTGGCGAATACGAATTCGACAAAAAAAACTATACATTAAAAATAAAAACGGTTTATCCTCAAGTTAATAATGGAAGATTTTATGTTGATATGGTTTTTGCTGGAAATCAACCGGCTGGAATACGAAGAGGGCAAACAGTACATATTAAATTACAACTTGGCGGATTATCCGATGCGACTTTAATAGAAAGCGGTGGATACTATTCAACAACCGGCGGGCAGTGGATATTTGTAGTTGATAAATCTGGTGGATTTGCTGAAAGGAGAAAAATAAAAATTGGAAGGCAAAATCCTCTTTATTATGAAGTTATTGAGGGATTAAATTCAGGTGAACAAGTAATCACCTCCTCATACGAAAATTACATCGAATACCAAAAGCTAGTATTAAAATAACCGGAATCAGAAAATGTTTTCTAATATAAATATTATCAATAAACTAAATAATCTTTCGTTTGGATTATTAGGATTCTTTGAATTTGATGAAAGCGTGTTTCAAATTCAAATGAGTAAAAATGCAATGCTTCTTGCTGCAATTAGTTTGCTGCTGGCCATGGCAACTATAGTTATTCGAAAAATTGTAGTTTATAAAACATTGAATGCTCAAGGAGCAAAATCAAAAAATGGAAAGCACTTAAAATCTGGAGATAGAAAATGTTTATGAATTTCGTGAAAATAATTTATAGGAATATGTTGAGGAATAAAACTTTCTCATTGATCAATCTTATTGGGTTAAGTATTGGTATTACATGCTTTTTGTTACTCTCACTTTTTGTGATTGATGAACTTGGTTTTGATCAATTCCACAAAAACGCTGATAGAATATATCGTGCATATATAAGCTCCGACATTAATGGAAATGCATCCAACAATTCTAAAACACCTGCTCCTTTTGGGAGTACTCTAAAAAATGAATTTCCTGAAGTTGAAAACTTTACAAGAATTGGATATTTCGGCCAGCATGAATTAAGGTATAATGATAAAATTTTTAGAGAAGGAGATATCTATACTGCAGATTCAACATATTTTGAAATTTTCACCCTGCCATTTGTTTATGGTAATCCTAAAACAGCTCTCATTCAGCCAAACTCTATTGTTATTACAGAAAGAGCTTCAGAAAAATATTTCGGTGATGAAAATCCAGTTGGTAAACAATTTATTGTCGATGATACAGCCACCTACAATATCACAGGTGTAATGAAAAACTTTCCAAAAAAATCACACTTTTCTTGTAACTTTTTATTGTCGATGTCAACATATCCTCAAACTCAAAATCAAAATTGGTTGAATGCCGAGTACACAACTTATATCCTCTTCAAACAGAAAATTGATTCTAAAGAATTTGAAAAAAAAATGGAAAGGCTGGTAATTGAAAAAGTAGGACCGCAGGCTATATCCATTTTGGGAATTAATCTTAAAGAGTTTTTCGAAATGGGAAACAGATACGGACATTTTTTACAGCCACTTACTTCAATTTACTTATACTCTCAATCACATTATGGCTTGGAACTGAATACTGAATGGGGAAATGTGAAACAGAGCAGTATTTACTACATCTATATTTTTATTGCAATAGGGTCATTCATACTATTGATTGCTGTTTTTAATTTTATGAATCTTACTACAGCAAAATCGGAAGGAAGAGCAAAGGAAGTCGGGATACGCAAAACACTCGGCTCAGACAGATCTAAACTCATCTGGCAATTTCTACTAGAATCAACAGTAATGTGTTTTTTTTCGGTACTAATTGCTATAGTAATAGCTCAACTCACATTACCGGTTTTCAATAGTTTCCTTGAAAGAAATATCACACTAGACTTACTTAATAATATATATACAATTCCACTTTTGCTACTTTTTGTAATAATTGTTGGATTCATATCTGGGAGTTATCCGGCTTTTTATCTTTCATCATTCCAACCTTCTCATATATTAAAACCTGGTGGAAAGAGCAAAACTACTTTAAGAAGTATACTGGTTATAATTCAATTCGCCATTGCCATAATATTGATTATCGGAATGGTGATTATTAAAAATCAACTCGATTATATATTAAATAAAGATCTCGGTTTTAATAGGGAAAGAATGGTGGTCATAAATAATGCTACGGCGCTGGGCAATCGAGTTGAGGCATTTAAGCATGAACTGTTAAAAATTCCGAATGTAGTTTTGTCAACTAATTCATCTGTAATGTTTCAATCTGGAATCCCGGGAGGCAGTTTTCAAATTGAAGGAGCTCCAACCGAAGAGTTTAAGAGTTGCCAGTTCATCGATGCTGATTACGATTTCGCAATAACTTATGGAATTAAACTTGTGAGCGGGAGATTTTTTGATGAAAGTTTTTCCATGGATACATCAGCTGTTGTAATTAATGAAGCGGCAGCAAAAATTTTTAATGTTGAAAATCCTGTAGGAAAAATACTATACAATGTGCATACAACTCAAAAGGGTAAATATCCTTACAGAATCATTGGGATCGTAAAAGATTTTCATTATGAATCTCTGCATCAAAATATTAGACCCATGGTTTTAAGAATAAGTCATGTACGACAGGCATCCTTCTTTTTTGCAATCCGTATCCAATCTCAAGAGTATGCATCAACAATCAATTTGATAAAAGAAACATGGAGAAAATTCACTGATGGTAGAGATCTCAATTGCTTTGTTTTAAATGAGAAAATTGAAAGAATGTACATAGCAGAAATTAAGATTGGGCAATTAGTAACGGTGTTTTCCGCACTAGCCATATTTATTGCGTGCTTAGGATTATTTGGCCTTGCGACATTTATAACTGAAAGAAGAATTAAAGAAATTGGAATCCGGAAAGTACTTGGAGCATCAGTTTTTGAGATAATCCTCATGCTTATGAAGCAATTTAGTATTTGGATACTGATTGCAAATTTAATAGCATGGCCAATTGCATATTATTTGATGGCAGACTGGCTTCAGGATTTTGCATACAGAATTAATATAAGCGTATTGATATTTATTATGGCTGGAATGTTGGTTCACTTTATTGCTATGCTAACGGTTGCATATCAGGCAGTGAGGGCGGCAATATCAAACCCAATTGAAAGTTTACGCTATGAATGATAAATGCTAAAAATCTAGCAGAATTTGTGACACTATTTTATTAGTGCAAAATTTTCTAAGAAATATGATAATACAATAATATTAATAAGATGGAGCTAAAATGATACGTACAAATGATCTTAAAAAAATTTTTAGAACAGATGAAGTTGAAACAACTGCTCTTGGCGGAGTAAGTATTGAAATTAATGAGGGGGAGTTTGTTTCAATTATGGGTCCCTCCGGTTGTGGAAAATCCACATTGATGAATATTCTGGGATTGCTTGATAATCCTTCTGAAGGAGAGTACTATTTTCTTGGGAACGAAGTATCAAAATATACCGAAAGACAACGCGCAATGATACGGAAAGAAAATATCGGTTTCGTTTTCCAAAGTTTTAATCTCATAGATGAATTAACAATTTATGAAAATGTTGAACTTCCTCTACTTTATTTAAAAACTTCTCCTGCTGAAAGGAAGCAAAAGGTTGAGACTGTTTTGGAAAGAATGAATATAATGCACCGCAGAAATCATTTCCCGCAACAATTATCTGGCGGACAGCAACAAAGAGTTGCGGTTGCGCGAGCTCTGGTGGCTAATCCTAAAATAATTCTAGCTGATGAACCTACAGGTAATCTTGATTCATCGCATGGTGATGAAGTAATGAAAATGTTAACTGATCTTAATGAGAATGGAACAACAGTAGTAATGGTTACTCATTCTCCCAGCTATGCTGAATATGGAAATCGTGTTATTCATTTGTTCGATGGTCAGGTGGTAACAGAGAATTTTAGGGAAGTTTTCCGGGTGTGAGGTAATTGATTTAGTAACCACAATTTTTCTCTAATCGCATATCCCCTTTATAAATCTTATAATTGAATTACATAACAGAAATGAAGGAAAAATGCCAGAATTAGACATTAGCAATTATTGTGAAGCATAAATGATGAGTCAATCTGCATAAACAAAATGCTAGAACTCGTGACAAAGTTTTACAAATTAATTACATCATCAAACAAATAATTTGGTATTTTTATTCCGGCTTAAATATTAAACTGCTTCTTAAAATTGGGTTGGTTAGTTTTAATTAACAATAAATGATTACTGCTTCTGTAATAATCCATGAGGAGATCTTCCCATGCAAAAATATTCTAGAGCTAAAGTATTATTAATTATTGCCTCGTTTTGTTTTCTTCACACAATCATAATAGCACAACCCTCACTTAAAAATGAAATGCGACTTCCCTGGGCAACCGCGACAGGAGATTATTTGAGAGATTGGTTGATAATTGGCGGATTCCCAAATCAAGATGGAAAAGGAATTGATACCGATTTTCTCCGTGAGAATGGAGGAGAAATTAGTATCGAACCGACAGAGGAGATGACGCACACTACCCCTACCGGTTCCAAATTAGTTTGGAAGAAATATAGCTCACCTTACAATTATGTTAATTTCTTTGCCGCGCTGAATGGTTTAGATTTTAATATGAAAGCGGCATACGCGTTTGCAAAAATTAGTCGACCGGTTGATGGAAAAGTAGTTATTTCATTTGGTCACAATGTGAATAATAAAGTCTGGATTAACGGTAAACTAGTTTATGAAAGTAGAAATGATTATACAGCTTCCGAGAATCGTCAAATTGAAGTTGACATGAATAAAGGTGATAACTCAATACTGTTAAAATCAGTTCATGGCGGATGGACCTGGGGTTTTGTTTTCAGAATTATTGAACCGGATAAATTCTCACTCGCTCACAATTTTAAGTTATCCCCCTCAATAATTTCCGACAATAATGATGAGCTAATTATTAAAACCGATCGATCGCTCAATCCCGAAATTCAAAAAATTAATGTGAACGTTAAGGTAGTTACGGCCGGAGGAAAAATTGTAATTGAAAAAACAGCGAGAAGAGGGGAACAAGTATCCTTCAATACTTCAAAATGGAATGATGGAGCTTATGATATTTGTTTTAGAAGTCACGACACCAAAGGAGAAATAATAACTAATTATCTCTATTGGTATAAAGGAGATGCAATTTCTGCCGCAAAAAAAATAATTGCAAGTGTACCGAATAATCCAACTTCATCCGATGAATTAATACATGTAATGCTTTCAGAGATGATATACGACAAGCTGGGTAAGGATTTAGATAAAGTTGATTCATCACTCATTTCAAGAATCTATTCACCGTTACTTGAATATGAAGAGTTAAAACTAAATACAAAAGTTAAAAATGCCAGCGTGCGTCCTAATGGGTTTGTTCGCTTAGCTTATCTTGATGAGATCGATAACACTCCCCAATTCTGTCGGGCTTATCTACCATTAGAATATGATCCAAATAAAAAATGGCCCCTTGTAATAAATCTTCATGGTTACAATGGCGCTAATCCGGTTTACGTGAAATGGTGGTCAATTGATCAAAGACATACCGATTTGGTTGATAGATATCCTGTAATTAATATTGAACCGCATGGAAGAGGAAATACAAGTTATAATGGAATCGGAGAACTGGATGTATTGAAGTGTATTGAAATGGCTAAAGAATTATTTAATGTAGATGAAGATAGAATTTATTTGAAAGGTGAATCGATGGGAGGCGGCGGAACATGGAATGTTGGAACTAGAAATCCTGAATTATTCGCGGCTATCGCACCTGTGTATGGAGGCTGGGATTATCATGTTAGCATGAATGAAAATCAAATAGCAAAATTAACTGAGAGGGAACGTTTTATAAATGAAAGGAATAGTAATTTTGCTCAAGCCGATGCGTTGTTAACAACTCCGGTCTTTGTTTCTCATGGTGATATTGATTTGGCTGTTGATGTTAGACATTCGAGGTATGCAGCTAATATGCTTCAAAGATGGGGTTATGATATTCGCTATCACGAGCTGCCTGGGTTCGGGCACGAAGGAATGCCCTATATTGATCAACTAATGCCCTGGTTTTTGAAGCATGAGAGAATTGCACATCCTAAAGTAGTCCGAGTTCGATCAGGTTATCTTAAATCTGCATCTGCCCATTGGGTAAAAGTCCTTCAACGGGAAAATCCTTATTCATTTATTGAAGTGGAAGCGGAAATTTTAATTAATAATACAATTCGTTTATCAACTAAAAATGTTTTAGATATAGAACTCTCTCCATCTTCTACTTTAATTGATCCTGAGAAACCTGTAAAAGTTATATGGAATATTAATGATATAAGAGATACTAAAATCAACAATGGCAAAATATCGCTTAGGGCAGAAAACTATAATCCATTAAAAATATTTAAAACCCCTAAAATTGAGGGACCTGTGTCAGATTTATCTACCACCCCTTTTGCGGTTATTATTGGTACTATTTCAGAAGATTCTCTAATGGTAAAGATGTGCCGACAGAAAGCGATGGATTTTGTGAGGGGGTGGAAAGAATGGCAGAAATATGAACCAAGAGTTTTTAATGATTATGAATTGAATGATGAGGATATGAAAAAGTACTCTCTAATTCTCTATGGCGATTCCAAAGCTAACTTGGTAACTAAAAAAATGGGTAATAAAATACCTTTAAAGATTTCTGAAAATATAATTAAAATTACCGGTAAATCTTTTCTTGCTGAAAACGCTTCTGTTCAAATGATTTATCCCCACCCTCTAAATTCTGAAAGATACGTAAGTGTAATTGGTGCAACATCGGGCAAGGGAATGTATTTTTATAATGGTGCGAGTAATCAATTTGATTTTGTTATTCAAGATGGAATTGTTGGCAGGGAGAAGGATAAACTTTACATCGCTAAAGGATTGTTCGATTATAATTGGCAGATAAATAGTAATTTATTAGAGCTGGGAGATCCTGAAATACGAAAGGTTTCTCCTGTAATAAAAGTATTGCCCGATTTGAAGACAACTATTGATAACCTGCCCACAATTGACCAACGTGTTTATGAATCCTATTCGGGGAAATATGAAATTCAACCAGGTATAAATATTAAAGTTTTCATAGATAATAATAAACTCATGGCCACTACTCCCGATGGGAATACAATTCAGCTACTGCCTATAAACGAGGTTGAATATTTTATTGATGGGGTAGATATTCTGATTACTTTCTTTAGAAATGAGAAGGGAGTTGTTGAGAATTTAATTGTGCATCAGGGAGTTAATGATATGTCCATTCGGAAAACTGAATAGCGGTTGGCAACAATAAATAATTATTAGGGAGAATGAATATGATTCCAACAGAAGAACATGAAGAAATTAATCCGGTATGCCCACACTGCAAAAAGCAATTACTAAGAGTATTTTTCCGTGAATTGATGACTACATTTGGTAAACGTTACATCTACTTTTGCCCTGATTGTCATTCAGTATTAGGAGTTTCGCATCGAAAAGGTTTTTGGATGGGATGATGTTGGATTGAGAATCCCCCTCGTTTAAAAGAGGGGGAGCTCAAAAAAATTATTTACTAAAAAAATCTCCGGTTACTATATACCACTCTTTTTCATCTAAATTTTCTATCTGTCCCCAATACATATCAAAAGTTTCTTTTGAATCTTCCTGTTTTACATACTCCTTAATTTTAGTAATGTATCGGTCTATTTCATCCTGATAAAACGAAACAGCATTCTTACCAATTTTTAATTGGGGTAATTCGGAATCTAGTTTGTTGGCATCAATTACACATATCCAATTTTTGTCGTACGTTGTATACTTCAAAGCCGAAACATCATCACCTAAATCGGTATTTACTTTTGATACATAACCGCTTATTGGTGAATTGAATTGAATTGATCTCTTACCCTGTTTAATCCTAAATAGCGGTTGACCTTTTTCTACTGTCATACCCAAGTTTGGAAAATCAAGATCATCAATATTACCAACAAGTTTTTGAGCGAAATCATCAATCCCAATTTTAACATCGCCATCCTGAGAAACTGCCGCCCATGTGTGTCCTTCAGAAATAAATACTCCACCGGGAATAATAAACTCTCCAATATTTACATTCTCAGATTCAATCATGTGAGTTACATGAACTCTCGGTTTCAATTGTTTCTGAATTCTATCCTGCCTTTTAACAACAATAGTTTTTACAAACTCAAGCAATTCATCTTCTGTAAATGGTTTTTGAACATAGTCCATTGCGCCAAGTTTCATACAGTCAACTGCAGTCTCAACGGTTGCGTAGCCGGTTATAATTACTACATCAATATCGGGGCGAAGATGTTTTACAGATTTAGCTACTTCAACACCACCCATTTCAGGCATTTTTAAATCGGTGAAACAGAAATCATAGTGATGTGTTTTTATTAACCCAAGAGCTTCAGCGCCAGTATTTACAGTATCAACAGAATAACCGTCGAGTACCAGAATTTTACGAAAGCTATCGAGGATCACATCTTCATCATCAACACACAATATTTTAGCTTTCGGATTTGGAACTTCAACTCTTTTTAGAGAAACTGCATCTCTTGAGGGAGCAATTGTTACACTTTCATTAAGGATTTCTTCTCTTTCTTTTCGAACTTTATTTTCGGTTATTCTTTTTATCGTATATCGAATAATGATATCAGCGATAATAAAAATAACTACTGCTAAAATTAAAAGAGGCATATCTATTCTCCTTGTGTTTTATTTTCTGTCGGAACTGCATGGTATCAACTGGTTTAGTTCGTAATCCAGTTCATTAGGTATAATCGAGTAAATCCATCCTTCGAAGTAGGGGTCTTTCTCGATAAGTAATTTATTTTGAATTAATTTTTCATTTATGGTTACTATTCTACCACTGATTGGGGATAAAATTGGATGCACAACATCTTCATTCGAATAAAAATTGGCCATCGAAATTGCCTGGACTAATAATTCTCCACTCGTCAAAAATTCAATTTTATGAATTGGATCAACTGTTTCCAAATACACGCTGGTTGCACCAACTTTGACTGTCCCATCTCCCTCGTTTTTAATCCAGCTGGTACAGCCCAATCTATAAAATGGGGCAGGGCATGTTACTAATGGGGCTCCATTTTTTGTAAAATTTTCTTTTTTAAGTCGTGAATAAATCATACCACGTTTTACCGCGCTAATAACTTCATCAATTGTAAATGGTTTAGGAATAAAATTAATAGCGCCATAGTAAATAGATTTAATGGCGTTTTCTAAAGTTGAATATCCTGTAGTCATAATTACAGGTGTTGAGATTTTGTATGCATTAAGACTCAATAGAAATTCGAAACCATCCATTGCGGGAAGCATAATATCGCAAATAATAAGATCATAATTATTTTGTGATGCAAGCTTTATTCCGGTTTCAGCATCATGAGCCGAATCGCTGGTTAGTTTTTCTAATTCCAGCACTTTTTTAATGGAATCTATTACTACATCCTCATCATCAATAATTAATATATTCTTATAATCGCTCATATTAAGCCTGCGGTAGCCGAATTGAAAAAGTTGTTCCTTTATCAATTTCACTTTCTACATTTATAGTTCCGTTATGGTTATCTATAATACCCCAAATAACAGACAAACCCAAACCTGTCCCTTTCTGTCCTTTAGTTGAGAAAAATGGATCAAAAATTTTGCTTAGGTTTTCAGCCGGTATTCCTGAGCCATTATCACTAACTTTTATTTCAATAAATTTTTTCTGTCCGCCAAATTCAACGTGTTCCCAAACTTGCCAGTTATCTTTAAATGAAGCACATCCTTCAATAAATCCTTTTTCTGGGACATGTATTTTGTAAATCGGACCGCCGCATTCGGGGCAGTTTTTGCTTTTATCAATTAGACTTGTATCGCATGTTGGACAGGAGAGCTGAATATTATTTTTATCTTTTGTAATACCAAAGTAGTGTCGTCCGCTTCCATACAGTGGATCGAGATGGGCAAATCCCTCATTACCATTAGAGCGAATTTTTAGTTTTATTGAAGACATACCACCAATTTTATAATTTGAATCCATCAAGCTATGAGTCTTTCCACAAACAGCTTTTTTAATATGAGTAATTCCTTTTGGCGATAGACTTAGTAATGATGTTTTAATTGTAATTTTACCATTACTTTTAATAGCGTCGATAGCATTTACAAGAAGATTGATAAATACTTGTTCTAATTGATTAGCATCAGCTGTGAGTTTAGGTAGTTCAGAATCCAGTTCCTTAGCTAGCTGTATGTGATTTATTTTCAGTTGGTTATTAGCTACTAATATTGATCTTTCAATAACTTCATTTAAATCAATCGGCATTTTTTTAGGAGTAGATTGACGGGCAAAGTCGAGTAAGCCCTTCACAATTTCCCTACTTCGCATAGTTTCACGAACAATAACTTTCAGGTCTTCCTGCATTTCAGGATTGTCTTTTGTTCTCTTTAATAGAAAACTGCTGTATGTTAAAACGCCTGTTAAAGGATTATTAATTTCATGAGCTACTCCAGCGGCTAATTGACCAAGTGAAGCCAACTTATCCGATTGAAATAACTGCTCTCTCATTTCACTCAGATTTTTGGTCATGTTATTAAAAGAAGTGGAAAGCCTGCCTAGCTCATCGGATCCCAAGTTTTTTATTCTATAATTCAAATTTCCTGCCGATACCTGATCGGTTGCCTTAACTAATTCTTTAACTGGATAATCAACCCATCTTTTTACAAAGAAGCCAATTATAAAACCAATACCTGTAATTGCGATAAGGGCAAATATCACTTCTCTTTTTTCATTTTCTCTAATTTGCTTGTCAACTTCATCTAAAGGAATTGTTAAATCGAGTACACCCAAAACAGTAGCGCTTTCTGGATGGGCATGACACTCCGCTTCATAACATGATTTTTCATTATAGATTGGATTAATTATACCAAGAATACGTGAAGAATCGGTGTGCATCTTAAAAATCCGAGTCCTCTCTTTTATTGTTAGTCTTTCTAATGGTTCATTTGCCGCATGACACGCGTAACAACTCTCGGCATCTTTATCAACCATTTTGCCAATATCTTCCGCATGAGGTGAGTGAATAATCTCACCAACTTTGTTAAGAATGCGGATATCTTTTATTGCGTAATTTGTACCTACCGATTTAATTGTTTCTCTTAAATGTTCTCTTTGGTTGTACATCATCTGCTGGTGAATACTTGATTTAAGTATCTCACTCAATTCATTTCCGTGTCGTTCAATTTCGGCTTGTAAAACATCACTTTGAGCTTTTACATTTATATATGAGTAAACTCCAATTATTACAATTGCTGTTAAACTCACGACTAATATTAATTTCAAGCCAATTTTTCTAAACATTTTATTTCTTTCTTAAAATTCTTCCCGGTAAATTTTTAGGGTACGAAAAATCTTCATGACAATTACTACAAACCGGTTTTTGAAAATTCTTCTCTTGATGGCAATCAGAACATTCAAGTTCGGCATGAATATCATCCAATTCCAATCCCGTCTTTTTATGGTCGAAGTTTGCGCTTGTCCAAATCCCATGGCAAGATTCGCAACTACTGTTGAGTCCGGTGAATTTTCCTTTTGTTGTGTGACATCTTAAACAAGTTAATTTATTATGATATGATGAAAGATCAAAGCCTGTTCTCGCTTTATGATTAAAATCGGTTGAAGTTTTATTATTATGGCATAAATTACAATTTGTTTTTGTATTTGTATCATGACATTTTGAACATGATAAATGTTTTGCATTCAAACTTCTTGCTTCGGAAGATTGCTTTGGTTTCTGATCATGACATTTCACACAGCTCTCATTGGAGTGACATTGCTGGCAGTCGAGCCCAAATAATCCGGTATGAGCATCGTGTGAAAAATTAACGGTTTTCGGATTGGCTTTCGGAGTTTTGAAAGTTATCACTTTGGGTTGAATAATTTGAGGATGAGTGCGCTTCGATGCGCTCTCTGCTTTCGTTACTGTAGTTGCTTTTGCCGATTTATCTGAGTTTAATCCATGGCAACTTACGCATTCAACCTTTCCACTCCATGAACGATGGCAATCCATACACTGACGGTGAAATGCACCTTTTAAATCTGGTTTGCTAACATCATTTCTTTTTCTGTTTACTTCATGGCAATCACTGCATCCAATTACTTTTCCAGGAGGATTATAATGATGACACATCTGGCATCCGCCCGACATTTCGGCCATTTCCGAATGCAAACGGTGTGTAAATCTTACCGGCTTATATAAATCATTTTTTGGTTTCAATTTATCAATAACAAGTATGTTTGGACCCTCTTCCGGTTTCTGATCAATTGTACTCATTACTTCACGAGGGCATGCTTTCAAGCATGGGTTTTCTTTTGTAGGTATTTCACATGCATGGCAAGTACTGCAATTCAATTTTTGTGAAGCATGATTTTGAAGCCCTTTTTGTTGAGCTGATAAAATTCCACAAATAAATAAAATTATAACAAATGATTTTAATCTCATTTTATGGCTCCTTTTATTGAATATTTGGCTTTCGGAGCTACAACTTCTGGTACGCTCACAATTGGGAAAATCATTACCATCCATCGGAAGAATAATATTTCTAGTGCTATAAATCCAAGTGTAACTGAAATCTCTCCAATTGATGGGAAATATGAATTAAACTGATATGGAGGTGTGTATGCTATTAAAAAGTTATTCATTCTATTAAGTAGAACTCCAATAACAATAAGGAAAGATGCTATAAAAAGACCGGTTTCCGATTTTGTTACTTTTGGAGATAACAACATTCGTAGAGGGATAATTGCCCCAAATAATAATTCAATTGTAAACATTACGCTTTCCGGAGTAATTTCGGTTAGATAAACGAATGTTTGGCGAATTACAATGTCACCAATTTTAAATGCAAGATAAATTCCGAGCAAAGGAGCAACCATATTTGCGAGATCTCTCAGAATGTGTGTCTCAGGTTTTAACCCAAACGATTTTGATGTAACAAGTGATTCCATAATTACCATTGGTAAACCAACTGCAACTGCCGACAATAAGAATAACAAAGGTAAAATTGGAGTTTGCCATAATGGGTGCATTTTAGGTCCGGCAATAACCATTAATGTACCTAATGATGATTGGTGTAAACAAGATAGTACCACACCGGCAATAATAAAAATGAACATTGTTTTTTCAAGTCCTTTATCTAACAATCTAAGCATCTTATCAACAAAACTATTGTATGATTTCAAGAACCCGGGAAGATTAACTCTTCCAATAAATCGTTCCGTTACAATCGGTAAAAATTCAATATAGAGTACGGTTAAATAAATCATTACACAGATGCCAACTTCAAAGAGAACCGAATTGCCATTCCACATTAATAATGGATGCCAAATAAAATAGGGTCTTCCTAAATCTATCATTACACTAACGGCAACAAATGTATAGCCTAGTGCGGCGGTTAATAACGCAGGGCGAATAATTGCGTGATATTGATCTTTGTGCATAATATGACCAAGCGCGGCAGTAGTAAATCCACCAGCCGCAAGGGCAACACCGGCGGCGACATCAATACCAATCCAAATTCCCCAAGGATTCTCATTAGTTAAATTGGTAACAGCGCCTATTCCAAAAACAAATCGTGCTAGTAAGAAAATTAATCCATTAAGCGCCAACGCACTAAGAAAAATAACAGTTGGTGTAAAGTATTTTCTTTTGAGGGGAGTTGCTCTCATGTGTTCCATTTTACAACTCCTTCTCTTCATCTGAGATTTTTTTGTTTTTATTAATCCACATCACCCCACCTAATAAAGCATAAAGTGCAATTGGAGGAACGAAATATGCAAAAATTCCATGTTGAATAGCTTCACTAACTCCGGGGGCTGGATCTTTTCCTAATTTTGGGAATCCTATTTTATTGAAATCTTTTGAAGCCAAATACAACCATGATGTGCCTCCCACTTCTTCTTCACCAAATACATGATTTAAATATCGATCGGGATAATTTTTAATTTTTTGATGTGCGGCATCAATTAAATCTTTTCTTCTGCCATAAGTGATAACCTCCATCGGGCAAATTTCAGAGCAGGCAGGTATTAAACCTTGCTGGGTTCTATCAAAACAGAAGTCACATTTTTTTATATCGGGTTTCAATACTTCAGAAAATTCGAAAGCAGGAATTTGGAATGGGCAGGCAACCATGCAATAACGACATCCAATACATTTATCGGTGTCCCATATTACTGCACCATTTTCCTCTTTTGTAAATGCCCCAACAATACAAGCCGAAACACACGCTGGTCTATCACAATGCATACATTGAAATTTTACGTTAATTGGGAATTGATTTGCAGCATCATTTTTATATTCATTTACTATCGTTAATGCCGTATCATCGGGTCTTCTCATCTTATTAAAGACCATTCGATCAGCATAGGTATCGATAGAAGGGGTTGGCATATCGTGAGCAGTTTTACAAGCCCATTCACATTTGCGGCACCCAATACAAGTTGTTGTATCAACTAAAGCGCCCATTCGATTATCGGCTAAAATATTTTTTGGAGCCGCTTTCACCGGTTTATCACCAGCGGCTAAAACTGTTGCAGAGCTAACTCCGGCAAACTTTAAAAAATTTCGTCGGGATATTTCTTTCATAAATCTCTCCTTAAATGGGAGTTAAATTAGATAACGGTACTTGATATCTTAGATATTAACGTCTTCTTAAAATTAATTTAAATGGGCATTCTTGTCAAATTATAAATGAAATTTTAAACTGCTTATAATTTTTAATAAAAAAGTTTATCTTTGCGCACCAAATCACGATTAGTAAATAATATGGCACAGCGCAAAAAGGATATCGCGGTTTTACGCGAAAAAATCAATAAAATTGATAGTGGATTGATAAAATTACTCGCCGAAAGGAGACTCTTGAGCAAGGATATTGGTATTGCCAAGGAGACTTCTCAAAGTCCCATCCGTGACCCAAAAAGGGAAGCCGATTTACTCGAAAGATTAATTAAGGCTGGGAAGAAAGCCGGTTTGGACACCCATTTTCTCACAAAAGTTTTTTATGAAATTATTGATGACTCGGTTAGAATTCAACAAAGCTTCGTTCAAGCAAGACTGAATCAAAAATCGGATAAGAGAAGAACTATCAAAATCGCTTTCCAGGGAATTGAAGGTTCATACAGCTATCTTGCCGCCAAAAAGTTCTTTTCACTCAATAATTATGATTTACATAGTATATATAAAAAGAGATTCGATGAAGTTGTTGAAGCCGCTGAAAAAGGGGAAGCTGATTATGCGATATTACCAATTGAAAATACGACTTCAGGGGGAATTAATGAAGTTTACGATTTACTGGTTCATACAACTCTCTCAATTGTTGGGGAAGAAAAGTTTCAGGTAAAACATTGTTTAGTTGCCCTTGATGATATACCTTATAGAAAAATTAAAAAAATATATGCTCATTATCAGGCTGCAGCTCAGTGTAGTAAATTTTTAGAAAATATACCGGGTGCAGCAATTGAATATTTTGCCGATACAGCAATGTCTGTCGTTAAAGTAAAAGAGGATGGGAATCCCGCCTATGCGGCAATAGCAAGTGAGGAAGCCGCTAAACTTTATAAGCTAAAGATTTTAGAAAGAAACATAGCCAATCAATCAGAAAATTTTACCCGCTTTTTGATTGCAGCCAGAAAGCCAATTGAAGTTGATGACAGAGTGAGATGCAAAACCTCAATTGTAATGGCAACATCACATACACCCGGTTCATTGGTAGAAGCTCTTTCCGTTTTTCGAAAGTATAATGTAAACCTTACTAAACTTGAATCGAGACCAATAATTGGTAATCCTTGGGAAGAAATGTTTTACCTGGATTTTGAGGGAAATATAAATAGTGAATTAGTTCAATCTGTTTTTGATGAACTTGGACAGCACACCCGGTTCATGAAAGTGTTGGGTACTTATCCAGCGCAATCGCTTGAAAAAACAAAATTTGATTTTCCAAAAATTATTGCAGAAGAAGATGTTAAAAATAAAAAGGGGGGAGAAAATAAAGTTGTTGCTATAAGTAAAAAATCTAAAAGCTATAAACTTGCTAGCAGAGATTATAAATCAGAAGATACAATTATCAAAGTTAGAGGTGTGGAAATTGGTGGTAATGGCTTTGTAGTCATGGCGGGTCCATGTTCGGTAGAAAATAAAGATATGATAATGAATTGCGCTCAAGAAGCAAAAGAGCATGGCGCTCAAATTTTAAGAGGCGGATGTTTTAAACCAAGAACTTCTCCGTATAGCTATCAAGGCGGCGGATTAGAAGCTCTCAATAATTTAGTTGAAGCGGGTAAATATTACGATATGCCAGTAATTACAGAGGTTATGGATACCGAACATGTTATTGAAGTCGCAAAGACTTCAGATATACTTCAGATTGGTGCTCGTAACATGCAAAATTTTGCTCTATTAAAAGAAGTTGGAAAGGTGCATAGACCGGTTCTATTAAAACGTGGATTAATGTCGTCAATAGATGAATGGCTTAATTCCGCTGAATATATTTTAGCACAAGGCAATAGACAGGTAATTCTTTGCGAGCGAGGAATAAGGACTTTTGAGACAGCAACAAGAAATACTCTTGATTTGAGCGCGGTCTTAGTTTTAAAAGAATTAAGTCATCTACCAATTATTGTTGATCCTTCACATGCTGTGGGTCAGCGAGATAAAGTTGTACCATTGGCTAAAGCCGCAAAAGTGGTTGGGGCTCATGGCGTTATGATTGAATTTCATCCGGATCCACCAAAAGCGTTGAGCGACGGTGAGCAATCTTTATACTTCGATCAATTTGAAGAGATGATGAAAGAACTTTATCAGCTACAAAAATAAATTAAAAGTAATATTGAGTTTGTAATTTCATCAATACAAAACTAGCGTTGGTTCCGGAAAAGGTAACTCCGTAATTAACCCCGGCTCCCAGAGTAAAACCAGAATCGTCACCGGCTCTGGTATCAATACCACCGATTACAGAGAATGTAATTCCTATATCCCATATGTTTGTGTCGCTAAATGTTCTATCATTTAGATAAATGAATCCGGCACTTTCCTCAATAAAAATTGATTTAGTTAAGTATTGTTGTATTACTCCTTCTATCGCAACTACTTTAATAAAAGGATAATATCTGTAAGTTCTATTTTCAGGGAAAAAATATTCTGCTTTTCTAGTGATCATGAATGATGGTCTTATAAATATTACATCGGAAAACCAGGGTAACACATCGAGCGAAACCGTCCCGCCCATACCAAATATTGAAGTTGAATTGCCCTTAAAGTTACCGGCAGTAATTCCTGCACCAATATTGCTAACCGTAAATTGGGCGTTAACTTTATAGCTTAACAATAACAACATAATTACTACTTGTATCGGGAATATTTTCATTTTATTTTGCCAATTATTTAAGCATTAAAATAAAATAAGTCGGGGTAAAAATGAAAAATTATCTTTATCACTACAAAGCAAAAGTTACTGAAGTTTATGATGGCGACACTTGTACTGTTGAAATTGATCTTGGACTCCATACATTCATTAAAGGGGAAAAGGTAAGGCTAAACCGCATCAACGCTCCCGAAGTTAAAGGTAATGAAAAAGAGAAGGGAATATTATCAAGAGATTTTTTAAGGGAAAAGATATTAGGAAAAGATGTTATCCTTGCCACGCTCAAAGATAAAAATGAAAAATATGGAAGATATCTTGGTGAAATATTTCTAAATGATGAGCATGGTGAAATGATGAACATTAATGATCTTTTGGTAGAAAAAGGATTTGCGGTTTATCAGCAGTATTAAAAATTGATAATTGACAATTTATAATTGTGAAGTTGTGGAAATCTTTTTAGAAAGTTTCATTTGAAATGAAGTGCCATCCATATGGTCGGATGAACCGGGTCTGTTTTTTCAACTCTATGTTTCTTGTGAGATGGAATTATTAAATAATCTCCTTTAACCAATTGAATTGCCGGTTCATTCTCAAATGATATTTCGGCACTGCCCGAAATCAGCATTACAAATTCATTTTTATCCTGATCATACCAAAAGTCGGGAGGAGATTTGTGCCCCTTCGAAATAATTCTCTCCAATTTGAATTGATCCCCAGAAAAGATTTCTTCAAAATATTCATCTCTTAAATTGTCGGGTATATCAAGAAATATGTTTCTTTTTGTAATCATTTTTTATTGGGGGAAATCTGCAATTACAATTCTTAACTCATCAACGGCAGATACTTCAGCCAATACCGATTGAATTTCTAATGGATTATAAGGATCGGAAATATGAACAATATTACTATCAAATCCGGCAAGCATATGGCGTAGTAATTTTTTGTTAACCGGTTGGCCCCCGGTTGATGCCGCAGCACGATTATAGAATACTAAAATTTTTATTGGAACCTCACGATTCATTGCTTCAATTAAACCAATACTCCCGACAGATAGAAAACCAAAATCCCCGGTGAATGCCCATACATTTTTATAACCTGATAAATAAGCACCTATTGCGAGAGGAATGCTTCCCCCCATGTATGTAACCATATCAACTAAATTGTATGGAGGAAACGCCAATGCACTAGCGGCGGTCGTATCGCCGGTAACAATATCACCCCTAAAATTTTTATACACCTCAGCAATCGGTAGATATTTTGTCACCGCATTTTTTGCTCTCTCCGGCAGTTGATCCGGTACGTGAGACAATTCAGTTTTAGTGATTATTGAGGTGTTTCCCCCCAATTTTTTTGCCACAAAAACTTTGTATTGATAATCGGCGAGCATCGGATGAACAACATGTTTATAGATATCTCGGGTGTATAAAACTTTATTTGTCGGCACTGTTTTTCTTTCAAAGTTTACTTCATTCTTCACATCTAATGAATTAATAATTAACGCCACCGGCAATTTCTTCATCTCGGATTCCAAAAAAGAATCAATTACATCTTCATATAAATTTTCAGTCTTAGCAATTTTAAAGGGCATTGAAATACCGGCTAATATTGGGGATGCCTCCATAATATTATCTGAATGCCGGCCACTTTTATCTTCAAAGAGAAGAGTCACGAAACCGGAATTGATTTCAGTATAGAGTGAGTCTGTAACACTATTTGCCGCCTTCGTCAATCCATGAACTTTCATTAACACTGTCGATCTTTTCCCTAGCATACTTGCCGCATGAGCAATTGTAAAAGCCGGTTCCTCATGGTAGGAATGGGGCAATCTTTTTTGTGATAAAGTATTGTAAGCTTGAAAAGTCTCACTCCCTCCATATCCAGGAACGTGGGTTACTATCTCAACCCCCAGGTCGAGTAGAGCATATGCAATTGCTTCTGCTGCGGTTGCTTTCATATTTTTTCTTTCGTTAAAATTGATGAAAAATCTTTGCCCGATGGTCGCTGGTATATTCCAAGATCAAATTGAGATACTACAGCTAGTATTTGATCAAAAATATCGGATTGAATATTCTCATATACTGCCCATTCTGTGGTGTCAACAAAAATATATAATTCAATTGGAAGACCTTCAGGTCCCGGCTCAAGTTGACGCACAATAAAAGTAAAATCTTTTCTCAAATCATTTCTTTGTTTTAAGTATTCCATCAGATATGCGCGGAATGTACCAATATTTGTTAATCTTCTTTGGTTTATAACAAGTTCTGCTGATTGTTCAATATTTTTATTGTAATCAGCCAATTCAGCTTTTTTAATTTTTATGTATTCTGAAATGAGTTTTATCTTTTCAAACTTATCGATCATCTCATCATCACAAAACTTAATTGTCGCCTGATCAATAAAAACTGATCTTTTAATTCGCCGAGCACCGGCAATTTTCATCCCCCGCCAATTCTTAAAGGAATCTTCTATTAATTTATATGTTGGGATTGATGTTATGGTTTTGTCAAAATTTTGAATTTTAACAACACTCAATGAAACATCGATGACATCGCCATCTGCATTATATTTTGGAACTTCAATCCAATCGCCAACTTTTATTAAATCGTACGAGGTAATTTGTATGCTAGCAACAAATGAAAGAATCGGGTCTTTAAAAAGTAAAGCAATTACCGCAGTAAAAACTCCCAAGCCGGTAATTATCTGCATTGGTGAACTCCCAATAGCTAACCCAAAAGTATAAACAAAGCCAACAGAATAAACAATTATGATAACTATTTGAATATATGCTTTTATAGGACGTTCTTTAAATTTTTCTAACTGCTGAAGATATTCGGAAACTGTACCGAGTATAGCTCCAATTGTAAATGTTATTACAAGGGATAATGAAATCGAAAAGAGTGTATCGAGAAAAGGTTTAAGCAAGGGGAGCAGATATGTGAAACTCTTGAGTACTATAATTGGAGCTAACAAAGAAAATCGGTGGAGTACTTTTTTTTGAAATAGAATATCATCGAATGCGGTTGTGGTTTTTTTTGCTACTTTTTTTAGTAATGGAATTAAAACTCTACGAAATAATAAATAAGCTAAAAATGCTAGTAAGATAATTGCAACATACTTTAGTTCATTATTAAAAAACTTGTTATCGTTAATAATATTTTTTAATTGCTCAATCATCCTAAGCCTTCTTGTTTCTAATATATTTCAGTGAAATGAAATTGAAAATAATGTTTTTTAAATAATTATTTATTGAAACAAATTAAGTAACTTTAGCCCCTAAATTTTTCAAATGTGATGAATAAAGATAAATCAAGTGCTTATCTCTCTCTTTTTTCTATTTATATTGTTTGGGGAACTACTTATCTGGCAATAAGAATTGGTGTTGAAGATTTGCCCCCTGTATTATTTGCAGGGCTCCGCTGGTTTATTGCTGGTCCAATTATGTTTTTATTTTTAGCTTTTAGAAAGTATAAACTTCCTACTCCAAATGATATTATTCATCTCTCAATTTCTGGAATATTAATGCTCGGTGTAGGCAATGGTTTTGTAGTATTTGCCGAACAATACATATCAAGCGGACTCGCCGCATTATTGATTACTACCACTCCATTTTGGATGGTTGGCATTGAATCACTTCTTCCCGGAAAAAGCAAACCCAATTTAATCGTAATGTTGGGAATTGTTGTTGGCTTAATTGGTGTGATTTTAATTTTTGGAAGCGATTTTAAGGAACTATTCAAACCAGAAAATATTTTGGGAGTAGTTTCAATCCTTTTAGCTGTTATTGGTTGGGCGGGCGGTACAATTTATTCTAAATACAAGAAAGTTTCGATTGCCCCATTAATGGGGGCTGCTGTTCAAATGTCTATTGCTGGAATAGTAATGACTTTGTTTGGAATTTCAATAGGTGAAATAAAAGCAATACAATTTTCGAGTGAAGGACTAATTGCATTTTTCTATTTAGTTGCTGTTGGTTCGTGGATTGGTTATGGCTCTTATATTTATGCGTTAAACCATTTACCGGTATCTCTAGTATCAACTTATGCTTATGTAAATCCTGTGATAGCTCTCTTTTTAGGCTGGCTAATTTTAGATGAACAAATAACCACATCAGTTATTGTTGCGGCTATAGTAATATTTGCCGGAGTTCTTTTAGTTAAGAAGGGAAGCGAGAATTACACTCCCCAAAAAAATTAAAAAGTAAAATGTTTTATCTTTTCTCCTTTACTTTCTAAATCGGTCATTGCCTCAATACCAATATTTAAGTGCATATCTACAAATCTCCTTGTAACTGCCTTATCCGATTCTTCTGTTTTGATTCCATCAGGAAACATCGGTAAATCAGAAACAAGTAGGAGAGCTCCTCTCGCAATTTGATTTGCATAACCAACAATAAAAATAGTAGCTGTTTCCATATCTATTCCTATTGCCCCAATCCTGCGTAAATAATTTTTAAAATTTTTGTCCCACTCCCAAACTCTTCTATTTGTAGTATAAATTACCCCGGTTCTATATTCCAACTTCTTGTGAATAATTTTATTTGAAATAAATTTATGAAGTTTGAATGAAGGCAGTGCCGGAACCTCTGCCGGGAGATAATCATTACTGGTTCCTTCACCTCTGATAGCGGCAATCGGAAGTATGAAATGGCCTAATTCTGTTGATCTTTTTAATCCGCCGCATTTACCAAGAAACAATACTGCTTTAGGTTTCCTTGCAACTAATAAATCCATTACTGTAGCAGCGTTTGCGGAGCCCATTCCATAATTTATTATTGAAAGACCTTTACTATTTGTTGCCGTTTTCATTGGTCTTCCTTCGCCATTCACGTCACAATTAAAAATGTCGGCAAATTTTTCAACATAATTTTGAAAGTTGGTAATTAACATATAATCACCGAAATCATCAATTTCGGTCCCAGTATATCGGGGAAGCCAATTTTTAGCAATTTCAAGTTTTGTTTTCATTTTATTTGAACTCTATCCTTTCATATTTGTCTGTTAATTTAGTTCTTTTACCGAAAAGAGAATCAACCCATTTTGTTAAAAGTGCAAATATATATCCAATTACCCCGCCGATAATAGCTCCTCCTACCACGTCGGAAGGATAATGAACGCCTACGTATGGTCTCGAAAACGCCATCAATATTGCAATCGTGAGAAAGTACCATTTTTGTTTTGGGAATAGATATGTAAAAAAAACGGCTACCGCAAAATTATTGACCGCGTGGGAAGAGGGAAATGAAAATGAACCGGTGCAGTTTGTTAAAACATTTACTCCGGATAGCACATTGCAGGGTCTTACCCTCTCAAATAAATTTTTTAGAAAGAAACTGCTGAATTGATCTGCCGCTGTAATAACAATAATTACTACTATTGCGGATATTCGCACTAATCTATTACCTTTTATTATTGCAAGTAACCAGGCAATAAGATAAACAAGGTACCAATGTTTAACCTCTGTGAGAAAGGGAAATAACTTGTCGAAGAACTTATTCGATAATGTATTATTTATAAAATAAAAAATTGAAATATCAATACTTTCTAAAAACTCAATCATATTTCCTTCATCCAAATTTCATTTAATTGATTATTTACACAAATTTCTTTATCTAAGCTCTGAAATTTTTCGAAAAATAGCGATATTTTAGAATATTATCATAAGAATTAATTTTACGGTGGAATTAACATTGTGAGTAAAACGGAATCACACTCAAGAAATAGCACCACTTCCGAGCAAAAAAAACATGATTTTTTTAAAGAGGAAGCTAATAAACTCTTGATTGAGCCATTTACCGCTCTAGCCTGGTTCACTACTTTTGCAGGTATTTTAGCACTGGTTTTTGAGGTTCGTTATTTTAGTCAACTCACTACTAAAGTACATCTAATATATATATCCCGCCTATCAGCTGTTTCTATAGCGTTTATACTTTTAGTTGTAGCAAATACAAAACTGGGCAAAAAACATCCGGTTTTTTTAGTCCACCTGCTTTTACTTTCAATAATTTGCTCTTTCGGTGTGATGATTTATCTCATTCCAAATACACTGGTATTTAATTCACAATTGATAAGTCTTATACTATTTACTGCTTCTTTATTCCTGAGCTGGGAAGTGAGTAATCAAATTTTTGTAGCTATTTATTACAATCTCGTCTTCGGGGTTTCAATTGTAATGAATACTAAGAGTGTATATCTACTTCCCAATATTGTCGAATCTGTAATCCTCGTTATAATTATAAGTCTGATGGCAATTGTGGCAAGTTATATAAATTATAAATTAAGGCAGGATGCAGCATTTAAAAACTTTGAGGTATCGCTCTCCGAAAAAAAATTCAGAAATTTGTTTGAAAACTCGGCTGAAGGAATTTTTCAATTTGCTAAGGATGGGAAATTTGTTACAGCAAACCCCGCTTTTTTAAAAATGCTTGGTTTTTCAACCGAAGAAGAGATTAAAAAAATAAACTTTGCCAGCGATATTTTTAAGAGAAAAAGCGATTGGGAACTGCTTGAAAAACTTCTTGAAAAGCAGGGCAAGGTTAGAAACTATAGGGTTCCAATTACTAAAAAGGATGGTTCCGAAATAACTGTGCGAATGAATGTGAGATTGAGCGATGAAGATGATTTTGCAAATTCTTTTTTGGAAGGAAGTCTGCAGGATATAACTCAACAAGTACTGGCAGAACAGGATAAACAAAAAGCTCTTGATGCTCTTCGTCTCGAAAAACTAAAGGCGGACACTGTTGCTAAAAAAGCTCAGCAGGAAAGCAGCTTCAAATCCAAATTTTTAGCAAGCATGAGCCATGAAGTCCGTACGCCAATGAATTCCGTGATGGGATTTTTAACATTAATAGAAAATGATCTATTTGAAAGTAAAGAGGAATTAAAAGGTTTCGCTAAGGATGCTCGAACCTCGGCAGAATCATTATTAGATATAATAAATGGAATTTTGGATATATCTAAGATTGAAGCTGGAAAAATGGACCTGGATATTTATGAGTTCAATCTTGAAAATGAATTAAAAAAGGTCAATTCTATAATTACCCAGCCGGCAAAAAATAAAGGTCTTGCCTATGAGGTTTTCATTGATCCAACCATTCCTGTAAAACTTTTTGGCGATTCTACCAGAATCCGTCAGATTGTAATTAATCTATTAAGTAACGCCGTTAAATTCACAGAGGTTGGAAAAGTATCCTTGTCTGTCAATGTTCAATCACGGTCAGATGAACATGTTGATTTACTATTTGTGGTTCAAGATACAGGTCACGGTATCCCAAGTGAAAAAGTTAATTTGCTATTTGAACCTTATGTGCAAGTTAAAACCAAAAAAGGTTCCAAAGAGGGAACCGGTTTAGGATTAGTTATCGCGAAGGAATTTGTTAAACTAATGCATGGTCAAATTTCGGTTGAAAGTAAAGTTGGATTTGGCACAAAGTTTACGTTTAATATAAAGCTTAGATTAAACATGGACGCAAAGATTGCGGAGACAGAAATTGAACACTCACAAGTAAGCAACAAAAACGAGCCAGTTCAATCGCTAATTGATTTGACTGAAAAACCAGTGGAACAGAAAAAGAAAAAGAAACTGCTTCTTGTTGAGGACAATCCAATTTCTCAAAATCTCGAATTAAAAATTTTAAGAGAAGTTGGATATGACGTTGATGCTGTATCTACTGGCCAAGATGCAATTGATCATGTGGTCACCGAAAACTATAACCTGGTTTTGATGGATGTAGAAATGACCGATATGGATGGAATTGCCGCAACTAAAAAAATACGTGATTTGAGAAGTAGCGCATCCAGAATACCGATAATTGCGGTTACAGCTCATTCCAGTATGAAGGATCGGGAAAGATGTTTAGCTGCAGGAATGGATGATTATATTGCTAAACCAATAAATATACATTTCCTGAAAATTACTATTGATCAGTGGCTAAACTCCGGCAGATAGCCCTTTTAAATTTGACCTCAAATTTATTTGCTTTAAAAGTATTTCAAACCCAGAATATTTTATGGATATAAAAACATTTACATTTCCTTTAACTACAAAAGGAAAGACTGATCTCACCGATATAACAAATCATGTAACAACAATTATTAAGGATAGTGGATTTACAGAGGGGAGCGCACTGATATTTGTTGCCGGTTCAACGGCAGGAATCACAACCATAGAATATGAACCGGGATTGATAAAAGATTATCCTCAATTTTTTGAAAAAATAATTCCATCAAACATAAGCTATGAGCATGATAAAACTTGGGGGGATGAAAATGGCTATTCTCACATAAGAGCATCCTTACAAGGTGCGTCGCTCACAATTCCATTTACTTCCTCAAGACCGATATTGGGTACCTGGCAGCAAATTATTTTCATTGAATTTGATCATCGACCTAGAAATAGAAATGTAATAGTGCAATTAACTGGAAAATAAGATGACAATTGAGAAATATATTACTGTTTTTGGCAGCTCTATCCCTAAAGAGGGAGATGCTGAGTATGAAGTTGCCTATAAATTGGGTAAAGTTTTGGGTGCTAATGGATTTGGTATTTGTTCAGGAGGATTTCAAGGAATTATGGATGCGGTTTCGAAGGGTGCAATTGAAAGTGGAAGCAGAGCAATTGGGGTTACTCTAAATATCTATAATTCGATACCCAGCAAGTATTTATCTGAAAATATTGTATGCAGCAGTTTATTCGAACGACTAAATAAGCTTATTGAGATTGGCGACGGATATATCGTTTTGCAGGGAGGTACAGGCACTCTTTTAGAACTCGCCTTAGTTTGGGAGTACATAAATAAAAATATGCTTGAAGAAAAACCTTTTGCATGTCACGGTAAAATATGGAATGAAATTGTTCCGATTATGGAAAAGCAGATTGAAAGTGAAAAAAGAAAAACCGGATTATGTAAATGTTTTGAAAATGTTGAAGATTGCGCAGATCATATAATGAAATCTTTAAAAAATAAAAAGCCGCATTAAATCTGAATGCGGCTTTTTGATAAAATTATTATCTCAGCAAGGACTTTTCATCCTGCTCTTAAAGTCGTCCCATTTTTTAATCTGATCTTCATTCAAAATGTTTTTAATGGAATCCATTAAAGCGTTATTGTTTGTGCATAGCTCGGCTTTTACTTCTATTGAAACCGGATTAGCGGCAATTGTCTCACGGGTTTTTTTATTGATTTCTTCTAGTAATGGTCTTGCGGTATCTCTGGTTAATGTACCATCTTTCACTTGTTCGAGGATTGCTTTTCTTTCTATATTAGCTTGTTCCACAATAGCTTTATTAGCCTCATGAAATTTTCTAACAAGTAATTTATTCTTATCATGATAAGATTTCATTAAATCACGAACTTGGAGTTTTTGATCATTGGTAAGATTAAGAACTCGGAATATCCTTCCAAGATGTTTCCCAAGATCAAAGTTTTGCATCCATGGATTGCCATTATGATTTGGATTCCCAGCTCTAAGTCCACCATCTAGTGTAAGAAATGAATAGTTAAAAAATTGGGGATTCATTCCCATCTCTTTTTCTAGCGACAGATTTTCAACAGCTTGATCGAGATCATTAAAATCTATAATAGCAAATTGGGGTGAGTCAAAGTCGAGTTGTGTCGGTGCTGTCACTTCCTCATCACTACATGCGGTAAATATCACAAACGAAAACAATAAGAGAGTGAGCAATAATTTAATTTTTTTCATAACTACCTCTTTTTATTAGTTGCCCGCTTTTGACAGGATGCTCCGGTAAATGGTTTAATTGCGCATCTAATCCTGGAAGCGATTTATATTTATCTTATAATAATTTGAGTATTCTGGTATAAACATAGTCGATTATTCCCAAAGCCACAATGATATAGAACAAGTTTGAGTAATTAAATTCCCATTCAAAAAATACAAAAAGACTAAATCCAATTAAATAAACTAGAAAAACTAAACCCATCCAGATTAGAGTTCGACATTTAGATCCCCCGAATAAAATAAAAATGATAATTATTAAATTAAAAAACAAATTGACAAAATCGGAACCTTGAGAGTAGATGATACGATGATTCTTCAAGTTATCATATGTGATTGCATGAAGCATTAATCCGGTCATGTCTTCTTTATTATATAATAGTTGAGATGAAGAATTAATTTTGTTTTCCCTGCCAATAAAAACTGTTTTTCCCTTTAAACTAAGACCATCGTGATGCTCGTTTAAATAATCTATTAAGGAGATTGTTTGGGCATCGCAGTAACGTCGATATAAATTAGGTTTAATCAAAAGAGCGGAGTTGAATTTATCTTTTCCCCAGACACTCACAGCGAAAGCTTTCTCTTCAATACTTCCGCTAATAATTTTATATGGGATAATGATCTCATCCTCATCAAAAAAATTGAGATGACCAGAATTAATCTTTGGGTAAATTGTTTTAGGGTATGAATATATTAAGGAATTACTATCTAATTGATTGCCAAATTTGTCTTTATTTGTTAGAAGTGAAGATAAAGTAATTTTGCTTGAATGATTAATAACAGAATCGAACACTCTATTCGATTCGCCGGTATCACTAAAAATTATCTCGATCGCAATTTTGTCGACATCTTGTTTTAATAATTTTATGATTAGTTGAGCATACAAACTTCTTTTTAGAGGCCAACCACCAAGTTCATTCAAATCGGATTCACCTATTAATAATAAAACTATTGAAGAGTCGAGAGGTACTTTTGGAGAAATTAATCCGTAACTATTCTTGATTTGCTTATCAAATGAAGGAGGGTTTACCTTATAAATAAAATTAAGGCTCAAAGATACTATCAAAAAAGATATTAGAGTAGTCTTTTTCAAAAATTTTAATTTTTGTAACTGAATCATAAAAAGATAAATTTGTATTAAAATTGTTCCATAAATTTACAATTAGTCATAGCGAGGTAGTTTATGAGTTTACATATTAATGGCCTTACCGTCAAAACATACGGAGATGAATCGAAGAAGGCAATAGTATTTATTCATGGTTTTCCCTTCGATCAATGTATGTGGCGTCAACAAGTTAATTATTTGAAGGATGAGTACTATTGTGTAACATTTGATGTTCGCGGTTTGGGTGATAGCTTTGTAGGTGATGGACAGTATACAATGGAATTCTTTGTATCTGACTTATACACAATAATGTGCCAACTACATTTATATAAACCGGTATTATGCGGATTATCGATGGGCGGTTACATAGCTCTTCGCTCCTACGAGAAAAGACCTGAATATTTCGGTGGCTTAATATTATGCAATACTAAATCGGAAGCAGATGACAATGCCGCTAAGTTAAAGAGATCCTCTTTAATAAATCAGATTAATACAAAAGGGTTGCCAAATTTTTGTGATCAGTTCGTGACGAATTGCTTTGCTGATGAAACTCCTAAAGAAAACGAGCAGTTGTTTCAAACAACTCTTTTAAAAACTTATAGCCAAAATCCTATTGGAGTTAAAGGCGCTTTAATTGCGATAATGAGCCGCACCGACACAACAGAAGTGCTTTCACAGATCAATATTCCTACCCTAGTTATCGCGGGAGCTTTCGATAAAATCGTACCGCCTCAAGTTATGAGAGCAATGGCTGAAAAAATCCCCGGAGCAGAATTTGCTGTTGTACCGCGAGCAGGACATTTAACCGCTCTAGAAAATCCTGATAATGTTAATGATCTGATTTACGGATTTATGAGGAATAACTTTATTCATTAATTAATCGGAAACACTGTCGACAGCCTGGAAGTACTTCGATGGATTATCTTTTTTCTGTTTTGATAGGGGCTTTTCAATCTGTTTTTTAATTTCTTTTTCTAAAGATTGCATAGACTTAGATACCGGCTTTAGGTCGTATACGCCAGTTAAGCCGGCAAGAAAGATGAGCGTAAAAATTGAGGAGCAGACTATTGGAAGCAAAAATCCTTGAATAAATCTAATTAATTTTCCTTTAGCTTTTTTATCAATATTAATTATGGGATTGCTTTCGTTTTTTGATAATTCCTTAACAATTATATTTACCTTTCTCACTGCGTTGATTATTCCCGCTGTAAGCACCCAGAGGATAATGACTGCGATTGATAGAATAAAAAGGGTCATTTCTTTAGTAGTGACTAAAATTGAACCGGCAACAATGATAGCTAAAAAAAGTATATAAAAACTTATCCGGTAATCTAACCTGCTTTCCCAAAAAGCACGTTCGCTATTCAGCGTCCAGTTTTGAATATTATCAACTTCTGAGGTAGATTTTTTTAACATTATCTTATTTAATAAAAATTAACTGTATAGTTTTTAAAGACGCCATCATCATAATTAAATTTTGCCGAGAAAAATTTATCCTGAAAAAGCCATGGAATAAAAATTTTATCTCCTTCCCATAAATTTAGATCGGTTAATTTCTCGTTGTCAATCCATTCTAGATTTCCTTCATTCGAATGAATTAATTCTCCGGAAAATTTGTTTACAGTAAATAAAAAAACATACCAATCTTTAACTTTATCGAACAATGGGAAAGTAATAATCCCCTTAAGTATTGGGTTCTCAATCACTAAGCCGCTCTCTTCCAGTATTTCTCTTTTTGCACACTCTTCAGGGGATTCGCCCGCTTCAAATTTACCTCCGAGTCCGTTCCATTTTCCTTTATGATAATCATTATCTCTTTTTACACGATGAAGCATAAGAGTTTTATTTTCGTGCATTACATAACAAAGAGTTGCGAGCTGGGTCATCATTTTTCTGAATTAATGGAAGAAGTCAAGATTTTAGAAATATCATCAAGTTCATCAAGAAACCATTTTACTTTTTCAGTTTTAGCTCGCTTGCTGTCGCGCAGTAGTGCCAGCCACAACTTTGATTCATTCGCTGATTTCAGTGCAATTACTGTATATGAATTCAGATCTTTTTTGGTTGATGCTGCAGTCGCCTCGATATAATTGCTAATAACGTTTGTTCCGCTGCTGAACAATTGATTGCCGATCCGTAACGATAGATTATCTTTCGGCAGTAAATCAATAAACTCAATAAGTTTTAGTGTAAAGAAGTAAATCCTTTTTCTAAACTCACTTCTCGATTTTGTTGTTTCAAGCTGCAAAATTATAACCTTAGCTTAATCCGAAATACTGTTTTTTCAATAAATAGTTTTTAACATAATCATTTACACCGATTTCAACAGAATTTATATCAGCACTAAAACCGGCACTTCTAATTTTATCAATATTAGCTTGAGTGAAATATTGATACTTACCTCTAAGTTCCTCTGGCATATCAATATAATCTATATTTACAGGTTTTCCTAAGGCGTTAAAAAGTGCCGTAACTAATTCAATCCAAGTTTGAGCTTTACCCGTCCCAACATTATAAATCCCATTCTTTTCCTGATTCTCTAGAAAAAATAAAGTCATGTCAACCGCATCTTTAACGTATATAAAATCTCTCATTTGTTCACCATCTTTATATTCGGAATTATAAGACTTGAATAAGCTGACCTTTCCGGTATCTCTAATTTGTTCAAAAGCTTTGTGAACCACACTTCGCATATCACCTTTGTGATATTCATTTGGTCCATAAACATTAAAATATTTCACCCCCACAACTTTATCTAATAATCCGTTTCTCTTAATCCATGTATCAAAAAGATGTTTTGAATACCCATACATATTTAGTGGGCGGAGAATATTTAATTCGTCTTCATTATCATTATAACCGAATGAGCCATCACCATATGTTGCCGCTGATGAAGCATAAATAAATCGAATCCCTTTTTCGAGTGCGAACTTCGCGAGTTCTTGGGAGTAATGAACATTATTGTCCATTAAGAAATCAGCATCTTTTTCAGTTGTAGCGGAACAAGCACCTAGATGAATGATCGATGATATTTTAAATGGAATACTATTTTGCAATACTAGAGAGATAAAATCATCCTTATGATAAAAGTCGGAGTACCTAAGTCCATTTAAATTTTTCCATTTTTCATCTTTACCTAATTCATCTACAATAACAATTCTATCTGCTCCCAACTCATTTAATTTCCAAACAAGCGCGCTTCCAATAAAACCAGCTCCTCCGGTAACTACTATCATAATCTTCTCTATTATTTATTATATTTGCGTCAAAATTAAGGATATAAAAGTTCCTAATCAAAAGATCCTAGGGCAATCAGGATTAACGCACAAATTCTTAATTCCATAAAATTCAATTATAATAAAAGTTGATTGGAAAAATAATGGATTCAAAATTAACTGTTTTGAGGGACCTCCTCAAATCACGAATACTATTGCTGGATGGTTCGATGGGAGTTTTTATTCAGCAGTATAAACTTTCTGAAGAAAAATTTAGAGGTGATAGATTTAAAGATCATCCGGTAGAATTAAAAGGTAATAATGACCTGCTAGTATTGACACAGCCACAAATCATTTCTGCTATTCACCGTGCTTATCTCGAAGCTGGTGCTGATATAATTGAAACTAATACATTTAATGCAACTTCAATTTCGCAAGCCGATTATCAAACTGAAAAATATGTTTATGAAATAAATTATGAAGCCGCCAAAATCGCAAAAATTGAGGCAGATAAATTCACCGCTGAAAACCCATTGAAACCGAGATTTGTTGCCGGTGCACTAGGCCCAACCAATAAAACTCTTTCAATGTCTCCGCAAGTTGAAGATCCAGGTTTCAGGGCAGTTAATTTTGACCAAGTTAAAGAAGCATATATTGAGCAGGCCAATGGCTTGATTGATGGGGGAGTAGATATTCTTTTAGTTGAGACAATCATTGATACTTTAAATGCAAAAGCAGCATTATTTGGATTAATGGAATGCTGTGAGTCCAGAGGAATTGATTTACCAATCATGATTAGCGGAACCGTGATCGACCAAAGCGGCAGAACACTTTCAGGACAAAATACCGAGGCATTTTGGATTTCTGTTTCGCATGTCAAAAATTTATTAAGCGTTGGTTTAAATTGTTCTTTGGGACCTGAACAGATGCGTCCATTCGTAGCTGAGCTTTCAAAAATTGCAGATGTGCCTATCAGTATTTATCCAAATGCCGGTTTACCAAATGAGTTTGGCGGATATGATGAATCTCCTGAATCGATGGCATCTGTTCTAAGAGACTTTGCCAAATTAGGATATGTGAATATTGTTGGCGGATGTTGCGGTACTAAACCGGAACATATTAAGGCTTTCTTAAAAATAGCAGAGGAAATTCCACCGAGAGTTTTGCCCGAATTAAAACCATATCTAAGATTGAGCGGATTGGAACCGCTGATTCTGCGACCCGAAACTAATTTTGTAAATATTGGTGAACGTACTAATGTAACCGGTTCAAGAAAATTTGCTCGGTTAATCAAAGAAAAAAAATATGATGAAGCGCTATCTGTTGCCCGGGAACAAGTTGAAAATGGCGCGCAGATTCTAGATATAAATATGGATGAGGGAATGATCGACTCTGAAGAAGTAATGACCAAATTCCTCAATCTCCTTGCTACTGAACCGGATATTGCGAGAGTTCCGATTATGTTAGATTCATCAAAATGGAGTGTAATTGAAGCAGGATTAAAATGCATTCAAGGAAAGGGAATTGTAAACTCTATTTCTTTAAAGGAAGGTGAAGCTGTATTCAAGGAACAGGCAAAGAAGATACTTAAATATGGCGCCGCTGTAATTGTTATGGCGTTTGATGAGGATGGGCAAGCCGAAACTTTTCAAAGAAAGATTGATATTTGCAAAAGAGCATATAAAATATTGACTGAAGAAATTGGATTTTTTCCGCAAGATATAATTTTTGACCCGAATATTTTTGCCGTTGCAACAGGCATTGAAGAGCACAATCAATACTCATTAAACTATTTTGAAGCTGTCAAATGGATTAAAAACAACTTACCGCTGGCAAAAGTTAGTGGCGGTGTTAGTAATGTTTCTTTTTCATTTCGTGGTAATGAACCAATTCGTGAAGCAATGCACGCCGCGTTTTTATTCCATGCTATCGAAGCCGGGATGGACATGGGCATTGTTAATGCGGGTCAACTCGCTGTATACGAAGAAATTTCAAAGGACTTATTAGAAAGAGTAGAAGATGTTTTGCTGAACAGAAGATCAGATGCAACAGAAAGATTGGTTGAATTTGCTGATTCATTTGTGAACAATTCTAAAAAAGTTGAAGAATCAGTTCAGTGGCGAAAACTTAATGTTGAAGAGAGATTAAAACATTCATTAATTAATGGTGTAACCGAATTTATTGATGAGGACATTGAGGAAGCAAAAAAAATATACCCTTCACCGCTTCAAATAATTGAAGGTCCTTTAATGGATGGAATGAATGTAGTTGGCGATTTGTTCGGTTCCGGAAAAATGTTTTTGCCTCAGGTAGTAAAGAGCGCGCGGGTAATGAAAAAGGCAGTAGCGATTTTAGAACCGCATATAAAATTAATGCAGAGTGAAAGCAAAACAACACAGAGTAGTAAAGCTCCAAAAATTTTACTCGCCACAGTTAAGGGAGATGTTCATGATATCGGGAAAAATATTGTAGGGGTTGTTTTATCATGCAACGGTTACGAAATAATTGATCTGGGGGTAATGGTCCCAACTGCCACTATACTAAACGCCGCTATAGAAAATAATGTAGATGTTATTGGGTTGAGCGGATTGATTACACCATCACTTGATGAAATGGTGAGTGTAGCTGAGGAAATGAAACGGCGAGAGTTTAAAATTCCATTATTAATTGGAGGCGCAACTACTTCAAGAATTCATACTGCGGTAAAAATTGCACCCAAATATGATTATCCGGTGATACATGTTCTTGACGCCTCAAAAAGTGTTGCAACCGTATCAAATATTTTGAATAGTGAAATTAAAGTAGATTATTCCGAAAAAATAAAACTTGAGTATAATGCAATCCGTGAAAATCATTTGGCAAAGCAGTCCAATAAGGAATTTCTATCAATTGAACAGGCAAGAAAAAATTCACTGCAAATTAGCTGGAATGATTATTACCCAATTAAGCCAAACATAATTGGGAAAGAGGAATTAATAAATTATTCGATTGAGGAGATTGCGAAATATATTGATTGGACTCCTTTCTTTCTTACCTGGGAACTTAAGGGTAAATATCCTTCGATATTTGAGAATAAGGAATATGGCAATGAAGCAAAAAAAATATTTGATGATGCCAATACTCTACTAGAAAAAATTATCAAAGAGAAACTAATTAGTGCAAATGGTATCATTGGATTATTCCCCGCAAATTCAGTTGGTGATGATATTGAGATTTATTCCGACGATTCTAGAAGCGGAATTCTTGCCACAATGCATACAATTCGGCAGCAATCATTAAAGTCGGCGGGTGAACCAAATTTAGCGTTATCAGATTTTATAATTCCTAAAGCTGAAGGAAAGCTAGATTACATCGGATTATTCGCAGTAACTACAGGCATTGGAGTTGATCAGTTGGTCGAACATTTTGAAGCAAATCATGATGATTATAACTCAATATTAACTAAAGCAGTAGCGGATAGATTAGCCGAAGCATTCGCAGAACTTCTGCATCAAAAAGTTAGAGGAGAAATTTGGGGTTATTCTCCAAATGAAAAATTATCACTTGAAGAATTAATTCATGAAAAATATGAGGGTATTCGTCCGGCGCCGGGCTATCCCTCTCAACCCGATCATACTGAAAAACTGGAAATGTGGAGATTATTGGATATAGATAAAATTGGAATTAATCTCACCGAGAATTTAGCAATGTCACCCGCAGCATCAGTTTGTGGAATTTACTTTGCGAATCCAAACGCAAAATATTTTAATACCGGTAAGATTAACAAAGATCAAGTGGAAGATTACAGAAGAAGAAAAGGAATTAGTTTAAAGGAAGCCGAGAAATGGTTGAGACCGATACTCGGATATGATGAAGTAGAGGAATAAAGAAATTACTAGAAACAAATTTTTCGGAGTAAAAATGAAAAAAGTTTTATTGATTCTCTTTTTATTCAATATAATAAATATTGCTCAAACTGTTGAATGGATAAAAGAGAATTATTCCAAAAGTGAATATCGAATAGAAATGAGAGATGGAATAAAACTTTTTACCGCGGTTTATACACCAAAAGATACATCCAGAACATATCCGATAATAATGGTTAGAACTCCATATACATGTTCACCATATGGAATTGAAAATTATTCCCGTAATATTTCTCCAAATGAACAACTCGCCAAAGAGGGAAATATTTTTGTATTTCAGGATGTGAGAGGTAAATTCATGAGTGAAGGGGAGTTCGTAAATATGCGTCCGTATATCCCTAATAAGAAAAATAATGAGATTGATGAAACAACCGATACTTACGATACAATTGACTGGCTTATAAATAATATAAAATATAATAATGGGAATGTGGGGATATGGGGAATCTCTTATCCTGGATTTTATGCGGCGATGAGTTTAATTGATGCACACCCGGCGCTCAAAGCTGTATCTCCACAAGCTCCAATATCAGATTGGTTTATTGGTGATGATATGCACCATAACGGCGCATTCTCTTTGGCAATGTCATTTAATTTTTTCAAGTCATTTGATCAGCCACGCGATTCTTTAACAACTAAATGGAAATCTATTGATCCATATGCGTCACCTGATATGTATAATTTTTTTCTGAAACTAGGATCGGTTTCTAATATTAATAAAAAGTATTTTCATGAAAAACTGCCATTCTGGAATTCGATAGTTAAACATGGTAACTACGATGAGTTTTGGCAATCGAGAAACAATCTTCCTCATTTTAGTAATGTAAAACCGGCATCCCTAATAGTTGGAGGATGGTACGATTCGGAAGACTTATATGGTCCCTTAAATATTTATAAATCAATTGAAGAGAAGAATTCGGTAAATAACAATTATCTCGTAATGGGTCCATGGAGCCACGGTGGCTGGTCGCGTAGTGATGGTTCTACCTTTGGCGATTTTAAATTCCTCCAAAATACTAGTGAATATTATAACAAAAATATTCTTACTCCATTCTTCAATTATTATTTGAAGGGGGAGGGATCTTTGAATATTCCTGAAGTTGTAACTTATAGAACGGGGAGCAACGAATGGGTTTCGTACGATAATTATCCATCCTCCACAAAAATTAGTTCAACACTTTATTTGAGTGAGTCGCAAAAATTAAAATGGGAAGCTTCGACAAATAAAGAGATTAGATGCGATGAATATGTTAGTGATCCAAAGAAACCAGTTCCTTATACTGCACGATTTCATGATTCACAGCAAATGTATAATAGAACATACATGAGTGAGGATCAGAGATTTGCTTCATCACGCCCAGATGTACTTGTTTATGAAACATCTGAGCTGGAGGGTGATCTTACTATTTCGGGACCAATAACAGCAGACCTGTATGTATCCACTTCCGGCACTGATTCCGATTGGATTGTAAAAATTATAGATGTCTTACCTGACGATACAAAAAATGAATCCGGACAAAACACAGCTGAAATGGGTGGATATCAGAGATTAATACGTTTTGAAATAATGAGAGGTAAATTCAGAAACAGCATGGAAAATCCGGAACCGTTTGAACCCAATAAAATTACTCAGGTAAAATTTAATTTGAACGACATTGATCATACTTTCAAAAAGGGGCATAAAATTATGGTACAAATTCAGAGCAGCTTTTTCCCTTTCTTTGATAGAAATCCTCAGAAGTTTGTTGATATATATAACGCCGGCGATGACGATTTTCAGAAAGCCGTAAACCGAGTTTATTTCTCCGAACAATATCCGTCATCCATTAACTTTTCAATAATTAAATAGAATTATGATTTTGGATTTTAGTAATTTTTGGAAAACTTAACAGGAAATTAGTTATGAAAAAAATAGCTATAGCATTATTCCTAATTTTGGTAACAGTCTCTGTTTCTGCGCAAAATACTTCAGTTTCATTAGGTCCAATAATTGGATTTGCCAAAGGGGCAGATACCGAAGGTTCTGTAACATACTCTGGTGCTTTGAGAATTAATTTGGGTGGATTTGGAGTTGAAGGATCAATTGGTTATCAATCGGATAGCTACACGGAAAGTGAACTTACCACTAAATCCTACCCAATAATGTTGACCGCACAGATGAACTTAATCTCAGTTTTATATGGTCAAGCAGGAATTGCATGGTACAATACAAAAATTGATTTTAAGGATCCATTGACAAATGTTACACGTAATGAATCTCAAAACAAAGTTGGATATCATGCTGGCGTTGGGGCACAGTTGGATATGGGTAGCTATATTCTCACGGGAGATATTAAATATATATTTCTTGATCTAGAACTTGATTCTTTATTGGATATAAAAGATGCTAAAAGCAATTATTCATTAATGAGCGTTGGAATTTTACTTAAATTATAGTGAGGTCTTGCATGATTTACGATAATATCAAAAATATTTCTCTATACGAGAATTTAGGGGAACGGATAAAAAAAGGATTGAAATATCTTTCCGAAACAAATTTTAATGATCTCGAGAGTGGAACTTACGATATTGAAGGAACTGATATTTACTCCATTGTAAGTGAGTATAATACCAAACCATTTAGCGCCGCAAAATGGGAAGCGCATAAAAATTATATCGATATTCAGTATATGGTTAGTGGTAAGGAAAAGATGGGTTTTGCTCATCAAACAAATATGGCTGTGATTCAAGAATATAATAAGGTAAAAGATGTAATGTTATTAAAGGGAGAGGGTAACTATTTGATTGTTGATGAAAAACAATTTGTGATATTTTTCCCTACAGATGTACACATGCCTTCTGTTGCGGTTAATATCCCCAAACCGGTTAAGAAAGTTGTGGTTAAGGTTAGAGTTGATGAAGTGATTGAAGAAACAGCGGAAAACTTGGACAATAAAACGGAAGTTATAGAAAATACACCGGAAGAAAATAACCCAGAGTAAACCTCAATATTAATTTATCTCCGACATCCCAATTATTACTTGAGATGTCGGAGTAAATCATTTCATTAAAACCTTATTCAAAGCTCAGTAATTCAACTTCAAATATTAATACTGCTCCCGGCTCTATTACCTGTCCGGCGCCTGTATCGCCATAAGCCAATTCAGAAGGAATATAAAATTCAAATTTACTGCCAACCTTCATTAATTGAACACCTTCGGTCCAACCTTTAATAACGCCATTTAATGGGAATGTGATTGGCTCGCCTCTATCATAAGAGCTATCGAAGACAGTTCCATCAATCAATGTACCTTTATAATGAACGGTTACTTTGCTTGTATCTGTAGGTTGAGCTCCTGTACCTTCTTTTATTACTTTATATTGCAATCCGCTGGCAGTAGTAGCAACTCCTTCTTTAGTTTTGTTGTTAGCTAAAAACGCCTCACCAATTTTTTTGTTCTTATCTTTAACAGCATTTGTCTGAGCTGCTCTTGCGCTCATAAGTTTTTGATTAAATTTGTTCATAACAACTTGTTGTTCTTCGGGGGTTAATTCGGATTTACCATCAATTGCATCTTGCAATCCTTTAAAAACCATATCAAATTTTATATTCATTGCTGGATCTTTTAATGATGCACCAATATTTTGACCAATTGAGTAGCTTATCGAGTCTTCGAGGGTTTTAAACATTATTTTCTCTGATTTTTTGTTTTTAGAATTATTTTGTGCTGTTGTTATGCTTATTACTGTTAGTAAGAGAACTATGATTTTCATCAATCTCATTTTAATATTACTCCATTTTTAATTTTTTGGCGTGCCAAGATAAGCCCATAGCTATTTATATGCAAACCATTATTATTTCATATGATTTCAATATCTATGCAAAACTGAATGATTTTATTTATTTTTTTATCAACAATCGAGAAATTAAAATGAAATCGTTAATAGTCATCTCATTATTCTTATTATCATTCAGTAACATTAATTGTCAAATATATAAATCGGATACCCCCTTCGCTCATACTTATTCAATAGTTGCTTACGATCCCACAAATGGAGATATGGGTGTTGCTGTTCAATCTCATTGGTTCGCAGTTGGAACAATTGTAAGCTGGGGAGAGGCAGGAGTTGGGGCAATTGCAACTCAATCATTTGTTAATCCATCATTTGGACCGAGAGGATTGGAATTATTGAAGCTTGGAAAATCCGCTCAGCAAGTTCTGGATGAATTAATAAATAGTGATGAGGGGCGTGAGTTTAGACAATTAGCGATAATTGATTCTAAAGGAACTGCCGCATCATTCACCGGCTCAAAATGTATTCAGCCAGCTGGTAATATTGTAGGAAAGTATTTCTCTGTTCAGGCTAATTTAATGAGTAACGATAAAGTTTGGCCCGCAATGAAAAATACATTCGAAAATTCTAAAGGTGATTTAGCAGAAAGAATGCTTGCTGCTCTTGAAGCGGCAGAAAAAGAAGGGGGAGATATTAGAGGGAAACAATCGGCAGCTCTTTTAGTTGTTCGGGGAAAATCGACCGGTAATTTATGGGAAGATCGCAAAATTGATTTAAGAATTGATGACTCTGAAAATCCGTTACCTGAAATGAGAAGATTATTAAATGTTCATCGCGCGTATCAATTTATGAATGAAGGGGACCTGGCAGTGGAAAAAGATGACATGGATGAGGCGATGAAACAATATTCATCTGCTATGAAGATGTTTCCGGATAATCTTGAAATGAAATATTGGACCGCCGTCGCACTCGCCAATAAAGGTGATTTAGAAAAAGCATTACCCTTATTTAAGGAGATTTTTGTGAAAGGAAATAACTGGAGAGAATTAACCCCACGATTGTTGCCAAATGGACTATTGAAAGTCAGCCCAGATGTATTAAAAAAAATATTGGAATAATAATTTTTCAGCACTCTCAATTGTGGTAAAATTGAAAACTTGAACAGATTATATATGGGAAAAATCACATTCAAAATTGATTAAAATGGGAAGTCCTCATCCATATTAACTTTCTCAAGCTTTTTCTCCTCCACATTTTTCTTTGCTGTTTTATGAATGCTGTTACCCTCTATATAAATTGATTTATATGGGATGGTTGGGCATGCAAACTCACAAGCTCCGCATCCTATGCAATATTCTTCTCTAACTTCAGGAATTACTAATCCTTTAACTTCGTACGGAATCATGTGCACAGCTTTTGTTGGGCAATGTTCCGAACATGCCCCGCAATCTGTTTTTTGTGTATGAACTACGCAGTTCTCTTTTATAAATTTTGCAATTCCAATTTGAGCAAGATGTTTATCATTTCTTGTAATTGGAATTATTGCTCCTGTAGGACAAACATCGCTACATATCGTGCAGTCGAAATTGCAGTAACCTGCACTATTATCTAAATGTGGCTGAAGCATTCCTGTAAATCCATACTCCAAAAAGGAGGGTTGCAGAACCTGAGTTGGGCAGGCAGTTACGCATAAATGGCATGCAGTGCATTTACCGTTGAACTTATCCAAACTAAATGATCCTGGGGGTGAAACGGCGTTTTCCTTGAATACCGGAATAGTGCTTGGTTTTGTGATTTTAATTTTTTTCTGAACACTTGCTCCAATTGCAGAAAGAGATAATAAATAGATAGAAGTCTTGGTTAGAAAATTTCGCTTTGAGTTATTTATTGAATCATCACTTGAACTAGCGCTACTTTTTAATGAAAAAGTAATCCCCTCTGTGGGGCATGACGGAATACAATCGAAACAAGCAATACATCTGGAAGTATCAATAATTTTTGTTCTGCTGTCAATACATTCCGCCTTACAGTCTCTTGCGCAAGCACCGCAGCTTAAACATTCTTCTTCTTTTATTCTGATCTTAAATAGTGAATACTTTGAAATTATCCCCAATAAAGTGCCTACTGGACAAATAGTGTTACAATACAATCTCCCATGTTTAAACGACAAATATGCTATAAGTCCGAAAAATGAAAATACTATAGCAAAGGGGACAATATTAAATTTTTGAATATCATGAGGATAAACAGAATAATTATTAAACTGTTCAAGAATATATGCTACACCGTTATTTGAAAATGCTAAGATGGGGAGTGCAAAGTTTCCGGCAATTCTACCATATAAACTATAGGGATCGAGTAGTACGAGAAAAGTATTAATCCCAAAAAAAATGGGAATAATTGTGAGGGCTAAAAGGGAATATCTTAATAGCTTATTTTCTTTAACAAAAATGAATTTTTTTTTTCGCTTCTTAATTTTTTTTGAGAAATAATTAATGATATCCTGAAGTACTCCCAAGGGGCATACACTTGAGCAATAAACTCTGCCGAATAAAAAAGTAAGAGCAAGTATAATTATAAATCCAGTTATACTTAACGTACCAATTGTTATGAAATTTAGAACAGATGGAGTAAACTGAAGGAATAATATCCATTTTTTAACATCGCCCGGGACCAATCCATAAAAATCGATTAGGATATATGTTGTGGGAATAAAAAATAATATTGAGATAATTATTCGTAATAGTCTAAAATTTGATTGTCTCATTCTTTCTCAAAAGTGGCTATAAAAAATCATCACGGAGTTAGCGACTATTAACCACCGTGATGATTAAATAAAATATTTACTATTTATAAAATTAACTATAGTGTAATTCTTTTAATATTTAGAGAATTCAAATCCATTTTGCCAAGACCCATACTGTTAGCGATTTTTATATGGCTAATATCTGATGGCTCAACGCCAAAAATTTTAGCTGAAGCTGAATCTGCGGATACAATATCTGTTGAAAGAATTTGAGATTTCATCAACACAACATCATCAACAGAAACGCCCCGGGGTCCATTACGTTTCATTACATAGTAACCATCAACAATATTGAGAGAAGGTTTTTTATTAAACGCGGCATAATCGGCAATACATTGGCTTAAATCATTGCTATGCCAAAATCTTCTATCCCATACAGCGCCCATTAAATTTTTCATTGATAATGAGACCTTTGTTGAGCCATGATTTTTTAGTATTGGAATATTAATAAACACATCAGATTGTAAAATTAATTCATGAACTTTAGCTTTCTTTAATGATTTGCCCGCTTTTATCTCAACATCTTGGTAATAACTTTCACTATTCCCTGGAACCATTTTACCTTTGGCATCACTTACTGCTTTTTCTATACCACTGTTTGTATAACACTTTCGCCAATCGTCACATGTATGATCAAAAACGTACACTTCCTTTGCTCCGGCATTATAACATTGTTCTATTACTCTCTTAACTAATTTAGGATGAGTATTAGCTCCTCTCTCGGGGGAAGCATCCCATCCAATATTTGGTTTTATAACTACCGTCTGATTCTTCTTAACAAATGAACTCATCCCGCCAAGTTGTTTTATTGATTCATCAAACATGGCATCTGGTTCACCCCCCTTGATTGCCACAAGGTCAAAACTGTTATTTATATAACTGGTTTTTGCATACACACTTCCATACACGCCAGGAATAACTACTCCTGCCCCAGCAATAATACCGGTACTTTTCAAGAAATCTCTTCTCTTCATAACTCTCCGTTATTGTGAAACTCGGATTGAAACATATTAATATATTTTAAAGGTTTCAAGAGAATTAGGCCGGAGGCAAGATTAATCACAAAATTTAATCTCATAGTTAGTTCAGTTAGTAATACAATAAATTAATATGATTGAATACTACCCTAAACCTTTCTATCTTTCCTACGTCTTAAACACAAATTGTCTGGTTTAGCCCAATGCAAAATTCACTCAAAGAACATGTCTATTGGCTCGTTGCCGCTATCGTAATTCTCTTCCTAATAATTGGTATTTATCCTTTTAGCATTTTTAATAAGCTGAAGTATGAGGTAACGAGAGAAGAGGCTATTGAAATCGCCCAAAAATACTTGGGTGAACATGGTTTTAAAGCAGATACAATGATGAAGGAAGCATTCATAGATAATTCTCCGGTTGAAAATAAATATCTATTGAAACAATTAGGGGATGAAGGATTTGATAAGTATCTCCAAATAAATAAATGGTCCGTTTTAAGCTGGGTTGTAATGTTCCACCAAAATTTACCGAGACAAATAGCACAAACAACTTATTATGTAGATGTATCTTACAATGGAAAAGTCTTTGGATTTACTAGAGAAATCCCCGATTCACACAAATCAAAATCATTAATGAAAGATGAAGCTCAGTCTTTAATCCAATCAAAAATTGTTGAGATGTATGGAAATGACTTTCAACAGTTTTCAATGGTTGAGTATCGGCAGATTGATTTTTTAAAGAGAACGGATCATTCCTTTAGATGGGAAAAAAATGAACCTGATTTAAATGGCAAAACAGTAATTACCGGTAATGTTCAAGGTGATGTGGTAGGCAGTTTTCATTATTATTTTGAAGTGCCTCAAAAAGATCGTGAATACTTCTCCTCTCTTGATGCTATTTATGGGACAGTATCGGTAATATTTATTATTGGATTGATTATCACTGCTATATCTATGTTTTTAAAAAAGTACCATCAGGGCGAAGTATGGATGAATGTTGGTAAAAGCTTATTTATCCTTTATTATGTTTCCTCAATAATTAGTTTAATAAATTACTGGCCAGGTCTGGGGCAGGGAATGATGATTGGTAATTTATCATTTGTTTACACAAAGCTAATTGCCGTGGTAATTAATGGGTTCATTCTTTATTTATTTTTGGGATTGTTATTATTTACTGCATGGAGCGTTTCAGAATCGTACGCAAGAAGTTTATGGCCAGAAAAACTGATTGGGGCTGATGCATTTATTAAAGGTCATTTAACTTCCAGAGTCAGTGGATTTTCAATACTTCGTGGCTTAGTACTCGGAACAGGAATTACGCTAACTGGTATTCTTGGAAGCATAATCCTTAACAAGCCCGATTCAAATATATTTATTACAGCTACCTCGGCAATGGATATTTTCGTGGGTTGGATTCCTGTATTATCCCTTGGTCTCAATTCAATTGTTGAAGCATTAATTACGAGCATTGCTGTTGCGTTTTTTACAATTACAACTACTTACCAAAGATGGAAACGAAAATGGATATCAATTGTAGCTACTGGCGCAACTGTGATGTTATCTGTAGCAATAATTATTACTCCTCCATCATTAAATAATTTCGGAATTAATTTATTATCCCACTTTATATTTGGATGCTTTTTAGCATTTCTATTTTTTAAATATGATTTATTGACACTTGGCAGCACACTATTTCACTTAGCCCTAACATCTAAGATTATTGTATTAGCCGGATCAAGTAATTCATTCTTTACTATTAATTTTATTATCTCGGTTATGCTACTGCTCATATCAGTTTTAATTTACGTGATCAGTGTAATTAGAAAAAAAGACTTTGTACTTGAATCATATGGCTTGCCTTCACACGTTCTTAGGATTTCAGAAAGAGAGAGATTAAAAAAAGAACTTGAAATTGCGGCCAGAGTACAACTAAGCTTATTGCCCAAAGAAGATCCAAAAATCCCGGGATATGAAATCGCGAGCATCAGCATTCCCGCCATAGAAGCCGGCGGTGATTATTTTGATTTCGTAAAATTGGCTGAGAACAAAATGGGTATTGCTATTGGTGACGTTTCTGGTAAAGGAGTTGGCGCCGCAATTTATATGACTTTAACCAAAGGAATTTTACAAGCACATGCCGAAGAAGATGTTTCGCCTAAAAACGTACTTCAAAAAGTAAATAGGTTACTCTATAAAACTATTGAGAAAAATTCATTCGTCAGCATGTTCTATGCTATCTTGGATATTGATAAAAATACAATTAATTACTCACGAGCAGGGCATAATCCGGGTATCCTCACAACTAATGAGGGGAACACTAAACTACTTTTAAGCCGAGGAATGGCTCTAGGCCTCGAAGAGGGGAGCATTTTTGCGTCAACATTGTCCGAAGAAGAAGTTGATTTAAATAAAGGTGATGTTTTTCTTCTTTACACCGATGGATTTTCCGAAGCTATGAATGAAAAACATGAAGAATATTCAGAAACAAGATTAGTTTCTTTAATCGAAAAACATAAAAATGAATCCGCTAGAGAACTTATTAATATTATACTTAAGGATGTAAATAAGTTTGTTGATAATTATCCGCAGCACGACGACATGACTATGCTGGTGGTAAAAAGATTAAAATAATTATCAATTATTTGTATTGAATTACGCAATTAAGAAAATCAATCAAGCCTGGTAACCTAAAAATATATTCATTTTTTTGATTATCCTGAGAACATCTACGTAACCTTTCGTACAAACTAGCGTCTAAAAAAGCAAAAATAATTAAGAGCAAATAATGAAATATCTGATCGCACTTTTTTTGATTTCAGGCGTAATATGGGGTACTAGCAATAACGAAAAAGTTGTACTACTAAAAAAGACAGATCAAAAAATAATAATTGATGGGTTTATTGATGACGTTTGGCAGAATGCCGATTCCGCCACAAATTTCTTCCAGCTTCAGCCATTTGTTGGTAAAGAGCCATCACGCCATACTGTGGCAAAAATTTTGACCGATGAATCTGCAATTTATTGTTTAATAATTGCCTACGATGATAAATCAAACATTCAAAAAAATACCGGTACACAAGATAATTTTGGCGGAGATGTTGTTTCAGTAATGTTCGATACTTTTGGAGATAAAAAAAGTGCGTATAAATTTGCTGTTAGCGCTGCGGGTGTTCGTGCAGATTGCCGACTACTTGATGATGCAAGAAACCGGGATTACAGCTGGGACGGAATTTGGTTCTCCGATTCTAAAATTTATGACTGGGGTTATGTTGTTGAGATGGAAATCCCCTATAAAACTATTCAATATAATAAGGAACTAAATTTCTGGGGACTCGATTTTGACCGATGGAGACCGATCGATAGTGAAGATTTATACTGGTGCACTTATGAAAAAAATGAAGGACAAAGAATTTCTAAATTTGGCAAGTTGGTTTTTGATGATTTCAAACCAAGTGTTGAAGGATTAAATCTTGAAATTTATCCAACAGCTTTTGGCAAACTAACTAATCTTAAAGAGGGAGATTATAAATTTTCTCCAAATGCCGGTCTAGATATTTTCTTTAATCCCTCACCACAATTAACATTACAAGTAACTGCAAACCCAGATTTTGCGCAAATAGAAACCGACCCTTATTCATTCAATATTTCACGATACGAATCATATTTCTCCGAACGAAGACCCTTTTTTACTCAAGGGAATGAAATTTTTATGCCTTCGGGAAGACAAAGAAGTTCAGGCTTCTATACGCCCCTCGAGTTATTTTATTCAAGAAGAATCGGGAAAAAATTACCTGGTGGTGCTGAAGTTCCAATAATTTTTGGAAGTAAAGCTTTTGGGAGGTATGAGGATTGGGAATATGGCGGGTTTGTTGCTCAAACTCTTGAACATGAATATACCATTGACGATACAAAAAAGATTGAGCCAGCTGCAACATTCGTGTCTGGAAGAGTTAAAGCTACTCTAATGGAAAATTCTACAATAGGAGTTTTATTTGTTGGAAAGCAAACACAAAATAATACTGATGGAGTGATTGATATCGATGGCGCATTCAGAGATGCCGATTGGCAATTGGCTTATCAACTTGCAAGATCAATAAATAATTCAGACGGTGATTTTGCAGGCTCGGCCGGATTTACAAAAATGGGAGAAAGCTGGATTACATTTGCACGTGCACGTTATATCGGCAGCGAGTTTAATATTGATCAGGTTGGGTTTGTTCCTTGGAGAGGTACCGCAGAGTTCGTTGGATTAACCGGACCAATATGGTTTCCGAAAGAGGGGGCAGTATCGCAGATTCTAATTTATACCGGTCCCGTTTTAGGATATGAAAAGGCTGATTCATATACCGACCATGGATTATTATTTGGGTATAATATGCAATTCAGAAGTAACTGGGGATTTGAAATAAACTTGGATGCTTCCAAAGCCCGTGACCTCGATGTAAGTTATGACTCATATAATATTAATTTTAGTTCATGGTTTAATACTAATCCAAATTGGAGAGCAAATGTTTGGGGAGGATATTCTAAGACTTATAATTTTTCTAGAGAATATCTCGCATTTTATTCATGGGTGGGTTCCTCTTTTTCATGGAAGGCCGCAGATATTTGCTGGGTAGGGACTTCATTTAATTCTTACATAGAAGGCAATCCAGCCGGGGATATTGAAGACATAACATACAATGCGCGTCCCTATATTTCATTAACTCCAATAAATGATCTAAATCTTTACGTATATGTTGATAATTTATATTTGCGTTCTTCAAAAAGAATGGAGAGGTTATTTTTAGGCGCACTTTTCTCCTATCAATTTTTACCTAAAAGCTGGATTTATCTTGCATTTAACGAAGGGCATGATAGAAACAATTTGAACAACGATTTGCGAATGGCCGATCAATCATCAGTAATAAAGATTAAGTACTTGTATTATTTCTAAGTAATGACAGGAATAAAGTTTATTTGTAGTTACCCAAGTATTTTAGCGCTTCATCATATACTAGCTGGAAAGGAAGTTCTACTATACACTTAAATTGAACATCCTTTCTTGCACAACTTAGAGGTTTGGGTGAGTAATAAAAGCAAGGGGCACATTCCAAATTTAACGATATTATAGAATGTTTTGTTTGCCAAGGTGAAATGTACTTTGGATTAGTTGGACCAATCAAAGCTATAACATTTAACTGCAATGCAGAAGCAACATGCATTAGAGAAGAATCATTTGTTATAAATAAATTACACCTTTTCATAACTGAAGCTGTTTCTTCCAATGAACTAGTTTCAACACCTATAATATTTTTATTAGATGCATAACTTATTATTTCCTGCTTAAGATATAATTCTTCCTTCCCTCCAAAAATTAAAATCTTTGCATTCTTATTTTTAATTAGAAGTTTGGCTAACTCAGCAAAGTTTTTTGTTGACCATCTTCTTTTATCATGATTCTTGAGGGCTGAACATCCCGGGTGAAACCCGATCACTAAATCATCATTACTTATTCCATTAGCCGATAGAAATTTTTCTTGGTATAATTTGCTCGTTTCACTAAAATTAAATTGTAGAGGCTGAATGCCAAATGATTTTTTCCCGCTCAACTTTTCACACATTAAAATATTTTCATCAACATTATGAAAATTATCATTTTCTAGAACTCTATAATTATTTAAAAAACCAAGATTGATGAAATCTTTGCGCAAATATTGAACAGCGCTTCTTTTTGACGCTCCAATTAAAAAGCTGATTAAATTATATTCTTTTCGGTTGGAGGGATATACATTAATTGAAATGTCATATTTACCACGCAGTGAAAGCACAAATTTAAGGGCTTCTGCTTTACTTTTCTTTAAAAAGTCGAAATGATGAATATTATTTATTTGGGGAAGTGTTTGATAAATGTCCTTAACTCCACCAAACATTACCAATGCGTCAATCTCACTATGTGGAAAATCTTCTTTTAATTTTATCAGCGAGGGAGTGAACATTAGTGCGTCCCCTATACCTGATAATGCAATTACTAAAATTCTTGTTTTATCTGTTGAATTAATCATAAAAAAATTTTTTTGCCAAAAAAATGATGCCGGGCTAAACCCGGCATCAATAATATGATTTCAAAATTGATAGCTATTTCTCAATTTCCGGTTTTCCTGCCCCAGACATTTTCCTGAAACTAGAAATTAGTGAATCGATACCCGGATCATTCGGAATATAGGTTTTTAACTGCTGTAGCAATTCGATAGCATCATTATATCTCCCCATATTTTCATAGTGGGTCAATAATAATCTATAAGGATTATACCAGCTTGAGACATCCATAGGATTTAATTTAATTGCATCTTTGGCGGCTTCAATAACTTCTTCGGCAAATTCATTATATTTTTCCTTATCCCCGGTCATATTATAAAGGTTAGCCACATCATGCTTTATTCTATAATCCATAGAAATGATATTTCTTGGAATTTTTTGTTCCATCATTCCCAAAGTTTCGATCACCTTTTGAGTGTTTTTTTCACCATTCAAATAATGAATAGCAAGTCTTATGAACGCGTTACGATAATTTTGTGTGAGGCGTTCATGATTTTCATCGAAGAATATATTAGGATCATTAAGGCCTCGAAACTTAAATCCGGGCTGATAATCTTTATTATACCCTACAGGTTCATCAAATAATTGTTTTCTCATTATTGGTTCATTAATATATTCCAATGATGGATCCGGATTTTTCTGAGGAACTACTCGCTGAGCCATTCCTTCCATTTGTAAGTAATCATCCATACTCAATTTGCTATCATCGGAACAGGTAACTGCAAAGTAAATAGGGCGTTTCCATTTATTGGTTTGAATCATGTTAAGAACAACTATATCTTGAACCCGAAGTGCCGAAACATCCCCAAACTGAGCCCCTGCCTGCATAACCCAGGTAATCTTTTTATTCTTAATTACAGAAGTATCAGTTACACCAAACTTTTGAATGATCTCATCGGGCACTGGCAATTGAATTGTCTGCGGTTCCCATCTCATTGGTCCTATCTGATCAATCTCCAGATCAGAAAAAGTAAATTCGATTTTTTTAGCCCCGTGAGGTTCATTATTTTTTAACTGTTTAATGTACCAAGGAGTATTTAACAGACTGAGATTTGCGATTCTAACATCACGCCTTACTCCCTCAACATCTTGAAGATACCATAGAGGGAAGGTGTCATTATCTCCATTAGTAAAGAGTATTGCGTCCTTTTCAACACTTTGCAAAAGATTGTATGCATAATCCCAGGGAACAAAATTATTAGCTCTCGAATTCTGGAACCAATTTGCATTAATCATATTTACTGGAACAGCAAGTACCCCCACAAAAAGAATGGCGATAGATGCCGGTTTTACTATTGAATTCCCCTTAAAATAATCTTTTAATATTTCAATAATTCCATTAATGCCGAGAGCAATCCATAAACTAAAAACAAAGAAAGCACCTACATAAAAATAATCACGCTCCCTTGGCTGGGGCTGCTGTTGATTTTGATAAAATGCGGTTAAATAACCTAAGAATATAAACATCACAATAAAGACCGATGCCATTTTCCAATCTTTTCTGAAATGGTAATAGAGCCCGAATAAAGCCAGGAAGAATGGTATCCCGAAAAGGTCTGTCCAATCAACGCCTGTATCCTGATATGTGCTTTCTCTACCGATATAATTCCAGAATAAATATCTATTGAACATATGATTCATTTGGTAGCGCCAGAAAAAATCGAAATCGCTTGTATACTCGCTATAAATTTTTAACTGATGCGGCTCATTTGAGTATCTTCTTTTAAATGTTGGGAAATCGCCATATTGCTCACGATTTAAATATGATTCCAATTCTGTAAAAGTTTTTGGACTGTTCATATTAATTGGCGGTTCTTGATTCGCCCGAATTATTATCATCGAATATGATGTAACACCGATTACAGCGAGCAGGACACATTTTGCAATTAAATTGGAAATGTGCATCTCTTTTTTCTTTGTATAAAAGATTGCTGCGAAGAGCACACCAATAATTACAAAAAATGTCGCAGTATCAAGAGTTAGATCGTTTTTGCCGATAGTTGTAATTAATTTTGGAAGATATTTAACCATACCAGGATAAACTGTAACCAACGCCACACCTCCCATAATGATAGGGAGATAGAAAGAATTTTTTACCAATATTTTTTTGTAGAAAATGCCCATAAAAACAATTGTGATAGCGGCAAATATTCCAACAAAACGGGAATCTACTGCACTGTAGGCATCGGGAGAGGGGGGTGTTGTTTCTGTTAAAGACATCCACATAACCACTGCAAAAACTAAAATTATCACTGAATGGACAACAAAAAGAATTCCACTCTTTTTTAGTATTTCTTCGTCATCAACAAATTTGCGGAAGTAAATAGTCATTACCACCGGTACAATTGCCAGAACACTCATTAAGTGAACGCCGGTAGATAAACCAATCAGATAAGCAATTAGAAGTAAATATTTCTCATTATCTGGTTCGTCTGCTCTCTCGTTCCATTTTACCATCAACCATACAACAATTGCGATAAAGAAAGTGGAGAATGCATAAACTTCCGCTTCAATGGCATTGAACCAAAAAGTATCGCTGAATGCTAATGATAATGCTCCAATAGCGGCTGAAGTATATACTACCATTGCGTCGAAAATATTTTCAAATTCTTTTTTTCTATAATATTGGATCACTTTTACAGCAATTAAATAGAGGAACAAAATTGTAAACGCGCTGGAGATAATAGAGATAGCATTCACCCGCAGACCTATATTTTCGACAAATGGAATCATGGAAAAAACTCTTCCAACAAGAATAAAGAAGGGTGTTCCGGGAGGATGTGGAACTTGCAGTAAATAAGAAGATGCGATAAACTCCCCGCAATCCCAAAATGAAACTGAAGGCTGTACTGTTATAAAATAAACAGCAGCAGTTACAATAAAAACTACCGCGGCAAATATTTTGTTAAGATTGTTATAATTCATTATTCCACCTAAAAATTTCAAAGGATTAATTTGTGTCTTCTGCCGGTTTGGAAAAGAATTGATCATAATTCTTTTTTTCACGGTTTAAATGATATTTCTCGAGCAATTTTTGAAGCCGTTGTTTAGAAAGTTTGTCTAAATCTTCATCATCTTTATGCCTTTTTAAGAGCATTTTATAATCATTAAGCTCATTTTTATCAAATTTTCGTTCATACTTTTTAAGTATTTCAAAATAATTTTTTTGTTCTCTTGAGCTCATTTTTTGAATGTTGTTTATCAAATTGGGTGGTCAAATTAATCAAAAATTCAAAGAATAAAAAACTATATTTGCCCTTAATAATAGGTGAAACTGATGCAAGTTTACAAATCATATAAACCGATTGTTTCAATTATACTCCCAACTTTTAACCGTGCCCAATTAATTGAGAGAGCAATAAATTCTGTTATTTGCCAAACATTTAAAAACTGGGAGCTGATTATTGTGGATGACGGAAGCAGCGATTCCACATTTGAGTTGGTCAATAAATTAATGAGTGAGAATGAAAATATCCGCTATTTGAAACATAGCAACAGAAAACCGCCCCTTTCGTTAAATGCCGGAATGACCGCCTCAGTTGGTTATTATATAACCTTTTTGGGAAGCGACGATGAGTATCAACCCGATCATTTAAAGTTACGGGTAGATTTTCTAAATGATAATCATGATATAGATTTAATTCATGGCAGTGTTGAAATTATTGGGCACCCTTATGTAAAAGACAAAAATGATTTGACTCAAGAAATCCATATTGATAATTGTGCCGTAGGTGGTACATTTTTTGGGAAAAGAACTGTCTTCACAGAATTAAATGGATTCTACAATTTAGATTATAGCGATGATTCTGAATTTTTAGAACGTGCCGAAAGAGCATTCACCGTAAAAAAAGTTGATTGGAAAACCTACATATATTATAGAGATACTCCGGACAGCATTTGCACAAATATAGAATAGTCTATCCTTGACAATACTCTTTAGACATAATTAATAGACGTTAATGAGTTATCGAATAATAAATAATCATGTGAGATATGAAAGCTCGAAAAGTTGGTTGAGCTTTTTCTCAATTCTCAATTGATTTCTTTATATTTACGCTCCCAAAAGATGAGATATCAAAAATGAATGAACCTGAAGTAAATTTGGCTCTTGCTCTCGAACATGGATTAACAGAAGAAGAGTTTGTTTGGATTTGTGAGAAATTAGGTAGAATTCCTTCTTTTACTGAACTTGGAATTTATTCGGTAATGTGGAGTGAACACTGTAGTTATAAAAATTCTATCGCTCTCCTAAAGACTTTACCCAGAAGCGGCGGAAAACTACTCGTTAACGCGGGGGAAGAAAATGCCGGGTTAGTGGATATTGGTGATGGACTAGCAATCGCATTCAAAATAGAAAGTCACAACCATCCATCGGCTGTGGAACCTTACCAAGGAGCTGCCACAGGAGTTGGAGGAATATTACGAGATATTTTCACGATGGGTGCCAGACCAATAGCATCTTTAAACTCTCTTCGATTTGGAACATTGGATGACGCGCGTACCCGTTATTTATTTGAAGGTGTTGTAAAAGGAATTGGTGATTATGGTAATTGTTTTGGAGTTCCTACGGTAGCGGGTGAAGTTTATTTTGAAGAATGCTATAAGGGAAATCCATTAGTAAACGCGATGGCGATTGGATTGGTTGATACAAAACGTGTTGCATCCGCAACCGCAAAGGGGGATGGTAATCCTGTGATGATCGTAGGTTCCTCAACGGGACGGGATGGAATTCATGGGGCGACTTTTGCATCAGAAGAAATTTCGGAAAAATCGGAATCAAAACGCCCATCAGTTCAGGTTGGTGATCCATTCACAGAAAAATTACTGCTTGAAGCTACTCTCGAAATTATAAAGGAAGATTTAATTGTGGGTATTCAGGATATGGGTGCTGCCGGTATATCCTGCTCTACTTCTGAAATGAGCGGTAAAGGGGAGAGCGGAATGATAGTTGACCTTAATAAAGTTCCTCTGCGAGAAGATGGAATGAGCGCCTACGAAATTATGCTTTCAGAAAGTCAAGAGAGAATGCTCGTAGTTGTTAAAAAAGGTAATGAAGAAAGAGTAAAAGAAATTTTTGATAAGTGGGATTTGAATTGTGAAATAGTAGGACACGTAACAGATAATCAAAAATTAATTATTAATTATAACGGGGAAAAGAAAGCTGAGATAAATCCTCAAGATTTAGTTCTTGGCGGAAACGCGCCGGTTTATTACAGAGAAACCGCTGAACCGAAATATTTAGAGGAGACAAGAAAGTTTGATCTCAAATCTCTTCCTCAACCCGATTCGATAATTGAAGTATTCAAAAAAATATTTTCTTCACCCAATATTGCTTCGAAAAATTGGGTTTACGAACAATATGATTCGATGGTGCGAACAAATACTATTGTGGGACCGGGAAGTGATGCGGCAGTAATTTATATTAAAGGTACCGATAAAGCTATTGCGGCAAAAACAGATTGCAACGGAAGATATGTTTACTTAAATCCGAAAGAGGGCACAAAGATTGCAGTAGCTGAATCTGCTCGAAATGTTGTTTGTAGCGGCGCCATTCCGTTGGGTGTTACAAACTGCCTTAATTTTGGAAATCCCTATAAGCCAGAAATGTATTGGACTTTTTCCAAAGCAATAGAAGGTATGGGAGAAGCATGCCGCTATTTTGATACACCGGTTACCGGAGGAAATGTAAGTTTTTATAACGAGAGTCCGGATACCGCTGTTTACCCAACTCCTGTAATTGGAATGGTTGGCTTGATAGAAAAATTAGAAAATGTAACAAGTGCCAATTTTAAAATTGAAGGGGATTTGATTTATTTATTAGGAGAAGATTATGAGGAAGTAGGGGGATCGGAATATCTTAAAGTACATCATAATTTGGTGACAGGTGAAATACCTAAAATTGATCTTCGTGCGGAAAAAGATTTGTACACAACAATTCTTGAATTAATTAATAATGGAATAGTTAATTCGGCTCACGATATTTCTGATGGCGGAATTTTGGTAAGTATAGCAGAATCCGCAATTATTGATAAGGAAAATCCTATTGGCGCAAAAGTCAATATTCCAATTAAAAGTAGGGAAGATTTCTCACTTTTCTCCGAAAGTCAATCCCGTGTTATAATTTCAGTATCTCCAGAGAATAAAGAATTTTTTGAAAGTATTGCCTCAAAAAGTTTTACTCCATATAAATTAATAGGCGAAACCGGAGGCAAAAGTTTGATTGTAAATGACAATTATGAATTCCACCTCGATGAATTAATTGATTTATATTACAATTCAATTAGTAAGAGAATGAATGTCTCTCATTAAATTTTACAAGCATATTAGAAATTTTATTGAGCTTAAAACAGTTAAGTATATCATAGGTTTTATTAGGCATTATCTGTTTGGTCTAGTAAAAAGAATTGATGAACATAATTTATTCTTTGCGGCATCCGGAATTTCGTTTTCTCTTTTAATAGGAATGATTCCGTTTATTTTACTTGTATTCTTTTTATTCGGAACGCTAGTTGATCAATCTACTATTCAGGTCCAGGTTATTAACTTAATTGAACAGGTCATACCTTATCCAGCTTATGCCGATTATGTGAAAAAAATAATATTATCGCGTTTACCCGAGGTTAAAAATTACAGCAACATAGCGGGAATTATAGGTGTGTTTGGTTTGATGATTACCGCAAGCTGGATATTTACCAGTTTGAGAACAATCTTAAATCAAATTTTTCATACAAAAATTCAGAAGGGATTTATCTACGTGTTTTTTCGTGATATAGTGATGACAGCCCTTCTCCTATTGATTATTTTGTTCTTCACATTTTTAATCCCAACTTTAAATGTGTTAAGTGATGTTACAGATACTGTACGATTATTAAAAATTTATGAGCTCGATTCACTCATTAACATACTTGTTTACTTTTCATCTCTTTTAGTGATGTTCTTTTTATTCTATTTACTCTACTACTTTATCCCGTATGAACCGCTCGGGAGAACAGTCCCCGCCGTGAGTGCATTATGGACTATGATTTTATGGGAAGTAGCTCGGAGTATATTCGGTTATTATGTATATAACTTTTTGGGAACCAATCCATTCTATGGAGCGTTCGTTTTAATGATTGCAGTTCTGCTCTGGATATTTTATTCATCGGTACTTCTAATTTTAGGTGCCGAAATTGGTCAATTATTCAGAGAACGCAGAAATGAAAAAAGAGAGAGAAAAAGAAAACTTGATGATCTACAGATAGTATTTCCTGAATAAATATTATTTATCCCCAGGTCGATAGTTACATCTATAATTTATAAACAATTGGAAATTGGAGAAGTATGAAATCAATTCTTAAATCAATTAATAAGTTAAGTAATATTGTATTACCCGCTCTTCTATTATTTGTTTTTACTAGTTGTGGGAAATCTCAAGATAATTCCGAAGTGGCATTTAAAAGCGGACCATCCTTTAAGAGAAATAAAATTGTTGAACAGGACAAAAAAGAACTAATAAAACAAAAAGAGAAAAAAATTAAGGCAAGATATAAGTATGTAACATTCTATAAATATGATGGCACACTGCCGGAGGATAGAACTCTCGTAGAAAAAATCTCATTTGATAAAAATGGTTTAAGAACTGAGCATATCAGATACAAAAGCACCGGTGAAATCGATCTTGTTTATTCTTTTAAGTATGATGAGGAGGGAAGAGTTATAGAAATGATTACCCGTAATGGACAAGATGTGATGATGGGTAAAAGACAAACGGTTTTTGATAAAAATGGAAATGAGATTGAACAGGTGATTATTAATCAACGGGGTGCAGTAGAAGTTAGAAGTGTCTCTGAATATGATAAAAACAATAACTTTAAGGAAATAAAAAATTATTCTCCAAAAGGGGATATTGTGAATACTCAGACTTTTCTTCATAATGGTAATGTTAGTAAAAGTATCCACAAGGGATTTGATGGAAAAATATCTCAAGAAGTTGATCTTACATATAATGAAATGGGACTTATTGTTAAAGAAGAAACTAAAACACCAGCGGGAAATATTTTGGTTACATATAAATATGATGACAAAGGCAACTTAATTGAGCATGTTAATCCGCAATATAGAAGAACTTATATTTACAATGATAATGGGGACTTACTACTTGATGAACTAATCACAACTGAGGGAGTTCGTCAGTTTAAAGTAAAATTTACATATGATAAGAATGGAATGCAGAAAGAAGAGGTGCGCTATACTGCAGAAGATAAACCCGCTTTTTACGGAGTGTATGAGTACGAATTTTATAAATAAAATTGAGTTATTAAATTATTTTTAAGTTTGTCTGCTTATTCTTATTTTGCTTATAAATGATATGAGCTTAAATTGGAATTAGAAGTTATTACTTCGTTCATAAGTCTGTTAGCTCTCTTACCGATATTAATTGATTTTAATCAGTTTAAATCCTCAGACATATCCCAACCTGTGGCGGGTAATTTTATTGAAGCTAGGTTACCTTACGGAAATTCACAATTTTTAAAAAATTATAATTATAACATTGAGGTGTAGTATGAAAAATTTCATGTATACCTTAACAATTTGCATAATTTTATTAGGTTGCTCAGACCGCTTTATTAATGAACCGGAAGAAGAAAATATAACTGGAACTGAGCAGAGTTTAGAAATAAAAATAATTAGCCCAAAATTTGGGGAAGTTTTAACACAAGGGACTTCGAAAACTATTGAGTGGAATTTCCCATCAGAAAGTAAAAGATTACAGATCAGATTGTACAGAAAAACCGAATTGAAAAATATTATTTCTTTAGCCGCAGAAAACAATGGGAAATATATCTGGCAGATCCCCTCAGATTTAAGAGGGTCAGTCCATTATAGAATCGAAATATTTGATATTGATTCTCCTATTAAATCAGCACTCAGTGAGTATTTTTATATAAACCCAAAATCATACGATTAACATGGAGTTCAAAATGAAAATCACAAAGTCGGTTGCCTTTCTATTATTATTTTCTTTTTTGAGTTTAGAATTGTTTGCAGGAGAACCAAAATTTAATACTGCTTCAGATGGAGTATTTATCCATATTTCTAGCGGCCCACAAAATCCGGCAAGTGTTTTAATGGCACTTACTTTAGCATTAAAAATGGTAGAAGACCATGATGTTTATATATTTTTTGATTTGGAAGGTGTGAATGTCCCTCTAGGTTCCTCTCGTACAATGGAGCACAAAAAGTTTGAACACTCTAAACTCTTGATGGACAAAATTATTGCCAAAGGAGGGCAAATAGGTGTTTGTGAAATTTGTTTAGTGGAGAGAGGTAAAACTCAGTTCGACTTAATAAAGGGAGCAAAATTAGCATCAAAAGAGGACTTCTTTAATTTTACGAGCGGCAGAATTATTTCATTATCTTACTAAAGAAAATAGAGTCCGGGCAACTATTAACTTGTCCGGACTCCTAGAAAATCTCATTCGGCATAAGCAATTGAGTCATTAATCTCATCCTTAATTTCCTGGTTTTTATGATAAAGGTATGATTTGTAAAATTTCTCACAGAACTTTTTGGTAATAGGATCATCGCACAATTCCGCAACTCTACTAACAAAATAAGCGCCTTGAGGATCACCAATTTTTATAAGTGATAGTGCGGCAATAATTCTGGACGAGGTAGGAGCGTTCTCCTCTCTCAACATAGCCATAAGAGGGAAAACAGCTTTCTTTGATTTCATTTCACCCAAAAAATAAGCGCAACTTTCGCGCAACCCTTGATTATCTGATTGAAGCCCGAGCAATCTATTTGCTTCGATGAGCTCATATTTTGCACTTCTTTCAGAATCAAGATTTCTCTTCGCTTCAATTGAAAGGGAAGTAACGGTAACCAATAGTAGGATCATAAATAGCGCCTTCATAACATCCTCCTTTAATTTATCTTAAGGTTTTTTTTCCTCAACATTTAAGACGAAAATATTTTTATTAGGTTAAGGAGGGGGCGTTTTTTGACATACATGAATATGTGGTAGAAGGGGAGGACTTCATTTAAAATGAAGTCCTTGTAAAAATTAAAATTTCCAATCAACTCCAAATTCGAGAGAGCTATAACTCAATGTTCCGAGTCCTAATCGTCCAACAAGAGCAAAATCTGATGACATCCAATATCTGCAGCCACCTTGTAGTGCGAGCCATAGACCGCCATAACTTGGTTTCACATAAATATTTGCATTATTGCCTTTATACTCAACTGAACCGGTTTGGAGTGCTAATACTAAACCTCCCCATAAATCAATTTTAGGGTTATTAATTTTAAAGTGATAATTGCCCTGCGCCCCTAATAAAAAATTTGTATAGCTCCACTCGCCACCAAAAAAACCTTCGTTATGTGCCCAATATCTGAGAATTCCACCAACACCAATATCTCCAAAATTTTGGACTTTCATACCATACTCATAATTAAAACCAATTTGTGGAACTGAGCCCAGAAACGATAGCCCTAAAGAAGGTCCAAAATAATGTTTTTCAATCTGATACTGTGCTAAATTCTTAACTGATATGGATGCAATTAAGATAAATGATAATAGAATTATTTTTTTCATTTGTTTCCCAAAATTAAATTTAGACTGGTGGTAAAATTAATCATTTTCTGAATTGATGTCTTTAAAAATTGATATGGCTTTCTTGAGAAAGATAATGATAAGTATGAATAAGCCAATTATAAATATCCATTTAAGCAAGACAATCACCTTAAAATTTATTCTTAAATTATAAATTTGATTTCAAACAGACAGGGGAAAAAACTATCAAAGCATTATGCTGTGAGATAAATCAAATTATAGATGAAGCAGAGGATTATTTGACATTACCGGTCAACTTGGATATATTTCCCCTCCAATTATTAAAAAGTTCTTTAAAAATAGAAAAATTACACTATAGCTTGATCAATAAAACTGATTTTTTATTGACGAGATAAAGTGAAGCAATTGGTAGCGAGTCGGGTTTATCTCGCCGAAATGAAATGAAGGCGGACTCATAACCCGAAGGTTCTTATAAAAATTACATCGCGGGGTGGAGCAATTGGTAGCTCGTCGGGCTCATAACCCGAAGGTTCTAGGTTCAAGTCCTAGCCCCGCTACTAAGAAAAGGCTATATTTGAAAAGAATATAGCCTTTTTTCGTTTCTAGATAAGGGTTTTTGAAATCAAAAGCTTGTATTGTAAAACAGCTTAAAAACGAACTATTTTCTTCAGTTTAATTGACAATGTATGCAATTATGTATACAGTGAATTGATGATTCTAAAGCTGGTCTCAATTTATTTTTGCCTCAGGTTCAACGAAACAGGTTTTTTATCGCCAGTAGATTATGTTTGCAATGGGGACTTTTTTGGTATGGGTTAAGAAATTCTATAGCAAGTATTTATATTAAATCATTAGTTAGAATAATAATATTAAAGAGGACTATAGTTGAGATTAATGTTTTACCATTTCACCAATAATTGCAATGATTTATGTAGGTAGCTAATTATTACAAGGGGGTAATTTTGTTTAAGAATTCAAAAATTGAAATGACACCAGGTTAATAATTATGAATAATCAAAAAAAATTGAAACACGATTTTTATAAGTCCAGCGATTTCTATAAAATTATTGTAGACAATACTTACGACTGGGAATTTTTTCAGGATAAATATGGTAAAAGTATTTACCATTCTCCATCTTGCAAAAGGATTACTGGATACAGTTCGGAAGAATTCGTAAGAAACAAAAAAAAAATGTTAGAAATAGTTCACCCTGATGATAAGAAAAAATACCTTACTCATAAAAAGAAAAAATCATGCAATGGTGATACCATTGAGTATCGAATCATAGATGCTAACGGTAAAGAAAAATGGATTGAACAGATATGCCAGCATGTTTACAATGATTATGGTAAAATGATAGGTATCAGGGGAAGTAATAGAGAGATAACAGAAAGAAAAAATATTGAGAGAAAAAAATATTATAAAGATCAACAGTATAAAAACCTCATAGAGCATTCTCCTTTTGGAATTGGAATTACAAAAGGTTATGAAATTATTTATGCGAATGATCCACTTCTTAGAATGCATGGAGTAAGTACCCTCCAGGAAATGAAGAGTAAATCGTTAATTGAGAGAGTCTTTCATAAAGATAGAAGAAAAGTAACAAAACGTCTGGAGATGATTGAAAAAGGTACAATTGAATTTCCATTCTCAATAGAACATAGAATAGTACGTAATGATGGTGAAATCCGATTATTAAAACTAATTGTTTCAGACTATTACGAAGATAATGAGCATTATTTACAAGCTTTCTTTTCAGATATCACGGATCAAATAAATTTGGTAAAGGAAAAAAAACAGTTGCTTTCGGAATTCCTCAGGATAACAAAGAAGAATGAATTGGTTATTAGACTAAGATTGCAACTTGAAAAATATTTTAAGAAGTATGCGTTTAATGTAATTGATAAGAAAGAAATGAAGAAAATATTTGATCAATTTGATGATATTGAAAATGACTGGAGGAAAATAAAAATCCATTTTGAGGAAATTCATGGAGACTTTTTGATCAAATTAAAAAAACAATACCCCGGTTTAACTCAATCAGATTTAAGACATTGTGCGTATATCAAATTAAAATTTTCCACAAAAGAAATTGCAAACCTTACCAACGTTAAGGATACTAGTATCCAACGCTCTCGAGTTCGTTTAAAGAAAAAACTCGGATTAGGAATAACAGATAATCTCATTGATTTTCTTGAATATCAGTAAGATACCTGTCATAGTTTTGTCATAGGTCTTTTCGTTGTTTTAACATATTATGTATCGATTGCTGCTTGACAAATAGAACCAGATATTCCAATTTAATTAATACTAACAAAGACTTGTGTCTAAACTTGAATTGTTCCCTGAGGTTTTTATGGATGTGGTGTCGAATGATGAAACACCCCATATAGAAAATAAAGTTAAGTATTATGTAGGAGTCGGGGCTTCGGCAGGTGGATTAGAAGCATTAGAGTTGTTGTTTTCTAATATGCCACGTACTTCCGGAATTGCATTTATTGTAATTCAACATCTTTCTCCGGATTATAAAAGTCTGATGGTTGAATTGCTTAGCAAAAGAACGGAAATGATTGTAAAAAGAGCAGAAGATGGAATTGTTGTAGAACCAGATTGCATCTATTTAATCCCACCCAAAAAGAATCTATCAATATTTCATGGAAAACTTATACTAAGAGATTCAGATCATTCCAAGGGAATAAATCTACCGATAGATATATTTTTACGTTCTTTAGCAGAAGATCAGGGTGAGAAATCCATTGGTATAATACTAAGTGGTACTGGTAGTGATGGTGTTAGAGGAATAAGATCAATAAAAGAAGCCGGTGGATTAGTTATTGCACAAAGCGAAGAGACGGCAAAATTCGATGGAATGCCACGCGCGACAATCTCAACGGGTTTAACAGATTTTATTTTAGCCCCAGAAGAAATTCCACAGAAATTAATGAATCTTGTAAAACATCCCTATTCAACAAAAACTGAAAGACCGCAAGCTTTTCTTTCTGACGAAGATGGTTTAACCAGAGTTTTTTCTTTATTAAGAGAGAGAACTAAAGTTGATTTTACTTTTTATAAACCTAGTACAGTGCTTCGCAGAATTGAAAGAAGAATGACTGTAAATCAAATTGAACAACTAAATGAGTATGTGAGATTATTGGAATCTCATTCCGGCGAAATTGTAATACTATTTAGAGAGCTTCTTATAGGGGTTACCTGTTTTTTTAGAGATAAGGAAGTCTTTGATGAGATTTATGAAACCTATCTGCCGATTATCATTTCTAATCCGCAAAACCGGGAATTGAGGTTTTGGATTGCCGGATGTTCCACTGGTGAAGAAGCATATACTATCGCGATGATAAGCAGAGAGATAATGGAGCAGAGCGGTCAAGTATGCGATCTTAAAATATTCGCAACGGATATTGATAGAGATGCAATTATGAATGCAAGCGCCGGACTTTATTCAGAAAGTATTACTGCGGATCTGCCCCCGAAGTATTTATCTAAATACTTTGTTAAAAGAGATGATAAATATCAGATTGCCAGATCGATAAGAGAAATGGTAGTATTCGCTCAGCATAATCTGGCGAAAGATCCTCCTTTCACAAATATCGATCTTATCAGTTGTAGAAATTTGCTGATTTATCTTCAACCAATTCTTCAGAGGAAAGTTATGGAGCTGTTTAACTTTTCTCTGAAACCTCAGGGTATTCTTCTGCTTGGCACTAGTGAAACAACCGGTGAAATGGGAGATTTATTTGAAGCAGTTCACAATAAATTCAAGATTTACAAATCTAGGGGGAAAAAACACCACACAATTAATAATGCGGATTTCCCGGTTTTGCCTGATGTTCGCCCTATTTCAAGGCGTTTATATGGCTCATCCTCGGTTCTTAAAGGTCAGGAAGAAGAGAGGTTGTTAGATCGGATCATACAATCAGTTGCAGAAGATTACATAACCGCCGCCATTGTTGTGAATGAACAGATGGAAATACTTCATATTCTTGGTGATACAAGCGGCTATTTTAAACTCCCAATTGGAAAGTTAACCAATGATATTACTAAAATGGCTTCTAAGGAACTGGCAATTCCAATATCTACCGGACTGCAAAAAGTTTTTCATGCAGGGAATGAATTAAAATATTCAAACATCAGAGCCACATTAAATGCAGAAATAAAAAATGTTGATTTAAGAATGAAAATGTTGCCTTCAAAAAAAGGGCATTTGAAAATTGCTATAGTTTATATTGAAGAGTCAACCGCTCCAATAGTTCCGCAGCAGAAGGAAGCCGCAACCGTTTACGATGTTAGTTTGGAAGCTGAACAAAGAATTCATGATCTCGAACAAGAACTGCAGTTTACGCGTGAAAATCTGCAGGCCACTATTGAAGAATTAGAAACCGCAAATGAAGAGTTACAGGCAACTAATGAGGAATTACTGGCGAGCAATGAGGAATTGCAAAGTACCAATGAGGAGTTGCAGTCTGTTAATGAAGAATTACATACAGTTAATTCAGAGTATCAAAGTAAGATTATTGAACTGACTGAACTTAATAACGATCTCGATAATCTTTTATCGAGTACCCAGATTGGCACTTTGTTTTTAGATGAAAATTTGGAAATAAGAAAGTTTACTCCCGAGATACAAAAAATATTCAAGATATTATTAAACGATATTGGACGCCCGGTAAATCACCTTACTCATATGATGAAGAATGTGGATATATGGCGGGTAATAAAAGAAGTTGAACTTAACCACAAACCAATTGAACTGGAAGTAGAAGCAGATGATGGCAATTGGTACTTTCTTAGAGTACTTCCGTACCAAATTGGAAATAATACTTACAGCGGTGTAGTCTTAACATTTATAAACATTACAAAGCTAAAAAATATTCAGAACGATTTATTGGGTAGTGAGAACAAATTACAAAGTATATATAAAACTGCTCCGGTTGGTGTTGGACTTGTTAAGGAGAGAGTTGTAGAAGAAGTAAATGATAAAATGTGCGAGTTTCTTGGCTATTCCAGATCTGAAATTATAAACCGGAGTACAAAACACTTTTATAAAAATGAAGAAGAGTTTGAATCTGTTGGCAAATTTATTGATGGTCAAATCAGTAAACATGGAATAGCTACTTTGGAAACTGAATGGATTAAAAAGGATGGTACTTCAATTCAAATTCTATTAAGTGTTGCTCCTCTTGAATTTGCTGACAGCAGCAAGGGCAACATTTTTACAATGTTAGATTTATCGCTACGAAACGAGGCTATTGATAAAGCATTAAAAATTGAACGAGAATATAAACTGCTGTTTGATACTATGGCCGAAGGAGTTGTTTATCAAAACAGAGATGGGGAAATAATTTCGGCTAATAATGCTGCGTTTGAATTGTTAGGTCTCACATTGGATCAAATGTTAGGAAGAACGTCAATTGATCCTAGATGGAAAGCAATAAAAATTGATGGGTCAGAATTTAACGGGGAAGTGCATCCTGCAATGATTGCATTAAAGTCTGGGAGACCGGTGCTTGGTCAAACAATGGGAGTCTTTAATCCTAAAACTGAGAGTATTCGATGGATTAATATAAATTCAATTCCTCTTTTTAAAGAGGGAGAATCAACTCCGCATCAGGTATATAGTACGTTTGATGATATTACTCAAACTATAAGTGATGCTAAATACATTATAGATATTAATAAGCGCTTGGATAGTGCGCTTAAAATATCAGATTTGATATGGTGGGATTGGAATATTGAGACTAATAAGGTTATAGCCGGCAATCTTAAAAGTGAACTAATTGGTTATTCTGAAATTAAAGGTGAGCAAGAATTGGAGTTTTGGACAAGCAAAGTGCATCCGGATGATTACGAAAAAACCATGAACGCAATGCGTGATCATTTGAGTGGGCAAAAGGATTTGTACGAATGTAAATACAGAATTAAATGCAAAGATGGCTCATGGAAAACCTTTCATGATAAAGGTAAAATTGTTGAGAGGGATAAAAATGATAAACCTACTAGAGTTATTGGTACTGTCAACTTAATAAATAGATAATATTATGAGATTTAGTTCGTGAGAAAAAATGAGGATTATCTTCTTGAATTAAAAGAAAAAGCTGAGTTACTTGTTCAACAAGTAGAAATAAATCGTAAAGATTTATCTTTTGATGAGGTTCAAAAAATTATTCACGATTTTCATGTCTACCAAATAGAATTAGAACTTCAAAATGAAGAATTACGAAACATTAGCAATCAATTAGATAAAACAGTACAACAATTTTATCATTTATACCATAATACACCAGTAAGCCACCTGGTATTGGATGAGAATGAAATAATTACACACGCTAATGATACCTTTTGTAATTTAACCGGGAAATCATTAGGTGAGATTATTCGCAAACCTTTCAGTTATTTCATCGCAGAAAGTAATAGAAATGAGTTTAACGCAAGATATAAAGCTTTCTTTAAAAACCCACTAAATAAAATAGTAGAAACTAAACTTATTCTCTCCAATTCAAAAGTAATTGATGTCAGAATCGAAGCCGCACAAATATCTTCTGATAGTATCAATCTAGGAAAATATAATACCCCATTACTCCTCATAACTATTCTTGATATTACAGATATAAAAATTGCCCAACAGAAAAGAGAAGAAAGTGAAAAACAATTAAAAGAACTTAACGAAGATAGAGATAAATTCTTTTCAATTATTGCTCACGATTTGCGAAGTCCATTTAGTGGATTCTTGGGAATGCTAAGTCTGTTTAAGGATGAATCTGAATCTTTTAATGATCAAAACAAACTATTAGTTAACGCAGTTTATGATTCTGCAAAAGGCGTTTACGAACTTTTAGATAATCTGTTAAACTGGGCGAGTGCACAAACGGGAAGATTAGTTCTAAATCCGAGCCTTGTAGAATTAAATTCGCTTATTCATGAAACTGTTAAAGTACACTTAAATTCAGCTGATTTTAAAGGTGTAAAATTTAAGCTCGAATTGAACGACGTGTTCAATATTAAAATTGATGTAAATCTTTTTAATACAATTCTAAGAAACTTAATCGGAAATGCCATTAAGTATTCAAATAGCGGGGGCGAAATATTTATTCAAACAAAGAAATTACAAAGCAACTCAATTGAATTAATTATCAAAGATAAGGGGGTTGGAATCCCAGAGACAATATTGAACAGATTATTTAAACCGGGAGAAATAGTTTCAGTTCGGGGGACCAAAGATGAAAAGGGGACTGGATTGGGACTGATTATCTGCAAAGAGTTTGTTCAATTACTCAATGGTGAATTAAAAGTTGAAAGTGTTCTTGGTGAGGGGACAACAATTTATGTTACAATTCCTCAATAAAATCAGAAGTAATTATGGACTATATGGATAAAGCAAGTCTCCGTGCAAAGGCAGAAGAAAGAATTAAGTTTATAGAATCTATTCCTGAAAACATGAACCAGGAGCAGCTGCTAAAACTGGCTCAAGAACTGCAAGTTTATAAAATTGAACTAGAGATCCAAAATGAAGAATTATTAAAAGCTCAAGGCCGAATTAATAATTCTTTTGAAAGATTTTATTCTTTATTTCACAATGCTCCCGTTGGTTATTTAATATGCAATAAGGTTGGGATAATTACCAAAGCTAATGCAACTTTTTATCATATGACGAATTTTGAGGATGATGTTGTTGGTAAAGCTGTTGTGGATTTTTTAGTAGAGGAAGATCGTGAATTGTTCTTAAGTAGGTATAAAGCTTTTTTTAAAAGTCCTTCAAATAAGCAAATTGAAGTGAGAATAAAAACAAGATTAAACACCCATTTGTTCTGCCGTTTGGAGGGGAAACTCTTTAACATAAAAATTGACGATGAAGAAGGAAATTTAGAACTGCTTATTTCATTCTCAGACATCACAGAAACAAAAAGAACTCACAAAACCCTCTCTGAAAGTGAAAATAAATTTCGTCGTTATGTCGAAAATGTCTCAGTTGGTGTTCTAGTATCTGATCAGAATGGAAAACATATCGATTCGAATCCATTTATTGAGAACATGCTTGGTTACTCAAAATCTGAACTCTACACTACAAGTATTTCAGATATCGTAGATGAAGTCATGATCAGAGAAGCCGAAAATCATTTCCACGAATTAGTGGCAAAGGGTTTTGCAAAAGGTGAGTTCTTAATCAAAAAAAAGAATGGGGAGAAATTTTGGGCTATTGTAACAGCATCGAAAATTTCAGAAGAGAAATTCTTAGCCATATTCCAGGATATTACAGAACTAAAGAACTATAAAGAGCATCTTCATGAATTAGTTAATTCAAGAACCCAACAACTTGATTTGGCGAATAAATCCTTACTAAACGAAGTTAAACTCAAACAATTGGCAGAACAAAAGCTTATAGAGTCACTCGCAAAGGAAAAAGAGCTCAACCAATTAAAAAGTCGTTTTATTTCGACAGCTTCACATGAATTTAGAACCCCTTTGACCGCAATTTTATCTTCAACAGAATTAATTCAGAGACATATTAAAAACCACTCTGATGAAAAAATTAATCTTCATTTAAGCCGTATTCAAGACTCAGTTGATAGATTAATTCTGCTAATGGATGAAGTGATTACACTAAATAGAGCTGACTCTGGCAAGCAACAATTAAATTTTGCAGAAATCGATTTTAAATATTATTGCAAAGATTTAGTTGAGCAAGTAATGGAGAACAATTTAAGTCATATAATAAGGCACGTTTATATTTGCGAAAAGGATAAATATAATCTTGACAAGAAACAATTAGATTTAATTTTACAGAATTTATTCTCTAATGCTGTTAAGTATTCGCCTAAAGGTGGAGTTATTGAATTTATAGTTAAGTCAAATGACCGAGAAATTGAGATTAGAATTAAGGATAGTGGAATAGGAATACCCGAGAATGACTTATTAAAAGTTTTCGAAACGTTTTACAGAGCCTCAAATGTTGAGGCTATTAGTGGTTCGGGATTAGGTTTGTCAATTGTGAAAAATGCGGTTGATCTACATAAGGGTAGAATTGAAATTGAATCAAAAGTTGGCGTTGGAACAACTTTTATTGTTTTTATACCTGTAATCTCTTGCTGAGGTTGTATAAATAATTTTACGGTAACTTGTTAAATAACAACTGGAGCTGTAAGATTAAATAGTGACTAGTAAAATTTATCTAAGTCCAGCAGCTATTGGAATCTTAACTGTAAAAGTAGTCCCTTTACCCAATTCACTTTCTACTTTTATTTCACCGCCATGCAAATCAACGGCTCGTTTTACGATTGCTAATCCTAAACCAGTTCCGGCAATATTATTAGTATGTTTTGTTCGGTAGAATGATTCAAAGATTTTATCTGTTTCATCTGAAGGGATTCCAATTCCTTGATCACTTACTTCAATTAAGATGCGTTTTTTATCCGTAGATATATTTAACTCAACTAAACCTCCTTTAGGAGAATACTTGGCGGCATTAGAAAGTAAGTTGTTAAAAATAAATTTCATCAGTTTCGGATCCAATTGGAATTCATTCTGTTTGGACTTATAATTAAACTTAAGTTCATGCATATCAGTCATTAAAAGCTCAGCATCAAGCAAACAGTCATTTGCAAACTGGTGCAAATTTAACTTCTCCGGATTAAAGCTGATCTTTCCTGAATCTGCCCGGTTGAGAGTTAATATATCATCAAGAAGTCTTGTTAGGTATTCCACTGATATGATAATCCTATTTAAATGTTCGCTCCTCTTCTCATCGCTCCATTTTGAGCCAAAACGCTGAATAAGTTCTGAAGATGAAAGTATTGATGTTAAAGGAGTTCGAAATTCATGAGATGTAGTAGATAAAAATCTGGACTTCATTTCATTAAGCTCTTTTTCTTTATCAACTATTTGTTGTAATGAATAATTTGCTTTTTCCAATTCTTCAGTTCTAACTTTTACTAACTCTTCGAGGTGGTTTTTATGCATTTCAAGATCCATCTCGGCTTGCTTGCGTTCGGTTATGTCTTTGTAATTTCCCAAAATTCCATTTATATAATTATCATCTAAAAGATTTATAACATTAATTTCTATCCATACATAATTTCCATCTTTGCGTTTGTACCTGAGTTCAGTTGTTCCGGTTGCATTGGGCTCAGATAAGATTGTCCCTAAAAATTTCTGTCCGGCTTCCAAATCGTCTGGATGAATATTATCCCACGTATTTTTACCAACCAGTTCTTCAGGATTCCATCCGAACAATTTGGTGACATTTGGACTTTTATATTTATTTATACCATTTGAGTCGATTATGACTATCACATCACTAATATTAGAAACCATTGCGTTTTTTATTGCTTCGCTCTTTCGCACGGCTTCTTCAGCAATTTTGCGATCATTGATGTTTGAACTAATCATGGCAAGTTGACCTTTTTGGGGTACGTAAAGCTCAATATCGGTATAGGTGTTCATAACCTTGCTATAATTTTCAATATAGAGGGGCTTTTCTGTGATAACAGCTTCTACCATTTTATCTATCCAATACTGCTCAGTTTCAGGATAAACTTCCAATAATGTTTTCCCTATTAAATCAGCAGCTCTTTTCCCAACATAGGTTTCATATGCTTGGTTTACCATTACAAACCTAAAATCACACGGGTTGCCCTCTATGTCTGTAACAACTTCATAAATAGAATTATAGGAACTCATATTCTGAAACTGTAAACGATATTTAGCTTCGCTTTCGTATAGTTTTTTTTCAACTAATTTTCGCTCTGTAATATCCGCAATTACACCGCTAAAAATTACTGGTTGATTGTTAGAGTTGTAGCTAGCTTTACCTCTTGCGTTACAGTATTTAATTTCACCCGAAGGTGTTATTAATCTTACATCGAAATTAAGCTCCTCACCAGACTCTAAGCATTTTGCGAATGATGAAGCATATTCTTTTTGATCATCAGGGTGTAGGAACTTTCCATTGGTTTCGAAGTCGGGTTTATAGTCAGAAGGAGTTACTCCAAATATTTTGTACGTCTCTTCAGACCACCATATGTTATTGGTTTGTAAATCCCACTCCCAACTTCCAATCTTCGCTTGATTTTGGGAAATGTTAAATTTCTCTACAAGAGAATTAACTTTTTTATCATTTTCAATTAGTAAATTTTCTATCTGCTTGCGTTCGGTAATATCCGTATGAGTTCCAATTATCCTCACTGCTTTTCCATTCTCGTTAAAAATAGCTTCAGCACGGGCAAGAATATCCACCCAATGCCCATCCTTATGTTTCATTTTAAATTCTATACTAAATCGATCAATTTGTTTGGAAATAAGCCTTCGTATAATTTCCCAAGTTTTTTTTACATCATCCGGATCTGTATAATTCTCCCATATTGAGAAATCATTAGGAAGTTCATTATCTTTATATCCAAGCATGCTTTTCCATCTAGGAGAGTAGTAGGTTTCATTAGTTATTAGGTTCCAGTCAAATAAACCGTCATTTGAAGCTTTCATTGCCAGCTTGAATCTTTCTTCACTTTTTTCGACTTTTTCTATGGCTTCGATTAAAGCTAATTCAGCCTTCTTACGGTTAGTTGTTTCCAGTGATACAACCAATAAATAGTCGAGGATGCCGTGATCGTTCTTAACCGGAACGATGGTTGAATGATACCATAATTTGTTCCCTTCAATATCATTCACTGAGGCTTCTTGAGTGATGATCTCGCCTGTTTCCTTTGCCTTTCTTAGGTTATCCCGCATCGGGATTTTGAAAGAATCAGGATAGAAATAAAAAGGATAAGGTTTGCCATAAAACTCATTGATATTATCAATTCGCAATTCTCTGATTCCAGATTCACTCATAAATTGAAGATTAAAATCCAGATCAACTATTTTAGTGCAAACCGGTGAATTCTCAATCCATGCCTTGTTTTTTCTTTCACTTTCCCGCAACGCATCTTCCGCCCGCTTGCGTTCGGTGATATCACGTACTGTAGCTATAGCTCCAATTATTTCGCCTTCGGAATTACATAAAGGTGCGGTTTTATCCGAGGTCCAACCTTTTTTGCCAGTTGACGCTACATGGAATGGGAAATCAATACTTTCAATAATTTCACCTTTTAGCGCTCTCTCAAGTATTTCTATCATACCAACATCTTTTAAAAACGGAAACACTTCCATTGGATGTTTACCCAGTACTTCAGAAGCAGGTATTCCACTTATATTCTCCATAAATGGATTCCAAACCTGATATTTCAGATTAAGGTCATAAACGATAATGCCTACTTGTGCATTATTAATTACTTGCTTGTTAAATTGACTTGATTCGTTGTATGCTGTCTCGGCCTGCTTACGTTCTTCATTCTCCTGTTGTAACTTTTCATAGGCAAGTTCTAATTGCTTATTTGATTCGATCTCCTTTAAATTCTTTAATCCAATTCCGGCAATAATTTCTATAAACCCTTTAATGAAATCTAAATATTGGTGTAATTTTTCTTCTGACCATATTGGTACTTTTTGAACTGCTTCTAAGTAACTGACTTCATCAAATCCAAACTTTATAGCCTGTTGTCTGAAAAATTCAATGTCGGGTTTCGTTTCAAGAAAAAACTGACCGGTGAAGAAATTACCATAATGTTTCCCGTTAATTATTATAGGAGTAGCATTATCAACCAGGCCGTGAGGGCATTTGTAACTTACTGCGGGATTAGCTTCATTAAGATGTTCTAAAATATATTGATCGCTCTTAATACATTCTTTTTCTGATTCGGTGTTTACTCGGTGAAATTTAGTGCAGATATCTTGCCATGCTACAGCGGTAAGAACTTTGCCATCATTATCAATAATTGCAGAGGGGAATGAATAGATTACATTTAACTTTTCTTGTAATTCTTGGAGTAACTTTACATCTACAATATCTTCTAATTTGTGGTCCATAATAAATTACTCACACTATATGTTGAATGATCAGTAATGATTGTTCCGAATTACATCACCTATTTTTAGTTAATCTATCCTTAGTAACGAGATGTTCTAACAATCGCGATAGAAATCCCATATTTATCATTTTATTTTATATCTTATTATCGTATTAAGATATGAATAATTCAAGATTATTTATAACTCATTATGTAAATACTGATAAAAAAAGTAGACAATTGGAGCACCCATCTTTTTTTATTCATCCATGTGAACCCAATCTATGATTTAATCATATCAGCCGCTTCTCAACAAAGCTCGTTTATGTACCCTCGGCAAAGATGATATGGTCAAATACATTTATCTCAATTATCTTTCCGGCTTCAACAAGCTTCTCGGTTAAGTTAATGTTTTCGTTACTTGGTTCGGGGTTTCCTGAGGGGTGATTATGAGCTACGATTATATTTTTGCATGAGGGAACAATTGCGCGGCGGAAAGCCAATTGGATATACAACGGTATGCTATTCTTCTTAGTGATTCGCATTGGTTAAAATCTCATGGAGAAAGATGGTGATTTAGGTTTGCATAGTGTCTACTTGTATAGTTGCATCGAAAAATAAAAGCCCCGCTGCGTGCGAGGCTAATCTTGAAATTTATATATTTATTATTACTTCGATTCAAGAATAGGTATTTGCACTAAGAATCTAGTCCCTTCACCTAATTTACTTTCAACTTTTATCTCGCCGCCATGAAAATCCACAGCTCGCTTTACAATTGATAAACCTAATCCGGTGCCGGCAATTTCATTTGTGGTTTTTGTGCGGTAGAATGCTTCAAAGATTTTATCTAAATCTTCCGGTGGGACCCCTATTCCTTCATCACTAACTTGTATTAAAATATGCATTTTATTCAAAGAAATTTTTAACTCAACTAAACCTCCTTGAGGGGAATACTTAGCGGCATTAGAAAGCAAATTGTTAAAAACAAATTTCATTAATTTCGGATCTAATTGAAATTCTTTCTGTTTGGACTTGTAATTAAACTTCGGTTCGTGCTTTTCATTCATAAATAGTTTTGCATCTTTAAGGCACTCTTCAGCAAGCTTGTGCAGGTCCACTGGTTCGGGTTGATAACTTATCTTTCCCGATTCGGCTCGATTAAGCGTTAATATGTCATCAAGAAGTTTTGTGAGGTATTCAACTGATGTTATTATCCGATTGTAATGTTCATCTTTCTTTTCATCACTCCATTTAGTACCAAAACGTTGGAGTAGTTCTGTTGATGAAAGTACTGCCGTTAAAGGAGTTCTAAACTCATGAGAAGTAGTAGACAAAAACCTTGACTTCAATTCGTTAAGTTCTCTTTCTTTATCTACCACTTTTCTTAATGAGTCATTTGCTTTTTCCAACTCGTCGGTTCTAACTTTTACTAAATCTTCCAGGTGGTTTCTATGCGATTCGAGATCTATCTCGGCTTGTTTACGTTCGGTGATATCGTGTAAACATAATAACAGGTTGCGATGACTATCGCTTTCGATAAGTGCGGTAGATCCGAGTAAAGACACCTTTCTAGTTTCTCCATTATGTAAAAGAGTAGTATGATATTCCACGTTAGTGTGTCCTGTCCCATTTTTAAGAGTGTCGTCCATGGCTATTCTTAATTGGCAATTCTGGCAATTCGATCCGAATCCACAACCCCGGACATCGTCCATTGCATTAATGCATCCAAATACTCCACAAGCATAACCGCCCTTTAAAAATTCTTCGGTTGTCCCTGTTAAAGTCGTAAATGCAGGGTTTGCAAATATTATCTGTCGGTTTTCATCAACGAGGCACATCATAACAGGTGAGTATTCGTAAATAGCCTTTAGTTCCGACCTACTCTGTGCAAGAGCCACTTCTGCTTGCTTGCGTTCGGTTATGTCTTTGTAATTTCCCAAAATCCCATCAATATACTTATCATGTAAAAGATTTATGACACTTATCTCTATCCATACATAATTTCCGTCTTTCCGTTTGTATCGGAGTTCAGTAGTTCCTGTAGCATTGGGTTCAGTTAAGATTGTGCCTAAAAATTTCTGTCCAGCTTCCAAATCGTCTGGATGAATATTATCCCACGTATTTTTGCCAACCAGTTCTTCCGGATTCCACCCGAACAACTTTGTAACATTTGGGCTTTTATACTTATTTATTCCATTTTTGTCTATAATGACTATCACATCACTAAGATTAGAAACCATTGCGTTTTTTATAGCTTCACTCTTAATTAATGCTTGTTCTGCTAGCTTGCGTTCTGATATATCTCTGAAAAAACCTACTGTCCCTAACAATTCACCACTTTCACTTACCACGGGGGCTTTATAAGTCTCAGCCCAATTCAGTTCTCCAAGTCCAGCTACAATCTCTTCATTTACCTGTTTCTGACGGGAGAGCATAACGGCACGGTCATTGGCTCGGTACAATTCTGCTACGCTTTGGATTGCAATATCAAAATCAGTCTTTCCAATCAGCATATCAGCAGAAGGTACTTTAAATGTATTGGCAAAAGTCTGATTAACCGCAAGAAATCTGCTTTCAGTGTCTTTCAACCATACTGCAAATGGAAAGTTATCCAGCAACGCTCGTTGATATCTTTCTTTATTCGAGAGTGCTATTTCGGCTTGCTTTTGTTCAGTGATATCAAAAAAACTGATCAAGATTTCTGTTATCTCGCCAGATTCATTGAGTACCGGAAATCCACTTACTGTTGCCCAAACAAAACAACTTTGACCAGGTTGATGTATCCCAACTAACTGATCTTTTATTGGCTGTTTATTTGCTAAAACCCGGTTAACAGGATACTCGTCATGGGTTAAAGGAATTCTCTGTTCATTCACAAATCTCCAGCTTGGATCTGTTGCGGCTTTTCCTCTAAGTTGAGCATCGCTTAATCCCAAAATTTCAGATGCTCTTTGATTGTTCATTATGATTGAAGTATCCGGGGCATGAATAACAATTCCAGCATCTAGATTCTGAATAAGAAGGGCATATCGTGATTCACTAATTCGTAAGGTTTCTTCGACCAGCTTACGCTCGGTTATATCAACATGGGTTCCGATCATTCTAATGGCTTTTCCATTGTCGTTAAAAATGGCTTCTGCACGAGAGAGGATATCAACCCAATGTCCATCTTTATGCTTCATTCTAAATTCTGTCTCAAATCTGTCGATTTGTCTCGAGATAAGCTTCTGCTGGAGTTCCAACGATTTCTTGACGTCTCCAGGGTCTGTGCTATTTTCCCAAACTGAAAAATCATTAGGTAACTCATGATCTTCATACCCCAGCATTTTTTTCCATGCAGGAGAGTAATAGATTTCGTTGGTTTCAAGATTCCAGTCAAACAAACCATCATTTGATGCTCTCATGGCCAGCTTAAATCTTTCTTCACTTTCTTCTGCTTTGAGTTTTGCTGTTTTTAATTCTAATTCTCTTTGTTTATAGTTGGATATATCCTTAGTTATTTCAAGAGTCCCAATAATTTTTTTGTCATATCTTATTGGTATATGAGAAGTAACATAATAATTTACTTTATTATCAATAGTTGGAAATTCATATTCATAACTATTAATTTTTCCATTTTTGACTTGTAATAAAATATCTTCCCAAAATTCTTTTGCTTCTTTAGGTAGTAATTTTAGTGTATTCATTCCCACAAAAGCAGGTTCATTGAATATATTTCTTGTAGTATTGTCGAATGCTTTATTAAAATAAACAACCTCATTATTTAAATCTCTACTTACAATTGTTTCTTCTATGACTGATAATAATGTTTGCAAATAGACTTCTTTTCTTTCGGATCCTTCTTTGGCTGCAATAAGTTCCAGATTTGTTTGAAGCAGCTTTTCGTTTTGTTCAGCTATTTCTTCGCTTTTCTTTTGAAGCAATAATTCGTTTTGTTTCCGTTCTGTTATATCTTTATCTGCTCCTTTATAACCTATTACATTTCCTTTTTCATCAAATATTGGAAAACCATTAGTTAGAAGACAAATCTTTCGGCCATCTTTGTGCAAATTCCAATTTTCAAAATCTTCTATTGCATCTTTTGCGGCTAAAATGTCGAAAAATGCTTTTTTATTCTTTTCAACATCTTCTGGGAGCATCAAATCGAAAGGTGTTTTGCCTAATATTTCCTCAGCCTTATACCCCAAAAGATTTTCAACATTTTCAGAGCAGAAACAATATTTGCCTTTCTCATCAATTTCCCAAACCCAGTCCGATGTACACTCAACTATTGCCTTAAATCTTTTTTCACTTTCATTAAGATTTCTGTTTACCTCAATCTCTTTTAAGTTTTTAATCCCAATACCGGCAATTATATCAATGAACCCTTTAATGAAATCTAAATATTGGTGTAATTTTTCTTCTGACCATACTGGTACTTTTTGAACTGCTTCTAAGTAACTGGCTTCATCAAATCCAAACTTTTTTGCCTGTTGTCTGAAAAATTCCATATCAGGTTTTGTTTCAAGAAAAAACTGACCGGTAAAGAAATTACCATAATGTTTCCCATCAATTATTATAGGAGTAGCGTTATCAACCAGGCCGTGAGGACATTTGTAACTTACTGCGGGGTTGGCTTCTTTGAGGTGTTCAAAGATATAATGATCACTTTTAATACATTCTTTTTCAGATTCGGGATTTATACGGTGAAATTTAGTGCAGATATCTTGCCAGGCTACTGCCGTGAGAACCTTACCATCATTATCAATTATTGCGGAAGGGAAAGAGTAAATTACATTTAACTTTTCTTGTAATTCTTGGAGTAACTTTACATCTACAATATCTTCTAATTTGTGGTCCATAATAAATTACTCACATTATATGTTGAATGTTCGGTAATCATTGTCCCGAATTACCTCACCAATTTCAAGCAATAAAGGTCTTGATAGCACAATATTCATAATAATTTAGTAGAGTGCCCTTAATTATCAAGTTAATTTGTATCTTATTATCGTACCAAGATATGAATAATTTAAAGATTATTTATATCTCATTATGCAAAGAATGATTTAAATAAAAAATTTAAGAGGATTTCTTATTTTTTTCTCGTCCAGTTGAAAAAATTGCTCTATCATTTAACCACAACCACGGCTTTTCAACAATACTCTTGTAAGTACGCTCAACAAATATGATGTGATTAAATTAATGTGAATATTATTTCATCAAGGTAAAAATATAGTGTAATTTAAGTTATATCATTTGGGAGGTGTTATGAGATGCAAACTTGTAAGTTTATTCCTGATTATATATATGACTCTTAATCTGTTTGGGCAGGAGAAAGAATCACAAAAACTACTTCTCATAAGATGTGACGATATAGGAATGTCACATGCTGTTAATCTTGCCGCTAAAGAATTAATTGAAACCGGATTAATATTTTCAGCTTCAGTGATGTTCCCATGTGCATGGTACCAGGAGGGGGTTGATCTTCTTAAATCTCATCCCGAAATAACAGCCGGAATTCATTTGACCCTAAATTCAGAATGGAAAAATTATCGCTGGGGACCTGTAGCCGGAAAGGATAAGGTTCCTTCTTTAGTTGATGAGCATGGATATTTTTTCCCATCAAGGGCCGCTTTTTTTAACAACAATCCAAAGTTGGAGGAAGTTGAAATTGAATTGCGTGCTCAAATAGATAGGGCTGTAAAAAGTGGGCTTAAAGTATCGTATGTTGATTATCATATGGGAACCGCGGTTGATAGACCTGAATTAAGAAACATAGTGGAAAAATTAGCTACTGAATATGGATTGGGAATATCTCGTTATTTTGGAGAGGAGGATGTAAAGAATATGTACTCTGATCCGATCGATTCAAAAAGAGATTCATTGATATTTACACTAAAAAATTTACCATCGGAAAAAATTAGTTTGCTCGTATGCCATATAGGTGTAGATAATGATGAATTACAGGCTATGATAGATATGAATTCATTTGGACTGAATGAAATGAGTAAACATAGAGAATCTGAACTGCGGGCGCTCGTTTCTGTGATGAATGAAAATTTATTTGAGTTGAATAACATTCGGCTTATAACATATGATGATCTTATTAAAGAGATTGGATTGAGCAAAATGAAATCGCCTGTCGAAACCGGCTACTAATTTGATTTAGCTTTAGAAACAGAAATTATTTAATACAGTAAATCTTTACTCTGCTGTTGAAAGCAGTGGTAAAGTAACAATAAAAGTAGTTCCTTTGTTTAACTCACTCTTCACAACTATCTCCCCGTTGTGAAGGTCTACAGATCGCTTTACAATTGCAAGCCCCAATCCAGAACCCGAAATAGCAGCTACTTTCTTCGACCTATAAAAAGAATCGAAGATATTTTCTAACTCCTCTTTTGGAATTCCCAATCCATGATCACTTACTTTAATTAGTAGTTTATTTTTCATAACTGAAATATTGAGATCGATAGTCCCTCCATCAGGAGAGAATTTTATGGCGTTGGATAATAAGTTGTTAAAAACAAATCTCATAAGTTTTGGATCTAAAAAAAACTCCTTGTGCTTTGAACGATAATTATATTTTAATTCATGAGCACTTGTCATCAATAATCGGGCATCTGTTAAACAACTTTCCACTAAGGCATAAAAATTTATTTTTTCCGGGTTAAAGATAATTTTACCGGAATCTGCTCTGTTAAGAGTTAATATATCATCGAGAAGGTTTGTTAGATAATCCACCGAACCAATAATTCTATTGTAGTGTTCATTCTTTTTTTCGTCACTCCACTTTACCCCAAGTCGTTTTAGCAATTCTACTGAAGATAGAATTGAGGTTAATGGTGTTCTAAATTCGTGGGAAGTGGTTGAGATAAACCTTGATTTAATTTCACTCAACTCTTTTTCTTTCTCAACAAGAGATCTCAATGATTCGTTGGCTCTTTCCAATTCTTCAGTTCTAGTTCGTACCAAATCTTCTAAATGATGTCGGTAATTATCAAGTTCAATTTCAGAATGCTTGCGTTCGGTAATATCGTTGCTCATTCCAACAATGCCAATTACTTCTCCTTTTAAATCACGGATCGGTACCTTTGTGGTAAGGTGAATTCTTTCTCCGGGATATTGGTGATTAAAACTATATTCTTCTTTTTCAATGATTGGGATACCGGTTCTAATAACTTCCTGCTCATCGGCAATGTAAACTTCGGCGTTTTCCTTCTTGAAAAAATCTAAAGATGTTTTTCCAACAGCATCTTCTTGCCGGGATAAACCCAATGATATCAGATGCGAACGATTGTTTATTACATATCTGCTTTGCTTATCTTTAATGTAAATGTGAACTGATTCCGGAAGATGGTCTATGAGGGTTCTTAGCATATTTCTTTCATTATTTACCTTAGCCTCTGCATTAATTCTTTCAGTAATGTCATGAGCTACACCTTGAACACCAACTACAATACCATTTACAATCATTGGATTTTCGTAAGTCTCCAAAAGTACTGGATGTTTTTTTGCATGTTCTATTTCAACAATAACAGGGCCTGTGGTAAACTCGCCTCTCAAATGAGCGCGTGTAGCGATTTTTGCAAGTTCATTTATTTCGTTATCTGTTGCAAACCAATGAGATTGACCAATCCATTCCTCAACTGAATGACCTGTAATTCTCTCTACAGAAGGTGAAACGTAAGTTACGATTGCATTAGGATCTTGAGTATAGAAAAATAAATAGGGAGTCCCTTCAACAATTAACCGCATTTTATTTTCATTTTCCTGTAAAGCTTCTTTGATATACATGCGCTCAGTAATATCTTTTATTAATCCATCATATGAATCAATTTCACCATTTGAATTGAAATGAGGAATGTGTGTGTGATTAATCCACTTAACTTTACCATCCTTGCAGATTATTCTATGCTCGATTGGAGGTACGTCTGACCCATTTAGTATTTTTGAAGAGATACCGGCAACCCAATCTCTATCCTCCGGGAAAACCATATTTATCCACAGATATGGATCATTATTGAAATCTTGTGAAGAATAACCTGTAACAGTCAAACATGCTTCATTGTGAATTGTCTCAAATACATTCCCATCTTTAATTTTAACTGTATAGAGGTAATCTGTTAGGCCGGATGTAATTCTTTTATAACGTTCCTCACTTTCTTTTAATGCCAGCTCATACTGTTTTCTTTCAGTGATATCTTGAACAATGCCGATAGAGCGGATAGGATTTCCTTTATCATCAAATTCGGTTCTGCAAATTTCATTAACCCACTTAATTCTACCATCATTCATCTTTAATCGGTGGGAAATTTCATATGGAATTTTATTCAGCAGTGATTCTTTATACGCATTATTAACAAAGTCGCGATCCTCAGGATGTATTGAATTTAGAAATGCCTCGTATGTAGCCACAAAATCTGTCTCTCTTATTTCAAATATCTCAAAAATACCCTCGGACCAGATGAGTTTATTGCTTATATGATTTAGCTCCCAATTACCCAGATGAGCAATTTTGTGAGTTTCCTTAATATTTCTTTCGCTATCGATTAATTTTGCTTCATGCTTCTTTGACTCGGTGATATCCCGTGCAATACTTAGAACAGTTGCCACCTCACCGCTGCCATCGAATTCCGGGATGAGCCTCAAGTTAAAGATTATGGTTTTGTCGTCATGTTGGAATTCAAAATCTGTCTCAAGCATTACTTTAGTTTCAAAGACTTCCTCAATTTTATTTTCCCAGTAGTCACTTTGTACTTTATTAAATCCAAGTTCTTTATGTGTTTTGCCAATAAATTCATTAGACTTTATTCCTGTTATACTATAAACGTGACTATTAACAAATAAATGACGTGCTTGTCTGTCAAAACGTTGAATAATATCGGGGCTGTTCTCAGCAATACTTTTTATTTCATCTCTGCTGGCAATAAGATCTTTGGTTTGTTCATCTACGAATTTTTGTAATTTATTCTTTTGATCGAGAAGCAACTCATCCGAATCTATTTTTTCCAGTATAACGGCAAGAATTTTCGCGGCATTTTGAATCATTGCATAAGATTCAGCTTCTGCCATTAATCTAGAATTAAATGTAAGCTTCCCAAAAGATTTATTGCGGGTACAAATAATCACATGGTGTTCTTTCGGGTGTTTACTCTCTTCCTCTTCATCCCAAGTAAACTCGCCATTTAAGAAAATGGAATTTAGACTTTCCAAAAAAAGCTTTTTTACCAACTCTTTATTTTGGAGCTGTGACAAATTTGTCGTTAATAAAAATAATTCGTTCACACAATTATTCATTATTCGCCACTTCCATTAATCTAGATTCAGGTAATTTTACTCCTCTCCAAATTGGTTTCATATATGCAACAAAGAAGTTATAAAGTACATTTTATCTTTCTTATTATAATCTATGTCAGTATGTAAATAACATACAATTTATTCTCGTAATAAGAAATAATTATATAGTAATAATTCAAACAATCTATTCTAAAAAAGTATATTGAGGAGTGAGTGCAAAATTGTTTACACTGTTAAATCTTTTTTGCTTTTATTTAAAAACATTTGTAACTAAATAACGTAAATTTTTAACATGTTGAACTTTTCACCAATGGGGTAATTAATTATGTACAAAGTCAGATTGCATGAATCTCAAAATAGAATTTATATCACCATAGCCGGCATCCTAAATTTTGAAGAGGCGCAGAATGCTAAGCATGCTATCGAAACAACAATAAGTAATATCAAACCTGGATTTGATGTGGTGAATGATATTTCTAAATTAATTCGGGCGGATGAAAAAGCGGGTATTATTTTAAAGGAAATTATTGTAATGCTAATTCAGAAAGGAGTCAATAGAGTTGTGAGAGTTGTCGGTACATCACAAATGGGTTTAATTCAGTTCGCTAATAATTCTTTGCAAACAGACCAATATAATTTAAGTTATGTCCCAACTCTGGAAGATGCCGAGACTCTATTGAGCAAACAATAGATGAAATTTTTTGGCTTAATTAATTAAATGAAAGAACCCCCGATTGTTATTAATTATTTGAGAATTAAGAAGAATCAAATCATTTTTTTATATAGGCGTTTAGCCCCACGACCACATTTTTACCATTAATCACGCATTGTGTTGTCATGTTCCCATGAGTAGTAGCAACAACCAAAGTTTTACCTGATGCGCTAGGGGTTGGTTCTTGCAATTCAATTGTAATTATAAGTTTTCCATCTTCAATTTTTGCTTCCATATATACACCCACTCAATTTATTAGTTATGTTAAATTTATTTATCCTCAAATTAAAATCTTTTTATTAATTTTTTACTATTCTTTAAGTAGCCACTATGCTTTATTAATCCCCACATAAAACTCATTATTTCTCTTTTAGGACTTTAATCCATGTATTAATCGTGGTTAAATAATCCTTATTGAAGTTGTATTTTCTCTCTTTTTGAAGCCGCCCAATTTCGCTGAGACATCCGGATTCGTTAATTGACATATTATGATCAGTATTTTTTAAAAGAATTATTTTACTCTTTTTATTATCCGATCTTGAAAATGCAGCTGTGTATGCATCAATAGCTTGAAACGGATCTATCTGAGTATCTTTGTCTCCAAAAATTAAAAATATTGGGATACTCAATTTTTCCACAACGGAAATTGGATTAAAATATGATTGATGTGTCGAGTCGATTGTTCGGGGCCACCAATTTATAGCGCGATCAACAAGAGTGGAATCATATCCAACAGATTTGATTATCATCGGATTTGTGCGGAAATACTTAAGAGCTTTATCAAAATCAGTTTTATTTTCACTACATCGTAATAAACCAAACATCTCAATATTCTTTTTTGCAATCTTCTCGGTATATCCCTCACAAATCATCTGTTTCTCAATTAAATAATTCCATTGGTCAATCGAATTTTCTCCCGGAAGAGATGAACCAATTATAAATGAAATTTTCTCAGTTCTTTTTGCGGCGATTGGCATTATATAACCTGCCTGACTGCTTCCAAACAAACCAATTTTTGTGGAGTCGATGTTAGGTAATTTAATTAATGAATTTATTGCGTTGATTACGATATCCGAAAGTTGAATAAAGAGGCTGTCATCATTTAACTTTCCCTTTGTATCTCCATAACCCGGTTTATCAATTCTAAAATAAGCCATACCGTTATCAAGGAAGCAGTTAATTAGTTTCTTTGTTTCAGAGTTGTTTACAACTTTATAACTTGCCCCGCTTCCAGCGACCCAAATAACAAGGGGATATTTTAAATCTCCAGCAACCGGTAAATAAAGATTGCCATAAACATTAAATTGACCCGACTGAAACACAATTTCCTGGATTTCCGAAACATGCAAGATGGTATCGGGAATGCTATTATACCTAATAACTTTGGCTGATGATAAATTGTCCTGAGCTATCATCAGATTACAGATGAATAACATTATAAATAGAATTGTTAATCTCATAAACTATCCGGTAAATATTTTTGATTATTTCGACGTACATTAAGTAAATTATACTCAGCAATCACTTATCTATTCCAATAAATTATTATTGATCTATGTAGATTATTCAGACAATTCAATATTAGTATATCAGCAAATTATTTCATTCTGAATTTTTCGATCAAAAGTATATTTTAAAGTACTTCAGATTTATTTACTTAGCAGAAATGTGGTCAATTCTAAATTTGAAAGGAGAAAGTAGAAATTCTATAATTATTTGAAATAATTTCAAATTTATTCGATAATTTGGTATAAACTAAGGTAAATCTATTTATAATGTTTAAGGGACGTCTTAAAGGAAATTTTATAGGGCATTTAGTCGCATCTCTCTCGTTGCTAGTGGTTCTTTTTTCAATTATGCCCGATCAATTTTTCAGTAAGTCTGCTCTAAATTTTACCTACCATAATATGACTTTGCATTCTACATTGGAGGCATTGGCATGCTTTTCATTCTTTCTTCTCGGTGCATTACTTTATCTGAAAGCGCCTTCACAAGAACATAATACTAATATAGCATTATCGCTAAGTTTCATGAGTATGGGAATCTTACTGGGATTTCATGCCTCCTTTCCAGTAGGGAATAGTTTTATTATAACAAAATCATTCGCAAATTTAATTGGCTCCTTCTGGTTATTAGTCCTTCTATTTCCTAAACTGAATTTGATTGTTGTAAAAAAGAGAGAACTGATAGCAATTATTACGGTAATAAGTGTTTTTCTATGGGGACTATTTGTAAGTCTTAACAGTTATTTATTACCACCGGGCATTGAGGAGGGGAATTACAGTAGATTTTCCTTGGTATTAAATAATATTAGCGCATACTTGTTTTTAATTGTTTCAATCAGACTATTTTTATACTACAAAAAATATAAGCATAACAAATACCTAATATTCACATTTTTAACCTCACTTTTATCCGGTAGCAGTTTCATTTTTAATTATAGTTGGGAAGGAAGTCATGTATGGTGGATTATGCATATCTTCACAACCGCCGCTTCATTAATTGCTTTTGGGTTACTCTTTACGGAATTCAGTATTCTAATTAAGAACTACTCCAGTTCGATCGAACAACTGGAAAAAGCTAATGAAGAGTTTAGGGCAGGTAAGAATAATTCAATTTATTCTTTTCAAAATAGTAGCGATACTATAATAATTTTTAACAGCAATAAAATATTTGATTGCAATAAGAGCGGGCTGGAATTATTTGAAATTTCGGAGAAGGAGAATTTAGAATCGATTGAAATCGAACTTTTATCCAATGATGTCGCAATACGGGGAGAACGTTTTAAATTATATAAACTCTTAAAGGAAATGATCTCGGACAATAACTTCGAAGAGGAGTTTAAGTTTAGCAGGAAAGATGGTAATGTGGTTTTGGCCTCCCTATCAATCTCATTAATGGAATTTGATAGAGAGAGAAAATATCAGGCTGTAATTCAGGATATAACTAATAGCACAACACAATCACGTTTTCTTCGATTGGAGAAAAAAATTATTGAAGGACTCTCCTCTTTCGAAGAAATGCGTGAAGCCTCCGATTTTATTATTACCAATCTATGTTCGGTGGATGGAATCGATGCCGTGTCATACTATGAATATGATCCTGTTGATAAAGTGCTAAATCTTTGTTCATCTATAAATCTACCAAAAAATTACGTTAACGCTTATTCTAGGTACACTAAAGATTCATTGCACACCTATCTGGCGATTGAAGGAAAGCCAGTATTTACAAATCATTCCAAAATTAATGCGCAATCCTCAGTATTCATTGATGAAATTAGCTTACAGGCTTTTGCAATTATTCCAATCGTTTATGATGAAGAATTGCTGGGAGTATTACATATTACCTCATTTGAGATTGAAGATTTTTCGGAGGAATTAAGGAACTTTATTGAAACAACAGCCTTAGGAATTGGAAGTTCATTATGGAGAATTCAAGCAGAACAATTATTGAATGAAAAATCTGAAGAGCTGAATCGTTTTTTTAGTCTTGCATTGGATCTTTTATGCATTGCCGATATAAATGGTTATTTCAAGAGGCTAAACAGTGCGTGGGAATCAACACTCGGTTATAAAATCAGTGAGTTGATTGGCAAGAAATTTTTGGATTTCGTACATCCTGATGATCTTGAATTAACTTTAAAGACGATCGCAGAACTTTCTGAAGACAAGCCAATTCTTAATTTCGTTAATCGATACCGGCATAAAGATGGCAGTTACAAATGGATTGAGTGGCGTTCATTTCCATACCTCGGTAAATATATCTACGCGGCGGCTCGAGATATAACCGAAACTAAGAAGATAACTGATGAATTGAAAGCTGATGAAGAGAGACTCGAAAGCTTGTTTAGAATTTCTCAGTACAAATCGAATAATATCCAAGAATTGCTCGATTATGCTCTTCATGAGGCTATAACATTAACAAAAAGTAAAATTGGTTACATTTATAAATATGATGAAGAAACGAAAGTATTTACCCTAAACTCATGGTCGAAAGATGTAATGAAGGAATGCGCTATTAGGGAACCTCAAACTTGTTACGAACTTGATAAAACCGGAATTTGGGGTGAGGCAGTACGACAGCGAAAAGCTATAACCATGAATGATTACGAAGCTGCGAATAAATTAAAAAAAGGATATCCAGAAGGGCACATACATCTTAAAAAGTATCTTACAATTCCGGTAATTAAAAATGATGTTATTGTTGCGGTAGTTGGGGTTGCTAATAAGGTAGAAGATTACACCAACTCTGATATTCGACATCTAAATTTGTTTATGGATTCTGTCTGGAGTATAGTCACAAAAATTCATTCAGAAAGTGAAATTAAAGACTATCTCGAGCTTAATGAGAAACTGATATTTTCTTCTACTCTGGGAATATTGGCTTATAATGCCAGTGGAGATTGTGTAATTGCAAACCAGGCAGCGGCCGATGGAATTGGAACAACAATTGAAAACTTGAAAAAACAAAATTTTTTAGAGTTAAAATCATGGGTAATATCGGGATTGCTCGATGAAGCTAAAAAAGTGTTAGCCACTAAAGAAACTAAGAAAATTAATATTAATACTAGCAGCACATTTGGAAAAGAAATCTGGTGGGAGTGCGTTCTTTCTTATTTCGAAAATAAAGGAGAACCTCACCTATTACTAACTTTTCATGATGTGTCTCAAAATAAATTAGCCGCCGAAGCTTTGAGCGCAAGTGAGGAAAAGTACCGATTATTATTTGAAAACATGAATGCCGGATTTGCTCTACATGAATTGATTTATGACGAGAATGGAAAACCAATAGATTACCGGTATCTCGAAATAAATCCGGGATTTGAGAAACTTACTGGCGTATCAATAAATACTTTATTGGGCAAAACAGTGAAGGAAATAATGCCAAAGACCGAGAATTACTGGATTGAAATAGCCCATAAAGTTGCATCAACGGGGGAACCACTTTATTATGAAAATTATTCCACTGAACTTGGCAAATATTATAATACATTTTACTTCTCTCCTAAAAAAAATCAATTCGCCGTAGTTTTTTATGACATAACAGATAAAAAAATTGCCGAGGAAAAACATTTAACAAGTGAAACAAGATTCCGCAAACTATTCGAAAATTCTCCCGAACCAATCCTATTCTTAAAAGATGGAAAATTTACCGATTGTAATTCCGCCACATTAAAGCTTCTTAAATTTAATTCAAAAGATGAAATTGTGGATTTCTCACCGTTAGGACTTTCACCCGAGTACCAGCCGGATGGCAACCGTTCTGATACCAAAGCAACGGCAATGATAAAAATTGCTTATGAAATGGGGAGCAATCTTTTTGAATGGGAACATATTAAAGCAGATGGTTCTCAATTTCTGGTTGAGGTTTTACTTACACCTATTTATCCATTAGAAGAAAATACACTTCATGTAGTTTGGCGCGATATCACTGATAGAAAAATTGCTGAATACGCTTTAAAGTTCGAGAAGGAAAGAATTAAAAATATCTTAAATACGGCTAATGCAGTTATCATAAATCTTGATGAACATGGATTTGTTACAGGCATTAATGAGTTTGGATGCAGATTAATTGGTTATGAAGAGAATGAAATTATTGGTAAAAATTGGTTCACTACAGTGTTGCCTGATAATGATTCTATTGAACAAGTTTATGATAACTTTAAGAAAATTATAAAAGGAGAGGTTGAAGCTCAAAAATATTATGAGAATGATATCTCTGACCGGGAAGGAAACATAATTAAAATTGCCTGGCAGAATACTTACGACAGAGATGCCGCCGGTAATATAGTTGGTATTTTAAGTGTCGGGATAGATATAACCGCAAGAGCGAAAGCACTACAAAAAATTAAAGAGATGAATGATGAATTAAAGTCAATAATTGATATTAAGGATAGATTCTTCTCAATAGTTGCCCATGATTTAAAGAGTCCAATGCAAGGTTTAATTGGGTTTTCGCAAATCTTAAAAGAAGAATTGGATACCATTTCTATTGAAGAGGGGAAGGAAATTCTCAAATCAATTTTTGAAATCAGCAAGGAGCTAAATAGTTTATTAGATAACTTACTAAACTGGTCACGACTTCAAACCGGTAGAATGGAATTTAATCCGGAGGAGTTAAATCTTTACACAACAGTTCATCCAATTATCCGTCTTCTCTCCGAAGTGGCTAGTTTAAAGGAAATTTCAATTAAGATGAAAATTGATCCTTCACTTATGATAAGAGCAGATGAAAATATGATTCAGCTAATACTGAGAAACCTAATTGCAAACGCAATAAAGTTCAGCTATTTTCATTCTGAAATTATTGTGGAGGCGAGGGCCGGCGATTTTTCAATTGAAATTTCGGTTCAAGATTTTGGTATGGGAATGGACAAAAAAATAAAGGATGATCTCTTTAGAACCGATAAAAAAACTTCTACAATTGGTACTAATAACGAAAGAGGTACCGGATTGGGACTTCTTCTCTGCAAAGAGATGGTTACTCTTCATAATGGTGAAATTAACGTGGAAAGTGAATTTGGAAAGGGGAGTAAGTTTAGCGTTAAACTGCCAAGATAAAAATATAAGACAACTAAAAATAAATTTTTACATTATCCTAAAAGGTTTACTCAATGAGTTTTGAAACAGAACAAGAGAATTTTTGGGCAGGACAATTCGGTAACGATTATATTCAAAGAAATTTCGACGAAAAAATAATTGCCGGTAATCTGAATTTATTTTCACAAATTATTTCTGCGACAACCGGAATTAAAAGTGTACTTGAATTTGGACCGAATATTGGCAATAATTTAATTGCTATTAAACAACTCATACCTCATTCCTCGTTTTCGGGAATTGAAATCAATAAAACCGCGTGCAACTCACTACAAAATTTGAAGTGGGTTGAGGTATTCAATCAGTCAGTTTTAGAATTTGAACCATCAAAAAAATATGATTTTGTTCTAACTAAAGGTTTGCTCATTCATATAAATCCCGATTCACTTCCTGGATTGTATAAAAAAATATATGAGTCATCCTCAAAATATATTTGCATTGTCGAATATTATAATCCTGCACCTATAGCTATTAATTATAGAGGTTTTAGCGACAGACTCTTCAAACGGGATTTTGCAGGTGAACTGATGAAACTCTATTCTGATCTAAAATTGATTAAATATGGCTTCTCATATCATCTCGATCCGAATTTTCCGCAGGATGATTTGAATTGGTTCTTGTTGAAAAAATAGGAATGTATCTTCATTTCTTAATAAAAGTTTATTAAAATAATAAATGACTTCTTGCGGAGATTATTATTCCCTTTAAATGCTTCCTAAAAATCTCGATTATTGGCTCAAATAATTGATCTTTATAGTTATTCCCTGTTGAATGTAATTGGGATTTATGGAATAATATTTGAGCCATCTTCATCGTTAAAAAAAACGGATTAAAAATGAAAAAAACTGTAACATTATTAGTTCTTCTAATTTCAACGCTTACAAACGCTCAAACCATTCAAAATAGAATAAATTATAATAACCAGAACTTGTTTCTCAATGGAGTTAATTTGGCCTGGTTTAATTTTGCCGCAGATATTGGGAGGGAAAATGCAAATTATGATCAGTTTGCAGACTTCTTTTTAACTCTTCATGATAATGGTGGAAATGCGGTGCGATGGTGGCTTCATACTAATGGTACAACTTCACCCGAATTTAATAGTCAAGGTTATGTAATTTCCCCCGGTAAAACTTCTATTGCCGATCTAAAAAAAGTATTGGATTTAGCCTGGGAGAGAGAAATTGGGTTAAAACTTTGTCTGTGGTCATTCGATATGATGCGCTTAAATTTAAACTCAACAGCACTCAACAGAAATACAAAAATGCTCACCGACACCAGTTACACTAATGCTTATATTAGAAACGCGTTGATTCCAATGGTTGAAGCTTTAAAGGAGCATCCAGCAATTATTGCCTGGGAAATATTTAATGAACCAGAGGGAATGAGTAATGAGTTTGGATGGAATGATATCAAACGTGTTCCAATGTCTGCTATTCAACGATTTGTAAATCTTTGTGCCGGGGCAATTCATAGGACTGATCCAAAAGCGAAAGTAACAAATGGGTCATGGAGTTTTCAAGCTTCTACAGATGTAACCACTCTTGCTAAATTTTCGGTTGAAGAGTATATCAGCTCATTAACCGAATTAGAAAAACGGACTATCGAACGAGAATTTGCACAGAAATACTCGATTGAATATTCCGCTAAAGAAATAATTAAAAAATTTGCCGGAGTGAATGCCGCTAATAAAAATTATTACAGAGATGATAGATTAATAGAAGCCGGCGGCGATCCGGATGGTAAACTTGATTTCTACTCAGTTCATTATTACGATTGGGATGGAAGTAAACATTCTCCATTTAATAAAGTAGCATCTACATGGCAGTTAGATAAACCACTTGTAATGGCTGAGTTTCATATGAAAAATACGCTCGGTGTTCCAAAGGATCGGCTTTATGATATTTTAATGAGTAATGGATATGCCGGAGCATTGGCTTGGTCGTGGACCGATAACGCGACTTCACAAAAGAATGATATGCTCGCCGGCGTAAAATCATTATGGGATAAGTATAGAGCCGATGTTGATTTGGCGGGTATTGCCGGAGATTTCCCTCTAGTTAGTATTACATCACCAAAAAACAATGAAAAATTTGCCGATAACAGTGCGATTACAATTACTGCAGACGCGAGTGACCCTGATGGCATAATTACGAATGTCGCGTTCTATTATAATGTTGGTACTACTCACACAAAAATTATTGAGACTAATAAAATTCCTTACAGCGCAATTTGGAAACCGACGGCTAATGGTGAATACAAAGTTTACGCAATTGCTACTGATGATAGGGGAAATCAAAGATATTCATCTAAAATAACTATAACGTATGGCACCCCGGCATTCACAAAACTAGAAGCTGAGAGAACACAAAGAACCGGATCTGATATTTCAATTAAAAGTGAAGCGAGTGCCAGCGGAGGCGCATTTGTTGATCTTAAAAATGATGGAACAATAACTTGGAGTTTTACAAATAACTCAGCTGCCGGAGCTTATGATTTAGTGTTTGGTTACAGACTTGCTTACGATACTCCTAAAGGGCAGTTTATTGATGTAAATGGAGTGAGAGTTGGTGAGTTAATGTTTGATGGTATCGCCAATACCTGGCTTGAAAAAAGCTATAATGTTAATTTGAATCAAGGAGCCAATACATTAACATTAACAAAATCGTGGGGATGGATGCATATTGATTATCTTTCTGTTCCTACAGTTGTTGTAACTAGTGTTAATGAAACCGAAGCACTTCCGTCTAAATTTAGTTTAGAACAAAATTACCCAAATCCATTTAATCCTGAGACAACCATAAGTTATGTCATTCCGAGCGCAGTGAGTAATCTTAAAGATTTCTCTTCGACTTCATCTTCTCGAAATGACAATGTTCATGTAACATTAAAAGTTTATGATGTGCTTGGTAGAGAAGTCGCAACTCTCGTTAATGAAGTTCAGCAGCCTGGAATTTATAGAGTAAAATTCACAATTAATAATAAACACTCTCTACTCTCTACTCATTACTCTTCACTGTCTTCCGCCGTTTATTTCTACCGTTTAACAGCAGGAAATTTTATTCAAACAAAAAAGATGATGGTGGTGAAGTAGGGGAGGGCGGTAAGAGGTGAGACGTGAGAAGTGAGAGGTAAGAAGTAGGATTTTTAATACTCAACACTCAGTACTCAATACTCTACACTCATCTGGCGGGCAAACTCTATACTATCAATGCTTTAATTAGCGCTTGCTAGTTTGCGCTTCATTGCCAATATTCGCACCAACACAATTCAAATCTTATGCTCAAATCATTATTTATAAAAGATTACGCTCTTATCGAAAACATTGAAGTAGAGTTCGATAAGGGACTAAATATAATAACGGGGGAAACCGGTGCCGGTAAATCCATTTTAATTGACGCAATGGGATTATTACTCGGTGAACGGGCATCAACCGAGGTAGTTCGAAAAGGGGCAGAGAAATCCATAGTTGAAGGAATTTTTGATGTCTCGGGAAATAAAAAAATAAAAGCATTTGTTGAGATTCATGAAATTGATGAAGCTGATAAACTGATTGTCCGCCGTGAAATATCTTTAAAAGGTACAAACCGCTGTTTCTTAAATGATTCTCCGGTTACTCTTAATATTATAAAAGAAATTGGGGATTTATTAGTTGATTTGCATGGACAACATGAGCATCAGTCGCTGCTTCGAGTTGAATCTCATATAGAAATCCTTGACGAATTTTGGCGTTCCGAAGAACTATTACAAAATTTTAGAGGGGATATTTCCACACTCAATAAATTAAATTCTGAACTAAAATCACTTCGTAAAAAAGAGAATGAATTAAAAGAGAAAAAGGAACTGTATGATTTTCAGTTAAAAGAAATTGATGCTGTCTCACCGGTTTTGAATGAGGAATTAACACTTGAGGAAGAGTTATTAATTTTAGATAACGCCGAAAAATTGATAAGTACCGCCGCAGATGTGTATGAAGCACTTTATGAAAGTGAGGATTCATTAGCTGATAAACTCGGAATCATATCAAATAAAATAAATGATCTTAAAAAAATAGATAAATCATTTGAAGAGAAATCTGAAGAAGTTCAGAGCGCGATGGCATTATTAAATGATGTATCGTCATTCTTGAGAAGTTATAAAGATTCGGTAGAACTTGACCCGCAAAGATTAGAGGAAGTGAGAACCAGACTTGGCTCATTAAATTTGCTGAAGAAAAAATATGGCGGATCTATCGAATCGGTTATTGAGCATCGGAAAAAGATTGCAACAGAGTTTGACCTTGCGGAAAATTTTAATTCAAGAATTTCGGAACTCGAGAAACAAATTAATGAATTGAGAAAATCAGCCGGATTAACCGCAAAACAGATTTCATCGAAAAGAGAAATTGCCGCTAAAAAAATTAAAAGTGAAGTTGAGGAAGCGCTTAAAACATTAGGAATTACCGATTCAAATTTCCAAATAAAAATTGAAAATATAATTTCCAGTTCAGAAGATTCTATAAATATTGGAAACAAAGCATACGCATATAATGAAAGAGGTTATGATTTTGTTGAGTTTTATGTTTCAACAAATTCGGGAGAAGAACCAAAGCCATTAGTAAAAGTAGCATCCGGCGGTGAAATTTCAAGAATTATGCTTGCGCTCAAATCTATACTCGCTAAATCGGGGCATCTTCCAATATTGATATTCGATGAAATTGATACTGGTGTGAGCGGTAGAATTGCGCAAAAAGTTGGACAAACATTAAAACAGCTTTCTAAAAGTCATCAAATAATTACAATTACACATCTCCCTCAAATAGCGGGATACGGAGATATTCATTTTGCCGTTCAAAAATCCAAAGTATCCGACCGAGTAGTTAGTTCAATTCAAAAATTAAATAAACAGGAAAGGATTCACGAGGTAGCAAAATTATTAAGCGGTGAAACAATTACTGAAGCCGCATTAAAAAGCGCACGTGAATTAATGGACCATGCCGGTTAATTAATCCGCGCTAAATCACACAGATCATTTCTCAGAAAAAGAAATCTTTTTCATATAAGAAATGTTCATTAAATTAAACATATACAAAAAACATTTGGAGAGGGCTATGTTAAAAAAACTAGTTATTCTATTTAGTGTTGTAGTTTTTATATTTTCATATAATTTGCAGGCTCAATCGCTAGAGCAGACACTCTCAAATTTATCGTCCACCGCAGGTACAGCATATGTTAAGCCGGTTATCTCCGCATTCGGCTCGAATTTAAATTCGGGGTGGGTTTCAAAACTGCCCTCATCAACAAAAGTGGGTTTTCATTTCGATCTTAAAATTATAGCTGCCGGTTCTTTGTTTGATGAGGATGATAAAAAATTTCTGACTCAAGGAAAATTCTTTTTTGATGGCAGCCAAGTTGATCAAATTCTTGCCGCTTCAGGTTACAATTCCTCAAGTCAAGGTTATACTCAGTTAAAAAATGAAATGCTAAAAACTGAATTTGATGTTTCTATGAATGGTCCAACAATAGTTGGAAGTAAAAATGAAAAACTAAAAATAGTTTTTCCAAGAAAAACAATTTCGGCATCGGGACAAAGTTACACTGTTAATGAATATACACTGGCAATAGATGAAGTTAAAGGATTGCTGGACGAATTGCCCATATTACCAACTCCGGGAATTCAGGCTACTGTTGGTACTGTATTAGGAACAAATCTATCAGTCCGATATTCACCTAAAATTAAAACAACTGACGATCTTGGGGACTTTTCTCTAATTGGATTTGGATTAATTAATAATCCAAGCGCGTTCTTCCCGGTACCATTACCTGTTGATTTGGGAGTGGGCTATTTCACTCAAACTTTAAAAGTTGGTGATGTTTTCGAAAGTACCGCTAGCCAATTTGGGCTTTATGTAGGTAAGACTTTTGGATTAGGAGTATCAATTTCACCATTTGCAGGAATGATATTTGAAAAATCGAATACTAAAGTTCAGTATGATTATCAATCAAATCAAACTGTGAATGGCGTTCCGGTTCCAAAAGCAAAAGTTAAATTTGAGTTGGACGGCGAAAATAAAACCGGTTTTGTTGTGGGCTTTAATTTGAAACTTGCTGTAGTAAATATATTCGCTGATTATAAAGCCGCGGCTACAAAGACTGTTTCTGCCGGTATCTCTTTCGGTTTTTAATTTTTTATCGAAGTCAGTTAGTTTATTAAATGAAATTTATAGCTGTAGAAAAAGACATTGCGGGAAGGGAGGAAAAAGATTTCCTCCCTTTTCTTAAAGAAGAAGCTAAACATGTTTGGGCTTTGTACCAGCAGAATATTATAAGGGAAATTTATTTCCGTAATGATAAAAATAACGCCGTGTTAATTCTCGAATGTGAAAATCTTGAAAGAGCAAATGAAATTATATCCGGCTTTCCACTGGTTAAGTATAACTTGATAGAATTTGAAATCATTCCCCTAAAACCATATCCCGGTTTTGAGCGATTATTTGATTTTCAGTGAAGAATATCTTTAAATGAAAGAAACCGCAATTTATATCCATATCCCATTCTGCGATCATAAATGTATTTACTGCGATTTCTACTCAATCATCTCTTATGAAAATACTTCGAGCTATCTCTCCTCATTAAAAAAAGAAATTGAATTTTACTCAAAACATTATTCGGACAATAGAAAAATCATCTCCATATTTTTTGGCGGGGGAACTCCTTCATTTATGGAACCCGATTATATCCGCGAAATTATCGAGACTGTAAAAAGTAATTTTAATGTTACTGATAACGCTGAAATTACAATGGAGACAAATCCCGGAACTGTAACAAAAGCAAAATTAATTCAATTTCGAAATTCGGGCATAAACAGAATTAGTATTGGCATTCAATCATTTAATGATGCCGAACTAAAATTTTTGACAAGGATTCATAATTCAGAAACCGCAATTAAAACAGTTCACTACGCTTCCGAAGCCGGATTTGAAAATATCAGTATCGATTTGATATTTAATCTGCCAAAGCAGACTAAAGAAATCTGGCGTAAGAATATGGAGACCGCGATTCAACTGCCGATAAAACATATTTCCACTTACAGTTTAATTTTAGAGCCGGGTACAATTCTAAATAAAATGGTTATTGATGGTAAAGTTAAAATGCAAAGTGAGGATTATGACGCCGACCTTTACGAAGAAACAATTTCGTTTTTAACGGAGAATGGTTTTAAGCAATATGAAGTTTCTAATTTTACAAAACCAGGTTATGAGTGTGTTCAGAACAATGCCTATTGGCGCTACAAAGATTATATTGGCTTTGGTACATCGGCTCATAGTTTTGTTGAAGGAAAAAGATGGTGGAATTTTTCGAGTGTAAAATTTTACAATGAAGCAATTGAGCAGAAACAAAATGCTGTTGCCGGAAGCGAAAATATTACGGATGAGCAGATGCTTGAGGAATATATAATGCTGGCATTGCGGTCATCGGGGTTGGATTGTAATGAACTCGCTCAAAAGTTTGGGGATAATTGGCTCACCAATAATAGAGACTATTTAAATGAATTAATTGAGCACCAATTTCTAATTATCAAAAATAATTTATACATACTCACTCCAAAAGGTTATGCCATGTGTGATGAACTTCTACTAAAATTTCAGTAATATTTCAAAGCCTACTCTTCACAATTAATATGGGTTGAATAAGTCCTATTTGTTCTCTAACTTCTATTCGGTTTTAAGATAATGGGGTATTAAGAAAATGACAAACCTACAATTATTTTTCAAATGCATATTGATTGTGAGTTGTCACTTAATTCTCTCAAGTCAACTTTTAGCTCAATGGAGTAAAGTAGTAACAACTGCTAATTTTAGTACGGCTTTAGCTATTGATGCGGCTGATACAAATACAATTTTAATTGCCGGTAATTCTTATCCTGTTTTCCGAGAAGGACTAATAATAACAAGAGATGGGGGAAAAAGTTTTTCCTACTTTGAAAATTTAACCCAACTTGATAGATCAATTACTGATGTTTCGGTAGGCGATCGTGAGCATTTTTGGTTTGCTACGAGCGAAAAAATATTTGCTTCGAGTGATGGCGGGAATAGTTGGGAAGTGCAGTACTATGATACTTCCGCAACCGATTTTATTAATTATATAAAAATGTTCGATAAGAATAATGGTGTTGCGATGGGGGATGCTAAATCGGTGACATCATTAACATTAATACTCAGAACAACAGATGGCGGAAAGAACTGGATTCAGGTAAATACTAATTTGGTTGGTGCTGTCTGTGTAGATTTGTGGCGGAGAATCGACTTTGTCGATATGAATATAGGCTATTTATATGCTAGCAGGGTTGCAAATCCCGGTATTATGAAAACTGTAGATGGAGGAAAAACCTGGTCATCAATTGAATCCCCGGCAGGTACAATGGTATTAAAATTTTATAATGAAAAAATTGGTGTTAATTGTGCCTATTCAAGTTCTCATAATGCAACAGGAATTTTTACAACTCACGATGGTGGAAAAACTTGGCCCTACTTTACTCCAATTACTGGCGGATGGGGAAGTGATTTTGAGTTCATACCTGGTGACCCTTCAAAAATATGGTTTACAAATATGAATACTCTTTTTTATAGTGCTGATACAGGTAAAACATGGAATCATAAACCATTACCCTACTCACAAGCAAAATTAAGGGATATTGAGTTTATTAATGCAAAAATTGGATGGGTAATCTCAGACGGTAGTTTGTTCCTTAAATCCATTAGCGGAGGATTAGTAGTAGGAGTGGAAAGAGTTGAGTTTATGCCGAACGAATTTCATCTACATCAAAATTATCCTAACCCATTTAATCCGGAGACGAGTATCAGCTATCAGATTTCGGCAGTCAGTCATGTTACATTAAAAGTTTATGATGTATTAGGTAGAGAAGTAGCAACACTGGTAAATGAAGTTCAACAACCTGGAATTCATAATGTAAAATTCACAATTAATAATAAACATTTTTCACTCTCTACTCATTACTCAACACTCGCCACTGGCATTTATTTCTACCGATTGCAAGCCGGGGATTTTGTCCAAACAAAAAAGATGGTTTTGTTGAGATGATTTAGTATTATAGAAACGCAAAAATTGAGGGCAATATGGATAACAAGAAAATATATTATTACACCGCTGGAATTTTAGGAGCTTCATTAATTGTTGCGGTACTAATTTTTTCGTTGGTATGGAAATCAACAAAAAACGCCGATCAGACTATTACGGTTACCGGCTCGGCTAAAAAGGCAATTGTTTCTGATTATGGAATTCAAAGGGGAACATTACAAGCAAGTTCGCAAGATAGGAAGACCGCATATCAAATTATCCAGCAAAATATTCCTGTACTTAAGAAATATTTGGAAGATAAAGGTTACAAACCGGAACAGATCGAAATATTTGGAATTAACGGATACCCGATATTTGAGGTTACCTCTAACGGAATGCAGACTCAAAATGTATCTTATTATGTTTATTCTCAAAGATTCGAAGTGAGATCCAACGATGTTGAGAAGATTAAAGAATTATCGGTTTCGCTCGGCTCACTTTTGGAGAAAGGGCTCGATATTGGGGTGGATATGCCAGAATTCCTCTACACAAAAATTGATGATATAAAAATTGAAATACAGGCCGCCGCGGCAAAAAACGCGATGGAAAGGGCTGAAGGGATTGCGAAATCAACCGGTCGTGATCTCGGATCATTGAGAAATGCAAGAATGGGTGTGATTCAAATTACCCCTAAAAATTCTAACGTTATCTCAGATTATGGGATGAATGATGTTACTTCAATAGAAAAGGAGATTACGGCAGTTGTTTCTGCTTCTTTTGAAATAAAGTAATTATTCGGGTTAACCGTAAAACTTGCAAATACAGTTAATTATCAATACATTTGTGCACTCAAATTCGCCCTTAAAGGGCGATTTTTGTTTTATAAGTATGGAAAAACAGATTATACACGCAAAAATCGAAGAAATTGTCGAACAAAACGGCTTTCTTCTCATAGATGTAATTCATCGCGGAGATGCTCACCTTAAAATCATCGAAGTTTACATCGATGGTGCAAGGGGAATCAATACCGATGATTGCATGAAAGTCAGTCGAATTATCGAAGAAATGATTGATACTGAAAAGTTAATTGTTGGCAATTATAGATTGGATGTCTCATCTCCTGGTGTTGATAGACCACTAAAATATCTTGCTCAATACTCCAAACATATAAACAGAAGTTTCGAATTAGAGCTACTTTCAGAAGGTTTACCTAAATATTCCAAAGCAAAATTATTAAGAGTAGATGGCGAAGATCTGTTTTTCATTGTTAAAGATTCTGAAATAAAAATAAATTTCAACGAAATAAAAAAAGCAAAAGTAATAATCAGTTTTTGATTTAGGAGATCAATAAATGAATACCGAAATAGTAGAATCCTTTGCACAGATGGTTCGGGAAAAAAGTCTTGATAAAGACGTTCTTGGCGGAATAATTGAAGAAATATTTGGCATTTTGGTCAAAAAGAAATATGGGCAAGAAGCAAAATATGATGTGGTTGTAAATATGGATAAAGGAGATATTGAAATATTCCTTGAACGTACAATAGTTGACGTAGTTGAAGATCCAAGTACACAGATTAGTATTGATGATGTAAATGCAAAAGGAAATGAAGATGAACTTGAGGTAGGTGAAGATTATGTTGAGAAAATTGAGCTTGTAGAATTTGGAAGAAGATTAATAAACCTCGCTCGCCAAAGCTTGAATCAAAAAATAAGAGAGATTGAGAAAGATATAGTTTACAATGAGTATAATGAAATGCTTGGGGAAATTGTGGTTGGCGATATTTATCAGGTGCGCCGTAATGATGTTTTAGTTAATCATAATAAAAATGAATTATTGCTGCCCAGACATGAGCAAATCCCTCGTGAGAAATATAAAAAGGGAGATACACTTCGAGCAGTAATTAAAGATATTAAAAAGACTCCCAATGGCCCCGTAATTATAATTTCGAGAGCCGATAATTTATTCCTGCGCCGCTTATTCGAGATAGAAATTCCGGAAATTTATGACGGCGTTATAGAAATAAAAGGTATTGCACGCGAACCCGGTGAAAGAGCTAAAGTTGCCGTTGAATCGACCGACGCGAGAATTGATGCCGTTGGAGCTTGCGTTGGTATGAAAGGAGTTCGTATTCACGCAATTGTACGCGAATTGAACAATGAAAATATTGATGTCATTAACTACAGCGACGATCCATTTGTATTCATTCAAAGATGTTTAGCGCCGGCTAAATTAAAACAAATTGAAATTGATGAAGAAACTAAAAAATGTACCGTGGTAGCCGATAGCGATCAGGTATCATTAATAGTTGGAAGAAACGGCGTTAATATTCGTCTAGCTATTAAATTGACGGGATTCGAAATTGAAGTAATTCGCCAGGAAAAACCACTTGACGAATATGAAGACGATATTGAATTGCCGGAATTAAGAGAAGAATTAGGTACAGAAATAGTTGATTTATTAATTAATCATGAATTTGAAACCGCTGTAGAAGTATTAAAAGCAGGCCTAGATAAACTAAAAGCTATCGAAGGTCTTGATGAAGAAAAAGCAAAAAGAATAATTGAAGTTCTTGAAAACCAGTTTGAGGATGAAGATTAATTTAGTTAATAATTAGATAATCGGGAATGCTGTTAATTAAAATCAGGTAAACGGAAAATGTCGGAAGAAAAAAAAGAAAAAAAGATTCGCCTCTACAAATTTGCGTCAGAGTATAATTTATCCACAGAATCACTGGTGGAATTTCTTCAGAAAAAAGGATATGAAGTTAAAGGACACATGTCCGCTTTAACTGATGAGATGATTGCTGATATAAAAGTCTTTTTCAAAAAAGATATCGAGAAAGCTGAAATTCATTATAAAAAGATTTCCGAATTTCAGAAGAAAAGAGGTGATCAAGAACCTGAGCCGGAACCAAAAGAGGAAGCTCCAAAAGTTGAAGCTCTAAAAGTTGAAGCAGCACCTGTTGAAGAAGTTCAATCATCCGAAGCAGCTCCGGCTGAAATTATTGAAGCCCAATCTGAAATAAAGGAAGAAGTACCCACAGAAGAAGTATTAGCCAGCGAAGAAACTGTTAGTGAAGTCCCCGAATCTACTCAAGAAGAGATTGTGGAATCTGCATCTCCCGAGGTTGTTGAAAAAGTTGAACAGAAACCATTCAAAACTCAAACTGAAATTAGGTTAGAATCTCAGAAAAAGGGATTAACTATTGTTGGAAAAATGGATCTTGAAAAAAAACCAAGAAGACCTGAGCCGGCAGCAGATGAAAGCAAAAAAGATTTAACAAGACCTCCAAAAACTGAGGTGGTTGAGGAATCGGAAGAGGATAAAAAGAAGAAGAAAAAGAAAGTCCTTAAAGCCAAGAAAAAAACTAAAGGCGGCGTTGAGGATACTGTTGAGGAAGTAGTTGTAAGTAAGAAAAAGAAGAAAGTAAAGAAATTAGAAGTAGATAAACGCGAAGTTGAAGAAGCAATAAAACGTACCATTTTAAGTATGGATGATTCCGTTATGGCCGAAAGAGCTTCTGCGCGTAAAAAGAAACGTAAAGAGAAATTAGAAATCCAAGAGAAGATAGAAGAACAGCGTGAATTAGATAAAAGTAAAATTAAAGTTACCGAGTATATTGCCGTTAATGAACTCGCCAATTTGATGAATGTACCCGTTAGTGAAGTAATTCAAAAATGTATTGGTTTGGGTTTAATGGTTTCGATTAATCAAAGATTGGATGTTGAAACAATTACTTTGATTGCCGATGATTTTGGATTTGAAATTGAATTAGTGGAAGAATATCAAGCCGAATTAGAAGCAGAAAAACAAGATAGTGACGATGAACTTAAACCTCGTCCTCCGGTAGTTACAATTATGGGACACGTAGATCATGGAAAAACATCTTTACTAGATTTTATCCGGAGCGCTAATGTAGTTGCTGGTGAATCGGGTGGTATTACTCAACATATAGGTGCATATAAGGTAGTTTTTGCTGAGGGAAAAGAGATTACATTTTTAGATACTCCAGGTCATGAAGCCTTTACCGCAATGCGCGCGAGAGGTGCTAGAGTTACAGATATTGTAGTACTTATTGTTGCCGCGGATGACGCAGTGATGCCCCAAACTATTGAGGCAATTAACCATGCTCAAGCCGCTAATGTACCTATTATTGTTGCAATTAATAAAATTGATAAACCTAATTCTAATATTGAACGAATTAAACAACAGTTAGCCGATCGTAATATTCTTGTTGAAGATTGGGGTGGTAAATATCAAAGTGTGGAAGTCTCTGCTAAATTTGGTAAAAATGTTGATCTATTACTAGAGAAGATTACTTTAGAAGCCGATCTATTGGATTTGAAAGCTAACCCCGATAGAGAAGGGCGAGGTACAATTATAGAATCACAATTGGATAAAGGTAGAGGCGTTACAGCAACAGTGTTAGTACAAAAAGGTACGTTAAAAGTTGGCGATCCATTTGTGGCTGGTACTGCTTATGGCAGAGTTAGAGCAATGTTTGATGAACGTGGGAATAAAGTTAGATTTGCAGGTCCTTCAACTCCAGTATTAGTATTGGGATTTGAATCAGCTCCACAAGCAGGCGATAATTTTAATGTTGCTGAATCTGAAAGAGATGCCCGAGAAATCAGTATCAAACGTCAGCAGTTAAAACGTGAACAGGATAATCGTCAAATAAAACATATTACTCTCGATGAAATAGCAAGCCAAATTAGTCAAGGCGGATTTAAAGAATTACCTGTAATTGTTAAGGGTGACGTGGATGGTTCAATTGAAGCCTTGTCCGATTCATTAATGAAACTTTCCAATAAAGAAGTTTCCGTTAGAGTTATACATAAAGCTGTGGGAGCGATATCGGAAGGGGATGTGCTTTTAGCCGCGGCTTCAGGCGCTATTATTGTTGGCTTCCATGTACGCCCTAATGTGAATGCTAAAAAATTATCTGAACAAGAAAAAGTTGATATCAGACTTTATAATATTATCTATGATGCGATTAATGAAATTAAATCTGCGCTCGAGGGAATGCTTTCACCGGTAGTTTCTGAAGAAGTTGTCGGCGCGGTTGAAGTTAGAGAAGTATTTAAAGTTCCGAAGGTGGGAACAATAGCAGGATGTTTTGTTACCGAAGGTAAAATGATCAGAGGAGCAAAAGCAAGATTGTATCGAGATGGAATTGTTGCTTACCAGGGTGAACTAGGTACTTTAAAAAGATTTAAAGATGACGTTCGTGAAGTTGAAAAAGGTTACGAGTGCGGAATTAGTATTGTTAATTATAATGATATTAAAGTCGGCGATGTAATTGAAACATTCAAATTAATAGAAACAAAGAAGAAGTTAGAATAATATGTCGTTTCGTTTGCAAAAAGTTGAAAGTTTAATAAAGGAAGAGGTAAGTTTAATATTTCTTCATAAAATACAGGATCCAAACTTTAGTCTTATTACAATTACTAATGTTAAGGTGAGTCCCGATCTGCGGCACGCGAAAATATATTTATCTGTATTTAGAAAAGAAAAAAGGGAAGAAGTACTAGAAAAAGTTGAAGAGATAAAAGGAATGATTCGCGGTGAATTAGCTGGACGAATTAAGATGCGATACATTCCCGATCTTCATTTTTTTATTGATGATACAATAGACTACGTTGAAAAAATGGAAGGTCTATTTAAAAAAATACATGAGAGTGATAACGAATAAAATATCGCCCGATTATTGTGCAGATTTCGCAGCCGGCGAGATTATTCTTATCGATAAAATGTACAGAAAAACGTCCTTTGACATAGTGCATAAAATTAGAAGAGCGGTTGGTGTTAAGAAAGTAGGCCATACCGGAACCTTGGATCCTCTTGCTACTGGATTGGTAATTATCTGTACTGGCAAAATGACAAAAAAGATTTCCGAGTTTCAGGTTAGTGACAAAACTTATTCTGGAATTATTTCTATCGGCAAAACAACACCAAGCTTCGATCTCGAATCTGAATTTGATTCTGAAACCGATATTGGAAATGTAACTGAAAAAATGATTTATGAGGCGGCTGAAAAGTTTAAAGCCGAATGTGAACAGACTGTACCAATGTTTTCAGCGATAAAACATAAAGGGAAATCTCTCTACAAGTTTGCCAGAAAAGGTATTGAAATTGAAAGGGAACCGAGGAAAATATATATAAATTATTTTGAGATAAAAAAAATAGAACTCCCCGATATCTATTTTGAAATTTCCTGTTCAAAGGGTACATATATTCGTGTGATTGCTGATGATTTCGGTAAAGTTTTGGGATGCGGAGCTTATCTTAAAGAATTGCGCCGTACAAAAATTGGCGATTTTAGAATTGAGGATGCACTTAGTATTGAGGAATTTAAAAACCTTTATGAAAAATTAAAGTTGCCACAAATAACTGAAAATGAAAGTTTATAAAGAATTATCTCTTTTTGAAAATAAATCAAGTTTAGTTGTAACTGTCGGTTCTTTTGATGGACTGCATATCGGTCATCAAAAAATAATTGAGGAAGTAATTAAAACTGCCGGCAAAAAAAATATTGAAAGTTGTGTTATAACTTTTGAACCTCATCCGAGAATGGTTCTTCAAAAAGAGGCGGGGATAAAACTTCTTACTTCTCTTGATGAAAAAATTGAAATACTCGAATCAATCGGAGTAAATAAATTAGTTGTTCTTAATTTTTCGATAGATTTCAGCCATAAATCTTCAGAACAATTCATTGAAGAGTATGTACTAAAATTAGGCGCCGTACACATGGTTGTTGGTCACGATCATAAATTTGGTAAAGATAGACTGGGAGATGTGAATCAACTTATGGAAATTGCGGCAAATGATAGTTTTGGAATTACAGAAGTTCAGCCGGAAACATTTAATGGCGAAATAGTAAGTAGCAGTAAAATTAGAACCGCACTTTTGAACGGTGACATTGAAAAAGCTAATGATTATTTAGGTAGAAATTATTCAGTATCTGGAATAATAACTCTTGGCGCGCAAAGAGGAAGAACTCTAGGATTTCCTACTGCGAATCTCAAATCGGCATTTGAAAATAAAGTTCTACCGAAGAATGGAGTATATATAGTTGATTGTATTGTTGATGGACAAAATTATTTTGGAATTATGAATATAGGGAATCGCCCTACATTTGAGAGCAAAAACGAAATTGTGATTGAAGTGAATTTATTTGACTTTGATGGTGATATCTATGGACAACAGATGAAAATAAATTTTTTACATAGAGTTCGTGATGAGAAAAAATTTCAATCAAAAGAGGAACTGATTCAGCAGATTAATTCTGATAAGATTTATGCCGCTGAATTTTTGAAAAAGTTTAATAAATAAGTAAAACGTAATTAACTAATTAATTCCGGTACAGGACTGGAATTCAATTGAATAATAAAAAGGAGAGACAAAATGTCTTTAACAAAAGAACAAAAATCTGACATCATTAAAAAATTCGGTGCGACTGAAAGCGATAGCGGTAAACCAGAAGTTCAAATCGCTATTCTTACCGAAAGAATCAATCAATTAACTTCTCACTTTGAAGGGCATAAAAAAGACCATTCATCACGCAGAGGATTAATGCAAATGGTAGGTAAAAGAAGAAGACTTCTTGACTATCTAATAAGAAAAGACATTTCTAGATATAGAACAATAATTAAAGAACTCAACATCAGAAAGTAACGGGGTAACAAATGGTTTATACCAAAGAAGTACAGATAGGTAAACAAAAATTAATTATCGAAACCGGAAAGCTTGCTAAACAAGCTAATGGTTCTGTGATGGTTCGATATGGCGAAACGATGGTTTTAGTTACAGCGGTTATGGGAGGTTTGAGACCTGATATAGATTTTTTCCCCTTGAGTGTTGAATACCGTGAAAAATCTTTTGCCGCCGGTAAAATACCGGGTGGTTTCTTCAAACGTGAAGGCAAGCCAACAGATAAAGAAGTGTTGAGTTCAAGATTGATTGATCGTCCGATAAGACCATTATTCCCGGATAATTTCTATAATGATACTCAGGTTGTTGCGCTGGTTTATTCTTTCGATGGTGAGAATGATCCGGATGTAATTTCAGCATGCGGAGCTTCTGCCGCACTCGCAATTTCTGATATTCCTCTGCTCGAACCTATCGGAGAAGTTCGTATTGGTAGAATTAACGGTGAACTTATTGTAAATCCTACATTCGCTGAAATTGAGCAAAGTGATATGGAATTGGTTGTTGCCGGTACCGAAAGTTCGATCATGATGGTTGAAGGTGAGTCTAAAGAGGTAAGTGAGGAAGATCTTCTCAATGCTCTTAAATTTGCTCATACTGAAATTAAAAAAATAGTTCAGATGCAGGTGGAACTGAAAGAATTATGCGGAAAAGCTAAAATCGAAATCCCCGCAAAATTAATTGATGAAGCATTATTAAATGATGTGAATGCGCTAGCTCTTGAAAAATTCAAAGTAATCGTATCAAGTGTTTTGGCTAAAGAAGAACGCTCAGCTCAGAACAGCGCATTAGCTGAAGAGGTTATTGCCGCACTCGCGGAAAAATATCCCGAACAAGAAAAGGTTATTAAATCTATTCTTCATGATATGGAGAAAGATTTAATGCGCCAGAGAATTCTTGATGAAGGATTAAGACTTGACGGCAGAAACACAACTCAAATTAGACCGATAACTATTGAGCTTGGAATATTACCTCGTCCTCATGGTACAGCACTTTTTACACGCGGTGAAACTCAAAGCTTAACCACTTTGACTCTCGGTACCAAAGGTGATGAACAAATTATTGATGGATTACAGGAAGAATACAAAAAACGATTCTTGCTTCATTACAATTTCCCCGGATTCAGCGTTGGTGAAATTAGCAGATTCTCGGGCGTTGGTAGAAGAGAAGTCGGGCATGGAAATTTAGCAGAGCGATCATTAAAAAATATAATTCCGGCGGAAGCTAATTTCCCATATATAATTCGTCTTAATTCCGACATACTTGAATCCAACGGATCATCTTCAATGGCGACTGTTTGCGCGGGTTCATTAGTAATGATGGATGGCGGCGTTCCCATTAAAGGAGCGGTTGCTGGAATTGCTATGGGCTTAATTAAAGAAGGTGATAAGTTTGCGGTACTTTCCGATATACTCGGAAATGAAGATCATCTTGGCGATATGGATTTTAAAGTTGCCGGAACCGCGAATGGAATAACTGGATTTCAAATGGATATCAAGATTCAAGGTATCTCTTATGAAATTATGGAAAAAGCATTAAGCCAAGCTAAAGATGGCAGAATTCATATTCTAAATATTATGAATGAAGCTATTAATGAACCAAGGCAGAATATCTCAAATCACGCACCTCGAATCTTCACAACTAAAATTCCTACAGATAAAATTGGCGCTGTGATTGGTCAAGCCGGTAAAGTAATCCAAAAAATTCAAAAAGATTTCTCAGTTGAAATTAATATTGAAGAGGATGGAACTGTCAGTATTGCCGGTCAAGATGCAAAACTTGCTAAGGAAGCCAAAGAATATATTAAATTGTTAGTAGCTGAACCGGAGGTGGGAAAAGTTTACAATGGTAAAGTTGTTAGCATTAAAGAGTTTGGCGCCTTCGTTGAGTTCATGCCTGGAAATCAAGGCTTGCTTCACATCTCCCAAATTGATCTTAAGAAAATTGCCAAGGTAACAGATGTACTTAAAGAGGGAGAACAGGTTCGTGTTAAGTTAATTAGCATTGAAAACGGTAAATATTCTCTTTCCAGAAAAGTGCTTTTAAAAGATGATAAACCTGTTGAAGAAAAAACTGAAACAGAGAATGCTGAACAATCTGAAACAAAAGAATAAGTATGTTACGGAGATTGACTTCCAAGTAAATTTTGTAGAAACCGGTTTTCTAAAAACAAAAATTTTTAGATAACCGGCTCTGCATTTTGTTAATAAATTAATTCGTAACCAGTGGCAGTCTTATTTATATTTATTGGTTCGGGACAAAAATATTTTCTTAGAAGCGGCTCCTTTTTATTATAAAAAGTGAGTATATGAAAATCGGAAATATTGATATCGGGAATAAATTGATTTTGGCTCCTATGGCGGAGATCACCGATTCATCTTTTCGAAAAATATGTAAACAAAATGGGGTTGGTCTTACTTACACTCAAATGGTTAGCGCTCTTGGTATAATTAATAATAATTTTGAAACACTTCGTCTTTGCTCTTTTAGCAGAGATGAAAAACCAATTGGAGTGCAAATTTTAGGTAATGACCCGGATATTCTTGGGCAAGCCACAAAGGAATTATCAAAATTAAAACCGGATGTAATTGATGTGAATTGCGGATGCCCTGCCGATAAAGTTGTTGGAAATAACTTTGGCTCGGCATTGTTGGATGATCCCAGAACAATTGGATTAATTGTTAGAAAGATGGTGGATTTATCTAATGGCATCCCGATATCCGTAAAATTAAGAATCGGTAAAGACCGGAATCATGTTAATATTATGGATACTGCTAAAGTTGTAGTTGATAATGGCGGTTCTATTTTAATAATTCATGGAAGGGCTCGTGAAGATAAATACGATGTTGACGCCGACTGGAGTTGGATTAAAAAAATTAAGGATGAATATAAAATAGTGGTAGTTGGTAATGGCTCAATATTTACACCCCAAGACGCCCTTAAAATGATCAATGAAACCGGATGCGATTCTGTTATGGTTGCGCGCGGCGCTCTAGGTAATCCATTCATTTTTTCGAGATTTAATTCATTAATAGAAACTGGAATTGATCCCGGATTACCAACAATTGAAATAGTTACTAAAAATTTGATCCAACATATAAATTATCTGGAACAAGAGTTTGGTGAATTTTTGGCTTTGGATAAAGCAAAAAAACACACTATATGGTATCTAAAAGATTATCCGGGTATAGATGACCTTTTAGCAAAAATATTTTCATTGAAAAATTTAGAATTTTTAAGAGAACTGGTAAATGAACATTCTCTTTTAATTGAGAATGGTTTTTTCAAATCGAATGGTGAAAATTCCATAAATAAAAAATTTCAAAAAAAAGTTTTGTTTTGGCTTGCGGATGAGGCTAAAGCCTAATATAAAACAAAAAGAAGGTTTTGATGAATAAAGAAATAATCATCAGTTCTTCGACTTCGCAAAATAGAGTTGCGATAACGGAAGAGGGAAATTTGGTCGATTTTTTCGTTGACCATCCTGAAAAAAGAAGAATGGTTGGCGATATATACCTCGGCAGAGTTGCCAGAGTACTGCCCGGCATTAGGGCTGCGTTTATTGATATTGGAATGAAGCATGACGCGTTTCTGCATTTCTCCGATATTGGTGAAAGAACTGAAGCGCTTCAAGGAATTTTTGATGATGACGATGATGATAATGAAACTGAGAGCAGTAATACGGCGCCTCCTCAAAATCATCAAGAAAGTATTAATGCAGAAGGGGATCAGCCAACAATTGAAACAACCCCTATTAAAGCACCCGAAAAGCCTGAGCATAGAGATAGAACTGTAACAAAACTTCATAAAGGGCAGGAAATTCTTATCCAGATAATTAAAGAACCTGTTAAAGATAAAGGAGTTAGAGTTACTTCATCAATTTCAATTCCAGGCCGATTCTGTGTATTACTTCCACTCGATAATAAGATTGGCGTTTCTAAAAAAATTGCCGATTACAGGGAAAGAAAAAGATTACGCAGGATTGCAAGAGGTATTTTACCGGAGAATTGCGGACTTATAATCCGTACCGCCGCACGTGATCAGTCGGAAGAATCTTTAGTGGGCGACTTAAAATATTTAGTAAAAAGCTGGCAGGATCTTGAAGCAGACGCAAAAAAGAATGAGCCACCTTGTTTATTATATAAAGATTTGAGTACAACTATTTCAGTAATCAGAGATCTTTTTACTCCTGATGTCTCCAAGGTATTTATCGATTCAAAAAAACTCTTCAAGGAGATAAAAAATTATCTACAGTTTATTCAGCCTGCACTTCTAGATAGAATAGAATTATACAAAGATGATCAATCAATATTTGAGACTTTCAAAATTGAGGAGCAGATAAAATCCTTGATGGGACGAAAAGTTTCATTACCAAGCGGCGGACATATAGTAATTGAGCACACTGAGGCGATGGTTGTAATTGACGTTAATAGCGGAAGATACGCAGCCAAAAAAGACCAGGAATTGAATTCACTAAAAACCGATCTTGAAGCCTCCAGAGAAATTGTAAGACAACTCCGTCTCCGCGATATTGGCGGTTTAATTGTTGTTGATTTTATTGATCTGGAAGATGAAAAGAACCGTAAAAAGATTTATGATGAATTGAAGAAAGAGTTTAAGAAAGACCGTGCTAAAATTGCTATGCTTCCCATGACAGATTTCGGACTGATGCAAATTACCCGCGAAAGAATACGCGAAAATATAATGCAGTCGATGAATGAAGCATGCCCATATTGCCAGGGAACTGGATTATTGACTAAAAAATCTAATCTGCTTCATGAAATTGAGGGATGGTTAAAACGTTATAAAACAGCTGAAAAACACAATTCTTTAACTTTGAAGGTGCATCCATCATTGGGGGATAACCTCCAACGTGGATTTATTTCTACTTTAACAAAGCTTCAACTGAAATATTTTTTACGAATTAAACTAATTGTCGATGAGAAAGTAAGTCCACAAAAGTTTTATTTTGTTATTACCAAAACTGGTGAAGATAAAACGGAAGAATTTGCTTAATCACTACTATTTTTGAAATATTTATAACCAGTTTTTTTATTAAGTTTAACAAGTTGTAAAAAAGAAAGAGGGCAAAGATGAAGTTTTTCATTGATACAGCTAATATTAACCAAATTAAAGAAGCCGCTTCTTATGGATTATTGGATGGTGTTACCACAAACCCTTCATTAGTAGCCAAAGAAGGAAAGGAATTTGTTAAGCTTCTTGAAGAAATTGTTCAAATTGTTGATGGACCAATTAGCGCAGAAGTTGTTTCTACCGACTATGACGGAATATTGCGAGAAGCTAAAGAATTGTTAAAAATTCATAAAAATATTGTAGTTAAAGTACCTCTTATTAAAGAGGGAATTAAAGCCGTTAAGTCACTATCGGATGAGGGAATTAAAACAAACGTTACTTTGTGTTTTTCTCCCACACAAGCCCTTTTAGCCGCAAAAGCCGGAGCGACTTATATTAGTCCTTTTGTTGGTAGATTGGATGATATAAGTCATGATGGAATGCAATTGATCGAACAAATAATTACTATTTATCGAAATTATGGCTACGCTACTGAAGTATTAGTAGCAAGTATTCGTCATCCTCTTCATTTGGTGGATGCTGCAATGATGGGTGCCGATGTTGCAACAATGCCATTTGATGTTATTGAAAAATTATTTAACCATCCACTAACTAATATTGGTTTAGAAAAATTCTTAAGTGATTGGAATAAATCTCAAAAATAATATGAAAAAGACCGCATTTAATGATATTCATGAAAAACTTGGTGCAAAATTAGTTGATTTTGCCGGATACAAAATGCCAATTCAATATTCATCAATTATTGCGGAACATAAAGCCGTTCGCAACTCCGTTGGTGTATTTGATGTATCCCACATGGGTGAAATATTTATAAAGGGAGAAAAGGCATTCGATTTTGTACAAAACCTTACTGTTAATGATGTATCCGCTCTTTATGATGGAAGAGTTCAATATTCCGCCATGTGCTATGAAAATGGGGGAATTGTTGATGATCTTTTAGTTTATCGAATTAATGAAAAAGAGTACTTATTGGTAGTGAACGCGTCTAACAAGCAAAAAGATTTTGAATGGATGAAAGCTAACAATCCTTTTGGCGTGGAAATAGTTGATGAGAGTGATGAATATTCACTTCTTGCGGTGCAAGGACCAAATTCTGGAAAGGTAATCGACAAAATCATAGGTGAGAAAAATAGTCTTGAGTATTATCATTTCAGAAAAGTTTCGATTTTTAACAATGAAGTAATTCTCTCCAGAACTGGCTACACAGGGGAATTGGGATTTGAACTTTACTTTAAAAACGGTGAAAATTTCGCAGAAAAAATTTGGAATGCGATTTTTGAAGCTGGAAAAGAATTTGATATTCAGCCGGTAGGTTTAGGTGCGCGCGATAGTTTACGTTTAGAAATGGGTTTCTGTTTATATGGAAACGATATTGATCAAAATACCAATCCTATTGAAGCTGGGTTGGGTTGGATTACGAAACTTAAGAAACCTTCATTTATTGGTAAAGATATTCTAGTCGAAGCAAAAGAGAAGGGTACAAAACGGAAATTAACTGCTCTGATTTCGGAAGAGAAAATATTCCCAAGAAAAGATTATGAAATTAAATCAGAAGGTAAAGTTATAGGCAAAATTACGAGCGGTACAGTGAGCCCTAGTTTAGATAAGGCAATTGCGCTCGCTTATATCGATTCAGATCAGATAAATGAAACAAATAAATTAAATATTTCAATACGCGGAAAAGAATACTCCGCGCAAATAACTAAACTTCCTTTCGTGAAAAAATGAAAATAAATATATTTTACTCAAATCAACATTTGGATGAACTCTATTTCACCGGTAAAACTTCTGTTGTAATTGATGTTTTGCGCGCAACTACTGTAATTGTTACAGCACTAAATAATGGCGCACGCGAAATAATTCCCGTGAGCACTGTTGATTTTGCCATGAAAGTTTCGGGAAACGCGTTTAGCGGGCAAACATTGCTCGGCGGTGAAAGAAATACCAAAAAAGTGGAAGGCTTTGTGTTGGGGAATTCTCCACTGGAATATTCAACTGAAACTGTTTCTGGCAAATCAATAATTTTGTACACTACTAATGGTTCTAAGGCAATAGTAAAGACTAAATTTGCCGAAAATATCTTTATTTGTAGCTTTCTTAATTTACCTGCAGTAGCTTCTCACTTAATCGATCTCAACAAAGATGTTGAAATCATTTGCGCCGGAACTAATGGCAGTTTTAATCTTGAGGATGCTGTTTGTGCTGGCAGACTTACACAGGAAATGCAAAAATTAAATGAGAATGTTGAATTAAGCGATTCCTCACGCGCTGGGTTAGTTCTAAATAAAACATTTGGGAAAAATCTCATTAAACTTCTAAAAGAAACAGAGCATGGTAAATTACTAATTGAAAATGGTTTTGCTGAAGATATAAAATTTTGCGCACAATATGGAACAACTGAATTAATTCCATATTTTATTTCAAGTTCTATTAAAAAATTGGAAACAACACCTGCTCATACTGAACAAGAACAAAACTTAAACAAATAACAGGAATGCCAAGAAAAACTAATACAAAAGAAAAAGTCTCAACCGTTGGTGAAAACTTTTTCATTATCTCCCCCGAAAAAAAGAAAAAAATTTTCGGTATACTTTTGCTTCTTTTAGCTTTACTCTCCTTTTTAAGTATTCTTTCATACTCAAGAGCTGACGAATCATCGCTGTATACTCCAGTTGATCTTTTCAAGATATTTAATCCATCCCCCGAACTGCAAGAGAGAATAGTTACAATAAATAATTGGCTGGGGCTGTTTGGAGCATATATTTCATACTTTTTAATTAACAAGACGCTTGGCTTATTTTCAATAATATTTCCAGCAATTTTATTTTTATGGGGATGGGCAATTTTAGGAAAAGTAGAGTACAAGTTAGCTCTCCACATCTCCAATTTTCTTTTGGTAACTGCACTTTTACTAGCATCATTTTTTGGATTAATTCGATTTACTCCAGAGATTTCTCTTTTCTCAGATGTGAATGAACTTTCGGGGAATGTTGGTTTATCCATAGGAACTATACTTAGCAGACTTCTCGGCGGATTAGGCGGGATAATTTTTATTGCTACAGGACTTGCCATAACACTTATTATTGCATTCGATGTACACTTTAGCACCATTATTAATTTTATAAGGGAGTTCTTTTCAAAATCGGAAAAAGAAGAAGTTGAGAATGAAAATGCTCTTGTAGATGAAAATTCAAATTTAGATAAGATAAAAAATTTAAGAACCGCAAAATCTCTTAAGGAGATTGCCGGGAATAATGTAGTAGAAGCTGAACATGTTGAAGCTCAACCAGAGACAAAAATAACTATCATACAAAAAGATATTCCAACTGTTGAAACTAAGCCAACCGCAAAAGAAGAAGCAGCTGTTTCGAAAATAAATAAAGTTGATAAACCAAAAATTGATGATGAAGATTCTTTACCGCTGATAGATAAAAATGCTGAGGCGGAATTACCCGATCAATGGGATGAGAAAATTTCATATAATCCACCTTCATTAGATTTACTAATCCCTCCTGGCGATGAAGATATTAAAGTGAATGAAGCTGAATTAAAACGTAATGCCGCTCTTCTTAAAGATAAATTGGCTTTGTTTGATATTCAGATTGATGACATAACTGTAACTCCGGGTCCGGTTGTAACTTTGTACGAAATTGTTCCGGCACCCGGTGTTAAAATTAGTAGAATTGTATCTCTCGAGCATGATATTGCTTTAGCACTTGCAGCGAGGGGAATTAGAATTATTGCTCCAATTCCGGGTAAAAGTGCAATCGGCGTTGAAATACCGAATGCACAATCCACAATTGTGAGAGCAAGTTCTGTACTTAAGAAAATAAGAGAATCTAAGGAAGAACTTCCACTGGCGTTAGGAAAAACAATTTCCGGCGATGTTTATGTAACCGACTTGGCAAAAATGCCTCATATGTTAATCGCCGGCTCAACCGGTTCTGGTAAAAGTGTTGGAATTAATATGGTTCTTAACAGTTTAATTTTTGCGAAGCATCCAAGTGATATTAAATTCGTTATTATCGACCCTAAAAAAATTGAACTATCTTTTTACCGAAAATTAAATAAACATTTTTTGGCAGTATCTCCTGATCTTGATGAAGAAATAATTACAAATCCATCTAATGCTTTACTTGCTCTAAAAGCAGTTGAATATGAAATGGAAAAAAGATATGATAAACTGGCTAAAGTAGGCGTTAGAAATATTGTTGATTACAATAAAAAAGTGATGAATCCGAAATCGCGTCCGAAAGACAACGATGAAATGAAACATCATAAAATGCCATATATAGTTGTAATTATTGATGAATTAGCCGATTTAATGATAACTTCAGGTAAAGAAGTTGAGGAACCGATTGCAAGACTGGCGCAGTTAGCTCGTGCGGTGGGTATTCATTTAATCCTTGCAACTCAGCGTCCTTCTGTTAATGTTATAACCGGAGTTATAAAGGCTAATTTTAGTGCGCGAATGGCGTATCAAGTTGCAACAAAAATTGACTCAAGAACTATTCTTGATATGAATGGCGCTGAGCAATTATTAGGGCAGGGCGATATGCTCTTTCTTCCGGGTGGGATGCCTAAGCCGATAAGAATTCAGAATGCATTTATATCTACTGAAGAGGTAGAAAAGATTACCAATTTTATTTATGTACAGAAGGGTTTCTCTAAAAGATATTTTCTACCATCTCTTTATGAAAAGAAAAATGCTTCTGGAGGCGATTTCTTAAATGATCTGGATCCGATGTTCGAAGATGCCGCTCGGGTTATTGTAAAACATCAGCAGGGTTCTGTATCTTTGCTACAAAGGCGACTCAAACTTGGGTACTCCCGCGCGGCAAGAATTGTTGATCAACTTGAACAAGCGGGAATTGTAGGACCTTCTGAAGGGAGCAAAGCGAGGGAAGTGATTGTTGAAAGTGAACAACAATTAGAAACTATATTGAGGTCATTATGAAAATTAAATTATTAACACCAATTCTTTTTTTACTCCCAATCCTGATGTTTGCTCAGGGGAATGCGTTACTGAAGAAAATTCAGAATAAATACAAATCAGTATCAGATTTTAGCTCTGGACTTGTTCAGTATAGTTATTCTGCTGATGGAACTGTGATGAGCAAAACAAATGGCACTATTACTTATAAGAAAAAAAATAAATTCTTGGTAGAATTAGGAAATCACACAATTATTTCAGATGGAATTAATATATGGAATCATGATAAAAAGTTTAAACGAGTAGTAATTAGTTCGTTGACAGACGATCCGACCTCTTTTTCACTCGAAAGATATTTGTATGATTATCCCGCGTTGTGCAACCTAAAGTCAATTAGTGATCCATCATTAAAATCCGGTGAAGAAATTCTTGAAATGCTCCCGAAAGATGAATTCCTTGATTTCAAATCTTTGCGTATTTATAAGAATGTGGAGAATTTAATTTCTAAATTGGAAATTGTTGATATCGCTGATATGAAATATTTGTTTGAATTCACGAATATTAAAGTTAATCAGCAGGTAAGCGATAATTCATTCAGTTTTACTACACCAAAAGGAGTAAAAGTTATTGATCTCCGGTAGTAAAAATAAGGGATACCTTTCCAAAAGTTTTGGGGTATTCATAACATTCTTAATAACTTTTGCTTTTTTGTATTTCGCATTTAAGGGGATAGATTTTTTTGGAGCACTTTCGATTATTGCCCATTCATCACTTTATTACATATTTTTATATGTAATTATTTTTTTGATTTCCCACTATCTTCGATCGCTGCGCTGGAGAATAATGCTTAAATCGGTTAAAAAGGATTTATCCGAAGTTAATTTATTTGGCTCGGTGATAATTGGCTACGGTGTTAGCTGTGTTATTCCAAGATTAGGTGAACTTTTTCGAGGTTTATTTCTAGGAAAATGGGAAGGTATATCAAGATCGACAATACTAGGTTCAATAATAGTTGAACGTTTTATAGATGTAATCTCGTTTGCTTTTGCCGCTGTAATCAGCATTTTAATTTTTCCAGGGGACCTCTTAACTGAGATTAATTGGTTAAGAATTTCACTTCTTATAGGTTTTATTTTTATTGTAGTATTTACTCTCTTTCTCATAATAATAATTAAGTACGAAGAACATCTCATTCACACATTCATAAATTTATCCAAAAAGTTTAGTGAAAAATTTGCTTCCAAACTTGAAAAGCTTATTACAACTTTAATTGAAGGATTGGCTTGTGTGAAGGGAGTCAAAAATATTTCACTTATAATATTAATTTCATTGTTAATCGTTCTTGCTTACGCTCTAAATTCATATGTTGGATTTTATATAATTGATATGGGTGATTATGGAAAAATAAATTTTGGACTTGCTTGGGTGGTGATGACAATCTCCGCATTTGGATCATTAATACCAACTCCCGGTGGCGTTGGTACATATCATGCCATATCCATTTATTTGCTTGTACAAATATATAATTTTGATCCTCAGATTAGCGCTGCCTATGCACTTATTACTAATTTTATTACATATACCGGATTTATTACAGCTACAGTTTTGATGATAATAATTATAAATAAGATTCGCGAAAAGAGAAAATTACCCAAGGAAACTTTTTTAACTGTCTTGAAATCTTAATGATGAAAAATTATAAAAACGTACTAGTTCTATTTTTCTCGCTTCCATTATTACAACTTTATTCTCAATGGGATATTAGCGCAAGCATGGGCTTGGATTTTAGAAACAGCGCTTCATATCGAGATTATGTTAATTCAACATTTCAATCCAATACTACATCCTCATTTAAAAGTGCGGTAAGCTTTAGCGGAGAAATAGATTATTCCTTTTCAAATAGTTTTCAGGTCGGAATAGAACTCAACACTATAATAGATTCTCAAACATCTCCTTCGGGTTCCGGTGGATTATACGAGGTCTCATTCACCCATTTCAAACCCTCGGTGGTAACATACTACATAATTCCCGGAGAAGGATATCAGTTCAAGCTCGGGGGAGGAGTAGGTTTAAGAACTGTTTCATTTAGCGAAAGATTTCTTTCACAAGCTGATTATAATGCAAATGGATTAGGTTTTTTACTTAAAGCTGTTGGCAATACTGCATTAAGTAAAGATTTTTTTGCACTTATTGGTATCGATGTCAGATATGATCTCCCGGGAGATTTATCAAATAATGGGAATAAAATATTCAATCCGGTCACAGGGGAAAATTTAAATATGAATTCCATCTCTGTCGCAATTAACTTGGGTGTAACTTTTAAATTATAGGTAATTGATTGAACACAATAGAAGCTATTATTTTAGGAATAATTCAAGGGTTAACGGAGTTTTTGCCAATAAGCAGTACGGGGCATTTAACCCTTTATGGTAAAATTACTGGATTGATTAATCCTCAGTTCCCTGAGAAGTGGACTTCATTTATTGCTGTTATTCAGATTGGAACATTGATAGCGGTGCTAATTTATTTCTGGAGAGATTTAATTTCAATTGCAAATGACTTTTTTAAGGAAAACTTATTTGAACAAAAGGCAGTGAAATCTCAATCGCTCAACTCAAAAATGGGTTGGTACTTAATAATTGCAACAATACCGGTGGCGGTAATAGGGTTATTATTTAAAGATTTTATCGAAGGTGTGTTCACAAAAAATTTAATGGTAATTGCATTAAGTCTAATTATTCTCGCATTAATTTTAGCTATTGCCGAAAAGTCAGGTAAATTTTCCAGAAAGATAAATGATATTAAATGGTACGACGCCCTAATTATTGGGATAGCTCAAGCAATATCACTAATACCCGGCTCCTCACGATCTGGCACGACAATCACCGCCGGTTTATTCTTAGGTTTAGATAGAGAAACCGCGGCGCGATTTTCTTTTTTGATGAGCATTCCGGCTGTAGCGGCAAGTGGATTGTTGCAGTTTTATGAGTCCTTATCCTACATAAATCTTGATGGATTGATCGCAATGATAATCGCAACATTTGTTTCAGCACTGGTGGGTTATCTTTCAATTGAATATTTATTAAAGTATTTGAGAAAAAAAACGACTTTCATTTTTGTTTACTATCGTGTAGCAGTTGGAATTATTGTCTTAATAATGTTATACCTAAACATAATTTATTTATAATAGAGGCATAAATGAAAAATCTTATAACTTATTCATTGGTAATTGTTATAACTTTTATTTCCTGTAAATCCGATTCAGCAAACAATAAAAAAACTGATGGTGAGACCAAGCAGCCGGTATCAGAATCATTATCTTCCTACAACCGGGTACTGGCTAATTTTGACACAAATTTGGGAACGTTTACCGTAGAGTTATTCGCACAAAAAACTCCAAAGACTGTAAAAAACTTTGTAGAATTATCTGAACGCGGTTTTTACAATGGAATATCTTTTCACCGAGTAATTAAGAATTTTATGATTCAAGGGGGGGATCCAACCGGAACCGGTAGTGGTGGAGAAAGCATTTATGGCGGTCCATTTGAAGATGAGTTCCACCCGGATTTGATGCATAACGAACCTGGAATACTTTCAATGGCAAATGCCGGTCCGGGTACTAATACAAGTCAGTTTTTTATTACAGTTGCACCTACTCCCTGGTTAAATGCTAAACATACAATTTTTGGGAAAGTGACATCCGGACTCGAAATTGTTTATAAAATTAGTGAGGTGCCAACTAACAACATGGATAAACCAAATAATCCAGTTGTGATTAACAAGCTCACTATCCAAAAATTAAAGAACAACTAATGTCGCAAAGAGAATTTTTTAGCTCCCGCTGGGGGTTAATTCTTTCTGCACTCGGCATTGCTGTAGGCTCAGGAAATATTTGGAGATTCTCAATAATTGTTGCACAGAATGGCGGCGGATCATTTTTAATACCCTGGTTAATATTCTTAATTATCTGGTCTGTGCCACTTATAATTGCTGAATTTGCCATAGGTAAATATGCTCGTCAATCGCCAATGGGAGCGTTTTCAAAGGTTGCAGGTCCTCGATTTACCTGGATGGGGGCTTTTGTTGCAGCTGTTGCTACCTTTATTATGTTTTATTATTCGGTTATTACCGGCTGGTGCCTAAAATATTTAGTTTCTTCTGCCAACGGTGAATTATTATCTACAAAAAATCATTTGCTTTATTGGACTAATTTTTCGGAAAGTTATACACCACTTCTTTACCATTTTATTGTTATGATTATTGCCGGTTCAGTAATTTATTTTGGTGTAAGAGGAATTGAAAAAATTAGCAAGATTTTAGTTACCTCACTAATCACCATACTGCTCTTATTGATGATTAGAGCTGTTACCTTACCAAATGCGTTAGAAGGTTTGGAATTTTTTTTCAGACCAGATTTTAACTTAATGCTCGACCCAAAAATTTGGCTCAATGCCCTTACCCAAAATGCATGGGATACCGGCGCAGGCTGGGGATTGATTATGACTTATGCAATTTATATGAAGAGAGAAGAGGATATAAGTTTAAATGCTGCACTAATAGGATTTGGTAATAATTCAGTATCGTTGATTGCTGGCATCACAATTTTTTCTACCGTCTTTGCCCTGGGAAGTAATGATCCGTTGTCCCAAATTTCAAATAGTGGTCCAGCAAATACAGGATTAACATTCATCTTTCTACCGGAACTATTTAACAAGATTACCCCTTTTCATCTTGTGAATAATATATTTATTACGTTGTTCTTTCTTGCCCTATTTTTCGCCGCTATAACCTCACTAATTTCAATGTTAGAACTTTCAGTTAGTTCATTATGTGATTTGGGTATGGTGAGAAAAAAATCAATAATGATTATGCTTGCTATTGGCATAACCGCGGGTATTCCCTCTGCGCTAAACACCAATTTTTTCTTGAATCAAGATTGGGTTTGGGGTATCGGTCTTATACTTAGCGGAGCATTTATTGCTTTTTCGGTAAATAAGTTTGGAGTGGAAAAATTTCGCATCAATCTCATTAATTCTCATGGAAATGATTTCAAACTTAACAAACTTTATGATTATCTTATTAAGTATGTAATACCATTTGAGGCTTTAGTACTTATCTTGTGGTGGCTTTATTCTTCAACACAATGGGATAGCGAGTGGTGGAATCCATTTCATACGGAAAATTTGGGTACATGCATTCTGCAATGGACAATCATAATATCGACATTCATTCTTATCAATAGTAGAATAAATAAGTTGTTGTTAGAGAGAAAAGTTTAATGATCACGATTATTACAGCTATATTAATAATAGGAATTATTTGGGGTGGATTCCTATTCTTTTTATATCGCGCTATAAAATTTGAAAAATTAAAAGAACCAAGAGAGAATGGCTAAAAAAATCAAACTTCCATCAATTGAACTGGTAAGTAATTTGATTCAGCAAGAGAAGATTCTCCCAATTTATTTTTTATGCGGAGAAGATAATTTTAGCATCGATTCTACAGCCCAGAAACTGGAAGATTTGTACTCGAATCTTGTAAAATCTGATTTCGATAAGGAAGATATCAATGTTGAAAAAGGAGTTACATTAAACCAGATTATTGATTCGGCATATGCTTTTCCCTTTGGTGGTGGGAAAAAAATTATAACAATCAGAAATTTTGAATTACTTTCAGAAAAAAAGGAATTTGCAGCATATATTCAGAATCCCGCCGATTTTACAATCTTAATTATCTGTAACTTTGGCGAAGTAAAAGATACATTGAGCGAACCAGTAAAATCCTTAATTCAATACAACCTAATCTTTAGTGCCGAAATTATTAAGGGAGATGAACTAATTGATTGGATTTTACATCAAGCCAAGGAGATAGGACTCCTTTTTACTGAAGATAACGCCAGAGCATTAGTTGAAATTTCGGGTGATGACAAAACGATGCTAAAGATGCAGTTAAGAAAATTTTTAGACTATACACCGGTTAATGGTAAATTTGATTATGATGCCATAAAAAATATTGCTTCTCCAACAAAACAATATTCTATTTTTGATCTCCAGAACGCAGTAGGTAGGGGGGATAAAAACGAGGCCCTCAAAGTTGCACTTAGTTTAATTAGCAGTGGTGAAGATGCAATTACGCTTGTAAATTTTCTGGCTAAATCAATTATCATAATTTCACAAATGTTGGAAGTTGTGGGGGTTAGCGGACTCTCAAGGAATTCTTATGATATCGATTCTTCAAATGCTAGGAAAGTCGGCATTAGTTATGGCTATTTTATGAACTTAAAAAAGTGCAAATATTTGTTTAACGATAGAAGGTTACTTAATGCCTCCGAAGCACTTTTATCAGCAGATCTGAACATAAAAAACAGTAGTATGGACCAGATTACAGTTGTTACTATGCTAGTCTCAGAGATAATTTCATGAGGCTGAAAATAACTTTTCTTGCATAAAAAACTGTTTATGGCTAAAATTGACATAGAAAATTGAAACATTTTTTTTACACTAAGGTATAAGCCAAGTTGTCTAAAAATTTAACTGGACTAACAGACGAAGAATTGATCAAGGAGTTTCAAGATAATAATACTCTTGAAGCTTATGAATTATTGGTAAAACGCTACAAAGATCCTTTAATGAATTTTGTTTATCGTTTTTTGGGAGATCGAGATAGTTGCACCGATGTTGTTCAAGAAACAATGATTAAGTTTTATATTCATAAGGATTCTTATAAATCATTTGCCAAGTTTTCGACATGGATTTATACAATTGCAGGTAACCTGGCGAAAAACGAATTAAAAAGAAGAAGGAGGAGAAGTTTCTTTTCAATTAATAATGATGAAGATGAAAAGTCTCCTCAAATTGAAGATAAATCATTTTTGTCCCCCGAAAAGGCGGCAGATGGAGAAATTAGAAGCGAAATAATTCAGAAAGCATTATTAAGAGTTAAACCAGTCTATCGTGAAGTTGTTATTTTAAGAGATATTCAAGATTTATCTTACGAGGAAATTGCGGAAATTACAAATTTAGCCATTGGCACAGTGAAATCAAGAATTAACCGGGGGAGAGCACAATTGCAAAAACTATTAAAGCATATTTATAAAGAGTAGCTTATGAAAAATAATTTTTACAATGAAGATGAAAAATATAAAAATCTTATTAAGGACTTAAAAAATTTACCAGCTATTAAAACAGATGAAAATTTTGAATATAATCTTTTAACAAAAATTAATAATCTGCCATTACTTGAAGAAAAGCCAGTCCGAAAGTTTAGATTAAGCTTATTCCTTGCACCTTCTGCAGTTATGGCGACGGCAATAATCCTCTTTTTTGTATTCCTTCCCCCAAACAACAATGATGAAAATCCACTACTTTCAGATCCACAACCTATTCAAAACCAATTATTGAGTGGGAACTCCTCCGATTCAATTGAGAAATTGAGTGAAAAAGTTGAATTTTCTACATCAATTAAAGAGAAGATCGTTTCGTCAAAACCAGAAGTTCAGCCCCAGATTAAAACAAGTACCCCAAGTCGTTCCATTCAGAGTTCCAGGTCGATTGCACTTGATGAGTACATTTCTGGTAAAAGCTCATTGAAGGAATCATCCTCAAAGAGGGCAAGTGTTGTCAGTTCTGGAGACGCTTCAGAAGAATTTGATGGATTTTTTGTAAGGGAGCCACTCGACGCTCAAACCCTAAAGAAATATAGAGATGCGCTAGATTCTATCAAAAATGCGGAAATTAAGAAAGATTCATTAAAAAAAGCCGGAAAATAGCTGTTTATTTGTTTTTAAAGTAAATGATAATTAAATTTACTGCCTAATTTTAAGGAAAATGTGTTCAAATGAAAAAAGGTATTCATCCAATCTATCAAAAGTGTGAAGTTTCTTGTGTTTGCGGAAATACTTTCGTTACTCGTTCGACTGTTGATCATATAAAAATTGAACTTTGTTCTAATTGTCATCCCTTTTTTACGGGAAAACAGAAGATGCTAGATTCTACCGGTCGTGTTGAGAGATTCAAAAAGAAATACGGTAAAAAAGAAGCTTAACCTTAATATGGGCTGATTTCAGCCCTTTTTTTTTCAATAGCACCTATATATATTTCAGCACGATATGGAAACAGAAGAAGAATCTGTAGGATTAAATTTGTACAATGGGGTTCGGGGGCACGCAATAAAAATTCTAAATAGAATTGACCGGACAGACGCATACCTCGATAAACTTCTTGAAATAGAAATGAAGAACTCCGGTTTATCGGGTCCGGATAAAGCTTTACTTTTCGAAATCGTTCATGGAGTTACCCGTTGGCTTGGTAGGATAGATTGGATTCTTAATGGTTTTTATAAAGGGCAGTTTTCAAAATGTATCCCTAATGTTAAAAACGCCATGAGAGTTGCTATTTATCAAATACTCTTTTTGGACAAAATCCCAGATTATGCTGCTGTAAATGAGGCAGTGGATTTTGTAAAAAAAATGCAAGGACAGAAACCCGCGGATTTAACCAATGCAGTATTACGAAATGTTATTAGAAGTAAAGATTCAATTAGATACCCCGATCCCAATGAAGATTTAGTTGCTTATTTTAGCGCTTATTATTCACATCCTTCTTGGCTTGTAAAAAGATGGTTAGCCCGCTATGGCAAAGAGGAAACTGAAAATCTTTTAATTGCTAATAATAATAGACCTTTTCACACCATTAGAGTAAATGGAATTAAAACTAATATTGATGAATTACAAAAACTTCTTAAGGCGGTGGATCTAAAATTTACATCTGGGAAATATTTACCTGAATTCTTAAAACTTGCGACATTAACAAATATTGTGGACTGGGAATATTTTCAAAAAGGATATTTTACAATTCAAGATGAGAGTACAGGTATTCCTGTAAAGCTATTGGATCTTCAGAAAGGAAATCGCGTACTCGATTTATGTGCCGCACCTGGAGGGAAGACAGCTTTTATAGCAGACCTTTTAAGTAACACTGGTGAAATTGTTGCTCTAGATAAATTTGAAAGCCGCTTAAAAATTCTTGAGAAAAATCTTACAAGACTCGGTGCTGAAAATGTTTCTATGAAAGAAATAGACGCGTTGGAATACGAAGATGAATCTGGATTTGATAGAATACTTATTGATGCTCCATGTTCGGGGTTTGGTACTCTAATTAAGAAACCGGATTTAAAATGGAAGAAAGACTTGGGTGATATTAGAAAAATTGCTAATATTCAATACCAGTTATTAGTTAAAGGTTCGTCTCTTTTACGAGTTGGTGGGATTTTAGTTTACAGCACCTGTACTACTGAACCTGAAGAGAATAAAGATGTTGTTAAGAAATTTTTAGAGCAACATACGGAATTCAAAATTATTGATGCAAAAGATAGTGTAAATCAAATTTTAGTTGATGAAGAAGGTTATGTCCAGACTTTACCAAGTACTCATGGGATTGACGGTTCCTTTGCGGTAAAACTTCAAAAAATAAATTGATATAGGATGCAGTCACAATCTTTAAAAATATTTGCTGATGAACTCAAGGCGAATAGAGAATTAAAAGGTATTTCACTCCAGCAAATTTCAGCAAAAACAAGAATCGACCTGAAATACTTATCGGCTATCGAATCGGCCAATTTTGGAATTTTACCTGATCTCTACATTCGTGCCTTTATTAAAGAATATGCTCACATTATTGAACTAGACCCTCAATCAGTAATTCATAACTTTGAACTAGCCCAAGCTGGCAGCTATCCTCCGCAAAAAGAAATAATAGTAAATCCCCAAATTGACGAAGTAATTCCTCAGAATTCCAGTCATGAAAACATAGAAAAAGTTAATGCTCAAAAATTAGAAAAAGATATTTCACAAGAAGAAGTTACTAGAAATAAAAAATTTACTGATGAAACCCAGACCAATAAACTACCTGAAAGTGCCCAGCAAAGTAAAAATAATTCCAAGCTAAATTATATTATTGGTTCAGCAATATTGATTATTGGGATTGTTGTACTTTACTTCGCACTGGTTTATCAAGATAACCCAGAAATTATAAAGGAAGAAGTGACATTATCAGATGAACCTTCGAAAAAATTTGAAGTTATCGAACAGGCAGAGGATGTTCCACAGCCAATAGTAAATGATGATAGTCTTCGGATCGAAATAAAAGTAAAACAAAATGTTTGGCTAAGAGTAGTTAGTGATAAAAAAGAACTTGTTAAACGTGTAGTACTTCCAGATGAAATTTTAAATTATAAGGCATTAACAGAGTTTAGTGTTAGTATTGGAAATGCTGGTGTTGGTGAGATAATCTTTAATGGTAAATCGATAGGCAGTTTAGGCAAGATCGGGGAAATCAGAAATATCAGAATATCAAAGGACAATATTAGATATTTAACTATTCCACCAAAAAAACAATGAGCAATTCTGCGTCAGAAAAAATTCTAACTCTTCGAAAAATTATCCGCGACCATGATTACAAATATTACATTTTAAATCAGCCCACAATTACAGATTATGACTATGATAGGTTACTAAATGAACTTAAGGAATTAGAGAATAAATACCCAAATTTAATCACACCAGATTCCCCCACACAAAGAGTAGGCTCCGATCTAACCAATGAATTTAAGAATATTCATCATTCTATTCCTATGTTAAGTCTTTCAAACGCCTATTCACTTGAAGAACTGAGAGACTTTGATAGACGCGTTAAAGATGGTTTGAGTGAGGGGTCAATACCCGAATATGTTTGCGAGTTAAAGATTGACGGTGTTTCAATAAGTATAAATTATGAGAACGGTTTGTTAAAGTATGCCGCTACCAGAGGAGATGGAACGATTGGGGAGGATGTAACTCAAAATGTAAAAACGATTCGCTCATTACCGCTGATAGTTACACCAAAAGAGGATCTCCACGACATTCTGAATTTTGAAGTGCGGGGAGAAATTTATTTTGAGAAAGAAGAATTTCAAAAATTGAACGCCGAGAGGGAAGCAAACGGGGAAAAGTTGTTTGCTAATCCTAGGAATTCCGCTGCTGGTACCATTAAATTACTTGATCCAAAACAAGTTTCAAAACGTCCATTGCGAGTTTTTCTTTATTATTTTTTTACGGATGAATATGCGGTTCAAAGCCAGGATGAGAATCTTAAAATTTTAAAAAAATTAGGATTCCGGATAAATGAAAATTTTAGAGTATGTGGCACAATTGCTGAGGTTGAGGAGTTTTGCAACAAATGGGAGGTAACGAGGGAAAATTTACCTTATGAGATTGATGGGGTAGTTATAAAAGTGAATTCCATCCAACATCAAAAGAACTTGGGTAATATTGCTAAAGCTCCTAAATGGGCTGTTGCCTACAAATTTAAGCCCCAGCAAAAAACTACATTATTAAAAAATATTACATGGCAAGTTGGACGAACCGGCGCAATAACTCCTGTTGCCGAGTTGGAACCAGTTTTATTGGCTGGATCAACAATTAGCAGAGCTACACTTCATAATCCGGATGAAATTGAAAGAAAGAATTTGATGATTGGCGACTTCGTATTAATTGAAAAAGGAGGGGATGTAATTCCTAAAATTGTTTCAGTTGATTTTAGTTTGAGGCAAGATTCAGTCACAAAGATTGAAATTCCTGAACAGTGCCCGGTATGTAAAGGACCGTTAGTGAAAAATGTTGATGAAGTTGCTTTGTATTGCGTTAATAGAGATTGTCCAGCTCAATTAAAGGGTAAATTAATCCATTTCACTTCTAGAACCGCGATGAATATTGAAGGACTAGGGGATTCATTAATCGAAACCCTTGTCGATAATAATTTCTTAAACACCTTTACAGACATTTATGATTTAAAGAGCAAACGGGAATTATTGATAAACCTGGAAAGGATGGGAGAAAAAAGAGTTGATAACTTACTCACTTCAATTGAGAATAGTAAAAGTACTCCCTTCCCAAAAGTACTCTTTGCTCTTGGAATAAGGTATGTAGGCGCAGGTGCTGCTAATAAATTAGCGATGCATTTTAAGTCTATCGATAAACTAATCTCAGCGTCCCATGAAGAAATTGAAGCAATAAATGAAATTGGCCCAAGAATTAGCTCCAGCGTTAAAGATTATTTTTCCGATAAAGAAAATCTGAGGATTATTGATTCCCTTAAAAAACACAATATAAATTTTTTCATTGATTCGGAGATTTCAATCTCAAACACATTAGAGGGGAAATCATTTCTTGTTACCGGTACATTAGTAAAATTTACACGAGATGAAATAAAAGATGCCATACAAAAAAATGGAGGGAAACCGGTTACCTCCCTAAGTAAAAAAACTGATTACCTGATAGTGGGTGATAACCCTGGTTCTAAAGTTCAAAAAGCCACAGAGCTAGGCATTCCAATTCTTGATGAAGATACTTTTGTTCAGATGATTGAAGGTAAAAGCAATGTTTGAAAAATTAAAAAAAAGGGTTGCTAAGTTTATTTTAGCGCGAAAGTATCTTAAAAAAAATTGGGAAGCTTTGAACTTTCGCGATTCGATTAAAAAGTCAGTAACTGCTTTTATAATTCTACCAAGCAATGATTCTGATTTCCATTCTGCGTTCCAGGTCGTTGAATATTTATTCCAAAATGGGAAAGCGATTACTCTATGCATCAAAGAACATAAGTATAATGAAATTCCCAAAAATGACAGATTTAAATACTTGTCATACCATTTTGGTCAGATTAACCGGATTGGACTTCCTTTAAAATCAGTAATTGATCGGTTTTCACATCAAAATTATGATTTGGTGATCGACCTTAACCGGGAGGAGGATTTATTTCTACTCTCACTTCTATGTGAGGTAAAAAGTAGTATCAGGCTGGGTTTTCACCGGGAGGGGCTGGATGGTTATTATAATTTTTTGGTGGGCATAGCCGGTATGGATGCCCAAAAAACGTACGAAAACCTAATAAAATACCTGAAGATGTTCTAAAATATATAGTTCCGAATGATTGCCCGAATTTGTAAATTGGGCACGTAAATTAAACTTAAAAGCGAAAGAATATGAGCGAAAATTTTAATTATGAGTTAAAAAAGATTGGTGATATCGCCATTTTTAAATTAAACGAAAAAAGATTTGATGCATCCATCGCCGGATTTGTAAAAGGGGAATTTACTATCCTACTTCATACAGAAGATATAAGAAAATTGATTATAGACTTATCAGAAGTTGAATATTGCGACAGCTCGGGTCTAAGTTCAATTTTATTAGCATTTCGAATAATTCAGGCTAATGAGGGGCAGTTACACCTCGCTTCTCCAACTAAAAGTGTAAAAACTCTAATCGAAATATCACAACTCGACAGAGTATTAAAATTAAATAATTCGGTTGATGAAGCACTAGCAGAAATTAATAATTAATCGTCATCCTTCTTCCTTTTTCATTATTATTAAATTATTGATGCTATAAATTAACTATATCCTTAACTCAACATGAATGGTCCCGAAATCTTAAAAAATATCAAAGCTGTTATTTTCGATCTGGACGGTACATTGATAGATGATAGCGATAGAATTAATGATGAAACAAAATCATTAATTAGAGCTTTGGCAAAGAAGGATGTGGTGTTTTCTATTGCTACCGGAAGAATTTTAAGCGCTGTAACTTATCATGCCGATGATTTGGGCATTACTGCGCCCCTTATTACACTTGATGGCACATTAATACAAAGAAGTTTGGATCACCCCATCATATTCCAATCATGTTTAAAAGAAACCATTGTAAAAAGAGCATTAAAATTGGCAGATAAATTTTTGCTAAAAGTCGCTCTCTGCCACAATTCAGCAGTTTACTTTACAGAAGATAATTCTTCAGTGCCCGAATTAGTTGAAAAATTTGGTGCCAAGTATAAGCAGGTTGATTCTTATGATAATTATTTAGAGAATACATTAGAAGTTATCTTAGTTAGTGATACTCAAAAAAATATAAAGCAAGTAGCTTCAAAAATGACTTTCCCTTATACTTTTGGAATTAAGGCATCTTATTATAAATCGAACAGACATGGGGGAATTTATTTACTTGAAGTTCGAAATCTAAAATGCAATAAAGGTTATGGATTAAAACGACTATTAAAACATTTGAAAATAAGTATAAATAACACAGCGGTAGTTGGCGATTGGTATAATGATAAAGCCATGTTTGATACTGAAGCCCTTAAAATAGCCGTTAATAACGCTGTGCCTGAGATAAAAAGACTTGCTGATTATGTGACTGAGAAATCGAATAATGATGGTGGGGTGAACGAATTCTTAAAAATGTTATTAGACGCGAAGAGTTAATGACTAATAGTAAATCGAGACTAAATTTAAAAACTAGTCTGCGTGTAAAAGTTTTAATCCTTATTCTTACTGCAGTCCTCATTACAATGATGTTCCCCAAAGGGGAATCCATCGATTCTGAAGTTACAATTGGTTCCGTATGGATACGAGAAGAAATAATTGCATCAACTACTTTCGAAATTTTAAAAGACTCCAAGCAGTATGAGAAGGAAAAAGAGAGAGCAGCTTCATCGGTCTATCCAATATTTCTAAAAAATAACGCGATTCAAAAAAAATATCTCGATTCCCTCTCCACATACAATCAGTTTTTACTAAGTGAATTTACGAGAACCGATGTATTAACAAACCGAACAATTTTAAGTGATTCATCATACTCGTTATTGTTAAGTTTTTATAAAAGCCCACTTCAGTTTCCCTCGATTCGAGTCTCTTCAATTAATGAGGTCTTTAGGACGATCAAAGATATTATTCCTATTGTATATGGACGAGGCTATTTAAACCGGCCATTGCCCGAAATTGAAAAGGATTCAGTTACTGTTAGAGATGGACGATTTGAAAGAATATTCCCAAAATCCTATCACTTTGACAGTGTTTCTTTAAACGAATTTATAACTTCAAGTTTTAGAAATATTATTGGTAATAATAATAGATTAAATGAGGCTCTAACTGAATATATAATGAAGTTTTGTGAACCTAATTTAATTTACAGTGAAAAAATAACTGATCAAGCAATCCAAAACGCAAGAGAAAGAATTCCCCGCAACATTGGTATTGTTAATGAAAATGAGAGAATTGTCGCAAAGCATGACCGAATAACACCCGAAATAAAATTAAAAATTGATTCGTATAGAATTGCAAAAGGGGAAGAGGTTACGTTTTGGGGAAGACTTATTCAAAATGTTGGAAAATTTTTTCATGTTCTTATTGTTTTTCTGCCTTTCATAATATATATCAACTTATTCCGAAAGAAACTCTATAATGATAATCTTAAGCTTATTTTAATTGCCAGCATTTTCATTTTTATATCATTCCTAACTTTTCTTGTTTATCAAATAGATGTTTCTCTGCCGATCCAGTATTTAATTTTACTTCCTGTGTGTTCTATGCTGCTTACAATAGTTTTTGACAGCAGAGTTGGATTTTACGGCACTGTTGTAGCCGCATTACTCGTTGGCGCTCTTCGTGGTAATGATTATGCATTTGCGGTTTCAAATATTATTGCCGGAGGTTTAGGCGCCTATACTGTTAGAGATATTAAGAATAGAACACAAATTTATAGATCGCTCCTATATATATTGATTGGATATACTGTAAGTATTATTGCTTTCGGATTGGAAAGATTCGACTCAGCTGAGGAGATGCTCTACAGTTTCGCTTTTGCTTCTTCCAATGCTTTAATTAGTCCCGTACTTACTTATGGTCTGATTATTTTTATCGAACGTATATTTAAAATAACTACTGATCTTACTTTGCTGGAATTAACCGATTTCAATCATCCACTACTTCAGGATTTAGCAAGAAACGCACCTGGAACTTTTAATCATTCCATTACGATGGCCACTATTGTTGAAACCACCGCAAAAGAGATAGATGCTAATCCATTATTGAGTAAAGTTGGCGCAATCTATCATGATATAGGTAAGAGTTTAGACCCTTATAGTTTTGTAGAGAATCAAATCAATAACAATAATATTCACGAGGATATAAAACCTGAGCAGAGTATTAAGAGAATTTTTGCTCATGTCGAAAATGGCATCTCTCTTGCCAAACAGCAAAATCTTCCGCAGGAGATCATCGACTTTATTCCGATGCATCATGGTACAATAAAAATGAGCTATTTCTATGAGAAAGCTAAAGAATTGTATGGGGAAGATAAGATAAACATTAAAGATTATAGATATCCTGGACCCAAGCCAAATAGTAAGGAAACTGCGCTTGTAATGTTTGCTGATGCTTGCGAATCCGCTGTCCGTTCACTTGAGCAAGCTGATACACAAAAAATTCAAAATATAATAGTTAACTTGATCGACAGCAGAATTGATGATGGTCAAATAGATGATACGCCGCTCACTTATCGTGATATAAAGAAAATAAAGGACTCCTTCCTAAATATTCTCGTTGGACATCATCATAAGAGAATCCGGTACCCTAATCAAAGTGAATTAGAAACAAATAAATCTGAAGAACTTGGCTGATGCAAGCATTTCTGAAAGAGTATATCTCCATTCTTCGCTTTGAAAAAAATCTTTCTGATAATTCACTTTTTGCTTACCAAAGCGATTTAAATAAATTAATCGATTATCTGGACAAAAATTCGATTGATGATTGGAACAATGTTGACTCAAAAATTCTTACAAAATATTTGGAATTGCAGAGAGAGCTTGGTGTGGACTCCTCAACCACAGCGAGATATTTATCCTCAATAAAAGGATTATTTGCATTTTTGCATCAATCCTCATATATAGAAAATGATCCAACTCAAAAATTAGCTTCTGTGAAAAGGAGCCGTAAACTCCCCGCGGTGTTAACTTACGATGAGATTGAACAAATTTTGCAAAAGGCAGATGTTGAAGAACACACCGGACTTCGTGATAGAACTATTCTAGAAGTCTCTTATTCATGTGGTTTAAGGGTTTCTGAACTAATCAATTTAAAAATTAGTGACATCCTTTTTGAGGAGGAAGTAATGAGAGTTTTTGGGAAAGGTTCAAAAGAAAGAATTATTCCTATTGGCAGTAGTGCAATTAGTTGGATCAATAAATATTTGAAAAATGCACGACCAATCTTTGAGAAGAAAAATAAGAGTGAAAACTTTCTATTTTTAAATAAAAGGGGTACAAAACTTTCAAGAATGTGGATTTGGAAAATATTTGTTAAATATGCAAAAGAAGCTGGAATTATTAAGGAAATTCATCCGCATACATTTAGGCATTCCTTCGCAACCCATTTATTAGAAGGTGGAGCAGACTTGAGAGCAGTTCAAGAAATGCTTGGGCACGCTGACATTTCAACCACCCAAATTTATACTCACGTTGACCGAAACTATATTAAGCAAGTTCACAAAGAGCATCATCCAAGGGGTTAATCTTTAGATGAATAATATCCTTAACAAAATATTGTACTCAATATTCTTAATTATACTTACCGTTAGTTGTGCAAAAAACGTAAATGTTAAAAAAAAGGGGGAAAGGGTTAAAGAATACTCAATTTCACTTTTTGAATTTGGAACTCTGCTTGAAACTAGAAATATGAAAGATCAGCTTAGCGGAATAATTATGGATGGTTTAGTAATACAAAAAGTCAACGAGAATAAATACCGCTTATTACTCGGAGAATATGAAACATCCTATGCGGCAGGCAAAAAAGCATTTAATCTATTTAAAAATCAGATTATCAATAAGTTTGATATTGTACACAACAGAAGAATTATAACTGATAGCTACAATAATGTTCTCTACATATCAAAGTATTTTGGACGCAATTCACTTTACCGCTATAATCTCATAACTAAAAATATTGAGAATGTTTGGACTAAGCCTCTGCACTCAGTTTTAACTTTAAATAGAAATTCATTTAGTGATGTTCATTTTTTTACAACCGCAAGAAAAACCGGGATGAGGGAAGGCTTCCCCTTTATTGAGGATACCAAAGTTTGGTTGATAAGTACGGAAACAGACGACCCACAAACAGTAGCAGAATTCGGCGAATGTTCACAGCTATATTCATTTTGGGAAAATATAGATACCTTTAAAGTAAATATATCAAACCCCGATTCTGTGGATGCCTCGCTGGTTGTTCAATATCTCTATTCGTTTGATATACGAGGGAAATTATCTTTAGCCAATAAACGAAGTTATAACCTTATAAAAGAGGGATTTCCTCTGCCGCCAGCTAAAAGATTTCAGCTTCTTTCCCCAAATAATCAGTATGAAATAGAAATGAATAAAAATGGTGAACTTAATCTCAAGGATTATAATTTTAGATCGGTCCAGAATATCTATAAAAGTGATAAATCCCTTACTGATTTAATATGGTCTGATGATGGGAATTATTTAATTGCCGTTTTTGAAGTTAAGTTAAATCAGTCAGATGTGAGTTCCGAAATAATTGTATTTGAAGGGGCAAGCAGAAAGATAATTTCTACCCATACTGGGCGAGCAATCAAAAATATGTTTGTTCAGGGAGAATTAATATTTTATGATGAAATAAAAGAGGGCGTAAGTTCTATTGTAATTTATGATTATATTAAAAACGAATTATTTTCAAAGATTGAATCAGCCGGCGGAAGTTCACTAAATAATTTACCTTATTAATTATGAAAACTTATTTACGAATACTTAAGTATTTAAAACCATACTGGAAGCATGTTTCATTATCTACTGGCTTTTCAATATTATATGCGATGTTGAATGGACTTTCTATTTATTTACTCATTCCACTACTCGATACTTTATTTCAGGATAAAGCTGCTATTAAAAATACAGCCGAAGTATCAAACCCAATAACCAGCGAATCAATTTTCAAACCATTAATTAATTTCTTTAATTCAATAATTGATTCAATAAAAAACTACATATTCGACGGATCTACTCAAGAAGTCCTTCTAAAAGTATGTTTATTGGTACTATTTACCTTTTTTGCTAAAAATATATTCGGCTATCTTCAGGCTTACTTTTTAGCTTTTGTTGAACAGGGGATGATGCGCGATCTCAGAAATGAAGCTTATCGACATCTACATAAACTACCAATGAGTTTCTATAAAAATGAGAAAACCGGTAATCTCATCTCTAGAATTATAAATGATGTAAACGCGGTGCAGCAAAGTATCTCGGCCGTCTTTCTTAATTTAGTAAGAGAACCAATAACAATAATGGTTTTTTTGGCGATAGCTCTATCAATTAGCTGGCGGTTAACTATATTTTCGATACTTGTCCTTCCATTAACTATTGGAGTAATTGCGTGGATTGGATTAATTCTAAGAAAGCAAAGTGCTATTCTGCAAGCAAAGATGGCAGATCTCACCACTGTTTTACATGAAACTATAACCGGTGTAAAAGTGGTGAAAGCTTTTGGAATGGAGGAATATGAGAATAAAAAATTTGAGAGTGAGACACAGAAGTTTTTTAAGCTAATATTAAAAATTGTTCGAATTAGAAACTCGGCTTCTCCAGCAACAGAATTTTTGAGCGTTGTAGTAGGTGCTGCTATGATTTATTATGGCGGTGAATTAGTGCTAATCACTAAAACTATAAAAGCTAGTGAGTTCCTAGTATTTCTCATGGCAATTTTTCAGATGATGCCCCCAATAAAAGAACTTAGCAGCGTGAATAACCGGATTCAGGAATCAAGCGCGGCGGCAGATAGAATTTTTGAAATCATTGATATTAAACCAAGTATATCTAATAATCCAAATTCGAAGAACATTAGCTCATTTAATGATTCAATTGAATTTAGAAATGTAGATTTTCATTATGATGATTCGGATGAACTTGTACTTAACGATATAAATATTAAAACTAATAAAGGAGAAATAATTGCTCTTGTAGGAAGTAGCGGGGCAGGTAAAACAACCTTTGTCGATTTAATCCCCCGTTTTTATGATCCGACTTCAGGTAAATTATTGATTGATGGAACTGATATTAAAGAACTTCTTATTGAGGATGTTCGTAAACTTATGGGAATTGTAACGCAAGAAACTGTTCTCTTCAATGAATCGGTAAGAAATAATATCGCATACGGACTCAGCAATTATGATGAGGAAAAATTGATTTCTGCTGCCAAAGCAGCAAATGCGCATAAGTTTATAATTGAAATGCCTAATGGGTACGATACAATTATTGGGGAGAAGGGAACGAAGCTCTCAGGCGGACAAAGGCAGAGAATTGCTATTGCCAGGGCACTCCTTAAAAATCCACCAATTATGATTTTCGACGAAGCCACATCAGCCCTTGATAATGAATCGGAAGTTCTAGTTCAAGAAGCCATTGAAAGATTAATGTTTGATAGGACAACTTTTGTGGTTGCTCACCGTTTAAGTACAATTAGAAATGCCGATAGAATTTTAGTTTTCGAGAAGGGTAAAATTGTGCAGGATGGAAAGCATGAAGCTCTTCTTAATCAAACCGATGGAATTTATAAAAAACTATATGACTTACAATTTAAAAACATATGACAGAATCTATAGATTTAATAAAATATAAATATAATCGACTCCTATTCGGATTTATAATAATATTTGTGCTTAGTCTTACCAACTCCATATTTATAAACCAGATAGGTTATTTCGGCGCTTTATTTATAGTGATTATTTTATTATTCAAAAAACGAATCACACCCCAAAAAAATGGACTTGAGTTAGCCTTTATTTTTTTCTTAGCCGCAGAATTTATTTCAGCACTACTTTCAGTCAATAAAGGGGAAGTTTTTACAATACTTTTTAAAAGAATGATACTTATCCCGATTGTTTACGTAATGATGTTTTCTTTGGATAATAAAGAAAAAACCCTTTCAGTATTTAAAATTTATTTGGGTGCCGCACTAGTCACGTTAACTTTATATGTTGTTTTTGCTTACGAACACTTTATCTCACAGCTCTACCAATATGAAATGCGCGGCCCTTCGCCGTTCCAGTATGTAATGACCGCGGGTGGACTTATGGCATTTACAACCGTCTATACATTTACTCTATTCATAAATGAAAAACCTAAATTACTAATTCGAGTATTGTATTTGGCTTTGTTCCTAATATCATCTGTTGCATTAATTGCCAGTTATACAAGAGCAGCTTGGCTTGGGGCAATTACCGGAATAGTGGTTATATTAATTATAAAGCGCAAATGGTGGATTATAGCCCCCGCTGCTTTAGTAATAATCGGGTTCTTTTTTCTAAGTAAAAATGAAAGTTCGGTAGAGAAATATTCTTTCGGGACAGAAATAAATAAAGTAGGCCAAATTAATACTGAAGGTAGAGCGAATAATATCACCTCAGTTGCTGATAAAATGATGATAGCTGATCATCAAAATGGGTTAATAATTCTTGATGATTTAACTATTGTGCAAACTCTTGAAACTCCGGCTCCGGCAATTTCGTCATTTGGAATTAATGATTCGTTGATTGTAAACTATTTGATGGATTCAAGATTTCAATTTGCCAGGATTAAAGATGGTAAAGCAAAATCACTCGAGACAGTCTATTCAAAAGGGAAGACGGTTGATTTCAAAACAATTAATTCATCATTATTTGTGCTTGATATCGACAGCGGTTTAACCGTTTTTGAATATACAGATTCGTTGAGAAGATTCGAGTTCCCACAACTTACTGAGAATTCAAACTTTACAGCTGATTCAAACTATTTTGTTGTATATAACAAGAAGAAACAGTCTCTTCTACTTTATGAAAATAAATATCCCGAAGAGTTTACTCTACTTGATTCATTGGAATACTCAACATCTGTCAATCTTTTGTGGAGTTTTGATGGCGACTATATTTTGCAAACCGATAAAGAGTTGCTTGTAATCGGTGTGGAGAATAATACGCTCTCGATTAAAAAATCGTTTAATACAACCGGTATATTCCGAATTCAGGATTATAACAATAATTTATATGGTATTTCATTCGATGGTAAATTTGCCAGAATAAGAGATAATGAAAAGAAGTATGATTTTTCACAATTGCTACAATTACAATACTCACCGAGCGGGTTCCAGCTCAAAGATGATTATTTATATGTATCCCATAATAAGAGAAATAGACTTCTCTCGATTTTTGATAAAAACCATGAAACTAATCATGAACGATTACAAATGTGGAGCACCGGCTTCAAAATTTTATCAGATCATCCATTGTTTGGGGTAGGGGATATTGATCTTAAGACCATTTATTCGAAATATAAAGAACCATATTTTAAAGAGGATTTTGGACATCTTCATAACAACTACATCCATTTCCTTGTAATTTTAGGAGTCATTGGATTTATTGTGGTTGTTTATCTGCTCGGGTCGATTCTTAAATTAAATATTAAAATTTACTCCAGATTAAAAAATATCCCGTATGCATCCTCATATTCATTAGGAACTCTTGCCGCATTTATTGGATTTTTATTCTCCGGAATTGGTGAATGGAATTTTGGTGATCAGGAAATTATTACCCTCGTTTGGTTTACATTGGGTTTGAATATCGCGTTTTATAAAAATTATTCTTCAGAATTGGAAAATGGAAAAAAAGATTAAACTTTCATCTATTATTATAGCTAGGGATGAAGAACGAAATATAGAACGCTGCATCGCTAGTCAAATTGGAATAATTGACGATATCGTGTTAATTGTTGATTCGCGGACAATAGACTCAACTGTTGAGATCGCGAAGAAATTCTCCGAGGTGAATGTTGAAATTGCCGAATGGTCAGGCTTCTCGTCAGCAAAAACACTCGCGCTAGAAAAAACTAAATATGAATGGGTATTTTGGATTGATGCTGATGAGGAATTAACCGAGTTGCTAAAAAAAGAAGTGGAAGACTTTAAAGATTCTGCTCCACAGTTTGATATTTATGATGTACCCCGAAAGGCATATTTCCTAGGGAAATGGATAAAACATTGCGGTTGGTATCCTGGAAGAGTTCCTCGACTCTTTAATAAATCTAAAATATCATTTAATCAAAAATCTGTCCATGAAGGATTAACCGGTTATAATAAGGTCGGTCATTTTAAATATGATTTGAACCATTATACAGATCCAAATATTGAGCATTATATAAATAAAATGAATCATTACACTACTTTAGCGGCAAAGGATATTATAACCCAAGATAAACCAGTCGGCTTAGTTGATTTGATTATTCGTCCATTATTTATTTTTATTAAAATGTATATTTTACGTTTAGGTTTTCTTGATGGATTTCATGGGCTAGTTTTATCATTATTTTCAGCTCATTACGTTTTTATTAAATACTCAAAAGTATGGGAACTTAAAAAATGAATATTGGAATAGTCCCAAACACTGCCAAAAGTGAAATTCTTTCAATATTGAAGCGGGTAACTGAAATTCTTGATAAAAATTCCGTGCAATATTTTTTGAGTGAGACTACCCGCCAAATTGAAGGTGCAGAGCTTGAATTAAATAATGCAAATAGTTTCTACTCAACCAGAGATCTTGCCACTAAATGTGATGTAATTCTTTCATTAGGCGGCGACGGAACAATGCTCAATACTGCCTTTGAAATAAAAAATTTTAATACACCATTAGTCGGCGTAAATATTGGAAAGCTTGGCTTCTTGGCCGAATTTGATATAGAAAATTTTGGGTTGTTCCTTTCCGATTTTAAGTCAGGTAATTATACAATTGAAGATCGAGTATCGCTTGATGGTGAATGTTCTGATATCAACGAATCATTATTCGCTTTAAATGATATTGTAATTGATAAAGGACCCTGGCCAAAAATGATAGAACTGACCATTAAGATAAATGAAAAGGAGCTTTCAACTTTCTCTGCTGATGGACTTGTAATCTCAACTCCTACAGGATCAACAGGTTACTCACTCTCAGTCGGCGGTCCAATTATTAGTCCAATTGCTGACGTGATTGTATTATCCCCAATTGCTCCTCACACTTTAACTGCAAGACCATTAGTTATCTCAGGGGATCAGGAAATAACTATTATGGTTAAATCTTTAGCAGAAAAAATACAGGTAAGTTGCGATGGACAAAGAGTGAATTTTATTAATACCTCTGCTTCACTTAAAATTAAGAAGGGGGATGCGAAGATCAAACTTATTCATTCACAGCACTATAATTACTACGAAACTTTAAGGAAGAAGCTATTTTGGGGTGTTGATGTTAGAAATGAATTATAAAAAATGCCGGAATAACCGGCATTTTTTATATAAATAATCTAATTATTCATTAATTATTATTTAGAGAAAACAATTCAGGTACATCTATTTCCTCTTTCAAGTTCTTGGGTTTTTTGGAGGAACCATTACCACCATTACCATTTTTCCCATTACCTTTTACTTCCGTTACAATTTCCACCGGGACACTATTCTTTTCCTGCTTAACAGCAGCCGGAAGATGAGACTCTCTATAAACATATACTTCATTCTTATAATTTCTCATCACAATTTTTTCCTCATCCCTATGTAAAATGTATTGAGGAAGAATCGGGATTTTACCACCGCCGCCAGGTGCGTCAATGACAAAGTGGGGAATAGCCAACCCACTAATACTGCCGCGGAGTTTGTACATTATATCAATACCGGTATCAATTGAAGTACGGAAATGATTTGCGCCACGGGTTTCATCAGCCATGTAAAGATAATAGGGGCGGACCCGAATTTTTAGAAGTTTTAAGAAAAGCTCTTTCATCACATCCGCGTCGTCATTCACATCTTTCATTAATACAGCTTGGTTACTAACCGGGATTCCTGCATTCACCAGCATTTCACATGCTTTTGAGCTTTCCGGTGTAATTTCCCAAGGATGATTAAAGTGAGTGTTAACATAAATTGGATGATACTTTTTTAACATCTCAACAAGTTTAGGGGTAATTCTATGAGGAAGCACACAGGGCATTTTACTTCCCAACCGAATAATTTCTATATGTGGAATCTGACGAAGCCGTTTTAATATTTTTTCGAGCATTGTATCAGTTAGCATCAATGGATCACCGCCCGACATTATTACATCTCTCACTTCAGGATGCTTTTCCAAATACTTGAATGCCGATTCAAGTTCCTTCATCGAAATTTTATCTGAGTTGCCCACTTTTCTTTTTCTCGTACAAAAACGGCAGTACATCCCACATTGACTAGTAGTAAGAAAAAGAACTCTATCAGGATAACGATGAGTAATATTAGGAACTGGACTCATTGCGTCTTCTTGAAGCGGATCTTCAAATCCATCAATATCTTCCAATTCAACTTTATCCGGTACACATTGCTTCCATATAGGATCACCCGGAGTTCTTATTAAACTGAGGTAATATGGATTTATTCGAGCTTGGAAAAATTCGTCAAGCCCCTCTGCCACTTTTCTGTCGATACCAAATTTTTCAACAAGTTGGTCGACAGTGTGAACACTGTCTCTGATCATCTGCTGCCAGAGTTCCATGATAGTTGCCCTTTATTTTTACTTTTAGTTAGAGTTAAAATATTTACCAAAAACAATTAAATCGTCTTTGATTGTATAAAAATCTTTTATTTGGGAGACTATCGAATATTTATTTCTTAAATAAAAATTTCTTGTAGCTATATAACTTTCTTTGGAGGATGTTTCTGCTAGGATCCATCTTCCTTTATTCTCTTTAACAAAATTTTCGGCATGTTGGAGCAATTTTGAACCAACTCCACCTTTTTGATTATTTTGATCAACCACAATCCAGTACAAATCGTAAACTCCATCGGTTAAATATCTTTTTCCTATGCAGTAATAACCAAGCACTTTTTCTGAATCTTTAGCAACATAAACAATGTATGAACAACCCGGAGTACCTGAAAGTGCCTCATCAATTAGCTCAACTGCGGTTAATTTTTCTTCATTAGAAAAATTAACAATACGCTCAATTAATTCTACTAATTGTGCTCGGTGGTCAGTTGATAAAAGTTGTATCATACGGTTTTCTCATTAAACCAAATGTTGAAATAGTATATATCAATTTATCGTAACTAATACCTGCGGCAGAAGCAGAACGGGCAAAACCGGAATCGGGAGATATATCGGGATTTGGGTTCACCTCAATAACATATGGTTTATTATTCTTGCCGATTCGTATATCAACCCTAGCATAGTCCCGGCAGCTTAATGCTTCATAGGAAGTCAATGCCAGATAATTAACTTTTTCTTTTAATGATTTGGTTACCTTTGCCGGTACTTTGGGAACTGTATAATTGTAGTAAACACTTTCCGGAGCCCATTTCGCTTCATAAGTAACAATTTTAGGAAGTCCATCTGGCAAACCATCAAATCTAATCTCAGAAATTGGGAGCAATTTGCCACCGAGTATAGCTACATTGAGTTCACGCCCCTCAATATACTCTTCGATTATTACATCCTGCTTAAAGTTTTTGAATAAATACTTAAGTCTTTGTTTCAACTCTTCATAATTTTTAGATACAGAAAATTCTGAAATTCCAATACTGGCATCCTCTCTAATCAATTTTGATATAACAGGAAATTTTAGTTTTAAGTTTTTACTAGATGGAATTTCATTTAAAGCAGCTATTCTAAAACTTGGAGTGTTTATTTGGTGTGATGATAATATTTGCTTTGTTCGCGATTTCAATAAACAGTTACTCAAAGTAATTGAATTATTACCTGTGTAATTATAGCCGAGCAAATCGAAAATTCCGGCTACATGACTTTCGTAATTAGAAATTCCCTCGACAGATTCCACAAAATTGAATATTAAATCGGGATTATATGCTCGAATTGAATCTATCATCTTGAAAATATTTTTATTGAAAGCTAATGTTTCAACTTTGGAATATTTTTTCTTTAGTATTGCTTTAAGAAAAGAAATCTGATTTAAAAAATCCTTTTCAGATAAATCAACTTTATCTGATCCAGAATTCACTTCTTTTCCCAAATAATTGTCATAGATCGAAGCTGGTTCATTAAAACAAATTAATATTTTCTTCTTATCAGTCATATTAGACTATTTCTCTGAGCGGCAGTTAACAAAACTTTGTTTATCATCTCATCGTACGAGTATCCGGCTGTTCTGGCCGCTTTGGGGAAACATGAATTATCCTTTGGGTCAGGTAAAATGCCGGGAAGAGGATTTAATTCTATTATATTCGGAATTCCATTGGCATCAAGTCTCATATCAATTCGGCACCAGTCTCTGCATCTCATAATCTTAAAAGTATTTATTGCAGTTTCTTTGATTTGCTTTTCTAGAGCTTTGTCAATCTTGGCTGGACAAGTAAAAATATTCAACGGATTTTCCCGGGTGTCGGCAATCCACTTCGCTTCGTACGAATAAATTGGCTGAAGTGAGGAAGGAAGTTGGTCTAAATTAATTTCTACGATCGGCAATACTTCAACAGAATCACCATTACCTAAAAGTGCCACGGTAAACTCTCTTCCGGGCAAAAATTCTTCAATAATAATAGGCTGGTTGTACCTGCTAAACATTTCGGATGCTAATTTTTTTAGCTCACCAGTATTGTATACTAATGAAGAATTAAAAATCCCCTTGCTCGATCCCTCTCCAACCGGTTTTACCATTAATGGAAATGAAATACTAACATTATCAACTTCTGAAAGAGAATTCACTAAAATAAATTTGGATGTGGGAATGTTATGATATGCTAGAATTTCTTTTGTACGCGCCTTATCGAGACAAGTAGTTAATGTTAATGGATCTGATCCAGTATAAGGAATCTGAAGCATATCAAGCATGGCTGGAATTTGAGCCTCGCGGCTAATGCCATACGCTCCTTCGGCAACATTAAACACAATTTCTGGTCTTAATTCTTTTAATTTAATAAACGCATTTTCATCCGCTTCAATTAATAACACATCGTGATATTTTGCTAGAGCATTTTTGAGAGCATTAATTGTTTCTGCAGAATCCCATTCGGCATAAATATCATTTGCATCATTTGTTTTACTGTCGGAATGAGAAAGTTGTTGGTGTGCAGAAGAAAAATCTTCCGGTTTTATGTTGTATGTGAGTGCTACTCTTAATTTTTTATTTAACAAGAGAGAGCTAATAACAATTCCTTAAAAAATTCTCTCGAAATATAATTAATAAAAAAAAAATTGCAATGAGTTTGATCAAAAGAAAAAAAATAATTATGCGATGTGCGACATCCAAATATTTTTATGATAATGCTTCTTCAGAATATTTTTGATCAGAGAATTGCTCTCGTTGGTAAGTTTATTGTCGTTAGAAATGATTTCGAATGCTTCATGCTTCGCAATTTCAATCAGAGAAATGTCTTCTAGTAAGTTCACATATTTAAAAATTGGTAAGCCACTTTGCTCTGTACCAAAAATATTTCCCGGTCCCCGGAGTTTAAAATCTATTTCAGATAATTCAAACCCGCTCGAATACTTGATCATTGCGTTTAATCGTATCTGTGACTTTCTTTTCTCAATAGCGTCTCGCGATAGAAAATCAAAATTAAAATCGTATCTATTAATTTTTGCAGAAAGCTCATCACTTGTTATTAAAACACAATAACTTTGAGCTCCACTTCGCCCAACTCTGCCCCTCAATTGGTGCAATTGCGACAAACCGAATCGATGTGCGTCATTAATTACTATAATATTTGCATTCGGAATGTCTATTCCCACCTCAATAACTGTAGTTGACAACAACACATGATAATTATTAGCCGCAAAATCTTTCATCACATTTTCTTTCTCAAGCCAATTCATCCTTCCATGGATTAAGCCGACCTTCAAATGCGTGAGATAATTACTTTTTAATTCTTCATAATGTGTAAGAACTGATTTCAATTCCAGTTTTTCTGATTCTTCGACTAAAGGATATACCATAAATGTTTGAATCCCAGCTTCAGCCTTATCGGAAATAAATTTATAAACGTCTTTAAGTTTACTTTCTCCTCTTAGAACTGTTTTAATTGGCTTACGATTCTTTGGAGGTTCCTTTATTACAGAAATATCAAGGTCTCCATATAAAGTCATTGTGATGGTTCTTGGAATAGGTGTAGCCGTCATTAATAAAACATGTGGGTTGTGGTCCTTTTGAATTAGAGCAGATCTCTGAAGAACTCCAAACCTGTGCTGCTCATCTATTACAACTAAACCTAAATTAGAGAACTCAACGTTTTCTTCAATTATGGCATGCGTGCCCACAATTATATGGGCGGTTCCATCTTGAATATCCGATAAAACTTCTTTTCTTATCGATGTTTTTTGACCACCAATTAATAGTACACATTTTATTCCAAAATTTAAGGTTAGTTCTTTGATTCGATCGAAATGTTGAACAGCTAAAATTTCTGTTGGTACTAATAGTGCAGTCTGATATTTACTTTCAATAGCCAGCAACATACTTATTAATGCGACAATGGTTTTACCGCTGCCAACATCACCTTGCAACAGCCTATTCATCGATTTCCCACTCATCAGATCAGCTTTAATTTCTTTTAGAACATTTATCTGAGATTCTGTCAATTCAAATGGCAGTTGCTTTAAAAACGGTCTTAGCAAATTATTTGTATTTTTAATCAATTTACTGCTACTAATATTTTTTGATTTACGAAGAGCGAGCATACATTCAAAATAAAAAATCTCTTCAAACTTGAGTCGGTTGTTCGCCAGTTCTATATCCGCAAATGAATTTGGGAGATGCTTTTTATGTATTGTCTCTGCCAAAGAAAGTAAACTATTCTTTGTTATGAGATATTCAGGCAAGGTTTCTTCAATATCAGCCGAATAGGATTCCAAAGCCGAATTTATTATCCGGCGCAATCCATAATCTCCCAGGTTAACTGATTTAAGTTCTTTTGGTGTGCGATAGAAGGGAATTATTTTTCCGGTATTAAGAAAATCTTTCGATTCCTTCTCGGCCAATTTATCAAAATCGGGGTGCACAAATTGAAGATGTCCAAATTTAGTTAATACTGGCTTAGCCGATAAGGCATAATAGCTGTCTTCATTAAATATATCTTTGAAATATTTTGTACCATGAAACCAAACACACTCAAAATCGCCGAACTCATCGCGCATCTTTACTTTAACAATGCTTTTTTTTCCATAATGAATAATCTCTTTGATTACAACTTGACCTACAATTGTAACTTCATCCTCATAACCGGATCTGATAAGTTGTAAAATTTGATTTGTATTGGTAATTGTAGATCTATCGAGATACTTTGATGGGAAATAAAAGAGTAGATCGTAAATTGTATTAATTCCAATAGAAGAAAATGCTTCGGCCCGCTTAGGCCCAACAGATTTTAAATATTGTACAGGTGTTGCTAATGAGGCATTCATCTTTTTATCATCATTATTACTTTAAATATAATCAAAAATAAAGAAGCATGGAATTGGTACGAGGTAATGTGTAATGATATGGGAATTGAAGGGAAGTTAGAGAGTAAGTTTGTGTGTTTCCGATTTCATGTCGCGAGTCATCAGTTCATAAGTAGCTTTTACTGGATCTTTATCTTCAAATAGAATTTGATATACTGCAGTGCAAATCGGTGTTTCTATTTTCTTTTTAATGGATAATTGATAAACTGATTTTGATGTTTCAACCCCCTCGGCAACCATCTCCATTTTTTTTAAAACATCTTTTAATTTTAATCCGCTTCCTATTTGTTCACCAACAAATCTATTTCTACTATGTTTGCTCATACATGTAACTATTAAATCTCCCATACCAGAAAGTCCAGAAAATGTTTCTGCCTTAGCCCCTAAAAAAATTCCCAATCTTGAAATTTCAGCAATACCTCTAGTCATAATTGCCGCTTTGGTATTATCTCCAAATTTTGCTCCGTCAATTATTCCGGCACCTATAGCAATAACATTTTTTAAAGCGCCACCATATTCAACTCCCAAAATATCGGTAGAAGAATAAACTCTGAAATATGATGTAATAAATGCCGATTGAATTTGAACAGCAGTATTTAGATTTAATGACGCTGCAACAACCGCGGTGGGAATTTTTCTTGCTACTTCCTCAGCATGACTTGGTCCAGAAAGAACCCCGATTTGTTCATCAGAAATTCTTGGTATTTCATCTCTAATAATTCCCGAGACAGTAAGTAATGAGTCTTTCTCGATTCCTTTTGAAACGCTTACAAAGGTTGTATCAGTAAATGAAAATTTTTTTACCTCTTTAAGCACACTTCGGACAAATTGGGTGGGAACTGCGATAACGATCATATGCTGGTTAGTACAGCTTTCTTTGAGTGAAGAGGTGATTATTACTTCTTCCGGAATCTTAATCCCCTTTAAAAGAGTCTTATTTTCTCTCGATTTGCTAAGTGATTTTGCGTAGGACTTTTTATACTCCCAGAGAGTAACCTGATGGCCATTTAAATGAAGAAGAATGGCAAGCGTTGTACCCCAACCGCCGGCTCCAAGAACTGAAATTCTCATTTACGCAGTTTTCTTTTTTGAAAAAGATAGTTTGTTCTCGCTGCCATCAAATATTCGTGTAATATTTTTCCGATGAGTATAGATTACCAGAAAAGATAAAATAATTGCGAATGGCAGTATCGTATGATATCCTTGAATGTTGACATGAAAAATATTTTCACGAATAATTAAAATAAGGGGAACCGAGATTGCTGCTAATACTGAACCAAGCGAAATATATTTTGAGTATGTAACGGTTAATGTGAATACTGCTAATGCAAATAGCATATCCACAGTAATAATAGTAATTAAAAAGCCGAGAGCCGTAGCTATCCCTTTGCCACCTTTGAATCCCGCAAAAACTGTCCATATATGACCAAGTACAGCGGCTAATCCGCAAATAATTTGAACAAGAGTAAAATCGTCGAATGGTGTAATGTTACTGAACGGGAAACTATCTAAGTAAAAGCGAGCCACAACAATTACAGCTACAGCACCTTTTAGAGCATCAAGAATTATTGTTAGAACTCCCCATTTCCATCCAAGTACACGAAAAACATTAGAGCCGCCAGCATTACCGCTGCCATAATTTCGAATATCTATTCCACGTAATAGTTTACTTAAAATTATACTTGTGGGAATGGACCCTACTAAATATGAAACGAGCACAACGAATAAAAGATTTAGCATTAATCTAACCTCAATTACTAAACGAATTTAGATAAAATGTGATTTATTTCCAAACTAACTTAATCCAATAATATTTTCGGAAATTAATTTAAAAAGTTTAATATCATCTTGACTTGTTACTTTGAAGTTTAAAGAAGAACCTTCAATAATTTTAACTTCATAACCGCATCTCTGAACAAGCATTGATTCATCCGTTCCTAAAAAATTATCTTTATCTGCTTTTAACATCGATTCCTTTAAAATATTAAACCTGAATACCTGTGGAGTTTGAGCGTAATATATATTTTTTCTATCAACATAATTCTGTACCGAACCTACTCCTTGGATCAGAGTGTCCTTAGCTTTAATTGCTACTACAGCCGCACCAAAATCAATTGTGGCGAGAATTGATTGTTCAATTGTCTGTTTGTCTATTAGAGGCCTCACAGCGTCATGTACGAGAATTATATCACCATCTGCGCAGTCGGTGGCAAACAAGCCATTCTTGACTGTGTATTGACGTTCTGAGCCTGCTTCAGTAATACAACTGATTTTCGTAAAACCAAATTTTTCTTTTATTTCATTTATCAGCGGAATGAATTCTTTTTGAACCGGGATTATTATTTCATCAATGAAATCTGAGTTTTGAAACGTGGAGATTGTATATGCGATGAGCTCCTTACCATTGAAGGAAAGATACTGTTTTGGCTGCATCAATCCGGTTCTTAAACCGGAACCACCAGATGGAATGATAACTTTTTTTTTCATAACAAATTTAAGATCCCAAACAGAGTGAAAACCCTGTTTGGGTTAAATATTAAATAATCAGCATTGCGTCGCCATAACTCAAGAATCGGATTCCCTCTTTCATTGCCTTTTTATATGCTTTCATCATAAAATCATAATCGGCGAAAGCGGCAACGAGCATTAATAATGTTGATTCGGGAGCGTGGAAGTTCGTTATCAATTTCTTTGTAATCTTAAAATCATAAGGAGGAAATATGAATTTATCAGTCCATCCAAAGTTTGGTTTTGCGAAACCCTCTGCGGTAACACTACTTTCGAGCGCACGGCAGGTACTTGTACCTACAACAAATACGTTTTTCTTTTCATGTAATGCTTTATTTATAACTTTAGCTGTTTCTTCGGGTATTTCAAAATATTCAGAATCCATTTTGTGCTTTGTAAGATCTTCAACTTCAACCGGTCTAAATGTACCAAGTCCAATATGTAAAATTACCGGAACAATCTTAACGCCGAGCTTATCTATTTTCTTTACAAGATTAGGAGTAAAATGAAGGCCAGCCGTTGGAGCCGCAACAGAACCATCATTCTCAGCAAAAATTGTTTGGTAATTATCCTTGTCAGATGTTTCTGCTTCTCTTTTAATATAAGGGGGGAGAGGAGTGTTTCCAATTTTTTCTATCGCTTTGAATATATCCCCTGCATCTTCGTTAAATCTAACGGTTCTTCCTCTTGAAGTAGTGTTGTCAATTACTTCGCACCAGAGTTTATCATTGAAGTATATCCTATTCCCGATACGCACTTTACGGGCGGGATCAACGATAACATCCCAAATGTTTTCTTCTTTATTTAGTTCTCTTAAAACGAATACTTCAATTTTAGCGTTAGTTCTTTCTTTCTTTCCGAACAGCCTAGCTTGCATAACTTTTGTTTTATTAACTACGATTACATCCCCTTTATTAAGGTAATTAGTTAAATCGGAGAATGTTTGTTGTTCGATGCTGCCATTTGCTCTGTTAAGCACCATCATTTTGGCTTTATCTCTCGGTGTAACCGGGTATTTCGCAATTGCAGTTTTTGGTAAATTATATTTGAAATCAGATAATTTCATTTATGCTCCTATAAGATCTATTATACACAACCTCTTTTAGAGGTTCGTACATAACAACTTGCAAAAATTACCCCGCGCAAAAACGCGGGGTATAAGTACTTACTATTTATTTTTTCTTTTTAACCGATTTTTTAGCGGCGTTTTGTTCTTTAACCATTGCTTGTGCAGCGGCTAAGCGGGCAATTGGTACACGGAATGGTGAACAACTAACATAATTCAATCCAATTTTATGACAGAACTCAACTGATTTGGGTTCTCCTCCATGTTCTCCGCAAATACCAATTTTAAGATCAGGTCTAGTTTTACGACCACCTTCAACAGCAATTTCCATCAGTTTACCAATAGCATCTTGATCTATTGATTCAAAAGGATCACCTGGAAGAATTTTCTTATCGAGATATTCTGGTAAGAATCCACCGATATCATCACGTGAGAAACCGAATCCCATTTGTGTTAGATCGTTTGTACCAAATGAGAAGAATTGAGCTACTTCCGCAATTTTATCTGCAGTTAATGCCGCACGAGGAATCTCAATCATAGTTCCGGTTAAATGAGGAATTTTCTTTAAACCATATTTAGCGCAAACTTCGGCATATACTTTGGTCACTAAATCATATTGATGTTTAATTTCATTTACATGACATGTAACTGGAATCATTATTTCTGGGAAAGGTTTTTTACCTTCTTGAATCAATTCAGCGGTAGCTGAGAAAATGGCACGAACTTGCATCTCTGTAATTTCTGGGTAAGTAATGCCAAGACGAACCCCGCGATGTCCCATCATTGGGTTGTTTTCATGTAATGAGTCTGCTCTTTCATTTAATTCAGCCAATGATATTCCGAGACTTTCAGCAAGTTTTTCTCTTTCTTCAATTCTTGTAGGAACAAATTCATGAAGTGGCGGATCGAGAGTTCTGAATGTCACAGCGAATCCGTCCATTGCAGCAAGTGTTCCTTTAATATCTTTCATAACAAATGGGAATAATTCATTAAGAGCGTTTACTCTTTCTTCTACAGATTTTGAATGAATCATTTTACGAAGAATGAATAATGGTTCTTCAGAATTCTTTCCATAGAACATATGCTCTGTTCTGAACAAACCAATTCCTTCGGCACCAAAAGCTCTTGCTCGTTCTGCATCTTCAGGAGTATCAGCATTTGTGCGAACTTTTAATTTTCTAACTTGATCGCACAATTTCATAAATGCTTGGAAATCGGGATTTTCTTCAGCGGCTTTTTTCATTGGAAGTTCGCCTAAGTAAACATTTCCTTTTGAGCCGTTAAGAGTTAACCAATCACCTTCTTTAATTGTAACGCCGCCAACAGTTAAAGTTTTCTCTTCCAAATTAATTTTAATAGAACCAGCACCAACTATACAACATTTACCCCAGCCGCGAGCTACAAGAGCAGCGTGGGAAGTCATTCCGCCGCGTCCGGTTAAAATTGCCTGTGCTGCACGCATTCCTTCAATATCTTCAGGATTTGTTTCTTCACGAACAAGAATTACTCTCTTTCCTTCTTTTGCCCATGCAACGGCATCGTTAGCTGAGAATACAATTTGTCCGCTCGCACCTCCAGGTCCAGCAGGTAAACCTTTAACAAATACTTTTGTTGTTAATTCAACTGTAGGATCAATAATTGGATGAAGCAGTTCATCCAATTGAGAAGGTTGAACTCTTAATACTGCTTCTTCTTTTGTGATAAGTTTTTCTTTATACATATCAAGAGCCATTTTAACGGCAGCCGGACCATTTCTTTTTCCAACGCGGCATTGAAGCATGTAAAGTCTGCCTTCCTGAATTGTAAATTCAACATCAAGCATATCACGATAATGCTTTTCTAATGAACGTTGAATAACATGCAATTGTTTGTAAGTTTTAGGCATTCCGGTTTCAAGAGAAGGGAGGTGAGCTGTATGCTCGGTTTTACCAACTTCATTTATTGGATTTGGTGTTCTAATTCCGGCAACAACATCTTCACCTTGAGCGTTTGTTAACCATTCGCCATAGAAATAGTTTTCACCAGTAGCAGGATTACGAGTGAACGCAACACCAGTAGCTGATGATTCGCCCATATTTCCGAATACCATTGATTGAACGTTTACTGCAGTACCCCATTCATCAGGAATTCCTTCAATTCTTCTATAGGAGATTGCTCTTTTTCCCATCCAGCTTTGGAATACAGCTGAAACAGCTCCCCATAATTGATCCATAGGATTTTCTGGGAATGGTTTACCAAGTACTTCTTTTACTTTCTCTTTATAAATTTCAATTAATTCTTTTAAATCATCTGAAGTTAAATCTGTGTCGTTATGAACTCCGCGAGCTTCTTTCATTTTATGGAGTTCTTTTTCTAACTGAACACGAACACCTTTACCTTCAGCCGGTTCAATTCCTGCGGCTTTTTCCATTACCACATCGGAGTACATTTGGATTAAACGGCGGTGCGAATCATACACAAAACGGGGATTGCCTGTTTTTGCAATTAGAGCTTCGCGAGTTTCATTATTTAAACCAACGTTAAGAATTGTTTCCATCATACCGGGCATAGATGCGCGCGCGCCGGAACGTACTGAAACTAATAGTGGATTTTTAGTATCGCCAAATTTTGCACCCATTTCTTTTTCAACTTTAGCCAATGCAGTTTTTAATTGTGCATCCAACTCTTTGGGATATTTTTTGTTATTCTTGTAATAAGAAGTACAAACTTCTGTTGTAATAGTGAAACCTGCTGGAACTGGCAGTCCAATATTAACCATTTCAGCAAGATTGGCACCTTTACCGCCAAGGAGTTCTTTCATGTCTGCTTTTCCTTCAGCTTTTTTACCGCCGAAATAATAAACATACCGTTTCGTTGATTTAGCCATTTACGCTACCTCCAATTAATTGATTGTTTGTTAATTTAATTTATGATTTATCAAATCAATAAATTCTTTTTGTTCATCTAACTTAAGATTGATCTTTAAGTAGAAGATGTCTATGTCATCTAGTTCAACGGCAAAATTTGTTAATTTTACCGCATCTTTTTGAGTAGTAAGTACAGAAAAAGAATTAGTATCATAAAATCTTTTACGAATACTTTGAACTTCATATTTTGAATAGCTTTTATGATCAGTAAAAAGCATTTTATTTTTGATATCGATGTTATTCTTTTCTAACACGTTTAGGAAAGAATAAGGTTTCGCGATGCCGCAAACTACCAAACTTTTTTGTCCTTCAAACTCATCAAAACTATAATGTTCATGTGTCTTAACATCATAAACACCTCTTGCTTCATAATAACCGTGAAATACTTTTTTATTATGAAAATACTTATCCATTTTTTTAGGAATTGCCAGCTTCTCAGAAAATTTTCTATTAATAATCACAATATCAGCTCTATTTATGGAATCCATCGGTTCACGCATCAAGCCCAAAGGAAGAGGATTCTGCTCAAGCTTATCAACTTTATTTAAGAATCTCTGATCAATTATTACAATATCAATATCCCTTGCAATCCACCTATGCTGAAACGCGTCGTCGAGAATAATAGTATCAACGCCCGAATCTTTAATAAATCTTTTTGCTCCTTCAACTCTCCGTTCTGAAACGGCGGTTGGTAATTTCAATTCCTCTGAAATGAAATAAATTTCATCTCCACAATCATCCACCTTAGTTTTAATCTCAGCACCGTCACAAACAAACAAATAGCCTTTAGTCGATCTGCCATAACCTCTGCTCAGTACACCTACATTTTTTCCGAAATTTTTAAGTGTTTCAGCTAACATCAAAACGGCTGGAGTTTTTCCTGAACCACCAACAGTTAAATTTCCTACAGAGATAACCTTAGCATCTACTTTGGATGAACTAAGAATTCCATTATCAAATAAATAATTACGAATTTTTATAATAATCCAAAAAACAAACGCAGCCGGGGAGAACAATATTCTTAAAATATTTAGCACAATGTTTCCGCTTGCAGTTGTAAATCATTTAGTCTTTTCTCGCATTCCGCTATCATTTTGGATGTCTCATCATATGTTAAATCTTTATTTATCATAATAGGCTCTGAAAATAAAACCATGATCTTTGTAAATGGTTTTGGGACTTGGAATGAGTCCCAACTTTTTAGTACAAATTTATTTTTAATACCAATCCCAATAAGTAATAGTGGAATACCATTCTTTTTAGCTGTGATAACAGCACCGGCTTTCATAACCCGGGGTGGACCAGTGGGCCCATCTGGAGTAATTGCCAATGAAAAATTTTGCCTTGTTAATTCCAGCATCAATCCCAATGCCTCTTTACCTCCAATATGACTGGACCCCCGAACAACTTTGTAATTCCATTTTTTCAGAATGTTTGCTAAAACGTCACCATCTTTGCTCTTACTTACCAGGGCTGATATATTCTGGTCTTTATGCAAATACCAGCCAATAGCCATCGAACAATGCCAAAACGCAGAAACAAAATTCTTTTTATTCAGAACAAGTTCTTCCATTGAATCTTTTTTAATATATGTAATCCGAACAGTCTTTAAAAGAACAGTAACTAAAAAATTAGAGATATGTAATCCCAAAAATCTGAGAATCTCTCTCTGTTTATTTGTTAGTTTCATTTACCAAATCGAATATTATTTTTGCTGATCTATCCGATGAACCTGGATTACCAAGTAAGCTTTTAATCCCTTGCAATTCGTTTTTAATTCTTCTCATTTCATCTTTATTGGAAATTATTAGATCGCATTCCTCAATTATTTTAGCTTCATTAACATCATTTTGAATTAGTTCTTTAATAAGGTTTTTGCCAAGTATAATATTTACCATCGCAATGTTTTTAATTTTAACAACCTTTTTCCCAAGCCAATAAGTAATCATATTGGTTGAGTACACAACAATAAATGGAATACCAAAATAAGCTGCCTCCAATGTTGAAGTCCCCGATTTTATTATCCCAAAAGTAGAATGTTTTAATAAATCGTAAGTAAAGCCCTTTGCCAAAATAAAATTTTTCTCAGCCACGGAATTCTTAATGAGATTTTCATCAAGATTAGGAGCGCAGGCAACAACAATTTGCATATCATATTTCCGAGCTAATTTTGAGGCTGCTTTTATACACTCAGGAAATATTTTAAGAATCTCATGTTCTCTACTGCCGGGGAGAATGAGAAAAATATCCTTCTCCTCAGCTAATCCTAATTTTTCATTTAACTCATGTCTTGTAAAAAATTTATAATTATTGATATGCTCAATAAGAGGATGCCCAACATATTCAACGTCTACAGAGGCATCTTTATAAATTTTCTCCTCGAATGGGAAAACTACGATCATCTTATCTACCGTATCTTTAATTGTTTTAATTCTTCCCTTGCCCCATGCCCAAATTTGGGGGGAGATATAGTAAATAACCCGAATTCCGAGTTTTTTTAATTTTTTAGCAAGGTTTAAATTAAAACCAGGGTAGTCAATCAGAATCACAGTTTCAATTTTCTTTTCAATTACCGTGGAAATTAGATCTCTCTTAACTTTTCTTATAAATGGGAGATGTTTCAATATTTCAATGAACCCTAAAAATGCCATCTGGTTAATATTGTATAGGGCATTTAACCCCGCATCAATCATTTTGCTCCCGCCAATACCATAAAAATTAAATTGATTGTGCAGTTTCTTCAAACTTAAAATCAAACTTGCGCCGTGCAAATCGCCAGATGCCTCTCCGGCAACTATCAATATATTATTATTCAAATTAGGTAATGCCTAATTATTATAAGAATAATTATAATACCAAAAGCCTGTAGTGTCCTTCTTTCCGATTTAATGCCAGCACTCAAATTATATGTGGGCTGCTTTAAATTATCATTCTTATATTTTGAAAAACTCGGAATCAATCTCGGAACATTATCTAGATAGTCCTGATACTCTTTCCCGAATTTTGTCGTGAGAAATTTCTCTTCCTCATTAATAATCTGATCATATTGAAAATAAAAAAACCAAAGTGCAATAATCTGCAAATAGGGGTAAAGGGACATCGACATTATGCCAATTCCCAAATACATTAAAATATTTCCTACATAAAGTGGATTTCTAACGTGAGAGTATGCTCCCGAGACAACTAAGTAAGTTCCGCCAACACCACCACCGGTAGTTCGAGTTTCGCTTCCTGCGTAAGAAACTCCCCAAAGCCGCCAAAATTCTCCGAACAACGCAATTGCCAATCCAACAATCATACTTGTAATTGTTGATTCTTGAAATATCAGCATCAGAATTAAAAAAGGGATCGGAGTATAACTTCTGTACTTAAAAAATTTTTCAGCTATAGTTGACATATTAACCTTGTATATAAATTTCTCTTCTTTTTAGTTGTGCCTGATGCCGTTTTTTTAATCTCTTTTTGAGAGATAACTCTTCTATTCTCTCTTTTATTTCATAAAAATTGTTAAAAGGGTAATAACTAATTCTATTAATTTCACAAAACTTTAATAATGAACTTTTTGCGAAAATATAATCACAATATTGAACAGGGCAAGTGTCGGTAAGTCCATCGCCAATATAAATTGTGAAATCTTCGTCACTACTTAAATCTATAATATGATTTCTTTTACAATTACCACATCTTTTACACTCTTCATCGGTATAAGGAAATCCCATAATCAATTTTGAATCTGGCGCAATCTCAACAGTATTGCAAAAAACGGGTATCTCGCTTAATCCTTCTCTACTCATTATTTTTTTTATATAAAGATCCAGTCCGTCACTTAACACTACAATTGGAATTTCAAATTCAGTACAAAATGAAACAAAACTTTTAAATCCCTCATCTAATTTTATAGTATCAAGAAAAGAATTAAATGCAGGCTCATCAAAAAAATCAATAGTATCGCATAATTGCTGCCACATCGCCGATGAATCTATTTGCTTTGAAATCCAATCTTTTATAATACTTCTATTCTTTTCTTCATTCCCAAATTTGATGAACATTGCTTCGCCGACGTCTGTAGTAGTGATAGTACCGTCGAAATCAACAAATACTTTAATCTTAACTGGCGGCTTCATAACTAACCGGTATTTCCTCGAATCTTACGCCAACTAATTTTGAAATTCCTTCTTCCTGCATTGTAACGCCGTACATCGTTTCGGCGGCTTCCATTGTTCTTTTATTGTGTGTAACTATTATAAACTGAGTTTTATCTGTAAATTTTTGAATAAGTCTGGTAAATCGATCGATGTTGGCATCATCAAGAGGAGCGTCAACTTCATCAAGAATACAGAAAGGACTTGGTTTAACTAAATAAATCGCGAATAATAGTGCGGTAGCTGTTAAAGTTTTTTCACCACCCGAAAGTAGCTCAATGCCGGTTGGCCTCTTACCTTTAGGTTTTGCAATTATATCAATTTTACCTTCGAGCGGGTCCACTCCTTCTTCAAGAGTTAAGTCTGCTTCATCGCCGGGATTGAACAGGGATTGGAAAATATCAACAAAATTACTCCGGATTGCGGTAAAGGTTTCTAAAAATAGATTTTGGGCAGTCTCATTTATCTCATTAATAGTTTTAACAAGATCTTTTTCTGATTCGGTAAGATCATTTCTTTGTTTATGAAGAAAATCCAATCTTGTTTTTTCTTCTTCATATTCAGAATATGCGAGAAGATTTACCGGTCCAATACTTCTAATTTTTTCTTTTAAGTGTTGAACTTCGGTAGATACCTCTTCAAAATTGAAAGTCTCAAGATCATCGTACACTTTAATTTCTAATTCAATCGAATAATTCTCTTTAATATGACCAATTAAGTTTTCAATTCTCATTTTGTATTCATTGGCTTTAATATCAAAACCATGAACTCTATCGGAAACAATTTGTCTCTCGTTACGCAATGCGTTTAGCTGTGATTCCAGTTGAGATGCTTCATCTTTAACACTTTTTAAATTTAAGCTGATACTTGTTTCCTGTTCAAGCAGAGAATTCCTTAAACCATTAATCTCTTCGAAATCTGCTTTGGATTCTTCTATAACAGTAGCCAGGAGATCTGTTTCATTTTTATTCTCTAAGGAATCTTTTTTCCTTTTTTCAATTCCATTTAAAATTGAGGAAACGTTCGACTCTAATTGTCCAATTGAGGATTCAATATTTGTAATTTGACCACGCAAACGCTCAAGTTCAAGTTTAGCGCTGTTGAACTGTTCCAAGGATGAGTTTAATTCTGATTCCGATTCTTTTAACTCGGCTTCAAACGATGCGAGACTTTCATCCATTTCAATCCGCTGTTTGTTTAAGTCGGACATTTCCCCTTCAGAAGTTTCGAGATGAGAATGAAGAAGATTGGCTTTATCCACATATTCTTGGATATCTTTTCTTGCAATTTCAATCTCTTCGTCAGCCTTTTTCTTTTCAAATTCTAATTGAGAAATTTGTTTTTCAATATTTGATAAATCGTTGGCAATTAATTTTTCTTGATCGGAGAGATTTTTTAGGTCAATAGACGCAATTGATTCTTCGGTATGTTGTATTGATGCTTGGAGCTTGGCTAAACTGGCTTCATGTTTTGGTAGTTCATTAAATAAATTTTGAAGTAGCTGACGTCTCCCGAATAAAGTTTCATCCTGTTTAGGTAGTGAGCCCGCCTCAATAATACCGGAACCATGAACAATATCTCCTTCGAGTGTTGTAAAACTAAACTCTGGATACTTTTTATGAAGTTCAATTGCAGAAGAAAGATCCTTTATTACCGCAATATTATTTAGAACTTGTTTAAAGTAGGGGAGCCAGTTCGATTCGGTTTCAACAAAATTTGAGGACCAGCCAACAAAAGAATTCTCGCGGCTAAGACTTTTACTTTTCTTTTTCAAAGAATAATTATTAATGAAGTCAATTAATGATTTCGACTTTTTGTTCTCTTGTAAAAGATAAAATGATGCTTTACCGAGATCATTTTCTTTTAGGTATTTAACTGCACTATTTAAATTATCGAATGAATCAACGAGTAAATTATTCAGTACTGATTTTAATGCAGCTTCAAGAGCAAATCTAAAATCTTCCTTTGCGGTTCCAATATCAGCAAAAATACTCGATTTATTCCCGGTTGTAGAACTCTGTTCAATTAAAACTTTTGCTCCCTTGGAAATTCCCTCTAAATTATTTAGGAGCTGCTGCAAGAAATTTATTTTTTCTTTAATTGTGGCAGATAAAGTCTTCTCATCCACTTCCTGAATTCTTAGTTCATTTAATTCTTTTTCAAGTTTTTCCTTTTCGGATTGCCTTAGTGTTATATGGAGCCCTGCCTCATTCAATTTTTTCTCAGCGGCTTCCTTTTCAACAGAAAGTTCTTCAATAAAACCTACAGTTTTGGCAATCTTGTTGGTTACATTCTGAATTTTATCGTTAAGCTTAGTAATGTTAGAGTTATAAGAAGCTAAATCCTTTTTAAGATTTGAAAGAAGATTTTCTTTATCGGCAATTAATTTCAGAAGATTAAATCTATTTTGATTAAGTGTTTTTAGAATCTCTTTTTTACTTTCGAACACGCCTCTTTTTTCACTAGAAATATTCTCGAATGAAATTATTTCAGCATCTTTTTCTTCAGTTTGGGATTTACTTCTTGTTAATGATTGTCTGTTCTCCTCAATTTCATCAAGTGTTGAATCATAAGTGGATTCGAGCTCAGCAATTTCGGATACTAATCTTTCTTGATTATTTTGTAGTGATTTTAATCTTTCCTCAGACACAGAAATATTTTTCTGAACTGCATATAATTCTTCTGAATTTTCAGAAATTTCCTTTCTTTTAGATTGAAGATTGGCATCAATTGAATTTATTTTAACTCGGTACTCAATTAGTTCTGTTTCAAGCTTTCTTATATCAATATCTATTTGATCTTTTTTTAGGTTTTGCTCTGTAATCGAATCATTCAATAATTGTAGTTTTTGATTCAACATAGAGTACTCTCGTTCAGCCAAATCAAGTTCTTTTTCACGAAGAACAGACTGAATTTGTGAATATTGATCCGCTCTTTTGGCTTGTCTTTCCAATGATCTAACCGTCTTTTCAACTTCTGAAACAATATCGTTCACTCTGGTTAAGTCGGCTTTCACATCCTCTAGCTTTTTTAGAGATAATCTTCTTCTCAATTTATATTTATTAACTCCGGCGGCTTCTTCAAAAAGTTTTCTTCTTTCTTCAGTTCTGCTGCTGAGAATAGTTTCAACCATTTTTAATTCGATAACAGAATAAGCATTTGCGCCAATCCCGGTATCCATAAAAAGATTTGTAATATCTTTGAGCCGGCAAATATTCTTATTTAGTAAATATTCGCTTTCCCCTGATCTAAAAATTCTTCTTGTAATGGTAACTGATGTATAATCTGTTGGAAGCACACCACGGTCATTTTCAAGGGTTAGAGAAACTTCCGACATACCCATTGGTTTCTTCTCTCTCGTCCCATTGAAAATTACATTTTCCATTTTATCACTTCGTAGAGTAGCAGTTTTTTGTTCACCGAGTACCCAGCGAATAGCATCTACGATGTTTGTTTTTCCACAACCATTTGGCCCAACAATGCCTGTAATTCCACGATTAAATGAAATGTTAGTTTTATTTGCAAACGACTTGAAGCCGAATATTTCGAGTTTCGATAAAAACAATTATTCCCTCTACAATATCATTGTGCTGTATTGCTTAAATGAGTTAGTTATGTAATAAATAAATGAATCAGTCAATTGGTATTTGAATACTATACCTCCTAAGACAAAAATTATTAGAAGTAAACTGTAAGCATAAACCCGGATTGCTGGTACATCAAAAATTACGTAGATACCTTTTATAATTCTTTGAGCTAGCCATAAAAAGAATAGAAAAATTGCAGCGAATACATAAACAGTCATTCCATCAGCGCTAAGTGCTTTGAATAAGAGTAATTCAATAGGGAGGAGCAGCGTAAATGGTAAAACTGCCCAGATCATTGTATAAAGAATACTCAAGTACTCAACTTTTGTTTTGATGAATAGAGATCCAAATTTTATGAGTAAACTAATAGCAAAAAATTTTAATACTATAACTATGAATAGAATTAAAAAGCTTTTTTCTGGATTCCATGCAAGAAAAACCATTTTATCTAGTAGAGCAGGTTCTCCAAATGAAATTAAAAGTTTCTCAAACAATATATCCGAACGTAAAAAATATAGAACAATCGTAAATAAAAGGGAGGCGGCACCTGCCTCAATGAACATTAATAGGAAGGCCTGAACGCTGGATAAAATTCTATGATCGCGAACATCAGCAAAAAAATTATAGGGGCGAAGTAGTGCCCTTGTGCAGTCTTCCCGAAATTTTTTTCTGGTATTAATTAGAATTGCCATCATTATGGATAAACCCAAAGCAATTAGAATAAATAAAATGGGATTGTTGTTTTTCGAGGTCCCGATTGGGATTGTAATTTTTGGACTATCCTTTAATTTGGCTTCAATTACTTTTAGGGAAATACTCCTTAAGTGTTTCGAGTCTTCAACTATTCCTAATTCGCTTTTCCCTTTTTTAAATGCTCCAGCGTATAGGGATTTATATGGAGAAATAAAGTTACCGAAGGAATTAATAACAAATCCACTAATTTTAAATTTACGTGCAAGATCAATTATGTCCGAAAAGTATTTTGCCTGGGCTTCACTAGAATTTTTAACCATATACCCGGATGAACTGCCATAATAATTGGGGTAATTAACCTCACTAAAGAAGAAATTGGGACTGATAGGGGGATCTTCATCTGTCCCCAGAACCCGCTCTATCGAAGCAATGGAAGCCGAATAAATTTCGATTCCCTTCAAATCTAGATTTGGGATCACTTCAATTTGAACGCCAGTGAACGATGCGTAGGAAACATAACCAGCCTTTTTTATCTCTGCTGTTACTTTCTCAATAAATGATTCATTTATATTAGAGTTGGGAAGGAAACCGCTGCCTGCACCTAAAATCAATACATCAGAATACTCTTTATAATTATTTACAATTCTTTTAACTAGTTGAGCTGAATTTAGTCCGAATTCATTTTTTTCTAATATTTCTTCGGGAATAGAATTTAGAGGCAGTTCAACTAAACTAACCAATCCCAATTCTCTACAAATCTTTAATGCATAGGGATGGGGAAATGATTTTGCGAATCGTACAGAGTTAAATCCGGTTGATTTAATTAACGCCAGTTTATTATATATCTCAGTAAAAGAATTGTTTTTTGATAACTCATTTTCATTGAGGTAATATGTAACCGCATTAATTTTAAAGTCCTTACCATTAAGTTTTAAGCCATGAGAATCTGAGCTGAATTCATGAAATGCTATTTTACGTTTAATTTTATCAACAACCTGGTTGTTTGAGTGGATGGATATTTCATAATCATAGATATTGGGGTCTTCTGGAGTCCATAAAAGTGGATTTGTCACTTCCAAGGATAATAATGTTTCATGATCCTCAACTGAAGAGGGTAAATTAAAAGTTGTTTCAGTATTGCTCAATAAGCTGCGGTTTGAAGAATTCAGTAAATTAATTTTGACCGTAAACGTATTTGTAATGCTTTCATCTTTTGTTTTGTCAAAACTCGAATTCCCGATCCCAACATTAAAATCAATTTTTGCCTTGGAGTAATTGTTATCAAATCGTGTGTTATATTTTGAGTAAGTGATGTGAGTTGACGGAACGATTTTTAAATAGGGAATTCTTAACAATCCAAAACCGATACTTGGAAAAATAAATCTCTGTTCAACAGGGAAAGTGTTCTCTGAATTTAAATTTGAAAAGATTTTGACTGCAATTGTGTTATTTTGGTCTGCCTTAAGTATGTCGCGTGGTAATGCAATTTTTATTGGATAATTACCCCCATTATGTTTATGAATGCTCAATCCATTAATGCTTATTTCGGCGTTGTAATTTATCCCCAAAAAACCTAACACAATTTGAGATTCATTCACATCATATTCACTAATAAAAACTTTTCTTTCGAAAATTACCGAGTTTCTACCGGAGAATGTGGACGGCGCAGAAAGCGTAATTTTATTTTGGGGAGTTGTTTCATAGTAACATTTCCAGTCGGTGTTTAGCAAAATCAGTTTTCTTTTTGAATTTAAATCAAAAAACGAGGAATCAATCGATGCTGATTCGCTCGATTTTATACTGGATATTTTTATTTGAGCATAATAATTTGATGCGGAAATAATTAAAAGAGTTATTAAAAGAATCCGGAGATAGGCTGCCATATTCCTCAAAGAAAATTCAAAAAAATCATACAAATATACAAAATTGTGGGGGGGGGTATCAATAAAGTTTGAAAAAAAATGGGCTTCATAGAAGCCCATTTTAAGCTAAAATCGAAGAAAATAAGTTATGCCGAAATAATTATTTTTACAAATGAATCTGCTTTCAAACAGGCGCCACCAACGAGTGCGCCATCGATATCGGGCTGACTCAATAATTCTTTGGCATTATCTGGTTTTACACTTCCTCCATATTGGATAATTACTTTTTCGGCGAGTTGTGAGGAGTATATTTTTGATAATAATTGACGTATAAATTTGTGAACTTCCTGTGCTTGTTCTGGGGAAGCAACTTTTCCGGTTCCAATCGCCCAAACTGGTTCGTAGGCAATAATGAGAGTTTCTAACTCAGTTTCGGTAATTCCAGCTAAACCCTCGATAATTTGATTTTCGATAACTTTGAATGTAGTACCATTTTCTCTTTGTTCTAATGATTCACCAATACAAAATATTGGTTTTATCCCGAAATTTAGTGCAGTTTTTATTTTCTTATTAATTAATTGGTTTGATTCGCCGAAAATTGTTCTTCTCTCGGAGTGACCCAAAATTACAAATGAGCATCCAACACTTTTTAGCATGGCTGGTGAAATTTCACCGGTAAACGCCCCACTCTCTTCAAAATACATGTTTTGCGCACCGAGCTGAATTATAGAATCTTTAATTACCGCATTTACGGTTTCAAGATTAGTAAATGGGGGACAAACAATAACATCAGTATCAATATTTTTACCTTCCAATTCTTTTTTAAGCCCTGATACTAATTCAACAGATTGGTTTAAGTCGTTAAACATTTTCCAATTGCCGGCAATTACTTTTTTCCTCATTATTATTCCTATTTATTTTTTTGTAAAAACTAATTCACCGCTTCAACCCTTCTAATACCGGGCACTTCTTTAATTAACGCTCTTTCTACACCGGCCCTTAGAGTCATTTGGGACATTGGACAATCGCTACAGGCCCCAACCAATTTAACTTCAACGATACCTTCCGGTGTTACCTTTACAAGTTCAACATCACCGCCATCAGCTTTGAGGTATGGGCGGATTGTATCGAGTGCTTTTAATACCTTTTCATGCAACGCGTCACTCATTCTATCCTCAATTAAATTTATTATTCAATTACAATCTCCAAATTTGAATTTCCCGACAGATTAATTTTGCTTATTTCTGCAGCAGCAGCTCGGGCAATTCCTAAAAATTTATCGGATTGTTCACTTCCAGGTTGAGAAAATACAATTGGTTTTCCACGATCTCCCCCTTCTCTAATGTTTTGATTGATTGGGACACTACCCAAAAGAGGAATCGATAATTGTTCAGCAAGTTTTACACCCCCATCAGTTCCAAAAATATCATATCTGGTTCCAGTATCTGGCGCAACAAAATAGCTCATGTTTTCGACTATTCCCAAAATTGGTACATTAACCCGTTCGAACATTTTAACAGCTTTTTTCACATCAATAATTGAAACGTCCTGGGGAGTTGTAACTATTACTGCTCCGGTTAAAGGAATAGTTTGCACCAGAGTTAATTGAATATCCCCGGTACCCGGAGGAAGATCGAATAAAAGATAATCGAGTTCATCCCAATGCACATCACTCATAAATTGTTTTATTGCTCCGCTTGCCATTGGTCCGCGCCAAATTACCGGAGCGTCATCATCAATAAGAAAACCTATCGACATAACTTTAATACCAAAATTTTCCAATGGCATCATTTTCGCAGTTTCTGCATGCTGAAAAATTTTTGGCTTATCATTAATTCCTACCATCATTGGAATACTGGGTCCATAAATATCGGCATCAATTAAACCTACTTTTGCACCTTCTAAAGCTAATGCAACAGCCAGATTTACTGCTACTGTACTTTTACCAACTCCTCCTTTACCGCTTGCTACTGCAATTGTATTTTTAACTCCCGGTAGTATGGTACTTAATTTTTGGCTACTGCTAGGTTGAACCCGTGCAGTCATATTTATCTCTATTTCTTTAGCAGTTGGATGATCTAATTTAATAGCATTTATACAGTCTTCTTTAATTTTATCTTTTAGGGGACAAGCGGGAGTTGTTAGTTCAACGTTCACATATATATTATCTCTATCAATCTTAACATCTTTAATCATGCTGAGAGAAACTAAATCTTTATGCAGATCTGGGTCATTAACTTTTGAAAGTGATTTCAAAACAGATTCTTTTGAGATTTGAGACATTACTTCTCCTAAAATTGGTCGTAAAAATAGTAATTTTTTTATTAATCACTTATTAGAACAAAAGTTATTAAATAATCGTTTCCTATTTGGTTAGGTGAAAAGAGTCAAACTTGCATTCACGTTAAGTGAATCATATATTCAAACTGTAAATTATTTGTATTAAAAGAGGATTGTAATTGGACCCATTAGTTTCGTTGTTGATTGGAACACTTGTTTTACTGGTTGTTGTAGGGGTTTTTTATCCCGACTATGGTTTATACTACATCATTAAACGATTCAATAAAGATAACGCTAAAGAAAATATTGAAGATGCGTTAAAGCATCTGTATGATTGTGAATATAAAGGAGTGGATTGTTCGATCGATAGTCTCGCCGGCAATTTACATCTTCGTCAAAATGATGTGATGGATTTAGCTGCTAAAATGGGAAAAATGGGATTAATTATTATCAGTGCGAACAAACTAAACTTAACCCAGGAGGGAAGAGTTTACGCTCTTCGTATGATTCGTATCCACAGATTGTGGGAAAAATATCTCGCTGATTTTACCAGTGTTAAAGAAACTGAGTGGCACCAGATTGCGGAGGAGAAAGAGCATCAAATCTCGAATGAAGAGGCTAATAAGTTAGCCGCCCAATTAGGAAATCCTTTATTAGATCCGCATGGCGATCCTATTCCTACAGAACTAGGTGAAATCCCAAAGCATGAAGGTGTAACATTAAATCTAATTGAAGAAGGTTTATTCGTCAGAATTAAACATATTGAGGATGAACCAAAAGAAGTATTTGCCCAATTAACAGCTCAAGGATTATTCCCGGGGATGCAGTTATATGTTCTAGAAAATAATTCGAATAAAATAAAATTTGAAGCAGAAGGGGAGGTTTGTATTTTAGCTCCTATTCTCGCTTCAAATATTCTTGTTGAAAAAATTATTGAAAAAGAAAATATTCAGCAGAATTTTGAAACACTTACATCTTTGAAAGAAGATGAATGTGCTGAAATTATTGGTATATCGAGAGCCGTAAGGGGACAACAACGAAGAAGGTTACTAGATTTTGGAATTGTACCAGGATCAAAAGTTAGAGCGGTTTTGAAAAGCCTGAGCGGTGATCCAACCGGATATGAAGTAAGAGGGGCAATTATTGCGCTCCGGAAAGAGCAATCCAATCTAATATATATTAAAAAAAAGTGAAAGGCAGTTGATGAGTAATAATGATAATTGCGCTAATTGTCCCGCTCACAATATGACTAATTTAGTAAAGCTTGGCATTGATATGTCAAGTTTTGATTATGTTGTTGCATTAGCTGGGAATCCAAATACCGGAAAGAGCACTGTGTTTAACTCACTAACGGGTTTAAGACAGCACACTGGTAATTGGCCTGGTAAGACAGTTGGTAGAGCTGAGGGAGCATTTATATATGCCGAAAAAAGATTTAAAATAGTTGATCTGCCTGGAACATATTCATTATTATCCACCAGCACTGATGAAGAAATAGCGCGCGATTTTATACTATTTGGGCAACCCGATGTAACAGTAATTGTAGCTGATGCAACTCGACTTGAAAGAAATTTGAATCTTACTTTACAAGTATTAGAGATAACCGATAGAGCTATTTTATGCGTCAATCTTATTGATGAAGCTAAACGGCACAAGATTAATATTGATGATAGAGCACTTGCAAGAGAACTTGGAATACCCGTTATAATGGCCGCAGCCAGACAAGGAGTGGGCATTAAGGAATTATTAAAAAGTATTTATGAAGTAGCCTCCGGTAATTATAAATGCATACCTCGCAGACTTACATCAGAAATTAAAAATGTTTCTTCCGCGGTGGCTGAATTAACTAAAAAATTGGAACTGGTTTTTCCTGGATTACCAAATACAAGATGGATTGCTTTAAGACTCTTAGAAGGGGATCAATCGGTGATTGATTCAGTTAGATCAGGAGAAATAACAAATCTATTAAATCAAGAAAAGTTGGTTTCTTTAAATGAATAATTTAAACGATAGTGAAATTGCTAAACTGCGGAATGATGTTTTGAACACTGCATCAAATTTAAGGTGGAAGGTCGGCGAGAATATTCATGATTCAATAATGGAATCTATTTATGAACAAGCTGCGGGAATATCTTCAAAGGTGGTTTCAAAAATTGGAGAAAAACCCAAATTCGATTTTGATAGAGCGATTGATAAACTTGTAACCGGGAAATACACCGGTTTTCCAATAATGTTTTTACTTCTATCCGTTGTGTTTTGGGTAACTATTGTGGGCTCAAATATTCCTTCGGCTTTCATCGCCTCAATTTTGGTTGATACCCTGCATCCATTAATTAATGACTTTGCAAAAAGTATAGGAACTCCATGGTGGATAGCCGGTTTCTTTATTGATGGAGCTTACCTTGCGATGGCTTGGGTTATCAGCGTTATGCTTCCTCCAATGGCTGTTTTTTTTCCTATGTTCACACTCCTCGAAGATTTTGGATATCTTCCGAGAGTTGCGTTTAATATGGATAATCTTTATAAAAGAGTCGGTGCTCATGGAAAACAAGCATTAACTATGAGTATGGGTTTTGGATGTAATGCGGCTGGTGTTATTGCTACAAGAATAATTGATTCTCCTCGTGAAAGAATTATCGCAATAATTACCAATAATTTTTCACTATGTAATGGAAGATGGCCAACGCAAATATTAATAGCTACTATTTTTATTGGTGGAACTGTTCCTGCTTATTTGAGTGGGATAGTATCTGCGGCCGCTGTGGTATTTATTGCGATTCTTGGAGTTGTATTTAGTCTCGTTGTTTCATGGGGACTCTCGAAAACTGTATTGAAAGGGGAAGCCTCCGCATTTACACTTGAGCTCCCACCGTATAGACCTCCTCGAATTTTACAAACTTTGTACACTTCATTAATTGATAGAACTTTATTTGTCCTTTGGAGGGCAATTGTATTTGCAATCCCTTCCGGTATGATAATATGGCTGGTAGCTAATGTAAGTGTGAGTGATATAAGTATTGCCGAATATTTCATAAAATGGGTTGATCCATTCGCACTATTTATTGGATTAAACGGAGTAATTTTTTTAGCCTACATAATTGCGATCCCGGCAAACGAGATTGTAATCCCCACAATATTAATGCTGACTGTTTTATCAGCAAACATTGCCGGTGCCGGAGCGGGAACCGGAGTAATGTTTGAGATTGATTCTGTAACCGGTACAGCTGAAATTCTTAAACAAGGGGGATGGACCACATTAACGGGAATTAATTTAATGCTCTTTAGTTTATTGCATAATCCTTGCTCTACAACAATCTATACTATCTATAAAGAAACAAAAAGCATTAAATGGACTCTTCTTTCAACATTGTTGCCGATTGTAATGGGAATTGTAATAACATTTTTTGTCGCTCAGATTTGGAGAATCTTTATTGGCTAGAAAACTGAAAGTAGAAATATTAATACTATTATTTTTATTCCCAGTTTATAATTTTGCCCAGAATAGTGAATTGGTTACAGATAGACCAGATATTACAGAGTCTGCGGTGGTTGTACCTGTTGGCTCATTTCAATTTGAGATAGGATTTGATTATGAAAGCACACGGGATTATTATCTTGCTAATTCTGTTGATGTTGAAAATATAACAATAGGAAGTACCCTTTTTAGATATGGAATTAACTCACTTTTTGAATTTAGATTTGGTGGAGAATATTTATCCTCAACTACTAGCGACAGAAGAACAATAAATGCCGGCATTCAAAACTTATTTGCCGGTACAAAATTCCAAATTTTTAGGGATCAAGATGTAGTTACAAATGGGGCAGTAATTGTTACTTTTGGATTACCTTATGGCAATGAAAAATTGCGTCCCTCCAGAATTGAACCCTCTCTAAATTTATCATTCGATAAAGATATCTCTGAAAAAATTTCATTAGGAATTAATATTGGTGTGCTGAACGAAAGCGAGACGAATACTAACATCTTTAATTTTTCCTCGGCTCTGGGTATTAGTATTACTCAAGTAGTTGGATGTTTTGTGGAATACTGGAGTTTGCATTCAAAAAGTTTTATAACAAGTAAAAATTTAAATGCGGGGATTACATATTTGCATAGAGAAAATCTACAGCTGGATTTATCAGTTAGCACACAAACAAATGGTGAGAAAAGAATTAATGGAGGTATTGGAATTTCCTTCCGTTTACCAAACTAATTTTTCTTTGGCATTTCCTTCGGCACTATTTTCTTGATACCTGCACTGCTTTTTTTCATCATCCATTCTTGATGATTAAGCTCCCGTTCGGTATAAACCGGGTAATTAAAAACATATTTCCCGGTGGGCAATTGAATTCTCGCTTTCTGGTTATCTGCAAGTGAAGTATCAATAATTGAAAACTTAATATAATTTTTCAAGTTCTGATCTTCGATGGGGAATGTAGTCTCAACTCTTCGGTCAAGATTTCTTTGCATAATATCGGCACTGCTGCAGTAAATATCTTCCGTACCATTATTATAGAAATAGTAAATACGGCTGTGTTCCAAAAATCTACCTACTATACTTCTTACATAAATATTTTCACTTAAACCAGGAATTTGAGGAACCAAACAGCATATTCCTCTCACAATCAAATCAACCCGAACCCCCTTACATGAAGCCTCATAAAGAGATGCTATAATTGTAGGATCGACTAATGAATTTAATTTAAAAATAAGATGTCCTTTCCCTCCATTTTTAACATTTTTGATTTCACGTTTAATCAATTCCAGGAACTTATCTCTCTTATTAATTGGTGCTACCCAGAGTTTACGAAATGTTTTCTGTTCGGAATAACCGGTGAGATAATTAAATATTTCTGATACATCTGAACAAATTGCCGGATCACAGGTAAATAAACCTAAATCGGTATAAAGTTTTGCAGTAGAAGTATTATAATTGCCTGTACTAAGATGAACATAACGTGTTACTCCATCCAATTCTCGCCTAACTACCAGCGACATTTTTGCATGAGTTTTTAACCCTACGAGACCATACACTACATGAACACCAGCTTTCTCCAATTCACGAGCCCAAAAAATATTATTCTCTTCATCAAATCGTGCTTTTAATTCAACCAGAACCGCGACTTGTTTTTTTCTTTCAGCCGCCTCAATTAAATATTTAACAATTGGAGAGTTATTCCCAACTCTATATAATGTTTGTTTTATTGCGAGTACGTCGGGATCGAGCGAAGCCTGTTTAATAAAATCAATAACAGGATTAAATGAATCGTATGGATGATGAAGTAGAACATCTTGCTGACGAATGATCGAGAAAATATTTTCACCTTCTTCAAAATATTCGGGAGTTACCGGATGATATGGTTTTTCTTTTAGATGTGGAACCGGTAATTCGTATAGCATCATTAAATCACTTAACCCAATATTACCATCTATTATATGAACATCACTCCATGTAATTTCTAAATTCTCGATCAATGTTTCAATCATGTATTCGGGCATTTCCTTTTCAACTTCTAAACGCACAACCAAGCCAAATTTTCTCTGCTTAATATTTTCTTCAATTACTTCGAGCAAATCATCCGCTTCATCTTCTTGAATCTCCAAATCGGTGTCGCGGGTAATTCTAAATCTATAAGCTTCAACCACCTCCATACCTGGAAATAATTGATTTAGGTTTGCTCTAATTATATCACCAATCCAAATATATTTATAGGTGCCCGAAACGCTTTCAGCTTTGTTCGTCTTTTTTGTCAGCTGATCAATTCTCAATAATCTCGGAAATAGACTAGGTACCTTCACTCTTGCGAAATGTCGGTCGCCATTAGGTTTTTTTATAAGAATAGCGAAGCTCAAACTTAAATTTGAGATGTATGGAAATGGTCTCCCTGGATCGAAAGCAAGCGGGGTTAATACCGGATAAATTTCTTTGGAAAAATATTCATCAACCACTTTACGTTCATCATTGTTCAATTCATCAAAATTGCAAATTAGGATGTTATTTGCCTTAAGTTCAGGAAGGATGATATTTTTATAATAATCATACAATTTATCTAACATCGGTTTGAGTTCAAGATCAATCATTTTTAATTGCTCATTAGGTGTTAACCCGTCAAAAGAAGTGTCAATAACCCTCGCCAATAATTGCTCCTTTAAGCCGGAAACCCGAATCATAAAAAATTCATCGAGATTGGAGAAAAATATTGAGATAAATTTGATACGATCTAGAAGTGGTAATTTTGGATTGAGAGCTTCTACTAATACTCTTCTATTAAATTCGAGCCAGCTTAATTCTCTGCTGAAGAAGTAATCTGGTTTGAGATATTTCTGTAAAGTTTCTTTTTTGAAGGACATGATATTTACCTATAAGGAAATCAATGATTATTGCTCATTCAAACTTTTTTGCTGATGAAAATTTGTTCAAATCATAACTGATTACTGAATCTGGGATTTGCAGCCTCTTAATATTCACACCGGCTTTGGCGAAAAACTTTTCCGCTAAAGTATCATGATAATCAGAAAAGATTACTACCTCCGAAATACCAGCTGTTATTAATGCTTTAGCGCAGTTTGTGCAGGGCATATTTGTGACATAAGCTATTGCGTTTTCGGTGCTCACCCCATGATTGGAGCATTGTAAAATTGCATTCATTTCAGCGTGAATAGTTCTAACGCAATGGTTATCTACAACCATACAACCAGCATCTTCGCAATGATCATCGCCGGGAATGGAACCATTATATCCAGTAGATAATATTTGTTTGTCTCTAACCAGCACGCAACCACAGTGCATTCTCGGACAGGTGGCTCTTTCAGAAACTAGCATTGCTACTTTTAAGAAATATTCATCCCAGGAGGGGCGCTTATTTGAATTGGACATATATTCCGTTTAACCCATGATATTAATGAAAAACGAAAATATAGTTTATTTGATTAAAAAATCAATTAATTCGTTAAAAATCGAATGGGTCTTCATAAAAAATTACCACATCATCAGTAAGTGGGAATCCAACACAAGTAAGGCAAAATCCATTGTCTGTACTTTCTTCAGAGAGGCATGTTTGATTTTTGAGGAATATTTTACCCGAGAGCAATATTGCCCGGCAAGTACCGCATGAACCATTGTTGCAAGAATTGGGTAGATTTATTCTCTTTCTTAATGCGGTTTCAAGAATGGAGTGGTTAGCCGGGACTGTCAGTTGGAATTTTTGTTTCTTATAAAAAAGTGTGATCTGCCGATCAACAGGTAAATATTCATCTGTTTCATGGGTTATTTGGCAAATGAAATCTTCTTTTTTTATCGATTTGTCAGTAACTCCCAAATCATGCAATGCAGAAATTGTATTCTTCATTAATAATTGAGGTCCACATAAATGACACTCAATTTCTTCAAATTCCCCTATCAAAGGTTGAATATAATTTTTAACTAAATCTCCAGAAATTCTTCCTTTTGCTAGTCCCCAATTTTCAGATGGTTGAGATAAAGTATGAATAATATTAAATCGATCTAAAAATTTTTTTTGAAGATCAGAAAGTTCATCAAAAAAAATAATATCATTTTCAGCTCTGTTTCCGTATATCAACAATATTTTATTTGATGTTGTTCTGAGGAGATGATGAATCTTTGAAATTAATGGAGTAATACCGCTGCCGGCTCCAATAAAAACATATAATTTGTCGGGAGTAAAATTTTCCCCGAATACAAAGTTACCAACCGGTGGGAATGTACGAACCTTATCTCCTATCTTAAGAGTTTTGCAAATAGAACCAAATTCCGAATCCACACTCTTGATAGTAATTCTTAATAGAGGCAAATCAGTGGGGGAGGAAGATATAGAAAAGCTTCGCCTAAGCTCAAGATTGTCCCCTTTATCGAAAACTAGAGTTATGAATTGACCCGGTTCAAATGAAAATTCCTTGTGTTCGCTTGTATCAAAGATTAAGCTAAAAGTATCTTTAGTCTCTTTAATTATATTTTGGATATTAAGTGTGTAGTAGTTTCTCATAAGTTACTTTCAGAACAACCTTTACGGTTGGATAGTTCTAATAGAAAAGGTTTAAAAAAAGAACTGCCATGGTTGAGGGCTAACCATAGCAGTATAGTAGTAATTAAAGGAGGGTACTACTAATTCTTGAATACTAAAATAATAGATTACAAATAACATACCAAGGTATTTTTATCGAAATATCAAATTATTTTAAGATTGCGGGTTGGTATATCTCATTCTATCTATAAATTAGTTAAATAATTAAGGATTATTGAACGAAATGGTTTTAAAAATTAAAAATTTTCAAATATTTATGAGGTAGAGTTGTTCTCAAGTTCAGGTAGATTTTACATCATCACGAAGAATAATTCTAAAAGTAGTCCCCTCATCGATTACTGAATTTTTCACAAAAATCTTTCCATTATGATAGTTTTCAATAATTCTTTTAGAGAGGCTTAATCCTAAACCCCAGCCTCTTTTTTTTGTGCTGTATCCAGGTCTAAAAACATCTTTTCTATGCTTATGTTCAATACCCTTTCCATTATCGGTGACTTCGATGGCAATCTTGTTTTTCTCTTTGTTAATGGAAAAATTAATTTCACCGTTGTCATGCTCAATAGCATCCAGTGCGTTTTTTATTAGATTTTCAATCACCCATTCAAATAATTCTGAATTAATGTTTGCAAGCATATTTGAATTGCCTGAAAGCTTAATCTGAACATTTTTACCCAGTTGAGGTATTCGGCGGTGAAAATAATTCACTACTTTTTGAATTACCTCATAAAGATTCTGCTCTTTCAATTCCGGTTTAGACCCGATCTTTGAAAACCGTTTGGTAATCTTATTAAGTCTCTCAAGATCACTATCAATTTCATTAGAGGTATCAAGTACCTTATCGGGATTATTGAAATTTAATTTTAACATTTCATTCCAACCCATCAGACTGGAGATAGGAGTTCCAAGCTGGTGGGCGGTTTCTTTCGACATTCCAACCCAGATATTGCTTTGCTCAGTTCTTTTAATATAGCTAAAGCTCACATAGGCTATTAGAATAAATATGAATGCTATAATAATTTGAGCGAAAGGATAATAGCGGAGTTGCTGGATTACTTCAGAATCACCATAATATATTTTTTGTAGTATGGTCCCATCAGGAGTTTTTACAGAAATTGGTTCATGTTCCTGCGCAAGTTTGTTAACCATTTTTTGGATGAATTCTGTTTTCTCAACAGATGATAGTGTGGAATCAATTTGAATATTCTTAAAACCTCCTTCATCAACTGGAGAACTAACTTTATCATTTGCATCTGTCAAAATAAGGGGGAAATCTATTCTTTGAATTATATTCTGGAATATAAAAGTATAATCAAGATTTGAAGTTTCTGAATTGGCAATAAATTCTAAACTGCTAGCATATAATTTTACAATTTCTGTTTCGCGGTTTTGTAATTTAGATACAAGATTCTGAGTGTAAATTAAAGTACTGATCGCGATTATGGCCGCAATCAGCACTAAAAGCAACTTAATGTTTATTGATGCCGATACGGGAGAAAATTTCATAAAGATACCGGAAATATTAATTGTTATAGTTGAATCGTTTGATCTCTTCTTGGTCCAACAGAAATGATGCTTATTTCAAACCCACTTTGCTGTGAAATAAACTGAAGATAATCTTTGGCTTCCAACGGAAGCTGATCGTAGTTGTTAATATTAGAGATCTCAGAATTCCACCCCTTAAGTGTTTCATAAACCGGTTTAACTTTCATCATTTCGCCCAAACTTGTTGGGTAAGTTTTAAGTTTTTTCCCATTTATCTCATATCCAACACAAACTTTAATTTCTTCAAAATGACTAAGAACGTCAAGTTTGGTAATAGCAGCTCTTCCAATTCCATTAATCATTCTTGAATAATTGAGTAAAAATGCATCGAACCACCCGCAACGCCTTGGACGGCCGGTAGTAGCTCCAAACTCGACTCCAATTTTTCTAAGCTTTTCTCCCAGTTCATCCTCAAGTTCGGTTGGGAATGGGCCTAAACCAACACGGGTTGTGTATGCTTTAACTATTCCTAGTACCGAAGAAATTTTTGTTGGCGGTATTCCAGATCCAGTACAAGCACCACCGCTTGTTGGATTTGAAGAAGTAACGAAAGGATATGTCCCAAAATCAACATCAAGTAGTGCTCCTTGAGCTCCCTCGAGTAGTATATTTTTATTCTCATCCAATGCATTTGATAAGTAAAGAGGAACATCTGCAATATACTCGTCAATATATTTATCGAACTCTATATATTCTTTTACTATTGATTCTACATCCAACTCTTTTTCATTATATACTTTTGTAAGAAGAACATTTTTTTCTTCAATATTCTGTTTTATTTTTTCACGAAGAATTTCTTTATCAAGAAGATCGACAATTTTAATACCCTTGCGTGCGTATTTATCAATGTAACATGGTCCAATTCCTCTGCCTGTAGTTCCAATTTTATTAGCACCACTCTCGTTTAATTGGTCAATTAATTTATGATAGGGCATAATTAAGTGGGCGTTATGACTTATAAGGAGCCTTCCCTTAATATTAATTCCCATCCCTTCCAATAACGAAATTTCTTCCATTAAAGCTTTAGGATCAATGACAACGCCATTGCCAATTGCGCACATGACTCCATCGCGTAAAATACCGGAGGGAATTAAGTGAAGAATAAATTTTTTATCTCCTATTATAACAGTGTGGCCAGCATTTGCTCCGCCCTGATATCTCACTACAACGTCAAATTGATCGCTTAGTATATCAACAATTTTTCCTTTACCCTCGTCACCCCATTGGCTGCCTACAATAACAGTAACACTCATTTACTACCTCTTAGAAAATTAAAATTAGAAAGGGAAGTATCCGGCAATAAAACCGGATACTGATAATAAGATAATACTAAACGAAACTTTTAATAGCTTCGTCAACAGAATTGAAATGCTCAAAAATTGTAATAAGTTTAGTGATAACAAGTAAACTCTCAATTTTTTCGGTTGCGTTAGCAAGTTTAAGTGATCCACCGCTATTCTTAATCGTCGTATAACCGCTTATAAGCATTCCAAGTCCCGAACTGTTCATAAATTTAGTATCTGCTAAATCAATAACAATATTTTTTTTGCCATCAAGAAGCAAATTCTTTAATAAATCGCTAAATTCTTGTGCTTCAGGGCCGCCCATTACATTCCCCTTCAATTCAACGATAACGGCATTGTATTTTTCTGTGACTTTCGCTTTCATAATTGCTCCGATTATTAATTAAATTTATTAATATTTATAAGTTTTTAAGCCCTTTTGCGCAGAGGCATTGGATATAATCCTCTGATAATATTTATATTGGAAAGCAAGTTATTGAATCCTTTAGTAAAAATAAAGAATTGATTTTGGTAATTCTATAACAATTTTTATTAGTAATTTTAGAACTAATAAATAAAACTCTCGTCTAAAAAATGGAACTTTCAAAAGAACAAGAACAATTTGATTTTTCTGAGAAGAAAGAGGAAAGGGAAGAGGATTTTGCCCTTATAAGAACTTTTGTTGAAGGGGACGAATCTACTTTCCGAATTCTGGTAATTAAACACAAAGAAAAAGTACGGAATTTGGTTTTCTTAACCCTTGGAGATACCGAATTTATTGATGATATATCTCAGGATGTGTTTATTAGTGTTTATCATAAATTAGGTGAATTTAGATTTGAGTCAAAATTTACCACGTGGCTTTATAGAATTACGGTTAATAAGTGCAGAGATTATCTAAGGAAAAAAAGGGTTCGAAGTATATTTGTGCCCATAAAAGAAACTGATACCGACTACGGTACCGGTCCTTTTTCTGAAAATGTTGACATTCCTAATCTGGTTAGGACAGCTATTGAAAAGATTCCGGAAAGATTGCGGGTCCCGTTAGTTATGAGGGATATTGAAGGCCTCAGTTATAAAGAAATTGCAGATTCACTTGGAACTGAAGTTGGTACAATAAAATCTAGAATATTTAGGGCTCGTGAAACACTAAAAATTATTCTTTCTCCATATCAGAAAGAATTAAGATCTTAAGAAGTGAACCATGTTAATAAATAAAGAGTTGTTTAAGAAATCTATTCCTTTTGTCTCCCTACTTATCCTTTCAGCAATCCTTATGTTCATTCTTAAGAATAAAAAAAATGAGTTAGGTCAAACTATAAATGACAGTAAAAATGCTCTGGTGGCATTAGTCCAAGGTTTACGTCCATTAGCTTTCCAAACGAAAATAACAAATGAAGATCTCTTTAATTTTGCACTTTTCCAGAGTTTACCAATAGATGAGAACAGAGAGAAAATATTAGTTCTGAATACGGAAGGGGAAAATCAATCATTTGAAATAAGAAATCTGGATAATGTTAATGAATCAAACAACTTTAATAAGTTTATTGAATATCTCAATTTGAAAGAACCTGAGGTAAATACTCTTGACTCAATTCTCAACACTTACAAGAAACCAATTTACTCTTCGGTATTAATTAGTTCCGATGAAACCTACGCGGTTAATCCAGAATTACAAAACACTCAAAGATTAATACTCGCCGATTTAATTGAATTTTCACAAAAGATTGACCCAAAAAAATCGGCTCAACTTTTCAATCAGAAATTTGAGACCAATCAGTTATCTAATTTACTTTCGAAAAGAGGAGAGGACCTGGAAAAAGATTTTATAATCATTTCTCCAAAAACTGTTACCGCAACAAAATTAGATTGGAATAATAAGGATCTTGAACGACAGATTGCTATAATTGAAAACAAAATCAGCAATTCCCCAGATGTACCTGCTCCACCACCAGTCCCTATTAATTTTAAAATAAATCCAGAAGAGAAAAAAAAATCGGTAAACAAAAAATTTGAATTTGAACATCAAAGTGATTCCAATTGGCAAAAAATAGTTATACCTGTTGATCAATTTAAATTGGCCGAAGAATTAAATGGGAATGTAAGAATTTCATTAGATGAGCTATCAAAAAAATTGCGGGATATCAAGATTAATATCCCGGAAATTGAAAAAAATGTTGCTAGCTCCAAACTGAAGAAAGCGATCAATAACCATAGAAATAAAACTGGAATAGTAAACCCATATTCAATTATTAATGAAACAATGAATATCGTGAATGAATCGCTACGGCTGATGCCAAAAGGAAATTCAGAAAAAGATTGGGAAGAATATGGTAGAAAAATGGATTCCATAGGTAAGAAAATCGAAAAGGTAATGAAAGAGAAGTATCAGAAAAGTGGTTCGAAACCGACAAAGGATTCAAACAAAATAGATCTAAAAATTAATTCAGTGGAAGATGACTCTCTAAAAGTTGAGAAAAAGTAACGTGAAAGAAAGCATTAATAAAAGAATAAAATCGAAACCTTTAGAGAATGCAATTGCTGCCGCAGTGTTGTTATTCCTCTTTAATTTAATTTTTCCCCAGCATCATTCATTTATTCCTTACCTGATTAATGAGTTCCTAGTACTCTTAACTATTTATTTCTTTTATAATTTTTTGAAAGGAGTACTATCGGGTAAATTGGATGTGCCTATTTCTATAATATTAAACACGGGTATACTCTCGGCACTTATGTTTTTTATAATTTCTATTTCTAATAATTTATTCGGCAGTTCTTTACAAAAAAACTTTAATCTAAACTTTTTCAACTCACTATTCTCACTGCTTGTTGTGTTTATATTTTTAGGCTCTGCAGTTTATATTTTTACGACTTTTCGCGAATTGTTTTTTCAAAGACAAAAGAAGGACCCGCAAACATATTTTAATACAATGCTATTCTTTTTTAGTCTTTCATTTTTTTCCAATGCATTGACAAAAATTGACAGATCGCTCGATTACCCAAAAGATGCTTTTTTTGTCGTAAGTATAATATTAATTGTTTTTAATTCGATAAGGGTAGCCTGGATTGCGTTCTTGCCGAAGAAACAAAAATATTATCTGCTTATTATCTCCATTATTCTTTCGGTCTTGTTCTCTTTAAATTATGCACAGATTACGGGCTCTAACTATAGCAAGCAAATGTTTTTTATGTTTTCCCCTGGGTTACACACGTTATTAAGTTTATTGATGATTTACGGGATAATTTATTTCATCGTCATTTTCTTCACCACTTTATTCCATTTACCCACAGCGGAAGCTTTTGACAGCAAAGCAGATGAACTTTCTTCATTCATGGATGTCACAAAACTCATCACTCAGGTTTTCGATTTTAGAGAATTAGCAGATACAATAACATCAATTACTGCACGGGTTTGTAATTCCGATGCGGCCTGGCTTGTTACAAAAGAAAATAACCTTTTAGAACTGAAAAGCGTTCAAAATATTGGGTATGTTGATGCAGAAATACTTACTAAAAAAATAATTAATTCGGATACAGACAATATTGATGTCATTAAAATATATCACTCGCTTGATGCAAGTAACGGAGCATCACCAAGTTATAAAGTAATTGCAATTGCTCCTCTTAAAGTACATGATTTGGTAAGCGGATATTTATTCGCCGCCCGTCACACGGATAAGGAATTTGATGTAGATGAAAAAAAATCAATTCAAACATTTGGGGATTATTCAGCGTTGGCGTTGGAAAATGCTAAATTATTGAAAGAATCAATTGAGAAGGAAAGACTTGAAAAGGAACTTGATGTTGCAAGGGATATTCAACGAAAAATATTGCCAAGAGAAATTCCAAAAGGTAATAATTTAGAAATTTCAGCGCTTTTTGTCCCTGCATTTGAAGTAGGTGGCGATTATTATGATTTCTTTGAAATAGATGAAAATAGATTAGGGTTTGTTGTTGCAGATGTTTCTGGTAAAGGAATTTCTGCAGCTTTTATAATGGCAGAGGTTAAAGGAATATTTGAATCCCTCTCAAAAATTATTTTTGAACCAAAACAATTATTGGTAAATGCAAACAATGTTTTAAAGGAAAGTTTAGACCGACGAAACTTTGTTACAGCTGTTTATGGCATACTGGATAAAAAGAGTGGAAAAGTAAAGATTGCAAGAGCAGGACACACTCCGGTGATGGTTAGTAGAAAAGTCGGGATTGAAAAATTACAGCCGAGCGGTATGGGATTAGGATTCGAGATGGCGAATAATTTCGCAGAAACGCTTCAAGAAATGGAAATTCAATTGAATAATGATGATATTTTGATTTGTTATTCCGATGGAATTACGGAAGCAATGAATTTTGAAAAGGAAGAGTTCGGTTACGATAATTTTGCAAACATCATCAAAAACAATCACACAAAAAGTGTCGATGATATTTCCAATAGAATAATGACTGAATTAAGTCTATTTAGCCGTGAGTTGTCGCAACATGATGATATCACCTTAGTATTAATTAGATGGAATAAAAATAAAAACGGAGAATCTTAATGGCGGAGTTCAATGCAAACTTACGGGATCATGGTTCCGTGAGCGTTATTGATCTTAAGGGGTATTTGGATGCCCACACTGCGCCCGATTTGGAGAATGTATTCAATTCATTAATCAACAAGAAGCAGTTTCAAGTTGTTGTTAATTTTAATGAGTTGAAGTACATCAGTAGCGCCGGGCTTGGCGTTTTTATGGCGTATGTGGAAACAATGCGTGAAAACAGTGGAGATATCAAATTCTCTAATATGAAAGATAATGTTTTCAATATTTTTGATCTTTTAGGATTCCCTATGCTTTATGAATTCTACAAAGATGAAACAGATGCCGTTCAAAAATTTATAAAATAGGCCCACTTTGAACGCTTCAAATAAAATATTGTCCGAAAAATTGACTGTTAACAGCAATACAGATAATCTTTCTCTTATAAGAGAGTTTACCAGAACTTCTGCCGAAAAAGTTGGCTTCACAGAAGATATAATTGGTAAAATTATTTTGGCTGTTGATGAAGCCTGTACCAATATTATTAAACATGCTTATAAAAATTTACCTGCCGGTAAAATAGATATAGAAATAGAATATAAAAATTCTCGTTTTGCAATTAAAATAGTTGATCAAGGTATTTCTTTCGATATACAAAAAGTCCCCGAACCAGATATTCAAGAGTACTATAAACAAAAAAGAGTGGGTGGTTTAGGTGTGTATCTTATGAAAAAATTGATGGATGAAGTAAATTATTCCACTCTTAAGGATGATAGAAACCAGATTGAAATAGTAAAATATCTAACAAGATAATAAATGCATAAGATTGATAATAACTCAGCTTTACGCAATCTTTCTGCTCTAGTTGATTTTAGTAACCTCATAAACTCTTCACTAGATCTTACCTTCGCTCTAAATAATATTTTACTTACCTGTTTTGGAAAATTTCACACAACAAGAGGTTTTATTAGTCTATATAATGATAACGGAATTCTTGAAGTTAAATCTTCAAAGGGGATTTCATCAGAGGTACTTCAATCCTTTAATGAAATACCATTTGATCCCGAGTTCGAGGAGAAAAATATTTCCAATTTTGCATTTAAGCATGGGTTCCCATTAATTCAGCAGATAAAATCTAACGATGAAAAAAAAGGATACTTAATACTCGGCAGCAGATTAACCAAAAAGGAATACGATGAAGATGATATTTCTTTCTTGATCACTATATTAAATGTAGGCGCGACTGCAATTGAAAACTCTCTTATTTTCGATAAACTAAAAAACGCAAATAGAAGTCTTGATTCAAAAGTAAATCAGTTAAGTGCACTGTTCGATTTGGGAAAAGAGTTCAGTGGTACTTTAGAAGTTAATACTGTAATTAAACTACTCGTTTATTCTTTAATCGGTCAGATGATGGTCTCCAAGTATGCTGTTGTTTCGTGTGCAGGCGGCTCAATAAATATCCTCGACAGCAAATACGATGAAATAAAACTAAAGGAGACTTTAAAAGTTTTAGATATTTCAAAAATCAATAGACCGCTGAATCGCTCTGAAATGGTTGGAGAATTTCAAAAGCTTGAAGAGATTAGCGTAGAATTGGTTGTTCCAATGCAGGTGAAAGGAGAAACTAAAGGCTTAATTTTACTTGGACATAGAAACAATAAAAAAGAGTATTCTAGGTCGGATATAGAATTTGTTTATTCTGTTGGAAGTTTTGCTATCATTTCAATAGAGAATGGAAGACTATTTAAGGAAACATTAGAAAAGCAACGACTCGAAAAAGATCTAGAAACTGCCAAAAATATTCAGAATAACCTTTTACCGAAGAGTCTCCCTAAATTAAAAAATTATGAAATTGCCGCTTACAATAGTCCAGCTAGAATGGTAGGGGGCGATTATTATGATATTATTAAACTCGATGAGAATAGGACTCTTATTGCAATAGCGGATGTATCTGGCAAGGGTGTTCCTGCCGCATTATTAATGGCAAATATTCAAGCATTTTTAAAGTCCATTTCAAAGATGAAGTTACCATTGGATGAATCCACGAATTTGCTGAACGATTTGGTCGCCGAGAATACAACGATGGGAAGTTTTATCACATTTTTTTGGGGGATACTCGATGACCAAACAATGGAGTTTACTTATGTAAATGCGGGGCATAATCCTCCTCTGCTAATAAGAAATTCAAAAATTGAGAAACTCAAAAAAGGGGGTATGATTCTTGGCGTAATGCAAACAATTGTCCCTTACATTTCGGAAACTATTACACTTCAACGAGAAGATGCTATCGTTTTATTCACAGATGGAATTACGGAAGCTATGAATACTAAATGGGAAGAATATAGTGATGAAAAACTTGAATCGCTCTCATTAGAGAATTGTAATAAGAGTGCCGATGAAATACTAAAAATAATGATGAGGAGCGTGAATGAGTTTACAGTTGGAGCAGAACAATCGGATGACATTACCTCAATTATTGTAAAAGTCAAATAGTAATATAAACTATAGCTTTTTCTTCTTTTAGTAAGAATTGTTTAAAATAAAAAACCCGACCAATTTGATCGGGTTTTTTGTTGTAAAAGAACTAAAACTAAAATTGAAGTTTACTTTTTACTCGGTTCGAGTATTCAAGAACAAATGCGCTTGCTACAAATATTGAAGAGTATGTTCCTACTATAAAACCAATTATCAACGCGAAAGCAAATCCTCTTAAAACTTCACCACCAAATATTAAGAGAATAACGACGGTTAATGCGGTTGTTAAAGTAGTAATAATAGTTCTGCTCATTGTTCTGTTAATGGCATAATTAATATTATCTTCTAAGGGTGCGGTCTTGTGAATTTTCATTTGTTCTCTAACTCTATCAAAAACAATAACGGTGTCGTTAATAGAATACCCAACCAATGTTAAGAACGCAGCCACAATACTTACAGAAAATTCAAGATTTAATCCTGGGATAACTCCGTAGAGAACAGTAAAAATTCCCAATGTAATCAATACGTCGTGGAACAATGCGGCAACAGCACCAATTGCAAATGCAAATTTGAAACGAAACCCTAAATAAACTAGAATTACAAGCAATGAAAGAATTACTGCAATTACCGCATCACTTTTTAATTCCTGCCCAATTTTAGGCCCAACTTTATCCTCTTTAAGTACAGTAAATGGATTGTCGGTATATTTTTCAGAAAGATTTTCCTTTAACCAATCTGAAATCCCAAGTCGAACAACAACTCCTGTATTGGTTGGTTCTTCCGAAACTTCTGCGGTTTGAAAACCAGCTTCATATAATCGGTTGGCAATAATATCGGCTGATTCGGGAGTTGGGAATTCATAAATAACTGCGGTATTGGTTGATTCAGTTATTTTTCTTTCCAAACCAGGTGATATATTATTTATCAAAGATTCAATTTTACTCTTAACAGTAGGGAGTAGATTGATTGGAATTTCTTGCAGATCAGTTCTTAAAAGAATGCCGGTTGAACCGCCAAAAGTTTTTACTTCGATATTGCCGAGCCCCAGTTTATCAACTTCACTTCTAATCTCGGTTATTTCGATTGGTTTTTCAAATTCAAGAGCAATTTCGGATCCACCTTTAAAGTCGATTCCAAAATTAATTCCTTTCACAAAAATTCCCAGGACCCCAAGTAAAATGAAAGCAGTAGAGACAAAATAGAAGAATGTCCTCTTGCTCATAAAATCGATTTTTAAATTTGCGAATAATCTCATCTATATAATCTCCTATATTAACCGAGGTTTACTTTATAGCCTTTGGCGAGCATAAAATCGAATATTAGGCGTACAAGGATTAATTGACTGAATAGTGAAGTGGCAATACCAATCATTAATGTAAGAGCAAATCCTTGAATTGGGCCGCTGCCAAATTGATAAAGTATTATACCGGTAAAAAACGTTGTAATGTTGGAGTCGAAGATCGCAGAGTAGGAATGTTTAAATCCAGCCTCAACCGCTGCTTTCACTGTTTTGCCTGTAGATAGTTCTTCTCTAATTCTCTCAAAAATAATTACGTTAGCATCAACAGCCATACCCATTGTTAACACTATACCAGCAATACCGGGCAATGTTAATGTTGCTCTAAATGCTGCAAGAATACCGAGAAGTAGAAGAATTGTAAATACAAGCGCAAAATCGGCAAATGAACCAGCTTTTCTGTAATAGAAAATCATAAAGATTGCTACAATTAAGTAACCCAAAGTAATTGAGTTAAATCCTTGGCTAATCGAATCTTGTCCTAATGATGGACCAATTGTTCTCTCTTCAATTATGTCTATTGGGGCAGGAAGTGCACCGGCTTTTAGAACAATCTCTAAAAGTTTTGCTTCATCAAGATTAGGCATTCCCGAAATCTGAGAATTTCCTGAAGGTATTTTATTTTGGATAGTAGGAGCAGTATAAGCCATTCCATCTAAAATAACTGCACATCTTTTGCCAATATTTGAGCCTGTAATTCTAGCCCATTCACGCGCGCCCTCACTATTCATTTGCATATTTACAACCGGAGCTGAAGTAGAAGGATCGATATTCGATTGTGCGTCAACTATAACACCACCGGTTAACTCGGCAGTTTTGTTTACCGCATACATTCTGAAAAACTTTTTGCCATCTTCTCCAACTTCAGGTTTTGCATCATAAACAAATTCAAGATTATCCGGCAAAATATTTTTTACGTCAGGTCTTTGAAGATATTGACTAATTAGATCACGATCTTCTTCTTGCACAAACGCATCCGCAATAGATCCGGTTTGATCAATGAGTCGAGCCACGGCAAAGAAAGGATGTTGTTTTGCAAATTGTTCTTCGGTTAAATCACCCTGCTGAGTAGTTGTATCAGTTTCTTGTTTACCGGCAAGTATTTCATCAATTCTATTCATTATTGGAATTACTTGGTCAGCTTCTTTAACCAATTTAAATTCTAGCAACGCTCTTCCTTGAAGAAGTCTTTTGGCTTCTTCCTCTCTAGCAATGCCAGGTAATTCAACAACAATTCGTCTTGATCCTTGTTTCTGAATATTTGGTTCAGAAACGCCATATTGGTCAACTCTATTACGAATAATTTCAATAGCTCTCGTTACCGCATCAGCCTCTTGTTCTAGCAGTCTAGCTTCAATCTGTGTGTCATCTTCTCTGATAGATCCAAAGTAGCGGCTTAATCGAACATTTTTTTCTCTCATTCTGCGGGAAAAAATAGAAACCACATTTTCATCAGATATCTTTGATTCTTTCTCAGAATCACTTAGTATTTGATTGAATTGTTCATCGGTATCTTTAGCAATTTTTTCGAGTAGTTTTGCAGTATTGACTTCCATTACTATATACATACCGCCTTGCAAATCAAGTCCAAGTTTAATTCTCTTTTCTCTAGCATCGCGGAAATCTTGATTATTTGTTAGGATACTATCTTTTTTAGATTGAATTATATCCTTTAACTCAATTTTTGTAATGGTAGGATTGCTCGTTTTTATCTTTTTTTCAACTGTCTCAAGATTTTTTGCTACCTCTTTGTTGTTACGGTAATCTTGATAAGTGGGGAATAGCAGATAAATAGTAAGAGCCAATGCACCAATGATAAGTATAAGTCTGAATCTTAATTCTTTCATTAGATTTTATAGTTTAGTTTTTAAATTTGATGAATTTAGATACCATTATTAAAAAACAATAAGGTACATATCACATAAAAATGCCCCGCAATAGGGGCTTAATATGTTTTAGTACTACTCTCTTACAACCCAGGTTTTAAGAGTAGCAGTAACGCTTGGATGAAGTTTGACTGAAACACTATAAATACCTAATGCTTTAATAGGTTCTGTGATTTCAATTTTTCTTCTATCCAAATCGAAACCTTTTTCTTTAAGGAAGTCAGCAATCATCTGATTAGTAACAGTACCAAAAATTTTATCTTCCTCTCCAACAGTAACTGGAATAGTAACCGAGACTTTTTCAAGTTCAGTTGCCAAATTTTGAGCGGTTTCTAATTCTTTAGCTTCCTTTTTCAGGATTTGTTTTTTCTCTTCTTCGAGAGCAAGTATATTACCTTTAGTTGCTTGATAAGCAATTTGTCGTGGCAATAAAAAGTTTCTCGCGTAACCGTCTTTAACATTTACAATATCACCAACTTTTCCAAGCTGGTCAAAGTTTTTTCTTAATATTACTTTCATCATGTCACCTTATCCTACTTAACTGCTTCAGAAACGAAGGGTAAAATAGCCAATTGTCTAGCGCGTTTAATAGCAACAACTAATTCACGATGTTGTATTGCGGTTAAACCGGTAATTCTTCTTGGTATAATTTTCCCTTGATCTGTGAGAAATTTTTGTAATTGTTTTGAATCTTTGTAATCGATATAGCTATCAATTACTCTTTTAACTTTTTTTTGTGTTTTCATTTAAAAACTCCCGTCCTAATTTTCTTTCATCAAATCTGATTCTTCATCAGTTAAGAATTTGTCGAAAGAATTATCTTCATATTCGGTATCATCAACAATTGAATCGCTATCATCACCGTTATGGTTTCTGCTAGCTTTGTTTAAGAATTGAATTCTTTTAGCTTTAATCTCAACAATTGTTCTATTTTTACCGTCTTCAGTTTTGAAAGTGCGGCTTTGCAATTCGCCATCAATTAAAACAGCACTGCCTTTTTTAAGGCGGTCTCTGCAGCTATCGGCCAATTTGTTCCATGCAACAACACCAACGTAACAAACATCTTCCTGCCATTGATTACTGCTGTCTTTATATCTTCTATTTGCTGCGATATGAAAATTTACTACAGGTGTATTATTAGACGTTTGTCTAAATACAGGATCTTTCGTTAGGTTACCCGCAACAATAGCATTATTAATTTCTGGCATCTTAAGGTCAGCCATCTATTCCTCCGTTGCTTTCTAAAGTTTAACTCTTATTCTTTTGTTACATCTTGGTTGGCTGCTGCTTCAACCTCTATAGCTTTGGCTGCTGCTTCTTTTTGCTTTGAAATTGCTTCTAAAGCAAATTTATCTAGCGCGATTGTGAGATATCGATAAATATTTTCTTCCAATCTGTAATTTCTCTCAAGAACCGAAATAAAATCGGTCGATGAGGCAAATCTGAAAATAACATAATAACCGCTTTTTGCTTTTTTAATTGCGTAAGCTAGGCGTTTTCTACCCCATTTTTCAACTTCGAGTATATCTCCGCCATGTGTGGTTATTGATTCTTGGATTTGATTTACGATTTGATCAACTTGTGAGTCTTCAAGTGCTGCATTAATAATTACAACACTTTCGTAGGTATTTTTACGCATTCGTTTCACCTCCCTTTGGTCTTCTGGCCTTTCAGGTCTCTGAAAAGCAGGGTTATTTAATTAAGGCTACAAAAATAGGATTATTTTATTAACGGTGCAATAACTAAAGATACTACCGACATAAGTTTTATTAGAATGTTCAAAGAAGGACCTGAGGTATCCTTAAATGGATCACCAACAGTATCCCCAACAACCGCAGCCTTATGCGCGTCAGTTCCTTTCGAATAGTGAAATCCATCGATCATAATTCCACTTTCAATAAGTTTTTTAGCATTATCCCATGCTCCACCAGCATTTGATTGAAAAATTGCCAATAAAACGCCGCTAGTTGTTACTCCCCCTAATAAACCGGCAAGCATTTCCTTATTTGTGAACCCAACAATTACGGGAATACTTACAGCTAAAATCCCGGGAATTATCATTTCTTTGATTGCAGCCTGAGTTGAAATTTCAACACATTTAGAGTATTCAGCCTTTGCGGTTCCCTCTCTTAAACCCTTAATTTCTCGAAATTGCCTCCCAACTTCGATAATCATTTGTTTAGCCGCCTTTCCAACTGCATTCATCGATAAAGCTGAAAATAAAAATGGCAGCATTGCACCAACAAATAATCCGGCCATAATGATCGGGTTCGAAATATCAATAGAGCTTATTTCTGCCTGATGCATGTAAGCTGAGAATAATGCTAAAGTTGTTAACGCAGCAGAGCCAATCGCAAATCCCTTTCCAATGGCAGCGGTAGTATTTCCAACAGCGTCAAGTTTATCGGTTCTCTCTCGAACTTCTTTTGGTAACTCCGACATCTCAGCAATTCCACCAGCATTATCTGAAATTGGACCGTAGGCATCAACCGCTAATTGAATACCTGTTGTGGAAAGCATACCCAGTGCGGCGATTGCAATTCCGTATAAATTTGATGATAAATAAGAACCAATTATTGCTGCGGCTATAATTAGAATTGGAATTGCTGTTGAGATCATTCCAACGCCTAATCCGGAAATAATATTTGTTGCTACTCCGGTTATAGATTGATTTGCTATTGATTTTACAGGTGCGTGATCTGTACTGGTGTAATACTCAGTAACCAGTCCAACTAAAACACCAGCAACCAACCCAATTACAGTGGCGGAAAAAATACCCAACTGAGTATAGGTAAAATTATTATGTACCCAAGATTCGGGCAATACAATTTTGATTATAATATATGATGCAAGCAGCATTAAACCTGCTGCTGCGAATTCACCTAGATTAAGAGCTTTTTGCGGATTTCCTCCCTCTTTAACTCTAACTAATGTTGCCCCAAAAATTGATGTTACAATTCCCGCAGCAGCAAGGAAAAGGGGGAGTAGAACAGCTTCTAATCCAATTTCAGGTACATTGGGATCAGCAAATATGGCGCCGAGAACCATGGTCCCGACAATCGCTCCAACATATGATTCAAATAGATCGGCGCCCATTCCGGCAACATCACCAACATTATCGCCAACGTTATCTGCAATAACTGCAGGATTTCTCGGATCATCTTCAGGTATTCCTTCATAAACTTTTCCGGCCAAATCCGCCCCTACATCTGCGGCTTTGGTATAAATTCCACCACCAACTCTAGCAAATAGAGCAATAGAAGATGCGCCCAAGGAGAATCCGGATAACACATTTATTATCCTAGCTAATGAATCAACACTTGATGCATCCCATAAATAATTATAAAATATGAAGAGAATACTTAATCCAAAAATACCGAGACCCACAACATTCATCCCCATAATTGCTCCACCAGAAAACGCAATTTGCAGAGCCTGTCCTAATCCTTTTGTCGCGGCTTGAGTGGTTCGCACATTAGCTTTTGTTGCCGCAATCATACCCAAATAACCAGCTAATGCTGAAGCAAAAGCCCCGACAAGAAACGACAATGCAATAAGCCATGATGAATCGGATTGATTTCTATTGGAAAATGCTAAAATAGCCGCAACGGTAACAACAAATACTGCTAATATTTTATATTCGGTTTTTAAGAATGCGATGGCTCCTTCTCGTATATGCCCCGCTATTTCCTGCATTTTTTTTGTGCCAGGATCTTGTTTGCTAATCCATGAATTTTTGTAGTAAGAATAAAATAGTGCGGCAAGTCCAAAAAATGGAATGATATATAATAAGTCAATCATGAAGTGCCCTCTCGATAATCCTTTTGGTTATTAAGTTCTTTTTTTAATTCTTTAGATTTCTTGCTGAAATGATTTAACGATTTTTGATAACCGCCAATGATAAAATGCTCTATTAATTCCATAAGTAAAGGGAACGATTCATCCAACTTTTTAAGTTCAACTTCAGAAAAGTTATCAAGAACAAAATTGGACAAATTATTTATTGGAGACTGTTGCCCAATTCCCATTTTAATTCTAGCAAATTCATTTGTATTAAGATGATAAATAATTGATTTGATTCCATTATGACCTCCATCGCCTCCCTTATTTCTAATTCTGATTTGGGGGAACTGGGTGTATAAATCATCGTAAATAATCAGTAGTTCACTAATGTTTGAGTTAAAGTGTTCCATTGCATTTAAAACTGCAATACCACTTAGGTTCATAAATGTGGTGGGTTTAATCAAAAAAAAATCGGAAGGGCCTAACGTTCCTTCCGAATAATAAAAATCATACTTTGAGGGCTTAAATTGAAGATTATGTTTTTCAGCAAACCGATCTAAAATCAGAAAACCAATGTTATGGCGAGTTAGTTGATACTTAAAACCGGGATTACCCAGCCCAATTATCCCTCGCAATAGAAATTAATCCTCATCGCCTGCAGGTTTACCTTTGCCAATTACCTCAGGTTCAGCTTTAGCTTCACCATCAGCTGCAGAAGCTTCAGCAACGCGCGGGGCATTTACTGATACTATAATCATTTCTTCTGGATGCATAATTTTTACACCCTCAATATTTATATCTTTCACATGAATAGCTTTTCCTAATTCAAGATTGGAAATATCAAGCGTAATATGATCTGGAATTTGTGCGGGTAAGCAGGAAACCAAAACTTTGTGAATTGAGTGAGATAGAACGCCGCCGTCTCTTACACCTTTTGCTTGACCGGTAATAGCAATAGGAACTTCCAATTCAATTGTTTGATCAGCTGAAATTCCTTGGAAATCGCAATGAATAATTTTGTCGGATACCGGATCAAATTGAACATTTTTAAGAATAGCTTTCAAATTTTGGTCGTCATCAACCGTTAGATTTACTATATGAGTTTCGGAAGTATAAACCAGTGGTTTTAATGAACTTGCCAGAACTGATAGATTGATTGGGTCGGAACCTTTTGCATAATAAATTCCGGGAACATATCCACTAGTTCTAAGCTGGTTTACAGCTCCCTTAGTGGAAATTTCTCTTTTTTTCGCATTTACTGTTATTTCAGACATTTTTAATTAACTCCATCTAATTATCTATTTTATCTTTATCAATTTCAAAAAGTGAACTAATTGATTCGTTTCTAAAAGAACGAATTATAGCATTTGCTAAAATTTCAGACGCAGATCTAACAACAATTTTATCGCTAACTACCCCATTAATTTGAATGCTATCGGTTACATATAATTTTTCAATTTCAGATTCTTCAATTTTTTTGAGCGCATGACCCGATAAAAGAGCATGAGTAACAGCACCATATATTTTTTTTGCGCCACATTTCCTTAATGCAATTACAGCATTAACAAAAGTACCCCCAGTATCAATTAAATCATCAACCAACAGAACGTCCTTTCCTTCCACATCACCAATAATATTCATCACCTCTGCAATGTTTGGCTTTGGTCTTCGTTTATCAATCACAACGAGTCCAGCATGCAATCTTCTGGCGTAAGAACGAGCCAGCTTAATTCCTCCAATATCAGGAGAAACAACAACAAGTTTGTTCGATTGTTCTTTAAATAAACCAGTAAACACAATTGAGGCATATAGGTGATCAAATGGAATATCAAAGAAACCTTGAATTTGCGCCGCGTGTAAGTCCATAGTAATTACACGGTCCGCTCCGGCGACAGTAATTAAATTAGCTATTAATTTTGCTGTGATAGCAACTCTCGGTTGATCTTTTCTATCTTGACGAGCATAGCCAAAATAGGGGATTACCGCCGTAACTTTTTTTGCTGAGGCTCGTTTTGCGGCATCAATCATTATCAATAGTTCCATCAAATTTTCTGATGGAGGGTTAGTTGACTGAACAATAAAGACTTCTCTTCCGCGAATGTTATCACCATACTTAACCCAAATCTCACCATCGCTGAAACGCTGAATATCTAAACTACCTTGACTTAATTTCAGGTGGTCGCAGATTTTTTGGGTTAGTAGAGGATTGGATGACCCAGAATAAATTAAAGGTTGAGCTTCAGATTGCATTATTTAACGTTAAAAATAGACGCCAAATATACTTAATAATGGTACGTCTTGTCAATAAATGTGATTTAAACTTTATTTAATTCTTTTGCTGAACAAAAATACAACAACAACTAAAAGTACTATTAGGGCACTATAATATATCCACATAGGGGTTTCTTTTAACTTAAAAGGACGATATGTAGCTGTAATATATTTACCAGTACCAATTTCAGCGAGTGAGTATTTCCAAGTTAATTTATTTCTAAATGATTCTGGCGCATTATGACTTAAAATTTCTCCAGGTAAATAATAAATGTATGTCAAAGAAAAGGATTTATTATCAAATCCGAATCCAGTAGCTATAGGGGGAATGAATTGGGAGAAAATTTTTATGTTCTTTTCTCCATCTTTAATTGTCAATTGTGAGTTTTTGAAAGCGCTAGTTTTATTGAGAGAATCCAGGCTATTAAAATTCAAATTTACTTTCCCGTGAATGGTACTATCATTAAAATCGCGGTAAACTTCGACGCTACTAATCGAACTGTATTCAGAATGAAATTCTTTATAAACAGAATCCCTATCAAAAATTCCAAGTTTCTCAACTAGTATAGAATCTCGGGAATCAGTCCATTTCATCCAATAATGAATAAACATTGTGCCAGAACCATCTGTTTTTATAGTGGTTACCTGCATGTAATCAAGACAACTTGATAAAGGAATTAAAATAAATAATATTAAAAATAATTTTTTGTACATATCACACTAAATTTATTATTGTAAATATGCAAAAAAACTTTATTCAATTATAAAATATTTTACAGGTAATTTGAACTTAAGGATTTACTTTGTGGTTAAGAATGCTATTCTTATTTTTGAAACCATTTTTAAATTTATTAGAGTACCTATGCCAAATTATGATTATAAATGTTTAGACTGTGGAGTAACATTTGAGTTATTTCAAAAAATTACTGATGAACCAATTAAAAATTGTATTAAGTGTAATGGACATGTGAAGCGATTGATCGGAGCGGGCTCTGGTCCGATATTTAAAGGTACTGGTTTCTATCAAACTGATTATAAAAATAAATCTTTAGAATCAAAAAAGGATACTAGCTCAAGCATTAAGACTGATAAAAAGTAATTTCTTATCCTTGTTAGAAATCAAGTCCGATGGATAAATAATATCGGGGAGCAGAAAATTTATCAAAATCATATTTCCAAGCTATATCAACTCTCCATAAAAATAAAAAGTACAATCGGAATCCAACACCAGTTCCAATTAGTAAATCATTAGTCACTGTTTTATCATTATTATTCTTACCAATTAGTTTCAACTTGCTTGTATTATCCCAGGCAGAACCAGCATCAATAAAAGCAGTTCCTAAAATATTCTGGAAGAATAGGGGAAGTGGACCTGTTAATAAATATCTGATCAAGGGCATCCTTAATTCAACGTTGGCAAGTGTATATTTTGTCCCCAGTTTTTCAGCATAATCATATCCACGCAATGGCATAACAGGGCTCAAAAAGGCGAAATCGCTCGAATTATTTATTGGCACCCCTCCAGTTGCAAAATTTCTATTAATCCAATTTTCTGTACCCCCCACAAAAAACCGTTGAGGATTCCCGCCCCCGCTAATACCTCCAGAAATTCTTGCAACCAAACCATTATCAAACCAAAATCTCCAGTATTTCCTATAGTCAAATGTCAATGAATAAAAACTTTGGCGACTCTTAATTAATCCTGGATCTCCAAATAAATTAAGGAAATATCTTGATCCCTCAATAGGTGAGTAATATCCCCACAATGTATTATCTTTTACGTATCCGATCGATGGAATTAAAAATGAATTTCTATCAATGGCTACAAAGGGATTATCTAAATTCTCAGCGGAAACGCTCATAAAGCTTAAACCAAAATCTACTCTGTTAAATCTATCGAGAGGATAGCTGGCGTAACCTACTAATCCAAAATTTCTGAATCTGTATAATTCACTTCCAAAAAATCCATTTTGATATAAAAACCTTGCAGTATGAAAAGCTTGAACACCAAGATCTAACCTTTCTTTTAAATAGTAGTATGCTAATCCATAATCACTATTTTTAATATCAATCTGTAAACTTGTTTGTCCAATTAACCTATGATTTCCCAAAACATCACTAAATGATAGTATTGTGGTGCCCAATAATCCATAAAGAGTTGAATACCCAGCATTTGCATATACAATATCGGGTGTGAAATTTATTTTGTATCGGTTTACCAAATAATTTCCCTCATCATCTAAACTTTCGGTAAACATTTCTTCTCTAATCTTAATTCTAGAACTGTCTATTTTCATGTCATTGCCACCAAATACAAAACGACTGTAATCTATTTTTGAGGAATCTTCTTTTTCTGGTTTATCAGATACATATTGACCAACAAATATTGAAGGTCTTTGAGAAGTTGAATCGATTTGAGTCTGTTCCATTTCCGACTCTTGTTTAAATTGCACAACGTTCTTTTCTAATGAATCAAGAACTGTTTCCTTAAAAATGGATTTCCCATTATTTAATTTAGCATCCACAAGGGAAGCCATATATTTTGTATAGGGGAGTGAATCACCAATTACTTCCGCATCGAATGGATTGCTTAGAAGAAAAATATTGTAACCTAAATTATACAAAGCTGAGAATACTAATTTTTTCCCATCATAAGAAATAGAGAGCTGGCCAATATCACTTATTGAATTAGTAATTGGCTTTGGTAAATTATTATATGCCTTACTTGATGCTGAATCAGAATTTGTAATTTTATATCTATAGATATTGTTTGATCCATTTTTATCGGATATAAATAGTATGTCGTTACCATCACTGGAAAAGACAGGAAATTTTTCGTTGCTTAACTCCCAATTGGTAATACGTTCAATTTTATTTGTCTCTAATTGAATTGAGTATAAGTCAATTTGCTTGTAATTGTGTTTGTACATCCTGAACTCTTCCGGTGTTTGTGACCCAATCACATAGTTACCTCGATCAGATGAAAATACAATTGTACTTCCATCTGGAGACCAAGCAATATCAGCCTCTGAAAAAATATCATTTGTAATATTTGTAACATTATTTAATGAGAAATCATAAATATAGATATCAGATTGTGTTTCGTTGTAACCGATGAATGCAATTTTATTTCCATCACGAGACCAGCTAACAGACTCGATACCTGACATTCGTAGAGGGAGCTCTGTTTTCTTGTCCGTTTCCGTGTCTATTATTGTAATAATATTGTATCCTTCCGCTTTTGAAGCTAGTGCTACTCTTATGTTATCTGGAGCCCACGATAATGACGGATACAAAAGATTCAATTCTTCAAAATCGGTAGTCTTGCCACTCTCAACAATTTTTTTTATCATTTTTCCATCTTGTGCACTCATCAAATAAACATCCAGATAAATATCTCTATCGGAAATGAATGCAATCTTATCTCCTTGTGGTGAGAGTGCGGGACTTGTATTATAAAAACCTCTTTCTTTTTTATTATCAGTCAATCTTTTGGCAAACTCATCAGGGTCTGATTTAACTGCGATATCTGGCCAAAATTCTTTTTTAATACTTTTTTTCCAGCGTTCATTTAATTCTTCTAAATTAATTCCAAGAGTATTTTTGATAGCAGCTTCAAGAGAACCTAATGATTGTACTTTATTAAGAATTTCACCGATTTTCTGTCTTCCATAAGTATCAGCAATATATCTGAACACAGATTGTCCACCTCTGTAGGCTAAGTAACCATCCAATCTATTAATATCAGGGAGCCATTCAGTGATTATAGCATTTCGAATAAACATATCTGTATTTGTTTCCCATCCTTGCGATAGAAATTCTGCAGTTCCTTCCCAGAACCAGAGGGGTAATTGAAGGGTAATACCACGACTAATTATATTTTGTACAGTCCCTCCATAATACATATCGCGCATGACCGCATGAACTAATTCATGGGCAATAACATGCTGAAATTTTTGATAATTACCTTCAAAAGGGAACACCACTCTATTTTTAAAAGGTTCGGTAAAACCTCCGGTGCCTTTGCCAATATATTCATCAGTTACATTATTCTCTTGAAAATCATTATGCGAATTATAGACAATCAGCGCTATTCTGTTATTTAGTTGATAGTTAATATCTTTTTGAATTCGTTGAAGAGATTCTTCGGCAATTTTTGCTGTGAACTCAGCAATAGTTTCACCACCCTCATAAAAGTAAATATCAAAATGTTTGGTTTGAATGTAAAACCAATCCATAGTCTTGTAATTTACTTTATTTTGTCCGAACTGCGCTAAAAGTGGTATTGCCAAAAAATATATGGTGGTAAAAATTAAAATTGATCTTCTCATTGTTTCCTCAGATAATTTTTTAACCGAGAAGCATAAAATCTAATGCTCTTTTTTGCTCATCAACATTTATTAGTTTCACTAATACTTTATCTCCAAGACGTATTCTTTTCTTATTTCGCTTTCCAACTACAGAATAATTCTTTTCATCAAAAATGTAATAATCATCATCCATATCTCTAAGTCTTATAAGACCTTCAGCTAAAGTTTGATTTAATTCCACAAATATTCCAAAATGTGTAATACCAGAAACAATAGCATGAAATTCAGAACCGACTTTACCTTTTAAATATTCAATTTGTTTCAACTTAACCGATAATCGTTCGGCATTTACAGCATTTCTTTCTCGGGCCGATGCATGATTGCAAATTTCTGTTAATTCTTCCAGAGAGAAATTTTTCTCCCTTTTATTCTCAATGAAATTGAAAATTAATTTATGGACAATAAGATCGGGAAACCTTCGGATTGGAGAAGTGAAATGGGTATAATCTTTAAATCCCAATCCGTAATGTCCAATATTCTCAGTTGAGTAAACCGCCTTAGCCATTGATCTAATTGCAATCTCATTAACTACAGCATCCTCTTCAGTTCCTTTAACTTGATCAAGTAATTTTTGAAATTGCTTAGACTTGTTTGTTGCATTAGGATCGAAAGAGTATCCTAACGATTGCACAAATCTCGCAAATTCTCCAACTTTTTCTTTATCGGGTAAATCATGCACTCTATAAACAAAAGGAGCAATAATTTTGTTCTTTTCGACCTTTATGTGTTTAGCAATAATTTTATTTGCCAGCAGCATAAACTCTTCAATCAAATTGTTACTTTCACGCACTTGCTTAATTTGAATATCAATGGGAGTTCCATTTTTATCCAGTTTAAAGACAACCTCAGGGGAGAAAAAGTTTATACTTCCTTTCTTAATCCGTTCATTTCTCAAAGTTTGTGAAATCTTAAATAGTAAAGCGATCTCGGAATTAAAATCTCCTTTGCCGCTTTCAATTATATTTTGAGCTTCATCATATGTAAATCTTCTTTTGCTATTTATAACTGATTTTTTTATTTCATATGATATAATCTTATGAAGAGGACTCATTTCAACTAATACCGAATAGGTGAGTCTATCTTCGAATGGTACTAGTGAGCAAATATTGTTCGAAAGTTTTTCGGGGAGCATAGGAATCACTTTACCAACAATATAAACACTGGTACCTCTTTCAAGTGCTTCATTATAAATGGGGCTTCCGGTGGGTATAAAATGACTAACATCAGCGATATGAATTCCAACTGAGTAATTACCATTAGGAAGAATGTCCACAGAGACTGCGTCATCAAAATCTTTAGCATCATCTGGATCTATGGTAAAGATATTTTTTTCTCGCAAATCAATTCTTTTAGAAATCTCTTCTTCTGAAATTTGTGTAGGAATTTCATTCGCTTGTTTCAATACTGCTTTTGGAAATTTGTATGATAGCCCGAATTGGCGAGCGATTGAAGCAATCTCCGCATCATAACTTCCGGCTTTCCCCAATACCTCTTTTATTTCTCCTTCGGGATTTTCTGATTCCGCTTTCCATGTAATTTTATGAACAACTACTTTATCACCGTCTTTAGCATTGCCCAATTTTTTTTCATTAATATAAAAATGCCTATGAATTTTAGATTCGTCGGGGATAACAAAGAAATAGGATTTTTGTTTTTTAAGAATCCCAACAACTTCATCTCGTTTGCGTTCAACTATTTCAACTATTTTCCCCTCAGTACTTTTACCCGATTTTTTATTTAGTAAAACCACCTCAACCAAGTCGCCGTCGAATGCGGTATTTAAGTTTTTCCCAACTACAAAAATATCCTCCATGCTGCTATTTTTAAGTATGACGAATGCATAATCTCCATCATTAACAAGCTGAACATTTCCTATTAATTTTTCGGATGCGGCTTTTCTTAATTGATAACGCTTGCCAATTTTTTCAAGATATTCTTCTTCGTATAAACGAAAGAGAACACTTTTCAATTCTGCGTATTGGTACTCTTCGGTGATTCTCAATTTTTTTGCTAAATCAACAGCTTTGATACTGATCGAAGGGTGATTCTTAAAATATGCTTTGATTTCTTTTTTCATTAAAACTCGAATCTATATTTAAGTGCCATTTCAGTTACTTTGTCATCTAAACTATAATTGGAACCAATAGGTTCTTTTCGTTCAAGTCTTATTAAGAAGCGTGGATTAAATAAATATTCAACCTTTAAATTTGCTTTCGAAATATTTTGAAATACTTCGGTTGTGCCACCGAAGCTATACCTGAGATTTTGAAATCTACCGCCCAAAGAAAACTTGTAGGAGTCCCCAGATTGATTTATAGAAATATTATTTACTAAATCACCAACTGTTGAATTTACAAAACTTGATAGTACCGAACCTAAAAATGAGGTAGCGGTATTTCCAATGACGCTTGAGGTACCCGCAATCTCAGTACGATCTTGCGCAGTTAAATCATCTTTAAATTTGGAAAATAATATGAAGGAGAGCGCATCAGCATAATCGTACTTTGAATCACGAACATTATTCTGAATATTTCTTGCCCCTACATATATGCTCATACTTTCAGGATTGCTTGCTATATTTTGGCCGAGCTGAGATAATGGTCCTTGGATTTTAATTTTTACCGCAACATCCTGAGGTGTTCCTGTCTCATCTCGCGGATCAACGTAATCGGAAGTATAAGTTGCAACAATATCCAGATATGGATTGGTGATATCACTTTCAAAAGAAATTTTCCCGGTTGCTTCAAATACTTTGAAAAAATCTAATTTTGACCCGGGAAGAAGTTCGAAACCTCCTTGAGCAAAAATTTGATTGTTTGTACTTTCATATTTAATATCGCCCCTCATTAAAACTGTTAGCTTTTGGTTTGCAGCCTGCGATAAAATAAATGTTAATTTAGCTTCATTGTCCGCTCTAATTCCGAATGAGTAATCGAGATTAATCTGGTTTTGCTTCTTGCCATCCAAGGCCGATTTACTAGTCAATTCCTGTTCTAAAATTTTTCTGAATCTTATTAATTCGGCATCTCTATTAAGTGTGTCTTCTATAAAAGTAAAATCAAAATTTTTCGATGAAGCTGAATAGTTTTCAATGCCGGTTGTATAAACAAGGTTTGTATTTTTAAGAACAATATCACCTTTCAGGTAATATCGATTATTAATTTTTGTTAATTTTAAATCACCATCCGTTCCAATAACCAAATCACCATAAAAAAGAGGATCAATTTTCTGAGTCTCCATTCCAAATAATGCTATATCACCAAAAAAATTGAAAGATAAATCTTTCATTTCAAAACCTTCAAATTGAATAGCACCATTGCTTCTCAATAGACTGGTTAACTTATTTTCCCCTGTATTTTCAATTGTAAAATCTTCAAAATTTAATCCGGAATTAGTAAATAGTGCTTTCCCACTGCACTTATACTCTAGGTTATTAAAATCCATTTTAAAATAACCGTCTGTGAGATTAACATAACCAGTATATTTAGGTTTATATAAAGTACCGCTAAGATTCACATCAGCATCCAGAAAACCGCGTTGATTAAATATTGCGGGAATTGTTCTTCCTAGGGCATTTAAATTGAACTTCGATGACTTCAATGAAAAACTTAGCTCGCGATCGTCAAATATCCTTTTATCTACCGTGCCAATGCTTAAGTTGATAGGTAAATGACCTTTCAAAGTAAGTAGAGGAGAATTTTTATTATTTGTCGAATCTAAAAAAGTAAGATTGGCATTTAGAACTTGTTCATCATAATCAATCATTCCCTGAAGTGAGCCGAGTTTTGTTTCGGCATAAATTAAATTGTCAATCTGAGTTTCAACTTTAAGTATTGGAGCTGTGAGGTCTCCTGTGATTCTTGCTTTTAATTTGCCATCCCCAACTAGTTTATTATCCTCGATCCCCAATAGATATTTACCTAAAATATCTCCAGATATATTATCGAGTAAAAGAGTTAAATTTAGAGCACCGCTGTTTTCAATGGTTCCTTTGATATCAATATTGGTGCTGTCCCGATGAAGGGCACAATGGTCTATCATAAACTGAAATGGATTAAAGAAGGCTCTAATTGTATCTTTATTTGTAAACTCAAAGTCACTTACTTTTAATTTAAGACTATCAATAAAGATCTGCTGCTGTGTATCACCAATGAATATTTTCCCTTTCAGTTTTGTCTTTAGCATATCGTCAATCTCAACGGCAGTATTATAGTCAACAATGCTGTGGTTAAAATTAAGTTCGGCGAAGATATCCTTGTAATTTTGTCCGAAGTAAAATCTTTTGCTAGCCAGAGCTACCGATCCCCAAAGATCATCGAATGAAAAAGATGTATTATCTCTCGATAAATTAATTTTTAATAGTGAGCCAGATAAATAAACCGTTTGATCTTCACGGGTGATTATTATATACTCAAGATCAGTGTTGACTGTAATGGAAAAAATTCTCCCATCATTACTTATTATTCCATCGCCTTTACCTGAAATTTCCATCCTATTACTGCCAATCAGCATTGAAATTAATTCGAAATCTTTAAAGAGATAATCGTAATTAATCTTCAATGAATCGGTAATTGCCGGAGGAATTATAGATGAGGGCACTTCAATTTTTTTATATTCGGAAACTGAGGAGAGGGGATTCAAATCCCTAATTTTTTCTGTGATAATAGTCGAGAATACTTTTCCCTCATAAGCAAGAAGCTCGGCAGCATGCAATAAGGAAAAATTGCCATAAAGTTCGAAATCCAAAAAGTCCGACACAAGTTTAATATTTCTTTGTAATGAATCCTTTTGAATATTCAAATCGATATTGGAGTAGCCAATATTTTTATCTCTAAATCGGGATGAATCAATTCCAAAAGAGAAATTGCCATTCATTTCATCGATATCGATTCCCTTTCCCTCGGCACTAAAATAGAAGTTTAAATTGCTATCATAATAATTATCCTTTAATACTTTCGCTAAGTCAATATTCTTCAAACTCCCAAGAAAATTATATTCGGGAATAGTATCTTTACGGAAATCCATTTCACCAATCACGAGTGCTTCTATCTCGCCAACGTTTCCCTCTATCGTTAAATCAATTCTCTTCTCGGATGCTTTAGAGGATATATTTAATTGGTCGATATAGTAATCATCGAATATTGAACTTGATGCATCAAACTTTAATTGTGTTTCTAAATTATTGAAATTCGAACCAGCTCCTTTAATTGAGCCGAATGAATTTAATTTTGTGGGAATATTCAAAATGGGGAAGAGATTAATTTCTTTTGACTCAAATTTAATATCATAAATTATTGGCTCCACACCCAGATTCATATCAGCTGAAACTGAAATTGAACCATTATCAATGTTGCCTTTAAGTTTACTTTTAAAATTGGTTGGTTCACCTTCAAATTCCATATTGAGATCGGTGAACTGACTTTTAGCATATTCAGGCAATTCAAGCCATGGCATTAAAGCATTAATATCGTGATAGTCAACATTTGTCTTTTCAAGTTTTGCCTTTAGATAAAGTTTTGAAGGGTTATTCAAATTCTGAACTCTTCCATTAAAATTTATTGAAGTGTTTCTATAATCAATAGAAGCTTTCCCAATTGTGAAGTTGCCAAAATACCCTTGTGCCGAAAGTTTTAGCGAGGGGCTACCTTTCAGAATCTCAGTGGATTCTATATAAGAAGAGAGGTCGTCAAAATTGAATGAAGGAGCATCAATGTTTATGTATATAGGGTAGTTTTTAAGATCATCCAGCTCTATCCCCGCAAATAAATCGAGACTATCTATTCTGAAGTCCAAATTAATTTGACTGCTGTCCGTGATAAAATAGAAATTACTAATACTTACAAAATCTTTAGTAACGGCAAAATCACCCGATATATTCCTCAAATTAAATCGTGTTGAGTTTGGAGTAAATGCAATTTCCTTTAGCTTGAGAAGGTAATTGGAATTGTAAATGTCGATAAAAGCTGATGCTGACAAATAAAAATTATCCAGCCTAAGGTCATCAAAATTTAGGGTTTTATAGGAAGCCGTTGAGCCAATATAATTAAGGGATTGTCTTTTTATAGTAATATTTTGTAATGAAAAATCACTCAGTTGAATCTTAAATTTAAAATCTGACTTTGTAGTGTCTTCGGGGGAAGGTTTCATTAAATTTTCATAGTTCCACTTACCGGTTGAATCTTGCAGTAAATTTATATGAACATCGCTTAGGAGTATTCTTTTAAGTGAGATGTTTTGTAGGAATAAATGAATAGGATTTATGTTTACTTCTATGAGATTTGCATTAATTAAAGTGTCTTTTCCAATAGTGATAGAGGTGTTGTTAAGCTTAAGTCTTGTAAATAAAGTACCTTCAATACTTCCAATATCTAATCTGCCATTAATTTCATCATTTACCAGTTCGATTGTTTTATTGCGTAAATACTCTCGAAAGGTTTTTGTCTGAGAAATTCCAATAAAAATGATTAGTATAAAAACCAAAAAAATTGCGAAACCGATAAAAACATTAATCAGTTTGCGAAAAAATGAACGCTTAATTTTTGGTTCCAGATTTTCTTCCATTTATTTAGAATATCTCTCGATTACTGTTTTAATAATATTTGTTGTAGATGTTTGATTAACAAACTCAATTGTTTGAACAGTTCCACCATTTGCTTCAACAATATCTTTACCCACAATATTTTCAGGAGCCCAATCGGCTCCTTTTATCAAAACATCGGGAATTAACTTTTTTATTACTTCGTAAGGAGTTTCTTCATCGAAGAATGTTACATAATCTACAGCTTTGAGATTGGAGATTATAAAACCTCGTTCATATTGAGGAACTATTGGGCGATTTTCTCCCTTAATTTTTTTAACTGACAAGTCGGAGTTTAGCGCTACAATTAAAATATCTCCTTTATCTTTTGCCTTATTTATATAATCTACATGGCCTGCGTGCAATATATCAAAAACGCCATTCGTAAAAACTACTTTCTTGTTCTCATGCTTGAGCTGAAGTCTAATAGTTATTAATTCATTAACTGATAAAATCATTATATCTCTTCTCCAACAGTTTTAAATAAATAGTCAAGTGAGATTGGGACAATACCTACTTCCTGGCAAACTAAGCCGCCGGCATAATTGGCGAGATATGCTGCATCATATATATTTGCACCTGCGCACAATGCCATTGTTAGAGTGGATATTACTGTATCTCCGGCGCCGGATACATCTGCAACCTTTCTGGCTTTAGTTGCTATTTTAACTTCTGATTTTCCTCTCTGGAAAAGAGAAATTCCTTCTTCTCCAAGAGTAAGTAAAACATATTTAGCATTTAGTTTTTCGAGAAGTAGATGCCCGGCTTTTTTCAAATCTTCAGAAGATTGTATACGGATACCAAGCGCGTCTTCGGTTTCTTTTCTGTTTGGCTTAAAAACAGTAACATTCTGGTATTCAAAAAAATTATTAAACTTTGGATCAACAGTAATTATAACTTCATTCTCATTAGCAAGTTTGATTGCGGCTCTAATCAATGATTGAGTAAGCACTCCCTTATTGTAATCTTCCAGGATGATTGCATTTATATTTTTAATATTTTTCTTCAAGGTGTTTATAATTTTTGCTTCTACTTGTGATGAGATCGGATTTCTTTTTTCTTTATCGATTCTTACCACATGCTGGTTATTGGCAATAACACGAGTTTTGTTTGTAGTTGGTCTTTGATTATCAATAATTAGGGAGGAGCTATTGATTCCTGTTTTCTTCATCAAATCTTTCATTATCTCCGCATCCTGATCATTGCCTAAAATTCCAATTGGAATTGGAGTCCCACCAAGAGTTAAAATATTATAAGCAACATTCATCGCTCCGCCAAATCTTTGAAACTCATCATCAATTTCAACAACGGGAACGGGAGCTTCGGGGGAGACTCTTGAAACAGAGCCCCAGAAATATGAATCGAGCATCATATCACCAATAACAGCAATCTTTTTGCCGTTAAATTTTTTCTTCAACTGATTTAATTTTTTTTGAGATGTACTAATCATTTTTTTACCCTATTATTCCATTTGGCGAGATCATTTATAAAATTAATTTTTATTAAACCGTTATCGGTTCCAAGCCAAAGATTCACCTGATCAAAATAGATGGCGTGAATAGTTTGTGGTATTCTGTCATCCTGAATCCTCATAATTTTATTTGACTTCCTATCGAGAAGTGCTAATCCTCTTCCAAATGATTCTTTAGTAGATTGCCCAAATTGGTAGAGGGAAATCCAAATATAATTGCCGGTTCGCTCCATCGAATAAATGCCGTTTGCCGGCAATCCATTTTTGTCATCATTTCTTAGCCATTCATTTTTACGGTTAAACCTGTATAAACCGCCAAGGTTAAATTCGGGTCGCTCAGTCGTCAAAAACTCATCCAAGCCAATCCATAAAAAATTTCTCTCCGGCAATAATGAAGAAACAGAAATTTGTTCACCATCACCATTAAAATAATTTAATCTATTATCATAGAACAAAGTAACAAAATTATCATTCAATTTTTTCGTTTTGTTATATTTGTGTAAACCGGCTTCGGTACCAATCCATAATACCGAATCTCCCTCGACTGCTAAAGTTTTAATGCTGTTTGATTTTTCGTTATTCCTCACGGTCAAATCGTAATCTATAAATCGTTTCGTCTTTAATTCATATTTAGATAAATATTTAAATCTTCCAATCCAAACGGCATCTTCATCTTTATCATAAACAACCGATCTAATCCAATTGGATAATTGACCGCCAAGCCCAAATTTTCTTCTTGTCCAGTTATCACGCCTTTTGTCGAGTATGAAAAGTCCATCAGTAGATCCGGCCCAAACAAATTCATTATTGGCAGCTATGCTATGGAAAAAATCCATCTGCAAATTTTGGTTTGAGGTTGAATATTGCTTCCATGTTTTACCACTCGAAGAATAGCGGAAAATGCCGCTTCCATTTGTTGCTACCCATAAATAATCATCATCTGATGTAATTGCAGTAACTTGAACTCCCTTCAGTTCAAATACTAAATCTGTTTTTTCCTGCGGAATAATGGTTACGCTAAAAAGCAATAAGAATAATAGAAAATATTTTTTCACTAGAGGCATTCAAAATTGTTATGAAATGGTTAAACAAATTTAACATTATACAGGGCAGGATAAAAATGGTACTCGCTTTTTCTTACAGAGAATCTTCGGCTAAGGCAATATCAGGTATTTCGGATTCAAATTTAATATCCCAGTATTCTTGAAAACCCTCTACCAAACAATTTTTAAGAAGGTCATATTTAATAGATTCGTTAAGTATAGATTCTATTTCAGTAGTGGTTGAGATTAATTCTTTACGCAGATTACTTTTTGTATCTTCATCTGTATTAAGGTAGTTTGCCAAATTTCTATGGTAATTCCCGCATAAAATAGAGCCGTGCTGAAGGATTACTTTTTTCATTTTACGCTGAGCACTGCCAATTAATTTTTGTCCATTATATTTTACCTCATTTTTTGCTGTACTTGCAAAACACAATGCTCCTGAAGGTTCTTCTAATAATTTAGAAAAATTAGGCTGAACATTTTCGAGTGCAGATTCTCTCAGCAGAGGATTGTATTGAGCTAATCCTTCAATTAACGCTAATGAAATTTTTTGATAGAGTTCTCTTGGGGAGTATTCATAATTTAATGGATATACCACTGAATATGTGATTTCCTCCGCATGAAGAATGGCTCTGCCTCCGGTTGGTCTTTTAACTATTTCAATATTATCTGCAGTAGCGGTTTCTAGATTTATATCTTCAAACGATTGATTTGCTCCTAGTGAGATGCAATAAGGTTTCCATCTATAAATCCTAAAAAAAGCGATATCAGAATTACATGCCTCGGTTAGAGATATATCGAAATCCATATTGTATTTACCGGTGCAAAGACCGGAATCAATAAAATACCATTTCATTTTCGGATTATATTACGCGTTGATTTCGACATAAATTCAAGAATCATTTGTATGTATGGCGAGGAAGGGAAGTTATCTTTTATTTTAGTTTTTGCTTCCTGAAATGTAAGTCCGCTATTATAATAAATATGGTAAGCGCCTTTTATTTCTTCTATTTCCTGGACCGAAAATCCACGTCTCTTTAATCCTACGATATTTAATCCCATATATCGCGCTGGATAACCGGAGGTCATTAAAAATGGGGGAACATCAGTATTCACCATCGAGCCGCCCCCAATCATGCAATGTTTTCCAATTCGGTCGAATTGATGCACCGCACTCAATCCACCAATTATTACTTGATCTTCAACTTCAACATGCCCCGCAATTTGAACCGCGTTGCCAATAATTACACCATTTCCAATTGAGCAGTCGTGCGCTACATGGCAATAGGCCATCAACAGGCAATTACTTCCAACCGCAGTTTTTCGAGTGGCGACTGTCCCTCGATGCAATGTTACAAATTCTCTAATTACCGTATTATCACCAATAAATAATTCCGATTCCTCATTGGCGTATTTCAAATCTTGCGGTTTATTTGAAATTGACGCGCCCTGGTAAATAGTTACATTATTACCAATTCGTGCGCCTTCATAGATGCAAGCATTTGGTCCAATTTTACAATTATCACCAATAATAACATTATCAGAAATTATGGCGAATGGTGCGGCTTCAATATTAGAACCTATTTTTGCATTTGGGCTAATTATAGCGGTAGGATGTATTTTGCTCATAGTTAGGATTGAGTTTATTGTTTATTATTTTCTTTAGGTACAATTGCTCCCATAAATTCAGCTTCAGCCACAACAGTATCATCCACATAAGCAATGCCTCTTGCTGAAAAATATTTACTTTTTTTAGAAATCAGTTCGGCCTCAAGTGTTATTTGATCTCCGGGCACAACCGGTTTTCTAAATTTTGCGTTATTGATACTCATAAAATAAACTAAACTATTTTCTGCATCTTTAATTGAGTTCAGAACTAATATGCCGCTAACTTGGGCTAATGCCTCAACTATTAAAACTCCCGGCATTACAGGTTGTCCGGGAAAATGCCCTTGAAAAAATGGTTCGTTAATAGTAACCGATTTTACACCGACAACTCTTTTATCCATTTCAAGTTCAGTAATTTTATCGACCATTAAAAATGGGTAGCGGTGGGGAAGTATTCTCTGAATGGCGTTAATATCAAATACAACGCCTTCCTTTTTAACCAGCTGATATTTTTTTACGAATTTTTTCTGCTGATAGAGAGCACGTATTTTTTTAGCGAATTCTACATTGGCTTTATGACCGGGGCGGGCGGCAAGTATTTGTGCTTTTATTGGAACACCAATTAAAGCCAAATCACCAATCACATCTAACAATTTATGACGCACCGGTTCATTCTTAAATCTCAATTTATTATTACTCAAAAATCCTTCATGGGTTACGCTTAGTTCTTCGTGCAAATTCAATTTCTCTTTAAGTCGAGTTAATCCCTTTTCATCAATATCATGATCAACAATTACAACTGCATTATCAATATTGCCGCCTTGTATCAAACCTTTATCTGCAAGAGCTTCAACTTCACTTAAAAAACAAAAAGTTCTTGCCGGGGCAAATTCAGTAACAAATTCTTTTTCAAGATCGAATAATCCGGAATGCTGGCTCCCGAGTGCTGGATTTTGATAATCTACCATAACAGTTATTCTATAACTATTTAATGGAAGGGCAACAATATCAACCTGTTCTTCTTCATTGTGATGAATAACAGTTTGATCAATAACTAAATAATCTTTTGGTTCATCTTGTGTAACAATACCGGCTTCTATCAATTTATCTACATAAGGCATTGCGCTGCCATCTCCAATAGGAGGTTCAATACCATCGAGCTCAATTATAATATTATCGAGCTGGAGACCAACTATTGCGGCTAGAACATGCTCAACTGTATGAACTTTTGCGGTTCCTAGCCCTAAAGTTGTCCCTCTTGAAATATCAATAACGTAGTCAGCATTTGCGGGGATTTCAGGATTACCTCCTAAATCAACTCTAACAAATCGGATTCCATAGTTGGCGGGAGCGGGTTTGAATGTCATTGTACATTTTGTACCCGTATGTAAGCCGGTACCCGAAAGAGAAACCGGTTTTGCGATTGTTCTTTGAAGCTCGAGCATTAATTCCCTTTATTTACTTAATTCTGAAATTTTCTGCTCCAAAGATGCAATTTTTTCTTCTAATTTTTTAATCTTTTCTATTTGTTCGGGAAGCCCTCTTATATATGATTCTCTTTTTAATGCGGTTTTCAATTCCATTGCGGGGGATCCGAAATAAACTCCAGATTTCATTAGCGATTTTGAAACGCCCGATTGAGCTCCAATTTGAATACGATCTCCTAATTCTACATGACCGGTAATTCCGGCTTGTCCACCCATCATACAATTTTTCCCAACTTTTGTTGAACCGGCAATTCCGGATTGAGCGGACATAACAGTATTTTCCCCAACAACAACATTATGAGCAATTTGCACAAGGTTATCAATCTTTGCTCCGTTCTTCACAATAGTTGATCCCATAGCGGCTCTGTCCACAGAAACATTTGACCCCAGCTCAACATCATCTTCAAGTATAACATTACCAATTTGTGGGACTTTGTGAAATACACCTTTCTCATCGGGTATGTAGCCGAAACCATCAGAGCCAACTACTGTATTGGAGTGGATAATAACTCTATCGCCAATAATACATTCCTCTCTAATCGAAACGTTTGGATAGATCAAACAGTTGTTACCGATTGTTACATCTTCAAGAATTACAGAATTATGATGAATAATAGAATTATCGCCAATCACACATCCGGCAGAGATCACAGCATTTTTACCAATCGCAACATTTGCTCCAATTATTGCATCGGCATGAACTGAAGCTGAGGGATCAATTCCAGTTAGTTTTATTTCCGGCTTAAAATAGTTTATAATAATTTTTTGAAGCGCGGCATTCGGGTTTTTAACTTCAATATAATTTAAATCGGTTCTTATTCTGGGGAATTCAGGACTAATCAAAACAACAGCTGCGTTAGTAGTTGATAAATACTTTTGATAAGCGGGCAAATAAAGAAAAGTTAAATCCTCATTTTGAGCTTCATCAATTTTTGCGACTCCGGAGAAAGTAATCTCGGGATTGCCATAAACAGTACCGCCGACTAGGTCGGCGGCATCCTTCAATTTTATTTTCATGTCAACTCATTTTAGTTTTTCTAAAACAAGATTAGTTAAATCGAATTCTTCTTTAGCGTAAAGGAAAAGAATTTCACCGCTTCTGTCGAATATAAAATCATATTCAAGTTCTTTGGCAATATCTTTGATAATATTAAAAATTCTATTTTGAATAGGCTTCATAACCTCGTCGGTTTTTCTGAAAAGTTCTCCTTGAACTCCGAATTTATCCTGCCGGTATTTTGATATTTGATCTTCAAGTTGAATTAACTCTTTCTCAATATCAACCCTTTTTTGTTCACTAAGAATAAGTTTTCTTTTTTCGTAATCATCATATTTGGTTTTCCACTCTCTCTCAAGTTTACCCAATTCTTCATTCCACTCTCTGATAATGGCATCAAGTTTCTTCTGCGCATCTTGAGCGTCGGGTAATTGCTTCATTATCGCGTCGCTATCAACATACCCAATTTTTGGCTGTGAAAATGATTGAGAAACAAAACCAACTAATAATAATGTAGATAAAAGAAAACTGAACTTTTTCATTTTTTATTCCGATTTGTTATTTGCCTCTTTTGAGACGATCGAGCACTTTAAAAGTAAGATCGAATTGAGCGTCTGCCGAAAGTAAAAAAGTATCACCGACTTTGTCAAACACAAAAGACATACCCTCTTCGGTTCTAACATCGTCTATTGCCTGAAAAACCTTTTCTTTTACCGGCTTCATCAATTGATCTTGTTTTGTAAAATATTCACCGTTTGGTTGACCAAATTTTTGCTCTCTGAATACCTGGATTTTTTGTTCTTTTTCTACGATCGCTTGTTGAGCTTTCTGTTGTTCATCTTGTTTCATCATTTGTGCTTTTTGTTGATAATCGGCATATGATTTTTGTAACTCAACACCCATACTGTCTGCTTCTTTTCTCCATTTAGCTACTAAACCATCAAGGTCGCTTTTAGCTTTGATAGCCGCAGGATACTGAGCAAGAATTATTTCGGAATCAACATAACCGATTTTTTGTGTTGTTGTTTGTGCCGATACTACTACTGCAATAAAAAATATCGAGAGTATAATTAGTTTTTTCACTTTTACCTCATTTTATAATGTTAAATTAAAATCCTTTGCCAAATTGAAAATGGAAAACCCATGATGGTTTTTGTCCATCAACACCAAGTCGATCGAAGCCATAACCGTAGTCAAAGCCAATTAATCCTATAGGGTTAAGCATTACACGTGCACCAACGCCCACCGATCTCTTTAAGTCAAATAAATTTGTGTTCTTCATGTCTTTATAAACATTACCCGCTTCAGCGAATGCCAATAAATAAATTGGAATAGGTTCTTGCGCCAATGAAAATCTTATTTCAGTTGTAAATTTAGCCATTACCTGACTTCCCAGAACTCTTCCGCTTGCATCGCGCGATCCTAAACTTCTATCATCATAACCACGAAGTGGAGCAGTGGCAATTATTAATCCGCTTCCTCCCATGTAATATAGTTCGAATGGATTGATGGGAGTATTAGGTTCTAAAAATTTTATATATCCTAGCTCAGCATTTGTGTACAATACCAATCTGTTTGTATTAAACATTGGTTTGTACCACTCACTTTTAAAATCTAGTTTGAAATAATCTACGTTGCCGGGGAGAAAAGGTCCCCCGGAAAGTTCTGCATTTAATAATATTTTTGATCCTCTAGAAGGGAAGATTGGATTATCGATATCGGTTCTCGAGATTGCGGTACCTAAAGTATATTGACGGCTCAACCCTTGCGGATAATTTCCGAGTCCTTCAATTACATCATTATATTGAAATCTTAATGTTCCCTGAATATAGAAAAAGTCATCAGGCCAGGTTAATCTTCTACCGGTTCTTAATGTAATACCTGATTGACGCAGATCGTAAACATATCGCTGACGTGTATCAAATAAATCAAAACCAACTGAAGTTGGTGTATCCATGAACCAGGGTTCTGTAAATCCTAATGAAAAAGTTCTATAAAAATTGCCTACGCCAAATTGCCAATTAAAATTGAGAACTTGTCCGCCACCCATTTGGAAAGGTTCAGTTATTGAAAAATTAGTAAAAGTAAAACCAAGCGCTCCACTAAAGCCAAATGCACCGCTATAACCAACTGAAGCATTTAAATAGTCGCTCGATTTTTCAGTTACTTTGAAAATTAGATTAACTAGACTATCGTTAGCCGGGCGATAGTCAACACCGCTTTTATATAATTCCTCAACATTAAAATACTGCAGATTTGATAGCTGCTGAATGCTTCTCATAATTAAACTGCGGCTAAAATAATTACCAGGAATCGTGTAAAGTTCTCTTCTAATTACCTTGTCTTTAGTTTTTTCATTCCCCAAAATTTCTACTTTACCAACTTTAAAACGGCTGCCTTCATTTATTTTAATTCTGATATCAATTGAATCGGGGGCTACTTTCTCTTCCGTAGCATCTATCTGAAATGCTAAATATCCATTATCTTGATATAGAGAAGAAACATCTGATTGTTTTTCGTTGAAGTGTAAATTTTGAGTAAATCTTTCAAAATCAAAAATTTCACCGGATCTAAAGCCCAACCTATCGCTCAAAATTTCTTTATCGTAAACTATATTGCCTTCCCAGATAATATCTCTAACTTTGTATTGATTGCCCTCATAAACATCAATTACTACATCCAATGTTTTTTTATCGTCTGAAAGTATCGTTGTATCATTTAAAACAACAAAATCTCTGTAGCCATTTTTTCTATAAAACTTAACCAAACCTTCTTTATCTTTTTCAAAGTCGGAGCGTTTAAAATTTGGAGATGACCAAAATTTCCACCAGCGAGGCTCACTTGTTTTATCTAACTCGCTAACTAAATCGTCATCTGAAAACGCGCTATTACCTGTAAATCGAATATCGTTAATGTTTACTTCTTCACCCTCTTCAATATTTAATACAACAACCGTTCTTTCTTTTATTCTAGCTAAAGTATTTATTGAGCGCAGTTCATCAAGTTTATATTCTGTTTTGTATTCCTTTGATAAATCTTTAACATTACGCCAGGTAACAAAAACTTTTTCATCTGAAGTATCGGCTTGAAAAAATGTATAGTACTCAGGAATAACTTTAGCATTTAAAAAACCTTCTTCCTCATACAATCCCAAAATTTTAATTACCTGTCTATTTATATCCTGAGGTTTTAAAGTTTGTCCGCGAACTACGGTTATCTCTTTGTTTATTTTAGTCTCGCTCACTTCGTCGTAACCAATAGCTTCAATTTTTTCCAATCGAGAATATTCTTTTACTGCAATTTGAATAAATGCCCCGTTATCTACTTTTTTCTCAATTAAAATTTGGGCGTCTTCAAAAATTCCAAGATTCCATAATCTTTTAATAGCCAGATTAGTCTGATCCCCGGGGATAGATATTTCATCTCCAATTTTCAAACCGCTATTGGCGATGATGGTTTGAGCATCGGCGGATTTGCTTCCAGTAACCGAAATACCTAAAACTTTATAGCTTACTTTTTGTGCTTGGGAATAGATGTTTGAGAAAGCGAATAAAATAATAAAACTATACTTTATGCAGTTTTTTAGAGTGTGTAGAAACATTATTACTCATTTTAATTTTTTCAGAAAGTTGTTCACTTACAAGTCCAAATCTTCTTTCACGTCTTTGAAAATCTTTAATAGCTTCCAATAAGTTATTCGTTTTAAATTCGGGCCATAATATATCTGTTACAAATATTTCAGAATATGCAATTTGCCAGAGTAAGAAATTACTTACTCTTAATTCTCCGCCACTTCTAATTAATAGGTCGGGATCTTTAAAGTCAGATGTTGATAGATGTTTCGAAATAGTTTCTTCACAAATATCTGCCGGTTTCAATTTTTTATTAAGAACATCGTGGCTTATAGCTTTTACTGCTTCAACAAGTTCCCATCTGCCGCTATAGCTCAATGCCAAATTTAAAATCATTTTGGAGTTGTGGGAGGTTTTCTCAATCCCTAATTCAAGCTCTTGACATACTATATCGGGAAGCATTCTCTTATCACCAATAGATGTAAGTTTAATTCCGTTTTTGTTTAAGTCATTAATTTCTTTGCGCAGACTCTTCACAAAAAGCTTCATCAGCGTGGAAACTTCATCCTTGGGTCTTTTCCAATTCTCAGTAGAAAATGTATATAGTGTAAGAATTTTTACATCGAGGGCAACACACGCTTCAACAATTTCGCGGACGGTATCAACCCCTTTTTTATGACCGGCGGCTCTGGGAAGGTTGTTTTGCTTTGCCCATCTGCCATTTCCATCCATTATAATTGCAATATGATGAGGGATATTTCCGGATTCTTTTACAATATCTATTTGTTTTTTATCAGAAGCGCTTAGAATATCACTCAACTTTTCTTTCTACCCTTAATTTTGGCTCGAAAAAATAGTCCTCAATGGGGTAAATGTCAAGGTTTAGAATTTTGGGAGATTTAGTTGATGCTTCCTTGAAGTGTAACTACTTTAATCTGTTTTTGCGTTTCTTCGGATAAAGAGGACACCAAAAGAGAAGCTTTCACAACAGAATTATAGGGAACTCCCAAAAATAGAGTAATTCTGCTCTGAGGATATTGATGGTTGTAATGGGTTAAAAAATCCAGCTTAGTAATAAAATTGGGATTATTTAGCTCTTCTTCGGTGACTGTTAAACCTATTGCTATTTTTTTCTTGTACTTTGCGACGGCATCAATTTCATAATCTCCCATTTTTGGGGGAGCGGGCAAATATTTCCCATACTTTCTGCTTAAAGTTAAATAACCGTTCTGCCAGAAATGGTCAATTAGTAAATCCACTTTCTCTCTTGGAGATTGCCTTCTCATCATTATCTCAATTTATAATTGGCATAATTGGAATAATTGGTGAAAATCTATCTGCACGTATAATCTTTATATTATAGATATGATCGTATTCGAACATTTTTATTTCATTAGACCCAATCACGCGTGCGTAAACCACTTTTTTGCCGGTTTGATTACATGTAATGAAATAAGGTTCCACAGTAAGTTCATCCAAACCGTACAAAAATCTAACTCTATTTCTATGTAAAATTGCCGATGAGAACATTAACGATTTCATAATAACTCCTTAATTATATGTTCTAAAAACGCCAATAACTTTTCCGATAATGGAGAAGTCTTCGCTTTCGTTAACAATTATAGGTTGATACTTTTCATTTTCGGGAACGAGATGGATACTTCCATCATGGTTCTCGTATCTTTTCATAGTTGCTTCATCATGCAAGAGAGCGACAACTATATCACCGTTAGAGGCAAATTGCTGAGGGGAAACAATTACCAGATCCCCTTCAAGAATTCCGGCATTAATCATACTATCTCCGCGTACTTTCAAACCGAAGCATGATTCTTTGTTTGCCATTAAAAGTGAACTGTCCATTAAAAAATTTCCTTCTATGTTTTCCTCTGCCAAAATCGGCTGACCGGCTGCAACTCGTCCAACTACCGGAATCTCTACCATATTATCGGATAGTTGCTTCGATTTGTTTAGCGTTTTATTAATAATATTTATGGTGCGCCCCGAATTATTTAAGCTATTGATATATCCCTTCTTAATTAGTGCATCAATATGACGTTTTACGCCGAATGTGCTTGCAATATTAAAATGGGTGCCAATTTCACGGTAAGTAGGGGAATAACCATTTTTTTCAGAATATTCATCGATAAAATTGAGAATATCTTGCTGGCGGTCGGTTAGTTTTGATTTCATATCTTAGTGCTCCAATGTTCACTACAAATATAGTGTACATAGGAGCACTTGTCAAGATAATATTTTTGGTGTAATCAAATATTCAACAAGTGTTTGTTTATTAATAGCCGCGTAGAGACGCTATAAGTTTATGTGTAAAATGAGAAATAAAATAAGAATGAGAAAAGCCGGCAAGTGATTATTTTATAAAGAGATATGAGATTAAAGACTAAAAAAGGCAATTTGAGAATTTTTACATTAATTGCCATAAAATTGCACTTTTTTACAAGTAATTTGAGAAAATAATAATGGTTGTTTAATAGGTCTTAACTAGCCCATAAAAACCTATTTAATGGCGTTTAATAAGGGTTTATTGCCCTAAAAAAGACTCCTCGCATGGATTACCCCAAGCCGATTTTGTCACTTTAAATGTCACTTTAAACCCCGATTTTAAAGTGACAAGAAAAATTTTGTCACTTTAAAGCAAAGCTTTATAAAATAATAGGTTAGAGTAATTATTGTTTTGGTTGTGAAAATATTTAAAGTGACAGAAGTGACAAAAAATGCGGTAAAAATTGTATGACTTTGTGTCAATATATTAAAGCTGACTGACTTCTGCTACGCCCATGACGACGTCTTCCGCCTCGCGGTTAGGAAGAAAGTCAGCCAGCAAAACTCTGGCCGACTGTGTCATGGATTTAGCGACTGCAATTTATTTAAATTAGAAATGAGTTACAATCACTAATAATTGTAACCTTCGGTCGGATCTCCGCAAATAATTTCACCGCTAGTTTCTTGTGGGGGGTATTTGTTCTCTTCATGGAGTTTAAGATTTTGAATTAACCATTTAGATAACCATATATTATTATAGATACCTTTTCGCAGCTGGGAGTATGGAATCCAGCGTTCATGCTGAATATTCTTTTTAATTGTGAACACAAGAAAGACAGCATTTTTAGAGAACAAATCAATTCTTAATGGGTTTATTTTGGTATAATTAACTACTTCATGCGGTGGAAGTGGTTTGATTTTTTTTAAGAGTGAAGGCAACCATGAATCAGATTTGTTCTCCATTGCAACTTATCCTTTTGTAATGTGGATTGGGGATTCTCATCTATGAGTTAGTTTTATAGCTTCAATTTCTACTTTCATTAGCCCAACAATGGAGCCAATAGTTTGATTAATTGCATTAGCTCGTGGAATATGTTTTTCCCCACCTTCTGTTTGTAATTTATCAATCATTGAATATGCAGCATCTTTTAAATTTGACCAGCGTTTATCGTGGGGCAATTGCATAATACCTTTGGGGTTTTCTGATTCAGCTGGTAGAAATTCGTTTAAAGCTTCCTCAGCTTTTTCAATTTTTATAGAGATGAGATTAACATCAGTTGATATTATTACTTCTTCTTCTGAAATCTTATAATCAATTATCTTTTTGGTATTCGTTTTGTGAAGAAAAGTTTTGCCCTTCATCTTTTGTAATTTACTCTCAAGTAGCATTCTTGATCTCCTTAATTAGTTTGAGTTGACTCCGTTTTAGTTCGATAATTTCGGGATACTTCAATATCTCTTTTTGTAACTCTTTATTGCGCCAGGCAATCATTGAAGCAATATATTTATCGGGAAGAGAAAGAGATGCAGAATTTTTGTTTATAGTATATTGGTTGCCTCCGGGTGAAGAATTCTTATGTCTAATAAATCGAATTTCCGAAGAAGTTCTATGTAGGTTTAAGTATAACCTCTTTTTTCTAATTTGTTGTTTTGTCCATAATTTATTTTTATTAAATACTTTCTGAAAATGTCCGGCTATCTCAACATCACCCATGGTTTTATAGTTTGCTCTAAGAAAATCAATTTGTTCTCCACTCCAATATTCCATTTCAATTCTTTGAAGGCCCAATTCATAAAGTCGGTTCCTTGTGACCGTCAGTGTAAGTCCCAGTTTAAAGGCAAGTTGTTGGTTCGTGAACTTTGAATAATTCTCTAAGAGAAAATTATCCATTTCAATTGTCCATATTGTTTTCACCCCGCTTGCCATTAACTTAAATCCTTTCCCATTTCTTTATAAATTTCTTTAAAATACCTACCAAGTATTGCGTATCCTCGATCGTTTTTGGGTAAAATAGTTATGGATAAAAGCGCCAAAACTAGTGCTACAATTATTCTAAGGGTTGTGAATGCATTGGATATAGTTTTCATAAAAACTCTTCGAAGTTTTGATGAATTGATAAATCCGGCATAATGTAAATTGTATCTGATTTGAAGCATTGGCCTCGACGATTAATTATGATTGAGAAGTCTTCAATTACAGGAAGCTGTGTTTGATCGAAGACTTCTTTACCAAAATGATCTTCATTAATTGTTAAACCGGCAAAGCCCAGTTCTTTTAATCTATTGGGCAAGTGTTCATTATAAAGGTGAGGAAGAATACTGGCATATACTACCGCATTATTTTTTACAATGTAGCGCCATGTTTTCAGATCGTGCAGTGAAAAAGTAATTGCATCAAAAAAATATGGAGCTTGCTGCCAGCTGAGAATAAAATCATCTTGAGTTGTAATAAAGCATTTTTCAAAATAGTGACGGGCAAGTTTGAGATAGTAGGGGAAATGTTTTGATTCACATGGCTCACCACCGGTATGCATTATTGATTTATGGGAGGCTGATAGTTTTTTATATATGCCGGGTAAATTATTAATTACTGTATCCCATTCAGCTTCATTGTGTTTAACCTTTTTTGTAATACAATAACCGCATGTGCGAGGGCACTCAATTGTTTGAATATGTTTAACCATTTTGCCCCCTATCAATTATTTTGTGTTTTTCCCGAAGGTTATTAATTAATTCTTTATCTCTGTGATTGAAATTGGCAAGCTTGAAAAACGCATGTGAATCATCCAGCTGGGAAGCCACAACTATTCTTTCATGCTTAGTTAATGCGGCAAAGATTAGTTTGTGAAATATCTTTCGAGAGATTTCTTTAGCGCCTTGTGGTAATGGAGATTCATCATCGACCATGATTCCTAAATGTTGTACAAATAAAATAATGTCCAATTTTGAAGTATCTATTGTTACTCTGTGAGGGCGTTCTAATATATTTAACTTATCCATTTATGCCTCTCTTTTCATTTTCTACAGCTTCACGTTCAAGGGGTTTGTTATCGTGTGATTTCCAAAAGCAGATATAAGCCCAAATTATTGTTGACCAGAAGCCAATGAAACCAAGACGTTTGCGCTGAAGATAATGAGTATATTCGTGTACTTTTACTTCCTCAGTATCTCTGATTGATTCAAACTCTGTTTGCTTGCCGCTGTATGTATAGTAAACTCTTTTAACAAACGCACCACGCAAACCGGTGAAAACACCTTGCGCGCAAAAAGGAATATTGGAGGAGAGAAAAACATCCATCTCTTTGATTTTTGTAATTGCTTTTTCTTTTCCGAAGATATTCCATAATATTTTCCAAAATAGGTATAGCATAATTCACCTTTAATTTTGAGTTACTTGAGAAATTTCGATTTTCATATCGATATGTTCATTGATTACTTGTTGAATATTATCGATGACCTCTGCGGAGATCTGCGACGGAACAACCTTTTCATCAATTTTAATATCTGCTTTTAGCGCAGGGCGCTGGAAGAGAGCATCCGGCACACTAATAGTTAAATAGATAGCGATTTCATCCGGATGAAGTGAAGGCTTTTTGTCTGTAATACGAGTAGAAGCTTTCCAATTACTTATTTTTTTTACTACCAAATATTTACTGAACTGCATAACCCCTCCAATTAATTTGATGCCAGGCATCGTGGTGGAAATTTAGCTGTCATTTCTTTGCAATATATTTTTGCGTTTTCGTATGCATTATTCTTACCTCCATGAATTCCATCACTGAATAATTTACACGCAACTGTAATTCGCTTACCGTTTTTTTTACGCTCTATTTGAACCTCGTAACCATGAGTATTATTGTATCCCTCTATTCTTTTAATGTTATTCATAATTCTCCCTAATTAAATTCCATGAACTATAGTTTGGCCCAGAATATTGTTGATAACATCTAAACCAGATTTTGTTTTAATTGATTTTAACTTACTCTTTTCTGATTTTTTTCTTTTTTTTTGTAACCTACGGGCAATTGCTGCTTCATTGTAGCATTTTGGAGAGCAATAATTTCTTCTAGCTCCTTCAGTAATTACTTCTGTTCCGCAGTTAAGACAAGCACTCATTTTTTATTTGCTCCGGCTCTATTTTTTTTTGAATTGGGAAAACATTTAAAGCAGTACTTAGCATCAGGATTTCGGTCGACAACATTTTGTTTAAGCCGTCTACGGCATTCGGGATTTACGCATTTTTTATTACTCAATATTTTGTAGGACTGTTTTTTCATTTCTTTGCCTCGAATAAGTTTAGGTTATCGGAATTCTTTTCCTCTCTCCAGTTATAAATTGATTGAACAGAAACACCGAGAATTCTAGCGGCCTCACTGTAATGGATATGTCTGTTTTTTTGTGCCCAGGCTTTTTTTGCATAGACCATAGATTGGTTACTGAAATAGAAGGAAGTAGAACCGAAGCGTTCGTGCAGTTCCATATACTTTTCTATTCCAACCACTTCGATCATAATTTTTTGATCGTTAGTGAAAAAATCCAAGTAATTTGGGATTTCTTTTATCCAATCATAATTCATTTGTTTCGTCCGAATCTGGGTGATACAATACAGTGTTAAATATTGCTTTTAACACCTCCAACATGAGGTGCCAAAACCAGAAAAGAAAAAGAGAAATTGCAATCATAACTATGAAGGCAACAAGCAGAATCAGAATAGCTATAGCTAATTTTATCATAAAACCTCAATGGCTTTTATTACTTTTTTGACATCTGCTTTGAGCAAAAAGGAAATGTGATCTACTTTAGCAACACGGCGGATAAAATTGTTCAGCGCGGAATCTGTTTTTTCTTTTACGTAAGGATGATTGAACCAACGGCCATCGATTAATTCGAGCTGAGCAACCGAAGCAAATTTCGAATCTCTTCCGGCCAAATGATCATATTTACCAATGCCGTAGTTACTATTCCTTTGTACATCACTCTTGCGTTTTTCCCTAAAGCCTCTTTCCCGAAATACATCAAGAAGAACCTCAGCCTGTTTGTAATTGAGATCTTTGCAAGAGGAGCAAGGTTCACCATTTTGGTCAACAAAACCGCTGAGGGCATCGCGGTATTGCTGATCGGTGAGACCAAGCTCCGATTTTGCAATATGAATTTTTGTAATCTGAGATTTCGATATTTCTTTTTCGGAAGCCACCGTTTTAATCCTTTTGTTCTATCTTAATTTCAGTCCAGTTGATTTCGTAGTAGGACTTTTCGGATTTTGATACTTTACAGCCGGCTGCCTCGAGTTGATCTGCTGTAAGGAGACCCTTGTCAGCATCGGAAAGAATTTTTTGTTTGTTTAGGGAAGTTTCAATAGTTATATATTTAGTGGCAAAAAGATTGCTGAATTTTTCTTTGGCATATTCCCAAGTAAATTTTTTCGTATTTACCAATTTCAGTGAAGATTTACCGAAGCGGAAACCAATAGTGCCATAGGTTAGTTTTTTACTTCTGGTTGAAGCAAATTCTTTTTTATTTCGTTTACAGAATTCATGAATTTGATTTTCATAATGTAAAATTTTTTCTTTCAGCTCTTTTATATCCGGCTCATGAATTTTTGTAATCTCAATTATTTTTTTCTGCAACTTATTCTCTTTGGTTTGCGCCAAATTTGTAAGCACAGCAATATTCAAAAGAACATCATTTACATCTTCAACGGAATTCAATACCGGTTGGTTAACTGGTTTCATTAGTATCCCCCTTGTGTTGGTCATCAAATAAGGTGGGGTCATCAATGTCAATTTTTACAGGATAATTTTTTTCGAGCATTCCTTTCATATTGATTAGGAAATCTTGATCTTCTTTGTTTTGAGACCTAAGCTCTTCAATGAGGTTCTTGATTTTTTTGTGCTCGTCCACCGCAGGTTTAAGCGATGTGAGGCGTTTTGTTAGACCTTCGATTGCTTCAGAACGATTTCGACAATTGATCGCAAAATCATTAAGAAAATCAACCGCAGCTGTTACTTTGTCGGACATGTAATTCCTCCGTTAAATTGTTAGTTTTAATAAATTTTTGTAATTCAAAAACCAGATAATATTTGGTCTGTTTTTGGGACCAATTATTGTTTGACCGGGAAAAGATTGAACGAGATAAAAAGGAGCGTTGGTGAAGTAATTTCTGCGAGCGCTAACAATATGAAGAGGCCAGTTGGATTCATCATTGAGATAATCTTTTATTTGATGATCGGTAGCTCTACCTCCAAGTGTAATTAACGCATTGAGGTACACAAAAGCATCATCAGCAAATTTTTCTCTCATCTTATGGTAAATCTCAGCTTTTATATCATTGCCATTAAAGAGCCAATCGGGATGCTGAATTTTTGGTACTTCCTTTTCTTGGTTGAATAATGGTAAATCATGAGTTATTCCAAATTTGCTGATCAATTCTTTTTTATGGGCATTTTGCTTAAACATTACTTCACCTTGCAATTAAATTACTTTTTGATAACTGCTTCCCTTTTCAATTTGCTGGCGGTAGAGGAACTTGTAAGTCTTGCGGAGTTCTTGGTAATATTCTGCGAGTTTAAAGAACTGTTCGCTTTCTTTATCCTTGATTAGGGTTAATTGGCCATAGACTTCGCGTGCCAGCAGATCCACCGCCTCAACTGTTGAAGCAGTGTTTGGGAATTTTTCTTTAGCGATTGCAATAATTTCTTCTTGTTTTTTCATGCTAACCTCAATGATTGTTATTTTTTCAGAGTCGGGATCAGTGAAAATCCCGGATTTAAGTTGTATCCAATTCCAGTCGCAAAATTCGTGGATGATAGAAGCGCAGAGCATAAGGATAAAATCAGCGCCTAAGAGTTGTTTAATTTTTGTAAGATCGTTGTATATGGATGTCAGTTTCATTTAGATTTCTCTTTGTTTCTTTTTAGTTTGAGAGTGTATTTGCATTTGTGGCAGAGCCTCGCAGTTTCGGATTTCCTAACAAGATCAGCCTGCATTATGTTTAGGACATTCTCGCAACGCTGAAGTGGAGTACCACACAATGTTGTGGTGAGAGATTTTATGGCGCTTAACAAGTGGTATATTTCTTTTTTCTTTTTGGGCATTTCAATCCTCATTTGTTCTATTTTTTTTACCAAGAGGAGTTATGGTGATAACTGTTTTATTTTTTACGATAAGCTTTGCTTTGAAGGTCTCAGATATTAGCAGAATCCCACGTGTGTCATCAGATTTATAACTAGCATCTTTTAATATTGCATTAATGGCATTTTTAGCTAGTCTTAAGCGGTCGTTATAATTGGTCACAGTTTCTAACTGTGGATTGAACCGCTCAATAAATCTCTTACATACGTGGTTTGAAATTTCAATATCCATTTCTACCTTTACATTAAAAGCATTGATGCGGCGTCATCAATCAAATCGTCAGAAATCAGTTCGCCGGTGTTTTTTGTAGTTCGTTTAACTAAAGAAATAAGGTGTTCTAACAATCGTCCATTTTGTTTGGAGAGCTGCAGAAATGTCGCGGCAAATTTTTCACCGTCGGGATAGTTGACAGAAAGAATTGCTCTGACATCGGCAAGTATGAAATTTTTAACTTCTTTTTGAATTCCAATTCTGGAATAGAGTTGCTGCAGCTGTCCGCGATCGCCGCGTAATTTTTTCTGCAGTCTGGATGTACCGGCAAGAATAATACCTATGTTAGTGAAGTCATGAACTCTACGAATAATTTCCAAACATGCTGTGTTGAGGTTTTCACCTTCATCAATAATTAATAAGCGGTTTGTGTCTCTAAGCTGATTAACAATTGAATCGAACATAACAGCAACACTGTTATGCCCGATGATTTTTAACTTGTTGCACATCTCGCTTATAAGTGAACGAGGTGAAACAACAGGTGTTACTTCAATTAAAATTGAGGTTGGATTTTTACGATGATATTCCGCAAGGGAAATTGATTTACCAATTCCAGCCTCGCCAGTTATTAATCCTATTTTTTTATCGGTGAGACTATAATCGATAATCTTAAATATTTGTTGCGCTGCAGTAGTGTTAACAAATTTAAGATGACCCTCCGAAGTTTTCCGTAATTCAACCGCTGAAATATTTTCGAGATAATTTTCTACTTTAGCGGCAATTTCGGGTTCTGTTGCCGGTACTGGAAATTTGTTGTTACGAAATTGATTAACGTATCCGCCACTGTAACCTATTTCTTTACCCACCTCTCTATCGGTAATTGCGGGATTAATTTTAAGGAAAGAATTGAGGCGTTCGCGGATTTTCTGGATTTGCTCATTTGATGGATTTGGCATATCTTTTTGTACTCCTTCATTTAGGTGTTGCGAGTGATGTTCCGGAACCGTGTGTGCACCGCCATTGGCGGTCAAGTTGGCGCTTGAGCACGGTTCCGGTTTTTTATTTATTTAGTGAATCATAAAATCCTTATAGTCTTGCTCAATAGTTAGAACCCGTTGATAACCCGGCATCGACCTTACCCGATCAATAGGGGCATCGGAATTAAATAAAAGAAGAAGTGGAATTTTATATTGTGAGCATGCTTCGAAAACTCTGGTATAAGTAGAATCAATAAAATCGGCATTATGTATTGTTAAAAATTTACCATTTAGATGGGCCGGTAGCATATCAAATTTTATTTTAGGATGTTTCATAATTGTAGAGAGTCGGTTTAATAACATCATTGAGGAGGAAGCATCTCTAGCGTTAATTGCAACGTGTTTTTTATCATCATTCATACTGTTAATAAAAAGCGCTTGGTAAGAAGCGGGCATATTAAAAATAATTGCACATGAATTAGTTCTAATTACTCTGTGAAGTATTGAATTGAGCTTATTGTGAGAATTCTTTTTCAGTTTAACTTGTGCAGTCATATTCATTATTAAGCCTCCGCAGCACGGTTTTGTTTAGGATCGATATTGGCATTATCCCAGCTATCTAATAAATCTTTTTTCCTGGGTTTAGATTTGGATTTGATTTCTGTTTCTTGAACTTCCGGTATTTCTTCTCCGGCAATTTGTATCAAATTAATTTCGGAAAACTGTTTTTTAGCGGTTGGATAAATATCATTGGAAAGTAATCTTTTCGCATCTCCAACAATAGAATTTTTAAGTGATTGTTTCCTTGCCAGCTGATCGTGAAGTTGTTTAACTTCTTCTTCCGTGCCAAGTATTCCGGCAGCCGGATGCACTTTATCAATTCGCTTGGCTTCGCAAATGAACTCACCATGTTTATCATAAACGAATAAAGAATCTTTTTCGAGTAAATCAAAACGAACAATTACATCATCCCACTCTTTACCAAATAAAGCTTCATTCCAATAGGAGGTATTAAACATTCTAATACCATTACGGTAGATTGTTTTTACTTCCAGCTGCAGCATTAAGTAGGTAAGTTCTTTTGGATCAACGCCTGGGCCTTTGCCCAGGTTAAATATTTCAATTGGAGCAATTCCCTTTAAGTGACCATCCTGCTGAGGACGTTCAGCGTATTTATCAAACCACCATGCAATTGCTTTGTGTGCTGTATAAATATCAATTGAAGTCCCATGCATAAACTTATCATAGAGTTTATTATGTAACTTTTCTCCTCGATTGGTACGAGGAGGCTTCATTTCAATTGAGGTACCGGTATAAGTGGGAACCAATCTTTCTAATTCCGCAAATGAACGGAAAAATCTTTCAATAGTTTTACTTTGAGCATGATAAGGGATTGCTGTAATTACTTTTGTACCGGTTCTTTCAAATAACCCGGTTATGCCGGCTGATCTGAGGTCTGTTCCATGAAAGAATTTTGCAGAGAAAGCTCTGCCATTATCGAGGTAACAAATTTTTGGATATTTACCGAGCCGAAGTATAGATCTTCTGAATGCAACCGCTATTGCCTGAGTATCTTCGGTAGGCGTTATTTCCCAACCGAGGGGCATTGAGGATTTCATATCGAAAAAGCCAACCATAGTCATTCTTTTTGGTTTGCCGGTAAATGGATTAATAACTTCAAAATTTAATACGTGCCCATCGGCGACAATAATATCACCAACTTCAATCAATGAATAATCGCGTTCTAAAAATGGAAGCACTTTATCATCGAGCGCTTTTTCGCCTTCACGGAAGAAAACATAATCGGCATAGTGTTCTTTCTTCCAGTCTTCGAGGTATCGCCTGTATGTATGAACACTTTTAATATTGTTGAATCTTTTTGCAATAAAAATGTCCATTGCCTGGCGGACTGTTTCGCTGATTAATGGTTTGTTTGGATTTAAGAATAACTGTATTAGTACCGATGATTCTGCCGGAGTTACACTAGAGGGACGGTTTGTTTTATATGAAGGAGCTAATGAGCGGTAATCGTTATTATTTTCTTTATAGATTTTTTTCCAGCGTTCAATAGTTTTAAAAGAGGTCTCTCCTAGTTTAGAATATAATTCCGGAAAGGCATGTTTATAAGCATCAACAAAACGTTTCTTGGCTTCAACGGTGCTGTTCTCGGATTGATGCGCGAATTCTAAATATGCTTTTATCAGATCAACTCTCGCGAGAGCAATTTCAAGTTGTTTGGGTGAAAGTTCATTTTCAGAATCTGGTTTAATTTTAGTTGATTGAACAGTGGGAAGATTCATTTCGGAAGAATTATTTTGAGTTAATTTATATTGAATAGTAGCAGGAATTGCCGGGTCAGTTATTTCTATAAAGCCCTCTCCATTTATTTTTTGATATGTTATATATTTACCACGTTTAGCGCGCTGCCTGGTAGCAGCGTATTCTCGAAACCAATCGGATGGTTCGGATAGTTGCGCGAGTTGTTTTAATGATATTAATTGTTTACCCATGTTGCGCCTCAGCACAGTTCATTTTTTACAATGAAAGAAACAAGCTCTGCTTTGTTTTTTGAATTTGATTTTTCTTTCATGTTATCGATATGATTATTAACCGTGAAGGGGGAGAGATTAAGCTTTTCTGCGATCTCCTTATTTGTTAACCCATCGGTAACATATTGCGCAAGTTCAAGTTCACGTTTTGTGAAAGGATTTAGCATTGGTGAAGTGATTTTAATTTGATGACCTGAAGTCATCAGGTTTTGAATCACCTCATCTTTCACACAGGCTTCTGTTTTTAATTTTGACAACTCATTGTCCATAAAAATGTATTTACTTATTAAATAACTGATTAACATAGTTATTAGCATTATTACCAAAATTGCAATTACAATAATTGCTAACGAGCTGACGAGTTCCATCATTTAGCCCCATATTGTTTATAGATTAAGAAAAATTCAACATTAGCGTATATATTTAATAGATTATGAATTATTAGAGCTTCGTAAAAATGTGTCTGAAATATTATTGCAGAAAGAATATTACCAAGAATATAGGCGAACATCCCTCTGTAGAGACGCAATCTATAATTATTATTTTGTGGTACTTTAATGTAATTGACTAAGCAAAGTATGATCACAAATAGCAAAAATGAATTATTAATAAAAATCATTTCAGTTGGAATGGTGTACCATGAATCATTTAGAAACGTGAATAAATATGAGTGGATAAATAAAACAGTTGATATTATGTACGCAATCTTTGAATTGATGATAAAGAGTAATAAGATTAATGTGAATAGTGAAAACTCGATAGGGATGAACAAATGAAAAATTAAAATATTGTTAATGCAGTTGAATGCCAGTATTGATATTAAAAATTGTGCAAGAGTAATAAGAACTATATAAATGCTAAAAATGAAAATCTCTTTTTCAATCAACTCCTTCCTTCTATTAGAGATCATATAAAAGACCCCAATAAAAGGAAGAAGCATTGAAAAGGAACTTATTATAGAAATATAGTATCCAATTGTTGTTAACATTTTTTAACCGCAATAAGGTGGGCAAGGTTGAGCAAATTCTAATATATATGTTCCATTGCTCAAGGTTAGTACTCCAGTTTTTCTTACTTGAACTTTTATCACTGCGGTCTTAGAACTTAAAGATAAAAATTCGAGCACCTTCTTTTTGCTGAAGAAATGAACTACAGTCTCTGAGGATATATTTTTGACATTATTTGATAGTTGCTTCCTCTGATCACCGAGTACATAAACTTGATTGTTGATAATACCAAAGGATAACCCTTTCTCAGTATTTCGGGCAAAATTACTTAAATCAGAAACTGCAATTTCTTGTTCTGCCGTTACCTCACCGAAAAGAGGAATAGCATCTTTTTCAATAAATATTTTGCCAACGTCCTGGCATAATACGGTTGATGAAATTAAGATTAGAACGACGAGCAGAGTTTGAATAATTCTCATTTTGAACCTCCTAGTTAAAAAAGACTAATGAATTAATGTGAAATAAGCATTTACAGTACCGAAAAACTTTATTAAATTACTTTTGCTGAATCCGTGACAAATCTTTTATGACATTCTCGATTGCTTTGATAGCTTTTTTTGATTTGCGTTCGCCACTTAACAACATGTTCACATACGGCTGAGAATAACCTGTCTGGCGCGCTAGTTCTGATTGATTGATGAGTTTTTTGTTGAATTTCATAAAAGTAGTTAATTATCACTATTGTTATTAAACTATAACAAACATAAAATTTTATACTATTTATGTCAAGAGAAAAAACATAATAATTTATACTCATGAAAATAGACAAGAATACCTATAAACGGATTGTAGGGGAACGTCTTAAGAAGTTTGCAGAGTCTAAATATGAAAAACTTACAGAATTTGCTGAAGCCATAGAAATCAACATAAAATCTTTACATTCAATATATTTTAAGGGGAAAAGTTTACTTGGAGCGGAGAAGCTATTTAAGTTGATCCAGATGGGGTGTGATATTGCATGGCTACTAAATCCTGATAATATAGATACAGATCTTCCTGAAACTGCCAATTATTCCAATAAGCAGCAAATTCTTTTAATCAAAGAATTTGAGGTAAATTATACTCGACTTGAGGAAGAGAATATTAAACTCAAAAAAATGCTTAAAGACATTCATAATCTGGGAATAAAAATATTTGAAACTTCAGCACCTCAAAAGGGTAAAAAAGTCGGAAGAATAATTCCAGACCAAGCTGAGGGGGATTCTGCATCAGAAGTATAATATTTAGAATTTGGAGGAATTTTGAAAAGATTTTTTCTACTCTGGTTATTAATACTATGCGGACAGCTTTTTTCACAGAGCTATTACAATTATAACGTCCAAGTAATTGAAGATGAATTTGAAGATTATAAGATTATAAGAATGTATGGTAATTATCTCCCGGATAGCAAATGGCTACCAACAAACTCACTTTTATTTAATGCACAAAAATTCACAGATGAAAATAACAATCACAAATACCAATTCTTTGTTGAATGGTTGGATGACGAATGGTTGTTTATAGATGAGGGAGAAACACTTATATTATTAATTGATGGCGAGAGAGTGAGATGTAAGGGTTATGGAAGTCATAAAAATCGGCAGACTTTAGAGGGGGGTGCAATTAGAGAAACGGCAGTTTTTGAGGCAAGCATAGAATTGTTTAATAGAATTGCAAATGCGAAAGTTGTAAAGATAAAATTGGTTGGGCAGAGCAAAGATATTATAAGAGAATTGGACGAAGACAATATAGAAAATTATAGAAAGTTTGTTGAAGAGCTGACTAAAGGATAATTAGATTTTTCTGTTTTATTTATTTTGGATTCTAATACAACTAACCAGCAATATTGCTGCGTATTATATCAATAATCCTATCTCTAAATCTATCAGTTAAAACCATGAATGGACGCGCATGAATTGTAATTGAATATGATGATTGACCAAATGTGTAGGAAGAAACGCGCTTGTGTTTTTTAGAAGCAAAGACTAAAAGATTTTTATTTGAACTTTGTTTTAACAAATTACCTTTTGCATCGGTTCGGTGCAAAAGTGATCTGGTTCTGGCTCCAATCTGAATTTTACCACCAAAATGATGAATACCGGCGTAAGCCAAATTTGTATGTGCAAAAGCAGTTGATTCAGTTGAATCTGCTTGTACAGAACGCAAGAGATTCCCTCTCCCCTTAAGAATGGATAAATCTAATCCACGTTTTTCTTTTTGTTTAATAGTAGAACGTTTTAGAGCAGGCCACCCACCAGGTACATTTGCTCCTTGATTAGAGAAGTTCTCTTTAACTGATGCAAGAAGCTCACCGGCAATTGGGGTCATCAATTTTTTTGAGGGTTTTGTCCGGGCTCGAAGTTTTTCGAACAGAGCATTTACTTGTTCAATATTATTATCTAGTGAAGACATTAAGAAACTTTTAGAAATTGATTAGCAAATTCTTCAGAATACAAGGATAGATCGGGAGTAAAAAAACTTTTACCGGGATTATAATCCCAGCCTTCGCCAACTGTGATTTTAATGGCACTGCCTTGATAAACAGTTAACCCGCGCGCATCAACTTCTTCTTTAGTTAATGCGTCCACCCAGCAACCGCACCCGAAACCATTAGGCGGCCAAATGGAATTCCAGATAGGATCATTCCACATAAAAACCTTACCCGCATAATTAGCGTGAGCTTTTCTTTTATTTTTCCGATCGAGCTGATTATAAAGCCAGTAAGGTCTGCTCTCCACATTTTGAATTAAGGTTTTGTAATTACCGGAACTAAAAGCAACGTTTGCATTTGTTTCGAAGATAGTTTTTAACCTTCGAGGAGAACCGAGTTGAACAATTTTATTTGGATCAATGCCGGAATTAGGATCATAGCCCGGTACATCGGATGCTTTTACTTTTCCCCACCATCCCATTGATTTAAGTATTGGCTGAAGTTCATTCTGAAATTGCTGATATGTATATCCTTCAGTAAATATTTTATTTACCTTGTCTTTTATCTCTTGAAGAATATCGAGCTTCATAACTTTGGCAACTGAAAAAAATCGATCGTGCGCATCTTGCCAAGTATCTCTCCAATCCCAGCTAAAGGAATAACCTTTGCTTCGATACCATTCAATAATTTGTTCAGGAGGTAGAGTTAATAAGTATTTAATTTGTTCATCACTCATTTGCGGAAGCTTCTCTATAGATTTTTAATTGAGATAAATAAAAAACAGAATCGGGATAAGATGAGAATTTACTTTCTATTTTTTTTCTTTTACCGGATTCATTTGCAATTTCTAAATGGTTGTCAACTTCTACCTCTTGTTTGATGTACTTTGCATTACGAAAAACAATACCGGTGAATTTCACCTTTATAATCTGGCCGCAGAGTTCACCAAGCTCATTATCGGTTACAAGAGCTATATAAAATTTATCTAACTTTAAGTCTGAATCTTTGACCATTTTTATATAAAATATTCTAAATATTATTACTCATTTATTTCTGAGCGAATCTTCCTTCTAGTTCAGCGATGAAGAACACCTTAGTTGCGATAGTTTCAAGATCTTCTGTTTTCATTGCCGGATATAAAGAAGCCAACCCTTCAAGAAACTGTTCTCTGCTGGAAGAGGCATTCGCTAATTCAATAACCGGTTTAAGAGTTTCCTCAATCCCGAACTGAAGTAATTTATCCGGTAAGGCACTCGAAAGCTGTTCCGCTATTTTATTAGTGATTGACCCTTCGGAAAGTTCAAGGCGCTTACCGGTAATTGTATTCCATAATTTTTTTAATGAGGAAAGTTCGGACGTTGGCCGGGTCTCTTCATATTTATTGGGTTTTAGAAATGGCGGAATAATAGTATCAGCTGAGTTAACATGAACTGGTTGGCTTAAATCAAACTCATCATCTTCAAGATTATAATGAGTTTCAAAATATTTTTTAGTGAAACGAACACCAACATCTTTAAGATTTTTATCTCTCTCAGATTTTTCCTTATTCACATCTTGAAGCTCAAACGGTTTAAAGGTGGGATACAAACCACTACCAATATTTATATCAACAATCCATTTGAACAGTTGATTAAATAATTCTGTTGGTAAGTCTCTATCTTCTTCAGAAAGATTACTCTCAATAGTATCAGCACCGGTTTCTGTAGAAGCATAAGAACCAGCACCCTGGCGCTCAACAGATAGGGCATTAGTGAGAAGCGCTTTAGAAATAGAGTTATCACAACGGTTCAAATATTTTTCATAAATATCTACAGAGCCGGAACCCTTTGCTTCAAGAAGTTGAAGAGATGAATCATCCGGGCCGGTGGCAACAGCATCTTGAATCATGTTGTGAAGTTTCTTTCTAAGATCATCATGCTCCTCTTGTTTAGCGCCTCGAGGGAGTTTTCCAAGAAGAAACGGCATTCCATATTTTTCTATAAAGGTTGTAAAGAATCTCATTCCGCCGCGTTTAAAAGTAACAGGCCAGAAACATCTGGAGAGCGCTTTATCACCATAGGGATTTTCATAATCAGCTTCGTTCTGGAGAAGAATAAATTTGTATGAGTACCGCGGATCAATTTTATCACCCACCACCGGAGTGCCAGTAAAATCAATTTGAGTTCTGAATCGTAGTGTATTCTCGGAATCAAATACAAACCATTCGCGCGGCTTTTCTTGTATCTTAACCGGCAGCCATGCACCATCAATCATCTGCCACACAATTTCAAAAACAGAATAACCAAAGAAGATTGGATTTAATGATTGGGAAATAATGTCTTTTATTTTACTTTTTCTATCGCCAAGAACCTTAAAAGCTTTCTGGCAAAGTTCCATTTCTTTTTCGGTAGCATCACCTTGCTCAATATCCCAATCCAAACTTTTAGTTAAATTTTTTCTTCTACTCATTAGTGAACCAACCTGTTCATCAGCGCGAAGATCTTTATATACAGACTGATCCATTCCTAATTTCCTCAAAATGGGATCCGGGTCGGGGAGATAATTAAAAAAGCCGGCAAAACTTCCCATCGCAAATTGACGGGTCGCAATCTCGCTTGTCAGGTTCTCACTGATTTGATTGAGTGGCACAAATGTAGTCGGGTTTACATATAAAATTTTAGTCATAATTAATAACCTTGTAATATTGTATTAACATATCTTCTTGCCCCCGAAGTAATAATGAGCGGGCCGGCATAACTTCTAGCTGCTTCGAGACCGAGTGAGAAGCCCCAGAAATAATCCGCATGACTACCAAGTTCAGAAACTGCAGCTTCGTATCTCACGTTCCCGGATTTTGTAGTGATTGCGCGAACTGAATAAAAATCATCTCGAATTGTTTTTTCGCGAGGGATAACAACCTTTCTTCCTTCTACCATCAGATAAGTATAAGAAGCCAAATCCTCTTTAACTTTAGGTGTGAACATAATTGGTTCAACGCGAAATTGACCAAATGCCTTCTGAGCGTTTTCGGCAAATTCATTACCTATACCGGTGGCATCAATACAACATCTTCTAAAGCATGGATGAGAAAGTACATCGTAAAGAATTTTTCTTTGCTCACTATATTCAACTTTTTTGAGTGCGATAATTTTTCTTGTGTAAAGAATTTCACCCAGCTTTTCAAATATCCAAATAACAGAGTAATTTTTGCGTCTACCAATATCCATACCGACATACATATCACCGGTGATACTTTGCAGCGTATCATCAATGATATTATCACGTTCTATAGGATTGATTAGTTCGTATGGCAACAAATGTGAATTAGAACTTGAACGTGGGATGCAATAAAATTCCTCATCAATAGATTCTTGGGTCATCCCGGAAAAAGCATCGTCAAGATATTTTGCAATCTCTTCTTTAGATGCTTTATGTCCGAGTACTTTATCAACCAGTCCCTCTTTGATAGCATCTTCAATAGTAATCTTGTAAGGAACCCAGCTTTTCATTGAACCCTCAGTACCTTTCCGGGTTTCTTTTAACAATCCATTAAAATAAGAATCATCACCATTGTGAGTTGAAATTAAGCGGACTCGATTTCCCCACATCATTGATGGTTTGGCAGCTGTGAACATTTTTTCTTGATCACGGTGGTGGGCAAATTCATCCAAAATCACATCACCGCCTTTGCTTCGGAAGCGAGTAGGATTTGATGATATAGCATTACATTCACAACCATTACTGAAACGAACACGGTGCGCGGTTACATCATCCTCTTTATCAATAACCACTTCACCCAAATATTTAGAAGCTATGTTGAGGTAATTAGCAAAGAATCCTACATAATCAATAAACTCCTCAGAGGCAGAAAGATCAGCTGAAGAAAACCATACCTTATTGTTCTTCACATTTTTAGTTGATAAATCACGAGTAACACGATAAGCTTCCGCGTAAGTAATACCAACACGCCGGCTCTTTTCACAAATTGCGAATTGAGCCGGGTTTGTGATCCATTTTTTTTGATATGGTAGAAACGCAATCTTTGCCATTAGTAATTCATCACAAATAATTCTTTGAAGTGGTTATTAACTATTTGTTTTCTGTTAATACCGTTAACTCGTGAAACTTTTTTTATTCTAAAATGCTTGAGCATAGAAAGGTTTTCTTTACAATCATCTATTGTTAAAAGAAATCGGCCCTTGAGATTATTCAGCTGATCGATGAACTCTTCATAATCCATTTTTCCTACGTCATATTGTTGACCGTAACGATAAGGAGGATCAAGGAAGAAAAATGATTGAGGATTATCATAGGTTTTGAATATTACTTTGTAATCCAAATTTTCAATTACAACTCGGTCCAACCTTTCAGCAATTTTCATAATTGCGTTGAGCATGTTTTCAAGAGAGTGAGATGCGTTTGATTTTGCGGAAGTCCCAAAGTGCAATCCTTTAGCGCCAAAACTTCTTTTTAGTAAAAAGAAAAATCTGGCGGCGCGCTGTACATCAGTTAATCCCTCTTGGTCACGAAAGTTTTTGAATATCTCTCTTGAGTGAAGAAGTAGTGACATTTCCCTACGAAGTTCTTCCGGATGAAATTTTGCGATCTTAAAAAGATTTACCAGTCTTTGATCTTTATCGTTATATATTTCAACTTCAGCCCAGCGTTCTTTATAAAACAGTACCCAACCGGCACCTCCAAAAGTTTCGATATAGGCTTTGATGTCAGTAGGGATGTAGTGCGAAATTTTCTCTCGAAGTTGCTTCTTTCCGCCAACCCATGAAATTAAACTGTCCATGATGTCTCCAAATAATTTTTGAGTGATTTTTGTCAGTGTCATGGCTTCAGCGGTTCAGATAGTTAAAAAAAATTGTTTAATTCTTATAAATACGTGTTTAATAGCCCAGCAAATGGCACCAAGCGGGGGAAACACCCACTTTTCCGTATAAGCGATTTATGCGCGAAATTTGGCATATCATAAAACCCCCAATTTTTTCTCAAGTTCTTTGAGGTTTTCTTCAGTTAAACCTTTCTTAACAGATTCCTCTTTTTCCTTTTTCTCCTCAGTGAATTCGAAAGCCGAAGAAGTCCTTAATGCGGCAATAATTTTACCTATGGAAAAAATTAAACGAGGGTTGGTGGCGGTTTCTGCTTCATCGATTAGTTTATCTAAAAGGGACTCTAATCTTTCTCTGCGGGTCTGTTGTTTTTTTAATCTTAGAATTCTCAGCTCACCCCAGCAATCTTCTTTGCGCCAGTTGTATAAAGTTTTACGAGAGACTTCTCCATCAAGAACGGTGAGTATTGTATCTATGCCAAATCCATTCTCAACAAACAACTCTTTAGCTTTTTCGCGAACAGCAGGATCACCCATTGTATGGCCTCGTTAAAGGTTGTATGTTTTTTTTAATTGGTTCATCTTCTCAGCTTTTTCTTTATAATCAGCTTGCAGCAAATTCAATTCTTTAGCAAGAGTTTCTATTTTATTAAAATCCATATTCGAAAAGTCTTTATCGAAAGAATCGATTTCCTCACGTATATCGTTAGTAAGCGCATTGCATTTAATGCCAATTTCATAAATCTGTTTTTTTAGGGCTTCATAGCGTCCCCAAGCTTGTTCTCTTTCATAAGCCATGTTAATAGCCTCCTCTATGATCTAATTTATTGTGGGTCGTAATGGCGCTTTCAATACCCTTTAGAATACCGGCGAGAATTTCTTTGTATTCGGAATCTTTTTTAATTACTTCGAAGAGCTTATCATTTGTGCGGCGGGACTCGTCAATATTTTCTTTGTGCTGTTTTTCAATTTGCGAAAGCGCTTTATCAAACTGTTCTTGATTTTGTTTGAGCGCAAACTGAAACTGTTCTTGGTTTTGCTTAACGAGATGACGTATAAGATAATACCAAATAACAGACAGCGTTCCCGATACACTTCCGGTCGGAATTAATATTTTCAACATCAGATCGCTATCGGGTGGAGTAACACCAAGCTGTAACAATACAAATGGAAGCGACAATAAAAAAGTAAGAAACATTTTATCCCCTTCATGTTTTGAAATTTATATACACAAAGTACGCTTGAGTTTCCCAACATTCTTTTAAACGGTTGAAAAGAGAAACATGAATGCAAACGTTAGTTTGGCACACAAGAAAAGAGATGAAAATGAAAATGTGGCTTACAATTATCGCGATAAGATTAGGTATAGTGAAAATAGTTTTAGCTTACAACAAATCAAGTTATGCAATAAAAGAAAGAATGGAAAAATTAGGATTGACACAAAAGGATATTGCTAGAGCATTAAAGTGTTCAACATCTTGTATTCATAAAAATATTAAACGCGGAAGCGGCACATATCTAAATAAAATTGAAAACTATCTCGCAATGCAAGAGAGGAACTTATGAGCAATTTCAAATGGATGCCAATCCTAAAAACCGGAACATTCACAGCGAAAAATAAAAAGCAAGTTACCTTTGATGAGGCCAAGCTTGATCAGATAATCGCTAACACCGATTTAAGTAAAGAGCCTCAGTTTGTTGTTGAACATCCCAATTATGACAAATTAGGTTTTGGTACAATAAGCGAACTTAAACGGGTTGGTAGTTATTTATTTGCACTCCCCAAGAAAGTCGAAGAAAAATTTAAAGCAGTTGTTAACTCCGGCGAACTTCCGGGACGAAGTATATCCATTGACGAGAACACACTGGCGTTAAACCATATTGGTTTTTTACCTAAGGAAATTGCTCCGGCGGTTGACGGACTTGGAAGTTATTCTTTTTCAAGTGACAGCAGTGATTCAAGGTTACAATTTTCTTTGCCGGAATTGGAATCGCACTTCGCGGAAATCAAAGATGATAAATATGAGTTTGAGAAATATGAAGTTTCACAGTGGCCCTTCAAAACCATCAAAAATATTTTTAGAAATATTAAAAACGCGTGGATTGAAAAGTATGGAAAGGAAGAAGCCGACGAGATTTTTAATGAATGGGAAATAGAAGAAGCGGGCACCCCGCCAAGAATTTATGAAGAAGAAAAAACTAGCATGTTTTCAACCAACCAAACCGAGGATAAAATGGACATCAATTTAAGCGGAATCGATTTGAGCAAAGTCGATCCTAAATTAAAAGCCGCATTTGAAGCTTTGCAATCCGAGAATACTTCAATAAAAACAGAATTGCAAACTGCAAAAATTACTCTTAGTGCTTCCGAAATGGCAGCGCAGAAAAAAGAGATTTTAGCTTTTTGCGAAAGTGAAGAGATGAAATTGAAAATTCTTCCGGCAGAAAAAGACAAAATTGTTAATCTCTTGTTAAGTGTAAAAGAGAAAGGCAATCTCGAATTTTCTTCTTCAGATAATACGCCAGTAAAGTTTGACGCGTATGAATTTCTGAAAGAAACATTAAAGCAGATTCCAAACAAAATTGAATTAAGCGAAATAGCAACATCTCAAACAGCCGGCGATCAACAAATGGCTGAATATCAAAAAGTTGGAAAAGAGCTTGCTTCTTTTGTGAAGTAAAAATAGCGCATTAAAAAAGTTTTAATCAATCATTAATGAGGTATAAGATGGAATTAGTAACAACTCAAGAACAGAGCAGAGCGCAGTTATTTGCCGGGGATTTCCCACGAATAACAAAAGCAATTACAATTGCCGCAAGCGTTGGCGCACTGATAGTTGGAACAGTGCTGGGGAAAATAACAAAGGGAGCCGCTACAAAGGCGGCAAAGAGTGGCGGTAATACCGGTGACGGTACTTTAACCCTTGATGAAACAACTCCAATACTTGCCGGCGCAATTGCCGGTGTATATAAAGTAAGAGTAATTAGAGCGGCACTTGCCCAAGTTGGAACAACACCTGCAGTGCCCGCGCAAAAAGCGATTGCAGAACTGGTTGACCCTCTTGGAAATGTGTTGGACGTTTTTGACCTCCCTACAACACCAGGCATTACAGTAAGTAACCAGGTAAAGTTCGCGATGGTGGAAGGTTCAACAGCGTTTGCGCTTGGTGACGGATTTGATATTACAATAGCGGCAGGCAGCGGTTATTATAAACCTTATGACGAAGATAATATTGACGGCAGTGAAAAAGCGGTTGCAATACTTGCTGAAGCAGTTGCATCCTCCTCATCTGTTACAAAAACAATCGCTTATGTAACGGGGCATTTTAATGAAGCGGCTTTAACCGGAATTGACGCAGCTGCCAAAAAAGATTTTGAAGGTACTCCAATTGTTATAGGCAGTTTGAATTAAAAAAATGAAGAAATAATTATTCATAAAAAGCCCCGTTAAATGAACGACGGGCAAGGAGAACAAAATGAGCATTACAGTAAATCCATTCGGGTTTGCAGCGTTAACCGAAGCAGTCAATCAAATGCTGCCGGTTCCTTCCTTCATTAAAGATTTACTCTTTAAGAAAGAAGAAACTCACGCAACAAAAGAAGTTATGGTGGATGTAATTGTAGGCGGTCAAAAAATATTGCCTCTTGTTAAGAGAGGGGCTCCCGGAAAAATGATGGCTAACACCACTCAGAAATCAAATAAAATTCAGCCACCTCAATTAAAGCCTAAAAAACTTTTGGACGCGGAAGATCTCTTTTACACTCGAGGAGCGGGCGCACCGATATTTGTCCCGGGAGGCACTGCAGGCGGTGACCCAATTAAAAAAGCAAGAATGCAAAGAGTATCAACCGAATTAAAAGATATGTTCGACGCGATCAACAGAACAGTTGAATATTTGTGTTGCAAAGGTTTAGGCGGCTCATATTCAATTACTCAAGATGATGGAGTTTTCTCTATAGACTTCTCCATGCCAAACGCGAACAAACCAGTTTTGTTAAGTACAGCTAAGTGGGACGCGCCAACAACATGCGCACCTATTGCAAATTTAAGAGCATGGAAAATTGTAGCTCAAAAAGCATCGGGTAAAATACCTACCGTTGCCGTTATGAATAATGAAACTTATGAAAAATTTATTGCATCAAGCGAAGTAAAAACTTATTTGAATCTGCTTAATATAAAATTAGGCACAATTCAAAACTCGCCAGAAATGTTAAGCGCCGGTGCCGAGAAAAAAGGTAACATCGAAAATCTAGATATAATTGTTTACAGTGGTGTTTACACAGATTCTAACGGAGCACAGCAAAATTTAATTCCTAATGGGGTGGTTTCACTTCTATCACCAAGCGCTGACCATAGATTATTATATGGCGGAATTGATGATCTAGAAGCCGGAACGGTTGTTGCCAAATATTTTAGTAAGGACTGGATTGAAAAAGACCCAAGCGGTTTGTGGTTGTTGGTACAATCTAATCCATTGCCAGCCTTCAATGAACCAGGTGCAAATATTTACGCTACTGTTTATTAAGAGTTATTAATAATCAATTACAAACCCTCTCCTAACAAGAGAGGGTTTATGAAAACAAATAAAAAATAAAATTGGTGAAAGTGATGGCAGATAAAAAGGAAGTAATGGTTGAAATAATTGGCGCAGTGTTCGACGCCAAAGGCCAGATAACCGGCACTGTTGCTATGGAAATAAATGAAGCACTTCGTTTAGTTGAATTAAATGCGGCTCGTTTTGTTGACGCGCCAGCCGGTGCGGAAATAAAAGATGAAACTGTTGAGGAAGAGCCGGATAGCAGCTGGAAGAAGGAAGAGATTTGTTTATTCCTCGAAGAAAAGAAGATTACCTATGATGAAAAAGCAACAAAGGATGCACTCTTAAAAACGTATGAAGAGTGGAAAGTATTGGGCAAGAGTTAAAAATCATAGAAGAGGAGGCCACTGAAGAGCAGTGGAAGATAATCGGATAACAAGAAATGGCAACCGAAAAAGAACTCTTCGCTTAAATAGAAATGGCCGGTGGAGTTTTGACGGAAAGGGAAGCCTCGATAAAAACAAAGCCGGCTGAGATAAAAGAGGGATTGATGAATGCAACACTTGTAAAGAAAATGCGGAAGTACGCTAAGAGAAACTACAAGCTAAACCTTGACGATGTACTTCAGACAGTCTGTGCAGAGAACCTAATCCACAGATTTATTTTCTGCCTAAAAGTAATATTCAAAATTTATAAGAAAAAAACGGTTACAAAATAGATGGCTTATTCAACAATAAATAGTGTATCAAAAAAAGTTGATCAGGCTTTTTTTCTCCAATTCTTAAATGATGAAAACCGGCACGAAGAGGAAATTGATCTTGAAGATGAAACCGATGTATTAGTAATTCGATTTAACCAGATTGCCGTAGAAGTGGCCGATGAAATAGATAATTTTTTACGCGGCAGATATAAACTACCTCTAACTCAAACTTCAACAACAATACAAGCCTTAAGCGATGACCGCACAATATTTAATGTAAAGAAGCGAAGACTTAGAGAGAATATGCCGGAGAGTGAACAGAAAATTTTTGACGCAACTACAAAAACTCTTCAGCTGATAGAGGCCGGTAAAATTACATTGGCACTTGAGCCATTAAACGAGGGCTCCGCTGGGCTTACCGGTGAAATACAAACCAATAAAACCGAGAATGACAGAATTTTTAATCCAGATTTATGGAACCATTATTAATGGCTGATTTTGTTCAATCATATTATATCACAAATCAAATTGAAGGCGGTTACGCTAACGACAAAGATGATTTAGGCGGCGAGACTTATAGAGGAGTAAGCAGAGTGAATTGGCCTAAGTGGAGCGGTTGGGCCATAATTGATACCGCGAAGAATGAGAAAAATTTTCCACAAAATCTTGATAAGAATATCGCGTTACAAAATTCCATTCAAAAATTTTATGAGATGAATTTTTGGAATATGATTAATGGCAGCTTGATAAATAATCAAGCAATCGCAAATGAAGTATACGATAACGCGGTAAATATGGGTGTTGAAAAGAGTGCTGAATATCTGCAGAGAACAATTAACATACTAAATAGAAATGGAAGGCTTTATCCCGATATAAAAGTAGATAAAAAAATTGGTAACGGTACAATTAATGCGCTACATACATGCATAAAAGCAAATGGAGCTAAAAGAGTGTTAAATGTAATTAATGGTTTTCAGGTGAAGCATTACATAGAAGCAATGGAAAAGCGAGCGACAAATGAAAAGTATATAGGCTGGTTTGACCGTGTAGAAATTATTTGGGGATAGGAGATTATTCAATGGCAAATTTGAAACGTAAAGCTGAAAAAGAAAAAATTCAAAAACAGATTCAAGATTACTATAAAAGCAGAAGAGTTAAATGCTTCGGCAATTTTAGACCAATTAAAAGATTTGGGTTTAGCAGATAATGAGTTCTCGAACAAATAATATTATAAAACTTATCCTGGCAATAGTTACTGCAGTAGCGGCGTTTTATTTAGGATCACAAAACGCTTCCTCCGGAGTTAGTTCTTCTTTATCCGATTCAACTGTAACAGTTGACACAAATAAAATTAAAGCACAGCATGAACTATTGCTTAAACAAAAATTCACTCTGCAAATAGCAGACAGCATAAAAAAGAAGTTCCCGCAAATAGTTGTAACAAACTATGTAAAAGAAAATATAAATCTTGATTCTTTGAAAATAGCGCTTTGGGAAGAAGCGGAAGCATTCTATAAAACGAATGACACAAGTATCGCGGTTAATAACAATCTGTATACAGCCGAGGCAGATTCACAATTTACTCTTACTGATAGTAATGGCGTTGAAAGGGGAAATGTTTCCATACAATCAATTTTTGCCAGCAGGATCCCAATTGATCCGGAAAGTAAGCTTTTGCTATCTATTAAACATTCATTAATGAGTTATGATACAACAATTAAAGAGTCTTCAATACTAACACATTTTAAGCCGGCTGTGTTCACAGCTTATGGGTACGGATTAACTAGTAAACAATGGGACTGGTTTACCGGTGTTGGCGTAGGGATAGAATTTATAGATTTAATAAAAAAACTATAGGAGTATAAAATGAAAAAGTATATCAACTTATTTACTTTGATAATAATTGCATCAATAGTGTTTGTTGTAACATCGGCACTATTTGCTCAAGATGTGCAAGCAGTAAATCAAACCGAAACTATGGTATCAACACCGCATGATACTTTTGCTGAGTATTTCGCTTCACTAGCAGGATTGGCAGCGCTTACGCTGACTGCGACACAATGGTTTAAAAAGGGACTTGAAGCATTAAAAATTGTACTGCAGGGAACAGTAGCCGGTTTGTTAAGCTGGGTTGTAGCTTTATTGCTATGCGCGGTCGGTTTCTTTTTTAATATAGGAATTCTAGCCGGTGTTCAATGGTATTTTATTATTGTTTATGGTTTGGCAGTAGGGCTTATATCGAATGGTTTGTTCTCTCTTGAACATGTAAAAGTATTTTTGGGAGCAATTAAACTACTACCCAAAGCGGAGAAGTAATGCCAACTAAAGTCAGCAGAGCCAGTAATGCAGCAAATATTGTTGAAAAAATACTTCTAACCGAAGTGGAGAAGCTGGACCAACTTGATAAAGTTAAAATTGAGCAACCGGGCACAGTTAAAAATTATACGCTTGGACACGCAAGGGGTGCTTTGTTAATATTATATGGTGGTTCCTCTTACAGCAAAACTGATGAACGCAATAATGCTGTAATAATGAAGAGGGATATTGTGATAAGTATTGTTGTGTGGATAAGGCACTTTGATAAGCGAATGGCGGCGGCTGACTACATTGATTTTGTACTGGACGCTGTAACTGAAGAAGAAATAGATAATACCCGCCCGGAATATGAAAGAAAAATATATCCTATTGATGATGAACTTGTAGAAGAAAAAAACGGTGAGTGGCAGTATATAGTACGTGTTGGAGTGCCGACCGATTATGTTGAACGAAAATATAAACAATAAATGGAGTTTGCAATGGACGGAATAGTAGGTCTTCAACAAATACTTGCCTGCGATGTAGGAACATTAAGCGGAACGCCAGCTGGCGCAATTGCAATGGGGTTTGCAAAGGGCAAACAATTAAAGATTACAGATTTTAGAACTGATAAAGCATGGCCCAATATACCAATGCGCAACATGAAGAATTTTGCTGTTGAGGGGGAGAGTTTTCAGCCGACAATGTTTATGCTTAAAAAAACATTCGACTTCTTAAACGGCGGCGCGGATTTGCAAGTGGTAACACCAAAGCAGTCCGCTTCTTCAGGGAGTGAGGATGTTGCGGCATTTGTTGGTAATTATTTAATGGGTTTGGATTTTGAATATACAATCGCTCATGATAAACGCACGATGAAATGGATGTGGGAAAGAGCAATGGAATATGAAAATTACCAGGCTTTTATTGATACCTTCGACAGTGCGGCAATCGTGTCCATTAGCGGAGTTACTGATACCGACATTGAAGGTAAAAACTATACCTACCGCAGGTTCCCAAAACTTTTAGCATTAGAAGCACCTCAAGGTACATCAATAGTTCTTAACAATTATCAAAGATTAGAGCGCAAGGTTGTATTCAAGAGTAAGGGAACTAAAAACGATATGAACCAGGGTGTGGTGAACTATTATACTGTTACTATTGAAATAGTTGGTACTGGAATGCAAGTGGCCGATCTTGTAACACTTGCGGGTAAAGCAGAAACACCAAGTGTTTTAATACAAGAAGGAAACACCGGCGCTTACTACGATAAGATTGTTATCCCGGCATTTAAGTTAGGAATTGGTGATGAGTTTACCATCGGTGATGATAAACGGGAGAGCAGAATTAAACTGGAAGGTGACTTATCAATTTACCAGCACGCATTCACCTTTGGAACATCCAACGGCGGCGCTGTTAGTGATACTACCGGTACAACCGGCGGAACAATGACGATTAGTTAATAAAATTTAATATGGAGTATAAAATGGGTAAGAGAGAAGTAACAAAAAAAGATCTTCAGATTGAAAGCGCCATTGTTCAACACGGTGAAATCTCGGCAACAATATCGCTGATTAAAATACCTGTTGATAATAAAACAAATAAAGCTTTTAGAATTTATAACGATAAAAAAGAAGCGGTTGTTTATAAGAGCACACGGCTTGGAACACTCGAGAAAAACGAAGAGGGATTGCAGGCAGAGGTTACCGGGATAGAAAAAGAAATTGCCGGCAAAACCTACGAGCTATGCGAGGTATCAACTAAAGAAGTATTACTCTGCGGAAAGATAGTTGCTAAAGCAGCCGCGGCTGAAAAAATAGTGAACCTCAGTTCATCTTCGAAGGTGATATAAGCGAAACGGCTAATGGCGCCCGCGCTAAGGATTATTAAAATGAAAAAATCAGAAAGAATTGAATTAGCAAAGAAATGTTTTGCCAAAATTAAAGAGCTTGAATTAGAAGTAAAGATTGACGGCAACTGGATATTATTATCTCCACCAAGTAAAATACCAGTGGAATTAACAATGGACGTAGCAAATTGCAGCGAACATTTAATAAAACTATTTGAGAATGTTAGCCCGCAATAAGCATAACAAAAGCATAGTCCGCCTACTGGCGGACTGATGCAATGACAATGGAAAAAAAATGAATGACATAACTGAAAAATATTTAATTGCCGATCGGGAGTTTGTATTACGTGATGATTTGACCTTTAAAGAGATTAACAAGGTTGAAGAATTTACTAATCCATTTAAGCCATTAAACAAAACTACCATAAGCAGCAATCGTAGATATTCGCGAAATGAAGTAATTGAGATAGTGAAAATTCTATTATCACCAATTGATGGCGGTGATAAAGAATCTGTAGACTGGCTTGAGTTAACGGAAGAAAAGTGTGTGTTAATTATTGCGGATTATCTTAAAAAAAAAGCGCTCGAAAACATTATTATCACAAAATTATCGAAGGATTACGAAACAGAACTGAAGAAGCAATCAGTGAAAATATCCGATTGAGAGGTTACGAGGGAGAATATATTAAAGGAGAGTTGATGATTTCAGAGGATGAGTCAATTCTCTTTTTAGTTTCTGAAGATGACACATTGAAATTTGAAAATAATAAAAACATTAGTTATGAAATTATAATGACCGCTTACTGCGAAAAAGTAAGAAAAAATCTTAATACAATACTTGGCGTAAATGCTCAAATAAGACACCACCAAAAGCAGAATAACAATGGCTGAAAATATTCAAGAATTAATACTTAAACTCACAATCGATGATAAAGAATATCAAGCAAAAATTGATGTGAATAAAGGGAAGATCGTAGAGCTTGTAAAAGTTATCGATCCTATTGAACAAAAATTCGAGAATACTTTTAAGCAAATAACCTCCGAACTCTCAAAATACAATAAAGCTACTGAATCGAGTGTTGATGAGTTAATGAACTGGATTCGTACTCAGGAAATATCACTTGATACTTTAGATAAATCAATTCATAAAATAAATGAAGAAACAAAAGCTCTTGATATAAACCATCCGGCGTGGCAAAAAAATATGGCTGCAGCCGAAAATTTAAGTTCTGCTAAGGCTAAACTAATTGCCAATTATGATAATTTGGGCTCCGCACAAAAGAAAATTGTCCCCGGTCAAACTCAAATGAACATGGCCATGTCTCAATTTGGTTATGTACTAAATGATAGCCAAATGTTTCTTGTCAATTTTAGAATGGGATTGATGGGTATAAGCAACAATATACCAATGGTAGTGCAATTATTTAATGATGCAAGAAGAGCTGCAGCAACAACCGGGACTACAATATCTCAACAGCTCACAGCTGCATTCATGGGTGGGGGTGGTTTAATAATTGCGATTAATGCAGTAATGTTATTGCTAAATATTTTACCAGGGTTATTTAATGACACAACCAAAGCAATAGAAGCACAAGCTGAGGAAGTAAATAAATTACGAGAGGAATATAAAAATCTTTCGATAGAAGAATCGAGAGCTCAATTCGAGTCACTCCAAAACAGAAAATTATTCTTAGAGGCCCAAACCCAATACATGATGGCGAGGGCTAAAATAATTCAACCAGCAACACCATCCGGAGAGGCACAACTTGTATTTAGCACAAAAGAAGATGAAGATAGGTATAAAAAGTATTCTCAGGAATTAATCGAAACAAATCAAAAAATTGTGATTATCACCAATCAATTAAATACAAGCGAGGAAAGATTAAAATCAATCATTAACAAAACATTTGATTTATCAACTCCAAATAATGTAAGCGCGGCATTGAATATTCTAAATACAGAGATTGATAATCTTGCAGATAAAGAAAAGAGAAATGCTCTAATTCAGCTGAGAGAAAATCTACAAAAATTAAAAGATACCATGACTGGTAAAGAGGATAAAAAATATGAAAAATTCCTAGATAACAAAGAGGGCCTCGCTACTGATATTTTTAAGGATGAATTGATTGAACAGGCACGCCTCGAATTGGTCGGCAAGAGTTACGTAGAACTCTTAGGTATGAAAACCGAAGCTCAAAATAGATACGAGGAGCATCTCAAAACTTTCCACGCGATAAAAAACCAAACCGAGTATGAGGGATGGAAGTTTGTAAAAGAGGTTATGGAAAAGAACCTCGAAATGATGAAGAAAGCTTTCGAGGAAGAAGAAAAAACCGCTGATGAGGCTGCAGCAAAAGCAACTGCAAACAGGAAAAAAAGAGCGGATGCTAAGGATAAGTGGGAAGAGGAGAGGAAAAAATTTAACCGGGAAGCTCAACATAAATTTGAGTCTGATCCGTATGCACAAAGAACTAAAGAACTCGACGCTGAAGAAGCTATATCAATCGAACGGGCAATCAAGTATGCTGCGACTGAAGAACAGATTACTAACATAAAAGCTTTTTATTCTCAACAACGGTTAATGATTGAACAGCAGGCATCATTGCAGCAACTCTCAATTGTATCCGGAATGCTTAATTCATTAGCCGGTTTATTCTCTCGTCACACAGCCGCTTATAAAACTCTAGCAGTTACTGCTGTAATGATTGAGACATACAAAGGAATGGCAGCCGCTTCATCTCCACCACCGATTGGTGTTGGCCCAATGTTAGCGCCATTTTATTCTGGAATCATTTTTGCAAGAGGTGTTGCTCAAGCCACAAATATTATGAAGCAAAACACCGATATGAAAGGCTTTGCCCAGGGAGGTATTTTACCGGAAGGTAAGGCTGGATTTTTTGAGGGAACGCATAGAGAAATAGTAGCTCCGGAAAAAGATTTTATTACTGTTGTAAATGATTTAGTGAAGCAAAGCTCGATACAAATTAATGGTGGTTTAGGGGGCAATTTAAGCGGTGATAATACTCTATTAAGAGAAATAACAAAACTAAACTCAAACTTTGAAAAATATTCCAACAGACCCGCCATTGCTGTTTTTGATAACGATACAGCAAGGGCGGTTGGTGATTATTATGATTATGATATGAGGAGAGAACATTGAGGCAAGGTTTTCAAATAAAGTTTAGAAATGGAGTAAATGGAACTCTTGTTGATTGGACAAATGACGTTCGCGTTCATAATATGAGCTCAATAAAACGGAGAGTTGAAAGCCGCAGAAAAGGTGAAGCTGGTTTAATAGGTTTTGATGGACTAGGGTTGACGTTGAGATATGTACCGGGATCGCCGGTTTATAATGCTTTTAATATTGATTACACAAATCAGTTAAGATATATTTTTGAAATTCATGGCGTAAAGAGTAATAATACCACCGTTAAATGTTTTGAGGGAGTATGTGATTTCTCCTCAATAGATTTCCCGGATATGGAACGCAAAATATCATTTGAGGTTATTGATAAACTAAAAGCCTTAGATATACTTACCAATACTAATAAACAGCGTGCAAGTTTTTATCCTGTAGGTACAAGAGTAGATAGTGCTACAGATTATATTTATGGTTTTTCCGGTAAAGGAAGTAATGGGCAGATAACAGATCACAATTGGGATCAATTCGGTTATTATGATGATGTATGGTGTTTTGTTTCATTTGACAATAATGAATCATACTGGGGTGCTCCATTAAATATGGGGCAGACTATTTTTAAGCAAGGTGAAACAATTGAAGTACCCTATGGTGATTCAACCAAAAAGTATTTTGTAATGAGTAGTTGGCTGGATGCAGTGCCGACAACTGTTGCAAATCAAATTGGCAGTTACGCAACAGCTACATGGTGCAGGTTGTATCCCGTTGAAGATAGCGCGGTTTCTCTGGCATTTGGTAAAGATGAAAATACTATCTATACAAATCAGTACTACGATAAACCGGCAGGCCACATTGATGTTTATGATTCATCCGATTATTACAATCAGAATCCGATAAAAGGATTTGACGCACTCAAATTAATGGAAGTGCAGATAAAGAATGCTTGGCCAAATGATACTATAATAAATCAGAGTGGTGATTCGATATATCCCATGTCGTTGGATTATTTCACACTTCTGATTGATGAGATGCCTCTTGGTAAACATCCCTACGAAATGGTTAAGATGTGTGCCGATTCTATGCGTTGCTACGTATTTTATGATAAGCTTGGACGTTTCGTAATAAAAGCAAAAAGTGCTTTGGGTGGAGGCACAAAAAGAGTCTTTAATACCTTTCCCAAAAATCGCGGTACTAGAAAACCATTTTGGGAAAAAATCGCGGATGGTGTAACAATCATTGTTAAATCCGGAACAACGGTAAACGGAGTAACTCTTCAGGGCTCGGCATCAATACAAAGATACGCGGGTATAAAACCACGCAATGAGGTAAAATTAGAAATAATTGCTCCTTACACAGTAGAAGCAACGCAAGAATCGCTTGATGCCTACGCAGAAACTGTTGCCAACGAAGTTTTTAATTTTTATGGTAAAAGAAGGTGGGCATATCCAATTGGCACTGCATTATATGATGAAATGCTTGATTGGGAAATGCTGGATACAATTGAAATAAACGGAGTGGATTACTTCCTTGAGAATTTAGAACTAGATTTATTCAAATGGTTTGCTTCGTTTAACCCGGTAGGTGTAACCGGTTACAATTACAACAGAGAAACAGTTCATTTAGCGTTAGATTCTTCAAAATATAATGCAGGCTCTTTTCCCGGGACTTCAAACAGTCAAACTGTTGCACAACAAAATTTAAGCGGGCAAGCTCCACTTGTTATTACCGATAATATTATAGAATTAGAATACACAGATAATTTCAAATTAAGTGTTGATAATAAACTTGAGGCAATCCAGGATATTAAGAAAACAAGTACAACCATTGAATTTGCTAGGATGGCTGTTGGCGGAGTTCCAGACTCCACTTATAAGTTTAAGAATTATGGGGATGAATGGATTGTAGGAAATCAAAAAATAGATGGTGTTCAATCGATTGGTGGTGCAGCTGATGTTAACTTTAAACAAAAAATATATGGCCATCAAAAAGTAACCGGCAACATTACTGTCGATGGAGATATTTATATCGGTGGTTCGATTAACCAGGTGAATGTTGTTGATCTGAATATAAGTGACCACGCAATAAGATTGAATAAGGGTGGCGATAATACAACCGCATTAGATGGTGGTATTGAAATGTTAGGGGCAGGTGATGCTTTACTTGGCTCAATTAAATATAGTGGCGCAAACTGGATTTCAGATTTAAACATCGATATTGCTTCGGGTAAAACATATAAAATAAATAATGTTGATGTGCTTTCCTCAACTGCACTCGGAGCATCAGTTTTAACCTCATCATTAACAACTATTGGAACTTTGAATCATGATTTGAATATCGCTAATACAAAGGTTTATAAAATAAATGGGACAGAAGTATTATCGAGCACTACTCTTGGCAATAGTGTTATTGCTTCATCTTTAATAACAGTCGGGACTTTAACAAGCGGTGTTTGGAACGCAACTCCAATTAATGGTCAATACCTAAATTATAATACAACTAATTTAAAGGTGACATCTAATAAAATAAACACAATACAAGATATTGCTACAACCTCTTCGCCATCATTTACTAACATTACATTAACAGGTATAGTCGATCAGCAAGGAACGAGTAATTCAGAGTTTGGTTCACAATCTCTACTGCCAAAGCAGTCTTATTACGGAAATCTCGGTTCGATAAATAAAAAATGGTTAACGCTGCATGCATCCGAATTATGGGTAGAAACTTTAGTTGCTCAAGAAACTATTGGAACTATTGGCGGACGTGTTCTGGTTGGCCCAACAACAGTACTTGTCGCAGATCTATCTTCAGGCTCAACGACAATCACTGTTAAGCATAATCAAATGGTTAATGGCGATATAGTATATATGGAGGCCGAAGGTAAAGTTGAATTTATGCGAATTAATTCATCTCATTCCGGAAGCGCTGGCAATTATACATACTCTGTAGTTAGAAATGTTGATGGCAGCGGTGCTAATACATGGTACGCGGGTGATGCAATGTTTAACACCGGGCAAGCTGGCAGTGGCTTTATTGATTTGTATTCTGTACGAGGTATTAAGACTGCTTCACAAACTGGCCCATCTATAGTTGGAAGTGTTCGCAACTCATCTACTTACAATGATTATTCAGAGCATTGGGCAATAGGAAATCTTAACGGACTTTATGGCTATTCTACAAATACATTTGGTGTTGGACTCGGCAAATACGCGAGTAACATCACAAACATTACGATTGATTCTACGAATGGTTATAGGATAAGACTTTATAACGATGTAATTGCGCAATGGGATAATACGGGTAAAATAACTTTAGGAAAAATTGCTGCAAGTACCAGCAGATTAGAACTTGCAAGCGGTGCTATTAATTTTATATACAGAAATGGAAGTAATGTTGACTCAACAAAAATGAGTTTAGATGCATCGGGGAATGGTTCATTTACCGGAACAATAACAGCAACCGCTGGATCATTTGGAGGATGGAGTATTACCGCGCCAAGCATCTACAAGCTTTCTGATTCAGGAAACAATAGGGTACAAATAAACCTATACGGACAACTGACCAATTACACCTTAGGATTGCAAGTAACAGCTCAAACAATTTCCCCGGATGCAACCAAGCTAATTAGTACCATAGGCAGTTATAATGATGGAGGTGCGGCAAGATATGGCATCTCTGTATGGGATGCAGTTAATAATGCTTGGCTTTTAAATGTTGGCTACGGAGGCGCATCAAGTAATACTGTCGCAACAATTTCTGGATGGAGTTTTGATATTACAAAACTTTACAATTCAAAAGTAAGACTGGAAGCATCCTCATCATTAAAGGGACTATCTCTAAATGACGGCAGTTATGATATAATAAAAATTGGGGAATTTGCAACTGCAAACCCACCCGATGTTTATACTGATTATACCGCAAGTATGCTACCCGAAGGAGATTTTTCAGTATCCAATTATGCTGCATGGAGTAAATCAAATAGTTCATATTGTACTAATAGCAATGACGGCACTGTTGGATATTGTTTGACTAGTAACGCGCAATTAAATGTTTCGAACTTCGAACACTCTGTATATATAACAAAATCAAGCATGAGCAGTTACGCGGGCAAATCATTAGAAGTTCAGTTCTCAATGAGACACGGGACAGAATATTCCAGCATTTATCAAACATTAGTATTTACTGTTGAAAGTTATAACGGTTCCAGTTGGAGCAATATTTACAGTGAATATTTCGCTACTTCAAACCAATATTGGTGGCAAACACAAACATTTAGATTATCGATACCTAGCAATTGCCAACAGCTTAGATATACTCTTCGATTTTTTGTCACGGGATCAAATAAAACATTTCCTCATTTAAGAATTGATGAAATAAAAACAAGAATTTATGATAAGACTTTCTTTTGGGTTAATGAAACAACTTGGAAGCTTTACAATTCACCCGGCAACTTTCTTGATTTTTCCAGCGGGGTGTTTAGAATAAACGCAAGTGAAGTATTGATACAAAACAAAAAACCAGTAAGGTGGCTGGGCAGTTATCCTACCGGTTATAATGCTAATTATCTTTCAGCCAACGAAGGCGATATGTATGAAATAGGAACCACTGTTTATGTTGTAACCGGTACTGCACACAGACAATTAAATTAAATAAGGAGTTATACAATGCAATTATTTTTAAGCAAAGAAGAAAAGTTTCATGTTGAATCAATAGCGGCAAAGAGAAATAACCTTGCTTTGCAAGATCAACTATTACAAAATGAAATGGATGGTGTAATAGCAGAATTTTGTAAAAGGAGTTCCGTTGATATTAAGAAAGCAAAATCGTTGAACATAGAGCAGGGATTTATTGAATTTGACGAGGATAAAAAATCGAATACCAAGAAAGAGAAGAAAATAAAATAAAGAGTAGTTAATTAACTATTTATAACTCATTAATCCGCCAATAAACGGCGGATAAGTAGGTATAAAATGAAGACTGTCAAAAAAAATTTAATAATAGAACGCGGTGATGCTTATCTCGGTGAGGATCGACTAGAGATTCGAGTTCCGGGTGATTGGAGCACCCATAAATGCAGTATGGGAGTAAAACTGGATAAACTTACTCCAAGCTCCAATCTATTAATCAGGAAAAGGAATACTTTATATAATGGTAGTGATGATGAACTTGAAGCCATTTATGATGGTTCCGATACTTGTTTCAAAATATCAATCCAGAAAGAAGATACCGGGGATTTTCTTGAACCAAAATATTACTGGGATTTAATTGCGATCGATCCTTCCAATGGTGCTAAAACAAAAACTCTTGCAAAAGGTGAGTTCAAAGTTGAGTTTGACACCCAGACAGAATTTGACAATACACAACTACCCACTGATGCAGTGCGCTATTTCCCAGTTATACTTTCCGATATTGGCGCGGGCAAAGTAGTAAAAATAAACGCAACTGAAGATGATGTTGAAGGGGTTGATGTTTACACCGAGGGGGAAGCTGATATTCTACTCTCCGGCAAAGTTGATAAAGTAACCGGCAAAGGTTTATCAACTGAAGATTATAGCACAAACGAAAAGAATAAACTATCGGGCATTGAAGCCGGCGCTGAAGTAAATAATATTAGCGATGTAAACGCCACCCATTTAACCGATGGCGGCGTAACTACATTGCACAAACATTCTTACAACAATTTAGATAACCTTCCGGATTTAACCTTAAAGGCTGATTTAGTTGAGGGTAAAGTTCCCTCAACACAATTGCCAAGTTATGTTGATGATGTAGTTGAAGTTGCTAATTATGCGGCACTCCCCGTACCCGGAGAAACCGGTAAAATATATGTTACCTTGGATGATAATAAAACCTATCGTTGGAGCGGTTCGGGTTATGTGGTTATTTCCGCGTCGCTAGCTTTAGGAGAAACGAGCTCTACAGCTTACCGCGGGGATAGAGGTAAAACTGCATACGACCATAGCCAAGTAACCCATGATAAAGCATTAGTAGGTCTTGGCAATGTTGATAACACTAGCGATTCCACAAAGAACAGCGCAACGGCAACTTTAACAAATAAAACTCTTTCCGCGCCAATTATAACCGGAGCAACAAACATAACTGATGCTATCTTTAATCGCGCGGTGCATAGTAAGGGTGATGAAGGTGGTTATCGGTTAGATGGAGTGGATGATTTAGTAACCATACCAGATAATGATAACTTGGATTTTGGTATAGGTGATTTTAGTATAGTCTTAAATATCAGAACTGGCTCGGATATTACCAGTCAGCAAAGGGTCATATCCAAATCTTTTACTAACGGTTATGCTGTATCAATACTAAGTGGCAAACTTTTCGTAGCTATCGGTGGTACAACTAATCTTTTATCTTACGACATACAAGCAAATAAACTCTATCACATAGTTGTTGTCAGAAGTGATACAAACCAAGCATCTGTATATATCAACGGGGCAGTAGCTGTTGCGGGGAGTGTAGATGGGGGGAGTATAACTAATGGCGATATTCTGGCTTTCGGCAGACGTAATACTTCGGCTGTTGATTACTTTAGGGGAACGATATATTCTTCACAACTTTTCAACCGAGCCTTAACACAATCTGAAGTTCTTGCTTATTACAACAACGGTTCACCAACTGAATATAGTATGCCTTATGCAGATAGAGGGGCGAGTAATACAAACTTAATTGGTGCATTAAACTTCGCAAGCGGATGGAGCTTAAATTCTGGAGTCAGCGTTGATAACGCAAGCCAGTACACTTCAACGGGGAATGGTGGCGTTTATAGGAATATAGGTATCACAACATCCAATTTCTTTAAAATATTTAGAATTAGGTTAGCTGGTACAACAACGGCAACAAGTATTAAGCTGGGCAGAATTAATTCATCAGCCTTTTATTACATAGAGGGACTGACTGGTTCTTTCGATACAACGTTTACATTCGTTGGGAATGGTCTTAGTTACGGGATGGCTTTAGAGAACGTAGGGGCTGGCACAACTAATATAACAACCTTTGAAGTTATTACCATCGGCAACGTACTCGACTTACAGCCACAATGGGCAGGCCAATTCGGCTGGATTGACAATAGCGGGAATAGGTTGCATGGGCAAACATCAGGAAGCCCGATAGCATTAGCTGTTGGGGTAAATGCAAACTACAAAGATATTAAAACAGCGATAACAGGTAATACCACACTTACAAATGTTATTCCCAAAGAGTATCGAATACGTGGGATATTAGTTAATAACACAACAGCTAACGCAGTAACAATTAGCATCGGGACAAGTAGCGGAGGGACCCAAGTGGTTAATGCTAAGGCGTGCGGTGCTGGGCTTACTTTTATCAATGACGCAGAAATACTTGCAAAGATATTTAGTTTGACCGCAGACCAAACACTATTCGTTCATTCGGCAAATTGGAATAGTAGCTCAATTAACGTTGAATTTTCTTTAAGTAAATATTAGAGGTGAATTATGATAGAAAAAGAATATAAAGAGCAGGTACTCGACCAAGAATCGACTCACGTGCAGATTAAGCACCCTATTGAAAACGAAAATATCGTTGTGTGTGATTTAGTAATCAAAGAAGGTGAAGATGTTAAACAAGTATTAGCAACAGACAGATATTATGAGTTGCCTTTTGTTTTGACAGAGCAAGAAATAGAGGCCTTAAAATGCTTTTAATAATTAAAATATTCTGGACGCTGCCTCAAAACATATTTAGGGCAGTGTTTTGGATTTACTTAATCGCAACCAATAAAAAAGAAGATAGATTTTATTGGAGCACAAAAAATGCGGTTACCTTGGCAGTAAAAAACTTTCCGAACCTCCCGATCGGGAACGGTATAAATCTTGGCGAATTTATCCTCATGAAAGCATGGGCAAGTAATTACGATCATGAATTCCGGCACTACAAACAACAGCTTTATTTTGGGTGGTTATGGATTCCGGTGTACCTACTTGTTACCGGGGTGCAGATGTTGTTCGGTGTGGAGTATGAAGATACTTTGTTTGAAAGGGATTGAGGAATAAGCCTCTATTATTAAGCCAATAATAAAGTATTAATTGGTCTTTAAAATGATGACTGACATGCATTAAATTGGTGCATGGAGAAAAATGAATTTTATTCGACATTATTTGCGCGGACAATAAATAAAAAGGAAAAAGATTTCCATTTATTTGTGCTTGCTGAATTATTATTTAGAATTGATGGTATGAAGGGCTCAAACGACATCTATTCGAAAAGCGAAATCAACCGACTTGAAAAAGAGTTGGTAAAATGGAAGAAGATCAGAAACTCAAAGTGGTAATTAATAGTCCGGCTGCTCCACTAGGGGGGGGCCAGCAGAGCAGACCGAATACCCAATCAATTATACCTCATTGATGGGTAGATTCTTTACTTATGCTGCCAACAATAACTTGAGCCCGCCGCTGCTTTCCTTTTACAGCGAGTTCCTTTTTTAGTTGTAGCTGCACACTGGGAAGATTCGCTTTGTTTACTAGTACTTACTTTCCTCTCGCTTTTAGATGAAATAGCTGATGGTGGTCTGCACCTTGCACAAGGTCCATATCCTCTACTTACCGCATCGTTCAAGTCAATTTCGATAGAACTTTGAGATAATGAACCACAATGCCCCAAATGATATTTGGAACCCGTTTTTGTGATATAAACCGTCTGCGCGGAAACAAGGGAAGTGAATGAGAATAGGAAGAAAATACAAAGGAGTTGTTTCATATTTACCCCATAGAAATGCTTTTTTTAAAATAATAATTTGTTCATAAAACTCAAATTGGATTAAAGAAATTGGTTGGATGAGAAGATTATTATTATTTGACTATTGAATTTCAAATTAAAGCCTCATATTTTAAACTAAAAGGGGATTTTTTGCACACCCAAGAAGTTAAATTACTATATGATAGTGGGGTATTATGAGTGAGTTCGAATATGAGTTTTTTGATGGTAAACGAGAATGGTCTCGGTTGAAAGATAATGTTATTGAGCATTATCTTGAGCCATATCTAAAAAAAATTAAGAAATTAAATAAGAAAATAATTTTAGTAGATTCATTCGCTGGGCCGGGGCTATTTGATGATGGCTCCAAAGGATCGCCATTAATTATATGTGAGGCTGCAGAAAAATATTTATCGGAAGACTATGGAGTCTTTCTAATTAATAAAAATCCTGATCACCACGAGCAGCTCTCAAAAAATTTACGAAAGTATACCGATACTGGTAAAGTGCATGCGATTAATTTACCTGCCAATGATTTTTTAATCAAACTTGCGAAACAAATAACTGATGAGGTTGTTTTTATTTATTTAGATCCATTTGGAGTAGTTGGAATTGAGTATGAATCAATATTGCCGTTTTTAAGGCGTTCCAAGAGTTTTAGCACAGAATTAATAATTAATTTAAGCGTCCCAACTATACTTCGCCTATCATGCGTAGACTCGTATGCCGAAAAAGGTATTACCCCAGAGATACAAAGTAAACATAATACTCTAAGCAAAGTGCTTGGTGGAGATTATTGGAAGAATTTTTTATTAAACTCTGCGATCGACACGGATGAACGGATAGAGGAATTATTGGAAGAATATAAAAGTAAGTTAGAGGAATATTTTAAATATGTTGGGTATTGTCCCGTGTATGCAACTGATGAAAGAAGTAAGATGAAGTACTGCATATTTTTTGCTTCACGGCACAGGGATGCAAAGTTCCTGATGAACGATATAATGGCTACAGCTTATAAAAAGCACATTTGGAATTTTTTGGTTCGTGATACACTATTTGGAGAGGTCGAAATGAAACCAGAACAGATGCTTGATTCTTACTTTGAAACCCTAGAGGATATTATTTTGGAGGAAATAGGGAATACCAAATTTTGTAGAATTGAAATATGGAATAAAATTGTTTATAAGTATTTTATGAAGTATACTCGCTCCGATTTCCATAAATGTATAAGGAATCTCATTACCAAAAAGAAGTTGATAATCGAGCCGTTGGGAAATCTTAACGATGAAACTATATTATATAAAAATTAAGAAAGGAATATATGGCAGCTAACTCAAAAATAGAGTGGACAGAATTGACCTGGAACCCTACAACCGGGTGTAATAAAATTTCGACCGGGTGCAAATTCTGTTATGCTGAGGTTATGGCCAGAAGGTTGAAGGCTATGGGACAAAAAAAATATAAGAATGGCTTTAAACTAACACTTCACGAGGATGCATTAGAAACCCCCTACTCATGGAAGCAACAAAAAATAGTTTTTGTAAATTCTATGAGTGATCTATTTCACAAAGAAATATCGATAGATTTTATTCAAAAAGTATTCAAAGTCATGAACGAAAATCCTCAACATGTATTTCAAATATTAACAAAAAGATCAGATATTCTTCTAAAGCATGATAAGAAACTAAATTGGACTAGTAATATTTGGATGGGAGTTTCCGTTGAAAATGATAATTTTTATCAGAGAATAAGAGATTTACAGAAGACTCACGCCAAAAGGAAATTTTTATCATGTGAACCATTATTAGGCCCACTAAAGAGATTACCGCTAAAAGGGATTGATTGGGTGATTGTCGGGGGTGAGAGTGGCCGTAAGCCCAGACCAATGGAAAGGGCCTGGGTTGAATCCATTCAAATTCAATGTACAGCCGCCGGCGCCAAATTTTTCTTTAAACAGTGGGGTGGGACGAATAAGAAAAAGACAGGTAGGATATTAAATGGCCGGACTTATGATGATATGCCTGATGTCAAGATAGACCTGAGTGGCGAGTAAAAGGGGCTTTAATAGTGTCGGACTTTAAAGCAGACTGTTAATTAAATTACTTCCCACCAGAATTCTCAAACTACTTGGAAAAAATTCTCAAAATCCGTGCGCGGTTATAGACGCCATATATGGCGTCTCTACGTTGTGTGGGAATAATTATTCCTCTTCAATATTAATAATTACCGGATCATCAATCTTGGTTGGCGGGCGTTCATATATAATAGATAGATTTTTGTATGTATCTATAATACCATTATTAATTTGATCCCAGGTAAAACGCCAATTCCAATTTCCACCTAATCTCCCCGGAAAATTCATTCGTGCTTCATTCCCAAGATTTAATATATCCTGCATAGGAATAACAACAATATTGGCTACAGATGAATATGCCGATTTTATTAAATGAAATGTGAGATCATCCCCATAATAATTAAAATAATTTTGAGCCCATTCATAAATACCGGAATTTTTACTTCTCTCCGATTCTAAAAAACCTTTTGTAGTTTCATTATCATGAGAACCAGTATGCAAAACGCAATTCTTAACATGATTGTGTGGTAAAAATTTTCTATCACCATTTTCGCCTAATCCAAACTGTAAAATTTTAATACCCGGTAAATCAAATTTCTCGCGAAGTTCTGTAACAGAATCGGTGATCACTCCCAAATCTTCGGCGATGATTGGTAAATCTCCAAACTCTTTTTTTAACTCATAAAATAATTTTTCACCGGGGGCTTTTACCCATCTGCCATTAATCGCAGTGGTTGCGTTACCGGCAATTTCCCAATAAGCATCCAATCCTCTGAAATGATCTATTCTAACAATATCCACAAACTGAAGCAACTGTTTCACTCTTGCTTTCCACCACCCAAAATTATCCTTCTCCATTTCTTTCCATTTATAAAGAGGATTTCCCCAGAGCTGTCCTGTAGCGCTAAAATAATCGGGGGGTACGCCGGCAACAAATTTTAATGATCCATCTTCATTAACTGTAAAGAATTTTTTATTTGCCCAAAGGTCTGCGCTATCATAGGCGATGAATATTGGAAGATCACCAATAATTTTAATCCCCTTTGAATGAACATAATTTTTTAGGTTATTCCATTGACTTATAAAAGTAAACTGAAGAAAAATTTGATAATCAATTTCATCTTTTAACTTAGCTTTCCATTCATCGATATTTTTTCTGAATGCGATTGATTGATCCCATTGAGTCCATAATATACCACCATGATATTGTTTAGCGGCCATAAAAAGGGCGAAATCATCCAGCCAAAATTTATTTGCGTTTATAAAATCCGAGGCAACTAATTCTATTTTATTATCTTGAGCAATAAAGTTGGAATAAGCATTTCGCAGCAATTGATTTTTAACCGGAATTAATGCGCCGAAATCTATTTGGTAGGGATTAAACTCGGGGAAACCATTTAAATCGTCATCGCTTAAGAAACCGTTACTATGAAGCAACTCAGGACTGATTAGCAATGGATTTCCCGCAAATGCAGAGAAGCATTGATATGGAGAATCGCCATATCCTGTTGGTCCGAGTGGGAATACCTGCCACAAATTTTGACCGGCTGATTGGAGGAAATCAATGAACTTATACGCGTTAGGTCCCAAATCTCCAATACCAAATTTTCCCGGTAGTGAAGTTGGATGGAGTAAAACTCCGGCCGATCTTTGAATTTTCATGTGTGCCTCTATTTTAAATTTGTGATTTAAATCTCTCCTAAAAAAATAAAATAAAAAAACAATATTTTCCTGTTAGATTAAGTAACTATTTTTATAAAAAAAATAATACACTTTAACGGTTATAAAAAGATATTTATAGGTTCTTTAATTAATCAATCCGACAATTACTTTGTAAAGCATTCAGGTAATTGCTTAAAAATATTTTTTTAGTTAAGTTGTTTTCCCCGCGAGGCAAATAAATAATTTTTACATAAACTGTATCCGAGATTGGAGCTCTGAATGAAAATCAGTCGTTATTTTACAACTAGTGGTAAAGACCCATTCGAAACAATAGAATTCACAAAAAGAACATCAGAAATAAAAAACCCCGATGGGTCAGTAGTTTTTAAAATGGAGGATGTTTTAGTTCCAACCCACTGGTCGCAAGTAGCAACCGATGTAATAGCTCAAAAATATTTTAGAAAAGCTGGTGTGCCACGACTTCTAAAAAAGTTAAAAGAAAATGATATCCCTAAATGGTTACAGCCATCTGCGGCAGATACTAAAACTTTAGAAGAATTACCTGAAAAAGATAGATATGGTTCTGAGACTGATGCTCGACAAGTATTTCATCGTTTAGCCGGCACTTGGACATACTGGGGATATAAAGCTAAGTTTTTTGATACAGAAGAAGATGCAAAAGCTTTTTATGATGAATTATGTTATATGTTCGCAAATCAATACGCCGCACCAAACTCTCCCCAATGGTTTAACACAGGTTTGAATTGGGCTTACGGAATTAATGGTCCATCGCAAGGTCATTATTATGTAGATTTTGAAACGGGTGTACTTACCGCATCGGATGATGCCTACACGCATCCGCAACCACACGCATGTTTCATTCAATCAGTATCCGATGATTTGGTTAATGAAGGCGGGATAATGGATTTGTGGGTTAGAGAAGCCCGTCTATTTAAATATGGTTCTGGTACAGGATCAAATTTTTCTAATGTAAGAGGATCAAATGAACCATTGAGCGGAGGAGGAAAATCATCCGGCTTGATGTCATTCCTCAAAATTGGAGATAGATCTGCCGGTGCAATTAAATCGGGAGGTACCACCCGTCGTGCGGCAAAAATGGTTACACTCGATATCGATCATCCTGATATAGCCGAATATATTAATTGGAAAGTAGTGGAAGAACAGAAAGTAGCTTCGCTTGTTGCAGGTTCTAAACTGTGCAATTTCCATTTAAATAATATTATGAAAGCTTGTTACGAGGAACATCCGGAAAATGATAGATTCAACAAACGCACAAATCTTAAATTAAGAAAAGCAGTTCTGGAAGCTAGAAAAGTACACATCTCAGAAAATTATATTGAACGAGTTATTAAACTTGCCAAACTTGGTTTTAAAAGTATAGAGTTCCCTGTTTATAATACTGATTGGAATTCAGAAGCTTATACTACTGTGTCCGGCCAGAATTCAAATAATTCCGTTCGTGTTACAAATGAATTTATGAATGCTGTAATTAATGACAGCAATTGGAATCTATATTTCAGAGTAGAAAAAAATAAAGCCGCAAAAGAGGGAAGAGCACCAAAAGCCTGTAAAACTTTACCCGCAAAAGAATTGTGGGATGATATTGCTTACGCGGCATGGGCTTCGGCAGATCCGGGACTCCAATATGATACCACAATTAATGAATGGCATACATGTCCGGAGAGTGGAAGAATTAAAGCATCAAATCCATGTAGCGAATATATGTTCCTCGACGATACCGCTTGTAATTTAGCATCATTAAATCTCGTTAAATTTTATGATGTAGATAAAGAAAAATTTGATGTTGAAGCCTATCGTCACGCAACCCGTCTATGGACAATGGTTCTAGAAATAAGTGTTCTGATGGCTCAGTACCCTTCAAAAGAAATTGCCCAGCTAAGTTATGAATTTAGAACTTTAGGTTTGGGTTACGCAAATTTAGGTTCTTTATTAATGCAACAGGGAATTCCTTACGATAGTAAAGAGGCAATCGCAATTTGCGGAGCGTTGACTTCAATTATGCATATGCGCGCATACGCTACATCGGCTGAGATGGCAAAAGAACTTGGCACATTTCCTCGATTCAAAGAAAATAAAAATGATATGCTGAGGGTAATCAGAAATCATAAGCGAGCCGCTTATAATGTTAGGAAAGAAGAATATGAGGGATTGTCAATATTCCCGGTAGGTATTAATCCCGAGTACTGTCCATCAGATTTATTGGAAGCCGCAAGAGAAGATTCTGATATGGCTTTAGAACTGGGCGAAAAATATGGTTACAGAAATGCACAAGTTACAGTGATTGCCCCAACCGGTACTATAGGTTTAGTAATGGATTGCGATACAACAGGCATTGAGCCCGACTTCGCTTTAGTGAAATTTAAAAAATTAGCCGGCGGCGGATATTTCAAAATTATAAATCAATCTATCCCACCAGCCTTAAAACGTCTCGGTTATAATGATGATCAAGTAAAAGAGATCGTTAAATATGCAAAAGGGTCTGGATCTCTTCATGGCTGTCCATATATAAATTTTGAATCGTTGAAGGCAAAAGGATTCACCGATGAGGTATTAAATAAAGTTGAGGCCATTTTACCATCAGTTTTTGAGTTGAGTTTTGCATTCAACAAATTTACTATCGGTGAAAAATTTCTTAAACATAATCTAGGTATTACAGAAGAAAAGATGAATAATTTTTCATTCGATCTTTTGAGCGAACTAGGATTTTCAAAAGAAGTAATTGCATCGGCCAACGATTATGTATGCGGAACAATGACAATTGAAGGCGCACCATTCCTTAAACACGAGCATTACCCAGTATTTGACTGCGCCAATAAATGTGGTAAAAAAGGATCACGCTTCATTAAATCGGAAGCTCATATTTGGATGATGGCAGCGGCACAACCGTTTATCAGCGGCGCAATTTCAAAAACTATAAACCTTCCCAACAATGCAACAATCGATGATATTAAATTTGCGTATTTGCAATCATGGAAATTAGGAACTAAAGCCAATGCGCTTTATCGTGACGGCTCCAAACTCTCCCAACCTCTTAATACTCTGACTGAAGAAGAAGTTGAGGATTTATTAGAGAAAAAAGATGATAACGATATCATCAAAATTGCCGAAAAAATTATCCACCGCTACATTGCAAAACGCCGAAGACTTCCAGATAGAAGAAGTGGCTATACTCAAAAAGTAAAAATTAATGGTCAAACTGTTTATATAAGAACAGGTGAGTATGAAAATGGACAGCTTGGCGAAGTATTTATTGATATGCACAAAGAGGGAGCGGCATTTAGAAGTTTGTTGAACTGTTTTGCTATCTCAATTTCCTTGGGATTACAGCATGGTGTACCCCTCGAAGAATTTGTTGACGCTTTTGTGTTTACAAGATTCGAGCCGAGCGGAGTTCTAACCGGTCACAAGAGAATTAAAATGGCTACTTCAGTAATTGATTATATATTCCGGGAATTAGCTGTTGGCTACCTCGGCAGAAATGATTTAGCCCATGTTGATGAAGATGAAGTTGCACATAAAAGCGATCATCGCTCCCATGTAATTGAACCCGATTTTGAGAGTGAGGAAATTGTTAGTCAAAAAACTTATGAAACCGGCTACTCGAACGAATTAATCGAACGAATAGAGAATGATAAAACAGAGCAGAAGGGAAGAGCTATTACATTACATAGCAATATTCAAAGAGCAATTCAGGCCGGTTACACAGGTGATATCTGTCCCGAATGCCAGAGTATGACTATGGTACGAAACGGCACCTGTTTGAAGTGCACAACTTGCGGCTCAACAACAGGATGTAGTTAATAATCATTCTATGATTTAAAGATTAGAAGGGGCATTATTGCCCCTTTCTTATTTCAATTATACTTATCTTCCCGTTATTTGATTGACTTTTATAACTCAAAGGAATAGATTTTCACCCTTAATTTTAGATGATGATAACAGATAATCTAAAAAAAATTAATGATGCTATTCTCAAAAAGTGTGATGAAGTTACTCGCAATTATGAAGAAATTAGACTAATCGCGGTTTCAAAAAATCACCCTATTGAAAGTATCAGCGAGGCAGTTTCAGCAGGGGTTTTAAATTTTGGGGAGAACAAAGCTCAAGAGCTGCGCGATAAAGCAGATAAAATGAAGGGGGAGTTCTATTGGCATTTTATTGGTCATTTACAGTCAAATAAAGTTAAATATGTTGTAAAAGCCGCAGAGTATATTCATTCGGTTGATTCGTTAAAGATTGCCGAGGATATAAACAGAAAAGCGGTTGAAATTGGTAAAGTTCAAAAGGTACTGTTCGAAATTAAAACTTCGGATGAAGTTTCTAAATATGGTATTGTTAATGATGAACAGTGTTTTAAACTTGCTGAGGAATGTAAAAAATTAAGTAATATTGATGTTGTTGGATTGATGACGATGGCTCCATATACTGATGATACTTCTCTTATTAGGAAATCATTTAAAAAGTTATTTTCATTAAAAGAAGAATTAAATAATGCCGGATTTAAATTGTGTGAACTCTCGATGGGAATGACCGGTGATTATGATATTGCGATTGAAGAGGGTTCAACAATGTTGAGAATAGGAACAGCAATCTTTGGCGAAAGAATTTATTAAGAGGTCTTTGCAATGAAGTTCACACCATTTGGTATAAAAAACCAAGAGTTCAATAAGACCGTTCGTGGATACGATAAAGATGAAGTAAAAGCGTTTCTGGAAAAACTTTCAGATGAATTTGAAAGACTTCAGCATGAAAATGATTTGTTAAAATCGGATATAAGCCGTGTTGAGGATCAACTAAAAGAATATAAAAGAATTGAGAAAAATCTTCAAAACGCTCTTTTAAATGCTACAGAATCGAGCAATAAAGCTGTTGATTCAGCAAAAAAACAAACAGCGTTAATTGTGAAGGAAGCTGAATTAAAAGCGGCTCAAATTCTTGATAAAGCAAGAGATAACGCCAATTCGATAAGAGATTCAGTACTCAAACTTAGAGAAGAGAAAAAATTATTAGTATCTAGATTAAAGGCAATGATTGGTGCTCAAGCTAATTTGTTGGATATGAATATTCATAATGCAGATATCACAACATCCAAAAAAAGGGAAACAAAAGTTGAGGTACCGGTTAATGGAAATGAAGAAATTGATGTCAATGATATTTTGGAGAAATTATTGTGAATAACTTAATTGAGTTGGTACAGGAAACTTTATCGGTTATCAGAAAAAAAACTGATAAAAATTATGAGGTTGGAATTGTTCTGGGTACAGGTTTAGGTGGTCTCGTAAAAGAGATAGAAATTGAGCATGAAATAGATTACATCGACTTGCCTCATTTCCCTTTATCGACCGTTGAATCTCATAAAGGTAAATTAATATTCGGGAAGTTGGGTACAAAAAGCGTTGTAGCGATGCAGGGCAGATTTCATTTCTACGAAGGATATACAATGCAGCAAATCACATATCCAATAAGAGTGATGAAATTTTTGGGCGTCAATACACTAATAGTTTCCAACGCTTGCGGCGGTATGAACCCTCTTTATAGGAGAGGAGATTTAATGCTTATTTCTGATCATATTAATTTATTGGGAGATAATCCGCTAATCGGTAAAAATGAGGATGAACTCGGTCCCCGATTCCCCGATATGAGCGAACCTTATTCTGAAGAGTTGTTGAAAATTGCCGAAGAGGTAGCATTAGAGAATAAAATTAAAGTACAAAAGGGAGTATATGTTGCTGTACCAGGTCCAAATTTAGAAACCAAAGCTGAGTATAGATTTTTACGGAATATTGGAGCAGATGTGGTTGGTATGTCAACTATTCCGGAAAATATAGTGGCTAATCATATGGGGATGAGAGTTTTGGGAATCAGTATTGTTACAGATGAGTGTTTTCCCGACTCATTAAAAAAAGTTGACGTTGAAGAAATAATAAGTACAGCGATGCAAGCCGAACCAAAGATGACGTTAATATTAAAAGAAGTGATTAAAAGACTATGACCGATAAGAAAGGGATACAATTTGTAACTCCGATTCTTCTGGCAATTATTATTTTTTTCTCAAACTTTTTGAGTACTGATATTTTTAAACCCGGAACTCAAAGTTTTGCTGTTTGGTTTGTGCTTTCTGTTTTTACTTTCGCATGTGGTTGGCTGATTAATAAAACTCTCGGTTACACTACTGGAGGAAAAGTTGTATTTGTAGTAAATGTTGTGGCATCTTTTATCACAATCATAATGATTTCTTTATTTAGTGAATACTTTGGGCTCGCTGATTTGTTAGCCGAAAATTTGGTCACATTCGTTTTAAGAAATATAACTCTCGGCTCTATAGCACTTTTTGGAATGGCCGTTTCGGAAGTTATAATTCTTCAGCATTCTTCGGTCGATTTAACTAATAAGCAAGAAGAATTGAAAAACCTATTAGACCTAGCTGAAAGGGAATCCCAGTTAAAAATTGATGAAGCAAAAATTAAAGCTGAAAAAATTGTTTATGAAGCTCAGCAAAAAGTTGATGATTTAATTGGCAGAAAAGAACAGATAGAAAGAAGATTAAAAGAATTTATTTCGGTCGAAAAAGAATTAATCGATCGTTACGAAAAAGAAGAAGAATAAATATTAATTTCATTTATAGATAAGAGAACAAAATGTTTAAGCAGTTTGATGAAAGAATAAACTATCCCAAAATTGAAGAACAAGTTTTAGATTTTTGGAATAAGAATAAGATTTTTGAAAAAAGTATTTCGTTACGCCCCGATAATAAACCCTTTACCTTTTATGAAGGTCCTCCTACAGTAAATGGAAGACCCGGAATACACCATGTTATGGCGCGTACTTTAAAAGATTTGGTGTGCCGTTACAAAACTATGACTGGTTACCAGGTGCATAGAAAAGCAGGCTGGGATACTCACGGACTACCTATCGAAATTGCCCTTGAGAAGGAACTTGGCTTCACTCAAAAATCTGATATTGAAAAATTTGGTGTTGCCACATTCAATCAAAAAGCTAAAGATTTGGTTTATCATCACATTGAAATGAAAGAAGGTTGGCGTACACTTACTGAACGTATGGGCTACTGGATTAATCTCGACGATCCATATATAACCTGTACTAATGAGTATATTGAATCCGTGTGGTGGGCTTTATCTGAATACTATAAAAAAGGATTGATCTATAAAGGATTTAAGATTGTTCCTCAGTGTCCTCATTGCGAAACTCCTCTTTCTTCTCATGAACTGGCACTCGGATATTCTGATGTTAAAGACCCGAACATTTATGTAAAATTTAAACTCAAAGATGAAGAAGCTTCAATTTTAGTTTGGACAACTACTCCCTGGACGTTAATTTCTAACGTTGCGCTAGCTGTAGGAGAAGATATTGATTACGTAAAAATTAATTCTTCCAAGCATGGTGTGATGTATTTAGCCAAAGCTCGTCTCTCTGTTATAAAAGAAGATTATGAAATTTTGGATGAGGTGAAGGGAGCCTCATTATTAAATAAGGAATATGAACCTCTCTTCTCTTATATCCCGGTTGAAAAGAAAGCTTGGTATATAGTGCCGGGAGATTTTGTTAGTACAGAAGATGGATCCGGCGTTGTGCATATTGCTCCTGCTTTCGGTGCTGATGACTATGAAATTTCCAAAAAGTTTGATCTACCATTTCTTCAGCCGGTTACAAAAAGTGGAAGATTTACCGAGCAGGTTACCGATTTTGCCGGAAGATTAGTTAAATCAATGCAGTTTCAAACTCACGAAGAAAAGGGAGTTGATCCCGATATTATTCGTAATCTCAAAGAACGCGGGTTGATATATCAAGCCGGTAATGATTATCTGCACTCATATCCTCACTGCTGGCGATGCGATAATCCATTGATTTATTATGCACGCGACAGCTGGTATATCAGAACTACTGATATCGCAAAACGAATGATTGAATTAAACAAAACAATTAACTGGTGCCCGCCTGAAGTTGGCGCCGGAAGATTTGGCAACTGGCTCGAAGAAAATAAAGATTGGTCCCTTTCGCGCGATAGATATTGGGGGACTCCTCTTCCTATTTGGCTTGACGATGATGGAAATATGTTTTGTGTTGGTTCTATTGAAGAATTAAAAAATGGTTTTATTGAAAGAAATGGGAAAAGAATACTTGTTAAAGATTTACCCGCAGATGAAATTGATCTTCACAAACCATTTGTAGATGATGTTAAATTTGAAAAAGATGGCAAAATATTTAAACGTACTCCCGAACTGATTGATGTTTGGTTCGACAGCGGCGCGATGCCATTCGCTCAATATCATTACCCTTTCGAAAATCAAGAATTGTTTAAAAGTAATTATCCTTCCGATTTTATTTGTGAGGGAATTGATCAGACACGAGGCTGGTTCTATACTCTGCACGCAATAGGAACAATGCTCTTTGATAGTGTTTCCTATAAAAATTTAATTGTCAATGAATTGATTCTCGATAAAGATGGAATGAAAATGTCGAAATCACGCGGGAATACGGTTGATCCGTTCCAGCTATTCGATAAGTATGGCGCAGATGCTACTCGCTGGTATCTTGTTACAACCAGTCCCCCCTGGAAACCAACACTTTTTGATGAAGATGGAATTGTTGAAGTAACGAGAAAATATTTTGGAACTCTTGTTAACACATATAATTTTTTTGCTCTGTATGCGAATATTGATAAGTTTAATTTTAGTGATGAGCCAATTCCATATAATGAACGACCTGAAATTGACCGTTGGATCATTTCAAAACTAAATTCATTGGTTGCTGAGTACCGGCAATTGATGGAAAGTTATGATGTTACCAAAGCTGCTCGCCAAATTTCAAACTTTACAATTGATCAGCTATCGAACTGGTATGTTAGAAGAAGCCGAAGAAGATTCTGGAAATCTGAAATCAATAAGAATAAACTTTCGGCATATCAAACACTTCACGAATGTTTAATGGTAATTTCGAAATTGAGCGCACCATTTACTCCATTTATTTCTGAAGAGATATATCAGAATCTGAATAAAATTACAGGAAAAGAAAATGCCGAGTCTGTGCATCTTTCCGATTTACCTGAACCGGGCTATGTTGATAACGAACTGGAAATAAGGATGGATTCTGCTCAACGGGTAGTTTACTTAACTCGATCAATAAGAGCAAAAAATAATTTGAAAGTCCGCCAGCCTCTTAAAAAAATTATGGTAGCCGCCGAGAAAAGTAGAAAAGATGCTCTTCGCGAAATGCAGGATGTAATTTTAGAGGAAGTAAATATCAAAGAATTAATTGTACTCGAGGATGATTCGTCGATTGTTAATAAATCCGCCAAGGCAAATTTCAAAACAATTGGCCCCAAATATGGCAAACTAGTTAAAGCTCTGGCTAATTCAATAAAAGACCTGAATAAAGATGAAATTAAACAGCTGGAAATTTCCGGTTCATTAAATTTAATGGTTGATGGGGATGCGGTTACGATTTCCCGTGAAGATGTTGAAATATTGAGCCATGAAATTGAAGGATGGATTGTTGAATCGGAAGAGGGGATTACTGTTGCAATTGATACCGAGTTAACAGATGATTTAATAGCTGAGGGCTATGCCCGTGAGTTTGTTAATCGAATTCAAAACATGAGAAAAGATGCCGGTTTTGATGTGATTGACAGAATAAAAGTATATTATTCCGCAGATGAAAAAATGATTAGTTACATAATCAAATTTTCTGATTATATTTCCAATGAAGTGTTGGCCGATTCATTAATAAATGAGGCACATGAATCTGGCTTTACACAAAAATTAAGCATTGGCGAGTTTGATTTTTCAATATCAATTACAAAATCTTAAAATAATATTTTACCGGAGGTTAACATGGCAAAGAAGGCAGATAAAAAATCAGTTAAAAAACCTGCTGTCAAATCTTCACCAAAATCTACAAAAAAGGAGAAGCCGGTAAAAAAAGTTGCTAAAACTGTTAAGGTTGTAAAAAAGAAGGAAGTAAAGGTGAAAGCTAAAAAAGTTGAGAAAAAACCGATTAAAAAAATAGAGAAAAAAGTGGTGAAGGTTACCGAAAAGGTTCCCCTTAAAAAAGCTCCCGTAAAAGTGGTTAAAAAAGGCGTGCATGTTGAAGTAATTTCTCCAACTAAAAAAGTGAAAAAGATTCAAGGTTATTCAAAAAAGGATCTTGAAGAATTTAAAAAAGTAATAATGGAAAAACGTACCGAGATTATTGATCAACTGCAAACTTTAAAGGAGCAGATGATGGATCCAACTACCGGTCAATATGTTAATGAAAGCTCCCCTTATTCTTTGCATATGGCAGAGCAGGGCACCGACGCGATGGAAAGGGAAAAATTATATTTATGGGCTCAGAGAGAGAATAAATTTTTAGGTTATTTGGACGACGCGCTTCAGAGAATAGATAATGGTACTTATGGAATTTGTATCGAGTGTATTGATGAGCCGCAAAATCTGTGCGCTACATGTCCTTTAATTCCAAAAGAAAGATTAATGGCGGTACCACATACACAGCACTGTTTACAAGTTAAACAGAAAATGAAATAATTAATAACGGACCCAATATTGAGAGTACTTTACGCTACATTACTAATTGTTATCGCCGATCAGATTTCAAAATTTTTTGTAAAAGGGGGCACACTTCCCCTTTTAAATATTCATGTGAATGGAATGGATTATGGATCAAGTATTCCCGTGTTCGGCGATTTTTTTAAGCTCACATTTGTTGAAAACCCGGGTATCGCATTTGGGATTGATATTGATGGACAACTCAAATTCTTTTTAACTCTATTTACCTTATTTGCAAGCGTTGGGATATTTTATTACTTATATAAATCAAGAAATGAAAAATTTTTTGTAAGACTCGCTCTCGCTATGATTCTGGGCGGAGCAATTGGTAACATGATAGACAGAATGTTTTATGGGGTTTTTTATGGGTATGAAAAGTTATTCTATGGTTATGTAGTTGATTTTTTTAATGTTGATTTTTTTGACTTTACTTTATTTGGCAGAACATACGAGAGATGGCCCATATTTAATGTTGCCGACGCGAGTGTTTCTATAGGTGTAATTTTGCTGCTAATATTCCACAACGGAAGTGATACTGAAGAAAAGGAATCAGTGGAAGAAACTGAAGTATTAACAGGATCGGAAATATCAGCTAACTCAGAGAATGATGAATCTATTAAAGGGGAAGTAACATCCCCAAATTCAAACGATCAATTAAACAATCCAAACGATGGGGAAATTAGTAACCGAGAAAAGAATTAGGATCGAACTTCCTGAAGGTAAGAAGAAGGAGAGAATTGATATATTTCTTTCAAATTCGGTTGAAAATGCCACACGCTCCCGAATTCAAAAATTAATTAAAGCTAATTGTGTTACAGTAAATGGTGCTTTTGTAAAACAAAATTATATCATTAACCCCAATGATGTAATTGAACTTATAATTCCCACATCACCCCGACCCGAAGAAACCGAGGCAGAAGATATTCCCCTCAATATTATTTATGAAGATAATTATCTGTTAATTGTTAATAAACCACCTGGAATGGTTGCGCATCCTTCATTAGGAAATTACACCGGTACATTAGTTAATGCGCTTCTACATCATACGCAAAAACTTAGCGGGTTGAATGAAGACGCGGCACGCCCGGGAATTGTGCACAGGATTGATAAAGATACAAGCGGATTACTATTAATAGCCAAAGATGAATGGACACATGCGCAATTAGCAAAACAGTTTTCTGCCCATACCATAGAAAGAGAATATTGGGCTGTCTGCTGGGGGTTATTCAAAAAAAAAACTGGTGAGGTTATCGGAAATATTACAAGATCAAATAAAGATCGTAAAATATTTACTGTGCATGAAATTGAAGGCAAATACGCTCATACATTTTATGAGGTTATTAAGGAGTTCGAGTTCGCCTCGCTAATCAAATTGAAATTAAAAACCGGTAGGACTCATCAAATTAGAGTTCATATGCTTCATATTAAACATCCAATTTTTGGAGATCCGGTTTATGGTGGAAGAAAAATTGTATATGGCTTCGAACTACCAAAAATTAGAAGCAGGGTAGAAAATTTGTTAGAGATTATGCCAAGGCAGGCTTTACACGCAAAAACATTGGGGTTTATTCATCCCCACACAAAGGAAAAAGTTTACTTCGATTCAAACTTACCAGATGATTTTACTTCATTGTTAGAAAAATTATAAACAAGATTTTCTTACTTGTGAATTAATTAAAAAAAAAAGACCCGGTAATATACCGGGTCTTTTAAGTAAATCATTAATGCTGAATATTACTTCAATAACATCATCTTATTAACTTTTACGAAATTACCAGCTTCAACTTTATAAAGATAAATACCTGAAGCCATTCCGCTAGCATTCCACTGAATAGTGTGTGTGCCGGCAGCAAGTTCGTTATTAACCAAAGTTGCAACTTCTTTTCCAAGAGCATCATAAATAGTTACTTTTACTTGAGATACTTTTGGTAGTGAGAATTTAACGTTTGTTGTTGGGTTAAATGGATTTGGATAATTTGAGAATACTTCATAAGTAGATGGAATTTCTAAGTTTTCATCAACAGAAACAACACCACCAACTTGACGGTAGCATTCATTCAATAAGTCAACTATAAACGCTGGGTTGTGAATACCAAGACTTCCATCATAATAAATTGCTTTCATGTTATAGAAAACCATCAGTTGTGTCTTAGTCCAGGTTGAGGTTGGATCTTCATGAGCCCAATCGTCCAAATTCTTAACCGGTAATTTTTTAGCAATAGCTTTCATTAAACCATAAACTTCATCTTGTAATCCTTCAACTACGCCATCCATATCAATATCGCCATTTCCTTTAGGGAAATATTTTACTTCAGCGAAAGATGCACCTAATGAATAGCCATGGCAAGGTGCGCAAGATTTCATGTTTGATTTTCCACCTGGAGTAGTCATGCTAAAAGTATGTTTACCAACAGTTTGAATAGTTCCGCCAGCATCAACTTCACCTTCAGCCATATGGCAGGTAACGCACCCATCTTTTGCTGAAGTGATATGATCTGAGAATCCATATGTTTTATCAAACAAGTATAAATTTTTGCCATTGATAACATCAGCAGGATCAGAATAGTGGGTACCGAAACGGGCATAAGAAGTTTTAGGCGCAACATATGCATCATTTGCAACTGCGCGACTTTGGTGGCAATTCATACATAGCAATCCTCTGCCGCCATCTTTAATCTCTTCACCGTTAGCTAATTTTACCGACATCGTTCTTAATTGATGTGCATTTGTTGCATCGTGAGGATCATGACAAGCGGCGCAGGAAATTGGTTGATAAGAAGCATCAAAATAAGGATCATTTGTTGGTACTTTATCTACAAACTGAGCAAAACCTTTTGCAGTATGACATCTAACGCATGATTCTCTACCTGGACCAGTAGCATAATTTGTTGCTATTGCGTGTCTTGATTGATCCCATTGATAAGGATAAACGTGGTGAGTGCCACTATCATGACAAATTGCGCATGTACCCGAATCAAAATCAACAGAAATTCTTTGGTCTCTTGTATCTCCCATGTGTCCACTTGCAGGGCCGTGACAAGCTTCGCACTGAACGTTAGCTAATTTCATAGCGTCTGGAAAATCTGTAACAAGCTTATTATAAGTACCAGCTGTCATTGTTGTAGGGAATGTGAATGGGAAATCGTCGAAACCATTATTTTTTGCTAACTCAGCAGCATTGTTGCCTGTAGTGTGGCAAGGTACGCACATTGCTCTAAATGTTGTTGTGGATATTCCATCAACAGCTTTTTGGAATGAAGTGGCGTGAGCTGTTTTTTCCCACTTATTAACTAGTGTAGAATGGCAAGTGTTGCAATTAACATTATTTACTTTAGTGTTAACACCAATATAATTGGCAGCGTTAATTGTAACATAACCAACAGAAGCGCCATCACGAGCTTCAATCTCATATTTACCTGGTCTATCTGGAGTAAATGTTATGATTGTAGTTGATGTATCGATTCCGTCGGTTGATTTGCCAAATAAATTCGCCGCAACAGATCCTGGAGGTCTGTTTGTTGCAGTGTAAGTTGGGGCATTTAATCTTTTACCTATCAATTGTACTTTTAGGTAGGTAGTTGTGCCAACGCCAACATTTGCAAGTCCATTGTAAGCCGTGCTGTAAATGTCAGTTGTTTTTTCTGCAACTTTTCTTGGACTCACAGTAAAGGGGGTAACCTTCATTGTCTGTCCACTAATACTGATTGTGAGGACGAGGAGTAAAAATAGAGTTGTAAATTTTCGGAACATAAGATTCCTCCGATTATTAGAAATTAGATTATAAATAAGTAAAAAAGATTTAAGTCATGTTTATCTTTTTTTGTGAGAGAAATATAAAAAGATAAACTAAGATGTCAAAGTCTAAAATTAATAAATCTTCTTTTGTCCTATTATCGATAATTCCAGGGAAAACTTTAGTTGAATTAGGGGGGCTCTATTTGTATATTTTTAATTAATAATTTGAAAATATATGCTTATTTATAATACATACTCGCGTCAAAAAGAGGAATTTGTACCTCTCGATCCGCCTAATGTAACAATGTATATGTGCGGACCTACAGTTTATGATTATTTCCACATCGGGAACGGCCGCTCTTTTATAATGGCGGATATAATTAGAAGATATCTCTCCTATAAAGGTTATAATGTCAAATTTGTTATGAATTTGACCGATATTGATGATAAAATCATAAAAAAATCAATAGAGGAGAATAAAGATTTTAATTTGGTCTCTAATTTTTACATATCGGCATTTTTCGACGATTTGAAAAAATTAAAGGTAAGTGAAGCTTCATTTTACCCAAAAGCTACCGAGCACATTACTGAAATGATCGATCTAATTTTGACTCTTGAAAGCAAGGATATCGCATATCAAATTGATGGAAATGTTTATTATGATGTAAAAAAATTTTCCGATTATGGTAAGTTAAGTGGAAAAAATCTGGAAGAGCTGGAAAGCGGTTCTAGAGTTGAGATTAATGAGCAGAAAAGGAATCCCTTGGATTTTGTACTCTGGAAAAAAGCCAAAGAGGGGGAGCCGAGCTGGGATAGTCCTTGGGGAAAAGGGAGACCTGGCTGGCATATTGAATGTTCGGCAATGAGTTGCAAACATCTTGGGCAAAGTATAGATATTCACGCCGGAGGAAATGATTTAATATTCCCGCATCACGAAAATGAGATCGCGCAGAGTGAAGCCGTTTCTCACAACAAATTTGTGAAGTATTGGATTCATTTCGGATTTCTAAATATTCAAAATGAAAAAATGTCGAAATCACTCGGCAACTTTTTTACTACGCGAGAAATACTTAAAAAATTTTCAGCTGAATCAATTCGATTGTTTTTTCTTCAAACTTATTATAGAGGACCCCTAAATTTTAGCGAAGAACTACTTCAATCCGCTCAAAAAGGTTTTGAGAAAATAGAGAATCTTGCCCAACGAATAATAAATGCCTATTCCGAAGAAGGTAACGAAGTAAACTATCCCGAGAATTTTAATATCAGCGGTTACTACTTCGACTTTGAAAAAGCGATGGAAGATGATTTTAATACTTCGCAAGCTGTTGCGGTTATATTTGATTTTATTAGAGATGTAAATAAAATATTATCATTAGAAGGTAAAAAAAACAGAGCATTTCTTGATGATGTAAAATCATTCCTTACTAAAACCGCTCAGGAAGTCTTTGGGATAATTCACTTCGATCAACTAGATGAAAAAGAGAAAGACTCAAATCTCGAAGATGATTTAATAAAACTATTAATTACTTTGCGTGAGAATTATAAAAAAGAAAAAAACTACGCCGCTTCGGATCATATTCGAAATGAATTATTAAATCTTGGAATTATTTTGCAGGATGCTAAAACGGGCACAACATATCAGAGGAAATAACAAGTAGGGAATAAATGAAAAAAATATTATTAATAACTCTAATGACTTTTACCGCGGTAATAAATGTTTTTTCACAAGGTTCCAGCGGTTCAAATGCCAAATTTGAATACAGATATTTAATTGATATGCCCTCAGCCGGAATATTACAAAAAGGATTTTCCTCTATATCAATGGAATTAATGCCTTACGGGGTAATGATTCCAAAAATTGAGGTTGGTGTTTTAGATGGTGTTAGCTTTGGAATTTCTTATGGAGGCGGCAATATTATTGGTACCGGAAAAATGGAGTGGTATAAATGGCCCGGAATTAATATACGTGCAAGAATAATTAACGAAGAGATGATGCTCCCTGCAATTACCTTCGGATTTGATTCACAAGGGAAGGGTTTGTACGACGATGTTTTGTCCCGGTTCGAGATTAAATCACCAGGATTCTTCATTTCCGCTTCTAAAAATTTTGATCTGCTGGGTTATTTTAGCGTTCACGGAGCATTAAATTATTCCCTTGAAAGGGATGATGCCGATAAGGATCTAAATATTCAAGTTGGTTTTGAGAAAACTATTGGATCAAATTTATCTTTTATTGGAGAGTATGATTTTGCGGTTAATGATAATACCGGAAATTCTTTTGGTAAAGGTAATGGATATATGAATTTTGGATTGCGCTTCTCTTTACAAGATGGAGTGACGGTAGGATTGAATTTTCGGGATATGCTGAAAAATAGAAAAGCGATTAGCAATGTGGCGGATAGAGGTGTATTCGTCGAATATATTAAGGGATTATTCTAATATTGTATATAAAAGTATACTGTTACTGTTCATAAATCTGCACACGAATTACAAATCCTACCCGATTTGCCTTTATTTTATGTAATATGATGGTATAAATTTTGAATTAGAAAACAGAACCTCAAAGGTGAGATCATGAAAAACCAATTAAAGTATCTTGTAATAATTTCGTTATTTGCCCTCGGTGGCTGCTATACACAATTTGAAATAGGCAAATACTACGAAGATGAATACGCCGAAGATTATGAGAATGAATATGATGAGGATCAATATGCTTATGAGGATAGCACTAATGAAGAATATTACGACCAGTATTATGATGATTATTCAAGCTATAACTCATCTGCAAGGCGTTTCTACTTAGGATACTATCCTAGTCTCTCATTTAATTATGGCTGGTCAAACTATTATCGCGATTATTACTCACCATATTTTTACAGATATTACCCTTGGTCATACGGATGGGACACTTATTATTACTACAGTTTATATAATTATCCGCGTGATTATTGGTGGTATTATGGGGGCAATAACTACATCCCCGGTTATAATGCGCCACTATATACTCCTAGTGATAAAATCACAAAATTAAGAACTAATTCAGGTGATCGAGGTTCTCTACTCAGAGATAGAAATGCGAGAGTAAGTGGCGGAACAAATAGGCCAAGTGGTTCGGTTAGAGATCGAAACAGTGGCAGAGATGAAGTTGACTTGAGTAATACTAAAGTTGGTAGAAGTGGTAGTAATAATACGAAGGTTAATAAGGGAACTACTGCAGAAAATAAAGACACAAGAGTGAGAAGACCAAGCAGTAGTAATCCTACTTACAGAAGTCCTCAAGGAAGACGAAGTGATCCCGAACGCTCAAGTGGTAATTCGAGCAATAGTGGAAGCAGAGAAAGAGGATCTTACTCAACTCCTCGAAGCAGCAGTTCGCCGAGTTACAATCCACCAGCATCATCAAGTTCCAGCAGTGGCCGATCAAGTTCTGGCAGTTCTTCTAGCAGCGGCTCCAGTTCCTCCGGAAGTTCTAGTTCCGGTTCGAGTGGAAGTTCAAGAGATAGTGGTGGCAGAGGAAGATAATTTCAAAATCATTTTTAATTAATGAAACTGGGTGAGTTATGAAAAAATTAATAATTATAATGATGGTTTGTTTGTTCTCAATTACGAGTGTAAATAAATTGACCGCTCAAAATTATAATGACGCTTACAGACTATCGGAAACTCAGATTATTACAAATGCAAAATCGCTCGGTACCGGGAATGCCTTTACTGCTATGAGCAATGGGTTTAATGGCGCGCTTTTTAACCCAGCTGGATTCGCATTAGTGAAGAAATCGGAAATGACATTCTCACTAAATTATGATCAATTGGGAAACGATATTGAATTCTTTAACAGCACTAATAAGGTCTCCGATAATAGAACTGATATTAACCAAATTGGTATAGTTCTTCCTTTTAATACAAGAAGAGGAAGTTTTGCAATTAATTTTGGCTATACAAAATTAGCTGATTATTCAAAGAGAATGAACTTTGAGGCATTTAACCCTAATTCCAATTCTATGATTCAAGATCTAACTAGCTTCAATGATGATATCGCATTTAATCTTGTACTAAGTTATCCGGTTTATAATGGTAATGATTATTTATATGACGAAACAAAAATTAACGGTAAATTAAATCAGCGGGGTAATATTAAACAGTCGGGTGAGTTAACTGGATGGACAATGGGTTTCGGAATTGAAATAGCTCCCGACCTTTTCTTTGGTGGAAATCTTAATATTATTAGAGGAAGTTTTGAGAGAAACCGAAATTATTGGGAAGAGGATACGCAAAATATCTATGGATCAACTCTCGTGCTTGATCCACTTGAACCGAGATCTGCCGATTTTCAATCATTTTATTTTAATGATTTGATTAAATGGGATATTGATAGTAAGGAATGGAAATTTGGATTATTGGCAAAAATGAACCCAAATCTGAATGTGGGATTAACAGTAAAATTGCCTCAAACCTATTTAATAACAGAAGATTATAATGTTAATGCAGAAAGTAAATTTGGAACGGGCGCCACTTTTTATCAAGAACCAATTGAAAATCGTGTGAAGTATAAAATTAGACTTCCTTACGAATTTCGAGCAGGCGCAAGTTCATCTTTTGAAAATTTTACAATAAATGCTGATGTGCAATTAATCGATCACGCAAAAATTGAATTTACGGAGGGCTTTAACAATTCCAATTTGAACAGTAAAAATGAGGGTATCGAGGACAATTTAGAAAGTGTAGTTAATTTATATGCCGGGTTAGAATATAAAATGCCCGGTACAAAAACAGCTTTGCGCATTGGAGGCATGTATTTGCCTTCGGCCTACATAGATGACGGTTCTGAGTTTGCAAAAAAAATAATTACGATAGGTGTCGGTCATAAATTAAACAACTCTATTGAAGTTGATGCTGCTTATGCTTACGGGTGGTGGAAAGATGTGGGAGATAATTACAGCTCTAATCTTTCAAGAACGTTTCAGAGCTTGGCGAAAAATTATTTTACCGCTTCCCTTAAATATCTCTTTTAGGTTAGTATAATTGAATCATTTTTAAAAGCACCTTATCTTTGAGGTGCTTTTTTATTTTAAAGGAGGATGCATTAAAGGTAGAATTTATAAAATTGAGAGCAAAGATTATTATGTTTCCGATGCAGTTGACAGTCTAATAAGATGCTCTCTTCGTGGTAGATTTCAGAAAGAATTTGCTTTAAAAAAAGATAAACTTTATAAAGTTGATTTAGCTGCTGTGGGTGATTATGTTGAATTTGAATTCAACAAGGATGGTACCGGTGTAATCGAAGAAATTTACCCGAGAAAAAATCATGTTTCAAGAAAAGCTCCAAAAATTAAAGGGGCTAGTACACGCGGAGAAAGATTAGAACAAATTATTGCCTCCAACTTAGATTTATTGGTTGTTACTTCAAGCGTTAAAAATCCTAAATTCAACCCAAAGGTGATCGACCGATTAATTGTAACCGGTGAAAGCTCCAATCTAGATGTAGCAATAGTAATCAACAAAATAGATCTCGGTTTAGCCGAAGATATAATTGAATTGGCAGATATTTATAAAGAAATTGGTTATAAATTAATATTCACGAGCAAGGTAAATGGAGAAGGAATTGAATCCCTTAAAGAATTATTGAATAATAAAACAAGTTTAATTTGGGGGCAATCGGGAGTAGGCAAATCATCACTGTTAAATATTCTTTATCCTCATTTATCACTTCGAACGGGGGATATAAGTTACTCAACATCAAAAGGAATACATACAACAGTAACAAGTGTAGTCCTTCCAATAGATGAAAATACATTTGTAATCGATACTCCCGGCATTAGAGAGATTGATCCTTATGGAATAAGAGAAGAGGATTTGGGGCACTACTTTAAAGAATTCTCTGAATACATTAATAACTGTAAATTTAATACATGTACTCATAATCATGAACCGGGCTGCGCTATTGTTGAAGCTGTACAAAATGGAGAAATAGCAATTGAAAGGTATGAAAGTTATCTGGCAATTCTTCAAACTATCGAAGAGGATATGAACTTTTAATTTTATTCATCATCGATATAATAAACTCCTTTACTATAATATCGGGAACTCCATCCTTGTGAATCGATTTTAATCTGAAATCACACTGGTCATTCACATAATCAATTAAATAAAAATGATGATTCCCGGTAAGTGCAACCTCGCTCGAAAAATAATCAAGATTAGTTATTCGGGCTAGTCTTTTTGAAATCTTGAAAAGATTGTGAAGGTTTTCACTAGCGAGTTCTTTTTCTTTAATCTTTCTGTAAAGTAAAGACTGGTCATCCCACATCACCGGAGATGCATGGTCAAAAAACCAGAAAATTCGAAACCATGCTCTTTTATTCATGATTTTTTTTGGCTCAATTTTTTGTTGAATTAAATAGGGCTCTGTTGGACTGCTCTCTCTTTCGGATTGAATTTGAGAAATAGTTTTGCCGTCAGTTATTACACCTTGTGCACCGCCGGAAAAGATAGCAGGTTTAATAACAAAAGGGATTCCAATTTTTTGTATTTGCTGATAAGTAATTTGTTTGCCATAATCATGATCGAATGCGGGAAGTATAATTGTTTTAGGGAGTGTAAACCTTTTCTTAATCAACTTTTTATGCATGAAAGCTTTATTAACAACTTTGGTAACAATTTTAGGATCATTAATTAACCAACAATTTTTTCTGCGCAATATTTTAGTTAATTGAAGAAATCTCGGATTTTCATCCGAAGCTCTATCGAGATAGGTATTGAAGTGGATTAATTTGTTCCGTAGGAGATAGACAGTTTCATCGAGATTATGTTCACTAATTATGTAGGTACTTAAATTATTTTTGTGAAAAATTTTCTCTAAAATCTGTATAAACTCTTGGTCAAATTCCCAAATAAACGATATGGCTAAATCAAATTTTTTCATTAAACGATGCAAAGATAATTAATTCAACTTTGGCCGGCAATCTTTGACCTTGTATCTATATGATTGTTCGCTTAATTTTTGCTTCAAATTAAAGGAGTTTATGAAATACTTTTCAATTTTGTTATTGATGTTAATAGCAGCATGTTCTGGTTCCCGAAATCTATCGGATCAATCAACCCAAAATTCATTATCCGCAGATAAAAAACAGTTAGCATTAGAAAAATTTATAGATGGTTCGATTGCCGAAACTAAAGGGAATATAAATCAAGCAATTGAGTACTACAGCCAATCGGTTCTATTAGACCCCCAACCTGGAATTTATTATGCTTTAGCAAAAAATTATTGGAGAATAAATAAATTATCTAATGCATTAGTAAATATTAGATTGGCGGTGGCTGAAGACTCATTGAATATTAATTATCTAACAATGCTCGCAAATATTTATAGCGCCTCAAATTTAAATGAACTCTCAATAGCAACATATAAGAAAATTATATCAGTCGATTCATTGAATGTACCCGCCTATTATGGCTTAGCGCAACTTTACGAAGGTTCACGCCCTTCCGAAGCAATTGACCTTTATAAACGGGTGATTGATATTATCGGGCCAGAGTGGAGTGTTGTTGTAAAATTAATTGATATTAATGAAAGACAGGGAAACTTGAAGGAGAGTGTTTCGTTTATTGAGAAATTATTAGAATTGAATCCTTCCGATTTACAGCTTCAAAAAGTATTGATCGACGCATTAATAAAAACTGATCAATTTGAAAAAGCAATTAGTAAGACAGATCAAGCTTTAACATCATTCCCGAATGATGCCGGTTTGATTGAACTAAAAGGAAATGCACTGATAAATATGGGCAAAATTGCTGAGGCGTCTACTTACTACATGCATTTAATTAAGCTGGATGAAATTACTCATGAAAATAAAATTAGAATTGCTTCTGCTTTCTATGCTCAGTCAATTAAAGATTCATCCGCTGTGAAAATCGCAAAAGACTTTTTTGAAACTCTCGATAAAGATACAACCGATTGGCAGATCAAAGCTTCACTAGGTGAGATAGCTGTAAATGAAAAAGATATAGATAAAGCGGTAAAATATTTCAACGAGTCAGTTAAACTTGCTCAGTGGAATCTCCAATTAATTGTGCGGTTTGGGGGACTTCTCTTCGATAATCAAAAATATAGTGAGGCGGCAGAATTTCTAAAAGAGGAAGTAATTAAATTCCCAAATGATTTTATGATAAATCTTATCTATGGTCTCTCCCTCTCACAACTTGGAACCCATATTGAGGCTAAGCCGGTGCTTGAATTATGCGTTAAACTCAACCCGAATGATATTACTTCACTAACTTCGCTCGGTTTTACACTCAATCAATTAAAATTGGAAGATGAAGCGCTGGTTCATTTAAATAAAGCATTAATTCTTGACCCGGAAAATTTGCAGGTGATAAGTATTATAGCACTAATTGAAGAAGGAAAAAAGAATTATGCTGTTTCTGATTCGCTATATTTAAAAGCGCTGGCAATTGATCCCGAGAATATTTTGATATTAAATAATTATGCCTATTCTCTATCTGAAAGAGATTCCAATTTGGAGCAGGCACTTGAATGGTCTAAGAAAACAGTGGAGCAAGAACCTGAGAATGCGTCATATCTTGATACGTTAGGTTGGATCTATTATAAATTGAGTGATTATAAAAATGCAAAAGTTTACCTTGAAAAAGCGGTTGCAATTGAAAGCGATAACCCAACTTTATTGGATCATTTAGGAGATACTTATTTTAGACTGGGAGATAAGAACACAGCAATTCAACATTGGGAAAATGCATTTAAATTAGATTCTACTAAAGATGAAATAAAACAGAAAATTGAAAAAGGTGGATTGTGATTAAAAAATATTTATTACTGGTGATTGCCGGATTATTTATTTATGGATGTGTGCCAACTAAAGAAATTTCTGATGAAAGATCTATCTCGGCAGATCGACTTTTAAAAAGAGTTGAAGCCAACAGAAGAAAAGTAAAAACTTTTTTGGGTATTGGTACTTTGGATATTAAGAGTAGCGAAATTAATGCTAAAAGTAATTTTGAAGTTAAAATTGTTCGTCCAGATTCTGTCACGATTTCATTATTTGGACCATTTGGAATTGATCTCGCAAGAATTAATGTAAACAATAAAGACTTTGTTTTTCTCGATGTGATAAATAACAGAGTTTATAAAGGAAAGGTTGGTCCGGGAGTTATAAAGCAAGTATTGAAAATTGATATTCAATTCGATGAATTAATTAATTTATTAACCGGCTCCGTTAATCTATCAGATAAATTGTCGTTTCAGCCGGAGGCTAAATTATTAAATGAGAATAATTATTCAGTGGAAATAAACGATGACCAAAACAATACAAATTTTATATATACAATAAATTCTGCGAATCTGGCAATTTCAGAATTTAAGATAATTGATGATAGTAAATCACTTTTTTCTGCTGAATATTCAGACATATTGCGATATGATGATGTACCTGTAGCAAGGTCAATTAAAGTAAATGATATCAGAGGTAATCAAAAAATTAATGTTATGTATAGAAAAGTAGAAATAAATAAGAATGTCGGTTCGTTAAAAATAGAGATACCGGAAGATGCCGAAATTACAAACTGGTAAAATTTTAATTCTGCTATTGTTGCTTGTTTCACACTCTATCCCTCAAAAACAAGATTCAATAAAGAATAGAAATCTTGAGCTGCAAAAAATAAAAAAAGAAATTACTACTCTTGAAAAAGAGCTGAAATCAAAAACGCAGAAAGAAAGAGAATCTATAACAGCGATAGAAAATATCAGCAAACAAAATCTACTACTCAATAAAGTTATTACAGGATTAATTGCTGAGGAACGATCAAAAGAAAACGAACTATTTGTTATTCAATCAGAATTACGAAAGGTTGAGAATAGAATTTCAACTCTACAAAGTAAATATGCTAGATATATTGTTTGGCTTTATAAAAACAGCAGTTTATCGATGTTAAGATTTTTGCTTGACGCTGAGTCATTCAACCAATCTTTTAAAAGGTACCAATATCTAAAATTTATCTCGCGCGAAAATGAAAAAACCGTAACTAAACTTCGTAGCAGTAGTAATGAGCTTCACTCGTTAAGAATTCAGCTGGAATTTGAGAGAAGTGAAAAGGAACGATTTGTCCGTCAGAAAATTTCTGAGCAGGCAAGATTAACACAAAAAGAATCGGAGCGAAAACGGCTTTTATCGGTTCTTCGCAAAGATCAAAAAGCAATTCTCGAAGAAATTGCATCAAAAAGAAAAGCTGAAATTGTGATTAAGTCGATCATCACAAAATTAATTGAATATGAGCGGGATAGAAAAAACAGAGTACGTGAACAGAAAGCTTCTCAAAAAAACTTTACCCAAGAATTTGACTACAATTCATTTCAAAATTTTGTTCAGTTAAAAGGTAACCTGGGCTGGCCTGTGAAATCCGGTTCTGTGTATCGCGCCTTTGGCGAAAATAAAAATGAAAAACTTAAAACTGTTACCCTTAATTATGGAATTGATATTCAAGTTGTTGGTGATCAAAATGTAGTTGCAATAGCCGAAGGTATTGTTTCGGCTATCGATTGGATACCTGGATATGGCAGCATTGTGATTATTACTCATAGAGATGAACATAGAACTGTATACGGACATGTAGCTAATATAATGGTTAAAGAAGGGGACAGAGTAACTGCCGGTACTGTAATTGGTAAAGTGAACGAAAGTCTTGAAGGGAATATTCTGCATTTTGAAATTTGGAGTGAAAGGAATTATCAAAATCCAATTATCTGGTTAGCAAAAAAATAACTATCCTGTTTTAACCATATTTTTATTTAAAAATTCTCTCAATTCATTAACCGATTCAAAAATAAAATCAGCTCCCATACTCATTACTTTTTCTTTAGCATAACTATCCCAAACAACAGAAGCTACTTTTACTCCCGCGGAATGAGCTGCAATTACATCTGCCGGAGCGTCGCCAATCATAATCACATTGGATTTATTCAGATTATATTTGTTCACAAAAACCTCTATCCCTTCGGGTGATGGTTTGTGATTCTCTACATCATCCCCAGTTACAATCATATCGAACAGATCTATAGCGCCTATTTTCTCTAAAGTAATTTCAGAGGATAATCTTCCTTTCCCTGTATAAATTGATAAGGGGATATTCCGTGATTTCACTAGTTTCAAGATTTCTAAAATTCCAGGATAAGCATCAGCCATTTGATGATGCATTGCAGAATAAAAATCATAATAGTCTTTTCGTGCATCGTCGTAATTGTCTTTCATCCACTCCTTTAATATTACATCCTCTGTAGGTCCGAATAAAGCAATTATCTCCCCATCAGTTAATTTTTTCCCTAGATATTTTTTTGCTACATGGTTAAATGACGCAAAAATTAATTCGTTAGTTGCTGTTAATGTTCCATCAATATCAAAAATAACGCCTTCAATCATATTTCTCTCAGATTAATAAAAAATAAATTCCCATTAGAGTCGATAAGATAAATTTTTCTCTCCTGTAATAACCCAATCTTAAGTATATTATTCTCACCGCTAAAGATTTCTGATTCTTTCTTTTTCGAATCAACTATTATCAATTTTGTTTTTTGGGAATAAAGCAAAAAGTTTTTATTGCTAATTATTGATGAAGTGGTATCATTAGTTGCGTAATTACTTTTAATACTAGTATAATATTTACCAGATGCGGGTTCTATCCAATAAATGCGATCATTGGTTGCTCGTGCCAATAGAAACTTTGAATCGAAAGTTAGACTTATTTTGTTTTGAAATTTAATGTTAGTTGTTTTCCATGTTAATCTACCTAATTGAATATCTATAGCATAAACAGTTCCATTTTCACCTACAACAAAAACATTCTTATCGTTTATTAAAATAGGGGAGCCATCAAAACTGCTTGTCTCAGTTTCCTTCCACCGCCAAATCAGCAATCCGTTGTTTATATCGACACAATTTAAATAACCTTCATTGTTAGTAAAATAAAGTCTTTTTTTACTAACCAGTAACTGCGAATTGATAAGGTTGCTACTAAAATCACTTCTCCAATATTCTTGGAGCGTTTCTAAATCGTAACAAACTATAACCCCTCCTTTATTCCCAATTAGCAGAGCGGTTTTTGAGTCGTTCATTTTTGGGAAAACCAACTCTTTTCTCCCCTCATACTCAAACGATGAAATACCACTGGAGATTGAATCACCTGTTCCGAATGATTGGTCCTGCATTCCGGTTTTTTCTTCAATTAAAATTAAATCTCCATCAGTGGTGCCAATAACTATAAAATTGTCACTGTATACGGGTGAGACTGAAATCTGGGTGTAGATGTTTTTAATCCATTTGGATTTTAATTCTTCATCGAAGTAGGTTAAGTATGTGCTGTCGTAGGTAACCAAGATTTTATTGTCAGGTTGAAATAAAAATAAATTAGAAACCCTGGGCAGTTCCGATTTAATGTAGCTTTCAACAAAATTAGTGTTGACGTAAACTGAATCGGACTGAGTCCATCCAGTTATCCCAGGTAAGAAAAAGAGTATATAAAGTAATAATTTGTTCATAATTGGGTGTAAATTTACAAAAACAATAACTTCTATTTGGTCTTAAAATTTTACCTAAATTGTAACTGCCTTTCAATCTTTATATATTTTCGCACTTAATTTTAAAGAATAATGAAAAACATCAGAAATTTCTGCATAATCGCACATATTGATCATGGAAAATCCACTATTGCCGATGGACTCCTTGAATTTACAAATACAATCTCGAAAAGAGAAGCCAAAGACCAGCTCCTCGACAGTTTAGATCTTGAAAGAGAGAGAGGGATAACCATTAAATCGCATGCGATACAAATGAAGTATATCGCAAAAGATAAAGAAACTTATACTCTCAATTTAATTGATACACCCGGGCATGTTGATTTTTCGTATGAAGTATCGAGATCACTCGCCGCTTGTGAAGGCGCCGTACTAATTGTTGATGCCGCTCAGGGAGTTGAGGCGCAAACAATAAGTAATCTTTATATGGCAATTGATGCAGGACTCGAAATTTTACCTGTTATTAATAAAATTGATTTACCCAGCGCGATGGTCGATTCGGTTAAACATCAGATTATTGATTTAATTGGTTGTAATGAGGAGAGTATAATATTAGCTAGCGCAAAAACAAGAGTAGGTATTGAAGAAATATTAGAAAGTATTGTTCAAAAAATTCCCCCGCCAAAAGGGGATGAAAATGCTCCACTACAGGCATTAATATTCGATTCAATTTTTGATGTGTACCGTGGAGCTGTTGCATACATCCGAGTTATGAATGGCATCATCAAAGAAAAAGATGAAATTAAATTTTTTGTAAATGATAAAAAATATTTGGCTGAGGAAGTCGGCACATTAAGATTGGGTAGAATTAGAACCGGGGAATTGAGAGCAGGTAATGTGGGCTATCTTATTGCAAATATAAAAGAGATTCATGATACAAAAGTTGGTGATACTGTAACTCATCTTAGAAATGGTACTGATACTCCATTGCCCGGATATAAAGAAATTAAGCCAATGGTATTTAGTGGATTGTACCCAACCGATTCTGATGAATATGAAGATTTACGTGAAGCATTAGAAAAATTTAGATTGAACGATTCAGCATTAAGCTTTATTCCAGAGACTTCCGCGGCACTCGGTTTTGGGTTTAGATGCGGTTTCCTTGGTATGCTTCATATGGAAATAGTGCAGGAAAGATTAGAAAGAGAATTTGATCAATCAATAGTAACAACACTTCCCAACGTTGAGTATTGGGTTTTCAAGAAAGATGGGACAAAATTAGTTGTAGATAATCCTGCAGATATGCCCCCCGTTGGAGATATTGATCATGTTGAGGAACCATATGTTATTGCACAAATTGTGACCCCGAGTGAATATGTTGGGAACTTAATGCAGTTGGCGATTGAAAAAAGAGGTATTTATAAAAATACAACTTATTTAGATCCAACTCGTGCCGATTTAACATTCGAGTTTCCACTGGCTGAAATAATCTTTGATTTCTACGATAAGCTCAAATCGATTTCTCGCGGCTATGCTTCATTCGACTATGAATTTATTGATTATCGCGAATCAGATCTTGTGAAACTTGACATAATGCTTAATGGAGATAAAGTTGATGCTCTTTCTATTATTGTTCATGAAAAGAAAGCTTACAGCTGGGGATTAAAAGTCTGTTCCAAACTTAAAGACTTAATCCCGCGTCAAATGTTCGAAATTGCTATTCAAGCGGCTATTGGCGCTAAGGTAATTTCCAGAACAAATATAAAAGCAATGCGTAAAAATGTACTCGCGAAATGCTACGGTGGCGATATTTCGAGAAAAAGAAAACTTCTCGAAAAGCAGAAAGAAGGTAAGAAAAGAATGAAGCAAGTAGGAAATGTTGAAATACCACAAGAAGCATTTTTAGCAGTATTACAAATAGAAGATTAAAATAAGGTTCGTTTTATTATGAGTATATTCAAAAAAGATAGTAAAGAAAAAGAAACGAAGAAAGTTATAAAAACCCCCAAGCAAAAGTTTATTGAGTTTTGGAAAAATTTATTGTTTGCTGCAATTGCCGCTCTTCTTATAAAAACATTTTTAATTGAGACTTCCCGTGTTCCAACCGGATCAATGGAAAAAACAATTCTAGTTGGTGATTTCTTATTTGTAAATAAATTTATTTACGGCGCCTCATCACCAAGAACAATCCCTTTCACAAATGTTGTACTTCCATATTTTCAACTTCCATCAATTCGGGAACCAAAAAAGGGGGATATTGTAGTGTTTGAATATCCGGGTGATAGAGATGTATTTAAACCTGTGCAAATTGATAATTATGTGAAAAGATGTATTGGTGAGCCTGGTGATACAATAGAGATTATTGATAAAGTAGTTTTCATAAATGGCAAAGAGGCACAGCGTCCATACGAAATTCAATACTTAAATAATTATGTCACTCCAAAGGGAGTTCCTAATCCACGAATCTTTCCAAAAAATTCCTTCTTTAATGAGGATAATTATGGACCAATTATCATTCCGAAAAAAGGGGATACACTTTATCTTACTTTTGAAAATATAGAGCAGTGGCGAACTATTATCGATAGAGAATTTGATAAACGTGCGGTAATAATTGAAGGGGATAAAATTATTATAGATGGTGTGCATACTAATTCCTACATTTTAAAAGATGATTATTATTTTATGATGGGGGATAACCGGGATGATAGCGCAGATAGCCGGTTCTGGGGATTTGTTCCTCGAAGCAAAGTTGTTGGTCAAGCTTTAATGATTTATTGGTCATGGGATCCAAGTATTCCATTCTCCGATTTTTTCAACTTACTCGGCTCAGTTAGAATAAACAGAATTGCAAAATTAGTCCATTGAGTTTGAACTCTTTCATTGAGTATATTCATACCCAAAAATGAAAGGATTCCGGATGAAATTTCTCTTCCCCGTTTTATTACTATTGTTGATCACTTCGACAATCTATTCTCAGCAAAAATATTTTGTTTATTTCAAAGATAAAGGGATCTCACAAAATCAGACCTTGAATAAAAGTTCTGCCCTTTTCCAGGAAGCAGAAAAACAACTCACCACAAGAGCAATCGAACGTCGTAAATCTGTTTTGGGAGATGAAAAATATATCACAATTGAAGATCTACCGGTGAAAAGTGAATATCTCGAAGCATTAAAATTAGAAGGGATAAAGATTCATCATGTGCTTAAATGGTTTAATGCCGCATCGGCTTATTTGAATGATGAAGAAATAAAAATAATATCGAAGTATGAATTTATTGATAGAATTGAACGAGTGAAAGGGTTTACATCTGCGAAACCTATTGATGAATCAAAAAGTATTGAACCGCCGATTAGCTTGAACAAAACTATTGGACTAGATTACGGATTTGCTTTAACACAAAATGATTTATCTGAAATTCCAGCTGTTCACAATTTGGGTATCGATGGCAAAGGCGTAATTATTGGTATTCTTGACACCGGTTTTAGGTGGAAAACAGTTCCATCACTTCAAACTAAAAATGTAATTGCTGAGTATGATTTTGTTTTTAAGGATGCGAATACAGCAAATGAATCAAATGACCGATCAGATCAGGATAGACATGGAACAAGAGTTTTTTCAATTATGGCGGGAAATGAACCTGGTAAATTAATTGGTCCCGCTTATGCCTCCTCTTTTTTATTAGCAAAAACCGAAGACATCCGAGTAGAAGTAAATAGTGAAGAGGATAATTATGCCGCCGCACTTGAGTGGATGGAATCTAAAGGTGTTGATATAACAAGCAGTTCATTAGGCTATAGAGTTTTTGATAAAGAACAAACTTCATATAGTTATCAAGATATGAATGGATTTACAACCATAGTTGCTAAAGCGGCTAATCTCGCATTTGATAGGGGAGTTTCAACTTTTACTGCCGCCGGTAACGAAGGCATGGATCTTATTTCCTCACCAGGTGATGCTTTTAATATGATAACAGTTGGAGCTGTATCCTCAACAAATTCCTTGGCATCGTTCAGCAGTCGTGGACCGTCTTCTGATGGAAGAATAAAACCGGAAATAGTTGCGCAGGGTGTTTCAGTTTATCATGCTATCGAAGGTACAGCTAATTATGGATCGGGTAATGGCACTTCTTATGCAACTCCAATTGCCGCGGGAATCGCGGGCTTATTAAAATCAGCTTATCCGCATCTTAATAACCGACAAATTAGAAATATCTTTCTTGAGAGCGGAGATAATAAAACAGTACCAAATAACGAAAGAGGATGGGGTTTAATCAGCGCTAAAAGAGCAATTAATTATCCTAACTTAAAATTGAATGGTACTAGTTTCCTCCTTAATAAAGCATTTATTTATAGCTCCGGAGTAAAATCAAATTCGGTCAGTTTGAATTATTCTTCCGGTTCGGGATTATTCACAACAATACCAATGAGTTTTGATGGCAATTTTATTTTCTCATGCGAGCTTCCAAATTCAAATCCAGGTGCTAATGTTGAATTCTATTTTACTTATGAATCGGAGACTGGAGAATTTAAGCGCGATCCCTTTTCTGATAATTATAAACTAAAGTTTGGTGATGTTGTAGTTACACTTTCCGATTTAATAGAAGATAGGGAATTGCCTTCAGATTTTAATTTATACCAAAATTATCCAAATCCCTTTAATCCGGAAACTACCATCAGATATCAGCTTTCAGAAATAAGTCATGTCACATTAAAAGTGTATGACATTTTGGGTAGAGAAGTTGCGACATTAGCTAATGAAGTGATGCAACCGGGAAATTATAAAGTGAAATTTTCAATTAATAATATATTATCTAGTTCTTCACTCTCTACTTTTACCAGTCTTGGGCAGGCAAGCTCAACACTCTCAACCGGTGTATATTTTTACCGATTAACTGCCGGCAATTTTTCACAGACAAAAAAAATGGTTTTGGTGAAATAATTATGTCAAAAATTATTAATGAAAATCAATTAGATTATTTAAATAATTTTCGCAATGAAAAGAATGATTTATTAATTGAAATGGAGGAATACGCGAGAGCGAATAAAATACCTATATTAGATTGGCTCTCATCCGAATTTTTAGAACATATGATATTGACTGCCCGCCCCAAAAGAGTACTTGAGATCGGAACTGCGATTGCATACTCATCTATTCGTATCGCACGCTCGCTACGGAAAAAGGGAATAGTGGACACCATTGAAAAAAGTGAACCGAACATTGAAACTGCTTACGGTTTTATTAAACGAACCAATTTAGAAAGTAAAATAAATATACTTGAGGGGGATGCTCTCGATTTACTGCCGCGTCTTTCGAAAAAATATGATTTCATTTTTCTTGATGCAGATAAGGAAGATTACGAGACTCTGTTTCACTTTGCACTGATGTTATTGAAGAAAAAGGGGATAATATTTATTGATAATTTATTGTGGAAAGGTTATGCCGCTTCCAAATCGGTCCCTCATAATTTTAAGATATCAACTCAACACGTTAGAAAATTCAATGATGTTTTTATGAATCAAAAAAATCTTAAAGCCTTTATCTATCCAATTGGTGATGGAATAGGCATCGGGGTAAAGTGTTGATGAATCAATTAAATGTTGCAGAAATATTAACGTCAATCGGGGAATTATCAAATAATAAAATTAGTTTTAAAGACGATGTTGAGATAATTCTGAATCATTCAATTCAAACTGATAAAATAGACCTCCTCAAAACACTCGCATTTGAAGCTAAATATTCAACTGGACTTTTGAGAGTAATTACTCAAAAAGATAAAATAATTGATGAAGAATATTTCCAAAAAATGAAAAGCGAATACACTGAATCCGTAAGAAAGCTGAGGGAAAAATTAGCAGTACTATTAATCGACGCTTCCCCCTTTATAAAAGAAATATTTGAAATTAAGTTTTTAGAAATGTCACAAACCGGAATGATGAATTTGAATAAGCTTTGCGCAGATTTAAGTTATGTTAAACTTTACTTTAACGATCAGAAATAAAAAAGGACTTGTAAACTACTCAAGTCCTTTTTGAAGTCCTCAAAATCAAATTAAACCGATTTTCTCAAAGTCTCGGAATATTTATCTGCCACTTCTTGAACGGATTTACTAGAAATCAAACTATATATTTTATTTCTTAGTTCTGCCCATTCATCGTGAAGAGGACAAGGATACTCATCCGAGCATTCTTTTAATCCCGTAACACATTTCAGGTTAATTACCGGACCTTCGACTCTTTCAACAATTTCGAGAATTGAGCTTTTTTTGGCAAGTTCTGTAATTTTAAATCCACCGCCACGTCCTTTAAAGGAATCAACATATCCATACTTTGCCATTCTTTGTAGAATTTTGGCAAGATAATGGGCTGGAATATCTTCTGTTTTTGCGATCTCTGATGACATGATCAGGTTTTCTTTTGGTTGACGCGCCAAGAAAAGTATGGCTCTTATTGCATATTCGCCAGTTTTCGTATAGATCATTATAAATCCCCGGTATTTAGTGAATTATTTATTAGGAGTTTTAAGAGCTTAATATCTTTTGAACGAAGTTAGCTAAATCGGAACACGTTGTCAAGATTTAATGTCGCTTTTTATCTCACACTTCAAAATATTCTATATTCTCTTTTAAAGTAAATTTTATGCTTCGAGGTGAGTATTGTGCCATTTCTGAACCAAAACTCAATAAGCTTTCAAAATCAATATAACTTTGAATTTTTGGCGAAGGATCAAAATTGGAAGAAATAACTTTAATGCCATACTTTTTTATGATATTGTGCACTAAACTCGATTGCTCAAAATCATAATCAATTACTAATCCTTGAAATTTTTTTAGAGTTACTACTTTTGCCTCATTTAGTACCGAGAAGGCAGAATCATAATATGCTTTGCCAAGGGGACCAACTCCAAGTTTCGTCCCACCAAAATAGCGGATTACAAGAGTAAGGTTATTTGTAACTTCAAAATGTTTTTGGGCGTTGTAAATTCTTATTCCGGCGGTTCCGCTTGGTTCTCCATCGTCAGAGTACTTAAAAGTGCCATCAATCAGCCTAAGAGAGAAACATCTGTGTGTGGCTTCATAAAATTCTTTTTTAATTTTCTTTAATTGAATTTCTGCTCCCTCTTCCGATGTTATATTGTAAGTCTGCCCTATGAACAATGATCCTTTTTCTTTGAAGCGGAATTCATGAAAATTAGGGATGGTTTTGATGATGCTGGGTGTGTCCATAAATATTTTATCACATAAAAATTGATTTTGGGTGCCACTTTGTCTAAAATTTCCAACTGAACTTATGAAAATTAGCTAAATGAACCATTTAAATAAAATTCTGATTAAAGGCGCGCGCGAACATAATCTAAAGAACATAGATTTAGAAATTCCCCGCGATTCATTGGTTGTAATTACCGGACTCTCAGGCAGCGGCAAATCATCACTCGCATTCGATACAATTTACGCCGAAGGACAGAGAAGATATATTGAATCATTATCCGCGTATGCCCGACAATTTTTGGGTGTATTGGAAAAACCGGATGTTGATTTGATAGAAGGATTGAGTCCGGCTATTTCTATTGAGCAAAAATCAACTCATGGAAATCCCCGCTCAACTGTTGGTACTGTAACTGAGATTTATGATTATTTGAGATTGCTGTTTGCGCGTGTGGGTAGAGTGCATTGTTATAATTGCGGTAAGCCGGTTGAAAAACAAACTTCCGAACAAATTATTGATACAATCCTTTCCGAATATGATGAAAAAAGAGTTATCATTTTTGCTCCGGTAATTAGAGGCAGAAAGGGGCATTATAAAGAACTATTTCAGGATATACTTTCTGATGGATTTATAAGAGTGCGGGTTGATGGGGAGATTCATGAATTGCATGATTCTTTTAAGGTTGATCGATATAAAACTCACGATATTGAAATAGTGGTTGACCGGATTAAAGTTACAACTAATTCCCGAGCACGTGTGGCTGAATCTGTTGAGGTAGCACTCAATTATGGGGAAGGAAATTTAATAATCAGCAATGGTGAAAAAGATAGAGTCTTTAGCCGTAATTTTTCATGCATGGAATGTGGAATAGGATTTTCTGAATTAGCTCCGAACTCATTTTCCTTTAATTCACCTTATGGCTCTTGCCCCGATTGCGATGGATTAGGTGAAAAAAAAGAATTGGATCTAAGTTTAATTATTCCCGATGACACAAAAACAATTAACCAGGAAGCCATTGCCGCGCTTGGAAAACCGAGAAATATGTGGTTCTTTAATCAACTGCAAGGCATAGCTGAAAAATATAATTTTAATTACGATACACCTATCAAAGAACTTACTGAAGAACAATTAGAAGTTATCCTTAATGGTACCACCGAGAAAATTCCCTTCACCTATAAATATGGGAATGGGAAAAGTGTTACCTACATGCATAAGTTTAATGGAATAATCAAATATATCCAGCATTATTATAATAGTACCTCTTCAAATAAAATTCGTGAATGGGCAGAAAGTTTTATGAATACTCAAACTTGCTCAACTTGCAAGGGTGGGAGATTAAAAAAGGAATCACTCGCGGTAAAGATTAGTGATCTGAATATTTCACAAGTAACGGCTCTCTCAATTACTAAATCAAAAAAATATTTTAATAGTTTGAAATTGAATTCGAGAGAATCAATCATTGCCAGCCAAATAATTAAAGAAATTACATCCCGGATCGATTTTCTATTAAATGTTGGTTTGGATTATTTGACTCTCGACCGTTCGGCGAGAACACTTTCCGGAGGTGAATCGCAAAGAATCCGTTTGGCTACTCAGATCGGTTCACAATTAGCCGGAGTACTTTATGTATTGGATGAACCAAGTATCGGACTTCATCAATCTGACAATATCAAACTTATAAACTCCTTGAAAAATTTAAGAGATTTGGGAAATACAATTATCGTTGTTGAGCATGATAGAGAAATGATAGAAAGCTCCGATTACATTGTTGATTTAGGACCACTCGCGGGAATTCATGGCGGGGAAGTATGCCTTCAAGGAAATACTAAAGACTTGCTCAAATCTAAAAATGGCGCCGATTCTATCACTATTCAATATCTTAAAGATAAAAAGGTAATTGAGTATTTAAATGAGAGAAGAAAGGGAAACGGAACATATTTGGAATTAAATGGCGCAGAGGGAAATAATCTCAAAAACATAAATCTAAAACTTCCTCTCGGATCATTTATCGCAATCACCGGGGTAAGTGGTTCTGGGAAATCTTCACTCATAAATGAAACTCTCGTAAGAATTTTGATGAAGAAAATTTATCATTCTAAAACTACTCCTCTTCCTTTTAAAGAAATAAAGGGTTTAGAGAATATTGATAAAGTTATTGAGATTGATCAATCTCCAATTGGAAGAACGCCAAGATCGAATCCGGCGACATATACCGGACTATTCACACATATCCGGGATCTCTTTGCTCAACTCCCGGAATCAAAAATGAGAGGTTATAAAACCGGCAGATTTAGTTTTAATGTTGCCGGAGGAAGATGTGACGGATGCGAAGGGGATGGACTTAAAAAAATTGAAATGAATTTTTTACCCGATGTTTATGTGCTCTGTGAAGTTTGCAATGGAAAAAGGTATAACCGTGAAACTTTGGAGATTCTTTATAAAACAAAAAGTATTTCAGATGTACTGAATATGAATGTTGAGGATGCTATTCAGTTTTTTGAGGATATCCCTACTCTATACCGTAAAATAAAAGCTTTAAATGATGTTGGACTTGGATACATTAAACTTGGTCAGCAAGCCACAACACTTTCCGGTGGAGAAGCACAGAGAGTAAAATTAGCGACTGAACTGAGCAAGGTTGGAACTGGAAAAACTATTTATATTTTAGATGAGCCAACTACAGGTCTCCATTTTGAAGATGTTAGAATTTTATTAAAAGTACTAAATCAGCTGGTTGAAAAGGGAAATACCGTAATAGTAGTTGAGCATAATTTGGATGTAATAAAAGTAGCCGATTATGTCGTTGATCTTGGTCCTGGAGGAGGTGAGTTTGGTGGTGAATTAATTTCGGAAGGTACTCCCGAAATTGTGGCCGCTAACAATAATAGTTTAACCGGGAAATTTTTAAAGAAGGAATTATTCAGAAATTAGGAGAAATAAATGAAATCAAACGTAAATGAATTCCGCGCATATCGCACAGAAATGAATGAGCGAATACTAAACTCTGGTTTCAGAGATTTTAATAAATTTTTTGCCCTTGATAATAAAGCTTATGTTGATGGTGCGTTGGATGCCAAAACAAAAGAACTTATGGGATTGGCGGCATCAATGGTTTTGCGTTGCAATGATTGCATACTTTATCATGTTGATCGCTCAATTCAAGAGGGAGCTTCTCAGCAAGAATTATATGAGACATTTAATATCGGGTTAATTGTCGGCGGCTCAATCGTAATTCCTCATCTCAGGTACGCGATCGAAAAAATGGATGAAATTTTCGCGGAAAAAGAAAATGAAAAAAAAACTAATAATACCTAAAATTATTGTAACCGCTGATTCCAATAGCAGAATATTGCGCAATCATGCGGTACATATTGAAGCCGGTAAAATTGTAAATATTTCTCCGGTAGAGGATTCGATTATTTCTGAATTTGACGGCGAAATTATTAGTACGCCGAATCTCACCTTAATCCCGGGTTTCGTGCAAACGCATATTCATTTGTGCCAAACATTATTCAGAGGATTGGCTGACGATCTCGAATTGCTCGATTGGCTTCAAAAAAAAATATTCCCATTCGAAAATTCTCACACAAAGGAATCACTTCGCATATCAGCTCAATTAGGTATTAATGATTTAATAACCGGAGGCACTACTACCATTCTTGATATGGGCACATTAAGGCATCAGGAGATTATTTTTGAAGAATTAATTAGCAGCGGTTTGCGTGCCTTTGCCGGTAATTGTATGATAGATCAGAATGATTTATATCCTCAATTTTGCAATTCAACCAAAGAAAATTTATTGAAGACAAAAGAGTGGGCGGAAGCATTTCATAACTCAAATAATGGTAAGATAAAATTTGGATTTGCGCCCCGGTTTGTATTATCGTGCAGTGAAAATCTGTTGATTGAAACAAAGGAAATGATGAAGGATTTTACGGGATCATTATTTCATACTCATTCATCTGAGAATAAATCGGAAGTTGAAGCAGTAAGAAAATTAACCGGTAAAGAAAATGTTGAGTACTTCGAATCAATCGGAATACTTGATAATAAAACGGTGCTAGCCCATTGTATTCATTTGAATAATTCTGAAATAAAAACTTTAAAGAAAAATGAAGTTAGAGTTTCCCACTGTCCTTCATCAAATCTAAAACTTGGATCGGGGATTGCAGATATTCCAAGATATATCGAGGAAGGGATTTCTGTTTCGTTGGGTGCCGATGGCGCGCCCTGTAATAATAACCTGAGCATATTTAATGAAATGCGTCTCGCCGCGTTAATTCAAAAACCGGTTCATGGGCCAACTTCGATGGATGCGAAAACAGTTTTCCGACTGGCAACTATTGAAGGAGCTAAAGCTTTACATCTTGAAAATGAAGTTGGCAGCATTGAGATTGGTAAAAAAGCTGATTTGGTTCTTTTGAATCTAGAAAAAGCTGATTTACCCTTGCAAGTTAATGATGAATTGGTTTACTCATCTATAGTATATTCTGCATCAAAACTAAATGTTGAAAAAGTATTTATTGATGGGGAATTATTAGTGGAGGATGGTAAATCATTATTTTACATTGAAGATAAACTTATTGCTGATGGCAAATACCAATTAAATAAAATGATAAATCAAAATTAAATTCTAATAATGATTCGAGGAGTTAATGAACATAATTTTCGCAACTCAAAATTTGGGTAAATCAAAAGAAGTAAAACATATTTTTAGTGATACTCAATTTAATGTAGTTTCACTGCGCGATTTAGGTAACAATATTGAAGTTGAGGAAACCGGTGTAACGTTTCAGGAGAATTCTATTCTTAAAGCAAAAAGTATTTATGAAATATATAAAGTACCGGTAATTGCTGATGATTCGGGACTTGAGATTCAGCATCTTAACGGGAGACCGGGAGTATATTCTGCTCGTTATGCCGGAGAAAATTGTACGTATGATGATAATAATAATAAAGTACTTTCAGAATTAAGTCAGTTTGAAGAGCCTTATCCAGCCAAATTTATATGCTATGCTGTTTATTACGATGGGCAAAATCTGATTGAATCTATTGGTGAACTGCCGGGCAAGATCACAAAAGATATTCGGGGCACAAAAGGTTTCGGGTACGATCCAATATTTATCCCGGATGGATTTGAGAATACTTTAGCCGAGCTTGATCTTGATATTAAAAATAAAATTAGCCACAGAGGTAAAGCTTTTGAGAATTTAAAAAAATTGTTATCAAAAGTTTAGCTTTAATTGGTATTTATTTATTTGCGATAACAACCTGAACTAATCCTAAGCTTAAGGAGTATTTTTCAACGAGTTTAAAGCCTGACTCATAAAAAATAGATTCGAGATTAATTTTTTCGTCGAACTCGCTTACGGATTCCGGAAGATAAGTGTACGCGTCATTATCTTTTGAAATAATCTTACCGAATAGAGGCAATATTTTATTAAAGTAGAATAAGTATAAACTTTTGATAATTGGATTTTTCGGAAGTCTAAATTCAAGAACAGTAACAGTCCCATTCTCTTTCAATACCTCATAAAATGATTTAAATGCTTGTGGGATATCAAAGAAATTACGAACTCCAAATGCAACAGTTATATGAGTAAATGAATTAAGTCTAAAAGGAAGCGATTCACCAACACATTGAACAGTTCTTCCATTTATCCAATCCGATTTTTGTTTAAATAAACCAAGCATATTGATTGATAAATCTGCCCCGAAAATATTAGCCACACCCTGTTTTCTCGCTTCAATTGCAAAATCACCCGTACCACACGCAATATCTAATAATTTTGATTCCGAATTCATACGTGAGAGTTTTATTGATTTTCTTCTCCAATAAATATCAATCCCCACGCTCAAAAAATGATTTAAAAAATCATAACGATGCGAAATCGAATCGAACATTTTCTGAACTTTAATTTTCTTTGTTTCTTTTGCTTCCATGTTATCTTCTTAATTACTAATTTTAATCATTCTGAAAGGCAAAAATATGGATAAATACCTTAAAGCAATAAAAGAAAATGTTTGTACAATATGCGTCGATTCTTCCGAAAAGGGGAAATGCACTCTACATAAGGATGAAACTTGCGCAGTTGAATTTTATTTCCCTCAAATAATGGAGATTATAAAAGACAACTACAACTCCGACAAGAAAATTATGCTCGATAAACTTAGGGCAAAAATATGTGTTGATTGCCGGGCTCAAAACGAGGAGGAATTTTGCTATTTGCGGGAAGACGCTAATTGCTCGCTCGATAGATATTTTAATGTTATTGTTGATGTAGTTTATAAAGTAGATAAAGGAAAGCTTTAACTTTATTGAAGCATTCTCGTTAGATCAAAATATTCGGCAATAGATAATTCCTCAGCTCTGCGGGTTAAATCCATTTTAACATTATTAACCCGGTCTTTATAAACACTGTTTGAAAGAGAATTTTTTAATATTTTTCTGCGATTTCCAAAGGCTGCTTTGACAACCCCCATGAAATCTTTTGATGATACATCATCCGGTAAATTCTTATTAAAATCTAAGTGTATTATCGCCGATTCAACTTTTGGTTTTGGGAAAAATACATTCGGAGAAATTTTGAATCGAAGTGATGTGGTCGCAAACGCGTTTATTATCACTGCCAGAATACCATAATCCTTTTTTGAGTTTGTCCCTATAATTCTATTAGCAACTTCAAGTTGTACCATCATCATTGCATCTTTTATAAGCTCACGGTTTTCAATTAATTTAAAGATTATTGGTGAGGTAATATTATATGGTATGTTTCCCACAATTCTTAATTTTTTCTCTTCATGAATTGCGCTACTCAACTCAAATTTCAGAAAATCGGCATTAATAAAATGTACCATGGGGTATTTGAAACTTAGCTCCTCAATCACTCTAAAATCAATTTCAACAGCGTAAAGTTTTTTGACTTTTTGATATATCTCTCCTGTTAATGCCCCAGTACCCGGTCCAATTTCAACAACAATATCATCAGGACATGGATCAAACTCACGAACTATTTTTAGGATAGTTTGGTGATCTTTAAGGTAATTCTGACCAAATCTTTTTAAAGGACGCGGATCGCTCATTTTCCTATTCTTTTTTGAAAATTGTTAGCAATATAGCTTTTAGAGAATTAAATTGAGCATCGAAATTGAGAATGAATTATAAAATGTTTGAAATTATTTTTTTAATCGGAATATCGCTCTACTTTATACAGCTCATAATTTTTACGATAGGCGCCGGTAAAAGTTTTAAACAAATTAGTTATGATGAGCTTCCCTCTGCCACAGTAATTGTGGCTGCTCGAAATGAAGAGGATAATATTCTCGAATGTATGGAATCGCTGAATAAACTTATTTATCCCGAAGGTAAATTAGAAATTATTTTGGTAAACGATAAATCTACTGACAAAACCGGTGAGATAATCGAATCTTTTATAAAAGATAAACCTCACTTTAAAATGTTAATACCTTCAAAATCGATTGGCTCATTAAAAGGTAAAACAAATGCGCTGGCGAACGCATTAAAAATTGCTACAGGAGAAATTATCGCAACTACAGATGCCGATTGCACAGTGAGGCCTGAGTGGATTCAAACTTTGGCTTCCTATTATGATAAAAATGTTGCCCTAGTTGGCGGTTACACAGCACAGCAGAGTTATTCTGCTTTTGCGGGAATGCAGTCAATAGATTTTATTTATTTGCTCACCGTTGCCGCTGGAGCAATGAATTTTAATAAGCCTCTTAGTTGTATCGGGAATAATATGTCCTACCGAAAATCTGTTTATGATGAAATTGGCGGATATGAAAATCTTGAATTCTCAGTTACAGAAGATTTTAATTTATTAATGGCGATGCATTCTCTTAAAAAATATAAAATTATAACTCCATTGGATCCTGGACTATTAGTAGTTTCCAAACCCTGCCCAGACTTCAAAACTTTATACTGGCAAAAAAAGAGGTGGGGTGTTGGGGGAATGAAGAGCGATGTAATTGGTTATTCTGTTATGCTGTGGGGATTTATAACACACATTGCTATTTTACTTCTTCCATTCATGTTTTCATTAACAGCGCTATATATAACTTTATTCAAGATTATTACCGATTATTTCTTCTTATATCCGGTTTTTAAGAAACTTAATATGAACCTGCGATTATCCCATTTTTTTACATTTCAAGTTTATTTTATTATTTATGTAATTGTGCTGCCATTTATAGTTCTACCTAGCCAAAAAGTTAAATGGAAAGGAAGAGAGTTTTAAAAGAGAAGGGAAAAATGATTAAAAGATTTTTTATTACCATATTTTTTACTGGTTCAATATTATTGGGGCAGGTGGAGTTTTTTCCAGGCGAATTGAATATTCAGCCATTCACGGCTAATATATTAGAACCTAAGCTTGGATTCCTATTCCAAAATAAAAATGATGAGCTTCGTCTGGATATTGGCAACTCAATTGATATACTGCAATATCACGCAGATTCAAAAACATTTTCATTTGGTGCCGATCTATTTACTTACACACTTTTGAGAAGTGAAGATAATTTTCATTTTCCGGTTGACGCGGTTGATTATTTGTTTGGGATAAATTTTGGGTATAAAGTAAAAGTTCATAATTACTCATTCGGATTTCGCGCGAGGATAAGTCATATCAGTGCTCATTTCGCCGATGGGCATTATGATAACGCAAAACAAGAATGGAGAAATGGACAGAAACCGCGCGTTTACAGCAGAGAGTTTATTGAAGTTATGCCTTTTTACCGATATAATAATTTTAGATTCTATTTTGGCTTAACTTATATATTTAATGTTGAACCGGATTATGTAAAAAGAGACCAATACCATGCAGGATTTGATTATTTCAGAAAAGACTTGATCGCAGAAAATATTTCACCTTTCATTGCATACGATTTTAAATACACAACGGTTAAGAGTAGATTCCCAAATCATTCATTTTCAGCGGGAATAAAATTCGGCGAAGTTTTTGGAAGAGGAATGAGTCTGTACTATAACTATTTTGATGGAAACAATTTTCATGGTGAATATTTTGATCAGAAATCGAAATACTCCGCTGTTGGTATAAATTTGGATTTATAATATGCCTGATCCAGAAAACGAACCAGAAATTACAGAGCCCGCCAAACCCTTCGATAAAGTTTGGATTAATATCGGTCTATTTATTATAACCTTTATTACTACTGTTATTGCCGGAATTGAATGGACAACTGGCAGACCCGGTCCATATAACGTTTCTGATATTTTAAAGGGGTTACCTTATTCGATATCAATTTTATTTATTCTAACCGTTCATGAATTTGGTCATTATTTCGCCGCGGTTAGGCATAAGGTTAAAGCAACATTGCCATTTTTTATCCCATTCCCACCAATAGCGGGATTCTTCAACTTTGGAACGATGGGGGCAGTCATTAAAACCAAATCACCTATTCAAACGAATAAGGCGATGTTTGATATTGGGGCGGCTGGGCCTATCGCAGGATTTATTGCGTGCCTAATTGTTTTGATTTATGGTTTCACTAATTTACCTTCTGTCGATTATATATTAGCTATTCACCCCGATTACTTTACTCCTGAATATGGAAAAGACGCAATAAGCTTGAAGTTTGGTGATACACTGCTTTTCTTCGTTTTAAAAGAATTATTCACATCCCCTGGTGATTTTATACCGCCAATGTCGGAAATTTATCATTATCCATATTTGTGTGTTGGATGGTTTGGACTCTTTGTTACAGCTATGAATTTAATTCCTGTTGGTCAACTTGATGGCGGGCATATAATTTATAGTATGTTTGGTTCAAAAAAACATGAAGCAGTCGCGTCAATATCTATGATCGCACTTTTAATTTTAGGAATAGTTTCATTACTAAGTTCATTTGTTGATATTGGAGTTGATTTCGGTTGGACCGGCTGGTTGTTTTGGGCTCTGATTCTTTTTTTCATTATTAAAATTAAACATCCACCAGTATATTATTTTGAAAAGTTGGACCCGGTAAGAATGTTTTGGGGTTATTGTGCGATAGCAATATTTTTATTGTCATTTTCACCAACTCCATTTGTAATATCTTTTTAGAGATTAAAATTCCACTTGATTCTTAGAAACTTAATCTATTTATTTGAATCAAAATTTGAGGAAAATTAGTAGAGAAACATTTTTACCGCTTAATTTCGAAAACTTAACGATAGATTTCTCTATGAAAACTCAAATTTATAATATTGATTTGCGAAAAATCATTACCCGCCAAAAATTAATCCTTAGCTTATTATTTACTATAATCGCGGCTTTATCTTTTGTTTCGTGCGATAGCATTCCTTCGGAAGTGGTTGATGTAAAAAATGCCAATTATAAGGTTACTTCAATTAATGCCCCGGCATCGGTTAATTTTTTACCGGCTGATTCATCAGTAGTAACAACGGTTAAAATAGAAAAAAAGGAGAGCGTAAATAAAGCATGGATTTCCATAATTAGCGCCGATGGTAAAATAGTAATCAATAATCTAGTAGAATTGAAGGATGATGGGCAATCGGGAACGAGCGGTGATACCCAACCGGGAGATGGTGTTTATTCAGCAAAATTCTTTATGAGCCGTAAAAATCCCAATGGAAATTATATCATTAATTATTATATAGAAGATAATGTACGCCCGGCCCCCGATAATCAGATGAAAATAGGTACTCATCATTTTGGCTATAAAAATTCTACACAAAATTTCGCTCCGGTTATATCAGACTTGAATTTCACTAGTTCGGTATCAAGAGGCCAATCATTCATTTTTACTGTGAAAGCTGATGATCAAAACGGATTACAGGATATTGCGCTTGTATTCTTCAAATTATTCAGACCGGATGGCACACTATCTCAACCCTCGGCTTCGCAAGATTATTTTATTATGGTTGATAATGGGGACGTTGAGGGATTTGGAGATATTAAAGCCGGCGATGGAATATTTTCATTTAAGAATTCATTTGGTACAACTTCTCAAACCGGGAATTGGCGTTTTGAATTTCAGGCCAAGGATAAGAGTAATGAAGCGAGTGGAGTTATCATTCATAATCTGCAGGTTAACCCATGAGAAAGATAATTGCGTTTTTATTAGTTAGTGCTGCAATAACATTCGGTCAGATAATTCCTTACGATTATAATTTGAACAACGACCGGCTTAATAAAAGTCTGGATAAAACTCCGGTGAGTAATACAGCCGAAAGAATTTTGATAAATGGAGAAACGGTTTGGATTGGAACATCAAAGGGATTGAGCAAGACAATCAATAAGGGAAATAATTGGCAAAATTATTTTGGTACAAAAGAATTTGAAAAGGAGCATATTTCTGCTCTTGGATATGGCGACGGTATAATTTGGTCTGCCACCTGGCATTATGAAATAATTGCCGGATCTGCAATTCCCGTTGGAACCGGTTTTAAGTATTCAGAAGATGATGGCGCCACCTGGAAAAGTGTACCTCAGCCGGTTGATCAGCAGGGGGATTCAAGTATAGTTTATGGCATCAATATTTTGAGAGCTTTGCCGGTAACTGTGCCACAGCAAAATTTTTGTTATGATATAGCAACAACCAGCAATACAGTATGGTCTGTTAATTTTGCGGGAGGTTTAAGAAAATCCACCAATAAAGGAGCTTCCTGGCAGAGAGTAGTTTTGCCACCAGATAATCTTAATTCTATAAAACCAACGGATACACTAAAATTTTCATTGCAGCCGAGTCCCGGAAAGTTTGGTCCCGAATCGTATTTAAATCATAGGGCATTTTCAATTTATGCGGATGATGATAATACAATTTGGGTCGGTACAGCCGGAGGAATTAATAAAAGTACAGATGGCGGTGTAAGCTGGCAGAAATTTAATCATACAAATCAATCTAAGCCAATATCAGGTAATTATATTTTAGCAATAGAAAAGAATGAGTATGATAATTCTATCTGGGCTGCAACTTGGAAAGCTGAAGGACAAACCGAAGATTGGGGAGTAAGCAGAACCACAGATGGGGGATTAACATGGGATACTTTTTTATTGGGAGAAAGAGCACTCGATTTTGCATTTAAATATCATGGGACTAAAGGAAATTACACCGGCGCTGATATTATTGTTGCAACTAGAAATGGATTGTTCAGATCTACCAACAATGGTTCAACCTGGATCGCGCTTAATTCAGTCATAGATATAAATTCAAATGTGAAGTTGGAGACCAATACTTTTCTTGCGGCCGAGACTTCAAAATTAAATGATAGTTCTACTGATTTTTGGATAGGTACAGATAACGGGCTGGTGTATACTAACGAAAAAAATAGCAGTTGGGATGGAGATTGGAGGATATTTCTTGCATCGGGATCTTCTGCCGATAATACCGAATCGTTTGCTTTTCCGAATCCCTTTTCTCCGAATAAAGAAAAAATAAAAATTAAGTTCTCTTTAATGGAGCATTCAGATGTAACTATAAGAATATTAGATTTCGGAATGAACCTCATTAAAACTGTAATTCAAAACGCTTCCCGCTCAGCTAACGAAGAACAAATTGAAATTTGGGATGGCAGAGATGAGTTTGGAAATCTTGTACCAAATGGAGTTTATTTTTACAGGATTGATAAAAATTCCGACGAACCTATTTTTGGAAAAATAATGGTGCTGATGTGAAAAAAAATATTTTAATAGCTGGTTTCTGGTTATTATCAATCTCATTAATGGCACAAGCAGAAACGTCATCGATAAGCAGTAAAGTTGGGGCTTTTAGTCGAATGGGATTTGGCGCAAGAGGAATTGGTATGGGGAACGCTCTCTCGGCTGTAACCGAGGGTAATTTAGTTTCTTATTACAATCCCGCTCTGTCACCTTTTCAGAAAAATAATTCATTTCAAACATCATATTCTTTTTTATCTCTCGATAGGTCGCTAAACTTCTTAAATTTTACAAAGAAATTTGAATTTGGAACGCAGACCGATACCGAAGGCAACACCAAGCCCCGCTCAACTGCCGGTATTAGCGCTGGAATTATAAATGCGGGAGTTTCGAAAATAGATTCGCGTGATAATCAAGGGAGAAAACTTGGAGATATTTCCACTTCTGAGAATCAATTTTTTGTATCGGTAGCTAACCGGTTTTCGAATAAACTCGCGATTGGTATCGCTTTCAAATTTTACTACTATAAATTGTATGAAGAAGTAACCAGCACATCGTTAGGAATTGATATTGGAGCTATCTATTTATTGAACGATAATATTACTCTTTCATTCATGATCTCCGATCTTAATTCAAAATACTCGTGGGATACTGGAAAATTATTTGGTACAAGCGGATTAAAAACTGATGACCAATTCCCAATCTCAAAAAAAATAGGCGCTTCATATAAATTTACAAATCAAAATTTAATTCTCGCCGCCGAATTTGAAAACAGCAATGCGGGTACAAATATTTTTAGAGGGGGCGCTGAATATATGATTTATGAAAATTTATTTATCAGGGCCGGATTTGATAAATTAAACATTAGTAATTCAGATTTCCCGGTGAGGCCATCGGCCGGATTTTCATATTTATATAGTCTATCATCAACGGTCATCGGAATCGATTATGCTTTTGCGATGGAACCATATTCACTATTTGATCAACATATTGTAGGAATAAATCTTAACTTTTAATTATGATAAAGAAAATTATTTTAACTCTATTTTGCGCATCAACTATTTTTGCGCAGTCAGCCGGAAATACCGGTGTATCATTTCTCAAATTAGGATTCGGCGCACGTAATATTGCTTTGAGTGATTTAGGTGTAGTTGGCACAAATGATTTATCTGCCGCCTACTATAATCCGGCTTATCTAAGTTATTCACCCAAAACTCAAATTTCATTCACACATAATTCACTTTTTTCTGACTTAAACTCTGAAATATTAGGCTCCAGTTTTCAATTGTTTGGGTTGAATATGGGACTAATATTAAATACTACCTCAATTAATGATATTGAGGTTAGAAATGTACCTGGTGATGCATTAACCAAAATAAGCGCAAATTATTTTGCGGGTGGTTTATCTGCGGGATTTGGAATTGCTGAAAAAGTGCACATCGGCGCGACTTATAAAGTTATTTATGAATCATTATTCTCTGACCAAGCTACGGGATATGCATTTGACTTTGGCGCAATGTATAGTGGCATAATTGAGAATATGAATCTGGGAATTACTTTAAGAAATATTGGCTCGATGAATCAGCTTAGAAACAAGGTTTCAACTTTACCTTCAGATTTGAGAATAGGGTTGTCTTATAATTTTAACCTACCCGAATATTTTATTGATCTCGCGGCAATTGGAGGATTTCAAAAATATCTTGAGCAGGATGAATCACATTTCCATGTTGGTGCTGAGGCACTTTACGATAAAATGTTTGCGGCTCGTTTAGGATTTGCTTCGGGCTATGATTCTAAATCAATTACAACCGGATTTGGAATAATTTATAAAGGATTAAATATAGATTACGCTTACGTACCATTTAAATATGGTTTGGGCGATTCACACATATTTACTTTTATTTATACGTTCTAGAATTTTAATTATAGAGCTTTCTCTTAATTTATTTATTTTTACCGCATCAATAATATCCGCGAATATTCTTTTATGGAAATAATTAGATACAGTGAAGAGTGGAAAGAGAAGTGGGACAAATTTGTTTTGCAATCAAACAATGGTACCATATTTCATCTTCAGAAATTTTTAGATTATCACACCCCGGGTAAATTCAGATTTGACCATCTAATATTTTTAGAGAAAGGAAATATTCTCGCCGTTCTTCCAGGAAGAATTAAGGAAGGAGTTTTTGAGTCTCCAATAGGCGCAAGTTACGGTTCTATTGTTACTAAAGATATAAAGTTCGCGAAGGCACTTGAGGTTATTGACGCATTGTTAGATTACTCACGAGCAAATGGAATTAGTGAATTAGTTTTAACCGCCCCTCCAATGGTTTATGAAAAACACCCAAACCAGAATTTGGATTTCGCGATGTTATGGAGAGATTTCAGTTACAAACTGCATTACATTTCCAGCGCAATTAAACTTGATAAGAATATTGAAATTATTGAAAGATTTGATCCAACAATCCGCCGCAACATTCGCAAAACTATAAAGGATTTCAATCTTAAAGTTGAAGTCAATAATAGATATGACGAGTTCTATCCAATTCTGATTGAAAATAAATCGCGCCACAATGTTAAACCTACTCACAGTTACGAAGATTTGCTGAAGTTGAAAGAATTACTGCCGGACGCATTAAAATTATTTATGGTTTATCATGATGGAAATCCAATTGGCGGTTCTTTGATGTTTTATGTTAATCCTACCTGCGCATTGTGTTTTTACAATATGCTCAAATATGAATATGCGGAGTATAAACCGATTCAAAGAGTGATGTATGAAGTTGTAAAAGATGCTACAGAACGTGGTTATTCTTATGTTGATATTGGTGTTTCACAAGATACTAAAGCTGAGAATCCAATGACACCAAGCATGCACCTCATTGAGTTCAAAGAAAAGTTTGACGCGAAAACTATAATGCGGAATACTCTTTATAAGAAACTTTGATTCAACAAATGAATCCTCCCCGAAAAATATGTTTCGCATTCCTCGGCAATCCACTAAATGATTCGAGAATTACTAATCTTTCTGATTCCTTAATTAACGAAGGGTGTGAAATTTTTTCAATTGGTTTTGATTGGTCGAATAACTCCAAATTAATGGAGACCGAGAATCAGAAAATATTCCGTCTGATCAAGGGAAAGTTTAGTTTGTTATTTTATCTGCGGTTTGCTTTTAAACTGATCAAGGAAGTCACTAAATTAAATTGTGACGTTTATTTTGCCGAAGATTTTTATACACTCCCTTTCCTTTATATTATCGCCAGATTTAAGAATGCCAAAGTAATTTATAACAGCAGAGAAATTTATGCGTTTCTTGGTGGTCATCAGAACAGACCAATACTTAGTAAGATCGTTGGAATTATTGAAAGATATTTTATAAAAAAAGTTGATTTGGTTTTGACCACTGGAGAAATGGATTCGGAATTTCTGGAAAAATTTTATGGAATCCATAATACATTGGTGATTAGAAATATCCCCTTAGCTCAACCAATAAATTATAAATTCGATTTTAGGAAAGAATTAGGTATTCCTGAAGATAAAACAATTTTACTTTATCAAGGTGTTATTATTGGGGGAAGGGGATTTAAGCCAACATTAGAAGCAATGAAGTTGATGCCGGATGTTTATCTTGTTGTGCTGGGAGATGGCGAACGGCAAAAGGAATATGAGGAATATGCCAGAGACCTTGGAATTTTGGGGAGAGTATTTTTTATGGGAACGATAGCGCAATCTGAATTAATTAATTACACAGCCGGGGGAGATTTAGGAATCTGTTTAATTGAAAATATAAGTGTTAGTTATTACCACGCTCTTCCGAATAAACTATTTGAGTATATAAATGCGGGGTTGCCGGTTATCTCGAGTAATCTCCCTCAAATGAAAAAAATAGTTGAGCAGTATAATGTTGGAATTGTAATTGATGATTTATCTGCTGAGTCGATCGCATCTTCAATAAAAAAATTAATAAGTGAAAAAGGTTTGATGAACAAATACTCCTCCAATTGTTTAGAAACTTCAAAAGAACTCAATTGGCAAAAAGAGTATGAGCGGATCAGAGATAGATTGTTTGAGTTTGTTTTATGAAAAGGCAAAAAAGAATTTTAATTGCTCGTCCCGATAGAATTGGTGATGTAGTATTATCGACTGGGATCCCTCGCGAGATCAAAAAGAAATGGCGCAATAGCTTTGTAGCCGTTCTTGTAAGAAAATATACCGCCGATATATTTCTTAATAATCCCAACGTTGATGAGATAATTATACTTGATGACGTGGATGATTCTGCAAAATCATTCTTCAAGAAAGTTAGCCAAATACGAAACTATAAATTCACCCACTCATTAAGTTTATTACCGACCGAGAGATTGAACTATCTTTTATTTTTTGCCGGGATACCTTACCGGGTTGGGGTGAGCCATAAATTTTATCAATTTATTACTTGGACAAAATTTGTTTCGAGAAATAAATACATTCCATTGCGTCACGAAGCTGATTATTGTATGGATCTTGCCCGTAAAATAGGGGTAGAGACTACAAATTACACTCCTGAAATATTTTTAAGTAAAACAGAAAGTGAATTAGTCCAATCATTAAGAAGTAAAATACTAGCCGGTAAAAAATATTTAGTGGGAGTTCATATAACAAGCGGTAATTCTGCTCCAAATATGCCTCTTCCTGAATACCGTAAGTTGATTGACCAACTATCAATTGATCCCGAAATACAAGTTGTAGTCACAGATAACAATATTCCCGATGAATTCATCAACGAACATTCACATTTTATCAACAAAAGCAAAAGTTTGCGTGAATCGATGATCGGTTTTGCGAGCATGGATTGTTTAGTTTCCACCAGCACAGGTCCAATGCATATTGCTTCCGCTCTTGGAATAAAAACGGTTTCATTATTTTGCCCGCTTACTGCATGCTCGCCCAAACTGTGGGGTCCCCTCGGGAATGAATCAGAGATAATTCTGCCTGAAGAGTGGTATTGTAAAACAAAATGTCCGGGAGATCCAAAAAAGTGTAGATTTGAGGGGGACGGTGGAATTAATTCAGAGAAGATTATTGAGCGGTTAAAAGGTTTTCTAAAACAAACCTAAATTTTTCTCTTCAACTTATTTTCCTATATTAGCAACCCAAATTTTCCGCGGGTTAATCGGCAAGTTAATACCCAACTCCGTCAGGTCCGGAAGGAAGCAGCGGTTAGTATCTAACTTGGGTGATTTTACCCGCGGTTTTTTTTATCCATACATTCTCCTTCAATCTTGTTTCCATTCTAATTAAAAACTATTTTGAAAAGTGTTATTATTACACCGGACAATTAAATTTGTATTACGATTGTAAATTATTAAGCTGAGGTAAGCCCATGAGACCCCGAATCAATTTTTTACTTACTACGATGCTATTAGCATCATTTTTAATGTTTGATCAGTCCAACGCGCAGATATCATTACCAAAATTAATAAGTGATGGAATGGTACTGCAGAGGGATGTAAAACTAACAATATGGGGCTGGGCTTCCTCCGGGGAGAAAGTTGAAATTGATTTTCTTAATAAGAAATATTCGAGCGTGACTGATAAGAATGGTAATTGGAGTATCACAATTCCAAAATTGAAGAGTGGTGGACCATTCGATATGGTCATTAAAGGTAAAAATGAAATCGTGATAAAAAATATTTTGATTGGTGATGTTTGGGTTTGCGGGGGACAATCAAATATGCAGACAAATATGGAACGGATTCGCGATTTATATGAAAGTGAAGTATCAAGTGCAAGCAATGAAAAGATTAGACAATTTATAGTTCCACAGAAATATGATTTTAACCAACCTCGAAAAGATATAAGCGGAGGAAACTGGATCTCTGTTTCACCAAGCACAATTCAAAACTTTAGCGGAGTAGCCTACTTTTTTGCTAAAAAATTGTTTGAAAGATATGGAGTACCTATTGGATTAATAAATACCGCTATCGGGGGAACTCCGGCAGAAGCCTGGGTTAGTGAAGAAACACTTAAAAATTTCCCAACTCATCTTGAGATTCTCAATGAATTTAAAAATGAAAAATTTGTTAATGAAATAATTAGCAATAATGAAAAAATCAGCCGTGAATGGATTTCTAATTTGAACAAAATTGATTTGGGATATGCTTCACAAAGAGATGATAGTTTGGATTTTTTCGAAAACATAAATAATTGGGGTGAGATTAATATCCCCGGATTTTGGGATGAGCAGGGGGTTGGGAAAATTAATGGTTCAGTTTGGTTCATAAAATCGTTTGCGGTGCCTAAATCTATGTTAGGGAAAGAATTAAAACTTTACTTAGGAAGAATTGTTGATAGCGATTCAACATTTATTAATAGCAAATTTGTAGGATCGGTTTCATATCAATATCCGCCAAGAAAATACAAAATACCTGCTGGTTTATTGCATGAAGAAAATAATGAAATTGTGGTTAGGGTAGTGAATAATATAGGACGAGGTGGATTTATAAAAGATAAACCTTATTATATAACCGATGGTGAACAAAAATTGGATTTAAGCGGTGAATGGAAATATAAAGTAGGCGCAATTGTGAATCCTCACCCTCCAACAATTACTGTGCATTACAAACCGACCGGTTTATATAATGGAATGGTTGCCCCTCTATTTAATTATTCTATTAAAGGTGTAATCTGGTATCAAGGGGAATCGAATACCGGAAAAGCAATAGAATACCAGTCTTTGATGCCGGCGCTTATCAACGATTGGCGGAAAAATTGGAAGAATAAAAACTTACCGTTTCTCTATGTTCAGCTTCCCAATTTTATGGAAACAAATAGCGAACCGGTGGAAAGCCAATGGGCTGAACTTCGGGATGCCCAACTTAAAACTTTATCAGTACCAAATACAGGAATGGCCGTAGCTATTGACCTAGGGGAGTGGAATGATATTCATCCTTTCAATAAAAAAGATGTAGGTGAACGACTCGCCCTAGCGGCGCAAAAAATTGCATATAGCAATAAAAAAATTGTTCACTCGGGTCCAATATATAAATCAATGAAAATAAACGACAATTCTGTAATCCTTTCATTTGAAAATGTTGGAAGCGGACTAATGACGAAAGATGGGAAAGAACTAAAATATTTTGCGATTGCAGGTGAAGATGGGAAATATGTTTGGGCGAGTGCAAAGATTGAAAATAATAAAGTTATAGTTTGGAATGATGAGGTGAAAAATCCAAAATTCGTTCGTTATGCATGGGCTAATAATCCCGAGGGGGCTAATCTTTATAATAAGGAGGGACTCCCCGCATCACCATTTCAAGCGGGAAAATAATTAGCAAGTATTAAGAAGTAGTTCCCGGATTATAGTGTTCGTATATAGTTTTTGCTTTTGCTTTACCTACTACTTTAGTTAGTGTTTCAATTGAAGCACTTTTGATTTTTTCGACACTTTCTAACTCTGTTAAAAGTTTCTCGGCAAGTTTACCGCCAATTCCATTTATCTCGGTCAATTCGGTTGTAATTGTTCTTTTACTCCTTCTTTCACGATGAAATGAAATTGCAAAACGGTGAGCCTCATCTCTAAGGTGCTGAAGCAATTTTAAACTTGATGAAGTTTTGGGAATAGATTGAGCTTCCGTGTCATAGGGTAAAAAGACTTCCTCCAATCTTTTTGCTAGCCCAATTACTTCAATATTTGAAAGTCCCAAATTCTTTAATATTTCTATCGCGCTTGATAGTTGTCCCTTACCTCCATCAACCATAACTAAATCGGGCAAATCTTTTTTCTCCTCAACCAATCTTTTATATCTGCGCTCAATAATTTCTCTCATGCTCGCAAAATCGTCAGGACCTTCTACGGTTTTAATTATAAATTTTCTATACAAACTTTTTTTAGGTTTGCCATCAATAAAACAAACCATACTAGCTACCGCGTCTGTTCCCTGCAGATTGCTATTATCAAAACATTCAATAACGCGGGGAAGTTTTTTCAATCGTAAATCTCTTTGAAGTGCGGATAAAACATAGGGAAGATTTCCCTCCTTTTTCATTCTTTGAAGTTGGATCTCTTTTAATTGAAGAATCGCGTTCTGCTTACACATATGAAGTAGTGATTTGGCTTCACTCTGTTTTTGTGGAATAGTAAATGAACATTTTTTACCCGATTTATTATTCAGCCACTCAATGAGCGTATCAGTTTCTTCTGGCTCAATCTCAACAATAATTTCCTTTGGTATTTCAACAAACTCATCATAATAGAACTTTATTATTGATGCATAAATTTTTGATAAATCCTCATTTTCCAATGAAGAAAGATTCATCTGTTTTTTCCCTACAAGTCTGCCGGAGCGGATATTTAGAATTGTAGCGGCAACGTCTTTCCCCTCGTTAGCTGCGCTAATTATATCGCGGTCATCCATATCGGAGCTTACAATTCTTTGTTTAGAAGTATAAACGCTCAACTGCTCAATTTTATCCCGAAGGTCAGCCGCCTTTTCAAATTCCAAATTGGAAGCAAAAACACTCATCTCTTTTTTTAACTCATCAATCAGTTCTGAGGTTTTACCCTTTAATATTTTAATTACCCGGTTTACCTGGTTTTGATAATGCTGGGAAGAAACCAAACCTTCGCATGGTCCTTCACATTTTTTAATATGATAATCCAAACAGATTTTTATTTTTTTCTTTTCGATAGCTTCATTTGTTATATCGTATTTGCAACTTCTAATTTTGAACAGTTTTGAAATCATTCTCAAAGAGTTTTTCATGTTTTTTACATCGGTGTAGGGCCCAAAATATTTTGAACCGTCTCTGATTATAGTTCTGGTCGGAAATATTTGTGGGAATAGTTCATTAGTAACACGGATGTAGGGAAATGTCTTGTCATCTTTAAGGTTAATATTGTAATGAGGTTTGATTTGCTTTATGAGATTATTTTCAAGAACAAGAGCTTCAATTTCGTTAGCTGTAATAATTAGTTCTATATCAGCGATCTTTGAAACAAGAATCGTGGTCTTGGGAGAATCGGTTGATCCGTGAAAATAACTTTTAACCCGGTTTCGCAAGTTCTTTGCTTTCCCAACATATATTATTTTCCCCTTATCATTTTTGTATTGATAAATACCGGGCGAATTGGGAAGGTTTTCTAATTTCTGTTTTAGTAATTCATTCATGTTAAATATTGATTCTCTTACCGTGAAATTAGGTAATTTGGTTTAAAACAAAAAAGGGCTGATAACCAGCCCTTTAAAGGAAAGCAATTTATTTAAAGACGTAATTCTTTGGAATAACCACAATGCCGGTATCGGAAACAGTGAATCTCTTTTTATCTGTCTCAGGATCAAATCCTATTTCTGAACCTTCTGGAACGGAAACATTTTTATCAATAATTACTCGGCGTAAGCGTGAGTGTCTTCCAATTTTGCAATTATCCATAATTATCGAATCTGTAATGTAACTGTAACTGTTAACGCGAACATTAAAACCAATAATGGAACGTTCAACTAATCCGCCGGAGATAATAGTGCCATCAGAAACAAGGGAGTTAATAGCTCGACCAACTCTTTCACCTTCGTGTGAAAGTGTTTTAGCCGGAGGATATTGCTCCTGCTGAGTTCTGAGTGGCCAATCATAATCATATAAATTGAAGTGAGGATTCACACTAATTAAATCCATACTTGCTGCGTAGTAGCTGTCGATTGTTCCTACGTCAACCCAGTAGGGTTCATCCTTTTTATTTTCATCAACAAACCGGTAAGCGTTTATATCATAATTATTCTTAATCATAAATGGTATAATATCTTTGCCAAAATCCAGGTTCGTTATTTTTTCCTTTTCTGTTTTTAGGAAAACTTCCTTTAAAGCGGCAACATTAAAAACATAAATTCCCATATTCACAAATGAATGATCGGGCTTATCAGGTATAACCGGGGGATTCTTAGGTTTTTCTACGAATGATTTTACTCTATAAGCTTCATCAATTTCTATAACACCAAACCTATTTGCCTGCGATTTTGGAACTTGAATACTGGCAATAGATAGATGAGCTTTTTTCTCGATATGGTATTGAATCATTTTAAGGTAATCCATCTTATAAATATGGTCACCAGATAAAATTAATAGCCATTCAAAATGATCATCCTCGAGCAAATTATAATTTTGATGAATTGCGTTCGCTGTGCCCAAATACCAATTGTTACTGGTCTTAAATTGCGGTGGAACAGAGTAGATAAATTCCTTCAACTCCGGATTAAAAATATTCCATGCCTCGTAAAGGTGCCGATTTAGAGAATCTGATTTGTATTGAGTTAACACATAAATTTTTCTCAAACCGGAATTCAAGCAATTTGAGAGGGCAAAATCGATGATACGATATTTGCCGCCAAATGGAACTGATGGCTTTGTTCTGTGCGCAGTTAATGGGAATAATCTTTCTCCAACACCTCCCGCTAAAACCATCGTTAAAGTTTTACGTAAAATCGATGAGCCGGTATATGCCATATTTATCCTGTTTTGATTTCACTAAAATATATTTAATTAATAATTGATTGGCAATCAAAGAAATATGTAACTTTGAAATAATTTCATGTCGCTTTTAGGAATAAAATGATAAACCGAACAAAAGTATTTTTTTTAATCTTGTTATTATTTGCATTTTCTGTGATAATGACAGTTTATCTCTATAATCGTTTTTCCATTTTTCTTGAGGAAGACTATATCTCGAATTCTCTTTCGGCTGTTGAAATTTATGATGACATCGAAACAGAAAATCTCGAGAAATATAACCCGAAATATCAAAGAGATTTAGATGTACTCCTTTATAAAATAAATTTAGAACTTTTTCCTGATGAGAAAGAAATATCTGGTGATGTTACTATCCGCGCCAAAGTGCTTGATAAGTCGATAAATAAAATAGTGCTTAATTTATACGACAATATGAACATTCGGGAAATAAAAGTAAATAAATTCAATGTTAATTATATTCAGAGAGAAAGAACTTTAGAAATATCACCCAACTTTAGTTTAGAAGATACAATTGATGTACGAGTAATCTACAGCGGTTCTCCCCAAAAAAAAGGTTTTGGTTCTTTTAACTTTGATACAGCATCAGGTAAACCATTCATATACACGCTTAATGAGCCGGTTTATGCCTCTACCTGGTTCCCATGTGTTGATCTGCCCGATGATAAAGCATTAGCAGAAATTAATGTAAAAGCTGATTCAACTCTCACAACTGTGTCAAATGGTAAATTAATTAATGTTAAAAAAGAGGGGAACAAAACAATTTACGAATGGAAAACGGTATATCCGATTTCAACTTATCTAATTACTTTTATTACGGGCAACCTTAAATCGTTTGGTGAAAAATACTATTCATCGGCCGGAGATTCACTTCAACTATCATATTTTGCTTTACCAAATAACCTCGATAATGCTAAAAAGGATTTCGCCGATCATAAAAAATATTTAAAGGTGTTTGAAGAATTATTCGGTCCATATCCTTTTCTAAAGGAAAAGTATGGAGTAGCGGAGATTTTATGGAAATATGGAGCTATGGAAAATCAAACAATTACCAGTATTGGATCAAATTTTATTTCCGGAAGAAAATTTTTCTCCGATATGCTCATACATGAATTGGCTCATCACTGGTGGGGAAACTCGGTTGGACCAAAAACCTGGAAAGATATCTGGCTTAATGAAGGATTCGCTACCTATTCCGAAGCACTTTACTGGGAAAAGGAGAGTGGAATTAGCGCTTTAGTCTCAACTATGAGAAGTAAAAAAGGGGATTTCAATTCCGGCACACTTTACAATCCTCAAATCTCTCTTTTTAGTAGCACAATTTATAACAAGGGGGCTTGGGTTCTTCACATGCTTAGAAGGGAAATGGGATCGGAAATGTTTTTTGAATTCCTTAAGGAATACTATAAGACTTTTGCATATAAAAATGCCGATACTTACGACCTAAAGAAAATGACCGAGAAAATCTCCGGAAAAAAACTCGATTACTTTTTCGATCAGTGGGTTTTTAAAGGGGAAGGTATTATTGATATTGAATTTAGCTGGCGAGTGGAAAAGACTGGCAAAAGTTTTTCTTCACAATTATTTATTGATCAATTACAAAATGGCTACGATATTTATAAATTTCCGGTTGATATTAAATTTATTTTTGAAGATGGGACTGAATCTTTAGAACAAGTAAGAGTAGATTCAAGAAAAAGTAGTTTTATATTTGGTTTGAATAAAAAACCGGTTGAAGTAATTTTAGATCCTGATATGTGGCTGCTGGCCAAAATAAATATTTCGAATTAAATAGGTAATATATTGGAGAAGGTTTATGTCTTTATCTCAGACTTACATCTCGGACTACTGGATGAAGATACTGAGAGACAGAGAGAAAAAAAAGTTGTAGATTTCCTAAAAGAAGCCAAAAAAGTATCCGATGAACTTTTTATTATTGGCGATCTTTTTGATTATTGGTTCGAGTATAAAAGAGTTATGCAAAAAGGATTTATTAGAACCTTAGCCGCTTTAGCTGATTATGCCGATGAAGGAAATCAAATTCATTATTTCATTGGTAATCATGATTTTATGCACCGCGATTTTTTTGAGAAAGAAATTGGAGCTAAACTTTACCATGATCCCATTGATATTGTTCTAAATGATAAAAGGTTTTTTATTGGGCACGGCGATGGGCTGGTAAAAAATGACTACGGCTATATTTTCTTGAAATCAATACTAAGGAATAAATTCTTCCAAAAATTGTATTCCTTTGTTCATCCTAACCTGGGTATTAGAATAGCAAGTTCATCAAGTAAAACCAGTAGAAAATATACGGCGAAAAAGAACTATGGCACTATTGATGGACTTTTAGAAACAGCGAAAGAAAAGATTGATGAAGGATTTGATTATGTTCTCTTGGGACACTCCCATTCTAGAGAGAATTTAAATTACAAAAATGGAACCTATATTAACTTGGGAACATGGCTTGATAAACCCTGCTATGGTAAATTTGTTGAAACTTTTGAGATAATTGAATGGAATTAAAATGCAGAATGTAAATACTCCAAATAAAAAAAATGCTCCTAAGAAAAAGAGAAGGCTTTCTTCAACTCTGCTTTACATTTTGGCTGGGATATTTCTCGTAGCTTCAATTTTCTTCTCCCTCTATATATCTGAAGGTCTCCCTTCTCTAGAAGAGCTTGAAAGCCCTCGTTCACAGCTTGCGAGCAATGTGTGGAGTGTCGACGGACAACTCATTGGACAGTTCTTCAGACAAAATAGAGTTGAGGCTAGTATTGATTCTATTCCTCAGCATGTAATTAATGCTCTGATAGCGACAGAGGATAAAAATTTTTATGACCATTGGGGTGTTGATGTTCAGCGGTTTATAAAGGCAATGATTAAAAATGTATTTCTCTTTAAAAGAGAAGGTGCTTCAACTATAACTCAGCAGTTAGCAAAAAATTTATATGAATTAAAAAGAAAACGAGAAAGCTCTTTCGATACAGTTGTTCGAAAAATTAGAGAATGGGTTACCGCAATCCAAATTGAAAAAAATTATACAAAGAAAGAAATATTGGAGATGTATTTAAACATTTCCTGGTTTGGACGGGGAGCTTATGGAATCCAAATGGCCTCGAAAATATACTTCGACAAGAATGTAAATGATCTTAGTGTACTTGATGCCGGGATATTAATTAGTCTCCTTAAATCGGCTGTTATTTATGACCCTTATAATAGGTACGAGAACGCATTCCGAAGAAGAAACCTTGTTATCGATAATATGGTTGCTTCTGAATTCTTAAATGAAGATGAAGCTGCACGGTTAAAACAAGAACCAATTAAGGTTTCGTATAAAAGATTTGAGCAGGGATTTACCGGTACAATTGCACCTCATTTTTTAGAATATATTCGTCAGCAGATGGAAAAGATTTCAGATAAGTATGGCTTCGATTTATATGAAGACGGATTAAATATTTATACTACTCTCGATAGCCGTATGCAAAAAATTGCCAATGATGCGGTAACATTGCATATAAATCCTTACCAAATTCAATTTGATAAGTCCTGGTCCTGGAAAAGTAATGCATCATTATTAAACGAATTAATTGATAGAGCCATTAGATCCAAAAAAGAATATCGAGCCGCTCAATCCGAAGGAGAAAAACGAAGTATCTATAACAGGTTTCTAAAAGACCAAGTATTTGCAGATTCGGTAGGAAATGTGGCCAAACGAATTGAAGTTGGATTTGTTGCACTCGATGTGAAAACTGGAGAAGTTCGTGCGATGGTAGGGGGTAAGAATCAGAAATTCCTCTATGGATTAAACCATGCGACACAAATTAAAAGGCAGCCCGGTTCTTCATTTAAGCCGATTGTTTATGCTACTGCAATAGATAATGGATTATACCCCGCATTCCCAATTCTAAATCAACGTATCAATCACAATGGCTGGAGCCCGGAAAATTTTGATAGAGAAACAAGCGGTTTTACTACACTTAGGCAGGCTATTGCAAAATCATTAAACCTAGTGTCGGCAAGACTGATCGTTGAAGGCCATGCTCCATTATGGAAAATAGGGAATATAGCTGAAAGATTGGGTATAAAAAGTAAATTAGATTTGGTACCTGCGATTTCATTAGGAACTAGTGAAGTTTCACCACTTGAATTAACAAGTGCATTTAGCACAATTGCTAATCACGGAATTTATAATGAACCAATTTCAATCCTGAGGATTGAAGATAAAGATGGGGGATTAATTGAACGGTTCAGTTCATATGCTAGAGAAGCAATATCGGAGGAGACGGCATATATAACTGCAGATATGATGCGCTCGGTTGTTGATAATGGAACCGCGCAGTCAGCAAGATCCATTTATAAATTTCAAAGACCAGCTGGCGGAAAGACCGGAACGACTCAAGCTTATGCCGATACATGGTTTGTCGGGTTCACTCCTCAGATATGTGCAGGAGTTTGGGTTGGTTTTGATGACCACAGAATTAAATTTACAGGCGCATTAGGCCAGGGTGCCAGAGCGGCTTTACCAATTTGGGCAATATTTATGCATGATGTTTATCAAAAATTAAATTTGCCCGTCGAAGATTTTGCCCTTCCGTCTAGCGGAAATGTAGTACCAGTAAAATTTTGCCGCGAATCAATTTTTGAAAATGGAGAACCAAAATTATATTCTTCTGACTGCAAAGGAGGAGTGGTTACAGATTTGGCCAATATCAAAGATATTCCGGAACTATATAATTCTTATAGAGATTCATCCTTTAAGTTTTTCGATCGATACGGATTTAGAGATTCGCTATCCCGTGAGGCTAGGGAAATAAGGTAATTTTGTAAATGGGGAGAATCATATTTATTTTTGAACAGTCATAAAATAATTTTAAAGTTTATTATTGTCCGCATGGCCTAACTTGTCCGCCATAATTTTGGCGGATTGGTAGCGGTTCTAAAAAGAATATATTTAGCGGTAAAATATAGTTTACTTAAAATGGTTTATTGCCCAGATGGCGGAATTGGTATACGCGCTAGTTTCAGGAGCTAGTGAGAGCAATCTCGTAGGGGTTCGAGTCCCCTTCTGGGCACAATTAAATCTCATATTTAGGCTTTTCAAAATTCACATCAACTCATTTCCTGAAAACAAATTTTTAACCTATCTTTTGCTCCAAAAGAATTAATTAACTCAATCAATAAAATGAATTTGGACAGAGCATATAATAGTGCAATTGATTTCGCACAATCACACTACGAAAACTTCCCGGTGATCTCCAAATTTTTACCCAAAGAAATCCGAAAACATATCGCCGTAGTTTATCAATTCGCTCGGCAAGCAGATGATTTAGCCGATGAAGGGGAGGTGAGTGATGAACTTAGAACTAAGAACTTAGAATTGTATGAAAAAAAGCTTGAACTCAGCTTGAATGAAAAGCCTGAAAGTGAGTTCTGGTTTGCGCTTTCCTCAACAATAAAAACAAAAAATTTAACCCCAAAATATTTTTATGATTTAATTGACGCGTTTAAGCAGGATATAGTTAAAAAAAGATATACCGATTCTGAAGAATTATTGAATTATTGCAGTCGTTCTGCGAATCCGGTTGGTAGAATTATTTTAGAACTTTATGAAATAAGAAATGAAAAGGAATTGTTTTATTCTGATCAGATTTGTACCGCCTTACAGCTTACTAATTTTTATCAGGATGTTTCCGTGGATATATTGAAAGGACGGATTTACATTCCGATTACCGAAATGAAAAAGTTTGGACTAGATGATTTCTGGATTATCTCAAAAAAACATGATGAAAACTCCAAAAAACTAGTGACTGAATTGGTTCAGCAAACTGACTCGATGTTTGATGAGGGGAAGAAATTACTCCCCTCCGTTCCCTTTTTATTGAGAATGCAGTTAAAATTAACCATCATCGGGGGTAAAAAGATTTTGGAAAAAATCAAAATGAATGATTATAATGTAGTAGAGAAACGACCGGTTCTTTCACGGAGAGACATTTTAGAATCATTAATTAAATTATTCGTTAAAATTTGATGAATCATTCAAAACAAATAGCTAAAGAAAGCAACAGCAGTTTTTACTACGCATTTTCTCTTTTATCAAAACAAAAGAGGGAGGCGATGAATACTGTTTACGCTTTTTGCCGCAAGACGGATGATATTGTTGATGAGGGGAATGAGTCGGATGATTATAAATATGATCAATTAAAAAAGTGGCGTATAGAATTTGAAAAAGCTTTGCACGGTCACTCACATTATCCTTTATTAAACAAAGTGGCCGAAATTATTCAGCAGTTCAATATTCCCCTTGAGCCTTTTTTTGAACTGATAATAGGTATGGAAATGGACTTGCAGAAAAAACGCTACTTAAATTTCGAAGATCTTGTTCAATATTGTTATAGGGTAGCATCTACTGTTGGATTGATGTGTATCGAAATATTTGGTTATAAAAATGCTTCAACAAAAGAATATGCTGTAAACCTCGGACTCGCGATGCAGATGACGAACATTTTACGCGATGTAAAAAAAGATGCGGAGAATGGGAGAATTTATCTTCCTCAAAAAGATCTTTCTACTTTTAACTATTCGGAAGATGAATTATTAAGAAGTACATATAACAATAATTTCATCAATTTAATGAAGTATGAATCGGAGCGTGCCGAATCGTTTTTCACTAAAGCAAATAACAAGCTGGATTTTGAAGATAAGCCAAGCATGTTCCCGGCGCGCGCCATGCAACATATTTATGCTAAACTCCTGCATAAAATAAAAGCAGAAAATTACGATGTTATGAATAATAGAATTAACGTTGGTAAGGTTGAAAAGGTTACTATTTCGCTGGGTGTGTGGGCAAAATATAACTTAGTTTATTGATGAAAAAAATTTTAATAATTGGCGGTGGTCTTTCCGGTTTAACTTCTGCAGTATATCTCTCAAAACTTAATCATAAAGTTACACTTCTCGAAGCATCCCCAAAATTTGGTGGGAGAACTTATTCTATATTTAATGAAACTAAAAAAGAGTTTTTCGATAACGGTCAACACTTATTGATGGGCTGTTACGAGGAAACTCTTGATTTCCTTAAACTAATGGATGCTGAACATCTTATTGAAATCCAACCTTATCTTGATTTAACCTATGTGGATAAAGACTCAATTCATCATAAGCTTAGAGCAGATAAACTGAATTACCCATTTAACCTTCTTCGGGCAATCCTAAAATTTTCCGGACTCTCATTTAAAGAACGCTTATTGATCATAGATTTTTTGTTGGATATGCTCTGTTGTAACAAGGAAGATTTATCTGATCTTACAGTTTATGATTGGCTTAAATTAAAGGGACAGGGTCAAAATGCTATAAATTCTTTCTGGGAATTATTAACGGTAAGTACACTCAATACAAAAATTGAGGAAGCAAGCGCAGTCATTTTTGATGAGGTTTTGACCCGAATCTTTTTCACAGGCAACGATGCCGCTAAAATTATTTTCCCCAAAACTAATCTAAATCAGTTGTTTGTTGAACCCGCATTGACATTTCTCAAAAATCATAAAAATAATGCAATTCACTCAGAAAAAGTTACTCAGATTAATTTTGAGAACGAATTTGTAAAAAGTATTGTTTCGGAAAGTAGAGTTTACAGTAATTACGATTTTTACATATTTGCGATTCCGATTCATTCACTTCAAAAAATAAAAAATATTGAATCTCAATTATTTCATTCGCATCAAATTGAATATTCTCCTATTGTAAATGCTCACATTTGGTTGAATAGAAATCCATTTACGGAAAGAATTTATGGATTGATGGGTTCTGAGTTACATTGGATTTTTAACAATGGTAATTTTATAAGCCTTACTTCAAGTGCTTCTAACAGGTGGGGCAAAATGGATAAGGAGATAATAATACAAGAAATCTGTTCGGAGATAAAAAAATATTTTCCTATATTCAACAAAGAAATGGTTGAGGATTGGAAAATTATTAAAGAGAAACGCGCAACATTTAGAGCTGATTCGAAAATTTTAGAATTGCGCAAAGCATTTATGTCACAAAAAAATAATCTACTTTTTACCGGTGATTGGGTTGATAACGGATTGCCTGCTACAATTGAAGGGGCAATTATGAATGGTAAAAAAGCCGCAAAAGCAGTAGCCGATGCATAATTAATCGCGAGCTTCATTTTTGAAGCATTTTATATAAATGGTTTACTAAATTAATTTCGGAGGATTTATGGCAGTGCTTAAAGATAAATTGCGGGAAAAAATACTCCTCGAGCGGCCGAGGACAGAAAAATTACTTAAAGAATATGGCAATGTTAAGATTGACGAAGTGACTATTGGACAAGTAATAGGTGGCATGCGTGATATAAAAAGTTTGGTAACAGATATTTCATATCTTGATCCGCAAGAGGGAATTAGATTTCGAGGATTAACTATTCCCGAGGTTTTGGAGAAACTCCCAATTGTCGATAATTCAGAGTATCCATCAGTTGAGGGATTTTTTTCTTTCCTACTAACAGGTGATGTTCCCACACCTGATGAGATAAAAGATATTAGAGCAGATTTCGATAGAAGAAAAGAGGTACCACAATATGTTTTTGATGTAATTCACGCTTTCCCAAAGGATGCTCATCCGATGACAATGTTTTCAGCCGCAATATTGGCTATGCAAAAGGAATCTCTATTCGATAAGGCTTACAAAAAAAATATCAAGAAAAGTGAATATTGGGAATACTATTTCGAAGATTCTATGAATCTACTTGCAAAACTTCCCGAAATCGCCGCTCATATCTACAGATGGAAATATAAAAATGGTGATGTAATTAAGAGTAATCCTACTTTGGGATTTGGCTCAAATTTTGCGCATATGATGGGTATTCCTAGTCCATACGACGATGTTTCAAGGTTATATTTTATCCTGCACTCCGATCACGAAAGCGGCAATGTTAGCGCCCATAGCGGGCATTTAGTTGCAAGCGCACTATCAGATATTTACTACTCAATTAGCGCAATGTTAAACGGCTTAGCCGGTCCATTGCATGGTTTGGCAAATGAAGAAGTTTTACGGTGGCTTCAAGGCGTTTATGAAAAGATGGGTGGTAAAGAACCTACTGAGGATGAAATTAAAAAGTTTGTTTGTGATACCCTTGAGAGTGGACAGGTAATTCCCGGATTCGGTCATGCTGTTTTAAGAAAAACAGATCCCCGCTATACCGCTCAAAGGGAATTTAGTCTAAAACATATTCCCGATGATCCATTATTTAAATATGTCGATCTGCTTTATAAAGTAGTACCAGGTATTTTACTTGAAAAGGGTAAAGCTAAGAACCCATGGCCAAATGTTGATGCTCAATCGGGGGTGATTCAATGGCATTATGGAGTAAAAGAATATGATTTTTACACTGTATTATTTGGAGTTGGTCGAGCATTGGGAGTTTGTAGCAATATTATTTGGGCTCGTGCGCTTGGATATCCACTTGAAAGACCAAAATCATTAACCACAAAAATGCTTGAAGATGCGGCATTTGGTGCTAAATAAAATTACCATATTTCTTATTTTTGAAAGGCGAATCTTTGATTCGCCTTTTTTATTTAACCAGATTATTCAAAATAATTCCAATAAAACATTATGACCAAACGATATTTACTATGGAGCGGTGTAGCAATACTTTTTTGCTTTCTAGTTGCTACCGCAGCTTTTCTTTATCTCGAGTTGGAGAGAATTAAAAGCAGTGCACCAGTTATAATCACTGAAAGAGAAAAGAGAATATCTTCCCCTCCAATACCGGAAAAACTTGAGTTTTGCGGTGAAGCTGTTCCACTCAATGATTTTGATATTTACGAAAGGATGGACAGAGAATTATTAGTAAATACTTATTGGCACTCTGCAACATTGTTATATTTAAAGAGAGCAAATCGCTGGTTCCCAATTATTGAACCGATTCTTGAAGAATATGGAATACCTGATGACTTCAAATATATGGCAGTGGCTGAGAGCGGGTTATCAAATGCAGTCTCAAATGTGAGTGCGGCAGGTTTTTGGCAATTTATGGATTCCGCAGCAAAGAAATATGGATTAATAATTGACGATGAGATTGATGAAAGATATAATATTGAAAAAGCAACTATTGCAGCGTGTAAATATCTCAAGGAATCATATGCAAAATATAATAATTGGACTTTAGCCGCCGCCTCATATAATCGGGGAGTTAATGGAATTGACCGACAACTAACAAGTCAATCAGTTAAAGATTATTATCGCTTATTTCTGAATGAGGAGACATATAGATTTGTCTTCAGAATAATAGCGTTAAAAGAAATTTTTCGGGCTCCCGAACAATACGGTTTTTATTTTACAGACGATCAACTCTATCAACCATTTGAGACAATTGAAGTTACTGTAAATTATTCGATTCCAAACCTAACACAGTTTGCCCGAAAGTTTGGTATCGATTATAAAATTTTGAAAATATTTAATCCATGGATTAAAGGGCAATCTTTGAATAACAAAAACAAACATAAACTTGTCTTTAAAATTCCAAAGCCCGGTACATTAAACTCTATTGGTGATAACCAATGAAACTAGTGAATAATGAACTATCAGCAATAAATCTAGCCGCAATCGATATAGGTACAAACAGCTTTCACATGATTATTGTGAAATTAAAAGAGAATGGAAATTTTGAAATAATTGATCGTGTGAAAGAGGTAATCCGACTTGGAGAAGGAAGCGGAGGGAATCTGAAGTATATTTCCGAAACATCCACTCAAAGAGCTGTTGAATCACTAAAAAGATTTAAAACAATAGCCGAATCTCACAACGCAAAAATTAGAGCCGTTGCAACTAGCGCAGTGCGTGAGGCTAACAATAGAAATGAATTTATCACCGAAGCATTTGAGAAAACTGGTTTAAACATTGAAGTAATTAGCGGCTATGAAGAAGCAAGGTTAATATATCTCGGTATTCTGAAAGCCGTTCCGGTTTATAGTCAAAAAAGTTTGATAATTGATATCGGCGGAGGTAGTACCGAATTTTTAATTGGGAAAAATGGAATATCAATACTGGTAGGAAGCATTAAAATTGGAGCGGTTAGATTGACAAACAAATTTTTCCCCGATTTTATTTCATCGGAGAAGAGAGTTGAGGAATGCCGGCAATGGGTAAATGGAGAATTGTACCAGATACTTGATTCAATCAAGCTAGAGGGATTTAAAGTTTGTGTGGGTTCTTCCGGCACAATTATGTCCATCGGTTTGATGTTGCATGCAAAACGGAATGGTGGTGAAATTGCGCAATCTATTCTGAATAATTTTGAATTCACTTGTGATGAGTTAAAGGAGGTGGAAAAAGAAATTCTGGTTAATAAATCATTAGGTAAAAGAAAGAAAATTGTTGGACTTGATGAAAAGAGAGCCGAAATAATTACTGCCGGGGTTATAATTCTTTCTTCCATTTTTGATTTTTTAAAGATTGAAAAAATGATAATATCTGGTTACTCACTTCGAGAAGGAATAATTATCGACTCTGTTCACAAACTGTTTCAGAACTCTTCAATTACTAATCTTAACGAAATTAGAAAAGGAAGTATTATTAATCTGGCAGAAAATTTTCGTTATGATAGAAAGCATTCGGCTCATGTGGCAAAATTAGCATTAAAAATATTTGACGATTTAAAGGATCTCCATAAAATGGGGAATGAATACCGTGAGTATCTGGAAGCCGCATCAATATTGCATGATATTGGGTATCACATTTCTCATACAAATCACCATCATCATTCTGCTTATATTATAAAAAACGGTGAGCTGCTTGGATTCAATGAACTTGAGATCAATATAATTTCACAAACCGCGAGATACCATAGAAAAAGTCACCCTAAAAATAGTCACGTTGATTACGCGAAACTTTCTGATAAAGATAAAGCTATCGTTAAGAGTCTTTCATCAATACTTCGCATCGCTGATTCCCTTGAGAGAATTCATAAACAGAACGTTTTGGGAATTGAAGCTGTTCAGCAAGGTAAAAAAGTACATTTCAAAATAACGGCGAAAGAGGGAAGCGATTTATCAATTGAACTCTGGAATCTTGAAAGACGCAAAATTCTATTCGAGGAGACCTTCGGATTGAAAACAGAATTTCACGTAATTAATACAATTAAGAATTAAATTACTAAAATTGTTCTATTTTATAATCTAGCTAATTGTTAAGAAAAAATCACAAAATTGACTTTTTTCATTAAAAAAATTTCAGAGATAGAGAGTTTTTTTTTATCTTTGACAAACGAATTGTCCAATCAAAATCTGATCAAACATGCCTATCAAGAAGAAAGTTAAGTACATTTTTGTTACTGGAGGAGTTGTCTCATCACTTGGAAAAGGAATTACGGCTTCTTCTTTAGGATTATTGTTGAAATTGCGCGGTTACAGTGTTACCATTCAAAAATTTGATCCCTATATTAATGTTGACCCCGGCACAATGAACCCATTTCAGCATGGTGAAGTATATGTTACCGATGATGGAGCCGAGACAGATTTAGACTTAGGACATTACGAAAGATTTTTAGATGTAAATATGAGCAAGGCAAACAATACTACTACCGGACAAGTATATAATGAAGTCATCACCAAAGAACGAAGAGGGGACTATCTTGGTGCAACAGTTCAGGTTATCCCCCACATAACCGATGAAATTAAAAAGAGAATGAGAATATTAGGTGATAGTGGAAAATATGATATTGTAATTACAGAGATTGGTGGTACTGTTGGCGATATTGAAAGTTTACCTTTTATTGAAGCCATGCGCCAAATTATGCTTGAGTTGGGACGCAAACACGCTCTGAGTATTCATGTAACATTAGTCCCATTTATTTCATCAGCCGGTGAAATGAAAACAAAACCTACTCAACATAGCGTAAAAAATCTTCTTGAACTAGGAATTCAGCCAAATGTATTGGTATGCAGATCAGAAGAAAAATTAGCGAAAGAGATTACTGAGAAAATAGCATCATTCACTAATGTGAATAAGGATGCGGTTATTTCAGCTCACGATTGCTCCACAATTTATGAAGTGCCGATTGTTCTCCATGAGCAAAATCTTGATTTAATTGTTCTCGATAAATTAAAACTCCCCGGATTAAATCAAAAGCTGGATCAGTGGAAAGCCTTTGTTGACAAAGTTGTTGAATCAACAAGTGAAATTAAAATTGCAATTTGCGGAAAGTATGTTGAAAATAAAGATGCATACAAAAGTATCAGCGAAGCTTTTATTCATGCCGGAGCGGAAAATGATGTAAAAGTTAAAACAGATTTTATAAGTTCTGAGCTGGTTGAGACTAAAGGGGCAAAAAATATTTTCAATGGTTATCATGGAATTTTAATCCCGGGCGGATTTGGTGAGCGTGGAATTGAAGGTAAAATTCTTGCGATTAAATATGCGCGCGAAAATAATATACCTTTCTTCGGAATATGCCTTGGACTGCAATGCGCTGTAATTGAATTTGCGAGAAACGTCTGCGGAATAAAAAAGGCAAACAGCCAAGAGTTCGAAAAAAATCAATACAATGTTATTCATATAATGCCCGATCAATTAAAAGTTACAACCAAAGGCGCAACAATGAGGCTGGGCGCATATCCTTGCAACATCAAAAAAAATACATTGGCATTTGATGCCTATCGGAAAAATAAAATTTCTGAAAGACACCGCCATCGCTACGAAGTAAATAACAAATTCCGTGAAACCCTCGAGAAGTATGGAATGATAATAAGTGGTAGTTCACCTGATGATCAATTAGTGGAAATGATTGAACTTGATAATCATCCTTGGTTTGTAGGCTGTCAGTTTCACCCCGAACTTAAATCCCGTGCAACTAAAGCCCATCCACTCTTTCGTGAATTTATAAGCGCGGCCGTAAAATATTCTAAAGGAAAAATTCAAAATTGAAAACGAAATTAATATTAGCCTATTTGCTTCTTTGCTTAACCTCTACACACGCGCAATTAAATAGTTTGGTGCAGCAAGGTTTAGAGCGTGCGTATAATTTTGAATTTGTAGAAGCTGAAAAAATATACAATAGAGTAATTGATCGATATCCGAATTCACCGCATGGGTTTTACCGAATTGCACAAATACACTTTTGGATTTATCTCGGTACGAGAGATCAGGGCGAATATGAGGTATTTAAAAAATTTGCAGAACTTACTGAAGATCGACTTAATAAACAGATAGGCGCAAATCCAAATGATTACCGGCTAATAAATATGGCGGGTAATCTTGCTTCATTTACAGCAATGGCTGAAGCAATAAATAATTCCAGTATCGATGTGTTTTGGTCTTCTAAAAAAGCAGTTGGTTATTTTGAAAAAGCTATTGAAATCAATCCAAAATTCTATGACGCGTATCTCGGATTAGGATTGTACGATTACGCCATGAGTTTTGTCCCCGAGTTTTTAAAATGGGCAGTTAATTTAACCGGACTCTCGTCCGATAAACAGAGAGGGTTAAAACACATTAAAACAGCCTATTTGCGAGGAACATCCACAAAGACTGAAGCAGCCTTTCATCTTTCCAAAATTTATACAGAATATGTTGCTGAATATGATAGCGCAATTTCTCACTTGCAATCATTAACTTCTAAATATCCCAAAAACTCATTATTTCTTTACCAATATGGCGTTACACTCGCCAGGGATCTGCAATTTGATAGAGCTTTAAATTATTTTGATCGAGTGATCAAACTTAATAATAAGAATATTCCACAGCTGGTAGCTTTATCTCATTTTCGTAAAGGTGAAATATTCTTTAAGCGAAATCAATTTAAAACAGCAATAACGCAATTCAACCAATTTCTTGATATGTCCAAAGAGTTAGATCTAACTGCTGCTGCAGCATTCCATGTCGCGATTTCAGCAAAGATGCTCGGTAATGATGAAGAATATGAGAGAAATTTATTACTCGCTCAAGGTGGTAATCAAGATCTTTTTGAAGATGCTTATGGTAAACAAAAAAGCGAGTTTTATATGAAGAATGGTATTTCATCTGAGGAACTAAAACTAATCAGAATGAAAAATTATCTTGATGCGGGAAAGTATAAAACTGTAATTGATTCACTAGAAAAAGAAGTGGATGGCTTTGATTCTAAATTGCAAAAAGCACTATCATATGGGTTTCTTTCTGAGGCCTCACTTAGATTAAAAAAGTATAAAAATGCTTTAAACTATGCTGAGCAGGTTATTCAACTTGCACCTTCCACAGAAAAATGGATTTTAGTGCTTGCTGAGTTAAACATCGCAAAAGCCTATTTCTTTACCGGTGATAAAGACACCGCTAAAGATTATTTGAAGAAAGCAGAAAATCGGAATGACTACGAGTATAAAGATTATTTAGCCTCAAAAATTGAATGGCTAAAAAGAAGAATTCGATAGTTAATTGTAACATTAATAAAGTTTTTCTTATAAATAATATTCTATGTACAAAATCGCTGTTTTTGTATCTGGTAGAGGCTCAAATTTTAAAGCAGTCTATAATTCTATTAATAGTAGTAATGCTCAAATTTGTGCACTTGTTAGTGATGTTAAGGATTGCGGAGCAGTAAAGTTCGCAATAGAAAATAAGGTACCAGTTTATTATTTAAAAACTAAATTGAATCCGGATGGATTTTCGTTTGTCAGCTTAGCGGAAGAGTTTACACAAAAAGGAATTGATTTAATTGTTCTGGCTGGATTTCTTAAAAAAATTGCTGATGAGTTTGTTGACGCCTTTAACAACAAAATAATAAACATTCATCCTGCTTTACTTCCTGCTTTCGGCGGAAAAGGAATGTATGGACATTTTGTGCATGAAGCTGTTTTTAATTCAACAGCAAAAGTGTCAGGCGCAACAGTTCACTTTGTTGATAAAATTTATGATAATGGAAAAATAATTTATCAAAAATGTGTCAACATTCAGCATTGTACCAATGCAGGTGAAATTGCTGAAACTGTATTAAAAGTTGAACATGAAATTCTTCCTCTTGTAGTAAATAAGTTTATTGATAATAAAATTAAAATTGTAAACAATCGTGTGATTATTGAAGATTGATAGGATATAAATTGGAAAAATTTGCTCTTATAAGTGTTTCGGATAAGTCTGGCTTGGCTGAACTTGCCGTAGGATTAAATCATGCTGGTTATAAAATTATAGCTACGGGTAATACATTTAAAGTCATTAACGAGTTAGGAATTGAATGTATTGAGATCAAGGATTTCACCTCTTTTCCTGAAATATTTTCGGGGAGGGTTAAAACTCTTCACCCAAAAGTATTTGGGGGAATTTTAATGCGGAGAGATAATGAATCCGATAAAAAAGAAGCCTTTCAGAATGAGGTTCATCCCATCGATGTTATCTGTGTCAATTTATATCCATTCCCAAAAGTTGTTGATAGAACTGATATTTCCCTTCAAGAGAAAATTGAGAATATCGATATCGGCGGTCCAAGTCTGATTCGTGCATCGGCAAAGAATTATAAATATGTTTCTGTGCTTACAAGTCCTAATCAGTACACTAATTTTCTCGATGAGTTAAAAAATGGAGAAGTAAGTTTAGAGACAAAACAAAAACTTGCGTTTGAGGCTTTTGCTTACACCTCTTTTTACGATACATTAATTGCGAATTATTTTGAAAAGGAATTTGATCAGCCAAAAACTTCCATCCGTTTTAATTTACCCGAATCATTTTCACTTAGATATGGCGAAAACCCACATCAAGAAGCTCATTTATTTGGCTATTTTGAAAAGTACTTTAAAACTTTACATGGGAAGGATTTATCATATAACAATATAGTTGATTTAGCTGCCGCTGCTGAACTTGTAAATGATTTTAGTGATTGCGCATGCGCCATTATTAAACATACAAATCCTTGTGGTGCCGCAATTGGTAAAGATGTTCTAGACGCTTATTTGAGAGCGCTTAGCTGTGATACTGTATCTGCATTTGGTGGTATTGTTGCTTTTAATAGGGAAGTCGATCTAGCCACTGCCGAAAAATTAAATGAAATATTCTTGGAAATAGTTTGTGCTCCTTCTTATTCTAATGAAGCACTTCAGCTTCTTCAATCAAAAAAGAACAGGAGAATTATACAAGTTGTAAATTCTGATTTCAGTAGTGAACCGATGGTAAAAAGTGTACCTGGTGGACTGCTGATTCAAGAAAAGGATAAATCGATTTTAGCTGAAAAGAATATCAAACTCGTTACTAATAAAAAATATACAGAAAATGAATATGAGGATTTAAAGTTTGCATGGATTGTATGCAAGCATACGAAATCAAATTCTATTGTTTATGTGAAGGATAAAAAAGCAATTGGAGTAGGCGCCGGACAAATGTCGAGAGTTGACTCAACTAAAATTGCCGCTTCGAAAGCCAAGCAGTTTGGACACGATTTGATAGGTGCCGTCGCAGCATCGGATGCATTTTTCCCATTTGCTGATGGACTTTTAGAAATTATCTCTAATGGAATAACAGCTGTGATTCAGCCAGGTGGTTCTGTAAGGGATGAGGAAGTAATTAGTGCAGCAAATGATAAAAACATTTCAATGATTTTTACAGGAATTAGAAATTTTAAACACTAAGAGGTTGAATGGGAATATTTGATTTATTTTCGACTGACATTGCAATTGATCTTGGCACCGCCAATACATTAATTTATATCAAAGGCAGAGGCATAGTTCTGAATGAACCGTCGATTGTTGCATTTGATAGAAATACTAAAAAAATAATTGAGTTAGGAAATAAAGCTAAAGAGATGCAGGGAAGAGAACATCGTGAAATTAGAGTGACTAGGCCAATGCGCGATGGAGTAATTGCCGACTTTGAAATTGCTGAAGGAATGATTCGGGCATTTATTAAAAAGGTTGCTCCTGCATCAATTACAAGCAAAAGAATTGTAATTGCAGTACCAAGTGGTGTTACTGAAGTTGAAAAACGTGCTGTTAGAGATGCGGCTGAACATGCCGGGGCTAAGGAAGTTCACTTAATTGCTGAACCGATGGCAGCCGCAATTGGAATTGGAATAGATGTGGAAGCTCCCGTGGGAAATATGATTATTGATATTGGAGGCGGTACCACTGAAATAGCGGTTATTGCTCTTGCTGGAATAGTTAATGAAGAATCTGTTCGAATTGCCGGCGATGAAATGAATAATGCAATTGCGCAGTTCTTTAAGAAGAATTATAACTTGTTGATTGGAGAAAGAACAGCTGAATCAATTAAATGTGAGGTTGGCTCTGCTGTACCATTAAAAGAGGAAGTAACGATACAAGTTAAAGGAAGAGATCTTGTAGGTGGCATACCGAAAACCGCTGAAGTTAGCTCGGTAGAAATTAGAGAAGCATTAACTGAAAACATTAGCCAGATAGTGGAGGCGGTAAAACAAACACTCGAAAGAACTCCACCTGAATTATCGGCCGATATACTGGATAGAGGAGTTATGCTCACCGGCGGCGGTGCTTTACTCAAAGGATTAGATGAAAGAATTAGAATGGAAACAAATTTACCAGTTCATGTTGCTGAGGACCCTCTGACAGCGGTAGTTCGCGGAGCGGGTAAGGCAATTGAAAATCTTAATAAGTATTCAAAGGTATTTATTCGTAAAAGAACTTACTGATGCTTAAAATATTTTTAAAATTAATTGAATTATTTAAAGCGAATATAGTCTTCACGATTTTATTATCTGTCAGTTTTTTTATGCTTGCCCAAAATAATGATGAATCTGCCAGCCATATCAAAGCCTATACATTAGGTGTTTATGCTGTCGTAAATGAATATACTACTTCCTTCATCAATCTTTTCAAACCAGATAAATCACTAGAAGAACTTAAGAGAGAAAACGCCTCGCTCATGTTAGAAGTAAATCGATTAAGATCACTCGAAAGTGAAAATGAAGATTTAAGAAGTAAGCTTGGATACCTTGATACAACAAGTATAAAATTAATTACAGCAAAAATTGTATCAAAATTGGTTACAAAGGTTCAAGGTAATTTCATTGTTAATAGAGGATTAAATGACGGTGTACAAAAAGGAATGCCTGTAATTACCGAGAAGGGGCTTGTTGGAATTATTGATGTCGTGGATAATAATTACTCGATAGTTAAAAATTTGCTGAATACTAGTTTGAATATAGCTGTATCAATAAAAAGACTAAACATTGATGGCATTCTCAATTATGATGGCAATCATCTTATCATAAAAAATATACCAACTACATACGATATTAAAACCGGAGATATTGTTGAGACATCGGTTTTAAGCACTGCATTTCCTCCCAAAATTCCGGTAGGATTTGTTTCCAAGAAAGAATCCAATATGTATGGTCTTCTCCACAATTTAACTGTTAATTCTTACGAAGATGTGAACGCGGTTTCGAATATTTTTATTGTCATGGAAGTGCCCAGTAAAACAATTAATAATCTCGAATTGAATTTCTCAAAATAAAATATGTTAGACCATCTTAAACCTTTAATATATTTTTTACCGCTGGTTGTTATTCAGCTGGTAATTGTTCCAATAATTTCTATACAAAATATTACACCCAACTTAATATTGGTGCTCATTTTTTATTACACACTTCTTAAAGGGCAAATTTATGGAACAGTACTTGGTTTTATTTTTGGATTTTTATTCGATCTGTTGAGCGGTGGATTGCTTGGCGCGTCGATGGTTTCGTTTACCATATCTGCTTTTATTGTAGGCTATTTTTACAGCGAAAATAAATTAGATACAAATTTGGCATCCTACTTTTTTTTAATAATTTTATTCATCGGCGCTACAATTAATTCGATTGTTTATTCAGCAGCCGCTAAGGAAAGTGTGGATGTTCGATTTTCATTTTTACTTTTTGAATCTGGCGTACTTCCTGCAATTTACACTACTATTTTTGGGTTAATTGTAGTTACTTTGAATTCCAAAAAGGGTCTGTTTCATGAGTGAAGAGTTGTTCGGTTCATTAGTTCGAAAAAGAATTCTATATTTAACTATAGTTGGATTTATCACTATCGCATCATTTCAACTTTTTAAAATGCAGATAATTGATCAATCAGCATATTCAACCAAATCTGATGATAATAGTGTAAAGCCGATTTACCAAACAGCTCCGCGGGGTGTATTTTATGACCGCAATATGAATGTGATGGTAGGAAATAAACCGTCCTTTACTTTGAGAATTACTCCTTCTGATTATAACACTGAATTAAATCCTTTTATTGAAGCAATATTAAATGTTGAACCTGGTTATATCAATAAAATATTAAAACAAACTCAAACCTATTCCAAATATATCCCGCGTCGAATTTCTAAAGATGTTGATTTTAAAGTTATTGCATGGTACGAAGAAAATATGTCCAAACTTCCCGGCGTAGATTATATAATGGAAACTCAGAGAGATTATTCCTTTGGAATTATGGGCTCGCACATGTTTGGTTACACAAAAGAAATTTCTCAACGAATGCTTCAAGCAAGGAAAAAAGAATATTCGATGGGGGATGAAATTGGATTTAGTGGACTCGAAAAAAGTTATGAAGATATTCTTAGAGGTCAAAAGGGGATTAAATATGTATTGGTAGATTCAAAGCAGAAAACTATTGGAAGTTATAAAGAAGGGGGAACTGATATAGAATCTGTAAAAGGGTATGATTTAGTATTAAGTATTGATAAAGATGCGCAGCAGGTTGCTGAAGAAGCGTTTAAAGATAAGCGTGGGGCGGTAGTTGCAATTGAGCCGGCAACCGGTGAAATTTTAGCGTTTCTTAGTGCTCCGGAATATGATCTTGCTAATTTCGCTAGTGTAACCTCCAATGATATTTGGCGTCAGCTCAATATCGATCCTCAAAAACCAATGTTTAATCGTGCTACAATGTCGATTTATTCTCCCGGATCAACATATAAAATGCTATCGGCGTTGGCTGCTCTTGAAGAGGGAATAATTGATACTAATACAAGGATTGGTTGCAGTGGTGGTTTTCAATTTGGTGATAGATTTTTTAAATGTTTACATGTTCATGGAAGCACTGATGTTAAAACATCTATCGAAAAATCATGCAATACATTTTATTACCAGCTTATATTAAAACTAGGATTGGACCGCTGGGCAGAATATTCTCAAAAATTTGGCTTTGGTAAAAAATCGGGTTTAGATATTGGTGAAGAGATTACCGGACTAGTACCAAACACTAAATATTACGATAGAGTATTTGGAAAAGGTAGGTGGACAAGAGGATTCTTAATTAGCCTGGGAATCGGTCAGGGTGAACTTAGTGTTACACCATTACAACTCGCCCGGTATGCAGCACTATTTGCCAATTATGGTAAATCGGCAAATCCTCATTTCCTAAAAAGTTATATTGAAACACAATCTCGAAAAAGAGTAGATGTGAAACCACAATATTTTGACATTGGAATTAGCAAGAGATCGTTTGACATTGTGAGAGAGGGAATGTTTAGGGTTGTAAATGGAGCTGGAACTGCTGGAAATATTAGATTACCTGATTTGACTATTGCTGGTAAAACTGGTACAGCACAAAACCCACATGGTAAGGAGCACGCTGTGTTTGTAGGTTTTGCACCATACGATAACCCTAAAATAGCGGTAGCGGTTATAGTTGAAAATGCCGGTTATGGAAGTGTTGCTGCCGCTCCAATAGCCCGTGATGTAATGCAGGCTTATCTTCAAAAAGATAAGTTAAAAGCAAAAAGGGAATTGGAAAAGAAATTAGAAATCCAGAAAAAAGAAAAGGATTTGGTAATTGCAAATTAATTATAAACCACAGGATAAGTTTGACTTCGCCATTTTCTTACCAGTAGTGGGATTAATTGTTATTGGACTCTTTGCAATTTATAGTGCTACCGTGAATCATCCAACAGCAAGTGGTAATTTTGAAAAACAACTATTGTTCGCTGCTATTTCTTTATTTGTTTTTGGTATAATTTATTATTTACCCCACCAAACTTTTAAATCTCTGTCATCATCTACTTATGCTATTTCACTTCTGTTTTTAATTGCCGTTCTTGTTGTGGGAAAAACGGTTTATGGCGCGAAAAGCTGGTTTGGTGTCGGTTCATATGGATTCCAACCATCTGAACTTGCAAAACTAGGGACAATTCTTTTTTTATCGGACTGGCTTACAAAAACTAACCGCGATGTAAACAGGTTTCAAGATATTTTATTTGCGCTTGGTATTGGATTCGTGCCGATAATATTTATTTTGCTTCAACCTGATATGGGGACTTCAATTGTATTTATTCTTATTACAATGTCGTTAATATTTTGGAGCGGAATAAGCTTATTTGGTTTGTTTGTTGTGCTCTCTCCTGGGGTTGTAATCTTTGCATCATTGTTCGGAACACTTCCTTTTATAGCCGCGATGCTATTGATTACAGCCGCACTCTTTTTCTTTAAGAAAGATTTGTTCAATAGTATTACTGTATTTATAATGAATCTATCTGCAGGATTCTTTTTCGATTTTATTTTTAAGATACTCAAGCCACATCAGCAAAAACGAATTGAATCATTTTTAGATCCATCTGCCGATCCTCTTGGTTCAGGATATAACGCATTGCAAGCAAAAGTCGCGATTGGTTCAGGTGGCTTATTTGGAAAAGGTTATCTTCAAGGCAACCAGACTCAGCTCCGATTTATACCTGAACAATGGACAGATTTTATTTACTGCGTGGTGGGTGAAGAGTTTGGTTTTATTGGAAGCATGCTTGTTATCACACTTTTTCTAATAATATTTTTAAGGTTATTGAAACTAAGCTCGATAGCTAAAAGCAAGTTTAGCGTTTTAGTGGTGGTGGGCATTAACGCAACTTTATTTGCACATTTTGCGATCAATATTGGAATGAATTTAGGAATTACTCCGGTTGTTGGTCTCCCTCTTCCTTTCTTAAGTTATGGGGGTAGCTCATTGATGATTAACATGGCTATGATAGGGATTGTTTTAAATATTTATCGCAATAGAAAAGATCATACATAAGGAATATGAAATTGAACGCACTTTCAAAACTAAAAAATAGAATAGCTGATGGTTTTCATATTTGTGTTGGGTTAGATACCGATGTAAATAAAATCCCCAAACACTTACTTAAATATGATAATCCTGTATTAGTTTTCAACGAGCAGATCATCGAAGCAACTAAAGATTTTACATGCGCATTCAAAATTAATTTTGCTTTTTATGAGAAATATGGCGCCAGAGGATTTGAGATTATTGAGAACACTTTAAAGAAAATACCAAACTCGGTACTCACCATTGCGGATGCTAAAAGGGGAGATATTGGCAATACATCACAAATGTATGCTCAATCGGTTTTTGATCATTTTAATTTTGATTCAATTACTCTCCACCCATATATGGGTTTTGATTCACTCTCTCCGTTTTTAGAATACACTGATAAGCTTAATTTTATACTTGCATTAACATCCAATCCCGGCAATGCTGATTTTGAAAAATTAATTGTGAATGATGGGAAATTTCTATTTCAACATGTAATTGAAAAAACTAATGGTTGGAATAAAAATAGTAATTGCGGATTAGTATTTGGTGCGACCAACAAAAGTGAACTCGAAGAAAACATAAATAGTTTTGAGGATATGCCTATTCTGCTGCCTGGAGTTGGGGCACAGGGGGGAAGTCTGGAAGATGTTTCTTCCATATTTAAAAAAAATAATAAGAGAAATTTTTTAGTGAATGTAAGTAGAGCACTTCTGTATACTGATTCTTCCGAAAACTTTGCCTCCTCAGCTTTGTCTGTTTTGGCCGATTATAATTCCGTAGTAAATAAATATTGCTGATTAAAAATATTTAGCATTTTAATTTCGATTATGTTAAATTAAAAAAGAGCTTCGACTCTTTTGTTATTTGGATCGTAAATTAAAACGGTTAATAAATGCATAAAGAAAGTAAAGTTGCTGAGACTGTTTTGTACGAAGTTTGGAAAAAACAGAATTATAAAAATCATCTGAAAACATTAAATGGGGATGATGTTGAGGTACTTGACACCGGTACTGAGAATGATTCTACTTCCGGCCCCGATTTTAAAAACGCTCGAATTAGAATAGGCAATTTTACATTTGTCGGGGATATTGAGATTGATACCGATTATTCCGATTGGAAATCTCATGGTCATAACATTGACAACAAATACAACAAAGTAATTCTGCACGCAACTCTTTTTAATAAAAATCATTATGCTTTCGTTTACACTAGAGATGGGAGAAAAATACCCTCGATTCCACTTAAAACATTTATAGATGAATCTCATCTCGATAATTTGAAAAATGAACTGGAAAAGTTGAATGAGCATCCAAATTCACATCTAAAGTGTACTAGTTTGCTTCAAGTTTGCCCACAAGAGAATAAACTGAAATTTCTTGAGAAACTCGGTATTGAAAGATTTGAGAAGAAATGTAATCGTGTCTTTGATCGATTGAAAGAATTAAAATTTCTGGATGAACTGAAAATTAATGAACCAATAATAAGATATGATCTGACAGAAAAATTTCATGAAAGGAAATTTTCGTCTGCCGATTTTGATAATAAAGAAATCTGGCTTCAAGTGCTGCATGAGCTTATTTTTGAAGCACTCGGCTATTCAAAAAATAAGTCGCAGATGATAAATCTGGCTCACCGTGCCAACATACAGTTTCTTAAAAAAATTGAGCCTGATGGTATTCTTATCCAAAAATATGAAGCGGCTCTATTTAATATTGCTGGTCTAATACAGAAAGAAGATACATTAACAGAAATCGCTACAAAATCATATTCTGAATCTCTAAGTATCAACTGGAATAGTATTAAAAGTTATTATGATAATGATTTTATGGATGAAGCGGAGTGGAATTTTTTCCGACTTCGCCCTCAAAACTTTCCTACAATAAGAATTGCTGGAGGGGCGAGGTTTATAAAAGCCTTGCTTCATGAGAATTTAATTGGAACATTCGCAAAAAAAATTACGGAGATTCACAATTTAACGGTTCTAATTAATTCACTCAGATCGGTTTTAATAATTAGGGGCGAGGGATTCTGGAGAAATCATTTTGTATTTGATCAACCGGCTAATGTTGAAATTAAATATTTTGTAGGAGCTTCCAGAGCAGATGAAATTCTTGTTAATGTAATTCTTCCTTTCTTTTCTGTTTATTTCGAAATTTTCGGCAAACCGGCACTCTCTAAAAAAATATTGAAGATGTATCAAGTATTTGAGCAAAAATCTGATAATCAAATAATTATTGATGTATCGAAAGGATTGATGCTTGAAGAGTATTCAAAGAAAACAATTTATGCTCAGGGGATGATAGAGCTATTTCGCAATTTCTGCTCAAAAAATAAATGTCTCGAATGTGAAATTGGGGGATATGTGTTTAATTAGTTAAACCGTTGATTTTGTTAATCTCATCTCTAAGTTTAGCCGCCCTTTCATAATCTTCTTTCTCTAACGCTTCTCTCAATAAATTTTGCAATTGGGCTAACTTCGATTCAGAGTTATTTATTTTTGCCGATTTTTGTTCAGTTTCAATTTCTCCCTTTGGTTCATCATACTCAGATGGTTCATCTGCCGATGGCTCAAATGATGCCATATTCATTACATCATCAGCAACATAAAGAGGGGCGCCAGTGCGTACAGCAAGAGCAATTGCATCACTAGGTCTTGAATCAATTTCATTACTTAAACTGGATATCTCAAGTTTAATTTTTGCATAGAATGTGTTATCACGCAATTCATCAATTATTATTTCGGTGACTGTACCGCCCAGATTATCAATAATACTTTTTAGTAAATCATGGGTTAAAGGTCTTGGTGGTTTTATCCCTTCAATTTCCAAAGCAATAGCCTGGGCTTCGAATGATCCAATTATAATAGGGAGCCGGCGGACTCCATAAATTTCTTTTAGCAATAATGCATATGCCCCGCCGGCTGATGGGCTAGCCGATAACCCTAAAATCTCAACTTGAATCTTTTCCAATAATCTATGCCTTAAGTTTTTTGATTTCTTCAATAAGAACTGGTACAACTTCGAAAACATCACCAACTATACCATAATCTGCCGCTTGAAAAATTGGAGCATCCTTATCCTTATTTATTGCTACAATATATTTAGAGGAACGCATCCCAGCAAGATGCTGGATTGCACCAGATATACCGAGAGCAATATATAAATTTGGAGAAACAGTTTTTCCTGTCTGTCCAACCTGCTCTCCATGAGGTCTCCAACCTGCATCTACAACTGCGCGGGATGCTCCGCAAGCAGCATCACCAATAGCTTCAGCTAATTCTTCAACCAAATGAAAATGTTCCGCGCCTTTCATTCCTCTTCCCCCTGAAACAATAATATTAGCTTCGGCAACATCTAATTTCCCCTCTGCTTTTTTCAAGTCAATAACTTTTACTCTTAGATCGGGTGATTCCACATTTTCGATAGAAACATCAGCTAATTCTCCCGAATTATCACCAGCGGGAAAAACATTGGGACGAAGAACAAATACTTTTACATCTGAATTAATTTTAACTTCAGCGAGAGCTTTTCCAGCAAAAATGGGACGTATTGCTTTGTATTCATTATTCTCAAAATTCAATTCGGTACAATCGGCTGCGATACCCGCATTTAATTTTACCGCAACTCTCGGTGCCAAATCTTTGCCTAGCGCAGTATTAGAAAATAGAATTATATCGGCATTTATTTTTGCGGCATATTCACCAACTAAAACTGAATATGCTGACGAAGAATAATTCTCGAGTTGTGGATTAGAAAATATTTTTACCTTAGAAATACCATATCCACCAATTAATTCGGGGTTTGATACAGCATTACCAACAATAACAGCTTCTGCCTCAATACTTAATTTTGCCGATAATAACGAGGCAGTGCGGGCAGCTTCGAGTGATGATTTTTTAATTTGCCCATTTCTTTGTTCGATGTATACTAAAATTTTATTTGCCATTTTTCACCTATATAACCTTAGCTTCTTCTCTTAATAATCGCACCAATTCTGGGACAGCTGAAGAATCGGTACCCACAATTAAACCAGCTTTTTTTGGAGCCGGTTTTTTAAGTGAAACAACTTCAACTGTATTTTCCACCGGAGCCGGAATTTTTTCCTCGATCACTTTTTTCTTAGCGGCCATAATTCCTTTTAATGATGCGTATCTAGGTTCGTTCAATCCCTTTTGGCACGTTACTATTGCAGGAAGAGCAGTCTCTACTACCTCTTTACCTCCTTCAATTTCCCTGTCACAAATAATCTTATTTCCATCGAGAGAAAAACTAACTGCAACTGTGACTGAATTATAGCCTAAAATTTCAGAAGTTAACTGTCCTACGATAGAATGGTCAAAATCAACAGATTGTTTACCAAAAAATACAAGCTCAGCATTCTGATTTTTTATCTCTTCAGCTAATGCCTTTGCTACTGAAACAGAATCGCGGTAGGAATCATCCTTTAGCAAAACCGCGTTATCAATTCCCATTGCCAAAGCTTTTCTTAATGTTTCTTTATTACTCTCGCCGCCAAGAGAAATTGCTACAGTTTCGGCGCCAATTTTTTCTTTTGTTTTAAGGGCTTCTTCTATTGCAAACTCATCATAAGGATTTATGATATAAGTTACTCCTGCTTGATCAATCGATTTACCATCGCTTCCAATATTAATTTTTGTGGCGGTATCGGGAACGTGGCTTACACACACCGCTATTTTCATTAAACCTCCTATTTTCGAAACATTATTAGTTATTCATTAACTCTTTTGCAAACCAAATATAAATAAAATTTATTTTTTTGACGCAATTTTATAATTTGCCTATTAAATAAACAAAATTATATGAGTGATCTAAAACCAAAAGAATATAATGAAGAGGAAGTGCTTGACGAAACAACAATCGGTCTTCCTTATAAGGTTATTCTTTATAATGATGAATTTCATTCTTTCGACGAGGTTATAAATCAGTTAATGAAGGCAATTAATTGTTCATATCAGGAAGCGCGCGGCTATGCATTTGAAACACATGTCAAGGGCAAATCGGTAGTATTTAGCGGTGAACTCAATATTTGTTTAAAAGTTACCTCCATTCTTGAAGAAATTTCACTTCATACTCAAATAGTATCCTAAATTCACAAATTTAGTACCCCTTATTTTAAGGGTTAATTACCCATAATTGGTTATATTTGGCTGCTAAATTTCAGTTCGTAATTAATTAAGAGAGAATATATGCAGATTGGATTAGTTGGATTGCAGTTTTCGGGCAAATCAACATTATTTGAAACACTTTCTGAAAACCACAGTAATTCTTCCGGCTCATTGGACCAGGCAGTTATTGAAGTTGTTAAAGTACCCGATGATAGATTAGACCGGCTTTCATCAATATTTAATCCTAAAAAACAAGTCAACGCCACTATAGAGGTATTTGATTTCCCAGGATTAAGAATGTCGGATGATAATAAAGTTAAAATTACCTCGGCATTTTTAAATAGCGTGCGCAATAATGATGCGCTGTTTTATGTGATTCGCGCCTTCGAGGATGATTCGGTGATGCATCCTATGAACAGTATTGATCCTAAGAGAGATATTGAATTCCTTGAGACCGAATTTCTACTGTCGGATCTTGCATTTTTAGAAAACAGATTGGAAAAAATTCGTAAAGATGTACTAAAATCTAAGGATGAAAAATTAAAGAGGGAATTGCCACTACTTGAAAAATGTTATGCTCATTGTGAAAAAGAACTACCGCTAAGATCATTACCTCTCGATGAAAACGAAACCAAGCTTCTTTCGGGGTATCAATTGTTAACTATAAAGAAATTAGGAATTGCTCTCAATCTTGATGAAAATTCTATTTCTGGAGTTGATGAGAAATTAAAAGAGATAATGCCATTAATTCACAAAATCGATGCGGCAATTATTCCATTCTTCGCCAAAATTGAGCTTGAGTTATCAAAAATGGGGGAAGAAGATAGAACTGCATTTATGAGTGATTACGGAATAAAAGAATCCGCACTCTCGAAAATACTTAGAACATCTTATGAACTTCTTGGACTTCACTCATTCTTTACGGTTGGAGAGGATGAATGCAGGGCGTGGACAATTAAAAAGAATTATACAGCACAACAATCGGCAGGAGTAATTCACACCGATTTTTTCAACCGTTTTATCAGAGCTGAGGTTGTTGGTTATGATGATTTTATTAATCATGGTTCATTTAGTAAATGCAAAGATGCTGGAGTATGGCGGCTTGAGGGTAAAGAATACATCGTTAAAGATGGGGACATTTTAAATATTAGACATAATTAAAGGAAATTATTTTGAAAATAGATAAAATCAGAAATATTGGTATTATTGCTCACGTTGATCATGGTAAAACTACATTAGTAGATTATATGCTTAAGCAAACTGGTGCTTGGCGCGCAAATCAACAAGTTGAAAAGAGAGTTATGGATTCCAATCAAATTGAAAAAGAAAGAGGAATCACTATTCTCGCAAAAAACTGCAGTATCAAATACAATGATGTAAAGATTAATATTGTCGATACCCCAGGCCACGCCGATTTTGGAGGCGAAGTTGAGAGAACATTAAGAATGGTTAATGGAGTGCTTTTATTGGTTGACGCGGCTGAAGGTCCTCTTCCTCAAACAAAGTTTGTGTTAAAAAAATCATTGGATCTTGGGTTAAAACCAATTGTTGTTATAAACAAAATTGATAGAAAAGACGCTAGGTCGCATCAAGTATTAAATGAGGTTTTTGATTTATTCGTAAGTTTAGGCGCCGCAGAGGAACAACTTGATTTCCCATATGTATTCGCGATTGCTAAAGAGGGAATAGCAAAATATAATTTAGAGGATGAATCGAATAACTTAGTACCTCTTCTTGATACCATCTTAAAAAACGTTCCGGCTCCGGAAGCTGAAACAGATAAACCTTTCAGAATGCTGGTTTCATCAATTGATTATAATGATTATTTAGGAAGAATTGGTATTGGCAGAGTTCATTCTGGTACTCTTAAAAATGGGGACCCGATTGTACTTGTTACAAAGAATGGGGAAAGTATTTCTTCAAAGATTTCAAAACTTTATACATTCGATAATATTAAAAGAGTGGAAGTTGATGAAATTACTGCAGGTGATATTGGTGCATTTGCCGGTTTGGAAGATGTAGATATTGGAGATACAGTTTGTAATCCAAGCAATATAGAACCGCTTCCATTTGTTGCTATTGATGAGCCCACATTGACAATGAATTTTATAGTTAATAATTCTCCTTTTGCCGGATTAGAGGGAAAATATGTTACAACTAGAAATTTAAGCGAACGCCTCTCAAAAGAACTTAAAACCAATGTGAGTTTAAAAGTTGAAATGACAGATTCTCCTGATATGTTCAGAGTAAGCGGCAGAGGAGAGTTGCATCTTGCGATCTTAATAGAAAATATGAGACGTGAAGGTTATGAATTACAATTGAGCAAACCTCAAGTAATTATGAAAAAGATTTTAGATGTTTTGTGCGAGCCCTATGAGCATGTAATTATTGATGTGCCTGAAGAATATATTGGAGTTGTAATTGAAAAATTAGGTAAACGAAAAGGTGAAATGAAAAATATGATCACCTTTAATGAAAATACAAGACTCGAGTTTTTGATCCCCGCACGAGGCTTAATTGGGTATAGATCGGAATTTATGACTGACACCCGCGGTACCGGTATTTTACATCACAACTTTCATGGGTATGAACCCTTTAAGGGAGAAATTCCCGGAAGGACAAGAGGAGCTTTATATTCTCAAGAAGAGGGAATTGCTTCGGCTTACGCTATGTATAAACTGCAGGAACGATCGGTGTTTTTTATTGAACCTCAAACCAAAGTTTATGAAGGAATGATTGTTGGGGAAAACTCACGCGACAATGATATGAAGGTTAATGTTTGCAAAACCAAGCAGTTAACAAATATGCGCGCTTCGGGTGCGGATGAAGCTATTAGACTTGAACCGGCTAGAATTTTAACTTTAGAAATGGCTATTGAATGGATTAATGAGGATGAATATGTTGAGGTTACTCCACAAAATATTCGATTAAGAAAAAAATACCTAACCGAACTCGATAAAAAAAATGCTAGATTAGCAGAAAAACAACAAATTAATCAATAATGGAAAAAGTATGAACGCAATTGAAAGCCTTTCACCTCACATTCTTTGGAAACGATTTTATGAAATAAGCCAGATACCACGTAATTCAAAAAATGAAGAACAAATCAGACAATACCTAAAAAGTTTTGCAGAACATCATGGTTTTACTTTTAATGAGGATTCGGTTGGTAATATTGTTATACATGTCCCGCCAACTCCTGGTAAAGAAAATTTGCCAACCATTGTGCTTCAAAGTCATGTAGATATGGTATGTGAAAAAAATCGGGATACAATTCATGATTTTTCAAAAGATCCGATAAAATTAGTTAAAGATGGTGAGTGGATAAAAGCTGACGGGACTACACTTGGGGCCGATAATGGCATTGGTGCGGCTGCATCTCTTGCCGTTGCTGGTGAAGAAGATTTTGAACATGGTCCACTTGAATTATTATTTACCGTTGATGAAGAGACCGGATTAACAGGAGCTAATAATTTGCAACCTGGTTTTATCACCGGCAAATTATTACTAAATCTTGACACCGAAGAAGATGGCGCATTTTATGTTGGCTGCGCTGGAGGAATGGATACTGCAGGAATTTTACCCATTGAATTTGAAAAGATTAATGAAAAATTGTCGATCTATAATATTTTCATAAGCGGATTAAAAGGGGGGCATAGCGGCATCAATATTAATGATGGCAGGGCTAATGCTATAAAACTAATGGCACATCTTCTTAAAAATTTAAAGTCGTTCGAATTCCAAATTGTTCAATTTGTGGGCGGTTCTAAAAGAAATGCAATTCCTAGGGAGGCTGAAGCAACTATTCTTATTGATGCCAAATATGAATCCGAGATCCGTGAGGCGATTAATGAGTTCGCGATAAATACATCTCTTCAATTTAGAAAGGCTGAAGATGAAATTAAAATTAGTATCGATAAAAAGGATTTTGCAGATATCACATTTAAAAATGCATTCTCAATACATTTTAGAGATAAATTAATTAATACAATTATTGCCTTGCCTCATGGAGTTGTTGCAATGAGCAGCGAAATTCCTGGATTGGTTGAGACCTCAACAAATTTAGCCACAGTTGTCCAAAACGAAAATGAAATTATTATTGGTACAAGCCAAAGAAGCTCAATAGAATCCTCTAAAAAAAGTATCGCCTCGGTTGTTGAATCGGTATTGAGACTGGCAGGGGCAAAAGTAAAAGTTGGTGATGGCTACCCGGGCTGGCAGCCAAATATGAAATCTCCTCTGCTTAAAAAGGGGATGCAGATTTATAGAATAATGTTTTCAAAAGAACCTGTTATTAAGGCTGTACATGCCGGATTGGAATGCGGTATTTTAGGGGATAGATACCCCGGACTTGATATGCTTTCTTTGGGCCCCACAATCGAGGGAGCTCACTCACCAGACGAAAGAGTTAACATTGTTGATGTTGAAAAATTTTATAGATTGCTTAAAGAAATAATTAGGAGTATTTAAAAGTTTCTTCAATAGTCTAATAAAAAATTTGAGGATTATTAAGAAAACTTAAAATTTCTGTTTGAGTGTTGACTCCATCAACATTCAAGTTATTTCAATATTATATGAGCAATTGTATGTTCTTTTCTTGTTAACTTATTTTCATTTATGCTAAATCATTCAACAAAAATAGATGAGATATGAAAAAGCAAATCAGATTAAACGACGTACCAAAAATTTATTCAATTCAAGAAATGGTTGTTAGGTCAGCATCAGTTTTTGGACCTAAGCTGGCGCTTGAGGATCTAAATCCAACACCCATAAACAAAGTCTCATTTAATGAATTGCTCGATTATATACTTCGTTTTGGAAATTCCTTAACTCAATGCGGTATAAAAGAAAGAACTCATATTGCGATAATTGGAGAAAATAGAGTCCAGTGGTCAATTGGATTTTTAACCGGTTTGTGTTTCAATCATGTAATTGTTCCGATCGATAAGAATCTTACTACAAACGAAATAATGAATATAATCCATGAATCTGATTCTGAAGTCATTATATTCTCCGGATCATTCGCGAGTGTTTTCGCTGAAAGTAAAAACTCTTTAAAAAGAATTAAGCATTTTATATGTATGGATGAAACTAAGGAGGATAAAGATTTCCTTAGTATGACTGATATGATGAAAAATACAGCTCCTATTAATGTACAAAATCTTCCAAAAATCAATAATGATGAAATAGCGGAAATTATATTCACCAGTGGATCACTCGGTAGAGCAAAAGGAGTAATGTTATCCCAGAAAAATTTAGCTTCTAATCTTGTTGATATGGTTAGTATGCTTTTAATTACAGAGAAGGATAAATTTTTATCAGTTCTACCTATACATCACACTTATGAATGCACATGCGGAATGATGTGCCCATTGTATTGCGGTGCTTCAGTTTCTTATGCGAGATCACTTAAAACAATTGTTGATGATCTTCAAAAAGTAAATGCTACAGTACTTTTAGGGGTTCCACTTCTTTACGATAAAATGTTTAAAAGAGTAATGAAATCAATCAAAGAGGATAAACTCAAGTCCATACTCGTTCCTAAATTAGTTTCATTAAGTAATTTAATTGGAGCAATTGGTTATAAAGAAATAAAGAAAAAAATATTTCATGAATTGCACGCTCGATTTGGCGGTTCAATTAGGTTGTTTATAGCAGGAGGTGCTGCTCCCGACCCTTTGGTAGCAAAAGGATTAAGAGAATTCGGTTTTCATTTTGTTCAGGGATATGGATTAACTGAAACTTCGCCGATTTTAGCGCTGAATAATATAGAAAATTTTAAAGATGATGCCGCAGGTATTCCGCTTCCCCGCGTTGAAATAAAGATTAATAATCCCGATGAAAATGGCAGCGGTGAAATTTTTGCTAAAGGTCCAAATATTATGCTTGGATATTACAAAAATGAGAAAGCTACAAAAGATACTTTTGAAGGGGATTGGTTCAAAACCGGTGATATTGGATTTTTTGACCAAGATGGATTTCTTCATATAAATGGTAGGAAGAAAAATGTAATTATCTCCAAAAGCGGTAAAAATGTTTTCCCGGAAGAAATAGAGGATATTCTAGTTCGTAGTCCTTTCATTCTTGAATGTATTGTTTACGGAGAAGAAGATTCGAAGCAAGATGAGATAATAGCAGCTCAAATTGTTGTGGATGCTGAAGCATTTATTGAAATGGCGGAATTAAAAAAAATACAAATTACCGAAGAACTAATGCATAATACCATTGCCGGTGAAATTGAAAAAACGAATAAACAATTAACCGGCTATAAACAAATCAAAAAATTCCATATTCGTGAAAATGAATTTGAAAAAACAACAACTCAAAAAATTAAGAGGTACTCGGCACAGAATTCAAGACCAATTGAATAATATAAGTAAGGCTGCTTCACAGAAATATTTTGATATTCTAATTATCATATTTTGGAGCAGCCTGAATACTTTTTGGACGTTAATCTTAATTTGAAAATAACCAATCTTAAATCATACCAAATACTAAAGAAAATGTAGTTTTTACCGATAATAAGGGGAGAAAATAAACTAGCAGAATTATGACTGATACAGAAAAAATTAAGTGGTTCGAACGGGCAGTAAAATTTCAATTGGACGGAATGATATTTCTTGTTATGAAGTCAAGAAAAAGTGATTCGGCTCAGTGGGCAATCGAAGATATTCCTAACGGAAAGATTCTCAATTCAAATTTGGAATGGGAAGATGAACCCGAGAAGGCGAAAAGAGATGAATCATTTTTAATTCGTACCCGTTTTGACCTTGAGACGGCAATCACTATGTATGATCAATATAAAATGTTCTCTGTTTTATAGACCTCAGTTTTGGTATATTATTCATAAACAAAAGCAGTATTGATGATTTAGGAAATTCTTAAATGTATTTTAATGCAGATTACCGAAACAGAAAATTTCCACCAATTATTCTAATAGCTGCATATACTTTTTTATCTCTAATTGGCAGAAACTTTGCTTTAATAGAATTAACCGAAATCTCCTTTTTCTGGTTCGCGCCTGGATTAGCAATTTTTGGATTGTATTTATTCGGTAAAAAAGTTGTGCCTTTTTTGCTCCTATCAATGATTTCAGTCTACACTTATGAATTTTACATTGTAAACAATTTCCAACTCTCAACAGCAATTGTAGTAGCCATAGTACCATCACTACTTGAGCTTATTCAAGCATATGTGGCATTATATTATATTAAAACGAAAGATTTATCAAATCCATTTTCAGATCGAAGAGCATTTTTAATGTTCGTATTTTTTATTCTTCTTCTCCCCTCAATTTTTACATCGTGGGCGTGGGTTATTTACTTCGATTCCTTAATTTATTCGATGCCCAGCGTCGGTACTTATCTGTTTCAAAAAATAGCTATGAAGACTTTATCAGACGCATTCGGTGTTTTCATAATTTTTTCACTATTCAGCCTTATTAAAACAAATAAATATACTAATGTAAAAATTGGAGAAATTGTAAAATATATAGGCTTTACTTTAATATTTGCCATAGTCTCAATGATCTCATTTTTCTACTTTCAATTTTTGGCAATTTTAATAGTACCTTTATTGATAGCCGCACTACTAATGTCCGGGATAATATCACTACCAATAAATTCATTGGTTATTTTATTAACTGGTATAGCCGCTATACAAACCGGAGCTGGATTTTGGAAATCAGAAAATAATTTCAATTCCATTTTTATTTTCTTTTCACTATCCCTTTCACTGATATTGACTATAGCTTTTATTCATTCATTATTAAATGAAATTAAAGGAAGTAGAGTAACCGATTCATCAATTGAGACTACTGAACCAAAAATTGAATTTAGCGATTCACTAAAATCTTTTATTCAGAATTCTCCCCTTGGAATTATAGCCATTAATAATGATGACCAAATTATTAAGATTAATTCAGCCGCTCAAAAAATCACTGGCTACCTTGAAAATGAAATTAGGTTAGGTAATTTAAAATTATTTATCGCTGATGAATCCTACTCGATTATTGAGACAATGAAATCAGAGCATCATAAAGAAGCATCTTTTCAACATATTAAACTAAAAAATAAAAGTAATGATTGGAAAAATGTGCTGGCTTCAATGACGCATGTAGAATATAATGGAGAGATTGTTTTATTACTATATTTTATTGATGAAACGGAGAATATTAAGATCCAACAAAACTTGGATGAATCTATTAAGTTGATGGATATTCTCCTCGCTCATATCCCTATTTATCTTTTTATAAAGGATAATAACGACCGCACATTAGTCCTTAGTCATCAGTATGAAAAAATGCTTGGTAAACCAATTTCTGAATTACTAAATAAAACTAGTCATGATTTATTCCCGAAAGAATTAGCCGATAAAATAAAAGCCGATGACCAGGAAATATTTAGGAAAAATATTCTTTTTGAAGTAGAAGAAGAATTAAATGGAAAACACTATTTCACGAAGAAAATGCCGATCAAGTTGAGCGATAATAAGTCAATATTAATAGGTTTTACTGCAGATATAACGGAATTAAAGAGTACTGAGCTAGAACTTAAAAAAATACAGGTTCAATTAGAGCAGTTAGTAAGCGAAAGGACTTCCGAACTCACAAGTAAGATTGATGAACTATCCGTTAAAGAAAAGGAATTAACTGAATCCAGAAACTTACTCGAAAGACGGGTACAAGAGAGAACATTATTATTAAATACTAAAAATGATGAGCTAGTAAGTGAAATATCTCTGAGGAAAAATATTGAAGAATCGCTCAGAAGAAGTGAAGCACAACTTAATTTTAAACTGGAAGCAATAACTTCGCCTAATGTTGAACTTGAATTGGAAGAGTTGATTAAAGCTATCGATCTTGAAGCATTAGAAAAATTATTTAATCAATTTCATTCACTAACTGGTTATCCTATTTCCATTACTGATGTAAATGGCAATACAAGGATAAGAGTCGGCTGGGTAAAAGCTTGTGAGTCATTCCATAGAGTAAATTCTAAATCATGCAAAAATTGCACCGAAAGCGATGTGTACTTAACTCAACCAATTGGCAAATCTGAAATAAGAATTTATAAGTGCAAAAATAATCTTTGGGAAGCTGTTACGCCAATTTACTTAGGGGATAAGCATGTACTGAATCTTTTCTTCGGTCAATTCTTCTTTAATGATGAGGAACTCGATTTATCAATTTTTGAGCAACAGTCAAATCTCTATGGTTTTGATCATGATGAATATTTGAAGGCAGTTAAAGAAATAAGGAGATTTTCAAGAACTGAAGTTGAGGCGGCAATAAAGTTTTATTCAGTGATGGCAGATATTATTTGCTCAACCAGTCTAAGTAATATTAAACTTGCAAAAATCCTTAATGATTTAAAGAACAAAGAAAGTGAACTAATTAGAAGCCGGAATAGATATGAGGGACTCTTTAAAAATTCACCTATCTCTGTTTGGGAGCAGGACTATTCTGAAGTTGTTAAATATGTCCAAGGTATACAAAAAGAAGGTGTTACTGATTTACGCGACTATTTAAAGCAAAACAAAAAATATTTATTAGAATGCACAAAATTGTTGAAAATAGTTGGAGTAAATAATTTTACGTTGAAATTATTTGAAGCAACAACGGAAGAAGAATTGTTCAGCAATTTTAAACGTTTGATTATGCCCAAATCGCTAAATCATTTCGCTGATTCGATTATCAATTTATATGAAGGAAAAAGAAGTTTTGAAGGTGAGCTTGAACTCCGAACCTTAAAGGGGAAAAAGATAAATGTTGAGTATTTTATTGCCGCTACTCCCGGAAGAGAAGGACAGTTAGATTATGTAATTGTAAATATGCTTGATGTAACTGAGAAAAAAGAGACTTTAAATCAACTTGAAGCCGAGAGGAAGCAATTAGAAGTATTTTTTGACACTGCTGTGGATTTACTCTGTATCGCCGACCTTGATGGGAAATTTGTAAGATTAAATAAAGAGTGGGAAAATGTACTTGGTTACAGCATCGAAGAATTGGTAGGAAAGGATTTTTATAGTTTTATTCACCCGGATGATATTGATGCAACCATCAAAGCAACATCGGTACTTAAAGAAGGTGAAATGGTCCTAAATTTTGTGAGCAGATACAGATGCAAGGATAATTCCTACCGCTGGATCGAGTGGAAGTCAATATCAAATAATAACCTTATATATGCAGCCGCGAGAGATATCACCAACTCTTATAATTTCAATATAGAACTGCAAAGAAGTGAATCGAGATATAGAGAGCTATTCGAAACTATGGCACAGGGAGTAATCTATCAAGATGAAAAGGGAAGAATAATAAACGCAAATCCTGCAGCCCAAAAATTATTAGGAATTAAACTTGAGAAAATGATCGCTGATGATATTGTTGAAGAATGGAATAATTTTATTAATCTTGATGGAAGTATTTTATCTCAAGAAGAGCATCCTGCGTTTTTAGCATTGCAGACAGGCAAGCAAGTAACTAATAAAGTTCTTGGGGTTTATAATTCTGAAATTATGGATTGGGTATGGGTAATGGTTAATGCAATTCCGCAATTTAGAGAAGGAGTGGAGAAACCTTATCAGGTATTTTCAACGCTTGATAATATTACTGAGTTGAAGATGGCTCAAGATTCCTTGATGGCAAGTGAAGAGAGATATTCACTTGCTCAGAGGGCAGCACAAATTGGAAGTTGGGATTGGGACATTCTTACAAATGATGTTGGATGGTCAAATGAAATTGAAGGGATGTTCGGTTTTGAACCTGGTGGTTTTGATGGAAGGTTTGAAACATATATTAATTGCATTCATCCCAATGACAGGCCTTTAATGTTAAATTCAATTGATCAAGCAATGAAAGGCGCTGATTTTAATGTTGAGGTAAGAATAGTTTGGCAAAATGGAGAGGTTCATTGGATTAATGGAACTGGTGATGTTGTTTATAATACAGATCATATACCAATCAGAATGCTGGGAATTGTTCAAGACATTACTGCACGTAAGCTTGCAGAAAATGAGGTTAAAGCTAATGAAGAAAAATTTAGACGAATTTTTGAGGATAGCCCATTAGGGTTGATTATTCTATCATCCGATTTCAGCTTTTTGGAAGTAAATTCAGCGTTTAGTAAACTACTTGGTTATTATACTAATGAATTAAGGTCAATCTCTCTCCCCAGCATCATTCATCCGGATGATTTGAATGAGATACTTGCCGGAATTAAACAATTGGGAGAAAGAAAGATTCAGCAGTGCCGCTCTGAACTAAGGTATATTACACGATACGGCGAGATAATATGGGCCAATTTTTCAGTTAGTATTTTGAGGAATAGCGATGGCACATTCCGGTCATTCTTGGCGATGATAAGTGACATCTCTGACAGAAAAAAGGCAGAAGAACTTTTAATTAGCGCAAAAAATGAGGCTGTTCAAAAAAGTAATGAGTTAAAAGAACTTAATGCTACTAAAGATAAATTCTTTTCAATAATCGCACACGACCTTAAGAATCCATTCTTCTATTTGTTGGCTTCAAGCCAATTTATAAAAGAGGAGTTTAATAATCTCGATGAAAATGAAAAATATGAAATTGTCAGCCGGTTCCATGACGGTACTGGCAAAATTTATAAGTTACTAGAAAATTTGCTTCAGTGGTCGAGAATGAAGTTGGATAGAATTGAATTTAAGGTCGAGGATATTACACTCTCTTCTATTATTAAAGAAGAATTAGAAGATTCTGAATTAGGAACCGAGAATAAAAATATTACAATCACTAAAAAATATAATGATGATATTACTTTTAAGGCCGATAGAAATATGTTTAGAACGGTGATTCGAAATCTGATTAGTAATGCAATTAAATTTTCGCACAAAGGTGGTGAAATTATTGTAAGCGCAAAGTCAGAACCAAACTTATTCTCATTCTCAGTGCAAGATTTTGGTGTGGGTATTCCACAGAATAATCTCGAAAAGTTATTCAAAATTGATGGTGAAGTTTCAACAAAAGGAACTAATGATGAGGAAGGTACAGGGCTGGGATTAATTCTCTGCAAGGAATTTATTGATAAACATAATGGAGCAATCAAAGTTGAAAGCGAACCCAAAAAGGGAAGTACATTCACAGTATCAATACCACAAAACTAACTGCCAACTAAACTTATTTTAATAATTAGTGTCGCGGCTGATATTTATAAATGCGGTAAAATTGTAATGCAATAGAATTCAGCACCAGCACAAACTATTTTAACATTTTTTCAATTCTCCAAAAATAATTAATCTAAAAATTTCTAGTATAAGTCATAAAACTTTCTTGGATATTCGCGTCTAATTAAGTGCCTTTTTATCATGTTCGGCAAGCCAGTCATTTCTAGCGAATACTTTTATTTATATAATTAAAACAGGAGAGATAGACCGATGTATTCTGAAATTGCAAATAATATTATTAAGCTAACTCGCTTTGTTGCGGTAATTATAATTATGCTGTTAGCTTTGAGAACCATCAATGCCCAAGAAACTAATCAGAATATGGAACGTGATTCTATAATAATTGCAGCGAAGGAAATTATTAGTCATGTGAAATATTGTGCATTAGTTACACTAGATTCAAATGGTACAGCAAATGTACGAACGATGAATCCATTCCCACCCGAAGAAGATATGACTGTTTGGATGGCAACAAACACAAAAACGAGAAAGTATGAAGAGATAAAAAAGAATCCAGCTGTAACCCTTTATTACGCAAATCATGCTTCTGCTGAAGGGTATGTAACAATAACTGGCAAAGCATTTCTCGTGGATGATTATAATGAAAAACTTAAAAGAAAGAGAGATTATTGGGAGCAATCATTCCCCGATTGGAAATATTTAGTTCTCATTAAAATTGTGCCCGAAAAACTAGAAGTAATCAATTATAAGAGAAAAATGATGAATGAACCAAATAAGTGGGCAGTTCCATCAATATTATTTAATAATGACTAGTCTTAAAAGTTTACTAATATTTATAACCTAATTTTATTTATGTCACACTAAGCAGATAAAAGTACAGTTGAGTATATAAATTTCACAATATATTTAGTTACATACTCCAAGGTTCTGCTTTGATATCAAATGTATCAGACCATTGTGTGTGTAATCTTTCTATTTTATCAATTATTTCTTTGGGGAGTGGAGTAATATTTTTTACCGCTTCAGCAAAGTCAATTAAATTTTCAAAATTTGCTGTTGAGCCCACAGTTGCTCTCACTAATTTGAAACTATGCGCAAATCTGACACAAAATTCTGTCCAGCTTTTTATTCCCGATTCTTCAAAGATTGGTGCGATTTCTACCGCACGATTTTGTAGATATTCTTTCCATGCAAATCCCGGGATATCCCTCAATTTATGAACTGGTCCCCCCGAAACAGTCCTCATCGCAATTATAGGTTCTTCTTTTTCATTTAGTAAATTCCATAATTCATTTGAAGCAAAGCGCTGTAAAGGATTAAGGTAAAAAATATAACCATCTATTATTCCTACAGAAAAACCTGCTCGCAATGCTTTCAACGGAGGTGCACTAGTCCAAGGGAAAACTTCGACGACAAATCTTTCAACTAAGCCTTCATCTTTTAGTTTTTGAAATTCCTCAAAACATTTTCCACCGTTAGAATAATCGGCTGCTAAATTTCCCCCTAGGCATAATTGCCCAATATTAATCTTATCAACTCCCAATGGATTAATATTCTGATAAATCACATCTCTCAATTCTGAAATTTCATTCCACCCAATTTTCACAATTAATTTGGGAACCTGAGTTCTATCACTGTCAAACGACTTTCTCAAAACATCTAGAGCATTATTATAAGTATGGCTGGTATGAAACCAATCGAATGATTTCATTGCCTCGGAAGCTATTTCTACTCTTGTACTGAATGGAATATTATCATCCCCCAGACGGGTAGTGCCATATATAAATGGTGGGAGATCGATTAATATTTCTCTTTTTGATGAGGGATTTTTAACGCTCATAGGTTCCTTTAAAAGAATTTTGGTAAATATATAATAACTTATTTGAAATATGTAAATCTTTATCAGATTCTGAAATAATAAGAGCAGATTAATAATTCAAATTATTTTTGAAGAATTATTAATCGTTATCCCGATTAACGTAATCATAAATTTCCAGATAAAGGTTTCGATATAGGAGAACAATATAAATCGATTTATATTGTTGTATGATCACAAGATAATTTGATTATTTTTCCTGACAAAAATATTTAAATTAAAAATAGTATTTGTTAAACCATTGTAAATTATGAGAAAGAAGTAAAAACTCTCACCTATGTTTATTGAATTAATAATTCTATCTTAAATCCAATTAGATAAATGAAATTTTAATAGATTTTGTTTACTTACTATAGCTATCATTTTATTTGGGAAGTAAAAGTTATGATCAAAAATATTTGGAAAATTAGTTTTGTTGCACTTTTAGTCTTTAATGGCGTGATTTGTTTTGCACAGAAGATGCCGGAGTCATACTTCGAAACTTCTTTCGGGAAACTGGAATATGGATTATTTATTCCCTCAAACTATGATTCCTCAAAATCTTATCCACTAGTAATGTTCCTTCATGGGTGGAGTAGTAATTACACTGTCTATTTAAAATTTTATGACCAACTATTTCAATCTAAAAATCCTTGTTTTGTTTATACACCTAAAACTCCGGTAGATTGGGGCGACTGGAGTGGCTGGAAATGGGAGGGTACTGACTTCTCCAGTTTATCAGAACCAACACAGACTGCAATGCAGCTTCTTGACAGTTTGATTTTGAAATATTCTATTGATACAAATCGTTTATATATTTATGGCATATCGATGGGGGGTGAAGGCGTTTTTGATTTATTGCATAAACTTCCCAATAAATTTGCCGCGGGTATATCAATTTGTGGTGGAGGATTTGCTCACTGGGCAGAAAGAATCGCATCAACTCCTTTTTGGATGTTTCATGGCAGTAAAGATGAAATTAATCCACCGGATTTAACAGAACGTGTTTACAACAGGTTAATGGAATTAGGCGCTACAAAGATGCGTTATACAAATTATATTGGCTATGGACATTCGATTTGGGATAAGGCACAGTCAGAACCATCGTTTTATGATTGGATGTTTTCATTCGATAAAAGTATGAATGAATACAAACCATTTGATGGAGAAATGGTAATAACCGGAAGTATAACAGATAAAATTAAATTACAGTGGAATTACAAAAGAAATGAATCTTCTGCTCCAGAAAAAATTTGGTACTATAATATATTTAATTCAAAAGGATTGATAGCAACGGTAGAACATGGAATTAATTCTTATACTTTTAAACCTAATAATATTATTGACACCTTCAAACTACAAGCAGTTAATTATCATTTTCAGAAATCTAATTTTTCCAACAGTTTATATTATAACAATGGAATAATTACAACTACTTATAATGATGGGAATTCTCTTATTCTTAATGAATATAAACTCGAACAAAACCACCCAAACCCCTTTAATCCTGAAACAATTATTAATTACTCAATACCAAACGCTGAATTTGTTTCGCTAAGAGTTTATGATTTGTTAGGAAGAGAAGTAAAAACGTTGGTAAATGAAAAAAAACAAGCAGGTAATTATTCGGTTAATTTTAATGGTATCGGATTAATGAGCGGCGTTTATTATTACAATCTTAAATGTGACGGTAAAACTAGCACAAAAAAAATGATTCTTATAAAATGATGACTTGATTCAAAAAATAAAAAACCCCGAAAACAATTTATTTTCGGGGTTTTATGAGGCGCCGGTCGGATTCGAACCGACGAATAAAGGTTTTGCAGACCTTCCCCTTAAGCCACTTGGGTACAGCGCCATTTTAGTGAAGAACGTAGAGTGAAGAGTTTAGAGTATTATGAACATAGAAAAAAAATCCCGAAAAATCGGGACTTGTAGAGCGGGAAACGGGACTTGAACCCGCGACATCAACCTTGGCAAGGTTGCGCTCTACCAACTGAGCTATTCCCGCATAAAAATTTATAAGAACTACAAAAATTGTGGCGTAAATATAACATTCCAATATCATTAAAGGCAAATTCCATTAAAAATTTTTTAAACTCGAGCGCCATGCATAAATCCACGATATGGCCTCGAATGTTGAACTGTAATAAATGCGTGTTTATCTATGCTTTCAACAATATTCATTACATCATTCAAATGTTTACGTTTAATTATTATTAGCAAAATTTCAATATCCCCCGATTTGCCCTCGCCGGGAATTATGGTAACACCAAATTTACTATCCCGAAGCTGCTGAGCTATTAACTCGGTAAACTTTGTAGATATTATATTTACCTGAACATAACCAAGTGCAACTTTTTGTTCTAATGATATACCCAAAATATTTCCAATGGCAAATCCAATAGCATATCCGAACAGATTAATGGTATTATCCATGTGTGTCACAATATAACGCATTGCAAAAATCCAGATTAATACTTCAACAAATCCGGCAGCGGCAGCATGATATTTTTTCCCATGAACCACAAGTATTGTTCTGAAGGTCCCAACCGTAACATCAGCTATTCTCATCATCATAATTAATAGGGCGCCGCCAAATAGTTCTATCATTTTATTGCTCCAAAATCCAAATTAATAATCATTATCTTTTTATCTTTACACCTCAAATTTAAGAAGATATCTACGATGTATGAAAATGAAAGAGCACAATTAATCGAAATTCTGAAAAAAAGAGGAATTAGGAATCAATTAGTTCTTGATGCGTTTAATAAAGTTGAACGGCATAAATTTGTCCCCGAAATCATGATCCCAAATTCATATAAAGATGTAGCATTACCCATCGGGTATGGACAAACAATTTCTCAGCCATACACTGTTGCATTTATGACAGAAGCACTCGATCCCAAACCCAATCAAAAAATTTTGGAAATTGGTACGGGTTCCGGTTTTCAGGCGGCAATATTAGCCGGCATAGGCGTAAGGGTATTTACAATTGAAAGGAATCATGATCTATATAATAATGCCTTAAATCTATTTGATAAACTAAATTTAAGAATTGCCGCAAGATGCAGTGATGGTACATTAGGCTGGTCGGAGTTTGCCCCCTACGATGGAATTATAGTTACTGCGGGCGGGCCCTCTATTCCGGTTAATTTAAAAAAACAACTTGCCGTCGGCGGAAAGATGATAATCCCGGTTGGAAATAAAGAATCGCAAACCCTAAAAATTATTACAAAAGTTGCCGAAGATGATTTTTTAATTAAAGAAGTTCCCTATTTTGCTTTTGTGCCTTTAATAGGTAAAGAAGGATGGAAAGAAAAGTAATAGTTATTGTCGGGCCTACCTGTTCGGGTAAATCTAATGTCGCCATTGAACTTGCGGAGCATCTTAATACTGAAATAATTTCAGCCGATAGCCGACAGATATATAAATATTTGGATATTGGAACAGCGAAGCCATCTAAAAATGAAATGAACCGAGTTAAGCATCATTTTATTGATAAGCTGCTTCCAAATCAATTCTATAATGTTAATATGTTCGAGAAGGAGGCTCTCGAACTAATCGAAAAATTATTATCGAAAAATAAAATTCCAATTGTCGTTGGTGGATCCGGATTATACGTAAAAGCTCTAATTGATGGGGTTTTTGATTCAGTTGATAATGATGATGAATATAGAGAAGAGTTGAGGCTTAAAAGAGAGAAATTCGGTAATGAATATTTGTATGATGAATTAATAAAAGTTGATCCGGCCGCGGCTTCAACAATGCTTCCTTCAAACTGGAAACGGGTTATGAGAGCACTGGAAATTTTTAATATCACTGGAGAATCTATATTAACATTACATAAAGAGCATAAAAGGGAAACCGATATTAATTTTATCCAGTTCGGAATAGAATGGGGAAGAGAAATTCTTTATAAGAATATTGAACTAAGAGTGGACAAAATGATTGAAGCGGGTTTAGTGGATGAAATAAAAAAAGTTCTTGCATTGGGTTATTCTGAAGAATTAAATTCACTTAATACCGTGGGTTATAAAGAAATAATTTCCTTCTTAAAAAATGAAATACCGCTTGATAGAGCAACTGAATTAATAAAGCGTAATACACGCAGATATGCCAAAAGGCAATTTACATGGTTTAGGAAAGACAATCGTATAAAATGGTTTGAAGTTCAGGATGTTGAACAATTAGATTCACTTCACTTAACATTCGCAAAAATGATGTAAATTAGGAATGATTTATCTCTCAATAATTAAATACTTGTAAGGAATAAATTCCTTGAAAGAAAAAATTAGGATAGCATCGGGGCAAGGCTTTTGGGGCGATTTGATTGAAGCGCCATATAATCAAGTGATGGAAGGAGAAATTGATTATTTGGTTATGGATTATCTCGCTGAAGTAACAATGTCAATCCTTCAAAAACAAAAAAATAAAGACCCAAAACTTGGATACGCAAAGGATTTACCTCCACTTATTGGAAGAATCTTGCCAACTTGCACGCAAAAAGGAATTAAAGTAATTACTAATGGCGGGGGAGTGAATCCACTTTCATGCGCTGATGAGATTTTAAGAATAAGTAAAGAACTTGGATTTAATGATTTAAAAGTTGCGGTTGTAACCGGTGATAACATTATTAACAAGATTGATGAATTTATTGAATCCGGTAATTCATTAAGTAATATGGAAACTGGCGAACCAATTTCAATTGTGAAAAATAAATTACTAAGTGCAAATGTTTATTTAGGGGCGGCTCCAATTGTCGAAGCTTTAAAACTTGGCGCCGATATCGTTATTACCGGCAGAACTACAGATACCGGTTTAACATTAGCACCAATGATTTATGAATTTGATTGGGATATGAATGATTATAATTTAATGTCGGCTGGTACAATCGCCGGGCATATTCTTGAATGCGGTGCTCAAGCAAGCGGGGGTAACTTTTTAGCCGATTGGGAATCAGTTCCAAATTATGCGAATATTGGATTCCCGATTGCCGAAGCATTTCCGAATGGTGAATTCATAATCACAAAACATGGATCGCTTGGCGGAATAGTTTCTATTGAAACAGTTTCTGAACAGCTGGTTTATGAAATTGGAGATCCAAAAAATTACATTACACCCGATTGCATTGCGGATTTTACTTCAATTAATTTAGAAGAAGTTGGTAAAAATAAGGTTAGAGTATTTGGAATTACAGGTTTTCCCGCTACCGAGTTTTATAAAGTTTCGTGCAGTTATAATGATGGATATAGCGCTTCCGGGTCATTAACTTACTCGTGGCCAGATGCGTTAAAAAAATGTAAAGCCGCAGATAAAATATTGAGAGAAAGATTGCAGAACCTCAACCTCACATTTGATGAGATCAATACTGAATTTATTGGCTACAATTCTTGTCACGGTCCTCTTGCTTCAAAAATTAATGAAGCTGAAATAAATGAAATAATGTTGAGGATTTCTGTACGTTCCAAAGACTATAATTCTGTTGAGAGATTTGGAAAGGAAATAGCTCCATTAATTTTAACCGGTCCACCGAGTGTTACGGGATTTGCTGGAGGCAGACCAAAACCTAGTGAAGTTGTAGCTTATTGGCCAGCGCTAATTTCAAAAAAACTAATTAAATATGAAGTAAAATTAGTAAGTTAAAAAAATCTGCATGCTTTGCGAAAAACTCGGCGAACTCTGCGTTTAAAGAAAAAACCTAACCGCAGAAAACGCAAAGGACACGCAGAGAATTATGAATAATAAAAGTTTTACTGAGAAGAGATAAAATGAAAATAAAAATAATTGATATTGCACATGGTCGAAGTGGTGATAAAGGGGATGCGGCAAATATTGGTGTAATTGCTTACGATCAAAATGGGTATGAGATAATTTCAAAATATCTTACTGCTGAGAGAGTGAAAAAACATTTTGAGGGTATATGTCAAGGTAAAGTTGAGCGATTTGAACTGCCAAATATCCGCGCATTAAATTTCCTTCTTCACAATACACTCGGTGGTGGAGGGACTGTCTCTTTAAAACATGACGCACAAGGTAAAACGTTGGCGGCTGCATTATTAAGAATGGAAATTGAAACTGAATAAATAATACTATTAAAGGAGCTACAAATGTTCGATGAAGAATTAAAAACAGCAAAAGAATTAGGCGATAAAATCGGCAATCTACGAGGTTATCTTTAAATTAGATATAAAAGAAAGAGAAATAGAAGAGATAAATAATCAGTCCGAGTCAACAACATTCTGGAGTGATCAAAAAACCGCTCAAGGATTGCTGCAAAAAGCGAAATCATTGCAAATTTGGGTGAATGCATGGAATAAACTATCATCCCAGCAAAAGCAGATTATTGAATTTATTGAACTCGCCGAAATGGAAAATGATGACTCATTCCGTAAAGAGATTGAAAATGAGATAACAAAACTCAAGTCAGAGTATTCAAAGTTCGAATTGAAAAGTATGCTGAGCGGCAAAAATGATGAAAAGAATTGCATACTAACGATTCATTCCGGTGCCGGAGGTACAGAAGCGCAGGACTGGGCTGAGATGATTATGAGAATGTATTTACGGTGGTGTGAGCAAAATGGATTTAAAGCTAATCTGGTTGATTGGCTGGATGGTGACGGCGCCGGTATTAAAAGTGCGACTATAGAAATCGAAGGGGAATTTGCATTCGGATATCTGAAAGCCGAAAATGGAGTTCATCGACTTGTGCGTATTTCTCCTTTCGATGCTAATAAAAGAAGACATACATCATTTGCTTCGGTGTACGTTATCCCCGAAATAGATGACTCGATAGAAATTGATATAAATCCGGCGGATTTAAGAATTGATACATACAGATCTGGTGGAAAGGGGGGGCAGAACGTAAATAAGGTAGAAACTGCTGTACGTATTACCCATATTCCATCGGGAGTTGTTGCCGCGTGCCAAACTGAACGTTCTCAACTGCAGAATAGAAACAATGCAATGAAAATGCTCCGGTCACGGTTATATCAAATTGAAGTGGATAAACAGGAAGCCGCACAAAATGAAATTGAAAAAAATAAAATGAAAATTGAATGGGGGAGTCAAATTCGTTCGTATGTTTTTCATCCTTATAATCTTGTTAAAGATCACAGAACGAACTATGAAACTTCCGATACTCAGGGTGTAATGAATGGTGAATTAAATAATTTTATTAAAGAATACCTGTTGAAATTTTCTGAAAATTAGGGAGTTAAAATATGTCATCAATGAAAATGTATAGAAAAGATGAAGTAATTGCCGCAGAAGGCGATAAGGCTAAATGTTTTTATGTTTTGGTTGATGGCAAAATTGGAGTATTTAAAAACAAACATAAAATTGTTGAGTACTCAAAACCGGGAGTAATTGTGGGTGAGTTGAGCCGTATCCTTAATCGTCCTCGTAATGCCGATATTATTGCTCTCGAAGATTCTAACCTATTGTCGATTGAGGGAGAAATTGAAGAGATAATTAGAGTTTATCCCGATATCTCAAAGAAATTAATTAAAACTCTTGCCGAAAGATTAGCCGATTCAACAAAATAATTATTTGAGGAATTATGAAATTCTACACAGAGCATCTCTGGTTTAATACTTCAAAGAAGAGGGAATACATAAATATTACTGGGGAAGTTGAAAACGCATTATTAAAAAGCGGTATTAAGGAGGGGATGATTTTAGTATCCGCAATGCATATAACAGCCGGTGTTTATGTTAACGATGCTGAGCATGGATTAATTCAGGATATTGATGAATGGCTGGAAAAGCTTGCTCCTTTCAAAGAAGACTACCGGCATCATCGCACAGGAGAGGATAATGGCGATGCTCACCTTAAAAGTTTATTGATTCATCACGAGGTTATTGTCCCAGTCACAAATGGTAAGCTTGATTTTGGTCCATGGCAGCAAGTTTATTATGCCGAGTTTGATGGACAGAGGCGAAAAAGACTATTAATTAAAGTAATGGGTGAATGATTCATTATTGAACATTTTGTTTTAAAAAACGAGAATGGATAGTTGAGAGTTGGCTAAAGATAAAGATGATTTTTTTGATAGAGTATTCAAAGTTGTTGCGAAAATTCCAAATGGTAAAGTAACCACTTATGGCGCAATTGCAGAAGCGTGCGGAATAAAATCATCTGCACGAACTGTCGGCTGGGCTTTAAATAGCGCAAAGAATAGTTCATTACCGTGTCATAGGGTTGTAAATAGATATGGCGCTTTGACAGGTAAAGTTCATTTTGGTGATCTAAATTTGATGCAGGACTTATTGGTAAGTGAGGGAATTGAATTTGATAAAAAAGGCTGCGTAAAAATGAAAAAACATTTTTGGCAGCCCTCTATAAAAATAAATAATTAATTATTTAATAACGTACTACCTTAACCGATGAAACTCCACCATCCACTGAAATATATATTTTGTTTTCTGCTGTATCGAAATTTTCCGTTTCAGAATAACCTGAATCTCTTTTAATAAATCCTATTAAATATTTGGATACAATTGCAGTTTCTCCTTTGAAAGAACAGCCGGAGGATTTGGGAATCCTAATTGTAATTGATGATGCACCCATCTCAATTTTTACATCGGTAGAAGGATATTTATCACCCAATGTAATGGTGGTGTTTGTAGCTCCTGTATGAAGTTCAAGATCTCTGATCTTAAAATTAGATAAATCAAATTTTGATCTAGCCGCACCTAAATTCAATTCTATATCCCAAACCGGATTTTCATTCAAATTTAACATCAAATTATTTCTCAATTTCCTGCCAAACCATTTCCCTTGCTCTTCAAGAGAAAAATATACATCGGCAATACTATCGAATTTTTCAACTTTAAAATCGTAGTTAGCTAAACTTCCTTTTCCATAACCTTCAATCAATTTATCGGTACTGTTATTAATCACAAAAGAGCCAACTCCAGAGTTTATAGTTAATGTCGCTTTTTTGATACTTGGATCCCAATCTTCCAAATAATTTTCATTTAATGCTAAATCCTTATCGAAATCAAAGTCGCTGTTAATATTCCAAAATGTATTATAAGGAATTCCAAACACCATTAACCCTATGAAAATACCGAGAATAGAACTCAATATTGGTTTGCCCCAAGTGTCCTTAACAATTACCGCAACGCCCCAAAAAACAAAAATTAAGGGCCACATATCCCATACAAAATCAAAATTGATTTCGAGAGAAGTGTACTTCGTCACCAAAAATAGAGTGCCGAGTGTTAATAAAAAGAATCCCCAAAATAATCTTCCACTTTTCATATCAATCTCACTTTTTCAACGAATTAATTAATAATGAAGCACCAATTATAATTAATACTATCGGAAAAATATCAGAAAAATCGAAGATGAAGAAATACCGTTCTACCATAAACAGCAATCCTATAGCAATCAGCACAATCCCAAATATGAGTCGACCCGAACTACTTCTCTTCTCAACTTGGTATAAATCATTCAAATTATTGGTTGAATTATTAGGTTGATCCGGATTGTTCGGGGGATCAGGATTAAATGGGTAAGCTAATTCGAACGGTTCTTCCGGTACTACAATCCACAGAATGATATATAACAATAAACCAATTCCATGAGTAATTGCCAAAACCACAAAAATAACTCGCACTAATATTGGATCGATATTAAAATAACTCGCCAATCCGCCGCACACGCCCCCAAATACTTTTACTCTTCTCGAACGCATCAATTTCTTTTCCATATCCTTACCCTTTAGTTGTTCTGGTCTTAAGACGATCAATGTTAGGAAAGGTTCTCACTATTTTGATCCCTCCTCGGTTTCAAACTTATTGGCCACCATAATTTGAAATGAAGCATCTTCTTGCTAATTTTCATTAAAAGAAAAAATTCATTAATGAAAATAGCTGTCTGCCAATTTAATCCAATCATCGGCGATATTAAGGGTAACTCCGAGAAAATACTTGCTTTATACGATAGGGCAATTAAAGAAAAAGCTGATATTGCCGTACTACCTGAACTTTCTATTTGTGGTTATCCTCCACTAGATCTGGTAGAAAAAAGTGAATTCAGAAATGCTGTTCATAATGCCACAGGCGAGTTAGCCTCTAAAACAGGAGAGACCGCTCTTCTTTTTGGAACAATTACTGAAGATTTTGAAGATGAAATTGGAACAGGTGTCTATAATTCTGCCGCCCTATGTTATGATGGAAAAATTCAATTTATTCAGTGTAAAACCCTTCTGCCAAACTACGATGTTTTCGATGAAGTAAGATACTTTGAATCGGCAAAAGATGTTTGCATCCATGAGTTTAAGGGGGAAAAGTTAGGTATCTCTATTTGTGAAGATATTTGGAATGATGCCGATTATTGGAAGCACCGCAGATATACAAAAGATCCAATTAAAAAATTGATAAAGCAAAAAGCCTCATTATTAATAAATATTTCCGCTAGCCCTTATGCGTTTGGTAAAAGAATTCAGCGGTATGAAATGCTTTCAACTCTAACCAGAACCGAAGGAATACCCCTTGCTTATGTATGCTGTGTTGGTGCTCAAACCGAATTAATTTTTGATGGCGCGAGTATGTGCCTTGATAATAATGGCAAATTAGTTAAACTTGGCAACTGTTTTGACGAAGACTTTTTTATTTTTGATACAAATAAGAAATATGAACCGATTGGAAATATTGAAGATGAATTTGAACCTGAAGTTCTAAAAGCCTTAATTACCGGACTTAAAGATTATGGAGTGAAAACTGGTTTTAACAAAGCTTTGGTTGGTTTAAGTGGTGGAATCGATTCGGCGATTGTAACATATATTGCGGTTGAAGCTTTTGGTAAAGAAAATGTTCACGTTGTAATGATGCCCTCAAAATATTCAAGCGAGGGGAGTGTAATCGATTCAGAGAACCTAATTAAGAATCTGGGCATCTCATCGAATAAAATTTCAATTCAACCTATGGTTGATACAGCATTAGAAATGCTCACTCCGGCATTCTTAAATAAAAAAGAAGATGTGACAGAGGAGAATCTGCAGTCCCGCGTGCGCGGATTATATTTGATGGCACTGGCAAATAAACATGGATATCTTCTCTGTACAACTGGCAATAAATCTGAAATTGCAACCGGCTACGCAACATTATATGGCGATATGTGTGGTGCATTAGCTGTAATTGGTGATGTTTATAAAACCCAGGTTTATCGTATTGCCGAGTATATAAATAAAAATAATGAAATAATTCCACGAGAGATAATTGATAAAGCTCCTTCTGCGGAATTGCGCCACGATCAAAAAGATCAGGATACTTTACCTCCTTATGAGTTATTGGATGAAATATTGAGGATGTATCTTGAAGAGCAAAAAGAATCTTATGAAATTTCTTCCGCAGTTGGCGATGAGGATACAGTAAATAAAGTATTAAAAATGATTGACAAAAATGAATTTAAAAGAAGGCAAGCCGCTCCGGTTCTTAGAGTCTCAACCAAAGCTTTTGGTTATGGGAGGAGATTCCCCATAGTTCAGAACTGGAGAAAATAGATTCGAATATGATCAAAGAATAATTCTGATAATTTTGCAATTGCGCAAATCATAAAGAATACAGCTAACTTAATTTTATAAAGAAAATTAAATCAATAAAATAAATACAAGTTTTAAGAGGAACAGATGAAAAAACGGCTTATTATTATTTACCTATTGATGGTTAATATAATATTGTTTGGGCAGTTTGGTGGAAATGCAAATAAAGTTTCAGTTCAATTAATTCCCGTGCAAGATATTGCAGTTCAAGGATCGCAATTTAATGTAATAATAAAAGCAAATATTGAAGATACTTGGCATATAAACTCACATACACCAAATGATGATTTTTTAATTGCTAGTACTATAGTTTCAGATGATCCTCGCTTTCCTTTTGCCAAGGTAATATTTCCAACTCCAAAGGATTTAGATTTTGAATTTTCCGATAATCCAGTCTCGGTATTCGAAGGAACAATCAGAATCGGTATTTCAATAAATATAGATGAAAATATGCCGGTTGGTAATTATAAAATTCCGATTACACTTCGCTACCAGGCTTGCAACGATCAAACTTGTTTACCGCCGACTAATATTACCGATACTCTTAATTTAAATATCAATGAAAAATCGGCATCAGCAAAAAGTATTAATGAGGAAGAAGCCGAAGGAATCGATTTCTCCTCTATTTCAGTTGATAAAACTGAAGATGGTGTCGCTTCAATGCTTGAATCAAGCGGGTTGCTTCTTGGATTAATCTTCGTATTTCTTGGTGGATTGGCTTTAAATCTTACTCCCTGCGTTTACCCTTTAATACCAATTACAATTGGTTATTTTGGAGGACAGAGCGAGGGGAGAACAAGCCGTTTATTTGTTTTGGGGATTCTTTATGTACTTGGAATGGCGTTAACCTATTCTATAATTGGTGTTATTACCGCATTAAGCGGAGCAATTTTTGGAGCGCTTCTTCAAAATCCATTTGTAATCGTCGGTATTGCCTTACTATTTATAATTTTAGCCTTAAGCCAATTTGGAGTTTACGAATTCAAATTACCTGATTCGTGGGTGATGAAGGCCGGTGGTGCTAAAAGTGGAATCTTTGGCGCATTCTTTATGGGTCTTACAATGGGCGTGGTTGCGGCCCCATGTATTGGTCCTTTTGTATTAGGACTTGTAACATACGTTGCCGCAAAAGGGGATCCACTATTCGGTTTTCTTATGTTCTTCACAATGGCTTTAGGGCTTGGGTTACCATATTTAATATTGGCGCTGTTCTCAGGGAAAATTAAAAATCTCCCGAGAGCCGGATTGTGGATGGAAGGGGTAAAACATATCTTCGGATTTTTGCTAATAGGAATGGCTATATATTTTATTGCTCCAATTATGCCAAAAGTATTCGCGGAATACTCTCTTCCAGTATTCGGGATTATTGCCGCCTTAATTCTTTTATTTTATGATAAAAAAGGAAATAATATTACCAGCTTTAAAATTTTCAAGATAATCTTTTCGGTGATTGTGATTATTATTTCAATTTGGTCTATCATTCCTCAAGAAAAAGTTTCTCCCGATTGGAAGGAATTTAGTTACGAGAAATATCAATCATCAATTAATGCTAATGAAAGAATGATAATTGACTTTTATGCAGATTGGTGCATTCCTTGTAAAGAACTTGACGCATTGACATTTTCTGATTTATCGGTCGTTGAAGAATCCAAAAGATTCACAGCATATAAAGTTGATATGACACAGACATTATCTGACGAAACTGAGGAATTGAGGAATAAATTCAACATTATTGGGATGCCTACAGTTTTAATAATTGATTCTGAGGGGAATGAAATTCACAGATTAACGGGTTTTGTGAATGCGGAGGAATTTTTAAAGTTATTAAAAGAAATAAAATAGGATAAGATTTCTTTTAATTTACTAATCTATTTCATTATTTTTTCAAACAATAAAGAATGTTATTAGTGAGAGAGTAAAATGGCAAAATCAATTCAAACTATCGAAGATGTAACCGTAAGATTTGCAGGGGATTCCGGTGACGGAATGCAATTAACCGGATCGCAATTCACAGATACAGCAGCAGCTTTAGGTAATGATTTAAGCACGCTTCCCGATTTCCCGGCTGAAATTAGAGCCCCCGCCGGTTCAATTTCTGGTGTGAGCGGATTTCAACTTCATTTCGGAAGCAGTGATATACAAACTCCCGGCGATTCTCCCGATGTTCTTGTAGCTATGAATCCAGCGGCGTTAAAAGTAAATGTAGGCGATCTCAAACAGAACGCGACCATAATTGTTAACTCTAATAGTTTTGATACAAAAAACTTAAAATTAGCCGATTATAAAACTAATCCGCTGGAAGATGGTTCTCTTGCCGCATTTAATGTAATTACAGTTCCGCTTACTCAATTAACAATGAGTGCTACAGAAGAATTAAATCTTTCCTTAAAAGAGAGAGAAAAGTGCAAAAACTTTTTTGCGCTTGGTTTAATGTATTGGATCTATAACAGACCGTTTGAGGGGACACTCGATTGGTTAACAAAAAAATTCGCCAAGAAACCGGATATCCTTGAAGCTAACCAGCGCGCATTAAAAGCAGGGTATTATTATGGTGAAACTACCGAAACATTCACCACAAGATTTGATGTAAAACCCGCAAAACTTCCTAAAGGAATATATCGAAACATTGCAGGTAACGAAGCGGTTGCTCTCGGATTTGTAACCGCAGCTCTTAAAAGCGGATTAAAATTATTTTTGGGCTCTTACCCAATTACACCTGCCTCAGAAATTTTGCAAGAATTAAGTAAGTACAAAGAATTTGGTGTAATTACATTTCAGGCTGAAGATGAGATTGCGGGTATTGCTTCTGCAATAGGAGCCTCCTTCGCGGGTAATCTTGGAATTACGACTACTTCAGGTCCAGGATTCTCACTCAAAATTGAAGCGATGGGTTTAGCAGTAATTACAGAACTTCCACTTGTGATAGTTAATGTTCAACGTGGTGGTCCGAGTACCGGTCTCCCAACCAAAACGGAACAAGCCGATTTACTGCAAGCATTATATGGTCGTCATGGTGAAGCTCCTCTAGTTGTTATTGCTGCACAAAGCCCGGTAGATTGTTTCTTCTCTGCTATCGAAGCATCAAAAATAGCATTAGAGCATATGACTCCGGTTGTATTGTTAACTGATGGATATCTTGCATTTGGTTCTGAACCGTTGAATATTCCAAAGTTTGAAGATATAATTCCAATTAATGTTAAACAGAGAACAGATGCTGAGGGATTTTACCCATACCAACGTGATGAAAATTTCGTGCGTCCATGGGCAGTACCTGGAACCCCCGGTCTTGAACATAGAATTGGCGGTCTGGAAAAGAAAGATGTTTATGGTAGTATTAGTTATGAACCAATGAATCATGAAATAATGATTAAAAACCGTGCAAAAAAGATTGAGAACATCGCAAACTTTATACCTGACGCAGAAGTGGACGGAGACAGCTCCGGCGAATTATTAGTAGTTAGCTGGGGAAGTACATATGGATCAATTAAAGAAGGAATAAGGAATTTGCGTGCTGATGGGAAAAAGATTTCACATCTTCACCTTCGCCATTTAAATCCATTCCCGAAAAATTTGGGTGCAATACTTAATAATTTTGAAAAAATTGTGGTGCCGGAACTTAACTGCGGACAATTGTCAACAGTACTCAAAAGTACATTTCTGAAGGATGTAATTTCCTATAATAAAGTTCAGGGAAGACCATTTAAGGTGGCCGAGATTGAGAATAAATTATTAGAGGTGTTAGGAGGCAATAATGGAAAATAATATAAATAGCACTACTGTTGAAAAAAAATATACCGCAAAAGATTTCTCATCAGGCATCGATGTTAAATGGTGCCCGGGTTGCGGCGATTATTCAATCCTTGCTCAAGTTCAGAGAACCGCGCCCGATTTTGGGGAGAATCTTGAGAACATTGTTTGGGTTTCAGGTATTGGATGCTCAAGCCGTTTCCCATATTATATGAGTACTTATGGCTTTCACAGCATTCATGGTAGAGCCGCGGCAGTTGCTACCGGTGTTAAATTAGCTAACCCGAAATTACAAGTCTGGGTTGCCACCGGTGATGGTGATATGCTTAGTATTGGTGGTAATCACTTCATTCATGCTTGCAGAAGAAATATTGATCTTAAAGTTCTCATGTTTAACAATAGAATTTACGGTTTAACTAAGGGACAATTTTCTCCAACTTCTGAAAAAGGAAAAGTTACAAAATCGTCCCCCTACGGAACTGTAGATTTTCCCTTTAATTCATTGAGACTTGCGGCAGGCTCCGGTGCAACATTTATTGCAAGATCGTTGGATCGCGATACCAAACATCTTCAAGAGATGATTAGCAGAGCATCAAAACATAAAGGATTTGCGTTTATTGAGATTTATCAGAACTGCCCAATTTTTAATGATGGCGCGTATTTCCCGCTTACCGAAAAAGAAACTAAGCAGGACAATGTCATTTTCCTTGAGCATGATAAACCAATGGTTTTTGGCGCCAATAGAGATAAAGGGATAAAGCTTGATGGATTAAATGCCGTAATTGTTGATCTGAATGATGGTAAGCATTCTATAAATGATTTGTTGGTTCATGATGAATTTGATCCGAATCCAACTAGAGAATTTATTTTAGCCAGATTCTCCGATATGCCCGATTTTCCAGTCCCGATTGGAGTATTCCGTCAATTTACTAAACCTACTTTTAACCAGGAATATGAAAATCAAATTAAGAATGTGATCGCCAAAAAGAAACCTGGTACTTATGAATCTTTGATGTTTACCGAAAACACCTGGGAAGTTAGTTAATTCTAAAAATAAAAATCTAGTAATGAAAGGCGAGGGTTCTTCGCCTTTCGTTCATTTAAACCAAAAATATTTTATGTACTCAAAAAATTTTACTCTGCTCAAAGATTTATTAGTTAGTCACAATTCTTTCTTAATTACCTCACACATTAATCCTGATGCCGATGCATTGGGTTCAGAGATAGCTTTATATTTTATTCTGAAAAAATTAGGTAAGCAGGCATTTGTAGTTAATCATAGTGAAACCCCTTATAATCTTCAATTTCTCGACGAAGAAAATATTATTCAAAGATATGATGAACAAGAAGCCGATAAATATTTTAATTCGGAAGTTTTAATAGTATTGGATTTGAATCATCCAAACCGTACGAAAAGTATGGAAAAAAGGATAAATGATTTTAAGGGAATAAAAATTTGTATAGATCATCATCAAAATCCCGCTGAATTTTTCAACTATATTTTTGGTGGAACAGAGTATAGTTCTACCGGGGAAATTATTTATGAATTAATTGAAAAAACTTCTCTCGTTGAAGTGGATCAAAAAATTGCGTTTCAGATTTATGCCGCAATTATGACCGATACCGGATCATTCCGATTTGAAAGAACTAGTTCACGAATTCATAACATAATTGCTGAATTATTAGACAAGGGGGTAAATCCCACTCAAGTTTATGATCAGATATTTAATCGATTCAAATTTGGGCGTATTAAACTATTGGGGAAAGCTTTAACCTCAGTCACAATTGATGAGACCGGAAAAATTGCTTGGATGGTGATTAATCAAAATGATTTAATAGAGACACAAACCGAAGAAGCTGATGTTGAAGGATTCGTAAATTTTTGTTTGACGATTGATGGCGTGCAGATCGCGATTCTACTTTATGAATTAAATGATGGGGTAAAAATAAGCTTTCGCTCAAAAGGGAGTATCCCGGTAAATAAATTGGCAGAAAGTTTTAACGGCGGAGGGCATTTCAATGCTTCGGGCGCTCGTTTGTTCGATGTTGAGATTCATAAGCTAATTGAAAAAGTAATTAAAGAAGCAAAAAAATATTTAATAAGTTAAGAGGCTATAATGTTTTTTAAGATAAAGTTGCTCCCCAAAAATGATCACTTAAAAATTAAAGATGGATCGGCAATTGTAAAATTCTTATTTGATGATGAGAATTTGGAGAAAAACTTCGATTCATTTTTCTCCCTCTTTAACGAAAATTTGACAAAGAAACAAAAGTCTATCTTCCTCAAAAAAGATGAAACTGAATTATTAAAGTATTCGAGTAGTAATCACGAATATCTATACTTCGTCAAAAAAATAAAATTTGGTGAAGAATTCTCGATCGACTTTTTCCGAAATTATTTTGCCGGATTGACCCAATCATTAAATAATAAAGATATTGAAGATGTCCACATTATTGTACCCGCATTCAATAAATTTGAAAAATATTTCAGAGATGAAGAATATTTTATTCAAAGTATGGGGGAGGGGATTCTTTTAGGCAATTACAATTTTGATGAATATAAAAGTGATAAAAAGAAAACTAATTTGTTAAATGTTCACTTTCATTACAATAATCAAAAAGTATTAAAAGTAGGAATTAATAGAGCAGAGAAAATTGTTGATGCAGTTTTCTTCAGCAGAGATTTAACAAATGAGCCAGCGGTGACATTAACCCCAGATGAATTTGCTAAACGCGCAAAAGGAGAGTTAACGAAGCATGGAGTAAAAGTTACAATATGGGATAAAAAGGAACTCCAAAAAAGAAAGATGAAGGCTATTCTATCAGTCGGTTCAGCCAGCAATAATGAGCCGAAGATGATTATCCTTAATTATAAATCAAAAAGAAAAGTCGTAAAAAAAATAGCTCTGGTAGGGAAAGGAGTATGTTATGATTCGGGAGGTTTATCAATTAAACCTACAGCCGGAATGCTGGAAATGAAAGCTGATATGGCGGGAGGAGCACTTGTTGTTGGCGTGGTTAAAGCGGCGGCTTTGCTTAATTTACCAATTGAAATTGTTGGAGTAATTCCCGCGGTAGAAAATATGATTAGTGGCAATAGTTACAAACCGGGTGATGTAATTGGATCTGCTTCCGGTAAAACGATTGAAGTTAAAGATACTGACGCAGAAGGTAGAATTATACTTGCAGATGCTCTCCATTACGCATCACAACAGAAACCTGATGAGATAATTGATTTTGCTACATTAACCGGAGCAATTGCTGTAGCGCTTGGATTATTTACAGCCGGACTTTTTTCAAAGAATGATCAGATCGCTGAAAAATTAATTTCATCTTCAAAAATTACACACGAAAAAATATGGCGCATGCCATTCGATGATGAATTTAAAACACAGCTTAAAAGTGATATTGCTGATGTGAGTAATTTAGGTGCAAGGTGGGGCGGTGCTATTACTGCCGGGAAGTTCCTTGAATACTTTGTCGATCCAAAAATACCTTGGGCTCATCTTGATATTGCGGGCCCCGCATTGAAACATGAATTCACAAATTATACTAAAAATTGGGATACCGGTTTTGGCGTAAGACTGATTGTTAATTATTTAATGCAATAATAATTATATGATTGAGATCAGTCCCAACTTTTAATAATTAAAAGTGAACCCGGGTACATTTCAACTCAACTTTTTTGTGTGATATCCTTTATCATCAAATGGCTGAATTTTTTCAATCCATAATTCTAATAATGTTTCCAGATCTTTGGTGTAATCATAACCCAAATCTTCGACCGGTTTGAGGTGATCTAAAATCTCAAACGCGAATGATTCTTCTCCAAAATTATTATAGTCAGACTGCAGAAGAGAGTTCATGAACGTTCCTTGCTTCAACTGGAACCTGTAACTATTAAATTTTGCCTTGAGGTTTTTACTGCTTCCAAGAAAGACTTTACCGTTCACCAAATTTCGAATTTGGTAAATCCCCATCGGTTGGATTGTCTCTTTGTATTGTCTTTTAATTTCTTTTTTGTCAATCATAATATTAAACCTTATCTATTATCCAATATTTATTCCCATCTCTTCTCATATACTTTTCTTCGATTAGTAGACGACGTATTAAACAATGATCATCATAAATTGTATGAATTATCTCATCAACTTCTTTCTCAACATATTGTTTATTCTTTTTGAAAAGTTTTAAGAATTCCTCGAGAATAATTAATTTTTTTTTATGCTGTACCGGTAACTTTGTTAATCTGCCTTTCTTCATAAAAACTTTTATCACTTTATCACGATATTTCTTTACTCTCTCTTCCTCACTAAATAATTCAATATTCTCGAACGAAGTTAATTCCCGCAATGATTTATTAAACAGTCCCTCATTTAGAGAGTAAATAACATAGTACTGCTCCTTTTGTTTATTAATCAGTCCTGCTTTTTCGAGTTTTTTTAGGTGGAAGGAGACAGTTGAAACGGCCAAATTCATTCTGTTTGCTAATTCCTCTACATATTGAGGTTTTATCATTAAAGAATTTAAGACTCGAAGCCGGGAAGTATCGGCTAATGATTTTATTATTTCTATACTTTTTTCAATTTCCATTTCACGCTGCATATAATTCGATAAATATCGAAACAAAAATATAAAAAGTGAAAATGTTTGTCAATGTGATTCTATGATTATCGAAATAAAAATGGTAGGAAATTATATCACTTGGCTAACTGGGAAAGATGAATCGGTTAGTTCCGGGTAGAGATTAACCCGTCTTTCATTTCATAAACTATGTCTCCAATCTCAATTAGACTTGGATTGTGGCTGACCATTAAAAATGTAATTCCTAGTTTATCCCGCAAATCCAAGAATAAATTATGAATTGCCTCTCCATTAATAGAATCGAGATTGCCGGTAGGTTCATCTGCAAAAATTATTTTAGGACTCATTGCTAAAGCTCTAGCAATGGCAACCCGCTGCTGTTCACCACCCGAAAGCTCGGAAGGTTTATGTGTCAACCTTTCCCCCAATCCTACTAAATGCAATAATTCAACTGCTCTTGTTTTAGCCTGGTTGAAATCCATACCCGAAATAAAAAGTGGCATCGCGCTATTTTCTACAGCGTTAAATTCTGGAAGTAGATGATGGAATTGAAATACAAACCCAATTGTTGAATTTCTGAATTTAGACAATTTATCATCATTTAATTTTGTTATTTCATTATTAAATATGGTTACAGAACCGCTGTCTGGTTTATCCAACCCGCTGAGTATATGAAGCAATGTACTTTTACCGGCACCGGAAGCACCAACTATTACACTTAATTTACCTTCTTCAATTTCGAGGGTTATATTTTTTAATACTTCCAAACGCTGATCATCAATTCGCTTAAAGGATTTGTAAATATTATTTGCCTGTAAGATTATTTTTTTTTCATTACTCATATTTTATCGACTCCAGAATTTGTGTTTTGGCAGCGCGTTTAGCTGGATAAATAGCCGCAGTGAAGGATAAAACTAAACTGACTGATGCTATAGCAATAATATCTACAAATCTAAGTTCAACAGGCAGCGCGGATATAATATATTTTGATGGATCTAGGGGATAAAAATTATAGTAAATCTGAAGTAAGCATACCCCGATTCCGATAATTAATCCAAAAGTAGTCCCAAGTACTCCTGTTAATATACCTTCTAAGGTAAAAATTTTCACAATTGATTTATTATTCATTCCTAAAGTTTTCAAGATACCAATATCTCTCTTTTTCTCCATCACGGTCATTGTAAGCGATGCGAAAATATTAAATGCGGCAACGGCAATAATTAAACTCAATAGCAGATAGGCAATCCATCTTTCGAGAAGCATAATATCATACAAATCTTTATGTAAATCGTACCATGAGAGTACAGAAACTTCTTGATTAAAAAGCTGATTACTTATTTGCGTTTTAACTTGCTCAGCTTGGTCAAAATTACTTAATCTAACCTCATAACCATCAAGATTATTTCCAAATAATTTTTTACCTGAATTTAATGAGGTAAAAATGTAGGATAAATCATAGTCTCTATTATTAGATTCAAATATCCCGGTAATAATAAAGCGAACTGATCGGGGGATAGACATTCTTGTAATTGCAGATTCAATGTGCTTGGCTGAAGTAATTGTGAGCGTATCTCCGATTCTTACAGAAAGTCTAAGCGCAAGAGGTAATCCTAATACTATCTTATTATTTATTGAATCGCTGTAGATATCAAAACTGCCACTTATAATTTTGGTTGCAACCCCCCAATCATTAATTCCTTTACCAGCGCCAATTCCCTTAAGGTTTGCAATCTCATAATTCCTTTTACCAATCAGAATTGTCTTGCCCTCAACAAATGGATAAAATGTATCTATTGATTTGTTGGCTGCTAATTTATTTTCAATAAATTTAATATTGCTTTCTGTTCGCTGTTCTTGAAGTCCAATTCTTAAATGTGGATCGAAGCTTACTAGTATTGATGTTACCACCGATCCAAATCCATTAAAAACTGCAAGCACAATTACTAATGCGGCAACTCCAATCGTTATTCCAAGTGTTGATAAAAGAGAGATTACCGTAATAAAATTTAATTTGTGCCTTACCCGTAAATATCTTTTTGCAATAAAAAATTCTAACATATCAATCAAATTTTATAGCGGTTAAATGGTTTATTTTAGATGCGGCAAAACTGGGCAACAGAGAAGCCAAAAAAGAAATAATGAGAGTTACTACCGTAACAATTAAATAGTTTTCCAAATTTATTGCTATTGGTACTTTAGTTACAAAATAAACTGATCCTGGAAGTGAGATAATTCCATAATTAATTTGTAATAAACTAAATAACAGTGCAACTATTGACCCGATAGCTATCCCGATCACAGAAAGATAAAGTCCATGAAACAGAAAAATTTTCACAATAAGTTTTTTATTGGCACCTAAAGAACGCAATATTCCAATTGCTCCGGTTCTCTCAAGCACAATCATTAACAATGTACTTATTACATTAAAAACGGCGACAAAAATTATCAATCCGAGAATAATTGGAATTGGCTTTTTCTGAAGTTCGAGCCACGTAAAAATATTTTGATGGATCTGAAAAATTGTACGTACATAGTATGGATATCCAAACATGTCCTGAATATTTTGGGCAATTTTATCAATGTTTGCCAATGATTTTAATTTGATATTATAACCTGAAACTTCATTTTCCATCCCAAATATATTCTGGGCAGTTTTAATATCAATGTAGGCATTTAAATCATCATACTCGGCCATACCACTCTCAAAAATGCCTCCAACTATAAATTGATCTATTGACGGGGGATTTTCGGGTGAGGGGATTTGATCACCATGCAGAGTAAAAATAGTAACTCTTTCACCTTTAGCTAATATTAATTTTTCGGCTAATTTTTTGCCAACAAAAATGTAATTACCTGGTTGGGTAAAATTTTCGCTTTCGACTAGAAATGGCAAAATTTCATTTCTAAATTGATCGTTAGTTATACCTTGAAGTGTAATACCTTCACTATTCTTTTTCGATTTTATGATTGAAAGCTTTGCGCAGTATGGGTTCAATCTGGTAATAGTATTTGAAAAAACTTTATTCAACAGCTCAATATCTTTCTCAGGAGAATCGATATTTCGATTACTAAAAGCACTGATTTTAATGTGAGTATTAAAGTCTACTATTTTTTGGGTTACTACCTTTTCGTATCCGTCAAGTATTGATAGTGCGACAAGGACAACAACAACGCCTACAATTATTCCAATAATGGTAATTAAAGACACAGCCGAAATGAAGCGGGAATCTTTTTTCGATTTTAAGTAACGATTTAGTATAAAAAAGGGAAGAATCATATGATTGAGTTAAATTTATGCAAAGATATATATAATTGAACAGTTCCGCTTTAGAAAATCTGTTTTTCGAAATACTTATATAATTAACCTACTTTAATTGACATTTCAAGTTCAAAAACATATTTTTGAAATCCTATTTTATAATTTAGTGATTACGGGGAGTAGCTCAGCCCGGTTAGAGCGCTTGGTTTGGGACCAAGAAGTCGCAGGTTCGAATCCTGTTTCCCCGACTTGCAAATCGTTTTTTATGTAATGTTTGAGCATGCGCCCATAGCTCAATCGGATAGAGCATCAGCCTTCTAAGCTGAGGGTTAGTGGTTCGAGTCCACTTGGGCGTACCATTCAGTACTTCTTTTTACTCGTTTTGAATTGAAATTTTGTTAAACCTGCCAAAATATTGGTAGTTCTTTATTTGGATGACTGATATTTCTTCAAATCCAGATGAAAAAGAGATCTAAATGGTGATCATAGCTCAGTTTGGTTAGAGCATCTGGTTGTGGCCCAGAAGGTCATGGGTTCAAGTCCCATTGGTCACCCTGCTTTTTATTTATTGTTCTTTTCGCATTGAATTTTAATATAATGGCCCCATCGTCTAATGGTCAGGACACCGCCCTTTCACGGCGGTAATATGGGTTCGAATCCCGTTGGGGTCACTATAACTTAAAAAATTGCATTATGGCCCCATCGTCTAATGGTTAGGACACCGCCCTTTCACGGCGGTAATATGGGTTCGAATCCCGTTGGGGTCACAATTCTCTTCTAATTCCAATTCAATTAATATCATACAATATTTGCATACTTTTATTTGGATTTCACTTCTTATTCCACTTAATTGGTTTGGAAATCAAATATTGGTATTTAATTAAAATTGTCTGCTTTAATTTCTTTCAATAAATAAAATTTCTCAATGTGTAGTATTAAATAATGCCCCATACCCCAATTCATCAATAATTTTTTGCCCCTTGCCACTTAAAACCCAGTCAATAAATATTTTAGAATTACCTTGAGGTTCAGTGGGAGTTAAAAAGTTTAAGTAAAACTCAAGTGGATAACGCCGGTTTCTAATTTCACTCTCTCCGGGAAAAACTCCATTTACGGCAATCGATTTTACCCTCACATCATTGATAAACCCAGTGATACCCACTGCGTTTTCATCCTTTAAAACTATCTCAATTATTTTATTGGCATCATTTAAAATATTTATTGTTTTACAGAGACTCTGATTTCTTAAGAATAATCTTTTAACAGGGGACTCGTTTTCAGTTAATTCGGAAAGTAGAGAAATATTGATATCAGCTTCATTATCTGTTAAAAAATCCCATCTGTTATTTGAACACGCAAGAATAGAAAGCAAATCTTGTGTACTAATGTTTTTAAGAGGATTATTATTATTTACTAGTACTTTTATTATATCCCGTGCAAAGATTGTTGTAACACCAATACTCTGAAATTTCTTGGCAATCAATTTTGTTTCCTCAACCGAAAAAACTCTTGTTGAAAAAACTATGTCCACCTCATTATCAATCAAACCCTCTATTGCATCAGAATTATTTCTAAATGTTATATAAGTATTTACTGCTGGGTAATCTTCTCTAAAACCTTCATTTAATTTTAGAATTAATTCTTTCATTGATTCGGGTCCGCTTAACCGAACCGAATTTTTTTCAATAAATGAGCTTGAGCAAGCAGTAAAAATTGTAATTAGTAGAATAATAATTAATGATCTCATCTTCTCTCAGCTTTGGATCGTAACCGAGCATTCTTAAATACAACACCATCATTCCATTCAGGTTCATTCTCACTATTAGCTAAGTGTAGCACTATGCCTAAAAGCAATTCTACATGTTGAGTAACAGCGTCAAAATTAATTGGTAGGGTAAGATCATCTTTCGGAGTGTGATAAATATTTTGGATATAATTAATCATCAATTCAATACCATCCTCCTGTGATATGTTTTCATAATCCATTCCTTCATAAATTAAAATAGAAGGGACTCCAGCTTTGGCAAAGGAGATTTGATCCGACTGTGAAAACGCGTCTGTAATTGAAAAGATTAATGGAATATTAGTAACCGTTAGATTTCTCTCTTGAGCAATTTTGCTAATATCATTTTTTAGTGAAGAAAACTCTGCACCAATTCCTACTATGCTTTTGAAGTTATCGAAACATGCAATTCCATCAATATTAAGATTTGCGATTGTTTTGTAAAGTGGGACAACCGGATTTTGTATATAGTACTCTGATCCCAACAATCCAAATTCCTCAGCTGTGGTTAAAATAAATATAATTGACCTTTTTGAGACTAAATTATATTCAGAAATAACTCTAGCCATTTCCAAAAGCGCCGAAGTTCCAATTGCGTTATCAAAAACCCCATTATAAATTGAGTCACCCTGAACCGACTTTCCAATTCCTAAGTGATCGTAATGAGCAGAAACAATAATATAGCTTTCTCTCAGTACTGGGTCATTTCCATTTATAATTCCAATAATATTAGGACTTAAAAAGGATTCTTCTTTAAAAAATCCGGCAAAACTAACTCTAACATTTAAAGGGAAAGCATCCATTTTATGTTTATTGTGCATCTCTATTATATTTTCAATTGTTTTTGAAGTACCGGTAAATAGTAGATCAGCGATTTCAGGATTGATCAAAATATCGAAGCTTTTGTTTACCGATGCCGCAAATGAAATAATTGGGAATGAAAAATCGATAATCTTTTTCTCCCAATTAAAATTTTGATCTTGCGATAAGTTTGGAATTAAAATAGTTCCAAGCGCTCCCCTGGAGAGTGCAATTCTTTGTTTTGCTTCAGGTAAACTATAAATGGTGGGATAATCACCATCAAAATATGTTGAATCGAGAGAGATAGGCTCCCCCTCAACAAACACAACAATTTTATTATTTACGTCAAAATTTTGATAATCATTGTAATCAAATTCGGGTGCTACTATTCCATAGCCAACAAAAATTAATTCCACTGAATCGGGTATATAAAATTGTGATCCGGTTCCATAGATTAAAAAATCTTCATATAAACTGCATGTAATAATTTCATCATCCAAATGAAGTTTTAATTTAGATGATCGAACTGGCTGTTTACTTTGAAGCGGAATATTTTGATAGAATGTTCCATCATTTCCTTTGGGAGTTAGTTTGAATTTGTCAAATTCGAGAGCAAGATATTTAGCTGTGAGATTTCCACCCAAGGTGCCTGGGGCTCTTCCCTCAAATAAATCGCTTCCCAAAAAGTTTAAATGACGTATTAGTTGATCCTTGCTAATTAATGATCTTAAATCAACCGTATCGGTCTGGGTATATATTAGCGAAGTCGTGGCCAGTATTAAAGTGAAAATTAATTTATTCATTAAATTCTATTGGTTAATTAATTTGAAATCCATTAAAAAAATAGGAAATTTATAACAACAAAATAAAAATTAATTGCTGAATAAAAATAACCAGCAAATTTCTCCTTAAATTTTGGAAAACAATTTGGACACAATTATGGCAAACAATAGTTTATTCTCCAAATATTCTCAAAACTCATCATATAGAACTGACAATTCGGATATAAATAAAAATAGTTTTCCATCACTCTCTTTCTTTTCGAGATTGTTAATGATTGTTATAAGAAGTAACCGATTAGCCCGAAGAGGTATTTATGATGATTACCGCTGGGTTGGCTCATCAATTGACGTAATAAATGCCCTCGAATATTCAGGTGTAGAGATGAATTTTGAAGGACTCGAAAATTTATACACAGTTGACGGCCCCGTTTTGTTTATTGGAAATCATATGAGCACACTCGAAACAATGGCACTGCCAAGTTTAATACATCCAATTAAGAAAGTTGTATATGTTATAAAGGAAGAATTGAGCAAGTATCCATTGTTTGGTCCGATAGCTTTAGCGCGTGATCCAATTTTGGTTGGAAGAGAGAATCCACGTGAAGATTTAAAAATAGTAATGGAAGAAGGTTCAAAAAAAATTCAAGCCGGTAAATCGATTATTATATTTCCGCAGAAGACTCGATCACAATTTTTTGATTCTTCTCTATTTAATTCATTAGGGGTAAAACTCGCAAAAAGAAACAATATTCCAATAATTCCCTTAGCTTTATTGACTGATGCATGGGGAAATGGAAAAATAATAAAAGAAGTTGGTAAAATTGATCCATCCAAAAAAGTTCACATCTCATTTGGTGAGCCAATTACAGTCTCAGGTAATGGCAGCGCGGAACATGAACAGGTGATACAATTCATTTCTGGCAAACTTTCCGAGTGGGGAAGGGGGGAGCTTATAGTTAAAACTTAATGGATTAAAATTCTTCGTCCCTATCTTTAAACTTAATAGTAAGTTCACATCGACTTAACATTGAGTTAATATTACAAACCTAACTTTCGCCCATCAAAATTTTTCAATAGAGAGAGAGAAAAATGAAACTAATTAACAAAATAGTTATGCCAGGATTTATGCCCCAAATTAAACTCATATTATTTTTCCTATTACTCGCAATTGCGGGTACTGATTCTTTTGCCCAGTCAAAAGGATCGGTTAGTGGAAAAGTAATTGATAAATCAAACAATGAATCATTGATTGGCGCTAATGTAATTTTACTCGGGACTAATTTTGGAAGCTCCACTGATTTAGATGGTGTTTTTTCAATTAAAGCTGTGCCTAGTGGAACATATGATTTAAAGGTGTCCTTCGTTTCCTATAACCCCGTTACAATACAGAATGTTATTGTTGGCGATGGAAAAGAGACCATCATTAACGTAACGCTTGAACCAACATCAACAAATTTAGCCGAAGTTGTAATTACAGCGGATATGATTAAGAGCTCGGAGGGCGCAGTTCTTAATATTCAAAAAAACTCGTTAAATATTGTTGATGGTCTCAGCGCTGAATTAATCAGTAAGAATAATAGTTCTGATGGAACAGATGTTCTAAAAAGAATGACTGGGGTTACCATTACTGATGGCAAATACGCTTTTGTGAGAGGTGTTGGAGATCGATATAATAATACAATGCTAAATGGTTCCAACCTGCCAAGTACCGATCCTGAGAAAAAAAGTTTTTCATATGATTTATTCCCGGCAAGTTTAATTGAGAATATTTTAACTTCAAAAACATTTACTCCCGATAAACCAGCAGACTTTACCGGAGGTTTAGTAGAGATTAATACAATTGAATTTCCATCGAAATTTATTTTTGATTTTAGCGCATCTACAGCTTACAACACAACAACCACAAATAAAGAATTTTTTGGATATGCCGGTGGAGCTAAAGATTGGCTGGGGTTTGATGATGGAACTAGGTCATTGCCATCGCTAATCCCAGATCGACGTTTAGATAGGACAAGTTTTACAAAGGATGAATTACAAAGTATTGGAAGATCATTCGCGAATAACTGGAATACAAAAACTTCTAAAGCCCCGGTGGGTGGAAGTTTAAAAATAAATCTTGGCAACAAACATGAATTTGGTGAAAATGTTTTTGGGTATATAGCTTCATTAAGTTATTCAAACTCTGATGAAATTAAACAGCTTGAAAGAAATAATTATGCTGATGATGGCCCCCGCTATTTATTTAATGGTGCCAATTATAACAACTCAGTTTCGTGGGGAGCTTTATTAAATACAAGCTTAAAAATAGGAAGCAACAATAAAATCAGCTTCAAAAATATTTATAACCAAAGCGCCGACAGTGAGACCATCCTATTTGAAGGGGATTATTTATTAAGTCCTGATTATAGAAAAGTCTCTTCACTTCGATATGTATCACGTTCACTTTCCTCATCCCAGTTGATAGGAGAACATCATTTAAAATTATTTAGTGGAGTAAGTTTTGATTGGAATATGAATTATGCGCGATCAAGACGAGAAGAACCTGATGCAAGAAGATACGTCTATGTTGGCGATCCCGAATATGATACACCTTTTATGTTTCTATTGGATCAGGCAGTTTCAACTAGATTTTTCAGCGATCTTGTAGATTTTAACAGAGGCGCGAGTTTTAATATAAAATTACAATTATTTGATAATCCTTCTCTTCCTACTTTCAAATTTGGTTTCGCTCATGATTATAAGAATCGTGATTTCGACGCAAGAGTATTTGGATTCCTAAATATTCCCGGCGGTAATTTTTCCGAAGAACAAAAAACATTATTCAAACCGATTGAAGAAATTTTTGATCCATCAAATATAAATCATCAGTTTATCGAAATTACTGAGATCACAAAACCATCTGATAGCTATTTATCAAATCAAGCGGTTACAGCCGCATATTTCATGACTGATTTTGAATTGATCTCTAAACTAAAGTTTGTAATAGGCGCCCGTTATGAAAGATCAGAATTAAACTTGATCTCTCAAACATTGACGGGAGAATCGGTTGAGGTTAAACCCAGATATAACGACCTGCTTCCATCACTTAATGTTACCTGGCAAATTAATGAAACGATGAATTTGAGAGGGGCATTCACAAAAACTTTAGCTCGACCTGAATTTAGAGAACTTGCTCCATTTACTTATTTCGATTTTCTTTTATATGAATTGGTTGAAGGAAATACAAATCTACAAAGAGCACTTATAAATAATTATGATTTACGTTATGAAATTTACCCTGCTCCAGGAGAACTGCTTGCCGTTAGCGTATTCTACAAAAGATTTCTTAATCCAATTGAGCAAGTACTTGTAGCATCTGCCGGATTCGCTCCATTCAGAACATTCGCGAATGCGGATAAAGCTAATAATTACGGTGTGGAATTTGAGCTCAGAAAAAATTTAGGATTCATTTCAAGCGCGCTTAAAAATTTATCATTTGTTGGTAATCTATCTTTGATCAACTCCTCTATCGATTTGGGTGGAAGCAGTAATGGTTTTCAAGTTAGAGAAAGAGCAATGCAGGGACAAGCAGATTATATCTCAAATTTAGGTTTGTACTACGAAAATTTTGAAAGTGGCACTTCAGCCTCAATTATTCATAACCGTGTTGGAGAAAGAATTTCTAGGGTAGGTTTTGCAAATTTAGGGGATATTGTTGAACTACCAAGAGATCAAGTTGACCTTTCTTTTTCACAAAACATAATGGACTTATTCTCAATTAAAGTTGCATTCAAAGATATTCTCGCGCAAGATCACAAATTTATTCAAAGAACTACAGAAGGCGATAAAATAGCAGAACGCTATAAAAGAGGGAGAACGATTTCTTTCGGACTCTCATACAAAATTTAATTTATAACTATTTGGAGGAATGATGAAAAAAGTACTATTGTTATTGTTTTTTGTTTTGTTTACTAATTTAACGTTTGGTCAAGATGTTGTTATCGAAGGTGATATTACCGGTACAGTAAATCTCACCACAGGTAAAACATACTTATTAAGAGGATTAGTGAGAGTTCAATCCGGCGGTGTATTAAATATCGAACCTGGTACCATTATCTTTGGTGAGAATGCAACACAGGGTTCGTTAATTGTAAAACCTGGCGGAAAGATATTTGCGAATGGCGCTGAAACAAACCCAATAGTATTTACCTCCGAATTTACAAAAGCAGGCTCAAGCCGAGCGCCATCATATGGCGATTGGGGCGGAATAATAATTTTAGGAAAAGCTCCAATAAATGTTGCCGGTGGAACCGCAAAGATAGAAGGACCATCGGACGAATATGGCGGTAATGATCCGGAAGATAACAGCGGGATAATAAGATATGTAAGAATAGAGTATCCGGGAATAGCTTATTCGCCAAATAATGAAATAAATGGATTAACACTTGGTGGAGTAGGCAGAGGAACAAAATTAGAATATATTCAAGTAAGTTATTGCGGCGATGATTCATTTGAATGGTTTGGCGGCACAGTAAACGCAAAATACTTGATAGCCTACAGAGGCTGGGATGATGATTTTGACACAGACTTCGGATATAATGGAAAATTACAATATTTGTTATCAGTTAGAGATCCACAGATAGCAGATCAATCACAATCGAATGGATTTGAATCAGATAATGATGGAACAGGTTCAACCAACAATCCAAGAACAAGTCCTACCTGGTACAACGTAACATTAATAGGACCGGCAGCGACAAAGAGCACACAGTACAATGCATTGTATAGAAGAGGGATGCATTTAAGAAGATCATCACAGAACAAGATAAACAATGCTTTAGTGATGGGATGGCCAGATGGCATATTGGTAGATGGTACAAATACAGTAGCCGATGCTAAAAGTGGTGGTATGTATATTAAGAACAGTATAGTAGCTGGCTCAGTATTAAATAATTTCAGATCAACAGACGCAACATTTCAAACAGAAATGAGCACTTGGTTTACAAATAATGGCGGTAGAGCTTTTGGTGAAAATAATGACATAAAATTGATTGATCCTTTTAATATCGCAAATCCAAATCCAATGCCTCAGGCCGGTTCACCAGTATTTACAGGTGGAGCAACTCCTCCGAATGATGGTTTCTTTGATCCCACAGCTACATTTGTTGGAGCATTCGGTACAAAGAACTGGACAGAAGGCTGGAGTAGTTTCAAAATTTTCACAACTGATATTAAAGAAGATTTTAATAATTCAATTCCAGCTTCGTTTGAATTAGCTCAGAACTATCCAAATCCTTTCAACCCAACAACTAATATTAAATTTGCACTGCCTAAAGAGGGGAATATAAAATTAGTAGTTTATAATATGCTGGGGCAGGAAGTAGCAGAATTAGTTAATGGATTCAAATCAGCAGGTAGTTATTCGGTTGAATGGAACGCGAATAATTTATCGACCGGTGTTTATGTTTATAGGCTTGAAGCTAACGGTTCAGTAATGACTAAAAAAATGATGTTAATAAAATAAATCTGTAAAATCTTCTCTCTCTCTGGGCGTACCCGTAAGGGGCGCCCTTTTTTTATTAGTGAGGGCAATGATCAATTGCCCTCTTGTTACCAATTAAATATTTTTTTTAGAAAGCAGAAATTACTCCAACTGAAAACTGTCCAAATTTTCTTTCAGTATCATAGGTATATTCACCGATCAATCTTATGTTGCGTCTCAGCATATACCCTAAACTCAGAGTTCCTGTACTGTACTTTAGCGATTTATCATCCGAATCAGTCCAATTATAAAGCGCAACCGCATACCATTTGCTTTCATCACCTTTAGGCATATAGATAAGTTCTCCAAATCCGCCGCTTGTTTTTAAGTCATTTAAGAATAGATCAGGTTTTTTATCTGTTCTCTGCAGATATTGAAAATTGAGTTCTAATTTATCTGAAGGGATAATTGAAAAATCGGGACCCCAAACAGAAACGGTATTTGTAAATTTCATATTAAGAGAATTCTCCAAATTCTCTTTGCCATACAATCCAAATCCACCAATTCTAAACCATTCATTGATTTCTTGAGAAATTCTTCCTACAAATATTTTATTTTTATCATTATCGAATACACGCAAATTACTGGCATGCCCAATTCCATTTCCATTAGTGATCTGAAATGTAAAGTCGTACCGCTGGGCAAACCATAGGTTAGCATAATTCCTCTGTCATAACTCAAATCAGCTTTGGCATATCCAGTTTTGACTTTATAGATATTATAATCCTCTAAAGTCAATCTTAATTCTCTCTTGAAAAGGGGATCGCTAACCTGAAATTGTCCAACAATTAAATCAACTTCTGTATCAAATAAATTATTAAACATTATGAACGCGTCTTCTATACCTGCAACCTCACCCCGCTCGCTGAAAAAGAAATAAAAGTAGTAAGCAACATTATCAGTTAGGGCTCCACCTGAAAGTATCTTTAGAATATTTGGTGCTGTAAAATCAATCTGTTTTGATTGTCGGTTATTATAAGTTACATAACCTTCAAGACGCAGAGCCAGTGGGATATCACGAATCAAAGATAGTTGATCATCTCCGGTTGGCATATAATAACGGGGCGCATCTTTATCGGCTAATACAAATCCGTTACCCGCGAATTCCTCGCCATAGGCTTTTAATTTTGGAAATGGTGCGTGGCATGTTTGACAGCTCATCTGATATTTTCTTCCGAATGCAGGTATTGCATCTATAACTGATGATGTTATAAAAATTATAAACAACACAATACTTATTTTACTTGTAATGTTTTTCATGATTTCACCTATGGAAGAATTGTAATTTCAGTTGAATGTTCATTTACTTTCACTATTGCAGATTCTGATTCCGGAACTCCTAAAAAATCAGCTACCGGCTTCACTAAAAGTTGATAATTTAATACAGCCCTCACAATTAATTTACCGGGGGGTAATGTATCGGGTAGATTAAAAGTGCAAGTTTCAATTTTCGTCTCTCTAGGACCAATTCTATAATCTACACCAAGCGAGGAAGTATTCCATTGTTGAATTGTCATCCTACCTTGTGGATCGAAATAGGGCATTCTAAAAATTCTATCACCAATTGGTATCCCATCTCTCTGAACTCCCTTAAAATCCGGCTGATCTAAAGCAATTCCCATATCCTGATAAGCCAGAACATCACTGCCAATTGTATATTCTTCTCCTGTAAATCCTTTTTTATCAACCGGAAGATGATACACATTACCTTTTTCATCTACTGCTTCAACATGCATCCATACAATTCTATCTTCAACCGAACCGCTAGGAAATTTATGACCGGTTTTTTGATTGAATAGCGCAATAGTAAACTTGACCGTCTCACCCGGCTCCGCTTCTCTAATATCGGGATGAACTCTCAATTCAACTACTCCTGCAATTTTCCCCGGATCATGAGCGCCATGGAATAAGTGAAGCTTTGCATCGGGATACTTTCCTCCCATCGATGCAGTCTTAAATTCTGCTTTTGTCATATGACAATCCTGACAATGCACCCCCTCTTTTGAGTACGGACCTTCTTTCCATTCGAGGTGTGTAGATTTTACCCAAACATCAAAGGGACTTTTTTCGTTATGACAAATACCGCAGAAGTCACCGGTTTTCATTAATGGATTTGATTCAATAATATGAGCAGGTGATTCTATACCGCTTAGTCTTGTTGAATATTTATTCCTACCCGGTTTCATTATGTAATTAAAATTATATGGAATATCTCCGCTAAATCCTGTAATGCTGTGGCAAACCTCGCATGAAACAGATTCATTTGCTCGCGAATTTTTTGAGGGAAGTGGTGGGGGAACATCTCCGCTTACATAAGAAATTGGTGCGTGGCATCCGTTGCAGCCGGCTTTTACTTCAGCAACTTTCTCATCTTTTTCGGCATGGGGCACGGCTAGCTTAAAATATTCTATTTCATCCCACTCATGAGTATATGCTTGAGACATCATTGACTGTCTCCATTGCTGGTAAAAATCGGTATGGCAAGCGGATCCACAAAATTCTGGGGTTTTAAAATCTTCGTAACGTAAAACTCCCAACCCAGTTTGAGAATAGATCGGAATACCAATCATGTTCAATAGTATCAACATGAGTAATTTATTTTTCATAATTGTACTCCTTAATAGTTTGAAAAACTGATTTAACTTATTTGAATAAAAACAGATTATCAAGTCCATCTTATCTTATTTTTTATGGAAGGGAGAATTATTGGGAAAATAGTATCAATAAATTGAATAAATTTGCCTACAAAAAAAACGGTTTTATGAAGTTATATCTATTTGTATTCTGTGTAATGGCGAGCCAAATGTTTTTTGCTCAGACTGGTATTATCAAATCATTCTACCCCGATGGAATGCTTCGTTCAGAGATATCATACGTGAATGATATTTTGGATGGAACAGCATTGCTATATCATCCCAATGGAAATCTTTCGCAAGAGAAAACTTTTAGTAAAGGTATTATTCATGGTTGGGTAAGGGAATATTACGACAGCGGATTACTGAAAGAAGAATTTTATATTGACCGTGGTATTAAAGATGGAACTCATAAAATTTATTTTGAAAATGGAGGGCTTAAATCAATTGAAGTCTTTGAAGCCGGGAAATTGGTGAGTAGAAATCAATTTAAATATGATCCACTCTATAAACCTTCAATTGAAGCATTTCAAGAGGGGAATAGACAAGTGGAAGTGTTAAGAAGAAAAAGGAGTAACCTCATTTGTGAAATCGATGTTTGCCCTCTTCCAATTGGAGGAATGAAATCTATTCAAGATATTCTAGTTTATCCTGAGCATGCCCTTCTTTATGGAATAGAAGGTACTGTGCTAATAATTGCTATAATTTCAGAAACCGGTGATGTTAAGGAAACAAAAATTTTGAAGGGTTTGGGATTAGGATGCGATGAAGCGGCTGACGCTGCGGTAAAACAAACTAAATTTCTTCCCGGTCAAGAGAAAGGTAAAGTGGTTGAAGCTAGTGTAACATTAAATATCGAATTTAAAATTTTAGATAGATCCTTAATAAAAAATGATTCAAAAGAGGAATTAAAATTGGTTATTTCCAATTCCGCTAAAAACACTCAGAATGAATTTGATAGAAGAAATTTCCGCATTGAATGTAAAGAACAATTTTGTCCGGTTGTAATTGGTGGATATGAATTAGTTTATAAAAATCTTGAAGTACTCTCAATAGCAAGGCGATTGAAACTAAAGGGGATCTTTGAAATTGAGGGGGAGATTGATGCAAATGGATTTATGACCGACGCGAGAGTTTTGAAAGGATTAGGATACGGGATGGATGAAGCGGCAGTCTCTGCTTTAATGAAATCTAAATATATACCGGCTAAAAAGGAGGGCAATGATGTACCTTCCAAGGTTTTAATTTATATGCCCTTCAATTATGAGGAACTAAATTAATTTTTGAAGAATTTCATGAAATTCAGATTCTAAATTTTTACCTCTATTTTTTCCATACCAGAGGTGTAAAGCCTCAAGAAATTCTGATTTGGTTTTGCCTTCATTTTTTAGTTGTGTTACTAATGCCTGTGCTTCTATTGGTCGTGCACCCCATTGAAATAATTCATTCCCCTGATCATCGAAAGCGATCAACTTTGGAATGGATCTCGCCCCATTCGTTAGATATTTATCCATTAAATCCAAATTTTGATCACGAGATACAATTCTTAATTCAATTTTTGGCGAGTACTCTGCAATTTTTGCAATATAAGGTACATTTTGAGCTGAATCCCCGCACCAATCTTCAGTTATTAGAATCCAATTCTGTTTTATCTCTAATTTATCCATAACATTTTTTAAGCTTTCAGAAATATTATAAGTTCTTGTAATTCGAGAACTTCTCTGGAAGTTTAATTTGAGCTGGTTTCTCTTTTCTTCTTCTACAGTGCTCAAGTTTCCTATAGTCTGTGAATTCAATTTCAACTCAAACTGTTTCCAGTAATCAGAGTATGATAAACCATCATCAAATTTTTCTAATAATAATATGTCTTTCATTTTAATCCGTTTTTAATGTTTGATGACAAAATTAGAAAAAAGATTCCTGTTCATTTTAAAATAATTGTGTATAGATATGTGAACAGCAATGGTTTTTGAGTGGCAAAAAACTTAAAAAATGGACTATTTTTAGTGGCATCAAGATTGAGTGGTAAAGAGTAAACTTTTCTCGAGGTGTGAAATGAAAAACAAGATAGCATTAATAATCGTAATCAGTCTGATGTCTGCATTTTCTACTAAAGCATCACCATCACGATTCGATATGTCCGTAAACATGTTCTATTCCTCGCTTCACCCTTATGGAACTTGGTTGGAAATCGATAATGGATTGATAGTTTGGCAGCCATCTCATGTGAATAGAAGATGGAAGCCATACACTAATGGAAGATGGTCGTGGACACAACATGGTTGGTATTGGGATTCATACGAACCATATGGATGGGCAGTATATCATTACGGCAGATGGTTTTATGATGATTATTATGGATGGATTTGGATTCCAGATAATGTTTGGGGCCCATCGTGGGTTGAGTGGAGATATGATGACGACTATATTGGATGGGCACCTCTACCTCCATATGCAAGTTTCCACTTTAGTTTTGGAATAAGATTTACAACTGGATGGAGGTCTCATTACTCATATTGGAATTTTGTCTCATACAGAAGATTTTGTGACCCAAGAATTAATTATTATATAATTGATTCAAGAAGAAGTTCAAGGATATTTGAGAATACTAAATATCGCACAAATTATTACTCTGATAGAGAGAGAATCGTTAATGGCGGAGTTGATAGAGATTTCGTTGAAAGAAGAGGCGGTTATAGAGTAGCAGAACGTGATATCAAGACCGTTGATAATGTTAGTGAATTTGAAAGAAGCAGAGAATCTCGTAATAAAAGTATCTATACATACAGACCAAATGAAAGAGAAGTAATTAGTGAAAGAAATATAAATAGGGCCGAAATTACCAGGGGTGAGAGAAAAACTGCTCTTGAAACAGATAAGTTCGCAATTGAATCAAAGAGAGAAATTGATAGGAGTGGAGTAAGAGATTCTGAAAATTCTGAATTCAAAACCCGTGAGAGAGAAAATTCTAGTTTTGAATTAAATACCGGACGAGAAAAAAATGAACTACGTAAAAAAGAGAATGAGAGGAGACTTGAACCAGAATCTGAGCGCACTTATAATAGGAGAGAGAACAACAAGAATGAAATGAGGAATCCTCCTACTGAGCGTAGAGAACCAAGGACTGAAAGAGTTGAGCCGAAAAGAGAATCAAATGAGAGACCTCTCCCACGGATAGAGAGTAAAACAGAAAGTAGAAATTCAACTCCATCAAGAAGTTTTGAAGCGCCTCAAAATAGATCGAATGATAATGGTAGAGTACGTGAATCATCTCCAAATAGAGAAAGCGGTCGTTCTTCTGGAAGTGATAGGAGTGGATCAGAAAGAAGAAGATAACAGATTTTACATTGTAGAATCTAAATTAAAAATAAAAGCCTTCGGAGAAATTTCTTCGAAGGTTTTTATTTGAATTATGTCTCAACCTTGCTTTGAGTCAAAAATTCTTCAACAAAAAATTTTTTTACGGATTTTTTTTCTTCTCCCTTACTTTTTTCATATTGCTCAAAACCCCAGCTGCTGCTTATACCATTAATATCTGCAATCGATTTTAACCAATTGAGTTCGAAGAGGTGCAATTCTTTATCTGCCACCGCCAATCGTATCCCATCCAACAGAAATGCTTCAGCAATTTTTTTATCTGAAAATTTTGGCGGGTCTTGGACTAAATATTCATTCTCAAAATATTCGTTCATTGCAGTATCACAGAATTCTTTATCAAAGCCAAGAATATTAGCCAGTTTAACTAGATTTTCTCTCTCCTGCCTTACGATTTTTTTATCTTTGCCAACCAGAATTAATAAAGCTTTTAAGTAGTTGCCTCTATCCTGTGGAGTCATGTTTTGCTCTTTATTTGTGCCTAAATTAGTAAATATTTAATTAATTTATTCAATATCTAAAATAAAATATTATACAAAATGAACAGAACACAATGTATCAATCCGGCTAATGGTGAAATATTAGGAAGCGTAGCAGTGGACAGTCCTTCACAATTGAGCGAAATAATAGCAAATGCCAGGAATGCTCAGCGGAAGTGGAGCTCACTTCATCTTTCGGAGAAAATCAAAAAACTAAAGAAAATTAGAGATTATATTGTAAACAATGCTGAATCAATAGCGGAAATTATTTCAGCGGATAATGGAAAGACTAAGATTGATGCACTTGCCACAGAAGTAATTCCGGCGGCAATGTCTATCACATACTATTGTAAAAGAGCTAAAAGTTTTCTTAAAGAGACCAATTTATCTGCAGGCAATATTCTTCTTATAAATAAAAGAAGTAGGATTGTTCGAGTTCCGTACGGAGTAGTTGGAATTATTTCTCCTTGGAACTATCCATTCTCCATTCCTTTTGGAGAGATAATTAAAGCGCTGCTGGCTGGTAATGCCGTACTTCTTAAAACCGCTACTGAAACACAGATGGTAGGGATGCAGATTAAGAAAGCAATTGAATCAGCACAACTACCCGAAAATATTTTTTCATACTTAAATATTTCCGGCAAAGAAGCGGGGGATGCTTTCCTTGAATCTGGGGTAGATAAATTATTCTTTACGGGATCAGTAGAAGTTGGTAAATATCTAATGAAAAAATCAGCAGAGACTCTAACTCCAATCAATTTGGAATTAGGGGGTAATGATGCTATGATAGTTTGTGACGATGCTGATCTAGAGAGGGCATCTAATGGAGCATTATGGGCAGGATTCAGCAACGCTGGTCAATCATGCGGTGGTGTTGAACGTATTTATGTTCATTCAAAAGTCTATGATGATTTTTTATTATTGTTAAAACAAAAAATTGAAAATCTGAGACTCGGAATTGGAAATGATTATAATTCGGATATGGGATGTTTAACTACCCAAAAACAATATAATTTGGTACTTGAGCATATTGAGGAAGCAAAATCGAAAGGGGCAATTGTATATGCAGAGTCAAAACTTCCGACTGATAAAGAACTAAAAAATTTTTTACCTGCTTCAGTTTTAACAAATGTAAACCATGATATGAGGTTAATGCGCGAGGAAACTTTCGGTCCAATAGTTGGGGTTATGAAATTCAATAGTTATGAAGAAGCAATTAATCTGGCTAATGATTCAAATTTGGGGTTAACCGGTTCGGTTTGGACCAAATCGTCCAAACTTGGAAATGAAATTGCACAAAGAATTAATGCCGGTGTAATAACCATCAATGATCACTTAATGAGTCACGGTTTAACGGAAACACCATGGGGCGGCATAAAAGAATCGGGAATTGGGCGCACTCATGGTAAAATTGGTTTTGATGAAATGACTTATCCTAAAGTTATTGTGAAAGACATTCTTCCTTTTGTAAAAAGAAATCTTTGGTGGCATCCTTATAACTTTAATGTTTTTGCCGGATTAAATGGGATGTTAAATTTTTTATATTCAAAATCATTCTCATTAAAAGTAACTGGATTAATCAAACTTGTTAAGTTATTCCCAAGAATGTTCAGGAAATAATGAGCAGTGAGTTAGCCAGATTTAATCCAAAAAAAATAATAAGTATTGGATTCTCAGAGGAGAGGAATTACAATAGATTTTTAATTAAAGAAGTGAGCTTAATTTATTTTGGTCAACTTTTTTTTCGAAAATTTTGAAGCTTATCTTTAAATTTATGAATCATATTTCTTGCCCATAAAAATTCTGTTGCAAGTATTGAAAGTCCAATTGGAATTACAATAAACGCTGGTCCCGGTAAAACAATTAAAATTATTCCAATAATCAAAATTGTTCCGCCGATTATTCCTACTATTAATCTTTTAATTTGTTTTAGTGTTTTCATAATATTATTAAATTCTTTCTGCTCTATTTAGATTTGATATCGTCAGTAATGCAGTAGCATTTCATTTGATAATTATTTAATCCAGTACACTTCCTTGTTTTATGTAAAAAACAGCCGGATTTTCACTTTACTTATTTAAAAATCCGGCATATAATTTTGAAATTTTAGAACTTAGGATTAATCCCTAAGTTATGATACATAAACGAATACATATCGGTAAGAAGTTCAATAGTTTTAGAAGTGCTTGTACCAGCGCCATGCCCAACTTTTGTCTCAATTCTTACAAGGGCAGGATTTTTTGAAGATACTTTCTCCTGAAGTGCCGCAGTATATTTAAATGAATGAGCAGGGAATACTCTGTCATCATGATCGGCAGTTGTTACCATGGTTGCCGGATATATCACATCCTTTTTTATATTATGAAGAGGGGAGTATTTAATTAAATAGCTAAATTGTTCCGGGTTATCGCTTGAGCCATACTCGGGAACCCATGCCCATCCAATAGTAAATTTATGAAATCGAAGCATATCCATCACACCAACTTGTGGAAATGCTACTTTATATAGTTCCGGTCTTTGATTTATAACCGCTCCAACCAGCAATCCGCCATTCGATCCTCCCTGTATCGCTAACTTTTGTGAATTGGTGTATTTATTATTTATCAAATATTCAGCGGCATAAATAAAATCGTCGAATACATTTTGTTTTTTATGGAGCATCCCGGCTTTGTGCCACTCTTCACCATATTCGCCGCCGCCACGCAGGCAAGCCATGGCATAAACAAATCCATTATCAAGCAATGGAATTCTTGCAACAGAAAACCCGGGCTGCATAGATATATTAAACCCGCCGTAAGCGTATAACAAAGTTGGATTATTTCCATCCAGTTTTAATCCTTTTTTGTGCACAATAAATAGAGGGATTTTAGTGCCATCTTTGCTTTCGTAAAATATTTGTTTTGTTTCATAATTCTCCGGGATAAATTTTACATCCGATTTACGAAACAACTCAGATTTATTTTCCTTCACGTTATACTTAAAAATAGTTGGTGGATACGTGAATGAAGTAAAGGTAAAGAAAGTTTCTGAATCCTCTTTCTTCCCACCAAATCCACTAACTGTACCAATTGAGGGCAGTTCTACATTGTATAAAAATTTTCCTTCTAAATTGAAAACGCTAACCACATTTGTAGCGTCTTTAAGATATCGCACAAATAATTTATTATCGAGCAATGAAACGGCTTGAATAACATCTTTTGATTCGGGTATAATTACTTTCCAATTATTTTTATTGGGATTTTTAGAATCAACTAATACCACCTTATTATTTGGCGCGCCCAAATTTGTAGTTATATAAAATAGATATCCCATATTTTCAACAAAATCATAAGATGCATCTGGTGTCTCGGAAATTTTAATAATATCTGAATTTTCTTCAAGATTTTTATACCATAACATATTTTTGGATGATGAACCTTCCCAAACTGAAATGATTAAAAACTTTTCATCATCTGTTACACTAGCTCCCCAGCCTCTCTTCGGGTTTTCCTTATCATGGATTATCAATTTATCATCTGACTGCGCGGTACCAAGTTTATGGTAGTATAATTTCTGAAATTCGTTTTTTTGTTTTAATTCTTCTCCCGCTTTTGGTTCATCATATCTGCTGTAAAAAAATCCATCTTTATACCAGGCGAGTCCGGTAAATTTTGCCCACTTAATAATATCGCCGGTAAGTTGTTTTGTCTCAACACTCATCACATAAAATTCTCTCCAATCGGAACCTCCTTTTGAAATTCCGTAACCGGCGTATTTATAATCCTTTGAAAAAGTTAAACCAGCAAGACTCACAGATCCATCAGTTGATAGTTTATTTGGATCAAGAAAGACTTCGGGCTTACCATCTAATCCTTTTTGAATATAAACTATACTTTGTTCTTGTAGTCCATCATTTTTTGAGAAAACATAATGAGCCCCAATTTTTGAAGAGGCAGAATATTTTTCATAATTCCAAATCTCTGTTAATTGAGTTTTAATTTTATCTCGGTATGGTATTTTTGATAAATAGCTTTCTGTCAAATTATTTTGATTCTCAACCCATTGCTTAGTTAAATCCGAATTCAGATCCTCGAGCCAACGGTATTCATCATTTATTTTGACGCTATTATAATCATCTATATGCTCAATTTTAGGAGAAGTGGGATAAACCAAACTTTGAGCAAACACAAAATAGTTTGCGGTCAATAACAATATTAATATGTATTGAAAAACCTTACGCATTGTCACTCCGTTAATTTATTGTTTCTGTTAGCTAAAATATGCTGGATTATATAAAAATGAAAATAAATTCGATACCAAAATATTTTAGAAAAATAGGAAGTTATACTTAATAAAATAAAGTATTTATGCCAAATCAGGATATTTCCTTTAATACTTAATGAGAAATCGAAGATTAATAAACAAAATTAAGTTAAATGCGAATCACAAAATAATCTTTACTAACCGATTCTTTTTGCTAAAGAATTTTAAGCTCTCTATTTTATACGTAAGTGATTTAAGATGATTTGCAGAAAGAATTGAGGAATGCATTGTACATAATAGAATCAAATACTTTCTTTAAACATCCAGAAACTATATTTATTTCAACAAATTTTTCAAACCAAAAACTTTCATTCGAGGTTAACAATGGCTAGTAAAGCTTTTAATCCTTTCGAAATGGCGCAAGCGCAATTTGATAAGGTAGCAGAAATTTTAAATCTTGATCAGGGGACAAGAGAAATATTAAGAAACCCTCTCCGCGAATATCATTTCAGTATTCCTGTTAGAATGGATGACGGATCATTCAAAGTATTCCGGGGATTTAGAGTACAGCATAATGATGCGCGTGGACCAAATAAAGGTGGAATTCGTTTCCATCCTCATGAAACAAGCGATACAGTTAGGGCTCTAGCTATGTGGATGACCTGGAAATGCGCCGTAGTTAATATTCCGTTAGGTGGCGGCAAAGGAGGAGTAATCTGCGATCCACATAACTTAAGTATGAGAGAGCAGGAACAAATATGCAGAGGGTGGGCACGCCAAATGGCGAAAAATGTTGGACCGATAAATGATGTTCCCGCGCCTGATGTTATGACAAACTCACAACACATGCTTTGGATGTTGGATGAATTTGAGACAATTACAGGTGGTAAGTATCCAGGATTTATAACCGGTAAACCTGTTGGAATGGGAGGTTCATTAGGCAGAACTGAAGCTACAGGTTATGGAGTAATTTTTACAGTTCGTGAGGCATTAAAGGAATTGGGTCTCAAACCGGAAGAAACAACCGCTAGCGTTCAAGGTTTTGGTAATGTTGCACAGTACGCAATTGATTTGTACACTAAACTGGGTGGAAAAGTAATTTGTGTTTCTTGCTGGGACCAAAAAGATCAATGCTCATATTCTTTTAGAAGAACCAGTGGAATTGACTTGCAAGAATTATTGAAAATTACCGATAAATTTGGTGGAATTGATAAGGCAAAGGCAAAACAAATTGGTTATGAAATTTTAGATGGTGACGCATGGATTGAGCAAGATGTTGAATTATTACTCCCTTGCGCACTAGAAAATCAAATAAGAGAAGATAATGCAGGTAAAATTTCCTCAAAAGTTAAAATGATTGCTGAAGGAGCCAATGGACCTACTACTCCTGAAGCCGATAAAATAATAGAGGAGAAAGGAATTTTTGTAATACCAGATTTCCTTGCCAATGCCGGTGGAGTAACCTGCTCATACTTTGAGCAAGTGCAATGCAATATGAATTATTATTGGGAAAGAGATGAAGTGTTAAGTAAGTTGGATACAAAAATGACAGCGGCATATTTAGCTGTTAGTGAATTAGCACGTAAACGAAAATTATATATGCGCGACGCAGCTTATGTAATTTCGATTAATAGAGTAGCTCAGGCATGCAAAGACAGAGGCTGGGTATAAGCCTGGCGTTTTTCAAGTAGGAGAGGCCATTAGCCTCTCCTTTTTTTATCGCATAAACAAAACATTTTTCTATTCTTTTCCCACACTAGTTCACACTATTTATATAATCTTAATTGTTTTAAGAGGATTTATTTTTCTATAAATTATCGTAGCAAGTTCAAAATTGAAGGGTAATATCTGAACAAACTCAGTATAGTTAAAGAATTTTAGTTTGTAAATGCATGATTTTCAAAAAGCATTTTTTATCTAAGTTGATGACAGAACCGGTAAAGGAGTAATCAAATATGACAGAAGAAAATAAATCGATTGATCAAATTATTCTTCAGTTAAAAGAGAGGGCTAAGGAATTAAGTTGTATTTATACAATTGAAGATACTCTAAACAAATCCGATATAACTTTAAGGCAGGCATTTCATGCTGTTATCGATTCATTAACAGAGGCGTTTCAATACCCCCTTATCTGTAAAGTTAGAGTGTTCTACGGAGATGTGATTTATCAATCAAATAGTTTTCAAGAGTCAGAATGGTCAGTAGCATCAGATATTCTAGTGAAGGGAAATAAAGTTGGGACAATTATAGTCTATTATACCGAAAAGATGCCCGAACTTGATTTTGGTCCTTTTCAAAATGAGGAAGTAAAATTACTTAAAGCCGTTTCTGATAGACTGGGATATTTTATACTTCATCAAAAATTGAAAAGTGTTTTTGACGAATTAAAAATTTCTCATGGAACCATTGATGGGAACAGGCAAGTTGAATGGAGAATAATTTTGGATATGCTTAGAAAAACTGATCCAAATTTGTTTATGAGCATTCTGAGAAAACTCCTTCATTTATTATGCTGGACTGGTGTTGACGAGGCACAAGATTTAATGAGAACTACAAACTTTTCGAGGAGAAGCGGTTCGGAAGAGGAACAGCATTACGATGATAATAAGCCTTTAAAAGTTAACAAGATTGCGAATTACGATATCTATATCGAAACAATATTAAGAATCGCATCAGAAAATTTGAGCGATGATGTTATTTTTTCAAAAATCCAAAAATGGATTCAAGAAGATAAATCGAGTGCTCTTGTTAAAGTTGTTGAAAGCCAGGATACCTCCCTCACAGATATTGCTGATGCAATAAGAAAATACTATCATCTGGCCCCGGAAAAATTTGAGTTATCCCCCTCAACTATAAAAGGGTTAAGAGTTTCATTATTAAGAAGATTTTTTACAGACCGTCTTGAGTTTATTGGCGTTGCGAAAGAATATGTAAAACTCACCGATTTTTATAGAATGATCGATAAAATGATATTCCCTCCGGCAAGTCATGGTAAACTGGGAGGTAAAAGTGCAGGTCTATTTTTAGCATATCATATTCTACAGAAGGAAGCTGAGCTGAATCCATTCCTTCGCGATATTAAAATTCCCAAAACCTGGTACTTAACTTCGGATGGCATCCATCATTTTATGCAGTATAATAATTTGGAAGAGGTTCTCGAACAAAAATATAAAGAGATAGAAGAAATTAGAATTGAGTATCCGCATCTAGTACAATTATTTAAAAATTCTGAATTCCCCCCCGATATTGTTAAAGGACTCTCGGTAGCACTCGATGATTTGGGTGAGCGCCCTTTAGTTGTTAGAAGTTCTAGTTTATTGGAAGATCAGGTTGGTGCCGCCTTTTCTGGTAAATACAAAAGTCTGTTTTTAGCAAATCAAGGATCCAAGCAGCAAAGACTTTCCGCGCTAATGGATGCAATTGCGGAGGTGTATGCTTCTACTTTTAGTCCCGATCCTATCGAATATCGAGCTGAGAGGGGATTATTGGATATTCATGAAGAAATGGGAATTATGATTCAAGAAGTAGTAGGGGATAGAGTTGGCAAATATTATTTCCCTGCTTTTGCCGGAGTTGCTTTTAGCAATAATGAGTTTAGGTGGTCTCCCCGTATCCGCAGAGAAGATGGTTTAATCAGAATCGTACCGGGTTTGGGAACAAGAGCAGTCGATCGATTGAGCGATGATTATCCAATATTAATATCTCCCGGACAGCCAAAATTAAAGATCAATATTACACCTGAAGAGTTGCGCCGATATTCTCCTCATAAAATTGATGTTATAAATCTTGAGACCAACGAGTTTGAAACAATTTCTCTTGATGAATTACTTTTTGAATATGGAAATTATTATCCAATGTTTGGTCAAATATTTTCGGTGCTTGAAGGTTCAATGCTTAGAATGCCAAATTTCATGGATATTGATAATGAGAACAAAGAATTGATAGCCACATTTGATGGGCTGGCTCAAAAAAGTAATTTTCTTCAGAGAATTGAAACTATTCTAAAAACTCTTCAAAATAAAATTAAATCTCCTGTTGATGTTGAATTTGCGTGTGACGGAAAGGACTTTTATCTCCTCCAGTGCAGACCTCAAAGTTTTATGGGTGAATCTTCATCTGACCCGATTCCGAAGGATATTCCTGAGGAAAGAGTTGTATTTACAGCTAATAGGTTTGTATCAAACGGTAAAGTCCCAGAAATTACTTATATAGTTTACGTTGACCCTCTTAAGTACACAGAGTTGAGCGATAAAAATAAAATGCTAATGGTTGGTCGTGCTGTAGGAAGATTAAATAAACTTTTGCCGAAAAGAAAATTTATTTTAATGGGTCCGGGTAGATGGGGAAGCAGAGGCGATATTAAATTAGGTGTAAATGTTACTTATTCGGATATTAATAATAGTGCTATGTTAATAGAGATAGCGAAGAAAAAAGGTAATTATGTACCTGATCTTTCATTCGGAACCCACTTTTTCCAGGATTTAGTAGAAGCAAAAATTAGATATCTTCCTTTATATCCGGATGACCCCGGAATATTTTTTAATGAGAAATATCTACTTAGTTCAAAGAACAATCTCCCAGAACTTTTATCAGAATTCGCCTATTTAGAAGATGTTATCAAAGTAATTGATGTTCCCCAATCCAGCAAAGGCTCGGTACTAAAAATATTTATGAATTCAGATTTTGATACTGCGGTTGGTGCACTAATTATTCCTTCGGGAGAAACCACACATGAATTTGAAGCACGAGAAATGACTGAAATCAATATGGCTGATTACTGGGTGTGGAGATTTAAAATGGCTGAAAAAATAGCGTCCGAAGTCGATTCCGAACGTTTTGGTGTTAAAGGAATTTACCTTTTTGGCAGCACTAAAAATTCAACCAGCGGACCAGGAAGCGATATAGATTTAATTGTTCATATCGACACAGAAAAGTGTAACAAAATCGTACTTAATCATTGGTTTGAAGGATGGGGACTAGCCTTAAGTGAGATGAACTATCTCAAGACCGGTTACAGAGCTGATAACCTTTTAGATATACACTACATCACTGATGAAGATGTGAGAAATAAATCCGATTACGCCCAAAAAATATTTTCGAGCACAGATAATGCCCGGCAATTAAAAATGAAAGAAAAGTAGGTAAGAAAATCCTTTTTTTTTGAAATGGTTTTATTACATTTGCACAAGTAAAAATCAGAATTATATGAATAAACTCAACAGCGCTTTTTTAGTTATCCATCACCACCATTATTTCTCTTCCTAGAGCGCCGGTTTAGTTTAAATAAAATATTGTTTATCAGAACCCCGGCAACACCGGGGTTTTTTATTTTGGAGTATTTATGTTAAATGGAAACTTAAGATTAGCTATCCAGAAAAAGGGTAGATTATCAGAAAAATCTCTTCAATTGCTTAAAAATTGTGGACTCGACATCGAAGACTATAATGAAAGATTGTTGATTAGCGCGAGAAATTTTAAGCTTGATATTCTTTTTTTAAGGGATGATGATATCCCGGAATATGTACAGGATGGAGTTGCCGATTTCGGAATTGTTGGTGAGGATGTATTGTATGAACGCAATGCCGATACAATAGTTGTCAGAAAACTTGGATTTGGTAAATGTCAGCTTTCTCTTGCCCTGCCGGAGAATAAGGAAATCAATTCGATACGCGATTTACAAGGACAACGAATCGCTACTTCCTACCCAAATCTTCTGAAAAAGTATTTACTTGAGCATAGCATCGACGCTACCGTTGTTGAAATTAGTGGCTCAGTTGAAATTGCGCCTTCTCTCGGAGTTGCAGATTTTATTTGTGATCTAGTTTCAACCGGTAATACCCTTAAACTTAATAAGCTTAAAAAATCATTTGATGTTTTTTCATCCGAGGCTGTACTAATCACAAATAAATTTCTTGATTCAGATCCTGAGAAAAAAAATCTGCTCGATAATCTCCTAATCAGAATTGATTCGGCACTGCAGGCAAAACGCTCTAAATATCTTATGATGAATCTGCCTAAATCATCGCTGGGGAAAATTAGCGATATAATTCCCTCACTCAAAAGTCCAACTATTGTTCCTTTAGCCGATGACTCTCTAATTGCGGTGCATGCTGTTATTCCGGCAGATAAGTTTTGGGATATTTATAAAGAGTTAAAAGATGCGGGCGCGTCGGGAATTTTATTATTACCAATTGAGAATATAATTTTATGAGAATTATCGACTTGAATAAAATATCAGAGCGGAAACTTAACTTACTTTTTACTCGTCCTGCTCAACACAATAACAAAATTTATACTCAGGTGAAATCTATTTTGGAAGATGTTAAGAAGTATGGAGATAAATCTGTAATAAATTATGCAAAAAAGTTTGATAATTATTCGGGCAATAAATTAAAAGTTTCCAAAACAGAAATAGAAGCGGCTGCGAAAAATGTAACTCCTCAATTAAAGAGAGCAATTAAAACTGCTTATGGCAATATTAAAAAGTTTCATGAATATCAGTTTCCAACGGGTTGCGCAGTAGAAACTCAAAAGGGAGTATTGTGCGGTAGAAAATTTGTACCAATAGAAAACGTTGGAATTTATATTCCCGGCGGAAGTGCGGTACTTATTTCAACAATCTTAATGTTGGCCATACCGGCTAAACTTGCGGGATGCAAGAGAATTATTTTATGTTCACCCTGCGGTGGCGATAAACTTAATCCGGCAGTTTTATACACAGCTAAATTATGCGGTATAAGTGAAATATTTAAGGTGGGTGGAGCACAAGCTATCGGAATGCTGGCATACGGTACGAAGACTATTGATAAAGTGGATAAAATATTTGGGCCCGGGAATCAGTATGTTACCTCTGCAAAAACGCAAGTTAGTATCGATCCACTTGGCTGCGCAATTGACATGCCCGCTGGTCCTAGCGAGGTGCTTGTAATAGCTGATAAATTTGCAAATCCGATTTTTGTCGCATCCGATTTACTCTCTCAGGCTGAGCATGGAGCCGATTCACAAGTAATATTAATTACTGACAACGAGGGTACTGCGCGAAAAGTTAAAGTAGAAATAGAGGTACAGTTAAAGAAATTACCGAGGAGAAAAATAGCGGAAGCCGCTCTTAAGGAATCATTTATTTTAGTAGTTCCTAATCTTGATTTAGCATTCAAACTAAGTAATGAATACGCGCCCGAACACCTAATCCTAAATATTAAAAATGCTGAAAAACTTTTTAGCAAAATTAAAAATGCCGGTTCTGTATTTATTGGGCAATATTCACCTGAGAGTGCTGGAGATTATTCTTCGGGGACAAATCATTCCCTGCCAACTTACGGGTATGCAAAATCATATGGTGGAGTTTCAGTTGAAATGTTTATGAAGAGTATCACATTTCAAAAATTAACCAAAGAAGGTTTACAAAATATTTCTGATTCTGTTATCACATTGGCTGAAACGGAGAAATTGGAAGCACACGCTAATGCAGTAAAAGTGAGGTTATGATGAATATTAAAGAACTAGTTAGAAAAAATATTCTTTCACTAAAGCCATATGTTGCCGCTCGTCATTCCCATACCTCGGGAATACTTTTAGATGCTAATGAAAACTCCCTTGGTTCAACTTATGAGGACTCACATAATCTAAAATTAAATAGGTATCCCGATCCATATCAAAAGGAATTGAGAGTAGCGCTTAGCGAATTGATCAGCATCCCGACTGAAAATTTATTCTTTGGTGTCGGCTCCGATGAAATCATAGATCTTTTAATTAGAATATTTTGTGAGCCGGAAAAAGATAGTATTATTATCTGCGAACCTACATATGGAATGTACAGAGTTTGTGCTGATATAAATAACATTCAAGTTATTAATGTACCTTTGAATAATGAATTTAATATTGAAAAAGATGAGCTACTTGCTGCCGTGAACGAAAATAGCAAGTTAATGTTTTTATGCTCGCCAAATAATCCCACCGCTAATATGCTGAGTAGAGAAAAAATATTAAGTGTCGCCAGTAGTGTGAATTGTGTAATTGTGGTGGATGAAGCATACATTGATTTTGCCGATGAATCTGGCTTTCATCAAGAAGCTGCGGAGTTAGACAATCTGGTTGTGATAAGAACATTTTCAAAAGCATGGGGATTAGCCGGAGTTAGGTGCGGTTATTCTGTAGCTTCCAAATTTATAACTGAATTACTCTTTAGAGTAAAAGCTCCTTACAATATGAATACCCTAACATCCAACGCAGTGGTTAATGCCATTAAAAATAAATCTCAGCGTGATTATTTTGTTAAGCTCATTAAAAAAGAGAAGGATAGAGTAGCAGATATTTTAAAGAGCAACCAAAAAATATTGTCTATAGCTAAATCAGATTCTAATTTTATTTCATTCAAAGTTAATCAGCCCAAAGAAGTATTTACTTATTTAGAAAAGAATGGAATTGTGATTAGAGATAGGAGCAATCAGCTAAATTTTTCGGGATATTTGAGGGTGACGATCGGAACCAAAGAAGAAAATGATCTCTTCCTTCTAAAATTAAGTGAGATATTAAAATGAAGATACTTATCGATTACAATTTGTTTGATATTAAAAAGAAATATTCTAGAGGAATAATATGTTCCATTCTAATGTTGTCAAAAAACAAACATGAAATATTTATTGATGATATTGATAGCATTGATATATGTTTATTACAGATGCTAAAAAATGAAAACGTGAGACTTCAGAAGAATAATAAAACAGAATTCGATATTACTTTCTATTTGAAGGGAAATAAAGTATTGGTTGAATCCCATCAAGAAGCACAAAAATATTATCCATCTATCAGCGATGCAGTTCAAACTTTGCTTTACAAAAATCGAATAGCTGTTGTTACTCGAAACACAAAGGAAACCCAGATTAGCGTAAAAATAAATTTAGATGGAAAGGGTAAATCTAAAATATCTACTGGCATTGGTTTTTTTGATCATATGATTGAACAAATATCAAGGCATGGAAATATTGATTTGGATTTAAAAGTGAAAGGGGATTTGCATGTAGATGAGCATCACACAGTTGAAGATACCGGGATTGCTATAGGAGAAGCAATTAGGAAAGCGCTCGGTGATAAAATTGGAATTAAGCGTTACGGATTTATGCTGCCGATGGATGAATCATTTGCGAAATGCGCTATTGATCTTGGCGGTAGAGTTTATCTCAATTTTAAATGTAAATTTGATAGAGAAAAAGTTGGTGAGTTCCCCACAGAACTATGCAGAGAATTCTTCAAGGGAATGAGTATGGGTTTAAACGCTAACATATTAGTGGAAGCAAAAGGGGAAAATGATCATCATAAAATTGAAGCAATGTTTAAGGCTTTCGCAAAATCTTTAAATGAGGCGTGCAGATTTGATGAGAGAGCTGCCGGAACATTGCCAACAACGAAGGGAATAATATGATATCGGTAATTGATTATGGCGCAGGTAATACTCAATCAGTACTCAATGCGCTTGACGATTTGAATGTAAAATATAAAATAACGAATTTCGAAAGAGACATCTGCGATTCGGATAAAGTTATTTTCCCGGGAGTTGGAGAAGCTTCTTTCGCGGTTAAAAGATTGCATATGTCGAACATGTTTAATCTTCTTCGAGTTATTAAAAAACCGATTTTGGGTATTTGTCTTGGGATGCAACTATTTACTGAAAAATCTGTCGAGGGAAATGTTGCGTGTCTTGGTGTTTTACCGACAGTAACTGAGCGGTTTAATTCTTCAACAGTAAAAGTACCGCACATGGGATGGAACAAAGTAGCGTTTCAAAAAGACTCAAAATTATTTGATGGAATACCGGATAATTCATTTTTTTATTTCGCTCACTCATACTATGTGCCAATTAATGAATTTAGTATTGGAGTGACAGTTCACGATGTTGAATTTACCGCGATTTGTGAAAAAGAAAATTATTATGGCGTTCAGTTTCATCCGGAAAAATCGGGGGAACATGGAATTAAATTGTTAAAAAACTTTATTGAATTATGTTAATTATACCTGCAATTGATATATACAACCAAAAAGTAGTGCGACTGAAAAAGGGGAGCTTTGATGATGTAACCTACTATGATTTTACTCCGCTCCAAATTTCAAATGAGTTTGAGAAAAATGGATTCAAGTGGGTACATATTGTTGATTTAGAAGCTTCGAAAACCGGCAGATTTACAGTTGAGAATATTATAAAAGAAATACAAACGAATACTACAGTAAATATTGAATTTGGCGGGGGAATAAGAACAGCCGAGAATGTGAGCCAACTTTTTGATATAGGTATAAATAGAGTCATAATTGGTTCGATGTCGGTTGACCACAAAACTGAATTTGAAAAAATACTATCGCAGACAGATCCATCAAAAATTGTTGTTGCCGCAGATGCTGAGAATGAAATAATACGAACTAGTGGCTGGACAAAAGAGAGCGGTATTACAATCTTCGATCACATTGACTATTGCATGAATAAAGGAGTAACCACTTTTTTATGTACTGATATTAAAAAAGATGGAATGCTTGCCGGACCAAGTATTGAATTGTATGATAAATTGATTGCACGGTTTCCGGATATAAATTTAATTGCTTCGGGCGGCATCAGTAATTTAAACGATATTAAAGAATTAGCTGATCGATCAATTTATGCTGTGGTTGTTGGTAAAGCTATTTATGAAAAGAGAATAACATTGGAGGAATTAGCATCAATTGGTGACTAAACGAATTATACCGTGTCTTGACGTAAAAGATGGAAGAGTAGTAAAAGGTACCAACTTTGTAAATTTAAGGGATGCCGGTTCTGCGGTGGAACTTTCGGAAAGATATTACAACGAGGGCGCGGATGAACTTGTTTTTCTTGATATTACAGCTACACTCGAGAAGAGAAAAACATTAACGGAGCTGGTAAAAGATGTTGCGAAGGTTTTGAGAATTCCATTCACGGTTGGAGGAGGTATTTCAACTCTCGATGATATTGATGCACTTTTAAAAGCCGGTGCCGATAAAGTATCTCTTAATAGCGCGATTGTTAAAAATCCTGGTCTTATCACAGATGCCGCAAAAAGATTTGGAAGTCAAGCGGTTGTAGCCGCAATCGATGTGAAAGTAGTGAATGGTCAACAAAAAATATTTGTAAAAGGGGGCAAGGAAGAGACTTCACTTGATGGATTTGAATGGTGTAAGTTAGTTGGCGAACTTGGTGCCGGAGAAATCCTATTAACCTCAATGGATAAAGATGGAACAAAAGATGGGTATGATTTAGATTTTCTTAAAAAAGTAGTTGATGAAGTTTCCATCCCGGTAATCGCGAGTGGGGGCGCTGGAACAAAAGAACACTTCCTCGAAGCTTTCACTTTCACGGATGTTGACGCATGCCTCGCTGCAAGTCTTTTCCATTTTCAAGAACTGAATATAACCGATCTAAAAAAATATTTGCAAGCAAATAAAGTATTGGTGAGATTGTGATTGACATATCAAAAATAAATTTCGCAAAATTAAACGGCTTAGTGCCCGCAATAGTTATTGATAAGAACACTAATCAAGTATTAATGTTAGGTTTTATGAATGAAGAAGCGCTTCATAAAACACTTGAATTGAAAAGAGTTACATTTTTCAGCCGCTCACAAAATAAATTATGGACAAAGGGAGAAACTTCCGGCAACTACCTTGAGCTTTATTCCATAAAGATTGATTGCGACAATGATACATTACTGATTGAAGCTTTACCTTCTGGGAATACTTGCCATACCGGAGAATACTCATGCTTTAACCTTCCTAAAAATAATGTACACTTTCTATCAAAATTATTTGAGCTCGTTGAAAAACGAAAAATGGAGTTGCCTGAAAAGTCATATACTACAAAATTGTTTAAAGAAGGTGCTGATAGAATAATCCAAAAGGTGGGGGAGGAAAGCATTGAAACAATTATTGCCGCTAAAAACCGGAATAAAGAAGAAGTTGTGAATGAAACTGCCGATTTATTATTCCATCTTTTTGTTATGCTTTCTGAACAGGGAATTCAATTAAATTCTGTAATCGATAAATTAATTGAGAGACATACAGAAAAAGAGAAAAAATCTTAGAATAAGCACGCCTCAGATAATTCTGTTATCAGTTTTTCTGTTGATGAAAAATTCTCTCCTTCATTTATACTATTAATAATGGCGCTTCCCACAATAACACCATCGCAATAAGGAATAACTTGTTTTACATCCTTTGCTTTAGAAATACCAAAACCAATCAGCATTTTATTATTTATTATATGTTCTCTGGTTCTCTGAATACTTTTTAGATTTGCCTCCGAAAAACTGTCCTTTACTCCGGTGGTTCCGGTAACACTCACACAATAAACAAAACCTCTACTTATCTCATCAATATTTTTTATTCGCTCATTCGAAGAAGTTGGTGTAGTTAATAATATAATATCCAGTTTAGTTTCTATCTGTGTAAAGAATGACTCATATTCTTCCAATGGAATATCGGGAACAATCAATCCGTCAACTCCTGCATTAACCGCATCAGTCAAAAAGGAATAATAACCATACTTTAAAATTGGATTGAAATAGCCCATTAGTATAATTGGAATATTGGTGAATGATTTAATTTGCTCGCAAAAATTTAGAACTGTACTAAGTTTTACCCCATTATCCAAAGCTTTTTGTGATGATCTCTGAATTGTTGGTCCATCGGCAAGTGGATCGCTAAATGGGATGCCAAGTTCAAGCATATCTGCACCGGAACCAACTACAGTTTTTACTAAATCAATAAAATTATTTAACTCAGGATATCCTGCTGTTAAAAAGATCGATAATACTTTTTTACCTGAGTCATTCTTTTTGCTGATATAATTTTTAATATCACTCATAATAAATCCACGTCAATTTTTGAAATTAGTGTTGCTAAATCTTTATCACCTCGACCACTTATATTAACTACAACAATATCATCTTTATTAGTTTCAGGCATAAGTTTATTTAAGTAGGCAACTGCATGTGCTGTTTCTAGCGCGGGAATTATCCCTTCCATCTTTGTTAGTAGAGAAACGGCTTCTATCGCTTCATCATCAGTTATTGATTTATACTCTACTCGTTTCAAATCTTTTAAATGAGAGTGCTCGGGGCCAACTCCAGGATAATCAAGTCCTGCAGATATAGAATGCACTTCAGAAACTTGTCCATCGCTATCCTGTAATAAATAAGTTTTCATTCCCTGAAAAATTCCCGGTTCGCCAAGTGTAAGTGTGGCGCAATGTTTATTTGTATCAATTCCAAATCCGCCAGCTTCAATTCCAATCAAATTAACTTGATCATTAATGAAAGGATAAAAAATACCAATTGCGTTTGAGCCGCCACCAACACAGGCAAGAATATAGTTAGGTAATCTATTCTCTGTTTTCAATATTTGCTCTTTAGTTTCTCTCCCAATAATTGATTGAAAATCTCGTACAATCATTGGATAAGGATGAGGACCAACAACTGAACCAATAATGTAGTGTGTGTTCTCAACATTAGTAACCCAATCGCGTATAGCTTCGTTAGTCGCGTCTTTTAACGTTTTGCTACCGGAACTGACTGGTCTAACCTTTGCGCCCAAAAGCTGCATTCGGAATACATTAGGCTTCTGCCTTTCAATATCGGTTTCACCCATATAAACCACGCACTCCATCCCAAATTTAGCGCAAACAGTCGCGGTTGCAACTCCATGCTGACCCGCACCGGTTTCGGCGATAATTCTTTTTTTGCCAAGAATTTTAGCGAGTAAAATTTGTCCAAGCGCATTATTAAGTTTATGCGCCCCGGTATGACATAAATCTTCACGTTTTAAATAAATTTTACCTTTACCAAAATAATCGGTTAGTCTTTTCGCAAATGTTAATGGTGTTGGTCTTCCATTATATTCATTTTGTAAATCGTTCAACTCAGCAATGAATTGCGGATCATTCTTTTTTTCTAAATAAGTTTTTTCGAGCTCATGAATGGCGCTTATTAAAGTTTCGGGGACAAACTTGCCACCGTAATTTCCATATTTCCCGGAATGGTCGGGGAATAAATACTCAACTAAGTTATTCATTTTAATTCCTTATCAACTATTGGAGCCAATTGTTTTATTTTATTCAGAAGTTGTTTAAAGGCAGCCGGATTCATGGATTGATATCCATCCGAAAGAGCTTCTTCTGGTTTCTGATGCACTTCCAAGATCAACCCATCTGCGCCACACGCAACCGAGGCCATAGCCATAGCCGGAACTTTTTCACCTATTCCAATTCCATGTGATGGATCAACTATTATTGGTAGATGAGAATGTTTTTTTATTACGGGTACCGCATTCAAATCAAGTGTATTTCTTGTGGCTGTTTCAAATGTTCGAATTCCACGTTCACAAAGGATTACATTAAAATTATTTTGCGATACTATATACTCGGCGCTCAGCAATAATTCTTCGATAGTCGCGGACAATCCTCTCTTCAATAATATAGGTTTCTGAGTTTTACCAACTTCAGCCAATAGGGAGTAATTTTGCATATTGCGAGCGCCAATTTGAATTATATCGGCAACCTCCGCAACTTCATTAATAGTAGATTGATTCAGCAATTCAGTTACAATACTCATCCCCAATTCCTTTTTCACATCTGCCAGATATTCCAATCCCTTCTCTTTTAATCCTTGAAAAGCATAAGGACTTGAGCGAGGTTTATAAGCGCCGGCTCGTAATAAATTAATACCCATTTCTTTGAGCATTCCGGCAATTTCAAAAAGTTGATCGCGCGATTCAACCGAGCATGGTCCCGCAATTATCATTAATTCTTTACCACCAATCGTATTCCCATTTACATTAATAATAGTATCCTCATTCTTCATCATTCGGCTTACAAGTTTATACTTCTTCGTTACTTTAATCACATCTTCAACCGAATTAAGCAGTTGGAAATCTTCAACTTTTAAATGTTCACTCGGCCCGGTAATACCAATAGCAAGTTTAAGAGCGCCCGGAATTTCATGCGCGGTGCAGTTAAATGAGTTGATTCTATTTTTTACTTTCTCAATATCCGCGCGAGGGGCGTCAAGATTCATGATAATTAACATTTTTTCCCTTTAATTTTTTTATGATCGCAAAAAAGTCTTTTAGTTTTACCGGATCTTTTTTACCAGGTGATATTTCGAGTGAAGAGGATAAATCAACTCCAAGTGGGTAAATATTATCAAAAACATATTCTATATTTTCTACTGATATTCCGCCGGCTAAAATTATTTTATCCCTCAAATCTTCTGGAATTATATCCCAGTGAAATGTTTTACCGGTACCGCCATAATTGTTCGCATCACTTGAATCCAATAAAATTTGATATTTCTTAAATATTTCTATTTGGGCAAAATCGAAGTTATTGCTTACTCTGAAAGCTTTTATAACATCTGCTTTAATTTTATGAATGACTGAGGTAGTTTCATCACCATGAAGTTGGACTACATCAATTTTTGTTTGCTCAACTATTCTATTAATAACTTCATATGAGTCGTTAACAAATACGCCCACTTTTTTAATACCCGTTGGAACTTCAGCGATAATATCTTTACATTTTTCTGGTGAAATGTATCTTTTGCTTTGCGGGTAAAAAATGAATCCCAGCATATCGGCACCCAGTTCTGCCGAAAGGATTGCATCTTCAATATTGGTAATTCCACAAATTTTAACTTTCAAATTTGCTCCACGAAATAAACTGTTTAACCGATTCTTCCAAGTTCGAGGATCTCATAAAATGTTCACCAACAAGCACGGCATTAAATCCATTGTCATAAAGTCTTTTTAGCTGATCATTATTATGTATTCCGCTTTCCGAAACTTTTATAACATCCTTTGGTAACTCTTTTGATATTAAGAATGATGAATTAAGATCAACAGAGAAATCTTCCAAATTGCGATTATTAATCCCAATAATATTGTTCAAGGAAAAATCAATTTTGTTTAGTTCTGTTATTGAATGAAGTTCTAACAAAACATCCAGTCCAAGTTCTTTGGCGCAGAATGTTAATTCTTTTATTTGTGCAGAGGAGAGAATTTCAGAAATCAACAAAATTGCTGATGCACCATTTGCTTTGGCTTCCCATATCTGGTGCTCATCAATTATGAAATCTTTTCTGAGCAGCGGGATGCTGGAAAAAAGACTTATATCCTTTAAAAAGGTTATATCTCCCGTAAAAAATTCTTTGTCAGTTAAAATGGAAATTGCGTTTACACCGGATTTAATATATGACTCTCCAATATTTCGGTGATTAAAATTATCGCACAATATTCCTTTAGAAGGGGAGGCTTGTTTAATTTCCGCGATAACAGAAATGCGATTGTTTATTACTAATGAATTTGAGAAGGAAACTGTGGGTTTGGCAAAGTGAGGATAATTCTTCAAAAATGAAATTGGGGAACTCTCTTTAAGTAACTCAATCTCTTTTTTCTTGACCTCAATAATTTTTGCAAGAATGCTCATGCATTAGCTCCGCTAAAATTGATCAGTGCAATTAATTTTTCATAAGCCCTGCCCGAGTCTATTGATTCTTCCGCCAATGCCACACACTCTTTTAATTCATTAGAAACCCCCGCTGTGCACAATGCCAGAGAAGCATTAGCCGCAACTACATAATAAGCGTCATTTCTAATTTTGTCTCTGAGCACCGAATTGATAATATCTGAATTATGTTTTGGAGAATTGCCCATTATGTTTTTTAGTTTAATCTTTTCGTACCCAAAATCCAAATGGTTCAACCGGTAGTTGTTTAATATGCCGGAGGAATTGTATTCTAAAATTTCTGAATCTCCGGTCAATGAAATTTCATCAAATTTATCATCGGTATTAACAAAACAAATCTTTTCCATTCCAAGATATGAAGCCGCTTTGGACATCAAATCTGCGGTCTTCCGTGAATAAGTTCCGATAAGTTGTTTCTTAGTATTTGCCGGATTGGTTAATGGTCCAAGTAAATTAAATATGGTTTTAACACCAAGTTCAGTGCGAACCGGAGCGGCGAATTTCATCGCCGGGTGGTATAATGGGGCAAATAAAAATGTAATGCCGAATTTATTTAGAGCCTCTGTTGCCGATTCTCTACTCAAGTTTATATTAACGCCGAGTTCTGAAAGTACATCAGAGCTTCCGCTTTTACTTGAAATTGAGCGGTTCCCATGTTTTGCAATCTTAACTCCCGCTCCCGCAACAACAAATGAAGCTGCCGTAGAAATATTAAATGTTCCACTCGAATCACCACCGGTTCCGCAAACGTCTATTACATTCTCATAATCATGATCAATCTTTATACTTTTTTCACGCATTGCTCTTGCAAATCCGGCAATTTCTTCCGGCGTTTCACCTTTTACTTTTAAGCCGATGAGCAATCCCGATATTTGAACATTAGATAATTCTCCAGTCATAATCATTGTTGCAATGCTGGTTGCTTCATCAATTGTCAAATCGACTTTATCTGCAATTTTTTCAATTATCTCTTTGATCATAGATCTACCCAATTTTTAATTAACTCTTTTCCAACTTTTGTCAATATTGATTCGGGATGGAATTGAATACCTTCAATGGGATGAAGTTTATGACGGACTCCCATAATTATTCCATCTTCTGTCTCAGCACTAATTTCGAGCACATCTGGAAAAGTAGTTTTGTCAATAGCTAATGAATGATATCTACCTGCGTCGAATTTTTGAGGAATATCTTTATAAATTGTTTTTCCATCATGAATTATTTGTGATGATTTACCATGCATTAAATATGGTGCATTTGTTACAATACCGCCGAATGCGATTCCAATACCTTGATGACCTAAACAAACACCGAGAAGGGGAATATGTTGACCCAGATTTTTTATGATCTCTAAAGATATATTGGAATCTTCAGGACGACCTGGGCCCGGCGAAATAAGAATTTTATCCGGAGCTAATTCTGAAATTTCATCAATTGTAATTTTGTCATTTCGTTTGATGATTAAATCGTGAGTATATTCACCAACAATCTGTACAAGATTAAAAGTGAATGAGTCGTAATTATCTATTATCAATATCTTCATCAATAACCTCCGCGTATTTTAACGCGCTAATTAATACAGAACTTTTATTATTGATTTCCTTCAACTCCAGTTCAGGTATGCTGTCAGCAACAATTCCGGCGCCAGCTTGCCAATAAATTTTATTGTCCTTCGCAAAGAGTGTTCGTATTGCTATGCATAAATCGAGATTGCCGCTAAAATCAATATACCCAATTGCTCCCGCATAAACATTTCGTGAAATGTTCTCATATTCGTTTATTAGCTGGATTGCTCTAATTTTTGGTGCTCCCGTTACTGTACCAGCCGGAAAAGAATTTGTTAATGCGTCAATGCAATCCTTATCATCATCAAGTATTCCTTCAACTCTCGAAACAATATGCATAACATGTGAGAAACGGTTTATTTTCATCTTCTCCGAAATTTTAACAGTGCCATATTTACAAACTCTACCGAGATCGTTGCGGGCTAAATCAACAAGCATCGTGTGTTCAGCAATTTCTTTTGGATCATCGAGCAAGTTTTTCTCAAGCGCTAAATCTTCTTCTTCTGTTTTACCTCTACGACGAGTTCCGGCGATTGGCAAAATTTCAGCTTTTCTATTTTTAACTTTTAAGAGATCTTCGGGGGAGGTTCCGATAATAGAAAAGTTATTATCAAATTCCATGAAGTACATATAAGGAGAAGGATTTATAATTCTGAGAGCTCTATAAACATTAATTAAATCCCCCTCAAAATCTGCATCGAATCTTTTTGATAGTACAATTTGAAAAACATCGCCATCGTAAATATTTTCTTTAGCTCTTTCAACAAGTTTTGGAAAATCAGATTCTGCTTCATTTTTCAAATTAACTTTGAAAGCGGAAATCGATTCTTTACTAGTTGTTAATTCTCTTCGTAATTTTTTCAACTCCTCCTTTGCTGCAGAGTACTGTTCTTCCAGAGCTGAATTATTATCAATGAACACATTATTTATCAAAATTATTTGATGTTTGAAATGATCGAAAGCAATTATAGAGGAGAACAGCCCCAGCTCGGAATCGGGGATTTCTAATTTATCCTCATTTTTAAATTTGATTACATCTTCAATCAGAGCAATAGTTTCAAAACCGAAGTAGCCGACAATACCGCCGGCAAAGTCGGGCAGTTCATCAACCTTAGCATATTTATAATTTTTAATGGTTTCTTTGAGATATTCGAAAATACTACCGGTGTGAGCAACTTCTCCGTTACTATTACAAACCTTTAGTGAATTATTAACATTAGTAATTATGCTCTTGGGATTTTTTGCGATGAACGAATAGCGTGCTAATCGTCCAATTCCTTCAACAGATTCAAGTAGAAAAGATGTAACACCTTTTTCCCTTATCCTTAGGTAGGCAAGAACCGGGGTTAGTGTATCAGCGGTCATTTTTTCATAAACCGGAATTATGTTGAAATTTTTTGCTTTCTCTTTGAATTCTACAAAATTCATAATCATCCTTTAATTGCTATAAAACAAAAAACCCTTCTCAGTGATTTCTAAGAAGGGTTTCTATTAAAATTAATATGGCTTCAATAATCACTGAGATGAATTAATATAATTCCACCACCATGCTAGTTGATTGTTGAGGCCGTATGTTAAGTTTGTTTTCATTGGGTGCGAAGATAATTAAACAACACTAATGATGTCAAGTTATATTTATTTTATTTTAAACCAATCAGCAACATCTATTGAATACTGCTTCTCAGAGCTATGCTTAAATTCATTTGTCTTTGAGGAATAAGAATACTCTTTACTCCATAAATCAATGTTGGTTATTATTTCTTCAATCGCATCAATAATTATTATTAATTCGTTATCTGTCATAGTAGGGTGAAGAGAAAAACGAACCCAACCCGGTTTTTCTGAAAGATCGCCCTCATTTATTTTATCTGTAATTCTTTTTGATCTTGTCGGATCAACATGCAGTAAATAGTGCCCATAAGTTCCGGCGCAAGAGCATCCGCCCCGCATCTGAATGCCATAGCGGTCGTTAAGTATTTTCACCATTAAATTGTAGTGGATATCCTCAACATAAAATGAAATAATCCCAAGTCTATTCTTTGATTCCTGAGCAAGAATATGTAATGTGGGAATTTTTGTTAAACGGGCAAATGCTGTTTTCAACAATTCATGTTCTCTGGAAAGAATATTTAGAACACCCATCTCTTCTTTTAGTTTTATGGAAAGAGCAGCTCTTATTGCCTGAATAAAACCGGGTGTTCCTCCATCTTCACGAAGCTCGATATCTTTAATGTACATATGTCCGCCCCATGGATTTGTCCAATCCACAGTACCTCCACCAGGATGATCGGGCACTCGAATTTTGTAAAGATTTGAGTCGAATATTAAAACTCCCGCTGTACCCGGTCCCCCTAAAAATTTATGAGGTGAAAAGAAAATCGCGTCAAGTTTTTCATCCGGATCGTTGGGGTGCATATTAATATTTACGTATGGAGCCGCGGCGGCAAAATCAACGAAACACAATCCGCCATAGTTATGCATCATCTTTGCTAAAGTATGATAGGGAGTTTCAATACCGGTTACATTTGAGGCAGCGGTGAATGAGCCTATTTTTAATTTTCGGTTTTTATATTGTTCAAGTAATTCAGTAAAATGATCAATATTTATTAATCCATTTTCATCCGGTTCAATTACAACTACGTCGCAAATTGTTTCAAGCCATGATGTATGATTGGAATGATGTTCCATATGAGTTAAAAATACAACCGGTTTTTCATCAGTGGGCACATTGGTATATTTTTGAAGTTGCTCACAGATTTTCAAACCTAATAATCGTTGAAATTTATTAATAGCTGAGGTCATCCCGGATCCCGCAAAAATCAATACATCTGAGTTTGATGCATTCACATGATTCTTAATTATGGATCTTGCTTCATGGTATGCGGCGGTCATTGTAGTTCCGGTTGCCGATGATTCCGAATGAGTATTTCCTACAAACGGGTAAAACTTTTCCTCAATAATTTTTTCGATCGGATTATATAATCTTCCGCTGGCAATCCAGTCGGCATATATAATTTTTTTCAATCCATAAGGTGTGCTAAAGGTTTGATCTATACCAATAATATTATTTCTATAGTGTTCAAAATACTTTTCGAGATTCATCTTTTTTCTTTAACGTTTTTAACAAATATAAATCATTATTTGAAGGCTTTAAAATAAAAAAGCCGTCAAAAAGACGGCTTAAAAATTAACCTAAATAAGCTTTGAGGTTTTTACTTCTTGTAGAGTGTCGTAATCTGATTAAAGCTTTCTCCTTAATTTGCCGTACTCTCTCACGGGTAAGATTCAGTTTCTCACCAATTTCTTCCAAGGTTAAGGAGTGTTCTTTTCCTAAACCAAAATAAAGACGAATAACTTCCGCTTCACGTTCTGTTAATGTGGAGAGTGATCTCTCGATTTCTGCTTTTAAAGATTCCTTCATCAGTGTATGATCGGGAGTAGGTTGATCTTCGTTTGGCATAATATCTAATAGACTATTATTATTATCATCACTATGAGCGAATGGAGCGTCCATTGATACGTGTCTTCCAGCAATTTGCATCGCATATGTCACATCGGATACATCCATATCTAATTGTTCAGCAATTTCTTCAGGACTTGGTCTTCTCTCATACTCTTGTTCAAGCTGGCTTAAGGCTTTACCCATTTTATTGAGAGCACCGACTCTGTTAAGAGGGAGGCGGACCATACGAGATTGTTCCGCTATTGCCTGCATAATTGATTGACGAATCCACCAAACGGCATAAGAAATAAATTTAAAACCTCTGGTTTCATCAAATCTTTTACCCGCTTTGATCAAACCCAAATTACCTTCGTTAATTAAATCACCGAGAGGCAACCCTTGATTTTGATACTGTTTAGCAACACTAACCACAAATCTAAGATTTGCTTTGGTAAGGCGGTCTAGCGCAAATTGATCCCCTTTTTTTATTCTTATCGCTAAGTCAATTTCATCATCAGGCGTTAAAAGATCTACTTTACCGATTTCTTGAAGGTACTGATCGAGAGATTTACTTTCCCGATTGGTAAATTGTTTTGTGATCTTCAATTCCTAAGTTCTCCTAATTATTATTTTATTTTATTACTTATAGTCGTATTTTTTTGACAGTTATTAACCAAAAATGCAAAAAAAAGTTCCTCGAGCGAAAATTATTCACCCAGAATTATTTTTCTCTTTGTACTTAGTTTTGATATCTCTCGATAAAAGAGCTGAACTTAATGTCTGTAAAGACAATTTGAAGAGAATTTTCATTTTTCACGGAGCAAATATACTACACACAGAAATAAAAACCTAAGAAAAAATTAGTTATCTTGTTTTATAACAATAGGTTAGAGTATAATGGAGAAATTAAGCAACCTCCTCTTGTAATTTTTTAAGAAGATATTTTGATTTTTTTTCTTTATGCTTAGAAGTATATCCATTTGAATGAGCATATTCATATAGCAGGGCATACATCATTTTTCGAGCTCTGTGCAGCCTAGATCTAACGGTTCCAATTGGACAATCCATGAAATCGGCTATCTCCTCGTAAGTGTACCCCTCGATATCAGATAAGAAAACAATAGTTCTGAAATCATCAGGGAGTATTGATAAAGCATTAACTATCTCATCATCAAGTACATCACTAAACGCATCATTTTCTGAATGCTGAATTTTGACTTCATCAGCTTTTATGTTTTCATAAAAGTTTTGTACATCGTCAAAATCAACTTTATTTGGCTGCTTCGAGGATTTACGGTAATTATTAATAAAGGTATTTTTCATAATCTGGAAAAGCCAAGCTTTTGCATTAGTGCCTTTTTCGAATTTATCAAAAAATCTAAAAGCTTTTAATAATGTATCCTGCAGTAAATCCTCTGCATCCTCAATATCATTAGTCATTTTTAGTGCAAAACTTTTTAATGCATCTTTAAAAGGCATAATTTCAGAATCAAATTCAGAATACTTTTTCTGGGTATTTTGGTCGATCGGTTTCGCTGTGATGTTCATTCTATCCTCAAATTAAGATGTTATGTCTGTATTAACTATCCAATTACATTTATAGTTCCAAAATTGTGACCAAAATCTTAAATCAATTTCTAAAAGATTAACGAAATTATTCTTATGTTTTCACTCAAAATTTGAGGAATTATGAGATTCAAACCCGTTTATATCTATTTGCTACTTTTTGTTGTTGTAATTGCTGCATTAGTATTTTTTTCTGATACTACAAAAAAAGGGACAAGCACAAATTCTAATAACCAGATGCCTAATGATGAGATCCATAGCAACATTGATGCTGAGGGAGATGTACCTTCAAAGGATAACGTTATGGCTGAAGTTGGGAGAAGATTAGATAGCCTTACTACAGAAGTTAAAAAAAATCCAAATGATACATTAAAAGTTCGAGAACTTGCGGATTTATTGACGATGGCACATCGCCCAGATGAAGCCGTTGCTTATTATGAGTCAATTCTAAAAAGAGATCCGAGAAGAATTGATATTCTGCTCCAGTTAACATTTGTTCATTATCAAACAGGTGAATTTGATTTAGCCGAAAACTATACTAATAAAATATTGCAAATTGATTCCAAGAGCGCAATCGCACTATTCAACCTTGCGGCTATAGCTCAGGCAAAAGGGGACTCGGAGAAAGCAAAAAAGATCTGGGAAAAAGTGGCAAAAGAGAATCCGAATAGTCAAATTGGACATATAGCAGAACAATCAATTATTCAATTGAATAAGATAAAAGCGGGAACAGATTAACAATAATAGCTGATCTTTGGATCAGCTAGTTATATTGGAAAAGTGAAATCCTTTTATTGGGTTTCTTAATGTTAGAACAGGACAGGGAGCTTTCCTAACGACTTTTTCAGCAGTACTTCCAAATAAAATATGTTCTACTCCGGTGTGCCCATGTGTGGCAATAATTATAAGATCAGCATCAATTTCTTGTGCTGTCTCATTAATTTCAACAAATGGTTTTCCTGTTTTAATAACAACATCCACTTTAAGACTGGAGTCGATCACTGATTTTGCCAAAGTATTTAATTCTTCCTCGGCTCTCTCATGAAGATGCATATCTGTTGAAGGAATTGCAACCTGCCCCATACTAAAATCAGCGGGATAAATCATTGGTTCTACAACATAAACAAGTGTGATGCTGGCTTCAAAAAATTTAGCAATTTGCGCTGCATATTTTAGAGCGGATTTTGAATAATCGGAAAAATCAATAGGAACTAAGATTCTGTTTATTAATTCCATTTTTACCTCCTATGAATTTTTCAGTTTGTTGAAAAGAGTAAAGTAATCTTGATTAAGATTACGTAATCGAGATGCCAAAATAAAGGAAATTCCTTTGAGGATTTTGATTCCTTCTTTTGGATAAGTTTTAATAAATTCATCTAAATCGGGCCTAAAAATTACCAGTATTCTAGTCTCCGTAGTGGCTTTAGCTGTTGCTGATCTGCGGGCTTCATCTACTAATGCGAGTTCACCAAAAAAATCACCTTTACTCAACGCGGCCAGCACAACCTCTTCATCTTTTTCTGTATGAATAATTTTTACTTCACCGTCAATTACAATATATAAACATATTCCAGGGTCATTCTGATAAAAGACAAATTCGTTAGCGGCATAAACTCTTGGATGCATAATTTTTGTCAAAGTTTTCAAGTGTTTACGAGATATACTGCTAAATGGAGGCATAGAAATCAAAACCTCTTCAATCTCACTCTGTTCTGAAGATGGTTTAAATAAATTAGCCCAAAAACTATTTTTAACAATTTTTTCGTTAGATAATTCCATAATTACTCCCACTAAGTAAATAATCCCGATTCGGCTACACGCCAAATTTTTTGGCAAGAAAATTTATTTTCGTAAAGGGCTCTCCCAATTATTACAGAGTCGATATAATTGCCCCCCTCTTTCTGCAATTTGATTAAATCTTCGAAACCGCCGATGCCACCGGAATGAGTTACCTTAGTTTCAGCGGCTTCGGCAACCGATTTTGAAAGTTCTACATTTGGACCAACTAACATTCCATTTGTTGTAACATCGGTAACCACGATTCTTTTTACACCTAGAGACTTTAAAAACTCGGCATACTGAATTGGTCTTAGGTGAGTTCTAATTTGCCTTCCCCTAGTAACAACTTCATCATTAACAACATCAATTGCAGCCACAACTTTATTAGGTGAAAATGTATCAAGTATTCTTATAAATTCTCGTGGTTTCTCAAAAGCGAGGGTACCAACTATTACTCTAGCAACGCCTAAAGTAAAAGCTTCTTTGACATCTTCAAAATTTCTTAGTCCGCCCCCTAACTCAACCGGAATAATTACAGATTCACAAATTTTTTGTATTACTTCAAAATTTTCGTGTGATTTATCTTGTGCCGCATTAAAATCTACTACATGTATAGTCTTTGCATTTTCAGCACGCCAAATCATTGCCATTTCAACCGGATCGTCTCCATATTCTGTACAGTTCAGTTCTGGAATTCCTTGAACTACCCGAACAGTTTTTCGGTCTTGAATATCAATTGAGGGAATAATTAATATCTTACCCATCAAATTTCCATTTACCGTTATTCTTAATAGTCTTACGACTAATAATTAATTTTTGGATTTCGCTTGTGCCTTCAAAAATACGAAGAATGCGGGAATCACGGAACACTTTTTCTATCGGCAATTCTCGAGAGAATCCCATTCCACCATGAATTTGAATTGCCATATCAGCAATTTCAGAAACTACTTCGGAGCAGTAATATTTAACAATTGCCGCGTCTTGCGAAACATCAACCCCTTCGCCATATTTATCGGCAGCTCTAAATAAAATACTTTCCATAGTATATATTTTTGTTGCCATATCGGCAATCATAAATTGTAATGCTTGAAAATTTATAATCGGCTGATCGAATTGTTTTCTCTGTTTAGCATATTCTACAGAGAGTTCCATTAATTCTTTTGAGGCACCAACGCAGCATGCTCCAACGCCTAATCTGCCGGCATCTAAAGTTTTCATTGCAATTAAAAAACCGCGTCCTTCAATCCCAATTATATTCTCTGCCGGAACTTCAACATTATTAAAACTAATCGCGTTAGTTACGCTTCCTCTTATTCCCAATTTTTTTTCATTCGGTCCAATTTCTATACCCGGGAAATCTTTTTCAACAACAAAACCGGTAATTCCTTTTTCAGTTCTAGCGAAGACAGAAAATATATCTGCGATTGCTCCGTTCGTAATCCACAACTTTTCACCATTTATGATCCATTTGCCATCAATAAATTTAGCAGTAGTTTTTAAGTTGAATGAATCGGAACCGGCTTGTGATTCTGTTAGGCAGAAAGCGGCAATTTTTTCACCTGAGGTTAGAGATGGAAGATATTTCATTTTCAATTCCTCAGAACCCCCAATATAAATTGCGTTAGTTCCAATGGAGATATGAGCCCCAATAAAAGTTGCCGTTGAGCCGCAAACCCTCGCCACCTCTTCTTGAGCAATGCAGTAACCAATTTCACCGAATCCGCCTCCTCCATATTTCTCTGGAAAAGGTGTGCCCAACAATCCAACTTCGGCAATCTTTTTAATTAACTCATGGGGAATTTCCTCCTTTTCATCTATTTGTTTTGCCAGCGGACGGATTTCCGAATTTGTAAAATCACGCACAAGATTTCTGAGCAATTCATGCTCTTCATTAAAATTTAATTTCATAATTCCCAATCGTATTTGAAAAAATAGTAGTCAATTGAATGGTAAAACTATAACGACTCTCCATAAGCAATATAATTAAATCGCGTCAATTTCTAATGCCGGTTTTAATTAATCTCGAAGAATTAGAATTGCTCCGGCAAGAATAAATAACACAGCAATTGTTTTTTGAATCAAATTAGTATCTTTAAAAATTCTCCCACCAATTATAGTTGCCCATAAAACAGAAGTTCTTTTTATTGCCAAAGTGAGGGCAACTGAAGCAAGACTAATTGCGAGAACCTGTGTAAAACGATATCCGATTGTCATTAATGAAATAGCAGCAATCCATCCAAAATCATTTTTCTTAAAACTAATTGGATCATTGTTTTTGTGCGAGCCTGAAATGAAATAAATGAGTGTGAATAGGAGAGCGAAAAGCAAGTGTTGAAAAGCTGTAAGTGAAACCGGTGTAAGATTTAATTTGATCATTAATAATTTATCTAATATTGATGAAGCGGTGAAGAGAAGGAGTGCCGCTAATATGTAACGATGATATTTCGATTTAACAAAAACTTTTAAAGGAAATAAGGTTTCTTTAAGATCTTTACTCTCTAAAATATATGTTCCAATTACAAGTGTAATTAACCCAATAATTTCTGTGGTTTTTAGTTGTTCACCTAAAAATATAAACGCGAACAACGCAACAAATCCGGGAGTTAATGCCAACAGGGGAAGAGCATTACTAATCTGCAGATTTTTTAACGCTGTCATAACCGAAAGGAAAGCTCCTACTCCAATAATCGATTTTAAAATTAAAATAGAAATATTAGTTGGATTGACAGTTTGATAATCAATAAAGAAGAAGAATGGGATAGAAAAAACTAGATTAACTATTGCTAATATAAATGAAAACTCAAGTGGCGTTCTATTCAACAAAACTTTTTTTTGTGTGATCGCGGCAAACGCCGAGAGAAAGGAAGAAACTAGAGCAACAAAAAACCATGTCATATATTAACAATCCCATTGTGGATTCTGGTTAAACTTTTATTAATTGAAAGGGAATGACCTACTAAATACATTCCTAAAAATCTGCTGCCAATTTAATAAATAAATTTCTTCCAGGCTCCACAGTAATACTTCCGCGGGTTGTAGAGAGATGGTTCCGATATTCTCTATTAAAAATATTTTCTATCCCGGTATAAATCCTTAAACTAAATCCATTAAATTTCGCTAAGGTACTATTTAAGTAAAGATTAAAATAGGCGTAACCCGGAGTTCTGATTTCACCGATTGCAGTTTTGCTTTGTTCGGCGAAAAATGTTGCAGAGAAATCCGCGTTAATACTATCAAATAGCAAGAAATTAATCCCCATAATTCCGTTCAAAGGTGGAATGGCGGGGAGATTACTGTTGGCGGATAGGTCATCTCCTTTTACATAAGAAATGGTTGTGTACAAATTTATATTATTGTAAAAATTAAGATCTGTGCGCAAATCAAATCCATAAAGATGAGCCTCTCCAATATTAGTTTTTATGAAGGCTTTTCTCCCTTCATAAGTTGATGGTAGTTCGGCTACTAGATTTTCAAAATTCTGGAAGAATATGCTAGAGATTATTTTGAGTCTTGAACCATAATACCTAATTCCAAAATCGGCGGATTTACTTAACTCAGATTTGAGGTTTGGATCCCCAATTCTAACAAAACTTCCTTGATCTATATATTGAAATCTTTCTTCAAGAGAAGGGGAACGGAATGATAATCCGAGTCCGAGTGTAATATTCAACTGTTCATTGACTTCATACTTTAATCCAAGATTACTACTATATGCATCATCGATAGAGTTCGATTCTAGCCAAATAATTTTTTGCCCTGCCGGCGAATTATTTATCACTCCGTTGTTAATTTCATAAAGAGGATTGTATGTTTCTTCACCACTGATATTTATTCTGTCATACCTTGCCCCTAATGAAAGCATCAATTTTTGATCGATTAGAGGCATTTCATCCTGGGCAAATAAACCAAGACTGCTGTATTTTGAGTTTGGGAGTGGTTTTTCTCCAATAATTCTATTAACGGTACTTACAACATTTCCTTGTGAATTAAGCATTTCAATTAGTTGAAATCTTTCACGATTACCGATGTAGTTTCGATCCCAATAATCAATTCCAACAACAAGATTATTTTGTTCAGACAATAGAAAGTTTCCCTGCAGTTGAAAATTATTGCTTTTGTGATCAGCGCCGGGGGTAATTTTAAGCACACTTACTCTTCTTGCTAATGAGGTGCCCGATGCCGGAATATTTTGCACTGTATAAGGAATATTCTCAACCCTTCTCTCAATTACCTGGAAGGAATACTTTGCAGTTAACTTATAGAATACACTTGAAATGTTTTGGATTTCATATCCCGCAGAAATCATTTCTCTTTTTTCATAAGGGTATCGAACATCGGCATTGCTGGGGAAAATTGATGCGCCCGGAATTCCTACATCATTTGCTTTAAATAACTGATAATCAATTTTTAGTAAGTGATTATGAAGTGGAAAGATATTTAATGTGCCATTTAGGCTGTAATCTTCAAATTGGCTATTTCTAAGTTCACCCGCGGGGGTTTGGGTATTTTGAGCTTTTCTATAGGAACCTGATAATTTGGAAGACCAAAAATTAGAACCACTATATAGAGTGCCGGAAAATAGAGATAAATTATTCACACTATTGTATCCGGTTGCAGCGTTACCAGTTAACGTAAATCTCTCGAATAACTTTGGGGATTTTGTTATCACATTAACAATTCCACCGGTAGCTCCGGATCCATACATTGAAGAGGAAGCTCCTTTAATAACCTCAATTCTTTCAATATCGTTAATATTAAACATCGATAGTCGCGCGGCGATGTCGGTTGATGTAGATATTCTATTGCCGTCAATTAATGTTACTACATTTTCCCTGCTCAATCCACGAATACTAATTTCTGTTCCCCAGATACCATCTCTAATTAAATTTATACCGGCTTGTTCTGTTAACACTTCCGCTACTGATTGATGCTGTTTTTTTAAAATGTCATCTTTTGTAATCAGTACTTCGGAGTAGGGGGAATTTTTTAAATATCTGTCAATTTTTGAACTACTCACAATAATTTCATCAAGTTTAATTGGGGAGGAGTGAAGAAAATAATCTCTGGTCTCATCTTGAAGGAGAGATAGAGTATCAACAAGTTTTTTAAAACTCGGGTGTGATATTGTTACAATATATTTTTTGGGGGATAGTTCGTCAAACTGAAATTCACCATTAATGCTGCTATATCCAATAATATTTTGGGAAATAAAGATTACAGCGTTTTCGACCGGATTCCCGGTTTGTTGTTCCTTTATTTTTCCTTTAAATATCAAATTCTGGGAGTAAATATTAATTGCGAAAACGAAGCTGATTAGGAGGATTTTATTAGTCATAGTAGATCAAGTTGATAAGTTAGTATTAAAAATTAAAATTACAGAACAAAATTACTCAAATTAATCATCACTTTAAAAAACCTCAAATTTAATTGCTTTCTTGACTTTTCCTACTTGAATACCCATATTTCGGCATGGTTAATCACCTTTCCTATAAAGCCAGCGACGGCCAAAATATTAATTTGAGCATTTATAGCCCTATAAACACTTTTAATTGCAAAACAATAATTTTGGTTCACGGATTCAAGGGATTTAAGGATTGGGGATTTGGCCCCTATACAGCTAAATTTTTTGCTGAAAATGGATTCTTTGTTCTTTCTTTTAATTTCTCTCACAATGGTATTGGAGAAAATACCACCGAGTTTACAGAATTTGATAAATTTGCTGCAAATACATTTAGCAGAGAAATCCGGGAATTGAATGAGGTTATTAACTCAATTAGAAATGGAAATTATTCAATCCCGCGGGATACGAAGATTTATCTTCTCGGACACAGCAGGGGAGGAGGAATTAGTTTATTAACAGCTCCTTTCAGAAATGATATTGCGGGTGTGTCAGTTTGGGCATCGGTTGCAACTTTTGATCGCTATTCTGAGAGACAAAAAATTGAATGGCGTAAAAAAGGGGCTTTTGAAGTAATGAATATGAGAACAAAACAAGTTTTTAAACTTAATGCTACTCTTTTAGATGATTTAGAAAATAATCATGAGAAATTGAATATTGAGAGTGCTGTTAAAAATCTTAATAAACCATTATTAATTATTCATGGAGATCAAGATTTGGCAGTACCAATAAAAGAAGCTGAGCAGATTTTTGAATGGGCAGATAAATCCAAAACTGAATTTCACAAAATTAATGGTGCCGGGCATACATTTGATATTGTGCATCCGTTTGAAGGTTCAAATCCTAAATTTGATGAAGCACTAAATCTTGCAAAAATATTTTTTAATAAATAAATGGTGAAAAATGAAATCTCTCACAAAATCAAATCTCCTACCCTTTGAATTAAAGGAAAACTTAAATCAAGCAATATGGATTGCTACATTTAGTTTAATTACAGCAATTGGAGCTCAAGTTGCGATTCCTACTCAGCCGGTTCCATTTACATTGCAAACAATGGCTGTGTTGTTGGCAGGTGCGTTCCTTGGCTCGCGGAAGGGTGCAGTTAGTCAAACTGCATATTTAGCCGCTGGAGCTATTGGATTACCTGTATTTGCTGCTTTCGGTTTCGGTATCGCTAAGTTGTTTGGTCCAACCGGTGGATATCTGCTTTCATTTCCTTTTGCCTCATTTTTGGTTGGTTATATTTTAGAAAGAAAAAATAATTTAGTCTCAATTATTCTTGCGTTTATTGCCGGACAAGCATTAATCTTGATTTCCGGTGCGGCTTATCTTTCTATTTTTATGAATGGTGATTTTGCAAGCGCGCTTTTTAGCGGAGCTGTAATATTTTCTGTTTGGGATATTGCTAAAATAGCCGCGGCAACAGGCATTTTTTATTCTTTTTCTAAAAAATAACAGCGTTCATTAAATGGAATTAAAAAACTTCATTTTTATTCTGGTATTTATATCCGCGTTTGGATTTTTATTTATTAATCTCAAACGGATTCTTGGATATATAAAATTAGGTCAGCCTGAGAATAGATTCGATAATATTCCCGATAGAATTAAAAATGTACTGAAAATTGGAATTGCTCAAACTAAAATTTTAAGAGAGCCGGTTGCCGGATTTATTCACGTAATGATTTTTTGGGGATTTCTATTATTCTTATTTGCGGTTCTTGAGTCAATAATTCAAGGGTTCTATTCCCCCTTTTCACTTGAATTTTTAGGACCAATGTTTAGTGTTATTACTTTAGTGCAGGATATTTTCGGTGTATTCGTGCTGATTGCGGTTTTGTGGGCGCTTCACCGGAGATTTGTTGCGAAGGTACCACGGCTCGATGTGGGGAGTGAGGGGAATATTGACGCGGCATTAATTCTACTAATGATATTTGGAGTTGTAATCTCCATGTTCGGTCAAAATATGTCGAACATCGCAACACATGATTTTGTTTTAGCAGATTATGAAATTAGACCAATCTCATACCAATTAAGCGGATTATTCTTCTCATCAAATAGTGAATCATCACAAACTTGGTTTGAAATTTTTTGGTGGGCACATATTTTAATCATATTCGCCTTTATGAATTTTCTCCCATATTCTAAACATTTTCATGTATTTACATCACTTCCAAATGTATATTTCTCAAAACTCGGTACTCAAAAATTTATTTTGAAGAAATTGAATTTAGAGGATGAGAATCTTACTCAATATGGTGCTTCCGATTTTGAGCATCTATCTTGGAAACAGATATTTGATGGCTTTGCGTGCACCGAATGTGGAAGGTGCACTGCCTCATGCCCGGCGGCAAATACAGGTAAAAAACTTTCTCCTCGCGATATAATTGTAAATATTAGGCATAGAACTGAAGAAAAAGCCCCGTTGATACTTAATTCTACGCCAGAGGAAAATGAAGTTATGCAAAAAACACTTGTGCATAATTACATCTCCGATGAAGAATTATGGGCTTGTACAACTTGCGGCGCTTGTGTTTATGAGTGTCCGGTGACTATTGAACACATTGATTCTATTGTTGATATGAGAAGAAATTTGGTTTTGAATGAATCGGAATTTCCAGCAGAATTAAACGCTGTTTTTAAAAACCTCGAGACCAATTTTACTCCATGGGCATTCAATGCTCAAGATAGAGCAAATTGGGCTGAGGGTATGAATATTAAAACTTTAGCCGAAGATCAAAACTGTGAATATCTTTTTTGGGTTGGATGTGCAGGATCGTTTGACTCTCGTTATCAAAAAGTAACTCAGGCATTCGCAAAGCTTATGCAAAATGCGGGTATCGATTTTAGAATTTTAGGTACGGAAGAAAAATGTAATGGCGATACTGCCCGTAGATTAGGCAATGAATATCTCGCCCAAATGTTAATGCAGGAAAATGTTGAAACGCTCAATAACTATAATGTTAAAAAAATAGTTACAGGATGCCCTCATTGTTTTAATTCTATCAAGAATGAATACCCTCAATTTGGCGGAAATTTCGAAGTCATTCATCACTCGGAATTAATCGATCAACTCGTGAAAGAGGGAAAAATTAAATTAAAAGATGCTGAAAATTCCTCAAAAATTACTTATCATGATTCCTGTTATTTGGGAAGATATAATAATATTTACGATTCTCCCCGCAATCCTATAAAATCGATTAAAGGACTCCAACTAGTAGAGATGGCTAGAAACAAAGATAATGGTTTCTGCTGTGGTGCTGGTGGAGGAAGAATGTTTCTTGAAGAATTGGAGGGAAGCAGAATTAACGACAACAGGGCAGAGGAAGCTATTAAAACTAATGCTGATATTATTGCGTCAGCTTGTCCTTTCTGTATGACAATGATGACCGATGGTGTAAAATCATTCGATAGAGCGGATAACGTAAAAATTAAAGATATTGCAGAAATAGTACTGGAAAACTCAATAAATTAATCCACAACAACTCTAAAGAGGAGGAAAAATGAACGAAAAATACTTGCAGCTAATCGAATTTGTGAAAAGTCTTGAACCAGATGTTGCAAAGTTTTACGAAAAAGGGCAATCAGCCGCCGGAACCCGTTTAAGAAAAGGGTTAAGCGAATTAAAGAAATTAGCCCAAGATTTTCGTAACGATATTCAAAATGTGAAAGCTGAAAGAAAAACACCTAAAGCTTAATTTCACACTGAATGTTTTTCAACGAGGCTGTCTAAAAAAGTTTTTATTCATTTTAATGAGCTAGGTTTAACTAATATTTTACTTATTCGAACTGCTCTAATCTTTTGACTTTAGCTCTTGATAATTATTAGACAGCCTCTTTTTATTATGCAAAAATTTAACTTCTGGATCGTCATTTTAACTTCACTGATATTAATTAATATCGGTATAGTGCATGTTCAAAAACCCGCAAATCAACGGGCTGATTCTCTAACTGTGATTAATCTCTCCTTCGTTGGTGATTTAATGTGCCATTCACCCCAATTTGAATCAGCTATGTTAGGCAAAGACTCTTTCGATTTCAAGCCTCTGTTTAATTCAATTAAACCATTTCTGGAATCAGCGGATGTTACATTCGGCAATTTAGAAACTGTAACAGCGGGCAAATCTAAAAAGTATACTGGTTATCCCATGTTCAATTCTCCCGATGAGTACATTGAAGCATTAAAGTATGCCGGTTTTGATGTTTTGTTTACATCTAATAATCACTCCGCTGATAGAGGAGATTTCGGCGTTTTACGTACTATAGATATTTTGAAAAAAAATAATATTCATCCAATCGGTACATTCAACTCGGAGCGTGATCGTGATTCAATTCGTATCATAAATGTAAAAGGAATTAATTTAGCACTACTTGCATATACATATGGACTGAATGGAAATGTTGTGAGTAAAAAATTCTATGTTAATCAAATTGATACTTTACTCATTAAAAAGGATATTAATCGAAGCCGTGAACTCAAAGCTGATGTAATATTGGTCTATTTTCATTTTGGAAATGAATATGAGAGAAAACCTTCAGAATATCAAAAGGAAATAGTTAGTAAAGCAATTCATTATGGAGCGGATTTGATTATTGGAAGTCACCCTCACGTAATACAAGGCGCATCATATTTTAAGGGGAATGGAAAACTGCAAACTGGATTTGTTGCATATTCTCTTGGCAATTTTATCTCGAATCAGAGATGGCGCTATTCGGATGCGGGAGTAATAATAAACCTTCGATTAAGAAAAGATAATATTGAGGGATCAATCAAGGTTGATAATTTCAATTTCACTCCAACCTGGGTTTATAAAGGTACTATTGATGGCAAACTACAATACCACATTTTACCCGCAGATACTTCATTGATAAGAGGGGATAAAAATTTCTTGCGCAACGATGATGTTGCCAAACTTACTCAGAGTTATAACGATACGAAATTACAATTCCACAAAGTTGATACTCTTAAAAATTTTGGAAATTCTAAAACGAAAAACAAATAATTACTTTTTACCCCTGAATAACTATTAATGACTATTAATGCCTACTAATAACTATTAATGACTATAGATGCCCACGAATGACCATTAATGACTAAAACCTTCCTTCCTCTACACAAACCCAATTGGGTAGTTAAATTTCATACAATGAATTTCCGGACTAAAAAAAGATTCCATTTTGTTATCTTTGAAAAAAGAATATTATTTAATTAATGAATAAAAAAGCATCTCTTACTGTCATATTTTTGACCATTTTTATCGACTTAATGGGCTTCGGTATTTTAATCCCTATTCTGCCGACATTCGCAACAAAAGAACTTGGTGTTAGTGACTTTGCGATTGGGGTAGTTATTGCTAGTTATTCTTTAATGCAATTCTTTTTTAACCCTTTGCTGGGGAAATTATCGGATAAAATTGGGCGAAGACCTTTAATACTAGCAACACAATTACTAACCGCAATTGCATATTTGATGTTCTCCTTTTCTACAACTTTTTGGATCCTATTTCTATCGAGATTGCTGGCTGGACTTGGCGGAAGTAATATTGCTGTTGCACAAGCCTACATTGCTGATATAACTTCTAAAGAAGAACGAACAAAGGGGATGGGAATAATTGGAGCGGCATTTGGACTTGGGTTCGTATTTGGACCATTAATCGGTGCATTTTTATCAAAATATGGATATGCTGTTGCCGGTTATGGAAGTGCCGCATTTTCATTGATGGCATTTGTATTCGCTTATCTCAAACTACCCGAATCATTAAAACTAAAAAAAGATTTTAAATTTGAGATTAAGCTGTTTGATATAAATAGTATGAAAAGAATCGCGAAGATTCCCGGCTTAGGTTTTATGATGCTTCTGTTTTTTATTATAATTTTTTCGGTATCAAATATTTATGGTACATTTGCTCTTCTTGGTTATAAAATATATCATTTCACTGATCAGCAGAATGGAATTCTTTTTGGTATATCGGGAATAGTTGGTGCTGTAATACAAGGTGGAGTAATGAGGAGATTATCAACTTTGCTGAGCGAGCGTTCTCTGATATTAATTGGCGCGGTATTTCTAATGTTTGGAATTGGGTTGATGCCTTACGGTCAAAATTTTTTAGGTGTAGCCTTGGTTATTTCAGCGTTGGGAATCGGTAGTGGAATATTACAACCATTGTTGTTGAGTCTGATTTCTAAATATTCTCCCGATAACGAGCAGGGGGAAATTTTAGGAATGAATCAATCATTTTCCTCAATGGCTAGAGTGTTAGGACCATTATGGGGTGGTTTCGCCTATGAATTTATTGGTTATCAATACCCATTTTTGACGGGTGGTTTTTTTACTTTAATCACTTTAATTCTTGCATTAGTATTTTTAAAAAACTTAGATAAGAAAGAAGCATAGATGTTCTCATTTGGAAAATTAAATATAGATAAGGGATTATTACTCGCCCCAATGGAAGATGTAACCGATATCGCATTCCGTAAATTATGCAAGGAACTGGGAGCTGATCTGGTTTACACTGAATTTGTTAATTCGGATGGATTGATTAGAAATAATAAAAAGACAGCTCAAAAATTAGAAATTACCGATGAAGAAAGACCGGTAGGTATTCAAATTTATGGTGGTAATCTTGAACCGATGATTGAAGCGGCAAAAATTGCTGAAGAAAAGAATCCTGAAATAATTGATATCAATGCGGGATGTTGGGTCAAAAAAATAGCCGGCAGAGGAGCCGGAGCCGGTTTGTTAAAGGATCCTTGCTATATGCAAACTATGGTTGAAGAGATTGTAAAAGCGGTTAAAATCCCGGTTACTGTTAAAACAAGAATTGGTTGGGATTCTGATTCTATTAATATTTTAGAAGTCGCCAAAAGAATTGAAGATGCAGGCGCTCAAGCTTTGACCATTCACTGTAGAACACGAGTACAAGGACACAGCGGAGATGCCGACTGGAGTTGGATTCCAAAAATAAAAGAAATTGTGAAGATTCCTGTTGCTCTGAATGGAGGAGTATTTACCCCGGAAGATGTGAAGAGAGCATATGATGAAACTAATGCAGATGCGGTGATGATTGCCAGAGGCGCGATCGATCATCCTTGGATTTTTAGGGAAGCCAAGGAGCTTTTGGCAGGTCATGAGTATATGCCGGTAACACCTGAAGAAAGAGTTGAAACAGCGCTTCGACATTTGAAATATTCACTGGCAATTAGGGAGACTACAGGGACGATAATTCCTTTTAGAAAATATTACGCAGGATACCTAAAGGGGCTTCCAAATAATAAAGAAATTAGACAAGAATTATATCAACAATTAGAGTATGCTCCCATTGAAGAAATATTATATAGATACTTAAAGCAAGTTAAGGAGCATGAAAAAATGGAGCAGTCAAAAATAGAGGTGAGAGAAAAATGAACTTAGCCGATTTAATTAGAGATGTACCCAATTTCCCTAAAGAAGGAATAATTTTTAAAGATATTACAACTTTATTGAAAGAACCAAACGGACTTAAAGAAGCCACAACTAATCTTTATAACCTATCTAAAAATAAAGGGATAACCAAAGTAGTTGGAATTGAATCGCGTGGATTTATTCTTGGTGGAGTTCTTGCAGAAAAATTGGATGCCGGATTTGTGCCAATCAGAAAACCGGGGAAACTACCATCGGAAAAAATAGCTGAAAGTTATTCCCTTGAATATGGAACAGACTCAATTGAGATTCATAAAGATGCAATTTCACCCGGTGATAAGGTCTTGCTCCACGATGATTTACTAGCCACGGGTGGCACAATGGAAGCCGCGGTTAAATTAATTGAAAGACTGGGTGGAGAAGTTGTTCAAATCTCTTTTATTATTGAATTAGATTTTCTGAATGGACGAGAAAAACTTTCGAAATATGAAATCCATTCACTTCTACATTATTAGTTTGCTGGGACGGATATCCGTCCCAAATTTTTATTAAACCTCCCCCCTCATATCTTCTTTACTCAATTTCTCTTTTTCTTTTCTTCTTTAATGTATCTTGATCAAAATGAATAATAAATGAGTAATAATTTAGTGGTAAGTTAAATTCATATTTCATATTATTAAAACACATAGTTATCCTTTTAAATTATCAACTCCTGATCGATTTACCTCTCTAAAAGAGGTTTAATATAAATCGTAGGTCATATTCCTTTATTGAAACAGATAATTTTTTTGAATTTAGTCAATTTGTTGGTGCCAAAACCCTACAAAGGAGGAACTATGCAACGCAAGAAATTATTATCCCACTCTGTAATATCTCTAACAATATTATTAATTGTTTTTATTTATCCTTTCTTTTATACAAACCCAGCGCAAAATTTCCAGACAAATAAAAAAGTGAACCACATTTTAGAAGGTGAGCAAAATAATGATGGCAGTAATTCAATTGCCATCAATGGTAGTAATATTTTTGTGCTTTGGCAGAATATGGGAGGCGGATATTTCTCCTATGTCTCAAAATCAACGGATGGAGGTGTGACTTTTAGTGATGGGGTTAAAGTAGGAGGAGATCAGCCTCAACTTTTTGGATCAATAACTTGTGATACTGCCGGAGTTGTTTACGTTGCATGGAGTGGAATAGCTGCGGGTGGTGAAATGCCGGATGGCATTTTCTTCGCAAAATCGATAGATGGAGGGGCAACTTTTTCATCTCCGGTAACAGTATCACCGCATGGATTATTTGCCACAATTAAAGTTCATAACAGTCATGTATATGTTTCTTACTACGCAATGAAGGAAAACAGTACACTTGAAGTATACTTTGCTCGATCGACTAATGGCGGAACCTCATTCGAAAATCCATATCCAATAAATACTGTACCTGTAATCAAAACTAAATTTGATTCACCTCACTCAATGTATTTGGATGATGCGGGGGTAATATACTGCATTTGGAATGATGGTAGAAGAGGAGGTGATGGAACAGATATTTATTGGGCTAAATCTGTTGATAACGGCTTAAGTTTTTCTCCCAACATTATGGTGAATGATATCAATGGAAGCAGAGATAAACTTAGAACGGCTCCATCAATTGCTGTTGCGGGTTCAAATGTTTATGTAATATGGAGAGAAGAAACAGATGATACTGGAGCAAATAGAAGAATTTTATTCTCTAAATCAACAAATGGAGGAACTACTTTTGGTGCTGAGAAGGAAATTGCTGTAGGAGGATGGGGCTCACCTAAATTAGTGATGAATAAAAAGGGTGATATTTATTTGGGTTACCCACAATTTACGGAACAAAAAAATGGTATTTTTTGCGCAAAATCTATTGACCAGGGAAATACATTTCCCGAATCAGTATTCATAAACGACGTGAATAGCGATTCAAAGAATTTATCAATTGCTATAGATCAAAATGATGTTCTTTATGCGGTCTGGTCAGATAATAGAAATGATAATAAAGATGTTTATTTTTCAAAAGGGACAATCGTTGTTACAGACATTCAAGAAGATGAAAATAATATTCCAACCGAATTTGCATTATATCAGAATTACCCCAATCCATTTAATCCAATAACCACAATAAAATATTCAATCCCAGCTGGTGTAGAGACGTCAAATATGACGTCTCTACGTGTGTTTGACATATTGGGAAAAGAGGTAGCCGTTCTTGTAAATCAAAAACAATCAGCGGGCAATTATGAAGTGAAGCTTGATGCAAGTCATACTGAGCAAGGTCGAAGTATGGCGAGCGGAGTCTATTTTTATAAACTACAAGTAGGTAATTACATTTCAGTGAAGAAATTGGTTTTAATGAAGTAATAAATTTCATTAAAGAAGATGAATGAATTTTGGGCATTCAGTTTTTTAAATGCCTTCCAATTATGGAGAAGCGCAATGAAAAATCCAATCTTTATAGTATTATTTTTCTTGACACAAATAATTTATGGACAGTTTGGTGGTGGTACGGGCACAGAGGGAGATCCCTATCAAATTTCTACGGCAGAGCATTTAGCCGCAATTGCTACAAATGTAAGCTCTGGTACGACTTATGCAAATACTTACTTCAAACTAATGAATGATCTTGACCTATCATCATATTTAAGTGGAGCAGGTAATAACAGCGGTGCTTTTTGGCTGCCAATCGGTAACTCAGCAAACTTTTTTATGGAAAGTTTGATGGGAATGGAAAAGTAATTTCAAATTTGAAGATTAACAGACCAAGTACGGATAATATTGGTTTGTTTGGTTTTATACATAGTGGTTTTGGTGGCTATTTGAAAAACTTAGGTTTAACAATTGATCCCGGAAGTGCTGTAATCGGGCGGCAAGGTGTTGGCGGAATGATTGGAGATAATAGAGCCACCATTGAAAATTGTTATGTTTCTGGAAATGTGGTTGGTTATGCCTATGTTGGAGGTTTTGCTGGCTTTCAAAATGGATTTATACGAAAATGTTATTCGACTGGCACTGTAAGTAAAGGAACAACTTCTAATAATTACTTTGGAGGATTCATAGGTTGCAATTCGGGTACAATTGAGAATTGTTATTCAAGATCAAATGTATCAGCTTCAGGGTTAACATATGTAGGCGGCTTTGCCGGTGAGAACTTTTATGCGAACATTACTAACTCATACTCAACAGGATACGTTGATGCAACGACTTCAGGCACTGTAGGTGGTTTTCTAGGTTATTATAATAATGGAACTATCACAAAGTGTTTTTGGGATACTGAAACTTCGGGTAAAGCAAGTTCACAAGGGACTGATGTAATTGGAAAGACAACCGCAGAGATGAAGACCTACTCAACATTTTCTAATGCTGATTGGAGTGGCGACATTTGGTCAATTGTAACGGCAATAAATGATGGTTATCCCCATTTACAACCTTTTAATGGCGGGAATGGCTCAAGCAGTAATCCATATAAAATTGATTCTAAAGCTAATTTAATTAGATTGTCACTAAATAGCAGTTATTGGTCTCAAAGTTTCATACAAACTAATGATATTACTTTTTTAACTGATGAAACAGCTGAAGATTGGGATTTAAATGGTACCGCGGATGGAATTTCACCTTCCGGCTTTTCGCCAATTGGTAATAATGGTACAAAATTTACCGGTACATATAATGGACAGAATTACAAAATCGACAATTTATACATCAGTAGAGGTTTAACTGATTATGTAGGACTATTTGGGTTTGTTCAAGGAGCCTCTTCGAAAATTGAAAATCTGGGTTTAACAAACGTTGAAATTACAGGACAAAATGGTGTGGCTGGTTTGGCGGGTCAATTTGAAAGCGGTACAATTTCAAAATGCTATGTTGCAGGCACTGTTGTTGGGAATGAAAGTGTAGGGGGTCTTTTCGGATTGAGTCAAACTAATGCCTCAATAACGCAATCTTATAGTTCCGGTTCTGTTTCAGGTGTTAGTTTTTGCGGAGGCTTGTTCGGAGGCAATTCTTCTATGATTACTAATTGTTACAGTCGTTCAAATGTAACTCGTACAAGCGGAACAAATACAGCTATTGGCGCTTTTGGTGGTAGCAGTAATGGAACAGTTGATAAATGTTACAGCACCGGCAACGTTACTTACTCTGGTAGTTCTAACCCGAACGATAAGGGATTTTTGGGAACGAATAGTGGCACGGCTACTAATAACTTTTTTGATAATCAAACTTCTTCTCAATCATCGGGAACTGGCGCTACTGCAAAAACAACTGCTCAGATGAAAACTAACGCAACATTTACAGATGCTGAGTGGGATGTTGCAATTTGGAATAGAGAAGATGGTGTTAACGATGGTTACCCCTATTTGGATTGGCAAAACACCGGGGGAACGCCTTTACCCGTTGAATTAACTTCTTTTAGTGCAGATGTAAATGGAAACAAAGTTGTATTGAATTGGGAAACAGCAACTGAAATAAATAATTATGGATTTGAGGTGGAGAGAAGGTCATTCGATGCTGACGCATCGTCATTAGGTAATTCATCGTTAAAAAGTAATTGGAGTACTATAGGTTTCGTTCAAGGAAATGGAAATAGCAACTCACCTAAGAATTATTCATTCATAGATATAAATCCGCCAAGAGGAAAAGTAGAATATAGACTAAAACAGATAGATTATGATGGTTCATTTGAATATAGCCAGATAGTAACAGTGAATGTAGAATCGCCAACACAATTTAGTTTGCAGCAGAATTACCCCAATCCATTTAATCCAATAACCACAATAAAATATTCAATCCCAGCTGGTGTAGAGACGTCATATATGACGTCTCTGCGTGTGTTTGACATATTGGGAAAAGAGGTAGCCGTTCTTGTAAATCAAAAACAAACTGCGGGCAATTATGAGGTGAAGTTCGATGGATCACGACTTACAAGCGGAGTTTATTTCTATAAACTTCAGGCGGGAGAATATTATTCTGTTAAGAAATTGTTATTGATGAAATAGGGAAATTTATTTAACTGGTGAATAATATTATGATTGATGAAAATACTTGGATGAATCATAAACAAACTTATTTATGATTAAGCGAACTACTTTAAAGATTTCGGAATGACCAAACGAGTAGAATAATTAATGATAATAACGTGAACTAATTCAATTAAAATGAACTGGTTCACGCTAATAGCTATCCCGATTCAACTTTTTAGGAATTATTTTATAAATATCCCATTCCTAAAAAATAAAAATCCTTCAATCCTACCATACGAAACCCCTTGAAAAAATATTTATAATCTTTTCGATAATTAAAAAGCAACCATTTATCCTATTAAGCGTCTATTTAATACCAACTTTAAAAAATAGTGAGGATAAAATGAAAAAATATTTAACCATCTTAATTTTCATTGGGGTACTTGGCAGTTCAGAAGCACAATGGATGAAGGTTGAAGATGTTTCTTCTTCTTCCAGTATTCCCTCTATTTGGGTAGAAAAGAATAATATATATGCTGGTGCCGATAGTTTAATATATATAAGCAGCGATTATGGTAAAACATGGTCTTCATCTTCAATAATAACCAGAAATGTAGATTTTGTAAGCGCAATAATTGCACATCAAAACAAAATATTTGTTGGTACATATAATTATGGGGTTTATTTATCAACCGATAATGGTGCCTCATGGAATTCGCTCAATACAGGTTTAGTTGGTGCCGGAGCCAAATCAATCTCTGATTTTGTAATTAGAGATGGAATTTTGTACGCAGGAACATACGGTTCAGGGGTCTTTGAGATAAATCTTAGTACATTAAATCATTGGGCGCAATTTAGTAATGGGTTATCTAGTGGATATTCTTACTCAATTAATTCTCTTAAGCTAATTGATGATGTACTCTACGCAGGCGCTGGGGTAAACGGCTATTATTATAAAAACGATCATAATTCTAACTTTTGGCAGGAAATAAAATTTGGTGATTTTTATGGTGAGCCTTTGGCGATGTTGGATATAATTAAATATAACTCCGAATATTTTATTTCCGCATCTTACGGGTTATACAAAAGTAAAGATGGAATAAACTGGAATTATTATAATCCCGGGGTGGGGGGAATTTACATTTCAAACTTTGCGGTTCATGATGAAAAAATATTTGTGCACCTTTCAAATGGCGTAGGAAGAACATTTTGGTTCAATTCTGCCGATGGGGGAAATTCGTGGAATTATTTGGAAGAACAGCGTGGAGTTGATGTTATGGATATTGCCGTAATAGAAAACAAAATTTTTACTGGCAGACTTTATGGCATGTATTATCTTCCTTTGAATACAACCGAATTGGAAGAAGAAATTATTCCGGTGGATTTTTCATTAGCTCAGAATTACCCAAATCCATTTAATCCAATTACAACAATAAAATATTCAATACCAACCGGTGTAGAGACGTCATATATGACGTCTCTACGAATATTCGACATATTAGGCAGTGAAGTAGCAACATTGGTAAATGAAAAACAATCAGCCGGCAATTACGAAGTGAAGTTTGATGGATCACATCTTGTGAGTGGTGTATATTTCTATAAACTTGAAATAGGTAGTTTTTCTACTGTTAAGAAAATGCTTTTAATGAAATAATTATACGATTTAATTTAAGGAATAATTAATGTGGGCTGGGTTAAATCTCAGCCCTTTTATTTTGTTCCCTCTTTCCAATTCAATGGAGCAATTACAACAACAAATTCCCCCTTTATTACTTTGGATTCTAATTCAGCTAATAAATCCTGGGGATAACCTTTCCATCTTTCTTCAAACTTCTTTGTCAATTCACGAAAAACTACAACCATTCTCTCTGGCATATATTGCTTTAACTCTTCCAATAAATTGGTTATACGATACACCGATTCATACAAAACTATTGTTCTTTCTTCCTGGGCAAGTTCAACCAATTTTTTTTGTCTTCCTTTTTTTTGGGGAAGAAAGCCTTCGAAAACAAATGCGTCCGTTGGTAATCCCGAAATGCTTAATGCTGAAATTATAGCTGAGGCACCAGGGACAGATACAACTTCAATATCGTTTTTAAGGGCGAGATTAATAAATCGTCCGCCGGGGTCAGAAATTGTTGGAGTGCCCGCATCCGATACTAAAGCGCAATTTGCACCATTTAAAATTTTATCAACCGCGTATTCCATTTTTTTAGATTCGGTAGCGGCGTTAAATGAAATTAATTCCCCCTTAATTTCATAATGGTCCAATAAAATTTTAGTAACACGCGTATCTTCGCACAAAATAAAATTGACTGATTTCAGCGTTTCTACAGCACGGTAGGTCATATCCCCTAAATTGCCAATTGGGGTTGAAACAACATAAATTTTGCCTGAAGTAACCATTCTATTTACGACACAATTTTGATAAGGGTAAAATAACAATAGTTAATCATAATGATGATAAAGTTTCCCTAATTATTTTTATTCCCCGATCAATTTCTTCACTATTTACAATAAGAGGTGTACGGAATCTGACAGCGTTTTTGCCGCACCCTAGCATTATTAATTTTCTTCTATATAGTTCTTCTAAAAATTTACTTCTGATTTCCGCATTCGGCATATTAAATGAACACATTAATCCTAACCCTCTTGCTTGAAAAACCAAATTTGGAAATTCTGACTGAAGCTCATACAGTTTATTTAATAGATATTTTCCTTGTACTTCAGAATTCTCAACTAAATTATCCTCATCAATAATCTGTAAATTCCATTTAGAGCGGATCATATCAACTAAATTTCCGCCCCAGGTTGAATTTATCCTGCTCGACTTTTTAAAAACATTATCTTCAACTTCATCAATCCTATTCGTCGTCATCAATCCGCATATCTGAACTTTTTTACCAAAACAAATTATATCGGGTTCAACATAATGTTCAAATGCCCACATTTTCCCGGTCATTCCGATACCGGTCTGCACTTCATCAAAGATTAAAAGAATTTCATGCTCAAGTGTAATTTCTCTCAATTTTTCAAAAAATTCTTTTCTAAAAAAATTATCTCCACCTTCTGCCTGAACAGGCTCAATTATTAATGCGGCAATATCATCTTTGTTATTTTTGATCGCGGAGAAAATCTCAGTGATCGCTGCTTCTTCCGATTGAATTACAGTACTCAAATTTTCATGAAGGGGGAATGTAATTTTAGGATTAGAAATTCTTGGCCAATTAAATTTGGGGAAGTAATCAATTTTAACTGGATCAGTATTAGTTAGAGATAAAGTGTAACCAGATCTACCATGAAAAGCTTCACGAAAATGGATTACCTGTGTTCCTTTTTCACCTTTAATTCCTTTTTGAATATTCTTTCTAACTTTCCAATCAAATGCAACTTTTAGCGCATTACCAACCGCAAGAGCGCCACCATCAATAAAAAATAGATGTTTGAAATTATCAGGCATTGCAATTCTTGAAAATGTATCAACAAAACTTGCCATTTCAACAGTATAGATATCCGAGTTTGAGGGCTTGTTCATTGCCGCATAATATATTTCATCATGGTATTCTGGAGTGTTCAATTTGGGGTGATTTAAACCAATAGGTGATGAAGCAAAGAATGAGAAAAAATCGAGATACTCATCGCCACTCTTGTGGTTAACTATTGTTAAACCATGACTTCTCTCTAAATCGAGTACCAGGTCAAATCCATCGGCAAGCATGGTTCTGCTCAACGTTTCATGAACATTACTTGGATTGATTGAATTTGATTTTTTGATAACATCTTTAAATGGTAATGACTTATTCATTGCGGCCTCCTAGGTTGATAAAAATTGGGGAGGAGACTAATCGAATGGTTGCTCAAATCGTGAGATTAAATAATTACGGAGAATTTTTCTGCCGGTAATTTTTTGAAAATCCTTATAGTGAATCACTATCGCTATTGTTTTGTTGATTCTAAAATATCATTTTAATCCCAGAACAAAAAGAGGAAATTTTTTTAATCGGGAAATAATTGTATTAGAGGAAAATGTTTGTAAGATTTAATTCGATTTGTTAATTAAAAAATTATACTTTTAACATATTGAATTAGGAAGAGTATGTCATTAAAAGTAATAACAGCTCTAATTATTGTATCGATTTGTGTTATTTACTGCGGCGGAAGTAAAGATAAAAACGAAAAAAAATTTGAGTTCGCCATTAGCGATCAGACACAATTAGGATTGGAAATTTTTGATAAAGATTTAGGGATTAGATTCAATCCACCCAAAAATTGGAAATTTCAATCAGCTTCACTCTCTCGCAAAACTGAGGAAACAAAAAATTCAACTAGTCTGCAGGAGAGTTTTACATATCAACCTGTTTATCTTTTCTTTGATGATTCCACCGGAAGCGTTTTAAGTGTTGGATTTGTTGATAATGGGGATTCAACAATTTCAGCCGACTTCAAGCGCAATCAATACAAAAATATACTCAACGATAAATATTCGAAAGACAGCGCCACAGTTAATGAATTTTCTTATTCGAAAATAAATTATACCCTATTGAAGTTTGAACGTAACTCTTTAATTAGTTATAAAATTCTCTTTACCGGCAAAAACAGTTTAATAATGTTCGATTTTACCCTTCGTGAAGAATATCATGATACAGAGCTGAGGAAAATTAAATCATGTATTGGCTCTATATCAATTCTATAAAAAAAGGTAGTTCAATATTTCCACCCAAACAATGAGGCAAAAATGGATTTCTTAAAACAGCTCGGTATAAATGAAGAAAATTTTGGAGCATCGACCGGTATTAATTGGTTTTCCACAAAAGATTGCGGAGTTATCAATGTTCATTCTCCGGTGGATGGGAAGTTTATCGCTAAAGTTTATCAATGTTCAGAAGCTGATTATGAAAATGTGATTTCTCAATCCCACAATGCTTTTGTTCAATGGAGAAATGTACCTGCGCCGAAGCGAGGGGAAATTATAAGACAGATAGGGGATAAACTTCGAGAATATAAAACTCCACTAGGAAATTTAGTCTCGTACGAAATGGGAAAATCATTACAAGAAGGTTTAGGGGAAGTTCAGGAGATGATCGATATTTGCGACTTTGCAGTTGGATTATCGCGTCAACTCTATGGATTTACAATGATGAGTGAAAGAGAAGACCATAGAATGTATGATCAGTATCATCCTCTAGGTGTTGTAGGAATTATAACCGCGTTCAATTTCCCGGTTGCGGTTTGGGCATGGAACAGCGCACTTGCTACGGTTTGCGGTGATTCTAATTTATGGAAGCCTTCATCAAAAACACCACTATGCGCCATAGCTGTTCAAAATATTATTGCGCCAATAATCAAGCAAAACAATTTACCGGAGGGATTATTCTCTTTGGTAATAGGCAAAGGATCAACAATTGGGGAAAGAATATTAAATGATAAAAGGATTCCACTAATATCATTAACCGGTTCTACGGCAATCGGGAAACATGCGGCGGAAGTAATTTCGAAAAGATTTGGCAAGACAATTTTAGAATTGGGAGGGAATAACGCAATAATTATTTCTGATAATGCCGATCTGAAAATTGCCATTCCGGCAGTTGTATTTGGCGCTGTTGGAACAGCGGGACAACGATGCACTACTACAAGGAGATTAATTGTACATGAGGATATTTATGACAGAGTAAAAGAATCACTACTGAAAGCTTATCAAAGTATAAAAATTGGTAATCCACTCGATGCAAAAAATAATGTTGGACCCCTCATCGATAAAGGTGCCGTTCAAGAATTTTTATTCGCACTAAAAAAAGTTGTTGAAGAAGGGGGAAAAATTCTTTCTGGCGGAAAAGTTTTGGAAGGAACCGGATATGAATCTGGCTGCTATGTTGAACCAGCAATTGTTGAGGCTGAAAATCATTTTCAAATAGTGCAGGAAGAAACATTCGCGCCAATTCTTTATCTGCTCAAGTATTCGGGGGAAATTCAAAACGCGATTAAAATTCAGAATGATGTTGTACAAGGTTTATCCTCTTCAATATTTACAAATGATTTGAGAGAAGCGGAAGAGTTTTTATCACAGCGGGGCAGTGATTGCGGAATAGCGAATGTTAATATAGGAACATCCGGCGCGGAAATTGGGGGAGCATTTGGCGGTGAAAAAGAAACCGGCGGCGGTAGAGAATCGGGTTCAGATGCATGGAAACAATATATGAGGCGTCAAACAAATACAATTAATTATGGCAAAAAACTTCCACTTGCCCAAGGTATTAAATTTGATATTTAGAAAATGAGAGGTTAGAAGTAGAGTAAATATTTTTATTACATTTGCATAGAAATATTTGAAAGGATTAAAAATGCGCTTTTGCCTTAACATAGATCATATAGCTACTCTTCGAAACGCGAGAGGGGAAACACAACCTGATCCTGTAACATTTGCTCTTATGGCAGAGCAGTATGGGGTAGATGGAATTGTGGTTCATCTTCGTGAAGATAGAAGACATATTAATGAGCGTGATGTAAGATTACTGCGTGAATTAATTACAACTAAACTCGATCTTGAAATGGCTCCCGTTGATTCAATTATTGAAATTGCATGTGATGTGGTGCCTGAACTCGCGACCATCGTCCCGGAAAAAAGGCAAGAGTTAACAACCGAGGGGGGCATAAATGTAATTGATAATATTCAGCAAATAAGATTTGCTATAGAGCGGCTTCACGAATGTAAAATCCCAGTATCACTTTTTATTGAACCTGATTTGGACCAAATTGATGCCGCCGTTGATATCAATGCTGATTTTATTGAAATACATACCGGAGTATATGCTAATTCTAAATCTGAAGAAGATAGATTTGATGAACTGGAAAAAATTAGAATTGCCGCCAAACACGCAAAAAAATTAGGGCTGGGGGTAAATGCCGGGCATGGCCTCAACTATATCAATATGAAAGAATTTATTCACATTCCAGATATCGATGAAGTTAGTATCGGTCATGCAGTTATTGCTCGTGCTGTATTTGTTGGGGTGGAACAGGCAATTAAAGAAATGATAAATCTTACCAAAAAGTAATTGAGATAAATATTGAAGTATTCAAATCGAGAGTTACTGTTAAAGAATAAACTTAATCAGCATTATAAAAAATTTGATTTCTCACAGATTTCTCCCGATCCGCTGGAATTTCCATACCGATTCAAGAATCCTCTTGATATTGAAATCTCAGCTTTCATTTCGGCAACTTTCGCATATGGAAATATCACACAAATTATAACGTCACTCGAAAAGATTCATAAAGTGATGGGCAAATCACCACATAGTTTTGTTATGAATTTTTCCAAAAAAGATGAAGCAAAATTTGAGGGGATTGTTCACCGGTTTTACTCTTCTGAGGATATAGTATCATTGTTCAAAGTTTTAAAGATTGTTTATCAAAATTACGGATCACTCAAGTTTCTTTTTTTACTCTACTACTTTGAGGAGGAAAAAAACCTTAAAGAATCTATCTCTTTTTTCTCATGCCACATGCTAGATATTGCATCAAAGATTTGTGAAGTAACTCCCGGGGTAAAATTTATGTTTCCCAGTCCTCATAACAATAGTCCATGCAAAAGAGTAAATTTATTTTTAAGATGGATGGTTAGAAAAGACGCGCTAGATTTTGGTTTATGGAATGAAATTATACCTTCAAAATTAATAATTCCGGTTGATACACATATCGCAAGAATTTGCACAGTTTTGAAGCTGACAAAACGTAAAAATATATCATGGTTAATGGTTGAAGAAATTACAGAAAACCTAAAAAAATATGATCCGGTTGATCCGATTAAGTATGATTTTGCCCTCTGCCATATAGGAATGAGAAATCTCAAGTTTTGATATAGAATATTGAATTAATAGTTCATAATCAATAAAACGGCGTATCAAAATCCCAATTATCAATTTTCAATTCCCAACTAAATTGAGTTGCTCTGCAAATCATTCATAACTATATTAGTCGGCAAAGTATAATTAGTTAAGTACCCTAAATAAATAATCGTGACACTATAATTAGGAGAAAATATGGCGGAAGAGAAAAAATTTATTCCGTATGTATCAGCAGAATCAAACATGGCAGAATTTACAGTACGTGCGCTTATTATCGGCTTAATTATGTCGGTAGTATTAGGCGCGGCAAATGCTTATTTAGGATTAAAAGCCGGTATGACAATTGCGGCAACATATCCAGCCGCTGTTATCGGTATGGCTTTGTTACGAATAATGAAAGGATCAATTTTAGAAGAAAATTTTGCTAGAACTGTCGGTTCTATTGGTGAATCGGTTGCGGCCGGGGCAATATTCACATTACCTGCATTTTTAATTGCGGGAGTATGGACAGAGTTTTTCACATGGACCCACTACTTTGAAGCAACTGCAATTATGTTTGTGGGAGGTGTAGTTGGAATTTTATTTGTGACAATACTGCGCCGTGTTATGGTGGAAGACAAAGAACTGCCATTTCCCGAGTCTGTTGCCGCTTCCGAAATTCATAAAGCTGGAAGAGGCGGACAAAGCGGTGCCAAATTTTTATTTGGAGCGATGGCGCTTGGCGCTTTAATTCAAGTTCTGAAACAACTCCATTTCTTCGCTGAAAAATGGGAAGCATTTATTGCTTTCGCGCAGAAAAAAATTGCGATTGGAACCGGTAGTGTTGACGCTAGCGGCGGTTCAATTATTAGTACTCCTGGAGTAAGTCCCGCATATATGGGTGTTGGATACATTATAGGGCCTCAACTTGCATCTTTAAACTTTGCCGGTGGATTACTAGCATGGGGTTTGTTTGTTCCAATGCTTCTTTATTTTTTAGGACCTGAATTAGTAGCGTCCCTTCAAGCAAATGGTACAACACAAATTACTGATGAAACCTGGATTGGACTCGGAAATCAAGTTTGGAGAAATATTGTACGCCCAATAGCTATTGGCGGTATGTTGATGAGCGCAGCATATACATTATTTAGAATGAGAAAGAGTCTTGGTGCCGGATTGAGCAGAGCAATTGGCGATGTCAAAAAAGCAGCCTCAGGCTCTGCTACTACAGAATCACGTACCGATAAAGATATGAATTTCAAATGGGTATTTATTGGATTGCTCGTAGCTTCAATATTTACTTTTATAATTTATAATTATTTCGCGCAAGATATTCTCGCAGCTTTAGTTGCTACAGTTGTTATGATTATAGCGGGATTTTTCTTCTCAGCGGTTTCAGGTTATTTAGTTGGGTTGATTGGTTCAAGTAATAACCCAATTAGCGGATTAACAATTTCCACATTAATTATTGCCGCACTATTAATGGTGATAATGGGAGTTAAAGGAATGCCCGGAGTTGCCGCGGTATTAGGTGTAGCCGCTGTTATTTGCGTTGCCGCCGCGGTTGCTGGTGAAATGCTTCAAGACTTAAAAGTTGGACATATCCTTGGCGGTACTCCTTGGAAAATGCAGGTTGGTGATTTATTCGGAATTTTGGTTTCATCAGCGGTAATGTTTTTCCCATTATTAATATTGCACGAAGGTGATATTAAATCGGGCGGAACTGGTCTTGGCGGCGCAGCTTATCCAGCACCTCAAGCAAGTTTGATGGCAATTCTAGCAAAAGGAATTGTTGGCGGAGATATGGCTTGGCCTTTAATTATTGTTGGTGTAATAATGGCAATTGGATTTATTCTTGTCAAAGTTAAAAGTCCTATGCTTGTTTGCGTTGGTATGTACCTTCCGCTTGAAACAACATTCGCCATATTTATTGGTGGTGTTATAAAAGGTATTCTTGAAAAGATTTCTGAAAGAAAGAAAATGAATGAATCTCAAAAATCAAGAATAGAAAATAATGGAGTGCTGCTAGCTTCAGGATTAATTGCTGGTGAAGCCTTAATTGGATTAATTTTTGCGCTCTTCGCTGTAATCGAGTGGCAGACTCCTTCAATCTTCCAAAATCCATCATTTATAGTGAGCAGCGTTGTATTTCTTGTAGTTGGTTATTTACTGATTAAAACTCCATTATCAAATGCCGGAAGTCCTGATGAACCGGCTCCGCCATCTGTGGCTCATTAATAATTTTCAAGCCGGATCTCTTTTTAAGGATCCGGCTTTACCTTGATTTTTTAATTATATACTCAATCTAATGTTTAAGAAAAAAGAAAATTTCAATCTGCTCGAATTGCATCCTTTTAAAAATTCGAACTATGAAGAAAACGACGGCATTATTGAACTTTTAATTCCAAAATTCACTAATAAGTTTTTGGTGAAATATCTTGTTCCGAAAATCAAACGGAAAGATTTTAAAGTTAAACTTGATGATGTTGGCAGTGCTGTTTGGAACTTAATTGATGGCAATAATTCCGTTGCTGAAATTGCGGTAAAACTCAAAGCAAAATTTGGACCTGATTTCATTCAGCCAGAGGAAAGAGTATCAAAATTTTTGTTGGAATTACACAAAGGCAACGTTATAAATTTTAAAGAATTCAAAAAGGGAGTATAAGATGGGTGATAAATTAGGAAAACTAAAACCGGAATTGTTATGGAATCATTTTGAAGAGATTTGCAATATTCCGCATCCTTCAAGAAAAGAACAAAAACTTGCGCAATATGTTATTTCGGTTGCTAAAAAAAATGGATTAAAATATTCAACCGATGATTTTGGAAATATAGTGATTAAAAAACCGGCAACTCCGGGTAAAGAAAATCTGACTCCGGTTGTTCTGCAAGGACATCTGGATATGGTTGCAGAAAAAAATTCAGATGTAAAACATGATTTTGATAAAGATCCAATTCAAGTTTTTATTGATGGCGATTGGGTTAAAGCTAAAGGTACAACTTTAGGTAGTGATAATGGAATTGGTGTAGCCGCGGCTTTAGCGGTTATGGAAGATAAATCACTGAAACATGGACCTGTTGAAGCTCTTTTTACACTTGATGAAGAAACCGGGTTAAATGGAGCTCAAGCTTTAAAGCAAGGATTCCTATCATCGGATATTCTTTTAAATCTTGATTCTGAAGAAGATGGAGCGTTATATATTGGCTGCGCCGGCGGACAAAATACAATGATTACTTTCAAACCGAAATTGAAAGATATCCCGACTAAAACTGCCGCAATTGAAATTAAGGTTACGGGATTGAAGGGTGGTCACTCCGGACTCGATATCGATACCGGAAAAGGTAACGCGATAAAAATTATGGCAAGATTACTACATGAACTCGATTATAATTATGGAATTCGTCTAGTTAGTATTAATGGTGGAAGCAAACACAATGCAATTCCAAGAGAATGTTTTACAGTAGTTAGAGTACCGAATAAAAATCTGGGAATAATCGCCGATCATATACTGGCTTATAATGGTGTTGTAAAAGCTGAACTAGCGAGCGTTGAACCTACACTAGAAGTTAGTTTTAGTGAAGTAAAGTCTAAGGCAAAAGTGTTCGATAAATATACCACCGTAAGTTTGGTTGATTCATTATATGCCGTACAAAACGGTGTAATAAAAATGAGTGCCGATATTCCGGGATTAGTGGAAACATCAACCAATCTTGCTGTAATTACCACTAAAGGTAAAAAAGTTGATGTAACCTTAAGTCAGAGAAGTTCAGTTGAATCGGAGAAGCATGATATTTCCAATTCAGTTGCGGCATTATTTAATTTGGCTGGTTCAGAAGTTAAGAGAAGTGATGGATATCCCGGTTGGAAACCAGATATACATTCTCCAATCTTAAAAACAATGAAAGCCGAATTCAAAAAATTGTATGGCAATGAACCACATATTAAAGCTATACATGCTGGACTTGAATGTGGAATAATTAAGGAAAGATATCCTCAAATGGATATGATTTCATTTGGCCCAACAATTATGGGCGCACACTCACCTGATGAAAGAGTTCAAATCAGTACTGTTGATAAATTCTGGGTTCTATTAACTCACGTACTTGAAAATATTCCTCAGAAAAATTGATGATTGAAAAATTGGGAGTTTTACATTGTGTAGAACTCCCGAATATATTCAGAGAGAAGCTGATGAATGAACATCCCGATAAAAAAGATAAACAAGCTTACGAAATCAATTTGACATCTGAACAAAAACTAGCTCAGTCAATAAGTTTATATTGGTCTGCCAGAGATTTGAAGAAAGCCGGATTATAAATGGTTTACCAAGAATTGAGCGATGCTGAAATTGAAAAAAAAGTGAGAGACATTTTCCTTTATGCAAGAGATTGTTAGAATTTGCGTTGATATTTTTTGTAAGTAATAGTTTTAATGAAAAGGCTACAGATAATTATTCGTAAATAAAATATAATTCATCACTGAATTAAAAATAATTCAAAAACCGGAGATAATATTGACCGAAACTCAAGTTCATAAACCTGAGCCATTTGCACTATTTCGATGGGTTATTCTCTTTTTCATTAGTCTGGCCATGTTTGGTAATTATTATATATATGATAGCATTAGTCCACTCGCCGATCTATTATCAAAACAATTAAATTTTAGTGACTCTGATATTGGGCTTCTGCAGGGTATTTATAGCGTCCCAAATGTAATTATGGTGCTCATCGGCGGATTGATTATTGATAAAATCGGTACCAGAATATCAACCTTTATTTTTACTGTACTGTGTTTAGTTGGAGCTATTATCACTGCTTCATTTAACGATTTAACAATGATGGCTGTGGGTAGATTAATTTTTGGATTAGGCGCAGAGTCCATGATTGTAGCTATTACTACAGTAATTGGAAGATGGTTTAAAGGGAAACAATTATCCTTTGCTTTCGGATTAAATTTAACACTAGCTCGGCTCGGTTCATTTGCCGCGTTAAATTCTCCAACATGGGCTAAAAGTTTATACGAAAGTTACCAATTGCCCCTTTTAATTTCGGTTGGAGCCGGAATTATTGCCATTGCGGCAGTTATAATTTATTGGGGAATGGACGTCTATGCTGAAAGAAATTATTCACTTCGACCCGTGCCTAAACAAGATAAAGTTATGTTTAGACAAATCTTTAGTTTCTCTAATTCATATTGGTTTGTGGTACTTTTATGTGTGACTTTTTATTCAGGTATATTTCCGTTCCAAACATTCGCTGTAAAATTTTTTATGGAAGAACATGGAGTTACCCGTGAGTTTGGCGGATTTCTTTCTAGCATGCTAACTTTATCTGCAATGATCTTAACACCATTATTTGGATTAATGGCCGATTATATTGGCAAACGTTCATTACTAATGATGTTTGGTTCGTTGCTACTTGTGCCAGTCTATCTTTTAATGGCATATACTCAAATAAATTTATTCATTCCGATGGCGATGATGGGAATAGCGTTTTCTTTAATCCCGGCGGTTATGTGGCCTTCTGTAGCAATAATTGTTGATGAATCAAAACTTGGAACTGCCTACGGTTTAATGACAATGATCCAGAATATTGGTCTTGCTTCATTTAATTTTATTATTGGATTTGCTAACGATTTTAGCGGCGGATATACTATGGGAATGTGGATCTTTTCATCACTTGGATTTTTTGGACTTCTCTTTTCATTTTTACTCCGGCAGAGTGAATTGGGAAAAGGGGGACACGGTCTCGAAGAGGGGATTAAGCAATCCAAATAAATATTTCTTAATTTAGTTTTATTATATGCGGAAATTCATGAAAAAAATTATTTATATAAATCTTGTTTTTGCTTTATTCTTCACCACTCAGATTAATAGTCAAACGTTTGGATTTGGTTGTTTGGGATTGAGCGGTTTTTTTGCCGGATACTCTCAGCAGCAATTTGATGGTCAGCATTTAAATTCCTCTCTAAACTTAATTTCGTCAGGTAATCCACTTCTTAATTTGAATGAACAATCTGTAAAATTTCAGAAGGTATCTGGTTACAGAATTGGAGCTAATTTTTTTAGAGCCGATTTTGAATCTGTTTTTATTACTGCCAAAGGTTACTACCAATTTTTAAAAGAGAAACACTCGGTTGCCGATAATACATCTTTATCGCGACCTCGCGATGATTACGAACTTAATTTAAATCATTGGGGTGTTGGTTTAGATTTCGGTGTCCCATTTTTCTGGATATTCGATTTAAAATTAGTTGAAGCAAACGTTATGTTTTATAATGCCGAATTATCCCGTGAGACTTACAATAATTATGAGTTACAAAGTGAAATTAGTTTATCGAATAGCAAAAATAAAGTGGGCTACTTCATCGGTTCTGGAGTTATTATGCATCTCGTGAGAGATTATATAAGTCTCGAAGGAACTGCAGGCTTTAATTTTGTTGAGTTCGATAACTTTAGTGATGGAAATGTGATCCTTCCAATCGATGAATCAAAAAAAGCAATTCAAAAAAATGGTTTCAGCGCAACATTACAACTTAACATAGGTTTTCCATTATGAAATTATCAAATTTAGATCGCGCATCAATAATTGCAATTCGTGATTGCATGGGTGCTAAAAAAGGGGAATCAGTATTAGTAATAACCGATGAGGCAAAGAAAAAAATTGGTTATAATCTTTATAAAAATGCATTGAATCTTGGACATGAGGCATTATTTGTAGAAATGAAATCCAGGCAGATGCACGGGGAAGAACCTCCCAAACAGGTTGCCGAATTAATGAAAAATTTTGATGTAGTATTATGCCCCACAGCAAAATCATTAACCCATACAAACGCGCGAAGAGAAGCATCCGCTCTAGGGAGCAGAATTGCAACATTCCCCGGCATAACTGAAGATGTGATGATCCGCGGATTAAATGCCGATTATCATAAAATAGCGGAATTAACTATTAGGCTGACAGATATTCTCACAAAGACTTCAACCGTAAAAGTTACAGCGAATAATGGAACAGATATTACGATGGATATTTCTGGCAGAAAAGCTATCGCAAGTAAGGGTCTATTTCACGCAAAAGGGGAGAGCGGAAATCTTCCAACAGGTGAAGCCTATCTGGCTCCTCTCGAGGGTAAATCGAATGGTGTTTTTGTTGTTGATGGTTCAATGGCAGGTATTGGTGTAATAAAAGGGAAGCCAATTAGAATTGAAGTTAAGGATGGATTTGCCGTAAATGTAACAGGCGGGGCGCAAGCTAAAAAGCTGGATGCGACTTTAAATAAATATGGACAACTGGCACGTAACATAGCTGAGTTTGGAATTGGGACAAATCATAAAACAAAATTAAGCGGACTTTTATTAGAAGATGAAAAAGTTATGGGTACAATTCATATTGCTCTTGGTGATAATAAATCGATGGGCGGTACAGTAAATATCCCAATCCATCTTGATGGCGTTGTTAAAAAACCTAACGTCTGGTTCGATGGAAAATTAATAATGAAATCGGGTAAACTTTTAATTTGAAATAGAATAATCTAAAGATTAAAATATTTTGCCACTTACACAGCCTCACCAAATTTATCATCTGAAATAAAAATTGATAATACCGGCTAATTTTTTGTATATTTGCCGACCAAAAAATTACTTGCCGATGAAAATTCTTAAAGAACTTAATGAAAAACAACGGGAAGCCGTTGAATACAACTCGGGACCTCATATAATTGTTGCTGGTGCCGGTTCCGGAAAAACAAAAGTATTAACCTACAAAATTGCTTATCTGATCGAGGAAGGATTAGAACCCTCCTCAATTCTTGCGCTTACTTTTACAAATAAAGCGGCAAAGGAAATGAAAGATAGAATCCGCCAAATTATCGGTAAAAAAGCCGATGAATTATGGATGGGTACTTTCCATTCTATCTTTTCGAAAATTCTAAGGGTTGAATCAAAATACTTAAATTATAAATCGAATTATTCTATTTATGATAGGGAAGATTCTACCGGGTTATGTTCAAACATAATCCAGGAATTGAATATCACTCTAGAAAATCTTACTCCAAATTCGGTTCAGCATAAAATTAGTTTTTTGAAAAATCAGATGATTACCCCCGGAGATTATCAAAAGACAATGGCTGTTACTCCATCAGATAAAAAATTTGGAGAAATTTTCGCCGAGTATAATAAGAGACTTTTCGAAAATAACTCGATGGATTTCGACGATCTTTTATTGAAGCCAATTCAGTTATTTAGAGAAAATGAAAAGGTACTGGCGAAGTACAAAAAAATCTTTAAATATATTTTGGTTGATGAGTACCAGGATACCAACAAGGCTCAGTATGAAATGCTGAAATTACTTAGCCCGGTTAAAGATAAAATTTGTGTAGTTGGGGATGACGCCCAAAGTATTTACAGCTGGCGTGGCGCCGAAATTAAAAATATGCTCAATTTCGAAAAGGACTTTAAAGGCGCTAAATTATTCCGGATGGAACAGAATTATAGATCTACCAAAACAATACTTGCGGCGGCTGATTCTATAATAAAAAATAATAGTGAGCAGATTCCAAAGACATTATGGACTCAAAATAATGATGGCGAAGAACTAACCATGCTTCGTGCATCCGATGAGAAAGATGAGGCGTTTCAGATTGCCAAAAGAATTAAAAAAGAAATCTCTACCCGTAAATTATCTTTAAATGATATTGCAATATTCTATAGAATCAATTCACAATCGCGTGCACTTGAAGATGCGCTACGTCGTGAAAAAATTCCTTATAAAATAATTGGTGGCGTTGAGTTTTACAGAAGGAAAGAAGTAAAAGATATTTTAGCTTATCTCCGAATTCTATCAAACCAAAATGATGAGGAAAGTCTTCTAAGAATTATGAACTTTCCACAGAGGGGAATTGGCAATACTTCAATTTCAAAAATGATTGCGTTTGCAAGAAAACTTAATCTTTCACTATTCTCAACCATGTCCCGTGTTTTTGAAGTGATTGAGGTTAAGGAGAGAATTCAAAAAAATGTAAAGCAATTCAAACTTTTGCTCGATAAATATATTGATCTCAAAGAAAAATTATCAATTGGTGAATTAACCGCCGCTTTGGTTGATGAACTCGGTGTCATGAGAATATATAAAGAAGATGGATCTCAAGACGCATTGGCTCGTTACGACAATATCCAGGAATTAGTTTCGGCTGTTCAAGATTATTCCAAAACTAACCATGATGCTACTCTCGATAATTTTCTCGCGGAAGTATCATTAGTTGCAGGTGTTGATCAATATGATGAAAAAATGAATTCTGTAACAATGATGACAGTTCACAGCGCAAAAGGTTTAGAATTCCCAATTGTATTTGTTACAGGATTGGAAGAAGATATCTTTCCACTCAATCCTAGATTTGACAGCGATTCTAAAATTGAAGAAGAACGAAGATTATTTTATGTAGCGTTAACACGAGCAAAAGAAAAAGTTTTTATTACTTATGCCCGTTCTAGATATAGATTTGGTGAAGTAGCTTATCAATCTAAATCAAGATTTTTAGAAGAGCTTGATGAAGATACTTATGAAGAATATAATGGTTTGGGTACTAAAAAATCGGGACGAAAGAAAAAAGCATATTATGATGAATTCTATCAAGAAAATTATGATGACTTTGACCAGGAAAGAAGATCATTAAGAGTTGGAAGCAGAGTAACTCATCAAGTATTCGGCACCGGAAAAATTTTAGCTATTCTTGGCACCGGTGATTCGCAGAGAGTTACAATTTCGTTTGAAGGACATGGTACAAAACAATTATTATCAAAATTTGCAAATCTAAAATTGATTTGATAAAAAACATTTTTAATAATTTGGAGCATAAATGAAAATAGCAATGTTAACTGGCGGCGGCGATTGCCCCGGTTTGAATGCGGTAATTCGTGCGGTTGTTCGCAGATCTATGCAGTACGGATATGAAACTGTGGGTTTTAGAAATGGTTGGAAAGGTGTTGTTGATAATTTAGTTATTCCTTTAGATCGAAATGCAATTTCAGGTATTCTTCATCGAGGTGGAACAATCCTTGGCACATCAAGAACAAATGTTTATAAAATCCCCGATGGTGAAAATATTGTTAAAAAAACTTTAGCCGCGAATAATATTGACGCGCTCGTTGCTATTGGCGGAGAAGATACACTCGGCGTTGCCGCAAAATTAGCTAAAGCTGGTGTGCATGTTGTTGGTGTTCCAAAAACTATTGACAATGATTTAAATGCCACCGACTATACATTTGGGTTTGATACCGCGGTAAATATTGCAACAGAAGCTATCGACCGCTTACATACAACTGCAGAATCTCATAACCGCGTAATAGTTGTTGAAGTGATGGGACGACATGCAGGTTGGATTGCACTTCATTCTGGCATTGCAGGCGGCGCAGATATTATTTTAGTTCCAGAGGTTCCTTACGATATAGATGAAATATGCAAAACTTTGATTCAACGCCACGATGGAGGCAAAAGCTTTAGTATAGTATGCGCTTCCGAAGGAGCTGTTCCAGTTAATAAAGGTGATGATGGAATGGTTACTTCAACTCAAGAATTAGATTCTTTTGGTCATGTTCGGTTAGGTGGTATTGGCCAAGTATTAGCTGAACAAATTGAAAAGAGAACCGGTTTTGAAACTCGCTCAACAGTGTTAGGTCATATACAGAGAGGTGGAAGCCCTACTGCTTACGACAGATATTTAGCTACACGCTTCGGTGTTAAAGCCGCTGATCTTGTTCATGAAGGAAAGTGGGGACAAATGGCAGCTCTTAAAGGAAATGATATTGTTGGAGTTGAACTTCAGGATGCGGTTGGTACTCTTAAAACAGTTGACCATGATTTATATAAAATTGCCGAGACATTTTTTGGTTAATAGTTTAGATTAAAATACAAAAAGCCATGCTTCAGTTAGAAGCATGGCTTTTTTGTTTTAAAAACAATCAAATCTGATTACTTATCTAATCTATCCTTGTAAGGTATATGTTTAATCGAAAAATATTCTTTTATGTCTTTCCTCAACACCCCAGAAAGTAATATTATAGAGAGAAGATTTGGAGCGGTCATAAATCCGAGAGCCGCATCTCCAAATGCCCAAATAGCTTCCAACTCAGCAATTGCTCCAATAAAAACAAAAAGTACAAAAACCCATTTATAGGGAAGTATAGCTTTATTACCGAATAAATAATAAGTAGCTCTATCGCCATAGTAAGACCAGCTTATAATAGTAGATATCGCAAATAACAGAACACCTAATGTTACTATTTTGTCGCCATAAGAAAACAACCACATTAATCCCTGCTTGAATGCAAACGCGGTTAATAAACTTGCATTATACAGTGGTCCGCTGAAAGAAGGATCGATTCTAGTTTGGTAAAATGCTGTGTGGTGCCAAGCATCGGTTGTTATAATTACTAATCCGGTTAATGTGCAGATAATTATAGTATCAATAAATGGTTCTAATAACGCAACGGTTCCTTCCCTAACACCATATTTAGTTTTGGCAGTTGAATGCGCGATTGGCGCGCTGCCTTGCCCCGATTCATTCGAATACAACCCTCTTTTAACTCCCCATAAAACGGTATTCATCCAGACTAAAAATGTTCCCCCCGTAACACCGGCAATTTCGGCGGGAGGATTAAAAGCATACACAACAATCATCTCCAAACTAGGTATTAGATGATTAAAATTTGAGATCAACACAATTACCGCAGTTATAAAATAAAATAGCGCCATTAATGGGGAAAGAATACCGGTCACATTACCAATTCTTTTAATTCCACCAATTATTACAACCGCAACCAGTGAGGCTATAACAACACCATTAATCAACTGAGTATATGATACAGCAAATCCGCTGAATATTTGATGTTGTATAGTCCAAAAATTATCCGTGCCTAATACTTGTCTTACTTCAGAATATATTTGATCTGATAGAGTAAATGATTGAATAGCATTTCCCGTTGCGAATGAACATATAATTGCAAATGATGCAAATACTATAGCAAGCCACTTAAATTTTGGACCCAACCCTTTTTCTATAGTGTACATTGGACCACCGGCAATTGAACCATCAGGTAATATTTCTCTGTATTTGTGGGCTAACGAACATTCAGCAAATTTAAGCGCTGAGCCGAATAGGGCAGTCATCCACATCCAAAAAAGCGCCCCAGGACCTCCATAATAAATCGCGGTTGCAACACCGGCAATATTTCCTATTCCGACGGTAGCTGAAATTGCGGTAGATAAAGCTTTAAAGTGATTCAAGTCTCCGGCATCTTTAGGATCATCATAAACTCCGGCAGTAACTTTAATTCCATGTATCATGTAACGAATTTGGGGGAATAGGTTTTTGATAGTGATGAAGATGCCTGTTCCTAATAAGAGCAGTAGAATTAATGGTATTGAACCAAGAGGAACATCTTTACTAGGGAAGTTTTTAATGATGTCAAAATTTCCGGGGAATGTCCAAACAAGATCAAAAAAATCTTTTCCTTCTATGATAAAAAGAAGAAAAATTATTGCGATAGTTATTATTCCGGCAGTCGATTTTTTCATTTTTACCCGCTGTTTAATTAAGGATTAGATTAGTCCGATTGAACTAAGTAAAACAATTAAAATTAGTATTGGTGCTAAATATTTCAAAATAAATACCCAGAAAGGGAAGAACCATTTTAATTTATCAAATAATGTTTCCGAACCGAATCGGATAAACTCTTTTACTTTATCCAACCCCCATAACCAACCGACAAAAATTGAAATAAAAAATCCTCCTACAGGCAGCATCAAATTAGATGATAAAAATTCGGTGACGCTAAAAAATGTTAATCCTAAAATTTTAAAATCAGCTAACGCGTTAAATGAGAGCGCGCTTGGAATTCCTAGAATAAAAGCTAATGTTCCAAATACGAGCACTGCATTTTGACGCTTCCATCCTTTTTCATCAACAAAATATGCTGTTACAACTTCGAGGAGAGAGACAGTAGAGGTTAATGCGGCAAGCGCAAGTGCGATAAAAAATAATATCGAGAACCAATATCCTCCCGTCATTTTAGTAAATACCACTGGAAGAGTTTGGAAAATTAAACTTGGACCTACATCAGGGCTTTGTCCCGTAGCAAATACAATACTGAAAATACAAATACCTGCTACAATGGCAACCGCTGTATCGAGAAATGCAATCCAAACCGATGATACCGGAATATTATCTTTCTTCGACATATAACTGCCATATGTCATCATTGCGCCCATTCCCAGACTCATAGAGAAGAAAGCTTGTCCAAGAGCCGCTAAAACCACTTTAGTTGTAATTTTACTGAAGTCGGGATTAAATAAATAATTGAGTCCTTTTAATTCTGTGTCGAGTGTTAAACCTCTTATCATTAATCCAATTAACAATATGAAAAGAAGAGGCATCATAATTTTACCGCCAAGTTCAATACCTTTTTGAACACCGAAATACACTATTCCCATGGTGAATAGCATAATCAATGCAAGCATGGAAATATCCCAAACGGGATTTTGGGTCAATGCTTCAAAATGATTATTAGCTATTGTTGAATTAATATCTGTAGAAAGGGTACCACGAAATGCTTCTATTATATAGCCTACCGTCCATCCTGCAACCACAGCGTAAAATGACAAAATTATAAACCCGGCAAATACCCCCATTCCTCCAATTGAATGCCAAAATTTATTATTGGTTAATGATTTAAATGAGCCAACGGGATTTTTTTGAGTTGTTCTTCCAATCAATATTTCTGCAATTAAAACAGGTATGCCAATAGCCACCACACAAAGTATATAAACAAAAATGAAAGCGGCTCCTCCATTTTCTCCGGCTAAATAGGGGAATCGCCAAATATTTCCAAGCCCAACAGCCGATCCTGCCGCAGCAAGAATAAATCCAATTTTGCTCCCCCATTGTTCTCGTTTAACCTGCATTCGAACCCCGCTCTTAATTATTAAGTGTAATGTGATTCAAAAATTTTAATCTATACTATAATCCCAGGATGTTTAATTGTTATTGTCTCTAAAAGATTGGTAATGCCCGAATGTTTTGAAAGTGAACATAATAAAAAGAAATCTTTTCAAAAAATATTTCAGAAATTTTCTCAAAAAATATTTCTTATTATTTTAGTTAATGAAGATACTTTGATTGGTTTAATGTAACCAACCAGTGATGTATAATTTTTATTGGACCAATTAAGTTGAAAGCATTATCATTAATTTCGGAATAAAAAATAGTGAGGTTTGCACTTTTTTTATATTTCATGAAAATTTAATCCGATAAAATATCTCAAAATAAAATACTTGACTATCTTATTAAAACATATTACGTTTGTTGCAGTTTTACCAGCCGAACGTTCATTTACATGAAATGTGAAGACAGATGAGGGATAATCTGATGATTCACATTAATATATCTGCAAAGTATCCAATCATACTTTGCTATTTCCAGCCGTGCATAAGAATTTAAACATATTTATATGAGAGGGTGTATTATGAAAAAGTTATTTACTTTTTTTCTCTTCGTTGTTATTTCTACTTTTGCTTTAGCTCAACCTACCACACCAGATCCTGCTAACGCAGCCGTTGGTGTTGGAGTGATTCATGATTTTTCATGGACTTGGGGTGCTTCAACTGCAAATAGAATTCGATTTTCTACAAGCAGTACTATGGCCAGTCCAACAGTTTACACTATTAATCCTGCCGCTAACACTTATACTAATACTACACCACTTCTCAATGGTGTAACATATTATTGGCAGGTTAGTGAAGATGGTGGTACTATATGGGCGCCCGCAGTTCCATTTAGTTTTACAACAGTACCTCCCGCTGTACCATATTTGAGTAGTCCCGCAAACTTATCTGTAGTCTCAGCTGAACTCCTAACTTTCTCATGGTCAACAGGAGTGTCAGGAATTGAGTATATTCTTGAGGTTGCAGAAGATGCAGGTATGACTACATTGGTAGCCCTAGCAACTACAACCACAGCTGACACATATGTAACTCTGAATACTTCAATATTCAACCAAGGTACTTCATATTGGTGGAGAGTTACATCAAAGGTTGCTGGAGTTGGTGGTGCTATAATTAATTATTCCAATGTTTGGAGATTTGATATGGCCGGATTGCCAACCGCAATTGCTTCTTATCCGACAGGTGGAGTAAGCATTTATAATAATCCACCAAGCTTATATTGGTACCAACTATCATACAATACTAAAGTTACAAGTTACAATGTACGTTATAGAAAAGCTGGTAACGCATATACAGTTGCGCTTGGGAATACAGACGCGGAAGAAGGTTATTTTAATACGGCTTCAACAAATTGGTTTACAACAATTCCTTTTGCATTAACACCGGGTGCTACTTATTATTGGCAAGTTGTCCCAGTTGCTGGGGTAACTGAAGGGCTTACCTGGTCATCAGAACAAAGTTTTGTTGTATATGGTACATATACATTTTTAGTTTGTTATCCAATCTACCCGGTACTTGGCGCATCAGTTCAAGCCGAACCAACATTCTACTGGACAACAAACACTTATGCACCGGTATTATTCTTTGAATTGGAAATTGATGATGATCCATTGTTTGGTTCGATTAATTTAACTGTTTCTGATATTGCTGCAGCTTCATATACTTTAACCTCGGGTAACGTTACAACGTTAAACCCAACATTAGGCGGAACATATTATTGGAGAGTTAAAGGAAGAATGACTTCCACCGGTTTATATGGACCAGTTTCAACAGCAGGAAGTTTTATATATCCTTCGACCGTGAACGCCGCCGCCACAGCACCAGTACCAACTATATCCGGCCCAACATCAGGTTCAGTTATTTTTGTTACAAACCCAACATTGACCTGGTCAGCTTCTTACACAGAACCAATTCAGTATCAAGTACTTTATTCAACTAGTCCCGCTCTAACAGCTGGAAAGTTATCTTCACCAGTTGTAAATGAAGCAGTAGCACCATGGTTAAACACAACATCATTTGTTCTAACCGGTCTTACACCAGGCGCAACATATTACTGGCAGGTTCGTTCAAGAATAACTACTGTTGGCGTAGGTTCAGAATCAGCATGGTCAACACTCGGATATTTCACATTATCACCCGGCGCGGCAAGTGTGGTTCCATTAGCAGGAAGTCCAATAAATGGTTACCCAATAAACAATACATCGGCAACTATTTCATGGATTATCCCAGCGCCAAGTACAAGCAAGTTAACTTATGATTTAGAATATTCAACTGATAAAAATTTCACTACATCACAAAAATTAACCGGATTGACCGGTACAAGCGTAACATTACAAGGATTAGAAAAAAATAAAGATTATTTCTGGAGAGTTGCATCAAAAACAGAAAAGGGAGAAATATCAAGCTTTTCAGCACCAACAGCATTTAGTACAGGCAGTGTAGTTAGTGTTGAAGAAACTGTAATCCCCAATACATTTGAATTGATGCAGAATTATCCAAATCCATTTAATCCAAGTACACAAATAAAATTTACAACACCAGTAAATGGATTTGTAACCTTAAAGATATACGATCTACTTGGCAAAGAAATAAAAACATTAATTAACAGCGAGTACTCAGCTGGAAGTCATTCAATACAATGGAACGGTGATGATAATATGGGCAATAAAGTATCAACCGGAATTTATGTATATAGAATGACAACAGGCAATTTTGCCAGCTCAAAGAAAATGCTATTAATTAAATAATAAACCATAGAGAGTAGAAAATGAAAAAATTCAGCGCATCAATAATGCTACTAGTAGTACTGGCAGCAATTGGGTTAGCTCTCTATGCATGCCATGTTACCTACTTTTCTTGATAGATAAGGATTAGATCATGAAGGGTCATCGAGCAGATGATCCTTTGTGATAACATTCGAGTCAAGAAAAAGCAGTCTCATTAACAAAGAGTAATGAGAAAAAATTTAGAAAATATAAAAGGTTACAAAATGAAAAATATTCTAAGAACGATTTTACTATTGTTTGTAATAACGAGCATATATGCTCAGTCACCGGTGGATAATGCTACGGGGGTCTCGGTAACAACGAACTTTTCGTTTACCGCAGTGGTAGTTCCTCCAAATACTAGAATTCAAGTATCAACTACTACCGCATTTAATCCTGTTGATTTGGTAATAAATCAAAATTTGGGCAATGGAGCAAACAGTTATACCTTCGTTGCTGGTGATTTAATAAATGCGTTAGCTGGTCAATCAAACTTTGCATACAACACCACATATTATTGGAGAATTCGGAATGTTGATGCCAATACAACAGTAGAACCTGGCGGAGTAGGATATTATACATTCACTACACTTCCAACCGCACCAACTTTATCAACTCCAGCAGATTTAGCTCCAAACATATTATTGAATACTACATTTACATGGAACGCAGTTGCAGGTGGTAATTTTTATGAATTGCAAGTTAACGATGATAACACATTTGTTAACGCTGCAGAATTTGCCCCCGCACCTGGAAACTATACAACATCACCAGCCGCAACAGGCTTATCAAACAATACAGTTTATTATTGGAGAGTAAGAGCATCGAATGATGGCGGAGTAACTTATGGGGCCTGGAGTTCAACCAGATCATTTACCACAATAGTGGGCGCCCCGAGTTTAACGACACCAGCCGATACAGATACTGATATTGCTTTAAATACAACATTTACATGGGGAGCGGTGGCAGGCGCAAACTTTTACCAATTAGAAGTTAATGATGATAATACCTTTACTAACGCGGCGGAATTTGCACCTGCGGCTGGTAATTACACTACCTCCGGAGCGGCAACAGGGTTATCTGGCTTAACTACATATTATTGGCGAGTTAGAGCTTCGGGTGATGGTGGAGTTACTTATGGAGATTGGAGTTCCACATTTTCATTCACGACAGAGCTATCCCCTCCAACATTAACAACCCCCGCTGATACCGATGTAAATATTGCGGTGAATACGACATTTAGCTGGAATGCTTCGGTAGGAGCAAATTATTATGAATTGGAAGTTAATGATGATAACACATTCGTTAACGCTTCAGAATTCGCGCCCGCTGGAGGAAATTATACAACATCACCACCGGCAGTAGGTTTGGCAAATAATACAGTTTATTATTGGAGAGTGAGAGCATCTGATGACGGAGGTGTAACATTTAGCGCATGGAGCAGTGCATTTTCATTTACAACTACCGGTACACCAACATTAACAACACCTGCCGATGTGGCGACAAATATTGCGGTAAATACAACATTCACTTGGTTAGGAGTATCAGGCGCAAACTTTTATGAACTTCAGGTAAATGATGATAACACATTTACAAATGCGGCAGAATTTGCCCCGGCACCGGGTAATTATTTGACTTCTCCACCAGCTACTGGCTTATCAAATAATACAGTTTATTATTGGAGAGTAAGAGCATCGTTTGATGGTGGTGTTTCGTACGGCGCATGGAGTTCAACATTTTCATTTACAACAGCATTTGGTGTTCCTTCGTTAACTCTTCCTGTTGATGGTACATTAGATGTGGCACTAAATACAACATTTTCATGGGGTGCTGTAGCTGGCGCTAATTTTTATGAGTTGCAAGTTAATGATGATAACACCTTTGTAAATGCGGCGGAATTTGCGCCTGCAGGGGGTAATTACACTACATCTCCTGCGGCCGCGGGATTATTAAACAATACATTGTATTATTGGAGAGTGCGTGCTTCAGGTGATGCTGGAGTAACTTTTGGAGCTTGGAGTGCACCAAGTTCATTTACAACTGAATTAGGTACTCCAGTATTAACAGCACCTGTTAACGCTTCTACCGATCAGTCAACTACACCAACATTTACATGGACGATTCCTGGAAGTTCGGCTGGTATAGTATTTAATCTTCAATATCATACCGGTGGCGGCTTCCCAGGTACAACCGTACCAAATGTAACCTCCGGTTATAATGGTACTACTTTAAATGGAAATACTACTTATACATGGAGAGTTGTTGCAACCAAACCCTCTTTTACTAGCAAGAATGCAGGCCAATTTACATTTACAACATTACCTTCTCCTGTTTTAGGGGTTCCATTAAATAATTCTTCTGGAAATTCAATTACTCCTAATTTCACATGGAGCTGGCCTGGTGGCGGAGCGCCAACATATACTATTGAAATCGCAGAAGATTTAGCATTTACGAATATTGTTTATGGACCGGTAGCCGCAACTTCACCGCACCAAATTTTAGATGCGGATAGGTTAGAAAATGGAACAATATATTATTGGAGAATAACAGCAACGTTACCGGGTCCGGTTGTATCATCAAGCATCGGTAAATTTATTACAATTCCACAAGGGTTACCTGTACTATCGAGTCCTGTAAATTCTTCTACAATTGTTGGCAATTTAATAAACTTTAAATGGTCATCTGCAGTAAGCGGATTAGTTTATCAAGTTGAGTTGGATGATAACGCTGATTTTCTATCTCAAGTTGCTGGATTCCCTTCTGCATTATCTTCACTAAGTAATTACAATCTTGAGTATACTTTAGCTACATTACCGGCAGGTACATATTATTGGAGAGTAAAATCATTTACCTCAGGTGGAGTTAAAGTTACAATTTCACCAACCTGGAGTTTTAATATCGCGGGTCCCCCAACTGCATCACCAATTTATCCGACAAACGGAGAAATTATTTACACTTTGTATCCAACAATATATTGGCAGTTAAATAATAATTTCAATAGTACGCCGGCATATTCAAGGGTAAGGGTTGGCACATCACCAGGCGGTCCTTACAATACTGTGGTTAGTGTACCAACGCTTAATAATTATATAGTGTTATCCGGATTAGAATTAGCAACTACTTATTATTATATAATAGAGGTATCAACTGGATTACCATTCTCAACTGTTACAACTAGTGCCGAGGGAAGTTTTGCGATGTTGTATGCATCATTAGCAAATGTTCCGATATATCAAACATTTCCGGTAACAGGCACTACTGTTTATTCACTTACTCCAACACTTTACTGGTTCTTGGGGTTGCATCTTCCGGGCGTAACATTTGATTTGCAAATCGATGATGAACCAACATTTGCACTTCCAAGAGTCGCTACTGCAGCAGGGTTAACTAGTTTAAATTATGAGTCCCCTTTATTAACTGCCGGCTCTACCTATTATTGGAGAGTAAGCATTAATGGTGCAGGTACCTGGTATTCTCAATCATTTTTAGTGGATGCTAATGCGGTGAATACGACTACCAATGCCGCAGTCATCCCAACTCCAACTGCTCCCGCACCAACATCAGGAGTTGTGATTTTTACACAAAGTCCAACATTACAATGGATTGCAACATCAACTCAACCACTCGAGTATCAAGTAATTTGGTCTGAACTACCTGGATTAACTGCCGGTGTACTCACAAATATTACCGCACCAAATGGTGGGCAATCGGGCTGGTTAATTATTAATGAGTATAATGTACCTGGATTAGCTGCAGGTAAAACATATTATTGGCAAGTTAGATCTAGATTAGCAAGCAATAATGCAGTAGTATCAAATTATTCTTCGGTTGCTCAATTCACAGTTTCGCCTGGAGCTTCACCGGTTGTTGTGCTTCCCGCAAATCCAATAGTTGGCGCAAGTATAAATTCTACTACGGCTAACTTATCATGGATTGTTCCGGCAAAGAGCACATCAGTAATTACTTACGATTTAGAGCTAGCAAAAAATAAAGATATGAGCGATGCCATTGTTGTTCGAGATATTAATAAAGCCAGTTATAAAGTGGAAGGATTAAATTCTTCTACAACTTATTATTGGAGAGTTCAATCGAAAACGAGTGAAGGTGAAAAATCTGATTATTCTTATCTCGGTGAATTTAATACCGGCAACGGAGTTACAGGTATTACAGACGAGTTTGAATTACCTGCTCTATATTCACTTGAACAAAATTATCCGAATCCATTTAACCCGACTACTACAATCAAATATTCATTACCTGAAAATTCTTTTGTAACAATTAGAATTTATGATATGCTGGGAAGGGAAGTGAATACATTGGTGAATAAGGAGATGACAGCGGGTAATCACTCAATAAATTGGAATGGCGAAGATTATTCCGGAATGAAAGTAACAAGTGGAACTTATATTTATCGAATTACGAGTGGAAAATTCACATCAGTTAAAAAGATGGTGTTAATTAAATAATTGCTAAACTAAAACGTCAATAAGGAAATGAAATAATGAAAACACTAGGTGCTTCAATATTTTTACTCTTTATGCTGGGCGTAGTAGGTTTAGCATTATACGCCTGCCATCACGCTTATTTCGGATAGACTAAAAATCTATTAAACATACAAAAGGTCACTTTTATAAGTGACCTTTTTTTTACCCTTTCATTAAATTGCAATTTAAATCATCTATTTCTTAAGCTTAAATTAAAAAATAATACAAGATATCTATTGACAATTTAAAAAAAAGACCTTAGGTTGCATTCAGTTTAACAGCCGAACTGTAAAATAAAACGATTTATCCTTTTTGGTATTTACTTGAAAGGGTTTATAAAGTTTACCAGCCGAAGTAAGATTATTTTATTTATTAACTAGAGGGTGTATTATGAAATTGAAATACTTTTTGATGGCATTATTTATTGTGAGTTTAACTCAAATGAATATTGCACAGATAACAACTCCGGCGGCTTCAGTGCCTGCAAACCTCGCATCCGGTGTGTCGATAGTTCCCACATTTACATGGGGTGGTGGTTCATCACATACCATCCAGGTAGCCACCGATAATGCGTTTGCAAACATTGTTTATACTTCGGGTGGTGATGTAGCATCGGGACACCAAATTCCAATAGCCAATCAACTATTGAATGGTGTTACCTATTATTGGCGTGCTATTAATAATGGAGGAGCGGGATACAATGAATTTTCAACTCTCGCACCAGCAGTTCCATATCTAAGCAGTCCCACAAATTTTTCTGTTGTTTCAGACCAATTTATTACCTTTGCCTGGTCTTCGAGTGTGGCAGGTATTGAATATACTTTAGAAGTTGCCACTGATGCTGGTGTTACAGTATTGGTAGGTGCAGCTACAACAGTTACTACAAGTACATCTGTAACTTTGAATACATCAATTTTTACAACCGGAACAGATTATTGGTGGAGAGTTACTGCCAAGACTCTTGGCGGTGCAATTATTAACTACTCCAATATCTGGAAATTTTCAATTGCCGGATTACCTCAGCCAATTGCATCTTATCCTTCAGGTGGAGTTAACATTTACAATAACCCGCCAAGTTTATACTGGTATCAATTGGGTTATAACTCAAAGGTTACTTCTTACGAAGTTAGATATAGAAGATCAGATGTTGGTGTTTACGGCGCTCTTTTAGGTACCTTCGACGCGACTGAAGGTTATTTCAATTCAGCGTCAACTAATTGGTTTACAACAATACCTTTTGCATTAACACAAGGCGCCACATATTATTGGCAAGTAAGATCACACGATGGTACAACTGGATCTGCCTGGTCACTCGAACAAAATTTTGTGGTATTTGGTACCTACACATTTTTAGTATGTTACCCAAGTTACCCAGTTCTTGGCGCAGCTGTTGACGCGTTACCAACATTTTATTGGTACTCAAATACGTACGCCCCGGTTTTATTTTTTGAATTAGAAATTGATGATGATCCTTTATTTGGATCTGTTAATTTAACTGTATCAAATATTCCTGCATTATCTTATACTCTAACATCAGGTAACATTACTACATTAAATCCAACATTGGGCGGAACATATTATTGGAGAGTTAAAGGAAGATTAACTGCTGGAGGACTTTATGGACCAGTATCAACATCAGGAAGTTTTGTATATCCTTCTACAGTAAACGCCGCCGCCTCAGCACCAGTACCAACAATATCCGGCCCAACCTCAGGTTCTGTTGTATTTGTAACCAATCCAACTTTAACCTGGTCTGCTTCATATAGTGAACCATTACAATTTAAGGTGATATATTCTACAAGTCCTTCAACTACTGCGGGAATATTAGATTTCCCAATAGTTAGCATAGCTTCCTCACCATGGTTGAATACTTCCTCATTCGTATTAACCGGGCTTACACCAGGTGCAACATATTACTGGCAAGTACAGTCAAGAATAATTTCATCAGGTACAACTTCAGCATGGTCAACACTCGGATATTTCACATTATCACCCGGTGCGGCAAGTGTGGTTCCATTAGCAGGAAGTCCAATAAATGGTTACCCAATAAACAATACATCGGCAACTATTTCATGGATTATCCCAGCGCCAAGTACAAGCAAGTTAACTTATGATTTAGAATATTCAACTGATAAAAATTTCACTACATCACAAAAATTAACCGGATTGACCGGTACAAGCGTAACATTACAAGGATTAGAAAAAAATAAAGATTATTTCTGGAGAGTTGCATCAAAAACAGAAAAGGGAGAAATATCAAGCTTTTCAGCACCAACAGCATTTAGTACAGGCAGTGTAGTTAGTGTTGAAGAAACTGTAATCCCCAATACATTTGAATTGATGCAGAATTATCCAAATCCATTTAATCCAAGTACACAAATAAAATTTACAACACCAGTAAATGGATTTGTAACCTTAAAGATATACGATCTACTTGGCAAAGAAATAAAAACATTAATTAACAGCGAGTACTCAGCTGGAAGTCATTCAATACAATGGAACGGTGATGATAATATGGGCAATAAAGTATCAACCGGAATTTATGTATATAGAATGACAACAGGCAATTTTGCCAGCTCAAAGAAAATGCTATTAATTAAATAATAAACCATAGAGAGTAGAAAATGAAAAAATTCAGCGCATCAATAATGCTACTAGTAGTACTGGCAGCAATTGGGTTAGCTCTCTATGCATGCCATGTTACCTACTTTTCTTGATAGATAAGGATTAGATCATGAAGGGTCATCGAGCAGATGATCCTTTGTGATAACATTCGAGTCAAGAAAAAGCAGTCTCATTAACAAAGAGTAATGAGAAAAAATTTAGAAAATATAAAAGGTTACAAAATGAAAAATATTCTTAAAACCATATTGATATTATTTGTAGTGACGAGCATATATGCTCAGTCACCGGTGGATAATGCTACGGGGGTCTCGGTAACAACGAACTTTTCGTTTACACCTGTTGCGGTTCCACCAAATACCAGAATTCAAATATCAACTACTACCGCATTTAATCCTGTTGATCTGGTATTAAATCAAAATTTAGGTAATGGAGCAAGTGGTTATACTTTTGTTGCTGGTGATTTAATAAATTCATTGGCCGGAGAATTTAATTTTGCATACAACACTACATATTATTGGAGAATTCGGAATGTAGACGCCAACACAACAGTGGAGCCGGGTGGAGGTTACTATACATTTACCACAGTTCCAACCGCGCCAACGTTATCCACTCCCGCTGATTTAGCGCCAAACATATTATTAAATACCACATTTACATGGAATACTGTAGCAGGTGGCAATTTTTACGAATTGCAGGTAAACGATGATAATACCTTTACCAATGCCGCAGAATTTGCACCGGCGCCTGGTAACTATACAACATCACCAGCCGCAACAGGCTTATCAAACAATACAGTTTATTACTGGAGAGTAAGAGCATCGAATGATGGCGGGGTAACTTATGGGGCCTGGAGTTCAACCAGATCATTTACCACAATAGTGGGCGCCCCGAGTTTAACGACACCAGCCGATACAGATACTGACATTGCTTTAAATACAACATTCACATGGGGAGCTGTAGCAGGCGCAAACTTTTACCAATTAGAAGTTAATGATGACAACACATTTGCTAACGCGGCGGAATTTGCACCTGCGGCTGGTAATTACACTACCTCCGGAGCGGCAACAGGGTTATCTGGCTTAACTACCTATTATTGGCGAGTTAGAGCTTCGGGTGATGGTGGAGTTACTTATGGAGATTGGAGTTCCACATTTTCATTCACGACAGAGCTATCCCCTCCAACATTAACAACCCCCGCTGATACCGATGTAAATATTGCGGTGAATACGACATTTAGCTGGAATGCTTCGGTAGGAGCAAATTATTATGAATTGGAAGTTAATGATGATAACACATTCGTTAACGCTTCAGAATTCGCGCCCGCTGGAGGAAATTATACAACATCACCACCGGCAGTAGGTTTGGCAAATAATACAGTTTATTATTGGAGAGTGAGAGCATCTGATGATGGAGGTGTAACATTTAGCGCATGGAGCAGTGCATTTTCATTTACAACTACCGGTACACCAACATTAACAACACCTGCCGATGTGGCGACAAATATTGCGGTAAATACAACATTCACTTGGTTAGGAGTAACAGGCGCAAACTTTTATGAACTTCAGGTAAATGATGATAACACATTTACAAATGCGGCAGAATTTGCCCCGGCACCGGGTAATTATTTGACTTCTCCACCAGCTACTGGCTTATCAAATAATACAGTTTATTATTGGAGAGTAAGAGCATCATTTGATGGTGGTGTTTCGTACGGCGCATGGAGTTCAACATTTTCGTTTACTACAATATTAGGCTCTCCATCATTAACCACTCCAACGAATAATGCTACTGAGATTGCTATTAATACAACATTTACATGGGGAGCCGTAGCAGGTGCTAATTTCTATGAGTTACAAGTTAATGATGATAATACATTTGTTAACGCAGCAGAATTTGCACCAGCAGGTGGTAATTACACTACATCCCCAGCAGCTACTGGAATCGTAAACAATGCAGTTTATTATTGGAGAGTTAGAGCTTCTAACGATGGAGGAGTAACTTTTGGGGCATGGAGTTCAACGTTTACATTCACGACTGAACTAGGCACTCCCGTATTAACAGCCCCTATTAATGGCTCTATTGATCAATCAACAACGCCCACATTCACATGGACTATACCGGGCAATACAACAGGAATTGTCTATAATCTTCAATATCATACAGGTGGTGGATTTCCGGGTACAACTGTACCAAATGTAACCTCCGGTTATAATGGTACTACTTTAAATGGAAACACTACTTATACATGGAGAGTAGTTGCAACAAAGCCATCATTTACTAGTAAACCAGCTACTCAATTCACATTTACAACATTACCGGCGCCAGTACTATTATCACCGGCAAATAATTCTTCTGGTAATTCAATTACTCCTAATTTCACTTGGAGCTGGCCTGGTGGTGGAGCCCCAACATATACAATTGAAATTGCTGAAGACTTAGCATTTACAAATATTGTTTATGGACCGGTAGCCGCAACATCTCCACATCAGATTTTAGATGCGGATAAATTAGAGAATGGTACAATATTATACTGGAGAATAACAGCCACATTACCGGGTCCGGTAGTATCATCAAGTGTAGGCAAATTTAGCACTATTCCACAAGGATTAGCACTACTCTCAAGCCCTGCAAATGGTTCTACAATATCTGGAAATGTTATTGGCTTTAAATGGACAACTCCATATGCAGGACTACAATACTATGTTGAGTTGGATGATCAATCCGACTTTTTATCGCCTGTAGCGGGTTTCCCCACAACACTTTCATCGTTGAGTTCATTTAATTTCGAATATACATTGAATTCGTTACCAGCGGGAATGTACTATTGGAGAGTTCAAGCTTATACAACTGGAGGAGTTAAAGTCAGTATTTCATCAACATGGAATTTTATTATTGCGGGTCCTCCTACAGCTATACCAATCTATCCATCGAATGGCGCAATAATATATACGCTATATCCAACTGTTTATTGGCACTTGAATAATAATTTTAACAATACTCCGGCTTATTCAAGGATACGTTTTGGTACGTCAAGTGGAATTTATACACAAACATCGGTTCCAACATTAAATAATTATATGCTCCTCTCCGGTGTTGATCTTGCAACAACATATTATTACGTAATTGATGTTTCACCTGACTTAACTTTCGCATCATATACAACCAGTACCGAAGCTACTTTTGCAATTCTCTTTGCATCTTTGGCAAATGTACCTCTTTATCAAACATTCCCTGTAACCGGTACAACAGTTTACTCTCTAACTCCAACTTTATACTGGTTTTTAGGATTACATTTACCGGGTGTGACTTTTGATTTGCAAATTGATAATGAACCTACATTTTCATTACCAAGAGTTGCCGACGAAGTTGGTTTAACTAATCTAAACTTTGAATCACCACTCCTTGTTGCTGGTACTACGTATTGGTGGAGAGTAAAAATTAACGGAATAGGAAATCCATGGTTTATTCAATCATTTGGTGTTGATATAAATGCAATCAATACCTCGAATAATGCTTCGGTGATACCAACTCCAACTACTCCAACTGCAGGGGTTGTAATTTATACTCAAAGTCCAACGCTTCAATGGCTTGCAATTTCTAATCAAGCATTAGAATATCAAGTAATCTGGTCAGATAACCCGCTTCTAAATTTAGGAGTATTGTCAAATACAACACCGCCTAATGGTGGTCAATCTGGATGGCTTGTAACACCAGAGTATAATGTACCTGGATTACTAGCCGGTACCACATATTACTGGCAGGTGAGATCACGATTGGCTTCCAATCCTGGAATAATTTCAAATTATTCTTCGGTTGCTCAGTTTACCGTTCATCCTGGTGCTTCTCCTGTAGTTGTATTACCTGCAAACCCGGTAGTTGGTGCAAACATAAATTCTACTACAGCCAGTTTATCCTGGATTGTACCGGCTCAAAGTTCATCAACAATTTCCTACAATTTAGAAATTTCGGAAAATAAAGATTTAAGTAATGCTATTGTCGTTAAGAATTTGCAAAAACCAACTTATCGAGTTGACGGGCTTTCAAAAAATTCTACATATTATTGGAGAGTTCAATCAGCAACCGGCAGCGGTGAAAAATCTGAATATTCATTTGTTGGAGAGTTTAGCACAGGTGTTACAACCAGTATTGAAGTTACTAATGAACTTCCTACTGAATATACTTTATCCCAAAATTATCCTAATCCTTTTAATCCCAGCACATTCATTCAGTTCACAGTACCCGAAAATGTTTTCGCTACTTTGAAAATATATGATATGCTCGGACAGGAAGTTCGCACATTGATAAACAATGAAGTTAACTCAGGCACTCATTCTGTTTCATGGAATGGAGAAAATAATTATGGAAGTAAAGTTACGAGCGGTACTTATATTTATAAGTTAACTGCAGGTAACTACACTTCAATTAAAAAGATGATATTAATAAAGTAAACTGATAAACCTTAATCATAAAGAGGGAATATGAAGACTATAGGTGCATCAATCTTTATTTTATTTATGCTGGGAGTGATTGGGTTAGCTTTGTATGCTTGTCATCATGCCTACTTTACCTAGCAATTCTAATAGAATTACCAACTAGTGCACAGAAAGGTCATCGCTCGATGACCTTTCTCTTTTTAAATGATTACAGAAATTGTGATTAAATAATTAAAATGATGTGATGATTTGATTTTGAATTTAGTCTTAATACTCAAATTCCTATATTTATACCGGTATTAATGAACAGCTATGTTGATCGGAATACTTGCCGAAAGTTGTGAGGTATAATACAAGATCTCAATCCACCGGAACTATATTTTACGAAGTTGGTATCTAATTCTCAAAATTAAAATAAAAAGAAAAGCAACATGAAGAAATCATTAAAAATATTTTTTTTGCTAACCGTTATATTGCTTCCGGGTTGTACTCTTAATGTAAGCGCCGAACCAGAAATTTTCATAAGGTTCAATCAAATTGGTTATCTAAATGATGAACCCAAATCAGCTGTTGTACTCTCCAATCATAGTTTAACTGGAAAAGTTATTAATGTGTTGGATTTCAAGACTAAAAAAAGTGTTTTGAAAATCCCATTCAATTCCAATAAGGGGATTTACGGATCATTTCAATATTCATATATCGTTGATTTTAGTAATCTTGTTGATAACGGCGAGTATCAGTTTGAGTTTTCTTCTCAAAGAACAACCGCATTTAAAATTGGCAAAAACATTTATAGCGGAATTGCTGATTCACTGCTAACATTCTTTTTGGTTCAACGTTGCGGTTATACAAATCCACATTTACACAAAACTTGCCATATCTCCGATGCGACACGGTTAGTAGATAACAGTAGAAATATTTTTGAGCAGTATGATGCCACAGGTGGATGGCATGATGCCGGCGATTATGTGAAATTTCTAAATACTACAGCTTTTTCTACTTATATGTTATTATTTGCATATGAATTTGATCCCCAAAAATTTGGATTTGATAATAATGGTAACGGTACACCCGACATTCTCGAAGAGGCAAAAATTGGTCTTGATTGGCTGCTTCGTGCAAATTATAAGGATTCAAAATTAATTACCCAAGTACAGGATTTGAGAGATCATGATGTTGGCTGGCGAATGCCGGAAGATGATCCTTTAGCATTCGATAGACCCGCATATTTAGGTATTGGAAAAAATTTAATCGGAATTTATTCAGCTGTATTGGCAATGGGAGGTAGAGTTTGGAAAGAGAAAATGCAGCTTACTGATTTTGCGGATAAATGTATTAGTGTTGCGGAACATTTTTATTCTTTACGAAACCGTGTACAGGATATTGATAGCTCCGGATCCGGAATGTATCTAGATAATTCATTTGAAGGTAAAATGGCTTTGGGCGCAACTGAATTATTTCTTGCCACTAATAAACAATTCTATCTCGATGAGGCAATGGTATTTGCGGATTCTGCAGAATCAGATCATTGGTGGAGCTGGGGAAATATAAATACATTAGCTCATTATAAATTGGCTAAGTTCAATCCTAAATATGCCGATTATATTAAAAATAATTTAAATAGCTTTGATAAAAATTCAGAGAAAAATTTGTTCGGCAAAGGCACGGCCCCAAGTTGGGGAACTAATGTTACATTGCTTGGAATTACTTTACAGAATATTCTCTACCAAAAATTAAAGGGATTTTCCCCGTATGAGCGGGTTGCATCAATTCAAAAGGATTTTGTGCTAGGGCGCAATCCATGGGGGATCAGTTTTATCTCCGGATTCGGTAAAAATTTCTCGAAGAATTTACATCACCAAATATTTCATATCAAGAAAGCAACAAGAGGAGGATTTGCAGCCGGTCCAGCATCAAAAGATTTAATAGAATCAAGTAAAATTCCTTTTGAAAAATTTGATACCAATGCTCGCTTCCAAACTAAGGATTCTTATTATCGAGATGATAGAATGGATTATATTTCGAATGAACCAACAATTACCGGAAATGCAACAGCAATATTTGTTTTTGGTAACTTGATTCTGAAATAAGGTAGAGTATCTGTATTTTAATGACACAATATTTTGATTTGTCTCAAATCAAGATTCTCAAAATGGAAAAGTTTGAAATACATCTTAAATTGTTAATATTTTTCTGGCATTAATGTTGATTAATGTATGCAGAAAATCAAAGGGCAAGTGAAATGAATAATTCAATTAGAAGAGTACCATCTGGATTCCAATTTATAGATGATAATTGGGGTGGTGTTTATAGAGGAGGAAGTTACTTACTCGTTGGTCCGAGAAAATCGGGGAGGACCCTTATTGGACTCCAATTTGCAATGGAAACTGCGAAAGCATCCGAGGTTTGTCTTTATTTTACTTTAATGCGCCCCAAAGATTTGATGATTCAAGCCGCATCGCTTAATTTCGATATTCAATCATATATGAATCAGAATTTAATAATTGTGGTGAGAGTAGCTCCTCCAAATGATATTTATGAAATGATTAATCCGGATGATTACCTGGTAGAATATTTCAATGATATTTTGACCGTAGTAAATCAATATAAACCTTCACGAATAATTTTTGATGAGCTTACTCCATTCGTTGGATTTAAAGATGTGGATTATTTGAGAAATTCATTTCTAAAAACACTGGAAAGTATTGAAGACCGTGATATTACTAGTCTTTTTTTAATTAGTGAACCAGCTACTCAAAAAGCAAAATCAATTGTTGAAGGTTTATCCGAATTTGTTACAGCTAATATTTATCTAAAAAAAGAAGGTGACCAGCGTTATCAAAACGGAAAGGTCTCCATTAAACCAAACGTTGGACACACTGAAGGTGAATTCACCAGCGAATATAAAATTGCTCCTAATAAAGGAGTTACAACAAATTTTGTGAATGAAAGTAAAGAGACAAAAGAAACTGAAGAAATACCATATAATCCGAGACGGCGCGATTTTAATAAACCTACAAGAATTGAAATTCCTTCTGAGCCTTATGTATTTTCTAATGTGTATAATTATAACGATTTTTTACTCATTCTAAATAATCAGATAGCGCTATACAAAAGCACTGGACAAAGTTTTAATCTCATTTCCTTTAAACTAGAAAATTCTGCGCAGATGAGAGGACTTCTTACTATAAATCAGTTGCAAAATATTATCAGAACATCAACAAATAAGAAAGACAAAATTTGTATTGTAGGCGATAAGATTATTGTATTGTTGGTAAAAAGTAATCTTAAAACAGCTATTGATTTAATGACGAATGTTCAAAATAATCTACCCAGTAAAGAACCTAATTTTGTAAATGCTGTTGTTGAAAGTATATCTATCTACAATCTTGAAATTGATGAACGATTTAATAATGCCGAAAGTATGATGGAAATTGTTTTAACAGCGGATGCAACAGATCCGGAATCCTACCAATCATTAACAAAATATATAGGGTAGTGAAAAAAAACTATTACATATTGATTGTATTGATGCTGGCTTTATCGCCATTAATTCGGGCACAAGACCCATCAAAAGTGATGAAGTCTCAAGCTCAATCGTTGATGCGAGAGGCAAGATATGGGGAGGCAATTGATCAATTGAATAAGTATATCGCGGCAAATCCAAGATTATCAGACGGCTATCATTTGAGGGGTTTATGCTATGAGAAGAGAACCCAGTATGCTAATTCTGTTTACGATCTTCGTCAAGCTATACGTCTTTCCCCTAATGATTCTGTAATAAGAACAGATCTAAATCGTGTAATCTCTGTTTGGCATAATTTACTTTATATAAAAATAGAAGGGCACAAAAGGGATATTGCAATAGATCCTAACCGTGCATTTAGTTATCTAGAGATTGGGCAATCTTATAGATGGCTCGAACAATGGGAAAACGCAGAAATTTGGTATGATGAATATTTGAAAAGAGATGACAATGCATCGCCGGATGAAATTATTCGTTATACTGAAATTTTAACACGAACACGAGCACTGGTTAAAGGAGAGAGGATACTTAAAAAATTTGTAGAAAGATATCCCGATGATTGGAGATTATGGAGCCGTTACGGCTATTTTACTTTATGGCTGGGTAAATATAAAATTGCTGAAGACGCGTTTCTAGCATCTTTAGGTTATAAACCCTTCTTTAAAGAAGCAGAGGATGGTCTTGATCTGGCTAGAAAGAAAGGTTATTTAACACAATTTGATGGAACCAGATGGGATAAAAATGAGAGATGGACTGAACCGCAGGAATTTCCTATTGACAGATTATACCGTATTGTAAATAGAAACCCAAATAATAGTGATACACAGCGATTAGAACTAGCAAAAGAATTAATGAAGTATAATAGGCTTGAAGAAGCTTATGTACAGCTTTTGTATTTATCAAGAACTAAGCAAGGTACTGCTGAATTCGATAATCTATGGAAAGAAGTTACTTCGATACGTGATAGTACTTACAATGCAGATGTTGAAAAATATACTGCCATACTAAAAGAAAACCCCATGGATAAAGAAGCGGTGGTAAAGCTTGCTCAATCCTATTCTAACCTTTTTTATTATGATAGTGCCCTTGAAATACTGGGTGAGTATATTGTCAATGTTCCAAATGACCAGGATTTAGATGTTCGTTTTATGTACTCAAAATTTGCGGCTTGGAATTATGAATGGGAGCGTTCAATTGAGCAATTAAATAATCTGTTGATTCAAGATCCCGATAATCTTGAATATAAATTACTCCGTTCACAAATAAGTGTTTGGACTGTAAATGACTTAGATTTAGCAGAAGAATATTTGATGGATATTCTTAATAAGGAACCAAATAATATTCACGCGTTATTGGCAACTGTTGCGCTCTATTCTTGGCGAAAAGATTTGCCCTCTTCAAAGCAATATCTTGATAGAGCCACAGCACTCGCTCCCAACGATTCTGAAGTATTGACTGCACAGAGTAATTATTTATTGCACGTTCAAGCTTTTGAGGAAGATAAAATATTTCAAATTCGTGGTCAGGCTGGTAATTTAGCTATGGCCGGCAGATGCGACGAGGCACTTGAACTGTTTGAGGAATATATTACTAAAAGAACCGGTTTAACTAGGGAAGAATTGTTAGAGTATGCTGATGTAGCTGCATGTGCAGGTAATTATTCAAAAGCGATAAATGCTTACGACCAGGTGCTTGATCTTGGATTCGATTATCGGGTTGCACTGCTGAGAGCTAAAGCTTATTTCATGAATGATGAAGTACAACGTTCCAGCGATGAATTAGAGAGTTTGGCGAGCCAGATTCCAGATGATTACGATGCTCAATTATTTTTAGCTGATACATACGCGGCATCTCAAAAATTAGAACCAGCAGAATCGATTTATAGAAAGTTAAATTCACCAGATATTAATTTTCTTTCTAAAGAAGATTTTTTGAAGAAGCTAACCTCACTAGCTGATTTTACCGCTGTCGCAAAAGATTTCTCAAAATCTAAAGAGCTATATGATGAAGTTTTATCTTCTATAGATGAGGCTTCAAAAGATGGTGAAGAGGGATTTGATATCAATTTTAAAAATGATGTTCAATCTAGAAAAATGTATTTGACCGATATGCTCCTTCTTGAAGGGAAATATGATGAAGCTGAAGATTTATTGGATGAATTAACTAAAACTGTTAAAGATGAAAAATTGCGTCAAGACTTATTTACGAAGAGAATGTTTTTAGGTGACGCATTTGTTACGGTTGAACAATTTGGCAGAGCCGAAGATATGTATGATGAAGCCCTAAAGATGGCTAGAGATACTAGTGATGTTAGTATGGTTAAACAGCGAATGAGTTGGCTTCCTCCAACCGGATTTAACCGTGGGCTCAGCAGTTTTGGTAATGCACTGGCATATCTTTTACCGACAAATATTTCCTTAACCCCATTTGCAACTTATTATAAAGATAATCAAAACCTTTCTCTCTATAATTATGGAATGCGGCTCGATACCGGATTGTTTGGATTTTTAGGCGCTGGTGTTTCATGGTCCCGGCTAAATATTAATAACAATATTAATCAAAGAAGGTTTGAGCAATTGAAAGCCATAGGATCAATATTCTTTTCAAGATTTTTTACGGTTTCGGGAGAGTATGGACAATTTCAACCAGCAGCTGAAAACAAAATTAATATTTGGGGTGTTAGTGCGAGGTATGAAAAACCACAACAGTATTTTCTTAGTGCCGGATATGAAAACACTGACGCGAGGATTGTTTTATATTCACCAAATTTGTTATTCACTAAAATAAATTTAGAGATTTATAGGTTTCAAGGAAGATACACATACAAAGATGAAGCGCTCCTCTCAGCTTTTTATAATTACTATAATCTTTCTGATGGTAATCAAGGTAACGATTTATTGCTAAGGTTTGGAAGGAGATTTATAGAAGATGCAATGTTTGGGTATGAATTCTTTTACTCCGATTTCGGTTTTAGTTCAACTCAATATTATTCACCTCAAGAATTTTCATCTCATAGTTTATGGGGTGAGTGGCAGTGGATTGCTGATGATAACCTGAAAGGTAAAATTGGCGGTAAAATTGGTTATGTCCCAGCAGTCGATTATGTTATTAGTGAATTTTTTGCGGAAGCTACTTATAATCCACTACTTAATTTAATTATTACCGGAAGAGTTGGATATGGTAATAGCTTTAGATATGATTCTGGATATAGAAGTTTATCAGCGACAGTTAGCGCCTATTGGGGAATTTTTTAACAATTCAATAAAGTATAAAATGAAAAACATGAAAAACATACAACTTTTTTTAGCTATGGTTTTATTATTCACTAATGTAACAATTAGTAGAGAGATTAGTGATCCCTCGGAAAAAGCTCTCTCATTTTATCAAATGGAAAAAGCTGTTGTGGATAATATTAATTCAACTCCAGCTCAAAAACTTGGAAAATTTGTCCCTCTCACTGGAAATTTAGAACAGATGAGAAATTTTTTATTGAAGCTTAAAAGCGGTTCGAAACAACCAATTAGGATTGCGCATTATGGCGATTCCCTAATTTTTGGAGATGTTATTACAGAATATTTGCGTGAGAAATTTCAAAATGAATATGGCGGCAAAGGAGTGGGTTACGTAGCTACTGTTTCTGATGCGTTTAGAATGAGATTAACAATTAGGCATTCATATTCTGATGACTGGAAGTATGTATCTTTTTTAACAAGAAATCCTGAAAAATTACCGTTTGGTATTGATGGGACACTTGCTATTCCGGTTAATGGAAGCTGGGTTCGTTATGAAAGTTCTCCAATGAGGGGAAATGTTCCATTTAGTACTGTTCGTGTCTTCTACAGCAATGCTGATGCTAATTCGACAATACAATACAAGTTCGATAATAATTCTCCACAGACCTTGAAATTGGAATCCGGTTCTAATGTGGAGCAGATAATTTTGAAAAGTAATAACTCCAGAAAAGTTGAGATAAAATTCGTTAGTGGAAAACAACCCTATTTCTATGGCGTAAGCATTGAAAATGGAGAAGGAGCTTACGTCGATAATTTCGCACTTCGAGGTAATACTGGAATGTCTCTTCTAGATATACCTGGAGAAATTATGGCCGATTTTCAAAACTACCTAAAGTATGATTTAATAATCTTGAGCTTTGGAGCTAATGTTTCTTCTCCATCAAAGGGGATCTATGTAGTTTACGTCAATAAAATGGTGCAAGTAATTGACCAGATTAAAAAAGCATTTCCCAATACTGGAATATTGCTGATAAGTGTTGCCGATAAAACCTCAAAAAAGGGAAATGAGTACTTCACAAATCCTGAAGTACCCGCTTTACTCGAAACTCAAAAAACTATTGTTGAAAAAGCTAATGTAGCGTTCTGGAATATGTGGGAGGCAATGGGGGGAGCTAATTCAATGGATGAGTGGGTTATGGCAAATCCACCTTTAGCTCTGCGTGATTTCGCTCATTTCAATAACGAAGGGGGCAACGCGATCTCACAATTAATGTTCGATGCTATTATTGATGCATCAAAAAAAATAAAATAGTGATTGTTTTTTATAAACGTTTTATAGAGTTCGGCTATTATAGTTCTTTAAGATTTAGCAATAACTTATTTTCTTGCAATAAGTTAACTTATTAATTATATTAATCTTAGTTTTTGAGAAAAATTAATTGTAATATTTTTTATTTCAGATTGTTTGTCCTTATAACAACTAAATAGTTTATCAAGAATTTATTGAATTTTGTTAAATAAATTAAAGTTTTGGGCATAATGTTGAGGATTTGGTGAAGAAGAATCAGAAATATCAAATAGCTCTTGATAACCGGGAAATAAAACCCCCATCAAGAGATGAATCTCGAGAGAAGCTGAGAACTATTTTTGTATCTGGTTTTTTTTCAATTCTGCTTATCATCACAATTTTTCTTACACTTCCATTAACGGTTCTTTCATGGAGCGGATTATTCGTTTATTCATCCATTGTTTCGCTGGTAATTTTTCTTTTTATTCTTCTCATCAGGTATTTTGCAACCCTATTCATGGCCTATTTTTATATCACTCGTTATACAGTTCAAGATAAGGATGGATATTACCCGTTTGTATCAATCATTGTCCCAGTATTTAATGAGGGGAAAGTCCTTGAATCTTCTATAGAATCATTACTTGAGTTAGATTATGCCAATTATGAAATTATTATTGTAAATGATGGTTCTAGTGATGACACTGCAGAAGTAGGAGAGCGATTAGTAGGGTATAGAAATGGAAGATTAGGTTTAGTAAAAGTATCATTAATTAATAAACCTAATGGTGGAAAAGCAAAAGCTTTGAATGCAGGAATACAATATTCAGAGGCTCAATTTGTATTATGTATGGATGGGGATTCTCAATTAAGCGAACAAACACTTAAAGTCGCTGTTCGGCACTTCTCCGATCCCGCTGTTGGCGCGGTTGCGGGAAATGTTAAAGTTCAGAATAGACACAAAATATTAACAGATCTTCAGGCATTGGAATATCTCGAAGGTTTGAATATGGCTAGAAGTTCGCAAGGATTTTTACAATTAGTAAATATTATACCAGGACCTATTGGAGTATTCCGCAAAAATGCATTAAGAGACGCTGGATTCTATTCCAGTGATACCTTTGCCGAAGACGCGGATGTAACTCTAAAAATTTTAGCTCAAGGTTGGAAAATTATTTATGAACCAAATGCTATTGCTTATACCGAAGCACCGATCACCATTTACCAATTATTGAAACAACGCTACCGATGGACGAGGGGTATTCTTCAAGCTATTAGAAAACACAAGAAATTTTTGTACAATCCAACAATGAACTTCAATAACAGCATGATTTTATGGATTATGTTTTATGAGGCATTGATCTGGCCCGCAATGAATATATTTGTTAATCTGTATTTTATAATTATCGCTCTATTTTATGGATTATCGAGTTTTATCTTTCTTTGGTGGATTGGAATAGCGGTATTAGACTTGATGGCAGCTATTTACTGTATTGCCGCTGAAAAGGAAGAATTTAGATTAGTTCCTTACGCAATTATTTACCGAATAGTATTTATCCTATTGATCGATGTTACTAAAGCGATGGCAACTATCGAAGAATTTCTGGGATTTAGTATGACTTGGGGTAAATTGGAAAGGAGCGGAACCGGAGGATCGCGTAAACAGAGTAACGCACCAAAAGCGGCTCCGGCTGGTTAAATAGAAATTTTAATTTGAGGTTATCATGGAATTAATTCCAATATTATCGCTAATTATTCTCGTAGCAACAATATCAACTTTTATATTGGCGGTGGGTGCTTATATTCTTTATAAGGTAAGAGAAAAGAAAGGTGTCTCCGCTCAAGCCGCACAACCTGCGGCACTTCCTGCTGAACTTATTGCTCCGGCTCCACTTGTTACTGAAGGGAGAGTTGGAGGAGAAAGAAGAACGATGGATACGCGCCCTGGATATGAATATCAACGCCAGCAGCAAGGATATGCTAATGAAGATGCAGCAAAGGGACCTGAACTGCGTCCAACTTTTGTTGGAGCCGCTCCCACCAATGTTGAACAAAGATATGAACGGTATACTAGAGAGGATGCAAAACAACATGAACCGGAGCAAAATTCTAAACGAAAATTTATGCGTTATACACAAGAAGGCTACGTTGAACCAGCTAAAACTGAACGGAAACAAGAGGATAATCTGCGGTGGCGGTAAAAGAAGCCGGACGGGGACTTAGGGTTAATTATCTTATTATATTTTTAAGCGGACTGGTATTGCTAATTACAGCAATATTGGTTTTTATGCTTATTGTTAAGAATATTTATGGCAACTATGAAGTAACTGAAATACTCCCAACAAAAAAAAACCTACGCTTTTTTGACGAAGAACGAAAATATAAAGCCGCAATTCTTTATTCTCAGTACACCGAAAACATGCTTAATACAGGCAGCACCTGGTTAAAAGATAATGTTGATACCTGGAAACGTTTCGTTGGTAATTCTAAAATTAAATATGATGTAATCAGCGATCAAACTATTGAGCTTGGTGAACATTTTAATTATAAACTGATAGTACTTCCCGGATCTAAATCTCTATCCGATAAACAAATTGTACAGCTTAAAAAATATGTAGAAAATGGTGGTAGCATTTTTGTTACCGGCGGTCCAGCAACATTTTCTGATGAGGCAAAATGGCGTGGATGGGAATTTTTTACTGAAGTTTTTGGTATGAAATTCAATAGAGAAATTAAACCGGAAGAATCGTACAAAGTACATACTTTAAGAGGGAATTTACCTTTAACCGCCGGCGTTCCAACCGGCTATGCTCTTAAAGTAGCAACTTGGGATCGACCGATTTATGCGGAAGTGTTGGAACCAAGAACTACTCAAGTTAGCTTTTGGTATGACTTCCGACGCGAAGCTGGATTAGTTAGAGAAGAAGTTCAAAAAAGTACAGGTATTTCTTATGGTAACTATGGGAAGGGAAGATTTGTTTGGTTTGGTTTTGAAATAAATTCTGTTCTGGGTGTTCAAAAAGATTTTATATTCTTTGAAAGACTTTTTAATAATTGTATGAATTGGCTTACTTACCAACCTACCGGATTCGTAAAAGACTGGCCACCAAACTACGATGCGGCATTAGTTTTTTTACCAACATTCGATAATAAATTTGGTACTGGCGCCACAGCAAACTCTGTAACTAAGTTTAATAACATCCCAGTTACTTATTTTATTGATGTTGATTATATCGCAAAATATCCACAACAGGCAAAAAGACTCGCGAGAGATGGCTCACTAGGCGCAATAATTGACATCGGTTTTATTGAATCTCCTGAAGACACATTAAATAAATTATTCTCAAAGGAACTTCAGTTTAATTCATTAAAAATTGCGAAGGATTCAATTAAAAAAGTAACCGGCTCAAATGTTACTGCACTTATGCCATTAAATGGTTATTACGACGACAACACTTTACAGGCAATGGCGGCACACTATTATGAATTCCTTATAACCGATTCACTAACAGATAGATCGGTACCGGAAATAAGAGTACGAAATGGCAAACCAATTATGATAATTACTAAAACTGCGCGTGATGATTTGGAAATTATTAAAAATTATGGATTGACAAATACCGATTTTCAACGTTATACTTACGAAGAAGATATCGATCGCGTAATATTTGAAGGGGGCTTATATATCCTTAAAGTGCACCCTGAATACCAACTGCAGCCCCAGTATTCTTCTGTAATTAATGATCTAATTAGATACGCAAAGAAGAAAAATATGTGGGTGACTAATCTTAATGACTTAAAATCTTGGTGGATGCGACGTGAAAGTGTGGAAGTTAGATATGAGGCGCGCAGTACAAGAAGAATTTCTGTTGAAATAACAAATCCTCAGGATAAAATCTCTGAACAACTGGTCGTTCAAGTCAACTTGAATAAAAAAGTGAAAAATGTTGAAATTTCTTCCGATATAATAAATACAGAAATACCACGACATTCATTATCGGAAGATAAACAGATAATTTATATCTACTTAGATAAAATGGATCCCCACGAATCCAGATCTCTGTTAATAGATTTTGAGAATATAAATAGTTGAGCAGTTCATAATTTTGTCAATTGCTTAATCGCCAGCCGAATATTAAGCTCTACATTAAAAATGTTCATTTTTGCATTATCAAAACAGCTTTGGATTTATTAAATTAATACCTAAAATCATGTGATTAATAGATGAAATACAAAATGAAATCATTGGTAAAAAGCTTTTTAATTATAATTGCCGGTTTTTCCTCGTTCATTACATTGAATAGCTGTGTTGAATCTATTAGTGATTCTGAAAAAGCGTCAGCGGCAATCCCAACAATTGATATTTACAGTCCTTCTTCTAACGACTCTATTATGGTGGGTAAAACTCCAATCTATTTCCAGTCAGCCGATGGAAATGGTGGGCAAGGTTTATCGCACTTTGATTTATATATTAATAATAGTTATCAAGGTAAATTTTCTGTTGATAGCGATGGAAATAATCCGGCTTTGAATCTTCAACTCGATTCTACTTTACTAAATTCTCGAATTAGCTACTACGTTACTGTATATAATAAGACAGGTAAATTTAAGCAGAGTAAAATTCAAGAGAATATTTTTATCAAAGATAAAATTCCAAATGCGCCAACCAATTTATTTTTAGGAAGAATTAGCGATTTTGAAATTACAGTTCGGTGGAATGATAACAGTGGTAATGAAGAAGGGTTTGAACTGTGGCGTAAAGATGCAGGAAGTGCTGGCATAATTGATTATAGACGAATCCGAGTTCTTCCAATTAACACGATTACCTATAGAGATAATGGTGTTTCTCCATTCGTTGATTATTTTTATAAAGTTCGAGCTTTTAACAAATCGGGATATTCAGCATTTAGTAATGAACTCGGTTCTAATTCAATTCCGGGTGGCCCATGGGCTCTATCTGCTTATGCGATTGGCAGTAGTATGATTCATCTAAAGTGGGTTGATTTTGCCGTGAGTGAACTGGGTTTTCAGATTGAACGAAAGAATGCGTATGAACAAAATTATAAAGTAATTGCTTTAACCGCACCCAACACAGAAGAATACTTCGACAATGCAGTAGATGCCAGCGGAAGTTATACTTATCGTGTTGCATATTTTACCTCCACGTCAATTAGTAGTTATTCAAATGAAGTATCGGTATCAACATTTTATACTAATGTTTCAGCTCCCAGTGCATTGGCAGCATCATATTTGGCTTCACAAGGACTCATCTTAACTTGGAAGGATAACAGTAATAGTCTGGCAATTCAAACAAACATAGAGAGAAGGACAGGAATTTCGGGACCATTTACAGAAATTGGGACGGTTGAAAAGGGTATTATTACTTATACAGATAATAAAATAGTTAGAGGTACTGTTTATTATTATAGAATTAGGCAAAAAATAGATAAGAATGCTTATACCCCATATTCCGAAACTATTAAAGTTGATATTCCTTAAAGATTATTATGTCTGAAAAGTTTACAAAAAGTAAAAATCGGCCTGATCAACTTTCGAGATTATTTAGCGTTTTGATTGATAAAAATGGTAAAATAATCGCGCTCAATAATAGTTTTAAAAAATATTTCCCTTCAGCAAATCCTAATAATAATTTATTTGATCTGTTCGATAACGAATCATTTGAATCATTACAAAAACTATTTATTGAATCACGAAAAAATGAAATTGCTGTTGAGGAAAGAATTCGATTTAAGGAAGAGACTGGAAGCCAAACTTTTATAGTTAAAATAACCCCTCTTCGAAGCGAAAATAATATCTACTTCATTGTTCAATTTGATGATGAGACCAAATCGGCATTAACAAATGAGGTAACTTCTTTGTGGGTTTCTTCCGATATTGATGATGTAATAAAGAATCCCGGTTTTTTAAATATAATTAACAAGATTAAATCTTCTTATCCCTTCTCCTTTATTGAGAAAGCAAAAATTCAAAAAGATATAAATGCCATTGATGAATTCTTTTGGTTAAAAGAAACTTCCGGCAAAATTGTTATTGTTAATGAAAAATTTGCAAATTGGCTCGGTAATAAACCATCCCAGCTCGAGGGAAGAAGCGAGGAAGAACTCCTCCCAAAAGCTGTAAATAGTCTCGTAAAGAATAACGCCAATTATATTGATGAATCAAAAAATATTATAGTTGTTGAAAATATATCTAATCAACTATTTGGAATTGAAAAGGAAAATCTTTCCCTAATTCAATTCCCAATGCTAGATATCGATAACCAAACAATAGCAATTATTTCAGTAACTTCTGAAATACCTCGCAAGATCGATAATAAAACAGAATATAAATTTCTGCTTCCGCCAGTCAAGAACTTGCCTTTTGCAGCCGCAATCATAAGCATAGACAATAAAATTATTTCATTTAATAAGGTATTACTCCACCTATTTAAACTAAATGAAAAAATAGATCTTGTTGGTCAGGATATTTCAAAAGTGTTCGAAAAAGGAATTCTACAATTAGTTGAGCAACTTTCTGTAAGCGGCGAAAAAGAGATTGTTTCAAAATACAAGTTTACAGAGAAAATTAATTCTGAAGCAGATATCGTACTGAGCAAACTCCAGGATTTTAATGATAATTTATACGCAATTCAAATAACGCTTGTCCCATCTGCCGAAAGTAATTTTGAGACCGAATCTAAAGCCAAGTTATATGATGTCCTAAATGAAAGTATGCCGGCACCGATGTTTATCTATGATATCGAAAACCTGAAATTCCTTGAAGTTAATGAGGCTGCATTAAAATTTTATGGTTATAAGAAAAGTGATTTTCTTAATATGGATTTAACAGATTTATATGCCCCCGAAGATATCCAAACGTTAATTGAATCGGGCAGTTCCTCATTAGGTAATTATAGTGGTCCTTGGAAACATAAAACCAGCGATGGTAATTCGGTTTATGTTCAACTTAGCAGATTTGATGTTGAGTTTAATAATAAGAAAGCACATCTCAATATAATTGGTAATTTATCGGAACATGCCGAGGAGAGAAAGAAATTTCAAATTCTTGAAGCCGTGTATGAAAACTCAAGCGATCCGGTAGTGTTAACCGATAAAGATGGTTTTATTATTTCCATTAATGATGTGGTTACTAAAAAACTTGGTTATTCTAAAAAAGATTTGGAAAACGTTTCATTCATTACTTTGCTTGCTGATGACGATAGAGTAAATGTTAATCGTAATATATTTAACGCCGGATTATTCAAAACAACAACTATAGAAGTAGAATTAAAAAATTCTACAGGCAGTTTTAATAAAGCACAGATAGTCTCAACCCCAATTAAAAATGTGAATGGTGAGATTGAGTCATTTAACTTAATTCTTAAATTGCAGAATCTTCAGACAGAAGTGAAAGATGTTGCTCATACTCAGGAAAGTATTCTTGGTAAAGTTGATCCTCCATTTTTATCAAATGTTTTTCATGAAATACTCACTCCAATTAATGTTATTCTGGGATTTACTCAGGAAATAGAGGAGAGTATTGAGAATCCTAACGATGAACAAAAAGAAGCTCTAGAAATAATTAAGGAGAATCAGAAACTCCTTCTTCAAATTATGGATAATGCGGTTGAGTATTCAACACTACAGCAGAAAGTAATTAAATTCAGATCAGAGCAAATTAAGTTTGTTGATCTTCTCAACGAAATTAAAGAAAACGTTCGTAAAGCGGCCGAATCTAAAAAAATAGAATTTATAATTGGCAGAGTTTCATCTACTCTAACTATTGAAACCGACAAACAGAAATTTATTTCACTAATAAGCCTATTCCTAAAATTTGCGATTCAGATTACAAAGGAGGAGAGTATCACCCTCTCAGCCAATGCTGTTGATGATAAAAACTGGATAATCTCAGTTAAAGATTCTAAAGATAAAATTTCGCAATATTTATTAAAATCGCTGAACGAAGTATTTTTTGAAGATGAGTTAATGAGTCGCCGGAATTATGGCTTCTCCCGTTTCTCGGTTAAACTGGCAAAAAAATTATTAGAGTTACTTTCCGCGAAAAAAGAAATTATAAGCAAAGGTGATGATGAGATTGAATATGGTTTATTATTCCCTATAAAATTTATTGTGCCTGAAGATCAAGAAGTGACGATAGAAAATGTAAAAAAAGATAATATTAAAGCTCTCACAGAACAACCAAAAATAGTTATTGAGGAAGTTCCGAAAATTGCAATAACAGTTCCGAAAGCGGAATCTACAACTCTTGATATACCAAAATTATCCTGTTTGTACCTTGAGGATCAAGTGGATTCACAAATATTATTTAAATCTCAGATGAAGGATTTAAAATCTATCGAGTTTTCACCAAGTTTTGAAAATGCGCTTCCTCTCCTCAAAACTAAAAAATTTGATTTCATTGTTATGGATATTAATCTGCAAGGGGAGTATAATGGTCTTGATGCTCTTCGCATAATTCAAAAAATGCCAGGTTATAAAGATGTCCCTATTATCGCGTCAACGGCTTATGTTCAATCCGATGCTCGTGATAGTTTTGTTGCGGCAGGATTTACCGACTTTATTTCTAAACCACTTCTCCGAGCTAAAATTTTAGAAGTATTAAAAAAATTATTTTAGGTTTTCTCTTATTGAAAATATTTTCTCATCATCTAATGATTTATGATTGAAAAACCCAAATCGCATCTAACAGCAATCCTACAAGCATTATTAGTAACGTTTCTCTGGTCAACATCATTTATAATAATTAAACTTGGTCTCTCCGAAATTCCACCATTAACTTATGCCGGGATGCGTTACTTTATAGCGTTCTTAGCTTTTATTCCGTTTATACTAAAGCCGAAAAATATTGAACAGCTTAAACACTTGAATTCTGGACAAATCAAAAAACTTTTTTTACTTGGATTAATATTTTACGCTCTCACTCAAGGTACACAATTTATTGGCTTGTCGTTGCTTCCTTCTGTAACAGTAAGTTTAATGCTCAATTTTACACCAATTGTAGTTGCCATCCTTGGAATTATCTGGTTAAATGAAAAACCTACATTAATTCAATGGATTGGCACATTTACTTTCATTATTGGAATTGTAGTCTATTTTATTCCTCTCAATTCAATTGTAAGCCAAGGATTTGGAATATTGGTTATGATTGTTGGTGTTGCCTCAAATGCTCTTTCATCTATTTTAGGCCGTGATATAAACAGACAGAAAAATATTTCGCCAATACTAGTTACATTTATCAGCATGGGATTTGGCTCGGTAATACTTTTCTCTGCTGGAATAATAAAAGATGGGATTCCGGAAATTGGGATTATTACCTGGATTCTATTGTTGTGGCTTGCACTTGTTAACACTGCCTTTGCGTTCACATTGTGGAATAAAACGCTTCGATCACTTTCCGCGATGGAATCAAGCATAATTAATGGCACAATGCTAATTCAAATCGCGTTTCTCGCATGGATATTTTTGGGTGAATCAATTACGATCTATAAAGGAATTGGAATGGGAATAGCCGCAATTGGGGCATTGCTCGTTCAATTGAAATTAAATCCTCTCAAAAAATCATAATCTCCACTTCACAAAACCCTAAAACACTAAAAAAATAACTTGCTAATTTCAGTTACGAAAATTAAGTTATGCCATACAAATGTATGGTATTTATGCAATTGGGGGGACTTTGAATAAGATTGAGGGGAAGTAGCAGTAAAAATTCAGAAATGTGACTTACATGCCGGAGGTTTAAATGGCTAAAGAATTAACCGCAGTACAACAGAAAATATTGGATTACTTAATAGATTGCCGCACAAATAATGGTCTCCCCCCAACACTTGCCGATATTGCAAAACGGTTCGATTATAAAAACCGGGCCACTGTTCAGCAACATCTTCAGGCAATTGAGAAGAAGGGATACATTAAAAAGAATCCCAAACTTTCACGGGGAATTGAACTTACACTCGAAGATAAATTTTTTGTGCCCCGCCCAATACTTGGTGAAGTAGCCGCCGGTAATCCTCTTACTATTTATCCCGATGCGATTGATACGGTTGCACTTCCCACAATTGCTCATATGCCCAAGGATTCTTTTTTATTACGGGTTAAAGGGGATAGTTTAAAAGACGCGTACATTTTTAATGGTGATATTGTGATTGTTAACCCTAACCTGGACCCTCGAAATGGGCAGATTGTAGCGGCAATTCTTGATGATGCGGCGGTTGTTAAAAAATTCTATAAAAAAGAAAATAGTATAGAATTGCATTCTGAAAATCCTCAGTATGAGCCGATTATAATTCAAAAAAATTATCTTCGTTTTAAAATTGTTGGTGTTGTAGTTGGAGTTTATAGAAGCATGACAAAAGCGGTGTGAAGGAAAGCGGAGAGTAATGAGTGTTGAGTGTGTTTCGCGTCATTGGCGATTCAATGAATAACTACAAATGACTATTAATGACCTCAATGCTATTCCAAATCTGAAATGACAATCAATGAACTCTCAACTAAACTTGGTTAACAATGAAGCCAGAGTACAAATCATATTACAACTCGCCGATTGGGTTAATTGAAATTAACGGTACTGAAAATTCTATTACCCGATTAAATTTTGTGGATGAATCATTTAATACTTCATTCGAATCAACTCCATATCTTGAAATATGCGCTAAACAACTTGACCAATATTTCAAAGGAGAAAGAAAAGTTTTTGAGATAAAACTGGAACCGGAAGGAACAGATTTTCAGAAGAAAGTTTGGGATGAATTATTAAATGTGAATTATGGGGAAACTAAATCCTATTTGGAAATTGCTGAAGCGCTGGGAGATCCCAAAGTAATTAGAGCCGCTGCCTCTGCTAATGGACAAAACCCAATCGCGATTATTATTCCTTGTCATCGCATTATTGGCACAGATGGAAGTCTAACCGGATATGCGGGAGGATTGTGGCGTAAAAAATGGCTTCTCGATCATGAAATTAAATTTAGTGATGGCGAAAAACAGCTTGAGTTGGGATTGTGAAAATTTGATTATGAAAAGTCATTCATGGTAATTCGTGGTCATTGGTTGTTATTTGTAGTCATTTGTAGTTATTCATTGTAATTAATTGTTTTTAAATTGGAGGGGAAAATGAAGCTGGAAGAATTAAATGTTTATAATTTATCGATGGAATTGAGTGAAAAAATATGGCAGTTTATTATTAATTAGGATAAGTTTTCAAAAGATACTTTGGGAAAGCAATTAATACGTTCAACTGATTCAATTGCCGCAAATATTAGTGAAGGATTTGGTAGATTTCATTTCAATGAATCGAATCATTTTAATTATTATGCGCGCGGATCATTATATGAAACAAAAACTTGGCTAATTAAAGCTCATGATCGTAATTTAATTGAGAAAGATACATTTGAAAATTTAATGAATGATATTAATACTCTGAGAATAAAATTAAATAACTATATCAATTCAATCGGCAAGGCAGACAATAACCACAAATAACGGAATGGGATAGGAAAATCGTCATTCATTGTCATTGCACTTTGAGATAGCAATGAGGTCATTGGAGGAATGGAATAGAAATGTGGTCATTGATAGTCGTTACAACTAAATGACGCGCAGCAAATGACTACGAATGACACGAAGTAAATGACTGGGTGGGATAAGAATGTAGTTATTCATTGTCATTGCACTTTGAGATAGCAATGAGGTCATTGGAGGAATGGAATAGAAATGTGGTCATTGATAGTCATTACAACTAAATGACGCGCAGCAAATGACTACGAATGACACGAAGTAAATGACTACGAATGACACGAAGTAAATGACTACGAATGACACGAAGTAAATTACTATAAATAACGCCCAGCAAATAACCTCTAACCACAAATAGATCAATCATGATAATACAAAAAGAAATTACATTAAAAGCCAGACCAAGGGGATTTCATTTAATTACGAGTGAAATTCTATCGCAGATACTGGAACTCAAAAATATTTCGGTTGGTATTGCCCACATATTAATTAAGCATACATCGGCATCTTTAACAATTAATGAGAATGCGGACCCCTCAGTTCGTGATGATATGGAAACCTATTTTAATAGAGCCGTACCGGAATCCGACGCGAAGTATTACCAGCATACACTTGAAGGTACTGATGATATGACTTCTCATATTAAAGCATCAATTATGGGTTCTTCAGTTACTATTCCAATTACAAATGGAAGATTTAATTTAGGTACCTGGCAGGGTATTTATTTGTGTGAGCATCGTAATTACGGGGGAGCTAGAAAAATAGTTGTTACTATAATGGGAGAGTAAGTAAGAGTAATTTACATTTGATAATATCTAAATGATTAGGTAATGTTGAAAGTAATTTCTTGTTATTATTTCTTAGTTCATTAAACCAAAACTTCTAATGAGGTATCTCTCATGAAACAACACTCACTCAACTATTCAAGAAAGGGTATACTATTTTTATTTGTGTTTTCATTTTTAAGCATTTCCATAATTGCACAGGAGCAGAAGCCGGTTCAACCGGAGCAGAAAAAATCTAAAATTAAACCTTACTCCGAAGTCATTACAAAAGAAGCAAAGACAACCGATGGAGTTTTCAAAGTTCACAAAGTCGAAAGTAAATGGTATTACGAAATACCAAAGAATGAAATTGGAAAATTATTCTTATGGGTTTCTACAATTAAAAAAAATCAAACTAGATTGGGCTACGGTGGCATATCCCATTATAACCAAGTTGTACGCTGGGATAAAAGAGATGAGCAGATTCTTCTTCGTAAAATACAATACACTCTTGTGGCCGATGAGGAAAAATCAATTTACAATGCGGTGAGCGCTTCATCATTCCCTCCTATACTTTATTCATTTGATCTGCTTTCATATGGCCAAGACAGTTCATTAGTAATTGATGTTACCGATTTCTTTATCGCGGAAAAGAATGAATTTATTCCAAAGAAAAATTTTAAAGCAAAAAGACTAGATCCTAAAAGATCATTTATAGATAAGATAACAGCTTATTCCGAAAACATTGAAACCGATGCGGTATTAACTTTTGAAGTTGATGAAACACCGGGTGATGCAACTCTAAATACAATTTCAATTATGATGCATTACAGCATGGTACACTTGCCCGAAACGCCAATGATTGCAAGAGAATTTGATTCACGAGTTGGATTTTTTACAGTTTCCTTTGAAGATTATGGATCGGAAGTACACAAAGCCGAGATTAAAAGGTATATAACAAAGTGGCGTTTAGAGAAGAAAGATCCCGCATCTGAAGTCTCGGAAGTTGTAAAACCAATTTTATTTTATGTTGATAGAAGCGTGCCCGAAAAATTCAAATCTTATGTGAAGCAGGGAATTGAAGATTGGCAACCTGCATTTGAAAAAGCAGGATTTAAAAACGCGATTATCGCTAAATATGCTCCATCGGAAAGTGAAGACCCTAACTGGAACACTGAAGATGCTACTATTTCATCTGTTAGCTGGCTTGCTAGTACAATCGAAAATGCTTTCGGCCCCCATGTACACGATCCTAGAACAGGGGAAATTTTAGAAGCAGATATAAAAATTTATCATAACGTGATGAATCTTATAACTACATGGTATTTTTCTCAAGTGGCACCGCTAGATCCACGCGCTCAAAAACTCCCTCTGCCCGATGATTTAATGGGAGAACTTTTACGCTATGTGGTTGCTCATGAAGTGGGGCACTCACTTGGATTTCCTCATAATGGAAGAGCTAGTTCGGTATTCCCTGTTGATAGTTTAAGAAGTAAAACCTTTACCGAGAAATATGGAAATGAAGCTTCAATTATGGATTATGGCCGCTTTAATTATGTCGCTCAGCCGGGAGATGATGTGCGCCTTTATCCTAAAATTAGTGTCTACGACGATTTTGCCGTTGAATGGGGCTACAAACAATTTCCAGGTGTGAAATCTTCTGAAGATGAAAAACCTTTCTTAAATGAAATTGCCAGAAGACAGGATACTAATCCATTTTTAGAGTTTAGTAATTTTTCTAATTATGATCCATCAGCCCAAACAGAAGACATGGGAAGCGATGGAATTGAAGCTACTAAATTGGGTCTAAAAAATATTTATAGAATTATGGATTTTATAATTCCAGCCGCCGCTAATAAAGAAGGAAATGATTACAGCTTGCTCGATCTCTGCTATGATAGAGTTCTCGAACAGCGGGCTAGGGAACTTGGACACATAGCAATGATAATTGGTGGTGTTGAGAAAAAAGAAAAAAAGGTGGGGCAAACGGGACCAGTATTCACTCCGGTGAGTTATGAAAGACAAAAATCGGCAATGAAACTTTTGCACGAAGAAGGATTTAATTTTAATCCCGTTTTAATAAAAAGAGAATTGCTCGATTTGATCGAACCATCCGGCAATGTTGATCAGATAAATAATACAAGCATAAACTTGATGAAAAGTTTATTGAATGATGTGCGCGTTCAAAGAATGATTGATACTGAAACAAAAGCCGCAAAAGGAGAAAAGGTTTATCAGGTTAATGAAATGGTTACAGATTTAGTCGATGGAATTTTCTCTGAATTAAATCAAAGAAATTTTGTTATTGATCCTTATAGAAGAAAACTTCAAAGAAATATGGTTGAGGAGCTAAATCTAAAATTGAACCCCGAAAAACCGGTAGTTGCGGCACCGGTAAATCCTTTTGCACCTCCGGTTCCAAATGTAGGCATTACAGATTTACGGCCAATTGCCCGTGGTAAATTAGTTGAACTTAAGAAAAAGATAAATTCATCATTACCAAAAACGACCGATAAGGTAACTTTGTATCATCTGCAAGATTTGAATGCTATGATTGATAAAAGTTTAGAATCGAAAAAGTAATTTTGTTAGTCGATAGAATTCGCGAAATCTTATTCCAAAATTAAATAAACTACCTTTTTTATGAGTCTCATACAAAAAAGTATGAGACTCATTATTCACTTCATCTGTTAACTAATTGGATATAATTCATGAGAATTGACCGAATGCTGGGGATAGTTGTAGTTCTATTAAACCGAGATAGAATCAGCGCCAAAAGTTTATCGGAACGGTTTGAAGTTTCCGTCCGCACAATTTACCGCGATATAGAAGCGATAAATATGGCGGGTATTCCGATTGTTGCCTATGCCGGTAATAATGGCGGATTTGGCATTATGGAAAATTACCGGCTTGATAGGCAAGTCCTTACCTTGCAGGATATGACTTCAATTCTAACCGCGCTTAAAGGTGTGAGCGCTACTTTAGGAGATAATGATTTAGAAACAGTTACGGAAAAAATTTTGAGTATTGTTCCAAACGATAAAATGGAACAGCTTAAGCAAAGATTTGATGAACTATGTATCGATATTATGCCCTGGGGATTTAAACAAAGATCCAAAGAATATATTAAAGAAATTCAGCAGGCTATTTCGGAAAAAAGATTAATCAAATTTGATTACTGTAATTCAAAAAATGAAAGATGCTTCCGTTCTCTTGAACCGATGACTTTAGTTTACAAAGGATACGCCTGGTATCTCTTCGGTTATTGTTTATATAAAAATGATTACCGGATATTTAAGATAGTTAGAATGAGCAATCTCTTAATTACTAACGAAACATTTAAGAGGAAGGAAAAATCATATCAAGACTTTATGAAGGTAAATATTGACAAAAGTAAATTTGTAAATCTTGTGCTTCGTTATTCAAAAGAACTGCAGGCACAGGTAGAGGAATATTTTGATGACGCGCAAATTGAATATGAAAATGATGGAAGCATGATTGTGAAAATTGCTTTACCCGACGATAACTGGCTTCACTCGATAATTTTAGGATCGGGAGAACATGTTGAGGTGCTGGAACCGTCTCATATACGCGACGCGATTAAAGAAAAAGCGGAAAAAATTTTACACCATTACAAACATGACATAGTGCTGTCACACCCGTAAAATAAGTTTGTAGTGTCAATTAACAAACTTATGAGGTGTAAAATGGAAATGAAATTTTGTCATTCGTGTGGAATTATTTTAAACGGTGATTTCGCAAAAGAAGCCGCGCCTAATTATTGTCAGTATTGCGTTGATGAAAAGGGGAGTCTTAAAACGAAAGAGGAAATTCAAAGTGGCGTTGCCGAATGGCTGAAATCATTCGCTCCAAAAGAGGGAAACCCCGATTTCATGAAACGCGCCGAAAATTATATGAACGCCATGCCGGCGTGGACAAAGGATTAGGGGGTAAAAATGTCATTCAAATATGAAGTTACAACACAAAAAGCTCAGCCCGCTGCTTCAATCAGAACAAGAACTTCAGTTAGTAAATTACCAGAAGTAATTAAAGAGTCATATGAATCTATAGCAAAACACTTGCAGCAGATCGGAGCTGTTTGCAGTGGCGCTCCATTCGCGATTTACTACAATATGGATATTAACGACCTGGATGTGGAAATGGGTTTCCCGGTTTCTTCTTCAATTAAAGAAAAAGGAACAATAAAAAACAGCGCTATTCCCCTTGGAAAGGTTGTATGTTTTTCACATGTGGGTCCCTATTCGGAACTTGAGAAAACTTATGGACATGCCATGAATTGGATGAAGGAAAATAATTTTGAGGGAAATGGAATGGTGTGTGAGATTTATCCAAATGATCCGGCAGTTAC